>CAWISO010000048.1:0-46211 GCA_963838755.1 uncultured Actinomycetota bacterium | reverse complement strand
CCTCGTTGCGCTTGACGACGCCATGGCACAGCTCCGCGCCATCGTTTGAGATAGGGATCTGCAGCCCCTACTGTTCGAAAGATGCTGCCGCCGTATGTATATTCGGCACGTCACTCTCCTCGAGAGCCGGTTCAGGTTTCGAAACATGCAGGCAAATTTCAGTTGCATTAGCACGCCAGCACAGTCGGCAGCCCTCCCTATCTTGGTTAGCAGCAATCCCTGTCTGTTCTGGACCAACGCCAGCCCGACTATCGCGTGTACTTCGCCTGGATCAAGGCGCATCCGCACGACCGGATACGACCCGAAGTGTGACATGAACCTGCGGTGCAGCCCATCGTGGTTCTCGGGACTCCGACTGTCAGGTGGGGACTGCTCAACCGCCAGCGAGGCAACGGTGGCAAGCGGCAAGTTGATATAGAGGAAGAAGCGCGCTTTTAGCCCGAGATTGATGGAGATTCGGTTCGGCGCATTCGCGCGCTCGTATAGTTTCGCGCGGTACCAGCTGTCCACGTGCAGCCCAATATATTTGCCGGTGTCATTGGTCGTGGTCGTGGGCAAGCCGGCGTCCCGGCACACGATGCCCCCGCCTTCCATCAGCTGGTACTCCGATCTGAGGTATATCCGGAAAAACTCCAGCATGGCGTCACAGCCGGTGCTAAATGGGTGCCGGTCCAGCCACGCGCGCAGTTCGTCTGCCGAACTACAGCTCTGAACCTGGTCCCGCAACGCGGCGAAGTGCGCCATCACGTCATCTGGTACCCGTACCAAGGTGATATGCGAACCGATGCTGGCGGGGGACTCAGCGGCAAACAGCAGCCGTCGTTCCTGGCTGCCGGGTTCGCGCCACGGGCCCCGGGGGACAAACGCGGTGTCGCGATAACCGGACAGCGCCAACGAGCCGACCGGCCGTGTGCCGCTACTCAATGCCAGCCTGTCAGGGCACGTTCGCAGCAGTCCGTAAGGGTCGTGCAAGCCGACCCCGGAAACGAGCTGCCCGGCAGCAACCGCAGCGGAGTCCGGCCCACAGGCAATTTCCATCGAGACATTTTGACCGACAAAAAGTCGCTTGCACAACGCGTAGCGCTCCGCCTCCCGCCAAGACGCCGCGTCATCTACCCGACACCTGTGAGGAAGTTCGTCCCGGCGGTTCAAGATTCGCTCTTGACGTCGAACCGCTCGATGTAGAAGTCGTAGTCATTGCGGATCTGCGTTGCACTGAGGCCAAACTGTTCAGCAGTGTAATGGTGCGGCCCGTACGCGCCGGGTTTGTTGCCTTGTTGCCAGACCAGGACCGACCGTTGAACGTCGGCATGCCACGGCACACCCAGGAAGTCATACACGCGGCGCAGTGTTTCGACCGGTTGATGCACCAGCTCGTGGTGCTGTATGTCGAGAAAGCGGTTCTCGCCCAGGCGTTTCCGCGCAGTAATCGCATTGCGCATACCGACACGCAGATGCTCACAAACTTCTCGGCCCAACCGGTGCATGTCGCGCTGACCGCCGGGGGCCGGGAAGATCGTGCTTTGCATACTGGCATAAGACGGTACGACTTTGGCCGGATCGCGATGCGTCATGATGAACCGCATATCGGGATAGGCGTTGACGATCGCCTCCAAATGGAACATGTGGTGCGGCGCCTTGAACAGCCAAAGGTCCGGCGGACGCCGCGATTGCAGGAGTCTCACCACGTGGCGGTGGTAGTAATAGGTGGCTGTGAGGTCAGCGCCGCGCCACCACGCGTGGTAGGTGTAGACCGGCCAGGTGTAACCCTGATCATGACACGCCATCCCGAGCAACTCGGTGTCTTCCCTGGTGGCTTCCAGCTCAGTTAGGTGCAGAGCGTTGGCCTTTGGCCCCCGTCGGTCAATATGGTCGGCGAACTGCAGCCGGCGCGGGTCCTCTGCTTCCTGGCCCAACACCGGCGGTGGACAGGGCTTAACCTGCTCCCAGCCACGAAGGCAGCGGAACTGTGGGTCCAGTGACATCATGTTGGCCAACGCAGTGGTGCCAGTCCGTGGCAACGCGGTGATGTCCACCGGGCCCCGAATTGAGAGGTTTTCGAGCTCGGGATGATCGCCGTACCACTGCTCGACCTCCAAACGGTTGATCAGCCGTCGTCGAAGGATCCTGATAACAAGCTCATCGGTCGACGGGTCCAGGTCGGCGTCACGCTCGAAGCTGTCCAGCAGCACATCCAGCCCTTCGCGGAAGTCTCCGGGGCCGAAGTCGGAGAGACCGGTGGCCGCCATCGCCGCGGCCATCAGCATCGCGCCGGTCGGGTAGCGCCCGCTGGTGAGGTTGGAGGCTGACAGCGTCATGGGATCTCCAGAGTCGTTGCCTTACTTACAACCTTGCCTCGTGATACAGGGCTTGATGCGGTCAACGTACATCTGTCGGTTCGTCGTTAGCGGCGGGAAGCGACAAATCGTAGGGGGGCGGCTAGCGGTCTGATGCGCGAGAGCGCATAGAGTCCGCCCTAAAGGAGGAATAGCATGAGCCGCCAAGCCCTGAGGTCGCAGCTTGTTTCACCGGAATGGCTCAGGGCTGCGGATCATGCTCGATTCGATCAGTAACGGGGGCCGATCCGAGCGGTCCCGGGTGCTGACGTGGGCGTTATGGGATACCGGCTCTGCCGGCCTGAACGCGATCGTGGTGACCTTTGTGTTCTCGGTCTACCTGACCGGCACCGTCGGTAGAGGCTTGCCGGGCGGTGTCCCACCGGCGAGTTGGCTTGGTCGCGCACTGGGCCTCGCCGGGCTGACCATTGCGCTACTGGCGCCGCTCATTGGTGTGTGGGTGGAGGATCCGCATCGGCGGCGTATGTCGCTGACCGCGCTGACCGGCCTGACCGTGGCGCTGGTGAGCGCAATGAGCCTGACCCGCGAGCAACCGGAGTTTTTCTGGTTGGGATTGGCGCTGCTTGGGGCTGCCGCCGCGTCCTGCGATCTGGCCACCGTTCCGTACAACGCGATGCTGCGTCAGTTGTCGACCGCGGAGAACTCTGGTCGGCTCTCCGGATTCGGGTTGGCGGCGGGATACGTCGGTAGCGTCATGCTGCTGCTGGTGGTCTATTTCGGCTTCATCGCCGGCAAGGGCGCCACCCGCGGGTTGCTGCACCTGTCCGCCGGCGACGGCATGAACGTACGGTTGGCGATGCTGCTTGCCGCCGGGTGGTTCGCCGCCTTTGCACTACCGCTGGTGCTGACCGCCCACCGGCTGCCTTCCTCCGTCGAGGCCATCCGACCGGCACGGGGCGTGCTGGCCGGCTACCGCCAGCTGCGGTCGGATTTGGCGGCCGAATGGCACCGCGATCGCAACCTGGTCTATTTCCTGCTGTCCAGCGCGTTGTTTCGGGACGGGCTGACAGGCGTGTTCACCTTCGGCGGTGTGCTCGGTGTCAACGCGTACGGGATCTCACCGGCTGCTGTGCTGATATTCGGCGTGGCCGCGAGTGTGGTCGCGGCGGTGGGCGCTCTACTCGGCGGGTTGATAGACGACCGCATCGGATCCAAGCCGGTGATCGTAGGATCGCTGGCCAGCATCATCGCAGTCGGGCTTACCTTGATGGCGGTATCCGGTCCCCGCTCGTTCTGGCTCTTCGGACTGCTGTTGTGCCTGTTTATCGGGCCAACATTGTCGTCAGCGCGGACCTTGCTGCTGCGGATGTCGGGACACGGTAAGGAAGGCGTGGCATTCGGCCTGTACACCATGACTGGACGCGCGGTGTCGTTCCTGGCGCCGTGGCTCTTCTCGGCGTTCGTCGAAATGTTCGGCGCGGTTCGCGCCGGCATGGGCGGGCTGTGTCTGGTGATGGGTGCCGGGCTGCTGGGCATGCTGATGGTCCGCGCACCGCGCCGAAGCCCCGTCGCCGAGGCGGTGTGAGCCTCAGCTCGCCCCGTTGCACACGGTCAGGCCAACGCCGGTGCGTTGGTTGACCTCAACTCCATCCACGGTCAGCGTGCACGTCACGTCGTGACCGATGTTGACAATTGTGACGTTGGCTTTGGCGCTGCCCGACGCCGGCAGGCTGACCTGCTTGCTCCAGGGCAACCCGACGTTGAATTCGGTCTGCATCATGCCGTCGTTGTCGACATAGGTGATGCTGATCGCGCGGCCTTCGCCGGCGACCTCGTAGACCACGGTCTGCATGGCGCTCGCGTTGGGCGGGCTGGATTCGGCGCTGCTCGGCTCCGACGTGGTGGCCGAAGGTGACGGCGCGGTCGATGGCGTCGACGACGGGTTGGACGAGTCGGGCATCGCCGGCAGTGGAGGGACCGCGGTTTGGTTGCGGGCGGTGCCATTGGCGATCACCAGGGCGATGACCAGTGCCGCAACCAGCAGCACCGCCGCGGCGGCCACGATCCACAACCAGCGGGGTGCTTTCGGTCGCCCGGGTGCGGGTTCTGGTGGTAGCTGATCCGGCGGAGGCTGGCCGTGCAGCCAGTACTGCGGCAGCTTGTCGGTCCGGTCGGTCGCGTTGGAGTTGGGCGAATGGCCGGGGTAATAAGCGGGCGGATAGAACGACTGGCTGCTGTAAGCCGGATCGGCGTATCGCGAAGAAGGCTCACGCGATTGTTGGGTTTGGTCGGTCCCTTGTTGAGCTGTCCGGGTCTGCTCGGGCCGGCGCGGATCTCTCATGCGCACCTCATGGCTGCAGATTACCTAAAGCACAACGTCCGCCGCCGCGACTCCGGGTGAACGCTAAGCAATCGCACAACATGCGACAGATATGAGTCAGCTCACGGATAGGCGAAGCGCCGCCGGTGCGTTTGCCGGCACGATCGGAGTACGCGGGGCGACCGGCGAGAGTCGCTGGTAGGCGGCGCCGACCGGGGGACGAGGGTCGCGTTCGCCCTTATTGGGCCACAGCGCGACGGCCCGTTCCGACTGCGCGGTGATGGTGAGAGCCGGGTTGACGCCGAGGTTGGCCGCGATCGTTGAACCATCGATGACGTGCAGGCCGGGATAGCCGTAGAGCCGCTGGTAAGGGTCAACAACGCCGGTAGCCGGTGAATCTCCGATGGGGCAACCGCCGATGAAATGGTAGGTGGTTGGACGGTTGAGAATGTCGAGGTAATAGCCGCGGGGGTCGCCATCGAGCTTCGCAGCAGCCCGTCGGGCGACGTCATTCGCCGCCGGAATCCAGTTCGGAGGGGGCGCGCCGACTCCCTGCCGGGAGGTCATCTTCGCGCCGAACAGGCCGCGCTTGAGGTAGGTCGTAAGCGAATTGTCGCAATCCTGCATGACAAGTAGGGCTAGTGACCTCTCGGATGCTCTCCGCACATTGAACGCGCGGGCGAATGCCGCCGGGTGACGCAGATTCGTCAACATCCATCGGGCGAGACGGTGTCGGTCACCGTCGACGAGGCTGGTGGCGAACAGGAATCCCCAGTCGCTGCCCTTGCCGATGCGGAAAGCTTCAATATGCGTGTTGGCATCGGGGTGGATCGACGACGTCCCGGCCACACCTTGGTCGAGATCCGTGTGGGTTCGCGAGGTTGCGATGAGGCTAACCTCGGAGTTGGTCCGCGCCAGCTCACCCAACCGTGCCGAGATCCGGGGTAATGATCCGCTAGCCCGCAGTCGATGGAGCAGGTCTTGTGTCCCGAGCGCGGCGGCGGAGAACACCACCTGATCGGCGCTCCAGGTGGTCCGCTGCCGCTTGAGAACCCGCCGTCCAGTGTGGACGGTTTCAACCTGGTACCCGCCGGAAGGCGACTCACGAACGTCGACAACGGTTGTCATCGGGTGAACCTGCGCGCCCGCCTTTTCCGCGAGATATAAGTAATTTCGTTCGAGGGTGTTCTTGGCATCATGCGCGCATCCGTTTATACAGCGCCCACAGAAGACGCAGCCGGCCCGGTCTGGTCCGATGCCACCGAAGTACGGGTCGGGCGCCAGCTTGCCGGGCTCACCGAAGAACACGCCCACTTGGGTCGGGTGGAAAGTGTCGGCAATGCCCAAATCGTCTGCGATGGACTTGAACACGGCATCCGCGGGGGTCAACCTCGGATTCGTCGCGACGCCGAGCATCCGCCTGGCTTGGTCGTAGTAGGGCGCTAATTCGGCCTTCCAGTCCGTGATCGAGGACCATTGCGGATCGTTGTAGAACTTGTCGGTGGGTTCGTAGAGGACGTTGCCGTAAATCAATGAACCGCCACCCACACCGACAGCCGATTGGATAACGACGTTCTTCATGACGGTAGTTCGCTGTGGGCCAAAGCAGCCGAAATGCGGCTGCCACACGGTCTTTCGCATAGGCAGACTACCGAGAGGGTAGTCCTGCGGCCGCCAGCGCGCCCCCTGTTCGAGCACGCCGACGCGATATCCTTTCTCGCTCAGGCGAAGGGCGGTAACCGAGCCGCCGAAACCCGATCCGATCACAATCACGTCGTAGTCGGGAATCACCGAAGTCCTCTCGCCACCGTAGGTTGACGCCGAGAATACTGATGGCTGGAGAGGGGATGGCTCGAATCGAGCAAGCGCATCACTGATGCGACGCGTCGACGGTCAATGCGGCCAGTGTCATCGCCCGCATCACCGCCCGCGATCGCATCGCCCTGCCGTCGGCGGGCTTGAGGCTGTGCGGAGTTGAATTGAGCAGACCGAACACGGCGTGTGCCATCAGCCGGGCGTCTCCCTCGGCGAGCGCGGGCTCGAGTTCACGCAGTACACCGACCCAAACCTCCACGTACTGGCGTTGGGCCCGGCGCACCTGGCGCTGCGCGGCGGCCGGTAGATGGCCAAGGTCGCGGTCCTGAATCCGGATGAGATCCGGTTCACCCAGCGCGAAGTCGAGGTGGAAGTCGATCAAGCCGTCCAGCGCCTCGGCGGCGTCGGTCTTGTGTGATCGGACATCTCGTGCGCCGGCCAGCAAGCGGGTGCTGATACCGACCAATAACTCGACCAACAGCGACTCCTTGTTGGGGAAGTGCCGATAGATCGCTGGTCCGCTTACGCCAGCGGCGGCGCCGATGTCTTCTAGCCGCACCGCTAGAAATCCGCGTTCGGCGAACAGTCGCTCAGCTGCCGCGAGCAGCTGCAGGCGCCGGTCCGACTTTCGTCGACTGCGGCGATTCGACGCCTCGGTTTGGCCCCTGCTATCGGCCGGCGCAGACACCGCCATCACGGCCTCCCTGGACACTTCGGTTAATCCCCACTAACATAGCACGAGTTAGTGATCATTAACCGAAATTGGCGTGCACCCGATGACTTCTCCGGCGGACAACCGCGACGCGCATCGCGCTCTCGTCTGGCAGCTACGCGACAAACTGACCGCGGCAGCGCTGGGTGGCCCCGAACGTGCCCGTGCCCGCCATGTCGGCCGCGGCAAACTATTGCCGCGTGACCGAGTTGACGGTTTGCTCGATCCCGGCAGTCCATTCCTTGAAATCGCTCCGTTGGCCGCCGACGGGATGTACGACGACGAATGCCCGGGAGCCGGCATCATCACAGGCATCGGCAGGATCTCCGGTCGCGAATGCGTGATCGTGGCCAACGACGCGACGGTCAAAGGCGGTACCTACTATCCGATTACCGTCAAAAAACACCTGCGCGCTCAAGAGATCGCCGGGCAAAATCGGCTGCCCTGCATCTACTTGGTTGACTCCGGTGGCGCGTTTCTGCCACGTCAAGACGAGGTGTTTCCGGACCGGGAGCATTTCGGCCGGATCTTCTACAACCAGGCCAGGCTCAGCTCGGAGGGCATTCCGCAGATCGCGGCCGTGCTGGGGTCGTGCACGGCAGGCGGGGCTTACGTTCCAGCGATGAGTGACGAGGCAGTGATCGTCCGCAACCAGGGCACGATCTTTCTCGGCGGACCGCCGCTAGTGAAGGCGGCCACCGGCGAGGTCGTCTCCGCAGAGGATCTCGGCGGCGGAGAACTGCACTCCAAGATTTCCGGTGTCACCGATCATCTCGCGCACGACGACCGTGACGCGCTGCGCATCATCCGCCGGATCGTGTCGACACTGGGGCCGCGCGAACCGCGCATCTGGGATGTGTTGCCCAGCGTGGATTCGGTTGCCGAACAGACCGAGATCTACGATGTCGTCCCAGTCGACCCGCGGATTCCCTACGACGTCCACGACGTCGTCACCCGGCTCGTCGATGGAGGCGAATTCGGAGAATTCAAAGCCGAATACGGCAGCACGCTGGTCACCGGATTCGCCCATATACACGGCCACCCGGTCGGCATCGTCGCCAATAACGGCGTGCTGTTCAGCGAATCCGCGCTCAAGGGCGCACATTTCATCGAGCTGTGCGACAAGCGAATGGTGCCGCTGTTGTTCTTGCAGAACATCTCAGGGTTCATGGTGGGCCGTGACTACGAGGCCGGCGGCATCGCCAAACACGGCGCCAAGATGGTGACCGCGGTGGCGTGCGCACGAGTGCCCAAGCTCACCGTGGTGATCGGCGGGTCCTACGGTGCGGGCAACTACTCGATGTGCGGACGGGCGTATTCGCCTCGCTTCCTGTGGATGTGGCCCAACGCCCGGATCTCGGTGATGGGCGGGGAGCAAGCAGCGTCGGTACTGGCGACGGTGCGGGGAGAGATGACGGCCGAGGAGGAGGACACCTTCAAGGCCCCGATCCGCGCCCAGTACGAACACCAGGGAAATCCGTATTATTCGACGGCCCGGCTGTGGGATGACGGTGTAATCGACCCTGCCGATACCAGAACGGTTGTCGGTCTTGCGCTGTCGGTGGTGGCGAATGCGCCCGTCGAGCCGGTCTCCTACGGCGTGTTCCGGATGTGAGCGTAATGGGCTTTCATACAGTTCTGGTCGCCAACCGCGGCGAAATCGCCGTCCGGGTAATCCGGACGTGCAAGGCGATGGGCATCCGATCGGTGGCCGTCTACAGCGAAGTCGACGCCAACTCACGTCACGTCGCCGCGGCCGACCTCGCGGTGGAAATCGGCCCTGCGCCCGCGCGGGACAGCTACCTCAACATCCCCGCGGTGGTCGACGCGGCGGTGCGCACCGGAGCCCAGGCCGTCCATCCGGGTTACGGATTTCTCTCGGAGAACGCCGATTTCGCAGCGGCCCTGGCATCGGCCGGTGTCACCTTCATCGGTCCACCGCTGGGTGCCATCCAAACCATGGGCGACAAGATTGCGGCCAAAGGCACCGTGTCGGCATTCGGCGTGCCGGTTGTTCCCGGAATCGCACGGCCCGGGCTCACCGATGATGAACTGATTAGGGCCGCTGAAGAGATTGGCTACCCGGTTCTGGTCAAACCGTCTGCCGGCGGTGGTGGCAAGGGTATGCGGATGGTCGAGCGGGCCGCCGACCTGCCCGCCGCACTAGTCAGTGCCCGCAGGGAATCGGCTGCGGCATTTGGCGACGATACCTTGTTCCTCGAGCGATTCGTATTGCGTCCCAGGCATATCGAAGTACAGATCCTGGCCGATGGCTACGGCAATGTGGTCCACCTCGGCGAGCGGGAGTGCAGCCTGCAGCGCCGACACCAGAAGGTCATCGAAGAGGCACCGTCAGCGCTGCTGGACTCCGCTACCCGCGCCCGGATCGGCGCCGCCGCGTGCGACACCGCCCGAAGCGTGGATTACACCGGCGCGGGCACAGTGGAGTTCATTGTGTCGGCTGACCGGCCCGACGAGTTCTTCTTCATGG
Organism: uncultured Actinomycetota bacterium; assembly: GCA_963838755.1. Lineage (GTDB taxonomy): Bacteria > Actinomycetota > Actinomycetes > Mycobacteriales > Mycobacteriaceae > Mycobacterium. The sequence goes on along the minus strand of CAWISO010000048.1, from coordinate 36,576 downwards.
AGATGAACACCAGGCTGCAGGTCGAGCATCCGGTCACCGAGTTGGTGACGGGCTGGGATCTGGTCGAATGGCAGATTCGGATCGCCGCGGGGGAGAAACTGACCATCGGTCAAGATGATGTTGCGCTGCGCGGGCATGCGATCGAAGCGCGGGTGTACGCCGAAGACCCGGCGCGCGGCTTCCTGCCCACCGGTGGCGATGTGCTCGCCTTGGTCGAACCCCGCGGGGCGGGGGTGCGGGTCGATTCGGGTCTGGCCGCCGGAATGGTCGTCGGCAGCGACTACGACCCCATGCTGGCGAAGGTGGTCGCCCACGGGGCGGATCGGGCCACCGCGCTGCGCACCCTCGATCGGGCGTTGGCGGACACCGCGATATTGGGCGTCGTCACCAACATCGAGTTCGCCCGCTTTCTGCTGGCCGATCCCGACGTCGTCGCCGGTCGGCTGGACACCGGGCTTTTGGATCGGCGGGCCGGAAACTTCGTTGCGGCGCCGCCGTCGGACGACCACTTCATCGCTGCCGCGGCCCTGCACTGGTTACGGCTTTTCCCCGGCCCGGACGCTGACCTGTGGGAGGTGCCGTCGGGGTGGCGCGTGGGCGCCCGGGCACCGGTGAGCGTTCGTCTGCGGGCCGGCGAACGCACCGACCATGTCCATATCACCGGCGCCCCGGACGCCGCCAAAGTTCGCATCGAGGATGGCGAATCTCTCTCGCTGCGAGCTGTTTCGGTCGACCACCGGCTGACGGTGACGCTGGACGGACTGCGTAGCGACTACACTGTGGCGGCGGCGGACAGCAAGATCTGGTTCGCCGGCGGGGGCGTCGTTGCGGTGCTCGAGGAGGTTCGAGAAGCGCCGGTGCGCCCCGACGAAGAGCACAGCGGCGACGCCGAATTGACCAGCCCGATGCCCGGGGCGGTCGTCGCGGTGAGCGTGGACCACGGCGCCCCGGTCGAAGCCGGAACGGTCGTCGTCACCGTCGAGGCGATGAAGATGGAACACGCGCTGTCGGCACCTACTGACGGCATAGTCGATCTTCTTGTCGCGGTTGGCGACCAGGTCAAGGTGGGTCAGCCGCTGGCCCGGATCACTGCGAACATCAACGCAATACCAGAAGAAGAGGATAGCGCGTCATGACCGACTTTCTGTCCACCGGGACGCTTCCGGACGAGTACCAGCAATTGGCGAAGACGGTGCGTGATTTCGCCCAAAGTGTCGTCGCGCCGGTGGCTGCCCGCCACGATGCCGAGCACTCGTTTCCCTACGAGGTGGTTGCCGGGATGGCCGACATGGGGCTGTTCGGTCTTCCCTTCCCCGAAGAGTGGGGCGGCATGGGCGGCGACTACTTCGCCTTGTGCCTGGCACTGGAGGAACTGGGCAAAGTCGACCAAAGCGTGGCTATCACGTTGGAAGCCGGCGTCTCGCTGGGCGCCATGCCAATCTACCGGTTCGGCACCGATGCGCAGAAGCGAGAATGGCTGCCACAGTTGGCAAGTGGTCGTGTTTTGGGAGCGTTCGGTCTGACCGAGCCCGGTGGTGGCAGCGACGCGGGCGCGACCAAGACCACAGCGCAGCTCGACGACGGCCATTGGGTGATCAACGGATCCAAGCAGTTCATCACCAACTCCGGCACCGAGATCACCACGCTGGTCACGGTTACCGCGGTAACCGGTGAGCGGGACGGCAAGAAAGAGATCTCGTCGATTTTGGTGCCGGTGCCCACGCCGGGATTCACCGTAGAGCCGGCTTACGACAAGGTCGGCTGGAAGGCCTCGGACACTCATCCGCTGAGCTTCGACGATGTGCGGGTGCCCCAGGAGAATCTGCTGGGTGAACGCGGCCGCGGTTACGCTAACTTCCTGCGCATTCTCGACGAGGGCCGCATCGCGATCGCCGCACTGTCCACCGGCGCCGCCCAGGGTTGCGTCGACGAGAGCGTCAAGTACGCACGCGAGCGCGAGGCGTTCGGTCAACCGATCGGCCGATACCAGTCGATTGCGTTCACCATCGCGCGGATGGAGGCGCGCGCCCACACCGCTCGCACCGCATACTACGACGCCGCGGCGCTGATGCTGGCTGGTAAGCCGTTCAAAAAACAAGCCGCGATCGCCAAGCTGGTGGCCAGCGAGGCGGCGATGGACAATGCCCGCGATGCCACCCAGATCCACGGCGGCTACGGGTTTATCAACGAGTTCACCGTCGCCCGACACTATCGTGACAGCAAGATCCTGGAGATCGGAGAGGGGACCAGCGAAGTGCAGTTGATGCTGATCGCCAGAGAGGTGGGGCTGTGAGTCAGGAGAACGGTGAGCAGCCTGCCAAGACGGTCGTCCAGCGCGGGCTGTGGTTCGAAGAATTCGAAATCGGCGTGCGCTACCTTCATCGCCCCGGCCGGACCATCACCGAGGCTGACAATGTGCTGTTCACCACGCTGACCATGAATACTCAAGCGCTGCACCTGGATGCCGCGTTCTCCGACGCGCTGCCCCCGTTCAATCAGCGGTTGGTGAACTCGATGTTCACGCTGTCGACCCTGGTAGGTCTGTCGGTTGCGCAGCTGACCCAGGGCACCATCGTCGGCAATCTCGGATTCTCCGATATCGCGTTCCCCAAACCGCTGTTTCACGGGGACACGTTATACGCCGAGACCGTCATCTCCGAGAAACGCCAATCCAAGAGCCGACCAGGGGAGGGCATCGTGACGTTCGCGCACACCGGTCGCAATCAGCACGGTGATGTCGTCGCCACCGCCTCCCGCAAGACCCTGGTACGACTGCGGCCGCCGGAGACCGCTGACGGGTGGGCCTGATGGGCTTGCAGAATCCCGGGCCGGCCTGGCTGTTCTGCCCGGCGGACCGTCCGGAACGCTACCAAAAAGCCGCGGCCGCAGCCGATATCGTCATTCTCGACCTCGAGGACGGTTGTGCCGCCGCCGACCGACCCGCAGCGCGCCAAGCGCTCATCGACATCCCGCTTGATCCGACACGGACTGTGGTGCGGATCAATCAGTACGGCACTGCCGACCAGCAGCTCGATCTCGAGGGGATGGAAAAGACGCACTACGACACTGTGATGTTGCCGAAATGTGAAGCAGCTGAACAGGTCAGCGCGTTAGCGCCGTTGAATGTCATCGTGCTGGTGGAGTCGCCGCTGGCCGCCCTTGTGGTAAATGAGACCGTGAGTGTTGACAACGCGATCGCGGTGATGTGGGGTGCGGAGGATTTGTTTGCGGTACTCGGCGGCACGGCGAACCGTTACCCGGACGGGACATACCGCGAGGTTGCCCGTCACGTGCGCTCCCAGTCGCTGCTGGCGGCCAAGGCGCACGGTCGGCTGGCTCTGGACTCGGTTTACCTCGACATCAAAGATCTTGACGGGCTGCGCGCCGAAGTCGACGACGCCGTCGCGGTGGGCTTCGATGCGAAGGTGGCTATCCACCCGAGCCAGCTGGCTGTGATACGGGCCGGATACGCGCCATCCCCCGACCAGGTGCATTGGGCGCGAGACGTTCTCGCGGCGGCTGTCGATGAACGCGGTGTCTTCGCGTTCGACGGTCGAATGGTCGACGCGCCGGTGTTGCGGCGAGCCGAGCGAATTGTCCATCTAGCGGGCGATGACAACTCGTAGCAGTTACCTGCGCTGTGCGGCGGCCAGTCGGGCGGCGAACTCCGGTGATCGAATCGAGGCGGCCTGCGGCCCAAGTTCGGTGTCCTTGGCGAGTTCGTGCTGTTCGACGTCGACGGCTCCGGGGCTGACCGTGGCGCGCATGGTGGCTTTCGTCGCGAGCACGACCTCGCGCGGGGCGGCGGCGGGCCCGGCCGCCAGTTCCAACGCCGTCGCGACCGGGTCGGCGGCCACACGGAGCGCCAGCCCATGCCGCACAGCGGATTCGGCGTCGAAGCGCATGCCGAACAGCAAGGCCGCGCGGGCGACTTGCGGTCCGACCCCGCGCTGTAGCATCCAGGTCGCCCCGCCGCCCGGATGCAGTCCCAACTTCTGAAAACGGGCATCGAACAACGCGTTTGGGCCGGCGATGCGCACGTCGGCGGCCAGCGCAAGGTTCAGGCCCGCCCCAACGGCCGGGCCGTTGACGGCGGCGATGGTGGGCAGCGTGCATCTGCCGACAGCCATGAACCCGTCGTAGATCCGCAGCAGTCCCTGCTCGGCGGCACCGCCCAAGGCGCTTAAGTCGGCGCCCGCGCAGAACGCTTTGCCGGCGCCGGTGACGACGACGGCGTGCACGCTGTGATCAGCTTCGGCGCGTTCTACTGCCGCGCGCAACTGTGCGGACATCTCCTGGGTGACGGCGTTGCGCCGGTCGGGGTCATTGACGGTGATCAGCGCGACGTGATTGTCGGTGCTGACTAAGACCAGATCGGATTGGGACATCGCATCCCTCCGTAGATTCGCCGTTCGTAGCGGCAGGCGGGAGTCTGCGCCCCGTGCCATTGGCTACTCACATTGCTCGCGACAACAACGAAAGCAGTACTACCACAGCGTTTTCGCTTAGGTGAAATGTGATGAGCTGCATCAAGGCCGGCGCAACGGCACGGGAGGTTGGCCTTTATCAAATCGATGACGACCATTGGGCAGTCCGCTGACTAGCCGCAGTTGCTCCCCCTGACGTCTTAGGCGCAGGTCGCGTCGATCTCGAACGGCAATAACGACGCATTGGGGGTACTCCCACCGATCGGCGGCGGTGCGCCCGGCGCTGGGGAGGGCACGATGACCAACGGGATTCGGCTGATGATCTTGTAAGACCCGGCAGAGTGCGCGGCGGGGTCACTCGGCCGTGATACTGCGCGTCCCCATTGGTGAACTGCCCAGTCGGATCCCACTCGTACGTTGCGCCGCTGGCATCGCTGATCTGCACTTTCGTAACTTCGCCGGTTGGTGGTTCCACGACGGAGAGTTTCCTATTTCCACCCAGGCGGCGCCCGAGTCGTGCCCGACCTCCGGCGTGAATCCCTGATTAGTGGTGACGCAACTGACCTGGCCGTTGACCGGAATGTGCTGCCCGTTGAGGCTGATCGTGCGCTTGCGGCATGAGCCAGCGGCGCTCCTAACACCGATGCAGTTGCAGCAGCCGCAAAACCAGCCCTAGGCGCTTTATCCCTCGTAATGTGGGGCTACCGCCAAAAGCAATCCGCAGCCACGATGATGACGGAAAATACCTAAGGTAACGTCGATCCAAGTGGTACCCACCTGAGCTTCACCCCGACGATACGCCGCCGCCGTTTCTCCTTGGACCGCGACTCGCCAGAACCCAACAATCGCAGCAGCCAGTCGCCGAGCAAACGATCGGGCGAATCGTCGGGACACGGTTCCTTGAACGTCGGATTCAAGTGGTCCGGCGGATAGCGCCCCGGCTACGAAGTACCCCTACACCGTCCGGAACATTTCCGACGCACGCGGAGCCGCCAGCTGAGGATCGTGGCCGCGACCAGCGGCCCACACAGTTGACGCCCCCGAGCCAGCGCGGCCACCGTAAATCGCGCCGCCCGATCCCGACGCATACCGGCGGGATCAGCCGCCGCACCACCATCGCGCTCATCGCCGGCGCCATAGCACTCGTCGTAATAATCGCCGTGGCCGTCGGCATTCCCGCCCTCAAAAAACACCCGTCCTCGGTATCGTCACCGACATCATCGCAGCCAACTTATGGCGCTCAGGTTGTGCTGCCGTATACGGGCCTTAGCCACCCCGCAGGTGTCGCGGTGGATGCCGCGGGCAACGTCTACGTCGCCGATTAGGCAACGCACGCGTTGTGAAACTGCTCGCAGGCCCGGCTAACCAGGAAGTGCTGCCGTTCACCGGCCTTCTTTCCCCACCGGTGTGGCGGTGGATGGCGCCGGCAACGTGTACGTCAGCGAAAACGTCCGCGACGGTCGGGTGCTAAAGCTGGCTGCCGGCTCGGCCAGCCAGGAAGTGCTGCCGTTCACCGGCCTGGTGGGGGTGTTCAGTGTGGCGGTGGATTCCGCAGGCACCCTCTACGTCTGCGACGAGCAAAATAACCGAGTGCTCAAGCTGCCGGCGGGTTCGGCCAGCCCGGAAGTGCTGGCGTTCGCCGGCGGCCCCAACGGTGTGGCGGTAGATGCCTCAGGCAACATCTACGTCTCAACGGCCCCCAGGCGCTGAAGCTGCCGGCGGGTTCGTCCAGCCAGCAGGTGCTGCCGTTCACCGGCCTCGTACCGGCAGTGGTTGTGGCGGTGGATGCCGCCGGTGCCGTGTATGTCAGCGACCAGGACTTCGGCCACGTGCTGAAGCTGCCGGCCGGCTCGACCAGCCAGCAGGTGCTGCCGTTGAACGACTTCCATGCTAGTGAGGGTATTGGGTCGATTCCCTCGGCAACGTCTACGTCTCAGGCGGCAACTCTCTGGGTGAAGGGGTGGTGAAGCTGCCGACGCGGTGAAGATCAGAAGGACAGCGGTGAGGGCTTCGACGATGATCAGCCGCGGCCCCTTCGCTACCGCCCGGGTACACGCTGACGTCAGCCAAACAGGTGTCTTGGCGGTCCCCGGACTCTGGCGGATTTCCGCCGCAGTCAACAGCTTTGGGCGCATTTACGCCATGGGAGTGACGGTGGACACGATGCGGGAGATGCGCGTGTGCTGGTGGGGATTTCGAGCACTCGGGCGGTTGAGCCGCCATGGCCGTTTCTTCTTTTCGGTAAATGCACCCCAGCACCCCGAGTTGCACACATCTTGCACACAATTGCGTTTTTGCTGGTCAGGTAGTGCCCCCGGCAGTGTGTGGTTTCAGGACATAGTTGGCAGCTGTCTCGCGACATAGTTGGCACCTCATCAGCGTGGGAGGTCAACCATGTCGAAGGCGCAGCTGGTCATCACTGCCGTCGTGCTAGAAGGCCGCAGCAAAAGCGACGTTGCCCGCGGCTATGGCATGTCGCGCTACTGGGTGCAGCAACTGGTCAAACGCTACGAAGCTGAGGGCCCTGCAGCATATGAAGCCCGCTCACGCCGACCCCACCACAACTCCTGCGCCATCGACGTGACAATCGAAGAGAAAATCATCCGACTGCGCAAATCTCTCACCAAACAGGGCTACGACGCCGGTGCGGCCACCATCGCCGAACACCTCACCCGCGACCCGGCAGTCACCAAAGTGCCTGCGGTAGCCACCATCTGGCGTGTCCTGTCGCGGCGCGGCTTCGTGGTCCCACAACCACACAAACGCCCCCGATCAGCCTGGAAACGCTTCGCAGCCGACCAGCCCAACGAACTCTGGCAGGCCGATGCCACCCACTGGCGTCTGGCCGATGACACCGACGTGGAAATCCTCAACGTCCTCGACGACCACTCCCGCCTACTTTTGGCCAGCCGCGCCTATCGCACTGTGTGCGGCCATCACGTGGTCGAGGCATTCACCGACACGTTCGGTCGTTTCGGCACCCCGGCGGGCGTCTTGACCGATAACGGTGCCATCTTCACCGCCACACCCAGGCGCGGCGGGCGTAGCGCCTTACAACTGACCCTGGGCGAGCTCGGCATTAATTACATCAATTCCCGGCCCTATCACCCCCAGACCTGCGGCAAGATCGAGCGCTTCCACCAAACCCTGAAAAAGCACCTGGCCGCCGTCGCGCCCGCGCACACCGTCGCCGAGTTGCAGTCGCTGCTCGACGAATTCGCCGTCTACTACAACACCGTGCGGCCCCACCGCGCCATTGCCAGGCGCACACCCCTAGAAGCGTTTAATACCCGACCCAAAGCCTTCCCGACCAGCTACCGAAGCCCGCCGCACTACCGGGTCCGCCACGACCGCATCGACGCCGCCGGCGTCATCACCGTGCGCTACAACAGCCAGCTCCACCACATCGGCTTGTCCAAACGCCGCCGCGGTACCCACGTCATCGTGTTGATCAACGACCGCGACATCCGCGTCTTGCACCGCGACACCGGCCACCTCATCCGCAAACTCGTCTTAGACCCCACCCGCGACTACCAACCACGCGGCGTCAAATGCGGAAACTCACCCGAAAACAGGCTCACGGTGTAAACCATGTCTCGGGACACCTGTCAACGATGTCCCGAGACACGACAAGTAGTGCCCCCGGCAGGACTCGAACCTGCGACCACAAGATTACCAGCCGGGCGTTTTCGCTGGTCCTCGTTCGTTGTCGCTAGCTGTTGTGGCGCCATGGTTTTCCGTGCCCCAACTGTGTCGACCGTTGTCATTAATTCTCGTCGATTCTTGGTAATAAGCGATGAATAAACGATGGTCAGCGGCGGCGCCTCCACCATGCCGAAGAAAGTGGCGGTCTTACACGTTAGCCCGAGTCCGGGACCGGACGGACAGCCCGCCAGAAGTCCGCCAGAGTCCAAGCGACCGCGTAGGCTGCAATTTCACTTAGGTCGTCGGTGAGCGCGGAAACGGCATGACCCCAGCTGACCTGGAGGTAGGGTCCGCTGCATGCCGCTGCGGTACGTCGACTGTCACAAGATGCACGCCCGTATCGGGCCATAGCGCGTCTCAAGTCGCCCGGGGCCCGCCCGGGGCGCGCGCCACAGTCCACGGGACCGCGAACGCGCTAATCCCCGTCGAAACACCCGGACTTCTTCCGCAGAGAGGAACAGGAAATGACTACATCACCGCCATCGCAACCACCCGCAGGTTGGTACCCGGACCCGACCGGCAAGCCCGGCGAGATGTATTGGGATGGCGAGGCATGGCACAGACTTACCCCCGGCATCACGGCGACACCAAAGGCCGGCGGTGTGCGTTCCGGGAATAACCCAGCTCCTGACATCCCCGCAACACCCGAGGCCGACATCCCCGCGACAACCCAAGCCCGGCGGTGGGGGCGCTATATCGGGGACAGGCCATTGATATGGAACAAACAATTGATATTGAGTCTGGCCGCAATTGCGGCCATAGCGGTGGGGTGGGGATTGATACCGGTGGTAGTAAATCATGTAAAACATGCCCCGTCCTCCCCTAGTAGCGGAGGTAGTGGAAACGGTGGCGGGGCAGACACTTCGTCGCACTCCTACCAGGAGGGTTTCTCGCTCGCGAGCGGCGAACTGGTGGTCAACCGCATACAGGGCGGGATGAACAACACCGATGCCTGCCAAGCTGCCTTCGACATGTATCAAGGTGCCTTCTCGATTGACAACCACGACCAGTTCATGGCGGGCTGTGCGGACGGGCTGAAGCAGCACCCCGTACCCAGCTACACCCCTGGTTTCCAGCCAAACCCGTAGTAAGACAGCAATCGCTGCTGAGTAGTCCCGTAGTGCGACAACGATTGCCGCTGAGTAGTTGTAGCGCCTCGGGGAGCATAGATGATTTGTGCGTCACTTTGCGGTTTCTACAGTCATCTATCATGCGCGACCTCGACATCACCGACTCCGACTCCGGCTCTTGGCCGCGGTGCGTTGGTCGATCCGTGAGCTATGGTGGAGAGCCGTCAAGTCGTCAGGTCGACGAGTTGCTCGACGAGCGCCTAGCGCACCGTGGCCGGGCCGGCGAGGACGCGATAGTCGCGGTGCCGTTGAGGACGCCAGGCCAGACCCTTACGCAAGTTCGATGGGCCATTAGTTCTAATGGGTTCGCGGTAGTTCTCAAGAAAACAACAAGCAGCTGGTCCATTTGTTTTGCTAATCGCCAGTCAGCCATCAGAGGCCGCCTTTATTCGTCAAATCGTCCGCACCAGTGCCAACTTGCCGCGACGACCACGCGCCGACAGTCGCTCATGCCGCCTCCCACATGCCCTCGAACGACTTCCAACCGCGAAGGCACACCGCCACCGCCTCGCACGACATGGAGGCGAGCAGTCGCTGCTCCACGGTCTCGCACGGTAACTGGGGACTACGGTCGGTGCCGCCGTAGCCGTAGTCGAACATCGCCTCGGCTAGCCACCTGAGATAACCCATGTCGTGGTCGAACTCAACGTCGTCGGCACTGCTGGGTGGTGGTAGCGCAATCCTCATAGCCGACAAGGGCCGAACAGCGGCGCCCTGCTCGCCGAAGCGGAAGCTGATGCGCCTGGTCGTCGAATAACCCGTTCCAGCAAGCGACCGGCCCATAGGTGTATCACGAATAGTCGCCACGCAACGGTTCAATCACTGGCCCCAGTGCCCAGCTGCTCATGGGCGGGCCTGAGAGCAGTCTCCATTCGAAATCGACCGCACTACCGCCAACCGCCCGCGGTTCCCACGCGCCGTGGCTGAGCGCATCTTGTCCAGCAGCGCGCAGAGAACCTTCGCCGCCGCCGGCTGAGTAGACGTTGCTCGGAGGTTGTCCATAATCCGGGCCAGCGCCAACGCAGTCGCCTCCAGGCGGACACCTACCGATACGACCGCGGGCAAGCTGACCAAGTTTCTGGGCGGCGTGCGGGTCGGTGAAGCTACGGCGCCGCGCATCGACGCGGTTGTTCGTTCCATGCGGTCGGCGCACGGCCCGGTGATGGCTCGCCAGGCGCGCACTGTTCTCCGCGGTGCGCTACAGCTCGCCGTGATGGCAAGCGTGCTCGGCATGAACCCGGTTCGTGATGTACAGGCGATCAAGTCCAAAGCGAAGCCCAAGGGCGCTGCGGCGCTCCGGGTGACCAGTTGCGCGAGCTCCTCGGCAAGCTGCGGGCATCGGACAACTGCCTGGAACATGACCTGGTGGATCCGATCACACTGTTGATCGCCACCGGGTTACGCCGCTCGGAGCTGCTCGGGCTCCGGTGGTCGGATTTCAACGAGGACGCCGGGACGCTGACCGTCAGTGGCAAGGTCGTCAGGGTCGCGGGTAAGGGCCTGGAGAGGATCGACGACACTAAGACGGACACCGGGAAGCGGAAGCGGACTATCCCGTTGCCTCAGTTCGCGATCGCCGCGCTACAGGACCGCCGCGGCCGGCCCTACCTCGGCGAGCAAACGGTGATCTTTCCGTCGACAGCGGGCACCCTGCGCGATCCCGACAACTTCGGCAAGCAGTGGCGTGCCGCCCGCGACGAGTTGGGCGTGTCCGAGGTGACGACGCATTCATTCCGTAAGACGTTGGCGACGTTGATCGACGACGAGGGTCTGTCGGCTCGGATCGGGGCCGATCACCTCGGGCACTCCAACGTGTCTATGACCCAGGACCGCTACATGGCCCGCGGCCGGGTGCACGCGGAGGTGGCCGACCTTCTGGACCGGACCATAAACGATGAATAAACGATGGCTGATCTTGAACGCGGGAAAAAACCCGCTCTGACGTGCCCCCGGCAGTGTGTGGTTTCAGGACATAGTTGGCAGCTGTCTCGCGACATAGTTGGCACCTCATCAGCGTGGGAGGTCAACCATGTCGAAGGCGCAGCTGGTCATCACTGCCGTCGTGCTAGAAGGCCGCAGCAAAAGCGACGTTGCCCGCGGCTATGGCATGTCGCGCTACTGGGTGCAGCAACTGGTCAAACGCTACGAAGCTGAGGGCCCTGCAGCATATGAAGCCCGCTCACGCCGACCCCACCACAACTCCTGCGCCATCGACGTGACAATCGAAGAGAAAATCATCCGACTGCGCAAATCTCTCACCAAACAGGGCTACGACGCCGGTGCGGCCACCATCGCCGAACACCTCACCCGCGACCCGGCAGTCACCAAAGTGCCTGCGGTAGCCACCATCTGGCGTGTCCTGTCGCGGCGCGGCTTCGTGGTCCCACAACCACACAAACGCCCCCGATCAGCCTGGAAACGCTTCGCAGCCGACCAGCCCAACGAACTCTGGCAGGCCGATGCCACCCACTGGCGTCTGGCCGATGACACCGACGTGGAAATCCTCAACGTCCTCGACGACCACTCCCGCCTACTTTTGGCCAGCCGCGCCTATCGCACTGTGTGCGGCCATCACGTGGTCGAGGCATTCACCGACACGTTCGGTCGTTTCGGCACCCCGGCGGGCGTCTTGACCGATAACGGTGCCATCTTCACCGCCACACCCAGGCGCGGCGGGCGTAGCGCCTTACAACTGACCCTGGGCGAGCTCGGCATTAATTACATCAATTCCCGGCCCTATCACCCCCAGACCTGCGGCAAGATCGAGCGCTTCCACCAAACCCTGAAAAAGCACCTGGCCGCCGTCGCGCCCGCGCACACCGTCGCCGAGTTGCAGTCGCTGCTCGACGAATTCGCCGTCTACTACAACACCGTGCGGCCCCACCGCGCCATTGCCAGGCGCACACCCCTAGAAGCGTTTAATACCCGACCCAAAGCCTTCCCGACCAGCTACCGAAGCCCGCCGCACTACCGGGTCCGCCACGACCGCATCGACGCCGCCGGCGTCATCACCGTGCGCTACAACAGCCAGCTCCACCACATCGGCTTGTCCAAACGCCGCCGCGGTACCCACGTCATCGTGTTGATCAACGACCGCGACATCCGCGTCTTGCACCGCGACACCGGCCACCTCATCCGCAAACTCGTCTTAGACCCCACCCGCGACTACCAACCACGCGGCGTCAAATGCGGAAACTCACCCGAAAACAGGCTCACGGTGTAAACCATGTCTCGGGACACCTGTCAACGATGTCCCGAGACACGACAGACGTGCCCCCGGCAGGACTCGAACCTGCGACCACAAGATTAGAAGTCATGTGCTCTGTCCAGCTGAGCTACGGGGGCCCGAAACCACTAAGCGCAGGTCAGTGTATCCAACAGCGCTGAACGCGATCGCGGGATGCGCAACGCCGAAAGAAATGTCGTTGGCAGGAACAGTGATTCGCTAGTGTGAGGCGCGCCACACACGTACGCTACCGACGGCTGGCCCGCCTTCGGGAGGGCGGCGGCGCGTGTGCTCAACGACGAGGAGTGGCAGGCATGACCGTAGCCATAGATGTCAGAGCGCGATACTCGCATGCTCGCGCCGAAGTACTGCGACAAGGACTGCAACTCGCCGCCGCGCCGATCGGTGCCTGTCGCACCGGCTCCCTGCTTCTTCGCGGCTCGCCGTGGGTGCTGCGTTTTCTGGCCGAATGGCTGTCGGCCGAGTTCCCCCCGCACGTCGTCACCGGCCATGCCCTGTCCGGGGTGACCCCGCTATCGGTTGGCCGTGTTGCGACGAACTGGGCGGCGCAACGGGCCGACCGCATTCTGACCGCCGCGCTGCAGGAGTCTTTTGGGCCCGAATACCGGGAAGAGGCCTGTCATCCGATCAGCGATTTCTCAGTGTGCGGCCGCCGCGGGGGCCTGTTGCGGGCAACCGGTCATCACCGCCGATACGCGGCGCAGACATCGGACATCGCCTATGGCCCGGATTGTCGTAGCAACCTGCTGGACATCTGGCGCCATCCCGACATCAAAGCCGGAAGCCGGGCGCCGGTCGCCGTGCAGATCCCCGGTGGCGCCTGGACTGTCAATGGCAGACGGCCTCAGGCATACCCGCTGATGGGCCGGCTGGTGGAACACGGCTGGATCTGCGTGTCCATCGATTACAGCAAGAGCCCGGGCAAGGCCTGGCCGGCGCACATCATCGACGTCAAGCGCGCGCTGGCCTGGGTCCGCGACAACATCGCCGAATACGGCGGCGATCCCGACTTCATCGCCGTCACGGGTGGCTCGGCGGGCGGGCACCTGGCCTCGCTGGCCGCGCTCACCGCCAACGATCCGCGACTGCAGCCCGGGTTCGAAGATGCCGACACAACCGTTCAAGCGGCGGCGCCCTCTTACGGTGTCTACGACTTGACCGACGTCAAGAAAATGCACGAGATGATGCTGCCGTTTGTGGAGCATTTCGTGATGCAAGCGCGCTACACCGATCAGCCTGGGATGTTTGAATCGGCGTCGCCGATTTCGCATGTGCACAGCGCGGCGCCGCCATTTTTCGTGCTGCATGGCGAGAACGATTCGCTGATTCCGAGTGTGCAGGCGCAGTCGTTCTGCGCTGCGCTCCGCGGCGTGGGCGCCCCAACCGTGTGCTATGCCGAGCTTCCCAACGCCCACCACGCCTTTGATCTGTTCGCCACGGTTCGCTCTCAACTGGCCGCCGACGCCATCGCCCACTTTTTCGGTCTGGTCTACGGAAGATATCTGCGGTCGCCCTCGAGGGTTTTGCGCCACAGCACTACGCCGGCCAGTTGAATTGCTCGATGCGAAATCAGTCGCATATTTGAATTCGGCAGCCCGCCACGGTATTTCGGCGGCAATCCAGAGCGCCTTTTATCCCGTGCGCTGATCCGCACAATCGGCTACCGCCACCGCGCCAACGAGGCTAGCGTTGAAGTGGCCTGCGGTTGACCGCAGCGCCTTGGCAAAGCGTCTGGACGCGTCGGGAACGGGAGGCTTGAGTGGCGATAGCAGCGCTGGCGCGTCGAGCGGCGGACGGGCCGGCCGAACGGAGACGCGGCGATGGCTGAGCCCGTCGACGAGGCCGGATTGCCTACGGCGCTGGGGGCCGTCGACTATCTCCTGCACCGCGGAGAGGCCAACCCGCGGACCCGCTCGGGGATCATGGCGCTGGAAATCCTGGACACCACGCCGGATTGGGACCGCTTCCGGGCCCGCTTTGACAACGCGTCCCGACGAGTGCTGCGGCTGCGACAGAAGGTGGTCGTGCCGACCTTGCCGACAGCCGCGCCGCGCTGGGTGGTCGATCCTGATTTCAACGTGGACTATCACGTGCGACGAATGCGTGTCGCCCAACCGGGCACGCTGAGGCAGGTATTCGATCTGGCGGAGGTGATGCTGCAGTCGCCGCTCGACATCGCCCGACCGTTGTGGACAGCCACCTTGATCGAGGGGCTCGCCGATGGGCAGGCCGCGACGTTGCTGCACCTGTCCCACGCCGTTACCGACGGTGTGGGCAGCGTAGAGATGTTCGCCCACATCTATGACCTCGAGCGCGATGCACCGAACCAGCCGGTGCCCGCGGAACCCATTCCGCAGGATCTCTCGGCCAACGACTTGATGCGTGAAGGCCTCAACCACCTGCCCGCAAACGTGGTCGGGGGAGTCCTGGGCGCCCTAACGGGAGCCGTATCGATGGTCGGACGGACTGTGCTCAACCCCGGAGCGGCGGTAGCGGGTGCGGTCGACTATGCCCGCTCGGGGGTGCGGGTGGTCAGCCGAGCTGCCGAACCATCGCCGCTGCTTCGCCGACGCAGCCTGGCAACCCGCAGCGAAGCGCTCGACATTCCGCTCTCCGACCTGCATCGTGCGGCAAAAGCGGGCGGCGGCTCGATCAACGACGCCTATCTGGCCGGTCTGTCCGGCGCACTAGGGCGCTACCACGAGGCACTCGGCGTGCCGGTAACCACTCTGCCGATGGCGGTGCCGGTCAACCTGCGTGCCGAATCCGACCCGGCCGGCGGCAACCGATTCACCGGCGTCAACCTGGCGGCACCGATCGGTACTGCTGATCCGATAGCCCGCATGAACAAGATCCGCGCGCAGATGACCCAGCGCCGCGACGAGCCGGCGATGGACATCATCGGCTCCATCGCGCCGGTGTTGAGCGTCCTGCCGACACCGCTGTTGGAATCGATGACCGGTTCGGTCGTCGCTTCCGACGTGCAGGCCAGCAATGTTCCGGTGTATCCCGGCGACACCTTCCTGGTCGGTGCGAAGATCCTGCGGCAGTACGGCATCGGCCCGTTGCCCGGTGTGGCGATGATGGTTGTGCTGATATCCAGGGGCGGCTACTGCACCATCACCGCCCGCTATGACCGGGCCGCGGTGCGCGAAGAGGCGCTGTGGGCGCGGTGCCTGCTGGAAGGTTTCGACGAGATCCTCGCGCTGGCCGGTGATCCCGTCCCGCATGCGGTGCCCGCATCGTTCGCGGCCGAGCCGTCCGGCTCGCCGAACCGATCGGTGTCGGGTTCATGACCGTTCCAGAAGAACGCAAGTCCCGCAAATCGACGCGTGATATGCGGTTGCCGGGGTCGGTCGCCGAAATCATGGCCAGCCCGCCCGGACCCAAGATCGGTGCGTTCTTCGACTTGGACGGAACCTTGGTGGCCGGCTTCACCGCCGTGATCCTCACGCAGGAGCGCTTCCGGCGCCGCGACATAGGCGTAGGCGAGATGATCAGCATGATCACGGCCGGCCTGAACCATCAACTCGGGCGCATCGAATTCGAGGAACTCATCAGCAAGGCCTCCTCGGCACTGCGCGGACGCGCGTTGAGTGACCTCGAAGAGATCGGCGAGCGGCTGTTCAACCAGAAGATCGAGTCACGGATCTACCCCGAGATGCGCGAGTTGGTGCGCGCCCACTTGGCTCGCGGTCACACGGTGGTGCTGAGCTCGTCGGCGCTGACCATCCAGGTCGGTCCGGTTGCCCGATTCCTCGGCATCATCAACACGCTCACCAACAAGTTCGAGACCGACGATGACGGAATTCTGACCGGAGGTGTGCTGAAGCCCATTCTGTGGGGACCGGGAAAGGCCGCCGCCGTACAGAAGTTCGCCGCCGAGAACGACATCGACCTCAAGGACAGCTATTTCTACGCCGACGGCGACGAAGACGTAGCGTTGATGTACCTGGTCGGTAACCCGCGGCCGACCAATCCGGAAGGCAAAATGGCTGCTGTTGCCAAGCGGCGCGGCTGGCCGATTCTGCGATTCACCAGCCGCAGCGGCGGCGGCATCACCGCGCAACTCCGCACACTTGCCGGTGTCGGCTCGGTGGTTCCCGTCGCCGCTGGCGCGCTGGGGATCGGCCTGCTGACCCGAAGCCGGCGCCGCGGTGTCAACTTCTTCACGGCAACCTGGTCGCAGTTGTTGTTGACCGCCAGTGGTGTGCAACTGAACGTTCTGGGCCAGGAGAATCTGACCGCCGAGCGGCCCGCGGTTTTCATCTTCAACCATCGCAACCAGGCCGACCCCGTAATCGTCGGCGCGCTGATCCGCGACAACTGGGTGGCCGTCGGCAAGAAGGAGCTCGAGGGCGATCCGATCATGGGCACCCTCGGCAAGGTGCTGGACTCCGTCTTCGTCGACCGGGATAATCCGACCGCGGCGGTGGAGTCGTTGCACCAGGTTGAGGAGCGGGCGAGGCAAGGGCTATCCATCATGATCGCGCCCGAGGGCACCAGGCTGGACACCACCAGCGTCGGACCCTTTAAGAAGGGGCCGTTCCGGATGGCGATGGCGGTGGGAATACCGATCGTGCCGATCGTGATCCGCAACGCCGAGATCATCGCCGCGCGAAACTCCACCACGATGAATCCGGGGACGGTGGATGTGGCTGTGTTCCCGCCGATTTCGGTCAGCGACTGGACACTTGACGTGCTGCCGGATCGGATCGCCGAGATCCGCCAACTCTTTGTGGACACGTTGGCCGACTGGCCGGTCGACGAGCTGCCCGACGCCAGCCCGTACCGCCCAAGCAAGAAGGCCGCGCCGAAAAAGGCGCCGCGGAAATCGACGAGCAAGCCCGCCAAGGCAGCAGCGGCGAAGGCCGTGAAGAAGACCCAACCCAAAACCCCGGCACGCAAGGCCAGCAAGGCCCAACCAACCAAGCGCACGCCGCGGCCGAGAGGACGAGCGTGACCGCCCCGGTTGTCGATACCGGCAACTTCAGCACGACCGACGACACCTTGGTCCTGGCGTCGGTGTCCTCGACCGTGGAATCGAAGCTGCTGGCGGCGTGGTTGGAGCAGCAACGGACCGCGCACCCAGAGACCAAGCTCGAAGTGCTGCCGTTGCCGGCCCCCAATTCGCCGCCGGCGACACTGGCACAGCTTGTCGAACAGCTGGAGTCGGACGAGGACCGGTCGATCGTGCCGGTCCGAGTGTTCTGGATGCCGCGAGCCGACGCTTCTGCGCTTAGCCAGGTAGCAGCCTTGCTCCCAGGCCGCAACCCCTATCACCCCAGTGAGCGTCAGCAGCGCCACATCCTGCGCACCGAACCCTCACGTGCCCGGGTGGTAGCAGGCGAATCGGCCAAGGTGTCCGAACTTCGCCAGCAGTGGCGGGACATCACGGTAGGGGAGAACCCACGAGAATTCGCGCATTTCGTCACCCGCCGGGCGCTGCTGGCGATGGAACGAGCCGAATACCGCATTCTCGGGCCGCAATACAAGTCTCCTCGGCTGGTGCGGCCGGAGATCTTGGCGTCGGCGCGATTTCGCGCCGGCTTAGAAAAGATTCCGGGCGCTACCGCCGAGGAAGCCGGCAAGATGCTCGACGAGCTCGCCACCGGGTGGAGCCGAGTGTCCGTCGACCTGGTCTCGGTGTTGGGCCGGATGCTTAGCCGCGGCTTCGACCGGGAGATTGACTACGACGAGTACCAGGTGGCGGCAATGCGCAGCGCGCTGGAAACTCATCCGGCGGTGCTGTTGTTCTCGCATCGGTCCTACATCGACGGCGCGGTCATGCCGGTGGCGATGCAGGAAAACCGCCTGCCGCCGGTGCATGTCTTTGCCGGCGTGAACCTGGCATTCGGGGTGATGGGGCCGCTGATGCGCCGCTCCGGGGTGATTTTCATTCGGCGCAACATCGGCGACAACGCCCTGTACAAGTACGTGCTCAAGGAGTACGTCGGCTACGTGGTGGAGAAGCGCTTCAACCTGAGCTGGTCCATCGAGGGAACTCGTTCACGCACCGGAAAGATGCTACCGCCCAAGCTTGGGCTGATGAGTTATGTGGCCGATGCCTATCTCGACGGCCGCAGCGAAGACATTCTGCTGCAAGGTGTTTCGATCAGCTTCGACCAGTTGCACGAAACCGCCGAATACGCGGCCTACGCCCGTGGCGGCGAAAAGCGGCCCGAGGGTTTCAGTTGGCTGTACAACTTCATCAAAGCTCAGGGCGAACGCAACTACGGCAAGATCTACGTTCGTTTCCCTGAGGCCGTCTCAATGCGACAGCATCTTGGCCCGCCACACGGCGCGGTCGCTGAGGACCAGGCCGCCAAACGGCTTGCACTGCAGAAAATGTCCTTCGAAGTTGCGTGGCGCATTCTGCAGGCGACTCCGGTGAACGCCACTGGTCTTGTCTCGGCGCTGTTGCTGACCACCCACGGGGTCGCCTTGACGCTCGGGCAGCTGCACCACACCTTGCAGGACTCGCTGGACTATCTGGAACGCAAGCGCACCCCGATGTCCACCAGTGCGCTGCGGCTACGTACGCCCGAAGGCGTGCGCTCGGCAGTGGACGCGCTGTCTAACGGTCATCCGGTCACCCGTGTCGACAGTGGACGAGAGCCGGTGTGGCGCATCGCCCCCGAGGACGAGCACACCGCGGCGTTCTA
Organism: uncultured Actinomycetota bacterium; assembly: GCA_963838755.1. Lineage (GTDB taxonomy): Bacteria > Actinomycetota > Actinomycetes > Mycobacteriales > Mycobacteriaceae > Mycobacterium. The sequence goes on along the minus strand of CAWISO010000048.1, from coordinate 17,402 downwards.
CCGCAACTCGGTGATACACGCATTTCTGGAGACCGCGATCGTCGAGTTGGCACTCGCACATGCCGGCCGCGCCGACGGTAATCGGCTGGAGGCTTTCTGGAGCCAGGCCATGCGGCTGCGGGATCTGCTGAAGTTCGACTTCTACTTTGCCGATTCGGCCGCATTTCGGGACAATATCGCCGAAGAGATGGCGTGGCACCAGGATTGGGAAGCCCACGTCGCCGCGGGCGGCGCCGAGATCGACGCGATGCTGTACGCGAAGCGACCGCTGATGTCGGACGCGATGCTGCGGGTGTTCTTCGAGGCCTACGAGATTGTGGCCGATGTGCTGCGCGACGCCCCGGCGGATATCGGTGAGAAGGAACTGACCAAGTTGGCGCTCGGGGTTGGCCGCCAGTACGTCGCCCAGGGCCGGGTGCGCAGTAGCGAGCCGGTGTCCACGCTGCTGTTCGCGACCGCGCGCCAGGTCGTCGCCGACCAGGGCCTGCTGAAGCCCGCACCGGACCTGGCCGAGCGCCGGATCGCGTTTCGCCGCGAATTGCGCGACATTCTTGATGATTTCGACCACGTTGGACAGATCGCGCGCAATCAATTCGTTGCTCGCGAGGTGAAGGCGCGCGGCGCACGACTGCAGGATCATTAGCCGGACGGGGCGCTCGCAGGCCACGTGCCCATACTCTTGATTCATGACGAGTGCTCGGGCTGCGAAGCGCCGGGCAGTGGTGTGGCCGCTGCTGACCGGCGTGGCGGTGCTGGCCGGGTGCACCGCGGCCGGCATCGGGGGGCTGTCGCTGGCTTCCGCGTTGACCGCGACCGGGTTGCCCGATCCTGGTCCGGTGACCACGCTGGGCCTGCCCTTCGTCCGCGCGGCCGGCGAGATCGCCGCGGTAGTGGCGGTGGGCGCGTTCCTGCTCGCGGCATTTCTGGTCCCGCCGCAGAAGAGCGGCGTTCTCGACGTCGACGGCTACCGCGCGGTCCGGATCGGCACGGTCGCAGCGGGAGTGTGGGCGGTGTGCGCCGTGCTGTTGATCCCGCTGACTATTTCCGACGTCTCCGGACAACCACTGACCGCCCACCTCAACCCGGCGACGATCTGGTCGCTAGCCAGCCTGATCAACATCGCGACGGCATGGCGGTGGACTGCGTTGCTGGCCGCGACGGTGATGTTGGGAAGCCTGCCGGTGCTGCGCTGGTCGTCGACGCCGCTCTTGCTGGTCGGCTCCCTGGTGACGTTGATACCGCTCGCGTTGACCGGGCACTCCTCGGCCGGCGGCTCGCACGACCTGGCCACCAACAGCCTGCTCATCCACCTGGTTGCGGCGAGCCTGTGGGCCGGTGGATTGCTGGCACTGGGCGCTCACCTGATTCACGGCGGGCAGCACGCCGACCTGGCTGCGCGGCGATTCTCCACCATCGCGTTATGGTGCTTTGTCGCGATGGCGCTCAGTGGTGTCGTCAACGCTCTGGTGCGGACTCTGCCATCGGACCTGCTCAGCACGGACTATGGGCGGCTGGTGCTGGCCAAGTTCGTCGCGCTGTGCCTGCTCGGCGTCGCTGGCTGGCGCCAGCGACGCACCGGAGTCGCTGCGCTGCAAGCAGATTCGTGTTCGCGCGCCGCGCTGATCCGGTTGGCCGGAATCGAGGCGCTGCTCTTCGGCCTCACCTTCGGCATCGCCGTCGGCCTGGGCCGCACACCGCCACCGCCACTGCCGATCGGCATTCCCTCGATTCCCGACGTGAAAATTGGCTATGACTTTGCCGGGCCGCCCACCGTGTTGCGAGTGCTTCTCGGGTGGCGCTTCGACCTGATATTCGGCACGGCCGCCGTAGTGTTCGCCGCGTTGTACCTGACCGGAGTACGGCGGCTACGCCGTCGCGGCGATGCCTGGCCGGCGGGTCGAACCGTGGCCTGGCTGCTCGGCTGCCTGGCGCTGCTGTTCACCACTTCATCGGGCCTGGGCCGGTACATGCCGGCGATGTTCAGCATGCACATGGCGGCTCACATGCTGCTGTCCATGCTGGTCCCGATCCTGCTGGTGCTGGGCGGTCCGGTCAGCCTGGCGCTGCGGGCGCTGCCGACAGCCGGTCGCGACGACCCGCCGGGTATGCGCGAATGGCTGCTGGCTGCCCTGCACAGCCGGGTATCGAGATTTCTCACCCACCCGGTAGTCGCCACGGTCCTGTTCATCGCCGGCTTCTACGGGCTGTATCTGGGCGGCCTGTTCGACGCCGCGGTCGGCAGCCACATGGGGCATGTCGTGATGAACGTGCACTTCTTGGTGAGCGGCTACCTGTTCTATTGGGTGGTGATCGGCGTGGATCCCACGCCGCGGCCGATCCCGCCGCTGGCCAAGGTGGCGGTGGTCTTCGCGTCGTTGCCGCTGCATGCGTTTTTCGGGGTCGTGCTGATGAGCACGCAGAAGGTGCTCGGCGAGAGCTTCTACCGGTCGCTGCATCTCAGCTGGCATACCGACCTGTTGGGTGACCAGCGTCTCGGCGGTGGAATCGCTTGGGCAGCAGGGGAGATACCGCTGATCGTCGTGATGATCGCGTTACTTGTGCAATGGACGCGTAGCGACCAGCGGACCGCGAGGCGACTGGATCGCGCCGCAGACCGCGACGACGACGCCGAGCTTGCGGCTTACAACGCGATGTTGGCTGAGCTTGCCCGCCGTGGTCGCTAGGTTTCCACGAAACAGAAGTCACGGCTGTTTTCTCGGGCGACCCACGACCGTGGCTTCTGCTTCGCGCTTGCTGGCGCATCCACAGTCTGGCTTTTCTCCACATGGGTTCGCCCGCCGAGTCCGGGACGTCGCTGTCTGTCGGTATCGGCGAGCTGAATAGCGGCCAGCACCGGCGGTGACGTCACAAGCACCGCCATTTAGAAAGGATGAGCAATGTTCGAAACGCCGCTGACCGTGGTCGGAAACATCGTCAACGACCCCCAACGCCGTCGGGTCGGGTCACAAGAACTCATGAAGTTCCGAGTTGCGAGCAATTCGCGCCGCCGCAGCGCCGACGGCACGTGGGAGCCCGGCAACTCGCTCTTCGTCACCGTCAACTGCTGGGGCAAGCTGGTCTCCGGTGTGGGCGCATCGTTGGGCAAGGGCTCGGCGGTGATCGTCGTCGGGCACGTCTACACCAGCGAGTATGAGGATCGCGAGGGCAATCGCCGTTCGTCCTTGGAGATGCGCGCTAGCGCTGTGGGCCCGGACCTGTCTCGTTGCGTCGCGCGAGTCGAAAAGACGGTGCCTACCGGGACTGACAACGACCCCCCTCCGACATCGGATACCGGTACCGAGGACGCCAACCCCGACAGCTCCGCCGGCGCTGAGGCGGTCAAAGCCGGGATCGGGTTGCCGCTGTCGGCTTAGAAGCACTGCCAAGGGCTCTGCCCGGCCGGTGACGATGCGCGCGCGTAGCGGCGAGAGATGGGGGCACGCCCCCAGAGGGGGGACCTCCACCCGCTCGTGCGGGGGCGAGCCGGACAGTCTGCCTAGGATGGGTCGCGGGCAACCTCGCGACATCAGAAAGGCAATACCGCGGCATGGCTGAGTTCATCTACACGATGAAAAAGGTCCGCAAGGCGCACGGCGACAAAGTCATCCTCGATGACGTCACGTTGAGCTTCTATCCGGGCGCCAAGATCGGTGTCGTCGGCCCCAACGGGGCAGGCAAGTCGAGCGTCTTGCGGATCATGGCCGGGCTGGACAAGCCGAACAACGGTGAAGCCTTCCTGGCCACCGGCGCCACGGTCGGCATCCTGCTACAGGAGCCGCCGCTGAACGAGGAGAAGACCGTTCGCGGCAATGTCGAGGAAGGGCTCGGCGACATCAAAGTCAAGCTGGACCGCTTCAACGAAGTCGCCGAATTGATGGCCACCGACTATTCCGACGAGTTGATGGAAGAGATGGGCCGGTTGCAGGAGGACCTCGACCATGCCGACGCGTGGGACCTCGACTCGCAGCTGGAGCAGGCTATGGACGCACTGCGGTGTCCGCCGGCTGACGAGCCGGTGACGCATCTGTCCGGCGGCGAGCGTCGCCGAGTGGCGCTGTGCAAGCTACTGCTGGCCAAACCGGACCTGTTACTTCTCGACGAGCCGACCAACCACCTCGACGCCGAGAGTGTGCAGTGGCTCGAACAGCACCTGGCCGCTTACTCAGGGGCGGTTCTGGCGGTAACCCACGACCGGTATTTCCTGGACAACGTGGCGCAATGGATCCTGGAGCTTGACCGCGGTCGGGCCTACCCGTACGAGGGCAATTACTCCACCTACCTGGAGAAGAAGGCCGAGCGACTGGCGGTGCAGGGCCGCAAAGACGCGAAACTGCAGAAGCGCCTGCAAGAGGAGCTGGCGTGGGTGCGCTCCGGTGCCAAGGCCCGCCAAGCCAAGGGCAAGGCCCGGCTGCAGCGTTACGAGGAGATGGCGGCCGAGGCGGAGAAGACCCGCAAGCTCGACTTCGAGGAGATTCAAATCCCCACCGGCCCGCGGCTGGGCAACCTGGTGGTCGAGGTCGAGCATCTCGACAAGGGGTTCGAAGGCCGCACGCTGATCAAGGACCTGTCGTTCACGCTGCCCCGTAACGGCATCGTCGGAGTCATCGGCCCCAACGGCGTCGGCAAGACCACGTTGTTCAAGACCATCGTCGGGCTCGAGCAGCCCGACAGCGGCACCGTCAAGGTAGGTGAGACGGTCAAGCTGAGCTACGTCGACCAGTCTCGGGCCGGTATCGACCCGAAGAAAACGGTGTGGGAAGTCGTCTCTGACGGGCTGGACCACATCCAGGTCGGGCAGAACGAGATTCCGTCGCGGGCCTACGTGTCGGCGTTCGGCTTCAAGGGACCCGACCAGCAGAAGCCCGCCGGTGTCCTTTCCGGTGGTGAACGCAACCGGCTCAACTTGGCACTCACCCTCAAGGAGGGCGGGAACCTGATCCTGCTGGACGAGCCAACCAACGACCTCGACGTCGAGACACTGGGTTCATTGGAGAATGCGCTGGAAAAGTTTCCCGGCTGTGCGGTGGTTATTTCCCACGACCGCTGGTTCCTCGACCGGACCTGCACGCACATCTTGGCCTGGGAAGGCGACGACGACAACGAGGCCAAATGGTTCTGGTTCGAGGGCAACTTCGGTGCCTATGAGGAGAACAAGGTCGAGCGGCTGGGTGTCGAAGCGGCGCGTCCGCACAGGGTGACTCACCGAAGGCTCACTCGCGACTAGTGTCTCCGGTACCAGCACTGGTGAAGGAGCAGTCGGCATGACGGATCATCGCGGATCCATCAGCCTTCACGGTACTGGGGACTGGACGAAGTTCGCCAAGCCCGAGGATATTCCGGACTGGATCTCAAAGGCCTACAACGACGCCTACCAGGGCCCGCACGATGACGAGCCTGCCGACGGGCGGTCCGCCGAAGGCGCACCGACCAACGGGCCCGCTGTTGCCCGGGCGGTGACGCCCGAGCTGTTGGGCGCGCACTACCGGCTGGGCGGTCACCGGTCGGCCAGGGAAAGCCGAGTCGCGGTTTACCCAGCCGATGACCCGTCCGGGATCGGTCCCGCGCTGCAGGTCATCACCGACCGCGGCGCGATGTTGATGGATTCGATCACAGTGCTGCTGCACCGGCTAGGTGTGGCGTACACGGCGATCATGAATCCGGTGTTCGAGGTGCACCGCGACGCAGCCGGCGATCTGCTCGGTGTGGAACCGATGACTTCGGACAGCACCGGAATTGACGAGACCTGGGTTCATGTACAGCTTTCGCCATCGGTCGACCGCGGGTGGCTGCACGAAGCCGAACGCCTGTTGCCGGGTGTGCTCGCCGATGTGCGCCGGGTCGCAACGGACTCCACGGCCATGATCGCCGCCCTCGATGGCCTTGTCGACGACGTGAAGACCGACGCGGGTGGACGCTATTCGGGCGTCGATAGAGACGATGTGGCCGCGCTGTTGCGTTGGCTGTCCGGCGGGCATTTCACGCTGCTGGGTTATCAACGCTGCCCGGTGCGCGAGGGACGCGTGTCGGGCGACGAAGCCACCACCAGCCTTGGTGTGTTGCGCAGGCGCAGGGGTTCGCGCCCGCGTTTGACCAGTGACGCCAAATTACTGGCGTTGGCGCAAACCACCGTTGCCAGCTATTTACGTTTCGGCGCATACCCCTATGTCGTCGCTGTCCGTGAAAACGCCGATGACGGCGTCTTCGAGCACCGCTTCGTCGGGCTATTCACTGTCGCGGCCATGAACGCCGATGTCCTGGAGATCCCGATAATTTCTCGTCGCGTCGGCGAGGCGCTTCAGCTGGCCGACCTCGACCCCGGCCACCCGGGCCAGCTACTGCTCGACGTCATCCAGACCGTGCCGCGCTCCGAGCTTTTCGCGCTCAATGCCGAGCAGCTGCTCGCAATGGCCAAAGCCGTGGTGGATCTCGGATCTCAGCGCCGAGCACTGCTGTTCTTGCGTGCTGACCAACTGGAGTATTTCGTGTCGTGCTTGGTCTATTTGCCCCGCGACCGTTACACCACTGACGTGCGCTTGCAGATTGAGGACATCCTGGTCCGCGAGTTCGGCGGCACCAGCCTTGAATTCACCGCTCGCGTCACCGAATCACCCTGGGCGCTACTGCACTTCATGGTACGGCTGGCCGGACGTGGCCGCACCCACACCGACACCTCGGAAGCCAACCGCGTCCGCATCGAGGCGCTGCTCACTGAAGCAGCGCGGACCTGGTCCGACCGGCTGATCGGCGCGGGGGCGGGTAGGCCGGGTAAACGCCTCGAAGCCGAGCATTACGCCGCGGCTTTCTCCGAGGCGTACAAACAAGCCGTCACCCCGACCGATGCGATCAACGACATCGCCATCGTCCAAGAGCTGAACGATGATTCAGTCAGGCTGGTGTTGTCCGAACATGACTACGACGGGACCGCCCGGCTGACTTGGTATTTGGGTGGTCGAACCGCCTCATTGAGTCAGTTGCTACCGATGCTGCAGTCGATGGGCGTGGTGGTGCTCGAGGAGCGGCCGTTCACCGTCAATCGGCCCGATGGGCTGCCGGTGTGGATCTACCAGTTCAAGATCACCCCACTTCCGACCATCCCGCTGCCGCAGCCAGGCCCCGAGCGGGAGGCCACCGCACAACGTTTCGCCGACGCGGTCACCGCCATCTGGGAGGGTCGCGTCGAGATCGACCGGTTCAACGAACTGGTGATGCGTGCCGATCTGACCTGGCAGCAGGTCGTGCTGCTGCGCAGCTATGCGAAGTACCTACGGCAAGCCGGCTTTGCGTACAGTCAGTCCCACATCGAATCCGTAATCAACGAAAACCCCCGTACCGCACGGGCTTTGGTCGCACTGTTCGAGGCGCTGTTCGATCCCGACCCGTCAGGTTCGCCGAAGAGGCGCGACGCGCAGGCCGCTGCTGCAGCGGTCGCCTCCGATATCGACGCGTTGGTCAGCTTGGACACCGACCGTGTCCTGCGGGCATTTGCGTCGCTGATCCAGGCTACCTTGCGCACCAATTACTTTGTGAAACACCAGGATTCGGCGCGCAGCCAAAATATGCTGTCGCTCAAGCTGGACGCGCAGCTGATCGAGGAGCTTCCGCTGCCGCGGCCCAAGTTCGAGATCTTCGTGTACTCGCCGCGTGTCGAAGGTGTGCATCTGCGATTCGGTTATGTGGCCCGCGGTGGCCTGCGCTGGTCCGACCGTCGGGAGGATTTTCGTACCGAGATCCTGGGTCTGGTCAAGGCGCAGGCCGTCAAAAACGCCGTCATCGTGCCGGTTGGCGCCAAGGGCGGGTTCGTCGTCAAGCAACCGCCGCTGCTCACCGGTGACGCCACTGCTGACCGCGACGCCACCCGAAGCGAAGGCATCGCCTGCTACAAGCTGTTCATCTCGGGGTTGCTCGACATCACCGACAACGTCGATCACACAACCCGCGAGGTCAGCGCGCCCGCGGAGGTAGTGCGGCGCGACGGTGACGACGCCTACCTGGTGGTGGCTGCAGACAAAGGCACCGCCACGTTCTCCGATATCGCCAACGACGTCGCCAAGTCTTATGGGTTCTGGTTGGGCGACGCTTTCGCATCCGGCGGATCGGTCGGCTATGACCACAAAGCGATGGGCATCACCGCCAAAGGCGCGTGGGAAGCCGTGAAACGGCACTTCCGGGAGATGGGGGTCGACACCCAGGCAGAGAACTTCACCGTGGTCGGCATCGGTGACATGAGCGGGGATGTGTTCGGCAACGGCATGTTGCTGTCCAAGCACATTCGACTAGTGGCCGCTTTCGACCACCGCCATATCTTCCTCGACCCCGATCCCGATGCCGCCGCTTCATGGCAGGAGCGGCGGCGGATGTTCGACCTGGCGCGCTCCAGTTGGGAGGACTACGACAAGTCGCTGATCAGCGAGGGCGGCGGGGTGTACAGCCGCGAACACAAAGCCATCCCGATCAGCGACCAGGTTCGTGAAGCGTTGGGAATCGAAGACGATGTCACCGAGATGGCGCCGCCCGGTTTGGTACGCGCGATCCTGCGGGCGCCGGTGGATCTGCTGTTCAACGGAGGTATCGGAACCTATATCAAAGCCGAAGCAGAATCCGACTCCGACGTAGGCGACCGCGCCAACGACCCGGTGCGGGTCAACGCAAACCAGTTGCGCGCCAAGGTCGTCGGCGAAGGCGGAAATCTCGGTGTCACCGCTCGGGGCCGCGTCGAGTTCGACCTGTGCGGCGGTCGGATCAACACCGATGCGATGGACAATTCGGCCGGCGTGGACTGTTCTGACCACGAGGTCAACATCAAGATCCTGATCGACGCCTTGATCACCGCGGGCAAGATCGACCCCGCCGAACGCACCGAGCTGCTTGAGTCGATGACCGACGAGGTCGGTCACCTGGTGCTCGCCGACAACGCCGACCAAAACGACCTGATCGGTACCAGCCGAGCCAATGCCCCCAGCCTGCTGCCCGTACACGCCGACCAGATCAAATACTTTGTCAGCGAGCGGGGGCTGAGTCGCGAACTCGAGGCGCTGCCGTCGGAAAAGGAGATACAGCGTCGACTCGAGGCCGGCCTCGGGCTGACCTCGCCGGAACTGGCGACGTTGATGGCCCACGTCAAGCTGGCGCTCAAAGACGAGTTGCTGGGTACCGATCTGCCCGATCAAGGCGTGTTCGCCAACAGGTTGCCGCAATACTTCCCGTCGCCGCTGCGCGACCGGTTCGGTCCGGCGATCCGTTCTCACCAGTTGAGGCGGGAGATCGTAACCACGATGCTGGTCAACGATCTGGTTGACACCGCGGGCATCAGCTATGACTACCGGATCGCCGAGGACATCGGGGTGAGCCGCGTCGACGCGGTACGCACGTACGTCGCGACAGAAGCCGTCTTCGGTGTCGGAGAACTGTGGCACGGTATCCGTGCGGCCGACCTGCCAATCGCGGTATCTGACCGGATGACGCTGGACACCCGTCGACTCATCGACCGTGCCGGACGCTGGTTCCTCAACTACCGCCCGCAGCCGTTGGCGGTCGGCGCCGAAATCAACCGATTCGCCAAGAAGATGGCAACGTTGACGCCGCGAATGTCGGACTGGCTTCGCGGTGACGACAAGGCAATCGTGGAGAAGGAAGCCGGTGAATTCGTCTCGCAGGGCGCATCCGAAGACCTGGCCTACCGAGTGGCCACCGGCTTGTATAGGTTCAGCTTGCTCGACGTCATCGATATCGCCGATATCGAAGAGCACGATCCCGCCGAGGTCGCCGACACCTATTTCGCGCTGATGGACCACCTGGGCACCGACGGTCTGCTGACCGCGGTATCCGAACTGCCCCGCAACGACCGGTGGCACGCATTGGCGCGGTTGGCGATTCGTGACGACATATACGCATCACTGCGGTCGTTGTGTTTCGACGTGCTGGCCGTCGGGGAGCCGGACGAAAGCGGTGAAGAGAAGATCGCCGAATGGGAACACACCAGCGCCTCGCGGGTTGAGCGCGCGCGGCGGACGCTGACCGAGATCTACGAAAGCGGCCAGCGAGACCTGGCCACACTGTCGGTCGCGGCACGGCAGATTCGCCGGATGACGCGCACCAGCGGGCGGGGGTCGTCTGGGTGAGTACGGGATTCGTCGCGGCTGTCCAGGTCCGGTGGTCGGACATCGATATGTACCAGCACGTCAACCACGCAACCATGGTCACTCTTCTCGAAGAGGCCCGCATCCCATTCCTTTCGCACGCTTTCGGCGCCGACATCACCACCGTCGGGCTGCTGATCGCCGATGTGCGCGTCACATACAAAGGTCAGCTGCGGCTGACTGATTCACCACTGCAGGTCACCATGTGGGTGAAACGCTTGCGGGCAGTCGACTTCACGCTCGGCTACGAAGTTCGGCCGGTCAATGCCGACCCGGAATCGAAACCTGCCGTGATCGCCGAATCGCAGCTGGCCGCATTCGACATCAACGAACAGCGGCTGGTGCGCCTGGCGTCACACCACCGGGAATACCTGCAGCGGTGGCTTCGATAGCTGAACGGGGACTGTGGCTGGGCCCCGAATCCGTAGCTGCCCAACGCGCAGACCTGACCGCGTTCGTCGAGCGCGCGGTGCGGCTCGACGCTGCCGCGGTCATCCGGCTGCGCGCTCGTTTAGGTGGAGGATTGACTGCATGGGCGGCCACTGGCTTCGATGTGCTGGCCAGCCGGGTGGTGGCGGGCACCATGCGGCCCGACGACTTATCGGTCGGCGCAGACGAATTGGCGCGTGGACTGGCTGCGATGGACAGCTCCGGCTACGTCGATCCTGGCTTTCCGATGGATTCCGCTTGGCGGGGCGCCTTGCCGCCGGACTCGGGTTTCGTTCACCTCGACGACGTACCGGTCCGCCTGATGCTGGATTTGGCACAGCGCGGCGCCCAACTGGCCAAAGAGCACAGCAGCGCCCAGGGTCCGCCGGTATCACTGCTCGACCAAGAGGTGATCCGCGTCAGCGCAGCCGATGTCAGCGTGGGCATCCCCATGCGGTGTGTATTCGCCTTGACCGCAATGGGTTTCCTACCGCAGTCATCCGAGGCCGTCGGCGCTGACGAGATCGTGCGCGTCCGGATGCTGCGGGCCTGGTTGCGAATCGACGCGCGGTTCGGTTCGGTGTACCGCCGCCGCGGCGACCCGGCAGTCGTGTTGCGCTGATCGGTCGTTATGTGGAATACCGCAGCCACAACGGCAAAACCGAATGAAGGTGATCCATAAATTTCTTCAAGCCCACCCGGTATTCGACATAGCCGTAGCGGTCTGTCGCTCGCTGTGGAAACGCAATGCCCACACCGAACAGTCCGGGAGCCAGGATGCCGTTGTCAGGGTTGTAATCTAATCGGCCCCACTGTGGCGTCTCGGGCAGGGCCCTGCGCTCAAAGCCGACCGTATAAACAACTCGGTCGCATGCGGCAAGCTTGTCTTCGAAATCTGGGCTTGAGACCAAGCACCGTTCCAGACGGTCCGGATACACGCCGTCGATATTTTCTCGAGCCCAGTCTGCCGCTCGGCCTTTGAGCCCAGAGTCGTCGTACAAAATCCAGTCATCCAGGTAGACCGCGTATCTGAGCGGGCTGCGGTAGAAGTTGATCACCCTATTGACGGGGTGACGCAAGAGATTCGGCAACGCGATCATCGACGAGTGCGAAGACCCGAATACGGCGACGGTTGCGTTTTCCAGGGCTTCGTCCGCGAGCTTTTCGGGATCGAGGGCGACTTCTACCGGAATCTCCTTCAACTGCGGATAGCAGAGCTTCTTCGGAACTGCTCCAACGGCCAGGACCACGTTCTTGGAAGTAAGTTGCTGCTGCTCCGTCTCAATCCTCCACTGCCTTCTTTCCAGGAACAAAGCGGTGGCGGTCGTTTGGAAAACCTCGACCCGCGCACGCAGCTGCTCGGTGACCCACACCAAAGGATCAGCGACCAACGCGAGAGCGCATGTCTCTTCGGGGTCCACTTCCCGCAGGGGCATCGCAGGTGCCGATGAGAACCGAAATGCCGGAGAGTCATTCAAATAGCTCAGGAAGAAGCCAACCTGTGTGTTACTTGAAACCGATCGCCACTTTCCGCCGATGTCGCCTGCGGCGAAGGCAGGATCGATCCAGGCGATCTTGTCGGACATGATTCCCTGATCGAGGAGTTTCCCCACTGCGGCAATGCCCGCCGGTCCAGCCCCGATGACTGTCCACTCGTAGGGAGCCATGGTCAACATATAGAGAAGCTGGCGCCGATCCGCCAGTTAGACCAGCCACGCGGCGGCGTTGGGCGGCAACTTCCCGCCGGGCGCCGGTGCGCTGGCCAGCAGCAGTTCGCCGTCGGGCAGCCGCAACGACCGGTTGCCGGCGTTCAGCACACAGCGCAGCCCGCGCTCACCGCGGGCGAACAGCAACGCGCCACGCGGCGCGGGCAGCCATTCGAATCGGTCGCCTGTGAATTCCGCACGGGTACGGCGTAATTCGAGCGCACGACGGAAAAACGCCAACGTCGAGTCAGGGTCGGCGAGTTGCTTCTCGACGGTCAGCGGCGCCCAGTCGGCCGGCATCGGCAGCCAGGTTTCGGCGCGGCTGGAAAACCCAAACGGGGGAGTGTCGCCCCGCCACGGGATCGGGACGCGGCAGCCGTCGCGGCCGCGTACGGTGTACCCCGAGCGTTTCCACCGCGGGTCTTGCAGCACCCCGTCGGGCAAGTCCACGTTCGGCAGTCCCAATTCTTCGCCGTTGTAGATGAACACTGTGCCCGGCAGGGCGAGCATCACCATGGCCATCGCCCGCGCGCGTTGCACGCCTAGCGAGCCGCCGCCGTAACGGGTGACCTCCCGTTCGATGTCATGGTTAGCCAAAGTCCAGGTGAGTTTGGCATCGACGAGCGCGGCAGCGGCCAGCGAATTCTCGATTGCGTCCCGAATGTCGGTGCATTCGAACTCGGTCTGCGCCAGCCGAAAATTGAAACCGAGGTGCAGTTCGTCGGGGCGCACGTATTCGGCCCATCGGGCATTGTCTTGGACCCAGACCTCGCCGATCGACACTGCGCCGGGATAGTCGTCAATCACTTCGCGGATGGCGCGGTGAATTGGGTGCACGCCCGGATTGTCGAATCGCGGATCCTCGCCTTGGGCTCTTAGCAACCGGTTGTCGAAGAACTCCATATCCGGTAGCCCTGGCGCCTTGGCCATCCCATGCGCGACGTCGATGCGAAAGCCGTCCACTCCGCGTTCCAGCCAGAACCGCAGCGTCTTCTCCAAGTCGTCGAAGACTTCCGGGTTGTCCCAGTTCAGGTCGGGCTGCTCGACGTCGAACAGATGCAGGTACCACTGGCCGGGGCTGCCGTCCGACTCGGTCACCCGCGTCCAGCCCGGCCCGCCGAAAACCGAGATCCAGTTGTTGGGCGGCTGCTTCCCGCCCGGGCCACGCCCGTCGCGGAAGATGTAGCGATCCCGCGCCGCGCTGCGAGGTCCGGCGGCCAATGCCTCGGCGAACCACGGATGCGCCGAACTGGTGTGGTTGGGCACCACATCCAGCGTGATCTTGATGCCGCGCTGGTGGGCCTCCGCAATCAGTCGCTCGAGCGCGGCCAGGCCCCCGAACAGCGGGTCGACGTCACGCGGATCCGCCACGTCATACCCGTGGTCGGCCATCGGTGAGACGGCGACCGGGTTGAGCCAGATCGCGTCGATTCCGAGCAGCGTCAGATAGTCGAGCCGTGACGTCACCCCCTCGAGGTCGCCTACGCCGTCGCCGTCGCTGTCGGCGAATGAGCGTGGATACACCTGGTAGAACACCGCGCGCTGCCACCACGGCTGTTGTTGACCCGAACCCATCAGAACGCCGAGTTGACCAGGGAGTGCGCGGCCATCTCCAGGTACTCGAGCAGCTCCTTACGATGGGCGTCGTCAAGCGTCTGAGAGTCGATCGACCCAACCGCGGTGTGCATGCACCGCAGCCAAGCGTCGCGTTCGAACGGGCCGATCTGGAACGGCGCATGTCGCATCCGCAGCCGCGGGTGGCCACGTCGTTCGGAGTAGGTTCGCGGCCCGCCCCAGTACTGCTCGAGGAACATCCGCAGCCGCTCCTCGGCGCCCGCCAAGTCGTCTTCCGGGTACACCCGGCGCAGAATTTCGTCCTCTGCGACCAGTTGGTAAAACCGCGACACGATCGCATTGAAGGTGTCCGCACCGCCGACGGCATCGTAAAAAGACTGCTCTAGTTGTCCCATCGCCACCCATTGTGGGCCATGCCCGGGTCCCACCGCTGAACGGGACGTCAAACATCACCGCAGTATCAGCACCGGCTGTTAACCGGATTGACCAGCTGACACCGACCAATTTGGCGTGCGATCGATGGCGAATCGTGGTGGACTGTTCGGCGGAGGATGTATGGCGCAGCGTAGAAAACGCCGCGGCCACCGCAGTTCCGGTGCCGCGGCAGGCCTGAACGGGCCCGCGACCAGCCCATGCCTGCATAGTGTCTCCAGCGTCGCCGGCGTCCCAGTCGACCACTCACCCGTTTCGCTGGACACCGGGTCGATCTGGAATCGCCGACGAGTGTTGTTGTTGAACTCCACCTACGAGCCGCTGACCGCGTTGCCCGTCCGGCGGGCGATCATCATGCTGATCTGCGGCAAGGCCGACGTCGTGCACGACGATCCGTCGGGTCCCGTCATTCACTCGGCGACCAGGTCGATCGCGGTGCCGTCGGTGATCCGGCTGCGAACTTTCGTCCGGGTGCCCTATCGGGCTCGGGTCCCGATGACTCGCGCGGCATTGATGCACCGGGACCGCTTTTGTTGCGCCTACTGCGGGGCCAAGGCCGACACGGTCGACCATGTGGTGCCGCGTAGCCGCGGCGGCGATCACTCCTGGGAGAACTGCGTGGCCTCTTGCTCGAACTGCAACCACCGCAAAGGTGACAAGTTGCTGACCGAGCTTGGCTGGTCGCTGCGCGTGGCGCCGACATCACCGAAGGGCCAGCACTGGCGGCTGCTGTCGACGGTCAAAGAACTCGACCCCGCGTGGGCGCGCTACCTCGGCGAAGGCGCGGCCTAACCTAGTTTGTCGTCTGACTGCGCTCACCGCTCGCCGGTGGGATACGGTTTGCGTCGTGAGCATGCTGGAAATCCACCTTTACTTCGTGGGAATCCCGTTGTTGCTGGTGATCGTGCTGTCGACGCTGATCTGGTCGCGCAAGGGGCCGCACCCGGCGACCTACAAGTTGTCCGAGCCGTGGACGCATCCGCCAGTCTTATGGGCTGCCACCGATGAGCAGATCGGCAACGGTCACGGCGCGCATTCTGCTCACGGCGCAGCCGAGTTCAGCGTGGGAGGTGGCGCCAGTGGCAACTGGTGAGATCGCAACCGTCGCGCACGCGGAGCTGGCCGAGCTGCCGAAGGGCTTGGTGATCACCACCAGCGGGCGGATTTCCGGGGTGACCGAACCCGGCGAGGTATCGGTGCACTACCCGTTTCCGATCAACGACCTCGTGCACCTCGACGACGCGCTGACCTACGGGTCGCGGGCTGCCGACGCGCGGTTCGCCGTATACATCGGCGACCTGGGCAGCGACACCGCAGCGCGAGCCCGTGAGATTTTGGCCAAAGTGCCGACGCCGGACAGCGCGGTGCTGATCGCCGTCTCGCCCGACCAGCACGCGATCGAGGTGGTCTACGGCTCGCAGGTGCGCGGCCGGGGAGCCGAGTCGTCGGCACCCGAGGGCGTTGCCGAGGCCGCATCGGCGTTTAAGGACGGACGCCTGATCGACGGCCTGATCAGCGCGATCCGGGTGATCAGCGCCGGTATTGCGCCCGCTTAGCCTCGTTAAGCCGCTCCGCCACCATCGAACCTGCGGGCTTTCAGCGACCGCTCGACACCGGCTCGGCCCTCAAGCACCAGCCGGCGAAGCGCCGGTGGCAGCTCGGGATCGGCGAGAAACTCGTCGGCCGCGGCGATGCCGTCGTCGCTGATGTCCCACGTCGGGTAGAGGCCGACCACCACGGTCTGCGCCACCTCGCTGGACCGACGCTCCCATATGCCGGGAATCGCCGCGAAATAGCGAGCGCCGAACGGCTTGAGCAGCTCGGCCTGGCCGGGCTCGACGAAACCGGCGATAATCGATCGCCCGACGATGTTAGGCAGCGCATCGTCTTCGATGACCTGGTCCCACGCCTTCTCTTTGACCGCGGCCTGCGGCCGCGCCGCTGCGGCCTGGGCGCCGAACCGCTTGCCGGCCGCCGTCGGGTCGCGCTGCACCTCAGCGTCGATGAAGGGCGTGTCCAGGCCATCGGCGTCGATATCGCCGACGGCGGCCAGTGCGGTGACGATGCGCCACCGCAGATCGGTGTCGATGGATAGACCTGCCAATCCCGAGTCGCCGGGATCGTGATCCAGCAGGTCGGCCAGCACCACGACGTGCCGGGTTGACAGCACCGACGAGCACAGCGCGTTGACGAAGGCCAGCTGGTGGTCCGAGCCCGGCTGTGCGCCGCGGGCCAACTCCAGCAGCCGGTCGGCGAACGCCGGCCAACCTTCCGAACGGGCCCAGGGCGGGTCGGAGTAGGAAGCCAGCGCGGTCTGCGCTTGCAGCACCAGCCGCTGCGCGACCCCCACTTCTGTTTCGGCGTGCAGGCCCCCGGAAACCAGTGCGACGAAATCGCGGGCACGCAGTTCGGCGTCGCGGGTCATCTCCCAGGCTGCCGACCACACCAACGTGCGCGGTAGCGGTTCTGCGATGTCGGCGATGCGGTCCAGCGCGGTCTGCAGCGAATCGGGATCCAGCCGCAGAGAGCAGTAGGTGAAGTCATCGTCATTGATCAGAATCAACTTGCCACGCGGAATTCCAACCAGCGCAGGCACTTCGGTGCTCGCACCGCTGACGTCGAGCTCTTCGCGATGTGCCCGTACCAAACGACCGGCTCCGGAAGTTTCGTCGTCGTCATAGACGCCAATAGCCAGCCGGTGCACTCGCGTCTCGCCCGCGCCGGGTGCGGCGCCGCTTTGGGTGACCGCAAACCGGGTGAACCGGCCATCGGCGTCGACGTCGAAGTCCGCGCGCAGCGTGTTCAAGCCGGTGGTCTTGAGCCACTGCCGACCCCAATCGGATAGATCGCGCCCCGAGGCCTTTTCCAGCGCCGTCAGTAGATCGTCGAACGTGGCGTTGTCGAAGGCGTGTGCGCGAAAGTAGTCGCGCAGACCGGCCAGGAAATGCTCTAGCCCGACGTAGGCGACCAGCTGCTTGAGCACACTGGCGCCTTTGGCATAGGTGATGCCGTCGAAGTTGACCTCCACGGCAGCCAGGTCAGGAATGTCGGCGGCCACCGGATGCGTCGACGGCAGCTGATCCTGTCGATAGGCCCGGACTTTTCGGTGTTGGCGAAAGTTGTC
>CAWISO010000047.1:0-60433 GCA_963838755.1 uncultured Actinomycetota bacterium | reverse complement strand
TTGAAATCAATCGTGGGACCCTTCAGACGTACAGTGAACTGATGGTCATCGACGACGTGCAATCCCGACATTGCGGTCGCCGCCGGTTTCGATGCGGCCACCTCGTCGAAACCCGCGATCGGGCTGAAGAAACTCTGCTGCAGCTGCGCGTTGGTAGCCAGCGCGCCGTAGTTCCATGCGTCCACGAACGAGTGCGCGGTCACCGGGGTGCCGTCGGTGAACGTCCACGCCGGTTTGAGGGTGATCCGGTAGTTGACGTCATCGCTGGTTTCGATCGACTGGGCAACCTCCAGCTCGGGCCTGCCCTTGATGTCATAAGACAACAGGCCCGCGAACAGCCGATCGATGATGCGGCCCCCGTTGCTGTCATTGGTGTTGGTAGGAATCAGCGGATTCTGGGGCTCTCCTGCGTTGACGGTCACCACGTCGGTGCGGACATTGTTGACTCCGCAGCCGGCCAGCGTCGCCGCGGCAACGAGTCCGCAACCAATCGCCACAGCGGCGACTCGCATCCGACGCATGGGCCCGACCCTAGAGGCCTCAGCCGAACCGGCTTACTGCGGTCGCTGTTGCTGGCTGCGACAAGAAAACTTCTTCTTAACTCCAGCGAAGCCCCAACATGACACCGGCCGATCCCGATTACCCTCGTGCAGGTGTCCGAAACCCATGCCGACGCGAACACGTCATATGCTCCGTCCGCGGAGTTCGCCGCGCAGGCGAACGCCGGCGAGGGGCTCTACCGAGAGGCCGACCAAGATCGGCTGGCGTTTTGGGCCACCCAAGCCAATCGGCTGTCCTGGTCAAAGCCGTTCGATGAAGTTCTGGACTGGTCGGAAGCGCCGTTCGCCAAGTGGTTCACCGGCGGCACCCTCAACGTGGCTTACAACTGCGTGGACCGCCATGTGGAAGCCGGCAACGGCGATCGAGTCGCGATCCATTGGGAGGGCGAGCGGGTCGGGGAGGACCGCACGCTGACGTATCGCGACCTGCAGACCCAGGTATGTAAGGCCGCCAACGCGATGAGCAGTCTGGGCCTGGTCGCCGGCGACCGCGTCGCCATCTATATGCCGATGATCCCGGAAGCCATCGTTGCGATGTTGGCCTGCGCACGACTGGGCGTCATGCACAGCGTGGTCTTCGCGGGTTTTACTACCACCGCGCTGCGCGCCCGCATCGCCGACGCCGAAGCCAAACTGCTGATCACTGCCGACGGGCAATTTCGGCGAGGAAACCCGGCACCGCTCAAGGAGGCTGCCGACGAAGCGGTGGCGAACGAGGGTGACGACGCCAGCCCCATCGAACACGTGCTGGTAGTCCGGCGGACCGGCATCGACGTGCCGTGGACCGAAGGGCGTGACCTGTGGTGGCACGAGGTTGTCGACTCGGCATCATCAGAACACAGCGCCGAGGCGTTCGATGCCGAGCATCCGCTGTTCCTGCTCTACACCTCGGGCACCACCGGCAAGCCCAAGGGCATCGTGCACACCAGCGGCGGTTTTCTCACCCAGTCTTCCTACACCCAGCACCACATCTTCGACGTCAAGCCGGAAACCGATGTGTTCTGGTGCACCGCCGACATCGGTTGGGTCACCGGACACACCTACGGCGTTTACGGCCCGCTGTCCAACGGTGTGACGGAGATTCTCTACGAAGGCACACCGGACACACCGAATCAGCATCGGCATTTCGAGATCATCGAAAAGTACGGCGCAACAATCTATTACACAGCGCCGACGATGATCCGGACGTTCATGAAGTGGGGCCGCGAGATCCCCGACGCCCACGACCTGTCCAGCCTGCGCCTGCTGGGGACGGTCGGCGAGCCGATCAACCCGGAGGCCTGGCGCTGGTATCGCAAGGTCATCGGCGCTGACAGCACTCCGGTGGTGGACACCTGGTGGCAGACCGAAACCGGCGCGGCGATGATCTCGCCGCTGCCTGGTGTTGCGCCGGCCAAACCGGGAGCGGCGATGGCACCTCTGCCTGGTATCTCGGCAAAGATCGTCGACGACGACGGCAACGAACTCAGCCCCCCGTCGACCGATGAGGGCGAGCACGCTAGCGGATACCTGGTGCTAGATCAGCCGTGGCCGTCCATGCTGCGCGGCATCTGGGGCGATCCGGATCGCTTCCGCGAGACGTACTGGTCGAAGTTCGCCAAGCAGGGTTGGTACTTCGCCGGCGACGGCGCTCGTTACGACTCCGACGGGGCGATCTGGATCCTGGGCCGCATCGATGACGTGATGAACATATCGGGGCATCGCATCTCGACCGCCGAAGTGGAGTCGGCGCTGGTGGGCCATTCCGGGGTGGCCGAAGCCGCGGTGGTGGGGGCCACCGACGACACCACCGGCCAGGCGATCTGCGCGTTCGTGGTCTTGCAGGCCGATCACGCCGAGACCACCGGCGAGGAGATCATCGACGAGCTGCGCGCCGAAGTGGCCCGGGTGATTTCGCCGATCGCGAAGCCGCGCGAACTGCATGTGGTACCCGAACTGCCAAAGACCCGCAGCGGCAAGATCATGCGGCGTCTGCTGCGCGACATCGCCGAGGATCGAGACCTTGGCGACACGTCGACGCTGCTTGACCCGAGCGTTTTCGACGCGATCCGCGACGCCAAATAATCAGGCCGGGACCGGGACGAAGTCCGCGCCAGGGCGGTTCTTGGCGTTGATGTCGGCGAGGACGGTGTTGATCGACGTCACCACCGCGGGGGTGTGCAGCGGAATGTACTTGATGATGCAGCTCGGTAGGTTTTCGCTGAAGGCGCCGTGGATCATCCCGACCAGCTGGTTGTTGACGGTCACCGGGCCACCTGAGTCGCCCGGTTGTCCGCATACCTGCATGACGATGGTGCCCGGGTCTTGACCGGGCCCCCACGTGACGCCGCAGGAGTTACCGGTCGTGCGGCCCTGCTTGCACGCGATCTGGCCGAAAGCGGGGTCGGGCCCGATGCCAGTGATCACAAAACCACCGAAGTTGGCGACCGGTATGACCTTGGTCGGATCGAACTGGATGACAGCGTAGTCCAGACCGTCATTACCGGCCACCATGGTCCCCAGCTGGCCGCGCTGCTTTGCCGCCTCGGCGGCCACAGGGGCACCCGGGCCTCCGCAGTGTGCCGACGTGAATCCGATCAGCTCTCCTTTGTTGTCGGTGCCGATGGTTGTCAGCGTGCACAAGGTGTCGCCGTTGACGAGGATGCCTGCGCCACCCCCGAGCGGAAGCTTGTCGTCGGCTCCCGCCGCCGCTGCGCGCAGTCCGGCGACGGTGAGCAAAGTCGCCGTGACCAAGGCCGCCACGACACCAAGCAGCCGGCGGTACCTGGTCTGCAAAGCAACACTCCCGTCGGCAGATCCGGACGCGCACCCAAACGGCGGCCATTCTAGCGTGATCGATGCTCACCGGCGTCGATCCACAATCGGCCTTTCCGGTGGCCGGTTGGCCTCGTCTGGTATCGGGACGCATGGCAACATGAACCGCGACGACAGTGCGTCCGGCAACGATGTAGAGCGCGAAGCGCGATGAGGAGATGCCGGACAATCAGATTCAGCCGGGAGGACCGTCCGTGAGCAAGCCAGAGCGCAAGAACGCCGACCGCAAGGATGGGGTTCCCCGCACGCTGACCACGATTCCGCTGACCGACCCGCACGCATTGTCCGCTGAACCGTCGATCGGTGAGCTGGTGAAGGACGCCACAGCGCAGATTTCGACGCTGGTGCGCGCCGAGGTCGAACTGGCCCGATCGGAAATTACCCGCGACGTCAAGAAAGGGCTGACCGGCAGCGTCTTCTTCATCTCGGCGCTGGTGGTGCTGTTCTACTCAACGTTCTTTTTCTTCTTCTTCCTCGCCGAACTGCTCGATACCTGGCTGTGGCGCTGGGTCGCTTTCTTGATCGTGTTCGGGATCATGGTGGTGGTTACCGCGGTGCTGGCGTTGTTCGGCTATTTGAAGGTGCGCCGCATCCGCGGACCGCAGCAGACCATCGAATCGGTTAAGGAGACGCGCACCGCGTTGACGCCGGGCCACGACAAGTCCCCGGCGCGGGCACTTCCTACGTCGCAAGGCGGGACGCCGGCCGATCCCTCGGGTTGGTAGATGGCGCCACCGGACCCGTCGGTGACCCGTATCGACGGGCCATGGCGTCATCTGGACGTGCACGCTAACGGCATCCGGTTTCATGTCGTGGAGGCAACATCCGACGACCAGGGCGCGACCACCTCACCTACCGCGCGACCCCTGGTGGTCATGCTGCACGGCTTCGGCTCGTTCTGGTGGTCGTGGCGTCACCAGCTTCGCGGCTTGACCGGAGTCCGTGTGGTCGCGGTGGATTTACGCGGCTACGGGGGCAGCGACAAACCGCCCCGCGGCTACGACGGCTGGACGCTTGCCGGCGACACCGCCGGACTGATCCGGGCACTGGGGCACACATCGGCCACCCTGGTCGGTCATGCCGACGGTGGCCTTGTCTGCTGGGCCACCTCAGTGCTGCATCCGCGGCTGGTGCGCGCCATCGCCGTGATCAGCTCGCCGCATCCCGCCGCACTGCGGAGGTCGGCACTGACCCGTCGTGACCAGGGCCGGGCACTGTTGCCCACGCTGCTGCGCTACCAAGTGCCGATTTGGCCGGAGCGTAGCTTGACCCGGCACAACGGCGCCGAGGTCGAGCACCTTATACGTAGCCGCGCCAGCGCCAAATGGGTTGCATCCGAAGACTTTTCCGAGACGGTCGGTCATCTGCGACAGGCGATCCAAATTCCATCAGCTGCGCACTCCGCACTGGAATATCAGCGTTGGGCGGTGCGTAGCCAGCTGCGCGACGAGGGCAGGCGCTTCATGAGGTTGATGAGCCGGCCCTTCGGGATCCCGATGCTGCACCTCCATGGTGATGCCGATCCGTACGTGCTGGACGACCCGGTCGAACGAACGCAGCGTTACGCGCCGCACGGTCGCTACGTATCAATCGCTGGCGCAGGACATTTCAGTCACGAAGAGTCTCCGGATGAAGTCAATGGCCACCTGACGCGCTTCCTCGGGCGGGTGTACAGGTCGCCACTCAGCTGACGCAGGCCCCGGTGGCCACTGGCGCGGTGTCGCCGATGTGCGTGAGCTGAGCGGCAACCTCCTTGGCCGTCAGGACAAAACCAGTGTCGTTGTCGTCGACCGCTGCGCCAAACACCACACCGAGGACGTTGCCGTCGAGGTCGATCAATGGTCCGCCCGAATTGCCTTGCTCCACACTGGCTCTGACTGTATAGACCTCGCGGTTGATCGTCGTGGTCCGGTAGATGTCGGGTCCGCTGAGTTCGATGAGTTCCCGGATCCTGGCCGGCGTCGCCACAAAGCCGCCGCCGCCGGGGTAGCCCATCACGATTGCCTCGGTGCCCGACTTCGCCGGTGCGTTGGCGAAGGTGAGCGGTCCCGGCGGGAGGTTGGGCACGGCGAGGATTGCGATGTCAACGGTCGGGTCGTAGGACACTACTGTGGCGTCATAGGGGTTGCCACTGGCTTCCACGGTGACACTGTTCGCGCCGGCCACCACGTGCGCGTTTGTCATTACCCGATCTGGGGAGAGCACAAATCCGGTGCCCTCCAACACTTTTTGGCAGCCTGGCGCAATCGCGCGGATCTTGACCACGCTGGGTTCGGTGGACGCCACCACTGGGCTGTTGGCCAGCGCCGCGTCCGGAGCCGCCACCGCCACCACCGGCGTACGGCTGAACGGCTCCAGCACCTGGGGCAGGCCGGAAGTATCCAGCAGCGACGACAACCGCTTGGGGACGGTCTTGAGCCAGTCCGGTGCCATGTCGTTGACCCGTGCCAGCACCCGCGAACCCCGCACCGCGGCAGCCAGGCTGGGCTGGCCCGACGACGACGTCAGCGGAGTCGCCAGCAGCCACGCCGCCACCAGCACCACCACCAGCTGCACCGCCACGCCGATCAGCGAGTCGAAGAACCGAATCGAGTTGCTGTGGATCGCGCCGCGCACCGCGCGGCCCAGCACCACACCGGCGACCTCGCCTACGACGACCAGCGCCAGGATCAGAAACAGTGCGGCGAACAGCTTGGCGCGCGGGGCGCTGATATGGGCTACCAGGTGTGGGGCCAGCAGCACGCCGGCGATGGCTCCGAGCAGCACACCGATGAATGACAGCAACGAGCCGAGCGCCCCCGAGCGCCAACCGGAGATCGCCGCGAGGAAAGCTACTGCCAGCACACCAATGTCGAGCCATTGTGAGGAGGTCATCATCCATCATCCTCGTCGCCGACCAGAGCCATCGCTTCGTCCAGCTCGCGGACATCGCTGGCGTCCCAGGGCTTGGCCCAGCCAGCCACGTCCAGGATTGCCGAAATCACTTGGCCAGTGAATCCCCAGACCAGCATCTGGTTCAAGAGAAACGCCGGACCGGCGAAGCGGCGGCTGAAGGTGCGCCGATACACCATCAGGCGGTTCGCTGGATTGATGAAGGCCCGTACCGGAACCCGGGCCACGAGCGCTGTCTCGGCCGGATCAACGACGGCCACTGGTCCCGGATCCGGCGAATAAGCCAGCACGGGGACAACGTGAAAACCGGAGGGCGCGATGAACGTTCGCTCCAGCGTGGCCAACGGGTGCAGTCTGCCAAGGTCGATGCCGGTCTCTTCGCGCGCCTCTCGCAGTGCGGTGGCCACCGGCCCGTCGTCACCCGGATCCGACGCACCGCCGGGAAATGCCGCCTGGCCCGCGTGGTGGCGCAGGGTGGCAGCCCGCACCGTGAGCAGCAGGTCGACTTGTTCAGGAAGGGAGTCCGGGAGAGCACCGTTGGCCTGCGTCGAGGCCGGACCGGAAAACAGCACCAGCACTGCCGCGTCGCGGCCGTCTTTGCGGATCTTCGCCGTCGCCTTGGCGGCGGTCACCATCGCCAACACGTCGGCGGGCAGGCGGCGACGGAACGCTGCGGGCACCTGACCAACATTGTCGACCAGCGGACGCAGCCAGGACGGGCCGAGCTCGGGTGTCAACGGAATCGTCCCCGGCGAGTGGGTGGGACCAGCGCCGCGCGGTTGCGACGTGCCCCCTGCGCTCACCGGCGCCTCCTTCCGTCCCAATCCCAGCCGGGCGTCATCGCGCCTGATCTCCGACCGCAGCCGCGATCTCATCGGCAGTGGCGAAGGCACGCGGGAGGGTCTGCGCAACGCTACCGTCCGAACCCAGTACCACCGTCGCGGGCATCACGTTTGGCACCCCCAGGGCCGCCGCGATCCGGCGACTACCGTCCTGCAGGGTCGGCAATCGGACACCCAGCTCCGCCAACCGCAGCAAGGCGGCCGTCTCATTTTCGTCCTGGTGCACAGTCACCACCATCACATCCGACCCGACCCGTCGTTGATACTCGGCCATCGCAGGGAGTTCGGTCGCGCAGGGTGCGCACCAGTACGCCCACAGGTTGAGAACGACGCGGCGCCCAAGCAGCGCGGGGCCGACGTCAACCACCGAGCCGTCGGCTGCGCATTCCACCATCACACCGCGCAATGTCGTTGGGCCCGGCTCGTCGCCCGGTCGCGGGCACGGCGAAAGATCAGCGCGCTGCCGTGGCCCGGCCAGCGCCGCGGGGGTGTCGGCGTCGCGGTGCTCGCGGCCGGTGCCGGTCGGCGGGGCGGTTGGCGGGTGCGACGATTCAGGTAGCTCAACCAACAACGCCACCAGCAACGCCGCCACGACCACCAGGATCGCGATGGTCCAGCGGACGGCTCGAGGAGTGAAGGTGGGCAATGGTGATCAGCGGGGCTACAAGCCGGCCAACGCCAGCAGGTGCTCGGTCTCTGGACCTTGTACCAGGGCGGCGGCGATGCCCGGTTCGGTTGGCCCAGTACCGAACGAGGGACAGTCTTTGGCCAGCACACAGACTCCGCATGCCGGCTTGCGGGCATGGCACACCCGGCGACCGTGAAAGATCACCCGGTGACTCAGCACGGTCCACTCGCTGCGCTCTATGAGTTCGCCGACCGCACGCTCGACCTTGACCGGATCTTCCTCGGCCGTCCAGCGCCAACGCCGAACCAGTCGGCCGAAGTGGGTGTCGACGGTGATTCCGGGAACATCGAACGCATTCCCCAAGATGACGTTGGCGGTCTTACGCCCCACCCCGGGCAGCGTCACGAGCTCGTCCATAGTGGCAGGCACTTCGCCGTCGAAGCGCTCTGCTAGCGCCTGCCCGAGGCCGATCAACGACGTCGCCTTATTCCGATAGAAGCCGGTAGGCCGAATCAGGTTTTCGAGTTCCTCGCGGTTCGCCTGCGCGTAATCCAGCGCGGTGCGGTAGCGGACGAACAGCGCCGGGGTGGTGAGATTTACCCGCTTGTCGGTGCTTTGCGCCGACAAGATCGTGGCGACCGTGAGCTCTAGCGGTGTGGTGAAATCCAACTCGCAGTAAACATGCGGAAAGGCTTGTCCCAGCTTGCGATTCATACGCCGAGCTCGTCGTACCAAACCCAGACGGGTTTCCGATGACCAACGGTGGGCGACGGCGGCACTGGCCGCTGTGGACTCTTGCGGGGTAGCGCGAGAAGGTTTGCCCATTGTCACCCTCGATAGCGTACTAATTCGTGATCCCGCTGAGACCTTAGCCGTGTTTACTTGCTCTTTGTGTCTTGGTTGCTCGTGGCATTCATCCCGGGGTTGCTGATGCTGGCGACTTTCGGGCTGGAACGGCTGGAAGCGGGCCTGGCGAAGAACACGCTTTCCGCAAGCGATGTTGCGGAATTTCTCGAGCAGGCCGAGCCTATCGACGTGGGCACGTTGGCGCGGGAGGGAATGCCCGAAGCTCTGGACTGCCTGCACCGCCGCATTGGGCGCCTTGCCGACGAGCCCACCAAGCAATCCAGCGGCCCGGACGCGACCACGGACCGGTTGTTGATGGCAGCCGTTATTTCGGCCGCCAGACAACCCAGTTAACGCGACAATCGCATAAGCATTCGTGGCCGAATCCGCAATTTGGCCCGCCTCGGCATGCCAATCGTGTGTAGCGTTGGCACGTCGAGTTGATGGCCTACCTCTACACTCAGCCTGCGAGTGCTTGGAGGTACGTGTGCATATCAGAGTCAAATAGCTAAGGGGCAACGTGGACGAGATCCTGGCGAGGGCCGGAATCTTCCAGGGGGTTGAACCGAGCGCCGTCGCCGCGCTAACCAAGCAGCTGCAGCCCGTCGACTTTCCTCGCGGACATACGGTTTTCGCCGAGGGTGAGCCGGGTGATCGGCTGTACATCATCGTTTCCGGAAAGGTCAAGATCGGTCGCCGTTCACCCGACGGCCGGGAGAATCTGCTGACCATCATGGGTCCCTCGGACATGTTCGGCGAGTTGTCGATCTTTGACCCGGGGCCGCGGACATCCAGCGCAACCACCATCACTGAGGTGCGGTCCGTCTCGATGGACCGCGACGCGCTGCGGGCCTGGATTGCCGATCGTCCCGAAATCGCCGAGCAGTTGCTGCGGGTGCTGGCCCGCCGGCTACGGCGCACCAACAACAACCTCGCCGACCTCATCTTCACCGACGTGCCGGGCCGCGTCGCCAAGCAGCTGCTGCAGCTGGCCCAGCGGTTCGGCACCCAGGAAGGTGGCGCCATGCGGGTGACTCATGACCTCACGCAGGAGGAGATCGCCCAGCTAGTTGGTGCCTCACGGGAGACGGTGAACAAGGCGCTGGCCGACTTCGCGCACCGGGGCTGGATCCGCCTAGAGGGCAAGAGCGTGCTGATTTCGGACTCCGAGCGGCTGGCCCGGCGAGCCCGGTAGCTTCGCTGACATCGAGATTGCACTGGGGGTCGTGATCTCGGCTGACTTCACAGCCGTGGGCGCCATTTCAACGCCGCAAGTAGTCCAGCTGGGCCTGCACCGACCATTCGGCGACGCTCCAGAGTTCCTCGTCGACATCGACGTATACGTGCTCGACAACCTGACGCGCGGTGGCGTCGTCGCCCAGAGTGCGCAGTGCCGAGCGGACCTGCTCGAGCCGCTGCTCCCGGTGCGCCAGGTATCCCGTGGCCACCGCGTCGACGTTGGCCAATTCCGGCCCATGGCCGGGTAGCACCGTTCGTGGGCCCAGCCCGCGAAGACGGCGCAGCGACTCGAGGTAGTCGGCCAGGCTGCCGTCTTCGGTGTCGATGACGGTCGTGCCGCGCCCCAATACGGTGTCGGCGGTCAGCACGGCATCGTCTAAGACGAACGACAGCGAATCGGCGGTGTGGCCGGGCGTCGCCAACACCGTGATCCGCAGGCCGGCAGCGTCGATAACCTCGCCGTCGGTCAGCTCGGCGGACAGGCCGCGCAAGAACCCACTGCCCGCCGAGCGCACCGGTGCACCGGTCCGCTCGACTAGCTTGTCGATCCCATCGGTGTGGTCACCGTGCCGGTGGCTGATCAGTACCAACGCGATGCGGCCGAGTTCGGAGACTTTGGCGATGTGCTCGTCGTCGTCGGGGCCGGGATCGACCACCACCAGCTCGTCGCTGGCTAATCCGCGCAGCACCCAGGTATTGGTCCCCTCTAGCGTCATCAGCCCGGGATTGTTGGCCAGCAGCACCGATACTGTCGCGGTGACCGGCCGCAACCGGCCGTACGCGGGATGTGTCAGCGGTTCAGCGTCGGTGGTCACGGTCGCTACCCGACCTCGACCACCAGCTCGACCTCGACGGGCGCATTCAACGGCAACTCGGAAACCCCGACCGCCGAGCGGGCATGTGCGCCGTGCTCGCCGAACACCTCGGCTAGCAGGTATGACGCGCCGTTGACGACGCCGGGCTGACCGTTGAATCCCGGTGCGGACGCCACGAATCCGACCACCTTGACAACTTGGGTCACCGCGTCGATACCCACCAGCGAATCCACCGCAGCCAGTGCGTTGAGCACGCAGATCCGCGCAACTGACTTGGCCACCTCAGGGGTGACGTCGCTGCCGACTTTGCCCGTAACGGCCAGCTTGCCGGCCTGCATCGGCAACTGGCCAGCGGTGTACACCAGGTTTCCGCTGCGCACCGCTGGAACATAGGCGGCTAGCGGCTTGGCCACCTCCGGAAGTTCGATCCCCAGTTCATTGAGCCGGGCAGCCGCGCTCATTTCGGGCGCTTGAGATATGCGACGTGCTGCTCACCGGTAGGCCCGGGCAGCACGGCAACCAACTCCCAACCGTCGGCACCCCACTGGTCGAGGATCTGTTTGGTGGCGTGTGTCAGCAGTGGGACCGTGGCGTACTCCCATGTGGTGGGTTGGCTCATACTTCGAGCTTATCGGCAGCAGCGTCGGGCCAGCCGGGCAATCTGGCGCCCCGCGACGATGCACGCAGCGACGCTGCGCGAGGTGGAGCTGGGCAAGCTGGATAGCATGCAGGGGTGGCGACCACATCGAGCGGCGGCAGTACCGTCCGCTGGCCATCGCGATTATCGAAGGCCCGTCTGCATTTCGTGACCGGCAAGGGCGGTACCGGCAAGTCGACGGTAGCCGCCGCGCTCGCGCTGACTCTGGCGTCGGGTGGGCGCAAGGTCCTGCTCGTCGAAGTTGAAGGGCGCCAAGGGATTGCGCAACTCTTCGATGTGCCACCACTACCGTACAAAGAGCTCAAGATCGCGACCGCTGAGCATGGTGGCCAGGTCAACGCGCTGGCGATCGACATCGAGGCCGCGTTCCTGGAATACCTCGACATGTTCTACAACCTCGGCATCGCGGGCCGAGCGATGCGGCGCATCGGGGCGATCGAGTTCGCGACGACCATCGCCCCCGGACTGCGCGACGTCCTGCTCACCGGCAAGATCAAAGAATCGGTGATACGGGTCGATAAGAACAAACTGCCGGTTTACGACGCGATCGTTGTCGACGCGCCTCCGACCGGCCGCATCGTCCGTTTTCTGGACGTCACCCGGGCTGTCTCCGACCTGGCCAAGGGCGGCCCGGTTTACGCACAGGCCGAAGGAGTGGTGAAGATCCTGCACTCGGATCAGACCGCCATCCACCTGGTGACCCTGCTGGAGGCGCTGCCGATGCAAGAGACGAAGGAAGCGATCGACGAGTTGCAGGAGTTGGGTCTGCCGATCGGTTCTGTGATCGTCAACCGCAATATCGAGGCTTACCTAGAGCCCGACGACCTGGCCAAAGCCGCCGAGGGTGATGTCGATGCAGACGCGGTGCGAACCGGATTGACCGTCGCCGGAATCAAGCTCAGCGATGCAGACTTCGCAGGTCTGCTCACCGAGACCATCCAGCACGCCACTCGGCTCACCGCACGAGCGACGACTGCCGAGCAACTCGACGAGCTGAAGGTACCGCGCCTGGAGCTGCCCACCATCGCCGACGGTGTTGACCTCGGCAGCCTCTACGAACTTTCGGAATCCTTTGCTCAGCAGGGGGTTCGATGAGTACCACACCGCCCACACTGGACGTGGGTGCGATCCTGGCTGATACCAGCAATCGGGTGGTGGTGTGCTGCGGCGCGGGGGGCGTCGGCAAGACCACAACCGCTGCAGCCATGGCACTTCGTGCAGCCGAATACGGCCGCACGGTAGTCGTCTTGACCATCGACCCCGCCAAACGGCTGGCGCAGGCGTTGGGAATCAACGATCTTGGAAACTCACCGCAACGCGTGCCGCTGGCTCCGGAGGTAACCGGCCAGTTGTACGCGATGATGCTCGACATGCGTCGCACGTTCGACGAGATGGTAACCCAGTATTCCGGACCCGAACGGGCACAGGCGATTTTGGACAACCAGTTCTATCAGACAGTCGCTACGTCGCTGGCCGGCACCCAGGAGTACATGGCGATGGAAAAGCTTGGCCAGCTGCTGAACGAGGATCGCTGGGATCTAGTGGTCGTGGATACCCCGCCTTCCCGCAACGCGCTGGACTTCCTTGATGCGCCGCAACGGTTGGGCAGCTTCATGGATAGCCGGCTATGGCGACTGCTGTTGGGGCCTGGGCGCGGCATCGGGCGACTGGTCACCGGTGCGGTCGGCTTGGCGATGAAGGCGCTATCGACCGTCCTGGGTTCGCAAATGCTCTCCGACGCCGCGGGTTTTGTACAGTCGCTGGACGCCACCTTCGGCGGCTTCCGGGAGAAAGCGGACCGCACTTATGCGTTGCTGAAGCGGCGCGGTACCCAGTTCATCGTGGTGTCCGCCGCCGAACCGGATGCGCTGCGGGAGGCATCGTTTTTTGTGGACCGGCTGTCGGAGGAACGCATGCCGCTGGCGGGCCTCATCCTGAACCGGACCCACCCGATGTTGTGTTCGTTGCCGGTCGAGCGGGCCATCGACGGCGCCCAGACGCTCGAGAGCGAGCCGGAAGCCACCGACGGCAGCAAGGACTTGGCGACGGCGGTGCTGCAGATCCACGCCGACCGCGCGTCGACTTCCAAGCGCGAGATCCGGCTGCTGTCCCGGTTCACCGGCGCCAACCCCCACGTCGCCATTGTCGGCGTGCCCTCGCTGCCGTTCGACGTCTCGGACCTGGAGGCGCTGCGGGCGATCGCCGACCAGATGACATCGGTCGGCGACTCGGTGGCTAGCTAGTCGGTCGGCTATTCAGCCAACGCTGCGGTGCTTGCGCTGCAGAGAGAAGAACTCCGCCCAGGACACCACCTCGGGGTGTTGCTTGAGTAGCGCCCGCCGCTGGCGTTCGGTCATACCGCCCCACACGCCGAACTCGACACGGTTGTCCAACGCGTCGGCGCCGCACTCCAACATCACTGGGCAGTGCCGGCAGATCACCGCCGCCTTTCGTTGCGCAGCCCCCCGGACAAACAACTCGTCAGGATCGGCGGCTCGGCACAACGCCTTGGAAACCCAGGCAATCCTCTGCTCGGCATCCGCTCCATAAAGGACATTGTTGATCGGTGCTGCGTTCGTCCTGCGCGCCGCGGTTCGTATACCTGACACCAGCGATTCCCCTTCGCTCTTGCCCACCCCGGTGCGGCGGCTCTGTGCTCGACTCAGACCAGCGATGCGACCTGCGCCACACTATGCACGTCGGTGTTACCTGTATCTCATTGTCTGCATAAGCTACGTGGTCAGGTACCAATTACGCAACAGTCTGAACTCCCCTTTTTTGGGACGACCGTGCAGTCCGATCGTCCAGGAGCTGTCAAAACCGGGCGACTGGGCGACTGAAACGGCCCTGAGCTGCGACTGAGAGAAAGCTAAGCCGTGACGCCCCCGGGAATTCGGCTAGTAGACCCATGCGGGATAACTTCCGTCGCGGCGCCGCTAGTCTAGGAGCCATGCCCGAGCGCCCTACGACTGCGGTTACAGTCGCCAAGCTCGCAGGGTGCCTGGTGTTGGCCAGCGTCGTGGTCGCAGCCCTGCTATTTCCCGTGGTCGGTGGTATCGGGCTGGTATCCAACCGGGCGTCCGAAGTCGTCGGCAACGCCTCGGCTCAGCTGCTGGAGGGCGAGGTGCCGGCGGTGACCACGATGGTCGACGCAAAGGGCAACACGATCGCTTGGCTGTATTCCCAGCGCCGGTTCGAGGTGCCCAGCGACAAGATAGCCAACACCATGAAGCTGGCGATCGTCTCGATCGAGGACAAGCGGTTTGCCGAACACAACGGTGTGGACTGGAAGGGCACGCTGACCGGCCTGGCCGGCTACGCCTCCGGCGACGTCGACACCCGCGGTGGCTCGACGATCGAGCAGCAGTATGTGAAGAACTATCAGTTGCTGGTAATCGCACAGACCGACGCAGAAAAGCGCGTGGCCGTCGAGACCACGCCTGCCCGCAAGCTGCGCGAAATCCGGATGGCACTCACCCTGGACAAGACGTTCACCAAATCCGAGATTCTGACTCGTTACCTGAACCTGGTGTCCTTCGGTAACAACGCCTTTGGGGTCCAAGATGCGGCGCAAACGTACTTCGGCGTCAACGCGTCCGACCTGAATTGGCAGCAGGCGGCGCTGCTGGCCGGCATGGTCCAGTCCACCAGCACCCTGAATCCCTACACCAATCCGGACGGCGCGCTGGCTCGCCGAAATCTCGTGCTGGACACCATGATCGAAAACCTCCCTAACGAGGCCGACGCGCTGCGCGCCGCCAAGGCTGAGCCGCTGGGGGTTTTGCCGCAGCCCAAAGAGCTACCGCGCGGCTGCATTGCCGCCGGCGATCGAGCCTTCTTCTGCGACTATGTGCAGGCCTATTTGGCTCGCGCCGGCATCAGCAAAGACCAGGTGGCCCGGGGCGGTTACTTGATCCGCACCAATTTGGACCCCGATGTGCAGGGATCGATCAAGAGCGCGATCGACAACTACGCCAGCCCCAGTCTCGAGGGTATTGCCAGCGTGATGACCGTGATCAGGCCTGGTAAGACCTCACACAAAGTGATCGCGATGGCCAGCAACCGCACCTACGGGTTGAACACCGACGCCGGCGAGACTATGCGGCCGCAGCCGTTCTCGCTGGTCGGCGACGGCGCCGGGTCCATCTTCAAAATTTTCACCACCGCCGCGGCGATGCAGATGGGCATGGGCATCAACACCACACTCGATGTCCCAGGCAGATTTCAGGCCAAGGGCATGGGTAGCGGTGGCGCCAAGGGCTGCCCCAAAGAGACCTGGTGCGTGATCAACGCCGGCAACTATCGCGGGTCGATGAACGTGACCGACGCGCTGGCCACTTCGCCCAACACCGCGTTCGCGCGGCTGATCCAGCTGGTGGGGGTACCACGCGCGGTCGACATGGCGATCAAGCTCGGACTGCGGTCCTACGCCGAACCCGGGTCCGCCCGTGATTACGACCCGGAGAGCAACGAAAGCCTGGCGGATTTCATCAAGCGGCAGAACATCGGGTCGTTCACGCTGGGCCCGTTCGAGCTCAACGCCCTTGAGTTATCCAACGTCGCGGCGACGCTGGCCTCGGGCGGCATGTGGTGCCCACCGAACCCGATCGACAAGGTGATCGACCGCAACGGCAACGAAGTCGCCGTCAGCAATGAAGCCTGCGACCAAGTCGTACCAGAAGGGCTGGCCAACACGCTGGCCAATGCCCTGAGCAAAGACGCGCAGGCGGGCGGCACTGCCTCGGGGTCTGCCGGTGCGGCGGGCTGGAACCTGCCGATGTCCGGTAAGACCGGCACCACCGAGGCACACCGCTCGTCGGGCTTCGTTGGTTTCACCAATCAGTACGCCGCTGCCAACTACATCTACGACGATTCCACTTCGCCGTCAGACCTGTGCTCGGGACCGCTGCGGCGCTGTGGCGACGGCAACCTCTACGGCGGCAACGAGCCGGCCCGTACCTGGTTCACCGCGATGAAGCCGATCGCCACGATTTTCGGCGACATCAGGCTACCGCCGACCGACCCGGAATACGTCGAAGGCGGTCCCGGATCTAGGGTGCCGAGCGTGGTGGGTCTCGACGTCAACGAGGCGCGCCAGCGCCTGAAGGACGCTGGCTTCCAAGTCGCCGAGCAGCCCTCCTCGGTCAACAGCAGCGCGAAGTACGGCGAGGTGGTCGGAACGTCGCCCAATGGCCAGACCATCCCGGGCGCGGTCATCACGATTCAAACCAGCAACGGCGTCCCGCCGGCGCCGCCGCCGCCACCAGCAGGCGGCCCAGGTGCCCCGGTGCCGGTGGGCTCCCAGGTGATCGACATTCCCGGCCTCCCGCCGATCACGATTCCCCTTCTTGCGCCACCGAGCCAGCCGCCGCCGTAGGCGGTTCATGGTGCGTGGCGCGCTACGGCCGGCCACCGGCAGTAGGCTGGCCTGCATGCCTTCCGCCCAAGCCGCAGCTCTAAAAACCACCGGCGCAATTGCACTCGGATCGGCCGTTGCCGCGATCGGCTACGCCTCGATCATCGAACGCAACGCGTTCGTCCTGCGTCAGCTGACCATGCCGGTGCTGGCGCCGGGTTCATCGCCACTGCGGGTGCTGCATATCAGTGACCTGCACATGCGGCCCGGCCAGCGCCGCAAGCAGTCCTGGCTGCGCGAACTCGCCAGCTTGGAGCCTGACCTGGTCGTCAACACCGGTGACAATCTGGCACACCCCAGGGCAGTGCCGTCGGTCATCCAGAGCCTGGGTGACCTGTTGTCGCTGCCGGGCATCTTCGTCTTCGGCAGCAACGACTATTTCGGGCCGCGCCCGAAAAATCCGATGAACTATCTGACGAACCCAAGTCACCGGGTGCACGGCCAGCCGCTGCCCTGGCAGGACCTGCGGGCGGCATTCACCGAGCGCGGCTGGCTGGACCTCACCCACAACCGCCGCGAATTCGAAGTGGGCGGACTGCATATCGCGGCCGCTGGCGTCGACGATCCGCACATTGCCCGCGATCGCTACGAGACGATCACCGGGCCGGCCAGCCCGGCCGCCAACCTTCGGCTGGGACTGACCCACTCGCCGGAGCCGCGGGTGCTGGACCGCTTCGCTGCCGATGGTTATCAATTGGTGATGGCCGGCCACACCCACGGCGGACAGCTGTGCCTGCCGTTCTATGGTGCCGTCGTGACCAACTCGGGGCTGGACCGCTCGCGCGCCAAGGGACAGTCGCAATGGGGCGCCACCATGCGGTTGCATGTCTCGGCAGGGATCGGCACTTCGCCGTTCGCACCGCTGCGATTCTGCTGCAGGCCCGAAGCCACCCTGCTGACCCTAATTTCGGCACCGACTGGCGGACGCGACGCGCGCAGCGATCTGGGCCGCTCGCAGCCAACGTATTCAGCACGGTGAGTTCACCGGCCCGGGTCGCAGTTCGTAGCCGACCACGCGGCTGGACGGACAACGCAATCCGGCTGATCGAAGCCGACGCGCACCGCAGCGCCGACACCCATCTGCTGCGCTACCCGCTACCGTCGGCGTGGTGCGACAGCGCCGATGTGGCGCTGTACCTGAAAGACGAGACGACGCACATCACTGGCAGCCTCAAGCACCGGCTGGCCCGCTCGCTGTTCCTGTATGCGCTGTGCAACGGTTGGATTGGCGAGGGCACCACCGTTGTCGAGGCGTCATCGGGATCGACGGCGGTGTCGGAAGCCTACTTCGCCGCACTGGTGGGACTGCCGTTCATCGCGGTGATGCCTTCGTCGACCAGTGCGTCCAAGGTCGCGTTGATCGAATCGCAGGGTGGCCGTTGTCATTTCGTGCAGAGCTCAAGCGACCTCTACGCCGAGGCCGAACGAGTTGCCAAGGAGACCGGCGGGCATTACCTGGACCAGTTCACCAACGCCGAACGAGCCACCGACTGGCGCGGCAACAACAACATCGCCGAGTCGATATTCCTCCAGCTGCGCGACGAGACGCATCCGGTTCCGGACTGGATCGTGGTCGGTGCGGGCACGGGGGGAACCAGCGCCACGATCGGCCGCTACATCCGCTATCGGCGGCACGCCACCCGGTTATGTGTGGTCGATCCGGAGAACTCTGCGTTTTATCCGGCCTATGCGAAAGCTCGATACGACATCGTCATTGCGGCGTCCTCCCGGATCGAGGGTATTGGCCGACCCCGGGTCGAGCCGTCTTTTCTGCCCGACGTGGTTGACCGGATGGTGTCGGTGCCCGACGGCGCATCGATCGCCGCGGCCCGCCATGCCAGTGCGGTGCTCGGCCGCCGGGTGGGTGCCTCGACCGGCACCAATCTGTGGGGAGCTTTCGGCTTGCTCGCCGAGATGGCCGCCGACAGGCGCAGCGGCTCGGTAGTCACACTCCTCGCCGACAGCGGCGACCGCTACGCGGAGAGCTACTTCTGCGACGAGTGGGTCAAGAACCAAGGGCTGGACACGTCCACCCCCGCTGCGGCGCTGACCGAGTTCGAGCGCTCGGGCCACTGGGGCTGACCCCAGGCATCGTCGACGTCGCTGCCCGGAGCGGTAACCAGCAGCCATAGCACCCCGAGGGCCAGGAGTCCGCCGAACACCACGGCGCCTAACACCGTCATGATTGCCTCGCTTCCGTCGCACCGGTCGTGCGTGAACAGTTTATTTAGCCGCGACAGTATCCCGGTTATTCCACGCCCTAATGTGGTGTAAATCGCTGGTTAAGCCCGGTGTGATCTACACAGCACCTCCCCGCCTGTCGGCGGTCCGCTTTGGCGAGCCGCCGGCTCGGTGCGATACGCTGTCGTGGCTTCAAGCGGGGTGTGGCGCAGCTTGGTAGCGCGCTTCGTTCGGGACGAAGAGGCCGTGGGTTCGAATCCCGCCACCCCGACCGTGAATATTGCTGCGCTAGCAGCTGATTGACCTCATTCGGGACGTTAGTGATGCGTGGCTAGACCGCGTCGAAGCTGGCCGAAAAAAGACGTTCGGGCACCTGCCGGGTGGATACTCTATCGCGACTTCGGCTCCCCACGTCGGGGCCTTCGTGGCCCATGCGAAAACGCCGTGCCCGGCGAGATGCAGAGCACGGCGTTGCGCTTGACTTCGAGCCGGCGCGACTGACGAGCCGGTCGCAGCGGCTAGATCAAACCCGCGGGGAACATGCTGTCAAAGACCGGCAACCACGCGTCAGGGGTGCCGCCGACCAGGGAGCTGGCGGCGTTGAATAATTCGGTGGGGAACGACGGGTTGTTCAAGGTGTCATAAACCAGAGTGGGAGTTGACGAGCCCGCGTATTCGATCCAGTCCCCCGAATCAGTCGGAGTGTTGTACAGGAAATTCGTAAAGACGCCTGGATCGGTGGTTATCTCGACGTGGTTACCATCCCCGAGGAACACGTTCAGATTCTGGAGGCCGTACGTCGTTGCGCCATCCACGGTCTTCCCGCCGGGGTCGAACACCATGTCGTACACCGTGGCCCCGGATAGACCGTCGGAGTTAATGTCGCCGGTATTGCCCGCCGCCGGCGTGAAGTTGCCGAACTGGTAAGTCACCTCGTCAAAATACGGGGTTGAGATGTCCGTCTCCGAGACGTCGTAACTGCCGGAGACATCATTGGGAATGCCGGCGACGTCAACATTGGTCGGCTGGTTGTCTGTCCACTCCTCGAAGAACGGCCGAAAACCGGAATACACGACGTCCGTCGGAGGACCACCTGACACCAAAGTGCATCCGCCTAGGTTGTCACAGGCGTCGGCATTGGCTGAGGCCATCGGGACAACTGCAGCGGCCGCGAGGCCGCCGACAGCCGCGCCGAGTGCCAGCAGAAGACGACGTTGATTCAACATTGGAGCCCCCTATAGCTTTTGTTGTCACGCCCAACAAGGAGTGAATTTTGGAAGACTACACCGATGCTCGCGTTGAAGTATCGAAAACATGGAACGGTTACATGTTTTGTTCGTGAACCTTGAAGAACGCCATACTGAGGTGACATGCGCAAGGTTAACAATGGAGCAATAACCTGGGCATATCCACCTTGTCGATGAGTTCACCTAGGCCGCTCAGAAATGCGCTTGACACGTGCAGCGAATTGCCCTCACTGAGCGTTGTGTTGCTCCTACATACTGCACTGATCAGTCTCCAAGCTGCGATGGGCCTCGTCTCAAGGCAGACTCTGGACACCGTCGAGTACTGAGAAAACCTACAAAACGAATACTCGGCAAAAAGCACTAAGTTATTTGGTCCGTACGATATCTGTTGATCCGCCGCAACGATGCTGCTGGTGCTAGCATCCCGCCGGTACCTTCGGTCGAATATCAGCCACGTAGCTGAACTTTCGGTATGTCGAATTGCTCAGCCCACTCGGATGGTCCTCCAGCTCCTGGGGGACTCAGCGAGACGAGTAATCCTTTCCAGCGGCGCGTCGCATGCCGTAGTCGGAGCGCGGTGTCCATCGGATACTTTTCGTTACGGCATAGTCCGCCGCCGTTTCGACAACCAGCTGCTGCACGACTACGAAAAACAACGGATGATCGCAAGGTGAGGGTCATCGTCACGGGCGGCAATAGCGGCGTTGGCAAGGCGACCGCAGCGGCACTGGCAACCGCAGGCCACAGCGTCATAATCGCTTGCCGCACTATCGGGAAAGCGGAGCAAGCTGCCGCGGCGATGTCAGGCGACGTGGCGGTAGCCCACCTCGATCTCGCCGACCTGACCAACGTGCACAAGTTCGCCGACTCGGTCGATGGCGTCGACGTGCTGATCAACAATGCAGGCGTGCTGGGTCTGCCGCTGACCCGTACGGTCGACGGATTCGAGACGCACATGGGTACCAACTATCTCGGCCACTTCGCATTGACGTGCCTGCTCGGCGACAAGATCAAGGACCGGGTGATCTCGGTTGTCAGCTCGGCCTACGCCCTTAGCCGCTTGCACATCGACGACTTGAACTGGCACACCCGCGAATACTCGAAGTGGGCCGCCTACGGGGAATCCAAGCTGGCCATCATGCTTTTCAGCCACGAGCTAGCAGTCCGCGGTGTGCGGACGTACATGACAGATCCGGGTGCGACGAACACGGATATCACCCGGGACACCAGCGGTGTGCTGCCCTGGGTGCGTGAACACACCTTCCGGGGGTTCCCTGCGCACAGCGCGGCCACCGGCGCGCGGGCCAGCATTCAGGCGGTCACCACGGACCTCCCCAGCGGCAGTTATCTCGCACCGCGCTTCAGTCAGTGGGGCAAGCCGAAGGTAACCCGGCTGCGCAAGAAGGCCCGTGACACCGCGATGGCGCGTCGGTTGTGGGAACTGTCTGTTGAGCTGACGGGGTGCGACTGGCAGAACGACGGCTGGAAGTAGGGCTGTCGGGGTCGACTGTTTGACGGACGTGGATTCGCGGGTAATCCGCCGGATAATGTCTCACACACAAACGACGGTGGAACCTCAGCTGCCTGCGGCGCACGGCCCGCTCTCGATGGCTGTTCGGCACAGTCTCACCGAACCGGCGCCGCGCGATCAACTGGCTCGCATCGGTGCCTCGGTACGCGACTCCGACCCTTATGGCTTGGATCTGCAACTGGCCCTCTACATGTGCTACGAGCTGCACTACCGAGGTTTTGCCGGTGTCGATCCCACCTGGGAATGGAATCCCGGCTTACTGCATCTGCGGGGGCAATTGGAGCGGGCCTTTCTGGCTGGAGTGCGCCGCGACGTCGGGCCTATCGAGCCCGACCAGACCGCCGAGGCCGAAATGGTTGCCCTCTCAATCGAATCGGCCGACGGTACCGGCCCGTCGTATTGGCTGCGCGACAACGGAACGTGGGAGCAGATGCGCGAATACTTCGTGCACCGCTCGCTTTACCACCTCAAAGAGGGCGATCCGCACGCGTGGGCGATTCCACGTCTCACCGGCCAGGCCAAGGCGTCGTTCGTTGCGGTCGAGTTCGACGAATACGGCGCCGGGCAAGCTCAGCAAGTCCATCAGCAGCTTTTCGCCGACCTGTTGACCGCCGCGGGCCTGGATTCAACCTATCTGGCGTACCTCGACGCGGTTCCCGCCGAATCGCTGGCGGTGGTGAACTTGATGTCGTTGTTCGGCCTGCACCGGTGGTTACGCGGCGCGGCCGTTGGACACTTCGCGGCCACGGAAATCACCTCGCCACCTGGCTCGCGCCGGTTGGTTGACGCGCTGCAACGGCTGGCCGCCCCGCCGGAGTGCGTCGCGTTCTACCGCGAGCATGTCGAGGCCGACGCGGTCCACGAACAGGTTGTGCGCATCGACGTAGTGGGTGATCTGGTCGCACGAGAGCCGCAACTGGACCGCGACGTGGTTTTTGGTATCCGCGCCCACGCTTCGGTCGAGGATCGGCTTGCCGACGTCATGATGGCGTCGTGGAAAGTCGGTGAAACGTCGCTACTACGACCGGTTGGCTGAGCGCGAGCGGGCGGGCCGACAACGCCGATGACTGGTGTCGCACAGCGGATAATCCTTGCTGCGCCGACAGGTGCACACCGCCACCATGAATCGGTCAGACTCGACAACGTCGCCGGCGGGCGTCTCGATGCGCACCGGCCCTGATACCAGCACCGGACCGTTCGGAATCACTTGCACACGAGTGCGATCGGTCATGGCTTGTCCGCCCTGATCACCACCAATTCCTCTGTGCGGCAACCTTTTGCGATCACGCCGGTAACCTCCAGCCATTTGGCTCGCGCTGACAAGACCGGCCCAAACGGGATCCATTGAGAAGCAACCACTTCAGCGTCCAGACCAGTTGACCGCAACGTGGTTAATGACTTTTCGACACCTGAGAGTGCGGAATGTACCAGCAACATAGAACCGCCGTTGGCCAGCAAGCTGGACGCCGAACTGCACAACGGATCCAACACCATCCGCCCGTCGATACCCGCGTTCCAGGCCCATGCCGGCCCGGCTGTCCGCGGGATTGGCCTGGGATCGGGGACCGGTGGGGTGGGCACGTAGGGCGGATTTGACACGATCAGTTCGAAGGGCGCGAAATCCAGCGCACCCGCCCACGATCCTTCGCGGATGTCGACGTCGACACCGGCATGGGTGGCGTTACCACGCGAACACCGCACAGCTCGCGGGCAAATGTCGAATGCGGTCACGCTAGCCGCTCCCAGCGCGGCCGCGGCGATTGCGATGACCCCGCTTCCCGTGCAAAGATCCAACACCCGTCGCCCCTGGGCCAGCTCGGACCGCTCCAATGTGTCGATCAGCAACAAAGTGTCGTGTTGTGGCGGATAAACGCCGTCGACGTCCATTGAATCGCGCGGCGCACTGTAAGCGATGGTCACTTGGGCCTTCCGAGGTCGTGATGGCCGTGCTGATCACGGCTTTGGCTAATTCATGCCCACAAACCACGGCCTCGAAACTCAGAACCGGCAGCGAAGTAGTTAGGCACCCGCCGAGGCACGATCGAATTGCTTGACAATGGTCGAGCAGAATGCCGGAAGATCCGACGGCGATCGGCTGGTCACCAGATTCCGATCGACGACGACTTCCTCGTCGACGACTTTGGCACCGGCGTTGCGCAGATCGGTGCGGATGCTCGGATACGAAGTCAACCGTCGTCCCACTACCACGCCGGCCTCCACCAGTGTCCACGGCCCGTGACAGATGGCAGCGACCAACTTTCCGGAGTTGACGAAGTCGCGCACGAACTTAACCGCCGACTCATCAAGACGTAGCTTGTCCGGATTCACTGTCCCGCCGGGCAGAATCAGGGCGTCGAATTCGTCTACCGACACATCCGCAACCGCACGATCGACGTCGAACTTTCCCGCCGGCTCCAGATCGTGGTTACGGGCTTCGATTTCACCGGTTTTCAGTGACAGAACTTGGACTTCGGCGCCTTCGTCGCGAAGCGCAGCACGCGGCTGCTCCAGCTCGACCTTCTCCACGCCGTCGGCAGCCAGGATGGCGACTTTCTTGCCTTGCAATGCGTTTGGCATCTTGCTCCCCTTAAGGTTTGAGAACCACTTTTGTGCAGTTGTCCTGCTTGTGTTTGAAGATCTCGTAGCCGTGCGGCGCCTCCTCCAGCCGCAGCTTGTGGCTGATCAGGAAGGTCGGGTCGATCTCGCCGTTGCGAATCCGATCGAGCAAGGGCCGCATATACCGCTGCACGTGGCACTGGCCGGCTCTGATGGTCAACGAGCGATTCATCACCGCGCCGATGGGGAATTTGTCCATCAAGCCCCCATACACCCCGACAATCGAGATCGTGCCGCCATTACGACAACTCATGACTGCTTCCCTCAACGCATGAGGCCGTTCGGTTTCCAGCCGCGCCGCCTGCTTGACCCGATCGTAGGCGTCCACGAGATTTGACCCGTTACGGGCCTCCATGCCGACCGCATCGATGCAATGGTCTGGTCCGCGTCCGGCGGTGATATCGCGCAATTGCTCCAGTACCGATGCTTCCTCGAAGTTGATTGGTATAGCGCCTTTTTCAGCAGCCAACTCGAGCCGATACGGCACCCGGTC
Source organism: uncultured Actinomycetota bacterium (assembly GCA_963838755.1). Taxonomy (GTDB): domain Bacteria; phylum Actinomycetota; class Actinomycetes; order Mycobacteriales; family Mycobacteriaceae; genus Mycobacterium. The sequence continues at coordinate 35,655 of CAWISO010000047.1, read as the reverse complement.
GATCGCGATGACCTTGGACGCGCCGAGCAGAAAGGCGCTCAGCACCGAGAACAGACCAACTGGCCCAACCCCCCAGACGGCTACCACGTCCCCAGGTTTGATATCGCACATCTCGGCTCCCATGTAGCCGGTCGGCAAGATGTCGGATAAGAACAGCACCTGCTCGTCTGTCAGGTCGTCCTCGATCTTCAGCGGCCCTACGTCGGCGAACGGCACCCGCGCGTATTCGGCCTGGCCGCCGGCGAAGCCGCCGAGCATGTGTGAGTAGCCGAACAGGCCAGCGGGCGAGTGGCCCATGAACTTCTCGGCGATTCCCGCGTTCGGGTTGGAGTTTTCACACAGCGAATACAACTCGCGCTCGCACGCCGAGCATGCCCCGCAGGCGATGGTGAATGGCACCACCACTCGATCTCCGACCGCTAGCTTCTGTACCGCCTTGCCGACTTCGACGACCTCGCCCATGAATTCGTGCCCGAACACGTCGCCGTGCTTGACGGTGGGGATGTAGCCGTCATACATGTGCAAATCGGATCCGCAGATTGCGGTGGAAGTGATCCGCACGATGGCATCGCGGTCGTTGAGGATTTTTGGGTCAGGGACAGATTTCACCTGCACGCTGTTGCGGCCCGCGTAGACGGTGGCCCTCATCGGTCCGCTCCTTGCTGACCCGAAGCCGGCGCAGCGGGCTGCTGGTGCATCTGCCGGCTGGCAGCGGTTCCTTCCGGGGATCCGTCGGACCGAATGATTTGGCCGGTCTCCAGAAGTTGCTTGAATCGACGAAGGTCGTCGTTGACTTGCTGTTCCGGTGACTCACCGAAAGCCGTTGCGGCTACTTTGCCAAGCACGCCCGCCGGTAGCCGATAGCTCATGGTCACCCGGACTTCGGTGCCGCTGTCATCGGGCGCTGGGCTGAATTCGACACTGCCGCCGCTCTCAATTGCTGCGCCGGGCAACGACTGCCAGGCGATGCGCTTGTTGGGCTCGTCGTCGGTGACTTGGGCGTCCCATTGGACCGACTGCCCGAGCGGGGCGTCGGCGACCCAATGCGAATGATCACCGGACTCGGTGACCGACTGCAGATGCTGCATGAACGACGGCAGGTTTTCCAGATCGCGCCAAAACCGGTACACGTCCTCCGGCGGACGCCGCACCGTGACCGCCGCCCGCAGGCTGCGATGCGCTGACCCATGGGCGTGTCGACCGCCACCGCCTGTGGTATGCAACGCGGCGTAGAGATCAGCTGCACCAATTGCGGCGAGAGCGGCGATCGACGCCGCTCCGCGTCGGCGTCGTCGGCGGTGGTTGCTGTTCGCCAACGCCGCGGCCAGCAAGGTCACATCCAAGACGTCGCCGGCGACCCTGGTCCACACCAGCTTGTTCGGCCCGAACAGTAGGGCGGCAGCGTGCGCGCATTCGCGCAAGCCGAGCGCCCTGATCACCGGGCGTGATCGGCCGGTGTCGTCGATGCCGGCCAGCGCGGCAACTTTTCCGGGGGCGAAGATTTCGCTGAGCCCGAGTCCCAGGCTGGCGCCGCCGAGTCCCTTGACCAGCGTCGCCGTCGACTTTGTCGATCGCTCACTCATCGCTGCTCCGGCTACCGGCCGCCGCCCGGAGCGCCGCGAGCAGGGGCTCGGCCGCTTCCTTCAGGAACTGCTCTTGGGTCTCGCCGCCGACTTGCAGCAGGGCGACATCGGTGAAGCCGGCCTCCCAGTAGGGCTTCACCGCCTCGACGATCGCGTCCAGGTCGGGGCCGCAGGGAATGCTCTCGGAGACGTCTTCGGGCCGGACGAATTGCGTGGCACCGGCAAACCCGGCCGGTGTCGGCAGGTCGGCGTTCACCTTCCAGCCCCCACCGAACCAACGGAACTGATCGTGGGCACGTTCGACAGCCGCGTCGCGGTCAGGATCCCAGCAGATCGGTATCTGCCCGACTACCCGGCCTCCGCCGGCCATGCCGTTGGCCTGGCGCGCCGAGTGCCACTCGTGCACCAAATCTCCATCGGGTTCCACCGCGATCAAGTGGTCGGCGAGAGTGCCGAAGTTCTCGATGGCTCGCTTCCCGCCCATCGCCACCCCGATGGCAACCGGAACGTCGGGCAGATCCCACAGTCGCGCGGAATCCACTTGGTAAAAGTCGCCGCGCCAGTCGACTACCCCCCCGGCGAACAATGCGCGGATGATTTCGATGGCTTCTCTCAGCATGTCTTGCCGTTGCCTAATGGCCGGCCAGCCCTTGCCCACCACGTGCTCGTTGAGGTTCTCGCCACTGCCCAACCCCAGCGTGAATCGTCCGTCCGCCAAAATCTGCACCGTCGCCGCCTGCTGGGCGACAACCGCGGGGTGATAGCGCATCGTCGGGCAGGTCACGTAGGTGTAGAGATCCACCCGTTCGGTGACCTGCGCTACCGCTCCCAGCACCGCCCATGCGTTGGGTGCATGGCCTTGCGATGCCAGCCACGGCGAGAAGTGATCGCTGCTGACTTCGAAGTCGAATCCCCGGCGTTCAGCCGAGACCGCATAGCGGACAAGGTCTTTGGGGCCGTTTTGCTCCGTCATCAGGGTGTAGCCAAACCGCGTCATACCCTACGGGTACCCCGGTATGCCGCTGGCAAACGATTCGGCGGTGCGCCACCCGCTTGCGGCGCTTTGCGCCGCGATCGCCGCTACAGGCGGTCTTTGGCCGCCGCAGACAGCCGCGCCCCGTCAGCCTTTCCGGCCGCCAGCGCGGTCGCCGCCTTCATCACCAAACCCATCTGCTTCATGCCCGGCCGCTCGCCTAACTCCTCGGCCACTTGCGCGATCGCGGTGTCGACGACGTCAGCCAGCTCGGCTTCAGTGAGCGGGGTCGGCAGATACTCGTCAATGACCCGCGCTTCCGCGTGCTCATTGGCCGCGAGCTCGCCGCGACCGTTTTGGGTGTAGATCTCTGCTGCCTCGCTGCGCTTCCTGGCCTCCCTGGCCAGCACCTTGAGCACCTCGTCGTCGGAAAGTTCCCGAGCCTGCTTGCCGGAGACTTCCTCGGTCTGGATTGCGGCCAGCAGCATGCGCAGCGTCGCGGTACGTAGCTTGTCCTGTGTCTTCATCGCGTCAGTCAGATCTGCCCGCAGCCGGGGCTTGAGTTCCGCCCCCGCGAACTGTTCCGGCGGGGTCGGCGGCTCAGGAGAAGACTGCGGCGGTGCCTTGTCGGCGGGATGAAGCTCCGGTGGATACCACTTGAGATCCGACGCTTGCCACCATCCGTCTCCCTGCGGGCTCTCGCTCATCGTGGCCTCGATCCAGTCTTTTCCGCCACCGGTCGTTGTGGCCCGCCATGCAAAGGTTGCCGCCGTGGAGGATTCTCGGCAGCGCCCGCACCGCCGCCGCTCTGCAGTTCGATGCGGCGATAACGCCCTAATGGCATGCCTTCCACCGACTCACCTTAAGCAGTCAGCCGTTTGTCATGTGGTCGGTTTGGAGAGGCCGGGTCCCTAAAAAGGCGGCGGCATGTTGCGTTCGGCGGCGTGGGCGTTGAGGGCACGTTCGGTGTCGATGGGGTAGGCGCGGTCTTGTTGGCGGGTTCGTCGGCGTTGGGCATCGTTAACCCGCGATCGCTGATTGGTCGATCAACCGTTGGGGCAGTGAGCAATTCGCCGGTAGGCAGTCACAGATTGGGGAGCAGCAGCCGACTGCCAGGACGAGTCGTGCAGAAGTGGCCACTCGGAGAAGTCCAGACGACTATCCGGTCGGGGGCGCTGCTCGTCGCGCCAGGCCGTCCACAAGCCTTCAACAAGTGTTGGTAGCGCGCGCAGCGTGACGTTCGGCATATGCCATGGCCCAGACGCCACGCGCCGCACCACCTACTTGAGCCCGACACCACGCGCAACGCAAGACGTTGAGAAATGACCCACTGCTCGACAGTATGGAGCCATGATCGGCAACGACGACGGCGGCTCCACCTGGTGAGCACGCCGCCGGCCGATTACCCGGACTACCCAGAACCGGACTACCCGCCGCTCGGTTACGGGCGCCCTGCGTACCCTCCGGCCTACCCGCCGTGGGGCTACCCGCAGCCCGGCTACGGCCCACCCGCTGCATATCCGCCGCCCGGCCCCCCACCGCCGGGTTACGGTTTCTACCCGCCGCCCGGCTACCCTCCCCCGGGCCATTCCGGCCCGCCGCCGGGCTACCCGGTTTCGCCCCTGGGCTACCCCCCTGCGCCGGGCTATGCGGGAGTGCCCCGCTATGGCGCTGCGCCACTGCAGGGTCCGGCAGCGCGCACCCCCGGGATAATCCCGTTACGGCCGTTGAGCCTGAGCGACATTTTCAACGGAGCCGTCGCCTACATCCGGACCAATCCGAAACCCAGCTTGGGGCTGACCGCGATCGTCGTCTTCGTCACCCAAATCATCACGTTGATCATGTCCACCGGACCGTTCGCCGGGGCGAGCCGACTGCGGACGACCCCGACCGACGAACTGACCTGGGGCGACATTTCGGCTTCGATACTTGCAGGTGCGTTTGCCGGCCTTGTTGGCTGGCTGGCCGGCCTCCTGCTCAGTGGTGCCCTGGCGGTCGTCGTCGGACGGGCGGTTTTCGGTTCAACGATCAGCTTCGGCGAGACCTGGGTGAAGATTCGTGGGCGGCTGCTCGCATTGGTAGGGCTGATGGCCGTAGAGTGCGGCGGGCTGCTGTTGCTCGGCGGCCTGGTCGGGCTGATCGTCGGCGCGATCGCCGCCGCCGGCAACGCCGCGGCAGCCGTTGTTATCGGTCTCCCGCTGGTGCTGGCATCGATCGCGACGGTGGTCTACTTGTACACGGTGCTGTCGTTCGCCCCGGCGCTGATCGTGCTCGAGCGATTGGGTGTGGTAGAAGCGATCACCCGATCATTTGCGCTGGTTCGCAACAGCTTTTGGCGAGTGTTCGGCATCCGGGTGCTGACCTGGATCGTCGCGTATTTGATCGCGGGAGCGATCGGGACACCCTTCAATTTCGTAGGTCACCTGCTGACCGGATCCGGCGGCCCTTTGTTTGTCGGCCTGACGGTGGGCGCCATCGGATCAGCGATCGGCCGAATCATCACCTTGCCGTTTAGCGCAGGCGTCGATGTCTTGCTCTACACCGACCGTCGGATCCGCGCCGAGGCGTTTGATCTGGTCCTACAGACCGCCGCCACCACCGGGCCCGCGGGGACGCCAGCGTCCACCGACTACCTTTGGCTGACGCGGCCGGTGTAAGGACGAGCCAAGGATGCCTGCTATCGACATCGACCACGATGCCGCACACGAGGCGGCCCGGCGCGAACTCGACAAAATGATCTACCCCAAGGAGGGGCCGACACAGCGGATTCACGAGTGGATCCACGAGTTGCTCTACCGCCTGCTGCAAGAAGGCTCTTCAATACCTGGCGGTTGGTTCACCGTCAGCGTGCTGCTCAGCCTGCTCATTGTCGCCCTCGTGGTCGCCATCCGCATCGCCCGGCGCACCATTCGCACTCATCGCGGTAGCGACTTTCAACTCTTCGATAGCGGCCAGCTCAGCGCGGCCCAACATCGTGCTGCTGCAGAAGAGTTTGCTGCTCAAGGCAATTGGAGAGCAGCAATTCGACATCGGCTACGTGCGGTGGCCAGCGGCCTGGAGGAGGCCGGGACACTGGACGCGGTTCCCGGCCGCACCGCCAACGAACTGGCCCGCGACGCCGGCGAACGCATACCTCATCTCGCATCCGAATTATCACACGCGGCAACTGTATTCAACGATGTCACATATGGCGAACAGACCGGAACGCAAGCCGAGTACCATATGATTGTCGATCTCGACGACCATCTGCGATTCCGTTCCGCAGCTGGCTCGCCCGGGCCACATCAGCCGGCCGCCACAGTCGACTCGTGGGCGCCGGTTCGGTGACGGTGGTGCACGCGCCGGCACAGGTGCGGCGATCCTCGTGGCGTTGGATCCTGATGGCGTTGGTCGCCATCGGCGCAGTCGCCGCGATCGGCACTTACCTGACCGCACCGCGTCCGGGCGGCCGGATGGACCCCGCCTCTACCCAACCCGCAGGCGCGCACGCACTGGTCGCGCTGCTGCGAGATCGGGGCGTCACTGTTGTGATTGCCGACAGCGTCGCCGACGTAGAAAATGCCGTCCAGCCCGGAACTCTGCTGCTGTTCGCCCAGACTCAGCACGTCGCCGACGAGGCGCTGTTCCAGCGCCTGGCCGATTCTCCGGGCGATCTGCTACTGGTGGAACCGACATCGCACGCCCGCGCCACGCTTGCCCCGCGTATCCTCAGGAGCGGCGCAGCCGTACCGGACAGCATGCCGAATTGTGCTTTGCGCGAGGCGAACCGAGCCGGCTCGGTGGATTTCGGGCCATCCAACACCTACCATGCTGTCGCTAATCAAGCGATTATCAGTTGCTATGGCGGAGCTTTGGTCCGCTACCGCGATGGCGAGCGCATCGTGACAGTGGTCGGCAGTAGCGATTTCATGACCAACGGGGGTCTCTTGCATGCCGGCAACGCCGCGCTGGCAATGAACCTCGCGGGCCAGCATCCGCGCTTGGTGTGGTATGCACCGCAGCGAATCGAAGGTGGAACATCGAGTTCAGCGAGGATCTTCGATCTGATCCCGGATAGCGTCATGTGGATGGTCGTGCAGCTGTGGCTCGCCGTGATGCTGATTGCTCTGTGGAAGGGGCGCCGGATTGGTCCACTAGTCGCCGAAGAGTTGCCCGTCGTGGTTCGCGCGTCAGAAACCGTCGAGGGCCGCGGGCGGCTGTACCGGTCGCGGCGAGCCCGCGACCGCGCGGCGGATGCATTGCGCGCCGCGACGCTCCAGCGGCTGCTGCCCCGGCTCGGGCTCGCAGCCGACACGTCGACCCCTGCGGTGATAATCGCCGTTGCTCAGCGCAGCAGGTCCCACCCGGAGTTGGTGCGGCATATTCTTTTTGGCCCACCGCCAGCCACCGATCCCGACTTGGTACAGCTTGCCCGCGCACTCGATGACATCGAAAGGCAGATCGCGCAAACATGACTCAACCACCCCACACGTCCGCTGCACCGCCGCTGGCGGAATCGGCCCGTCATGCGCTGCTGAACCTGCGCGCCGAGATCGGCAAGGCCGTCGTCGGACAGGACGCGGTAGTCACCGGATTGGTGATCGCGTTGCTGTGCCGCGGACACGTGCTACTCGAAGGTGTTCCAGGCGTGGCCAAGACGCTACTGGTGCGATCGCTGGCTGCGGCCCTCCAATTGGATTTCAAACGTGTCCAGTTCACGCCAGACCTGATGCCCGGCGACGTCACCGGATCGCTGGTCTACGACACCCGCACCGCCGCGTTCGTGTTCCGAAACGGCCCGGTGTTCACCAATCTCATGCTGGCCGACGAAATCAACCGCACACCGCCCAAGACGCAGGCAGCTCTGCTGGAGGCGATGGAAGAACGTCAGGTCAGCGTCGACGGCGAACCGAGGGCGCTGCCCGACCCGTTTATCGTCGCCGCGACACAGAATCCGATCGAATACGAGGGCACCTACCAGTTGCCAGAAGCGCAGCTCGACCGGTTTCTGCTGAAATTGACAGTGCCACTGCCGCCGCGCGATTCGGAGATTGCGATCCTCGGCCGGCACGCGCACGGATTCGATCCGCGCGACTTGTCGGCTATCCGACCCGTTGCCGGACCAACAGAACTCGCCGCTGGGCGCGACGCTGTGCGTCGGGTCCTGATCGCCAACGAGGTGCTGGGCTACATCGTCGACATCGCTGGCGCCACCCGGCACTCGCCGGCGCTGCATCTGGGTGTTTCACCCCGCGGCGCAACCGCATTGCTGGCCACCGCGCGTTCGTGGTCATGGCTCTCCGGACGCAACTACGTCACACCAGACGACGTGAAGGCGATGGCCCGCCCGACGCTTCGGCACCGGGTGATGCTTCGTCCGGAGGCAGAACTGGAGGGCGCCACCGCCGACGGGGTGCTCGATGGCATCCTGGCATCGGTCCCGGTGCCGCGATAGTGATCGTCACCGGGCGCACCGGGCTGATCGCACTGCTCTGCGTCGTCCCGATTGCTTTGTCACACTGGCCGGCAACAACTTTCGTTGTAATGCTGGCCTTGCTGGCGGCGGTGCTCTTCGCCGACGCCAGTATGGCGGCCAGCCCCTCCAAATTGCACTACACCCGCGTGCAGAACGGCTCGGTGCGACTCGGCGAGGCGATCACTGCGGGTCTGCTGATTTACAACGGCGGCCGCCGCCGGTTCCGCGGCCGGCTTCGCGACGCCTGGGCACCTAGCACACGCGCCGAACCGCATTCCCACGCCGTCGACATCGCGGCCGGACAGGTCCAGCGCGTGGAAACCTGCTTGCGGCCGGTCCGTCGCGGCGATCAGCGGTCGGCGGTCGTCACTGCGCGTTCGATTGGGCCGCTGGGAATGGCGGGGCGGCAGAAGTCGCGTCCAGTTCCCGGTCAGGTCGGGGTGTTGCCGCCATTCCTGTCGCGCAAGCACCTTCCGTCGCGGCTGGCCAGACTCCGAGAGATCGACGGCCTGTTGCCGACCCTGACCCGAGGGCAGGGCACCGAATTCGACTCGCTGCGAGAATACGTCGTCGGTGACGATGTCCGGTCAATCGACTGGCGGGCAACGGCCCGGCGGGCCGACGTCGTGGTGCGGACTTGGCGGCCCGAACGTGATCGGCGAGTCGTCATCGTCCTCGACACTGGGCGCACTGCCGCCGGCCGCGTCGGTGTGGATCCGACCACCGCCGATCCCAGTGGTTGGCCCCGGCTGGACTGGTCGATGGATGCCGCGCTGCTGCTCGCCGCGCTCGCTTCGCGAGCCGGTGATCATGTCGACTTCCTGGCTCATGACCGGGTATTCCGGGCCGGTGTGTTCGGTGCGTCGCGAACCGACCTTTTGGCCCGCCTCGTCGAGGCGATGGCGCCGTTGCAACCGGCACTCGTCGAGTCCGATTCCACGGCAATGGTTTCCGCCATCGCTCGCCGAGCGCGTCGGCGGGCACTGGTCGTGCTGATGACCGATCTCAACGCCAGCGCACTCGACGAGGGCCTGCTGCCGGTGCTGCCCCAGCTCTCAGCCAAGCACAAGGTGATCGTCGCCGCGGTCGCCGACCCGCGTGTCGAGCATCTGGCCGCGGGCCGTATCGATGCGGCCGCGGTGTATGACGCGGCGGCCGCGGAGCGTTCCCGAACCGACCGCAGAGCTATCGCCTCGCGGCTACGTCACGGCGGCGTCGAGGTGATCGACGCCGCACCCACCGAAATCGCGCCGGCACTGGCCGACTGTTATCTGGCGATGAAAGCCACTGGGCGGCTCTGACTCAACCGGTCGGGACCACGTCGGGCGCATCGGCGATATCGCCGGTTTCCCCGGCCCGGGCTGCACGTCCACCGAAGTACACGACGTACGTCAAAAACGCTGCCTCAGCGAGGATCCCGATGCCGATCCGCAAAAATGTCGGCAATGGCGAGGGGGTAACCAACGCCTCGATGGCACCCGAGATCAGCAACACCACGACCAATCCCACGGCGACCGCGACGACGGCGCGGCCCTGCTCGGCAAGCACCTGCCCTCGCGGACGATCTCCTGGCGAAATCACCGTCCACCCCAGTCGCATACCGACGGCAGCCGCCAGGAACACCGCGGTCAGCTCCAGCAACCCGTGCGGAATCAGCAACCCGAGCATCACCTCGCCTTTTCCGGCCTGCAGCATCAGACCGGCCACCACGCCGAGATTGGCGGCATTTGCGAACAGCACCAACGGGATCGGGACGCCCAGCAGCACGGAAAACGCGATACACTTCGCGGCCACCCAGGAATTGTTCATCCATACCTTCAGCCCGAACGCCGCGGCGGAGTGCTGGCTGTAGTACGAGGCGAAACCGTGGTTGACCAATTCGTCGATCTCGCTGGGTGTTCCGATAGTGGATTGTACTTCCGGACTGCCCATCACCCACAGCGCGATAACGGTCGCGACGGCAAAAAACACCACTGCCGTGGCCAGCCACCACCGCCACGCACGATAGGCCACCACCGGAAATGACACCGTCCAGAACCGGGTGAACTCACTGGAAATCGGGGCGTGAGCACCGGTGACCGCGGCGCGAGCACGCGCCACCAAAGACGAAAGCCTCCCGACTAGGGCCGAATCTGACGACCCCGAGCGCAGCATCGACAGGTGTGTCGACACCCGCTGGTAGAGCTCGACGAGTTCGTCGATCTCAGCGCCCGTCAGTCGCCGGCGATTCTTCACCAGTCGTTCCAGGCGATCCCAGGTCTCGCGGTGCGTAAGTACGAACGCGTCGACGTCCACCACTACCAGGCTAGCCGCCGGGGTAGCGTTGGCGAGTATGTCGCAGGTGGTGACTGGGGATGCCGTGGTGCTCGACGTGCGGATCGCTCAGCTGCCGGTGCGGGCAGTCGGCGCGCTGATCGACATCATCGTGATCGTCATCGGCTACCTGCTGGCGCTGATGTTGTGGGCTGCCACGCTGACCCAACTCGACGAGGCCGCTACCGCGGCGATCATGATCATCTTCACCGTTCTGGTGTTCGTCGGATACCCTCTCGTCTTCGAAACCGCGACGCGAGGTCGCTCGGTGGGCAAATTCGTGATGGGTCTGCGGGTGGTGTCGGATGACGGTGGTCCAGAACGCTTCCGCCAAGCACTGTTTCGCTCGCTGGCGTCGGTCGTAGAGATCTGGATGTTGATGGGCAGCCCGGCAGTGATCTCCAGCATGTTCTCGCCGAAAGCCAAACGAATCGGCGACATCTTCGCGGGCACGGTGGTAATCAGCGAACGCGCGCCCAAGTTGGGGCCACCGCCGGCCATGCCACCGTCGCTGGCATGGTGGGCCGCGTCGCTGCAGCTGTCCGGGCTAAGCGCACAGCAAGCCGAGGTTGCACGCCAATTCCTCGCCCGCGCAAGGCAACTCGATCCGCAGTTACGCGATCGAATGGCCTATCGGATTGCCGGTGACGTGCTCAGTCGTGTCGCCCCTCCGCCGCCGCCCGGTACCCCACCGCAGTTCGCGCTGGCTGCAGTTCTCGCCGAACGACACCGTCGGGAACTCGCGCGGTGGCGCCCCGCGGCGAATGGGCCGCCTCCGAGTGGACCGTCACCGTGGCCGCCTGCCGGCCCCTACCAGCCAACGGCCCCGCCATCGGGCGGCTTCTCACCACCCAGCTAGACCGCGACGCTACTGCGCGACCGTGGTGGCAAGGATCGCGGCGTCGGCCCCCAGCAATGCCAACGCCAATACCGGGACCACGATGCCCCATCGGCGCCGCGCGCTGAAAAAGGAGACGACGATGGTCAGCGCAGCCACCACCGGAGGTCCGTAGAGCAGCACGTCAGGGCTGACCCAGTCGGGTCCAACATGCTTGCAGGTCCTTACGCTGCAGCCGGCAGTGCTCATGACGGCGCTGAAGAAATAGACCACAACCACCGCTGCGCCGAGCACCGTCAACAGCGCCAGCGCCCAGTTCACCCATAACCGCAAACGCTTGCTGCGATCGGCTCCGGCGGTCGAAGCGGGCTGCTGGTCGCGACCGGCCTCCGCGTCGGTCCTCACACTGCTGTTTTCCTCGTTCATTCGTGGTGTGCTACCCCGCTACGGGAAGCCACAAACCCGCCGTCAAGCGAATCGGCCAAAACTCGCCGTTGCATCACGATAGATTCCGATATATCGTCGTTGTATCGGTAGCGCATTCGGCGCTACCCTTCCAGAAACGAGACAACATATGAACAACCCCTTTCCCCAGGTGGGCGGGGCATTCGCGGGCGTTCCGGGACCCTTGGGCGTCGGCTTTGGCCCGCGGGAACGCCGCGCGGTGCACGAGCATCGCCGGCGGGCCCGCAGACAAGATCGCGAATTCCGCGACCATGTCCGTGGCCACGATGCTGGCCATCCCGGCCATGAAGGACCGTTCGGACCCGGTTTCGGCCGCGGATTCGGTCCCGGCGGGTTCGGTTTAGGGTTCGGCTTCGGCCCGGGGCCACGCGGTGGACGACGTGGTGGCCACGGCCGGCGCGGGCGCCGCGGCGACGTTCGCGCCGCGATCCTGGCGCTGCTTGCCGAGCGCCCGATGCACGGCTACGAGATGATCCAGGAGATCGCCGCACGCAGTCAGGACCTGTGGCGGCCCAGCCCCGGCTCGGTGTACCCCACGCTGCAGTTGCTGGTCGACGAGGGCCTGATTGTCGGCTCTGAAAGCGAAGGCAGCAAACGGCTTTTCGAATTGACCGAGGCCGGCAGAGCTGCCGCCGAAACGGTCGAGACGCCGCCGTGGGACCAGATCACCGAAGCGGCCGATCCCGCCCACATCAACTTGCGGACCGCGACGGGTCAACTGTTCGGTGCCGTAGCGCAGTCCGCTCACGCTGCCACACCTGAGCAGCAGCAGCGGATCATCGACGTCGTCAACAACGCCCGCCGCGAGATCTACACGATCCTCGGCGAAGACAACTGACGGTTCCACTCGCCACCAGACGCAGAATCGCACGCGCGGACCCCGCAGAGCGCGATTCTGCGTCTGCTCGCCGTTGGTCAGGACACCTCGACCCAATCCAGCGCGCGCTGTACGGCTTTGCGCCAGCCCGCATAGGCCGCGGCGCGCTCGTCGTCGCTCCACTCCGGCGTCCAGCGCTTGCCCTCCTGCCAGTTGGTCCGCAGCTCGTTCGGGCTGGCCCAGAAACCGACCGCCAGCCCGGCCGCGTACGCCGCGCCCAACGCGGTGGTCTCGGCCACCACCGGCCGCACCACGTCGACACCCAGCACGTCGGCCTGGATCTGCATGCACAATTCATTGGCGGTGATCCCACCGTCGACCTTGAGTACCTCCAGGCGCGCACCCGAATCGGCTTGCATCGCATCGACGACGTCACGACTCTGATAGCAGATCGATTCCAGCGTCGCACGGGCCAAATGCGCGTTGGTGTTGTACCGCGACAGGCCGACGATCGCACCGCGGGCATCGGAGCGCCAATACGGTGCGAATAATCCGGAGAACGCCGGAACGAAGTAGACCCCGCCGTTGTCGTCGACCTGGCGGGCCAGCGCCTCGCTCTGCGCGGCTCCGCTGATGATGCCCAACTGGTCACGTAGCCACTGCACCGCCGAACCAGTGACCGCAATCGAACCCTCTAAGGCGTAAACAGGTTTGGCGTCGCCAAATTGGTAGCACACCGTCGTCAAAAGACCGTTGCGCGACCGTACGATCTGCTCACCGGTGTTGAGCAGCAGGAAATTCCCGGTGCCGTAGGTGTTTTTAGCCTCTCCGGGCTCCAGGCATACTTGGCCAACCATCGCCGCATGCTGGTCACCCAGAATGGCGGTGATCGGTACTTCACCGCGCAGCGGCCCCGCCTCCAACGTGACGCCGTAGGGCTGGCGCGGCGACGATGCCGCGATCGACGGCAGCATCGTTCGCGGGATGTCGAAGAAGGACAGCAGTTCGTCGTCCCAGTCCAGTGTTTCCAGATCCATCAGCATGGTCCGGCTGGCGTTGGTGACATCGGTGACGTGCACTCCGCCTCGCGAACCGCCGGTCAGATTCCACAGCAGCCAGGTGTCGGGAGTGCCGAACACGGCGTCACCGCGCTCGGCTGCTGCCCGGACGCCGTCGACGTTGTCCAGGATCCATTGCAGTTTGCCTCCGGAGAAATACGTTGCCGGTTGCAGCCCCGCTTTACGTCGTATCACGTCGCCGCGCCCGTCCCGGTCCAGCGCCGACGCGATCCGGTCGGTGCGGGTATCCTGCCAGACGATCGCGTTGTAGTACGGCCGGCCGGTATGCCGGTCCCACACCAGGGCCGTCTCTCGCTGGTTCGTGATTCCCAGTGCGGCAATGTCTTTCGAGGACAGGTTGGTCCTGTTGAGTGCTGACATCAGGACTGAGGTGGTGCGCTCCCAGATCTCGATCGGGTCGTGCTCGACCCAGCCGGCGCGCGGCAAGATCTGCTCATGCTCAAGCTGATGACGGCCCACCTCGGTGCCGTCATGGTCGAAAATCATGCAGCGGGTGCTGGTGGTGCCCTGGTCGATCGAAGCTATGAAATCACCGAATTCGGCCATGTGCTTTCCTCCGCGGGATGGCGGCAATCATTGCCGGTAAACGTCCATGATGGTCTACCGCGCGGCCAGATCACCGGCATATCGACGCGCAGCTTTCAGGTCGCGACGGCCCGTCGCTTGCGCAGGTCTGGGTAAAGCGGTTCCATCAGCGATGTGGGTGAAGAGGTCAAACGGACCGCCTACGACCGCGGGCACCGGCAAGAGTACCGGCGCAAGGTGCAGCTGTGCTTGGACGTCTTCGAAACCATGCTCACCCAGTCAAGCTTCGAGTTCGACCGGCCGCTGACCGGGATGGAGATCGAATGCAACCTGGTCGATGGCAACTATCAGCCGGCAATGTCGAACCAGGACGTGTTGGCCGCTATCGCCGATTCGGCCTACCAGACCGAATTAGGCGCCTACAACATCGAATTCAATGTGCCGCCCCGATCGCTGGGCGGCCGCACCGGGATGGAATTAGAAGCCGAGGTGCGGGCCAGTTTGAACTCCGCCGAGACCAAAGCCAATGCCGGAGGCGCCCACATCGTGATGATCGGGATCCTTCCGACGCTGATGCCCGAGCACCTGGCCGACGGATGGATGAGTGAGTCGAGCCGATATGCGGCGCTCAACGATTCCATCTTCAACGCCCGCGGCGAGGACATCCAGATCGACATCAACGGCCCGGAGCCACTCAGTCTGAACTCGGCGTCCATCGCCCCCGAATCGGCTTGCACCAGTACGCAGTTGCACCTGCAAGTGTCGCCGGACGATTTCGCCAGCAATTGGAATGCCGCGCAGGCGCTGGCCGGGCCGCAGCTGGCGCTGGGAGCCAACTCGCCGTACTTTTTCGGCCATCAGCTGTGGTCGGAAACCCGCATCGAGCTGTTCGCGCAATCCACCGATACCCGCCCCGATGAGTTGAAAATTCAGGGTGTGCGCCCGCGGGTGTGGTTCGGTGAACGCTGGATCACGTCGATCTTCGACCTGTTCGAGGAGAACGTTCGCTACTTCCCGTCGCTGCTGCCGGAGGTTTCCGACGAAGATCCAGTCGCCGAACTCGCCGCCGGGCGCACCCCGCATCTATCGGAATTACGCCTGCACAACGGCACGGTGTACCGGTGGAATCGGCCGGTTTACGACGTCGTCGAAGTGGATGGGGTGGGGCGGCCCCATCTGCGGGTGGAGAACCGAGTGCTGCCCGCGGGGCCGACGGTCATCGACATGCTGGCCAACTCGGCGTTCTACTACGGCATGTTGCGCACGCTGTCCGAAGAAGACCGTCCACTGTGGACCAAGATGAGCTTCGCTGCGGCGCAACAGAATTTCCGCGAGGCCGCTCGGCACGGCATTGGCGCAAGGCTGTACTGGCCGGGGCTGGGCGAGACGACCACCGAAGAATTGGTGCTCGGCCAATTGCTGCCGATGGCGCACCAGGGACTCGAGCGCTGGGGCGTTGCCACCGAGGTCTCCGAACGGTTTCTCGGTGTGATCGAGGGGCGTGCCCGCAGCGGACGCAACGGTGCAGTCTGGCAGGTATCTACCGTGCGCGCGCTGCAGGAGAGCGGCATGGCACGGCCCGCAGCCCTGGCGGAGATGCTGCGGCGCTACTGCGAGCTCATGCACACCAACGAACCGGTGCACACCTGGGACGAAGCCCGACGCGGGTAGGGTCGAAAACATGGCCAATGAGGTAATGGACTGGGATAGCGCATACCGCGAGCAGGGGCGGTTCGAAGGCCCACCGCCGTGGAATATCGGTGAGCCGCAGCCGGAATTGGCCGCGCTGCTGGCCGCCGGCAAGTTCGAAAGCGATGTGCTCGACGCGGGCTGCGGCTATGCCGAGCTGTCGCTGACCCTGGCCGCCGAAGGCTACACCGTGCTCGGCGTCGACCTCACCCCGACCGCAGTCGCCGCGGCCACCAAAGCCGCCAACGAGCGCGGGCTGAGCAACGCCAGCTTCGAACAGGCCGACATCACCTCGCTGCGCGGTCACGACGGTCGCTTCAACACCGTGGTCGACAGCACGCTGTTCCATTCACTGCCGGTCGAGTCCCGCGACGGTTATCTGCAGTCGGTGCATCGTGCGGCTGCCGACGGGGCCGCGTACTACGTGTTGGTGTTCGCCAAAGGCGCGTTTCCGGCCGAATGGGAGACCAAGCCGAACGAGGTCGACGAGGATGAATTGCGAGCCGCAGTAAGTAAGTACTGGCACGTCGACGAGATCCGGCCGGCTTATATTCACGCCAAGATCCCCCCGGTACCGCCAGACTCAGATTTTCCGATGCCGGCACACGACCGCGACGAGAAGGGCAGGATGAAAATGCCTGCTTACCTGCTCACCGCGCACAAGGCCGGCTAACGAGCTACACCGCTGCCGTGGCGTCGGAGAGCGCCGCAGCGAAGGACGTCAAATCGTCGACGGTGGTGTCCAGATGCGGCGAAATCCGCAGCACCGGCGTCGTCAGCTCCAGCGGCGCCCGCTCCACCCCCGCCGACGTGGTCAGAATGCGACGCTCGGCGATCAGCCACGCCCGGACTTTCGCCGGGTCGGCGCCATCGACGGGCTCCAGCGTAGTGATGGCGCTGGGCTCGTCGATTGCTTCGACCACCCGCCACCCGGGCACATCGGCCAGCACCGCCCGGCTCACGCGGCCGGCCTCAGCCAGCCGTGCGCGCACCGCCTCCTGGCCGAACGCCAGGTGTTCGGCCAGTGCGACCGAGAATCCCACCCGCGCAGCCACATTGGCCTCGCCTAGTTCGAGCTGTTGGGCCACTGACAGCGACGACGACCACTCCGGGGGAGGCAGCCGCGGCCGCAGCCGTTGCAGCACCGTCGGCCGTATCGCAAGAACCCCCACACCGCGCGGGCCGGCGATCCACTTGCGTGACGACGCGTAGGCCACGTCGGCGCCGACGGCGCAGTCCACTTGCCCGAGCGCTTGGGCGGCGTCGACGACAAGTGGCAGCCCCAACTCAGTGCAGAGCTGCGCCAACTGCGGCAGCGGTTGCACAACACCGCGGTGGCTGGCCACCGCGGTCAGGTGCACCAGAGCGGGCGGGTCCGCGGCCAGGGCGACGGTCGTCTCGTCGACGGCCACCCGGCCGTCGCCGTCGATCGGCAGCGGACGGCGGGCAAACCCATGGGCAGCCATGACAGCCAGATTCGGTCCGTACTCGCCAGGCAGGCAGGCCACCGTGCGACCGCCAGGCGGCCAACTGGCCAGCAGCAGATCCAGCGCATGCAGCGAGCCGGTCGTGAAAACCACCTCCGCATCGGGCATGCCGGCGAGCGCTGCAACCGCGCCACGTCCGGCGTCCAGACGCGCCTTGGCCGCTTCAGCCGCGATATACCCGCCGACTTCGGCCTCCGTGCGCGCGTGCCGGGCGGCGGCGTCGAGCACCGCGAAGCTCTGCCGCGAGCAGGCCGCGCTGTCCAGGTGTAACCCGGCCGCCGCCGGTCGGGCCGCCCGCCAAGCTTCGGAAAGGCCTTCGCTCACTTGACCGCAAGCGACAACCCGAAGTCGCCGGCGTCGTCGGTCCACCATTGGGTGCGCCGCAGCCCCGCCCGGGCCAACTCGGCGGCGACCGATTCGGCACGGAATTTGCAGGACACTTCAGTGAGCATCTCTTCGCCGGCGTCGAACTCGACGGTCAGCTCCAAGGCAGCGATATGCACCCGCTGCGCGTCTTCGGCGCGCAGCCGCATTTCCATCCGCTCATCTTCACTGTTCCAGGCGGCGATGTGCCGAAAGGCGTCGACGTCGAAGTCGGCGTCAAGTTCTCGGTTGATCACCGCGAGTACATTGCGGTTGAACTGTGCTGTGACACCGGCAGAGTCGTCATAGGCCGCGACGAGTCGCCCGGTGTCCTTGACCAGGTCGGTGCCCAGCAGCAGGCTGTCGCCCGGCCGTAACACCGCCGCCAACGCCGCGAGGAACTCCGCGCGCGGGCCCGAGGTGAGGTTACCGATCGTCGAGCCCAAAAACGCGAACAACCGTCGCCCACCGCCGGGAATTTCCGACAGGTGCTCCTCGAAATCGCCGCAGACAGCAGCAATTTCGATGTCTGGATATTCGCGTTGGATGGCGGTCGAGGCCGCGGAGAGCATGCTGGCGTCGACGTCGAACGGCACGAATCGGCGCAGTGCGCCGGCGTCATGCAGCGCCTTCAGCAGAATGCGGGTCTTCTCCGATGTGCCGCTGCCCAGCTCGACCAGGGTGTCCGCACCGGTGACCGACGTTACCTCGGTGGCCCGGGCACGCAGGATCTCCGCCTCGGCCCGCGTCGGGTAGTACTCCGGCAGCCGGGTGATCTGGTCGAACAAATCGCTGCCAACCGAATCGTAAAACCATTTCGGCGGCAGTGATTTCGGGGAACTTCGCAGGCCGTCGAACACATCGCGGCGCAAGGCCTGATACGCCGAGTCCGCGGCCAGGTGGTTGGACAGCGACAGCGTCATCAAGGGCCCTTCGTAGGATCAAGCGTGGTCACGGTGACTTGTTCGGCGGTGACTTCGACGAGGTGGCGGTCGGGAATGTCCTCCCAGCCGGGGTGGTCGTCATACGGCTCGCTGGCTAACACCAATCCGTCTTCGCGACGCAAAATCGACAGTGTGTCTCCCCAGGCGGTGGCGAGCAGTCGCGAACCGTTGGCCGCCAGGATGTTCAGTCGGGCGTTGGGATCGTCGGTTCCCACCTTTACGATGGTTTCTCCTAACGCATCGAGGCCGCGGTCGAAGATCAGCGCGGCGAGAACTGCGCTGTCGCAAACTGATTCAGCCGATAAATCGGCCGGCAGCACCGTGCGGTCGACGATTCCGTTGTGCGACAACAGCCACTGCCCGTCGGTGAACGGTGCGGTCGCGCTGGCTTCGATCGGCATGCCGACGGTCGCCGAGCGCACCGCCGCCACCACACAGTGGCTGCGCAGCGCCGGTGCAACGGAATCGAATGAGGTGTCTCCCCACATCGGTGCGACGCTGCGCCAGCGCCGCGGCGATGAACCGTCGAAGAAGCCGACGCCCCAGCCGTCGGCGTTCATCAGCCCGTGCTTTTGCCGGCGCGGGGCGTACGACTGCACGCGAAGACCATGCGGCGGATCGAGCACCAGTGCGGACACCGAGATTTCGCGTCCCAGCCAGCCGAGGTGGCGACACATCAGGTGCGGCCTCCGACTCGGTCGTCGTCAACCGACCACGCCAACCGGACACCGGAGAAGATCTGCCGCCGATACGGGTGATCCCAGTTGCGGAAACTGGGCCGCAGGATGCCCGACTCCACGGCCCATGAACCGCCACGCAGCACCCGGTAGTCCCCGCCGAAGAACGGCTGGGAGTAGCGCTGGTAGATCATCGGGGTGAAGCCCGGCCACGGTTGCACCGCTGAGCTGGTCCACTCCCAGACGTCGCCGAGCATCTGCTCGACTCCATAGGCCGATGCGCCCGCCGGATAAGCGCCCACCGGCGCCGGACGCAGTGCCTGGCCGCCGAGGTTGGCATGGTCAGCCGACGGCTCCTCGGCTCCCCATGGGTAGCGCCGCCGGGAGTTGGCCCCTGGATCCCAGGCGCACGCTTTTTCCCATTCGGTTTCGGTGGGCAGCCGGGCACCAGCCCACGCGGCGTAAGCCTCGGCTTCGAAGTAGCTGATGTGCTGTACCGGTTCGTCTGCGGGGATGTCCTCGTCTCGACCGAACCGGGTCCGTGCCTGTCCGTCGGCGTCCCAGAACTGCGGCGCGCTCAGTCCGGCGCTTTTGCGGTGCTCCCAGCCTCGTGCGGACCACCATCGCGGCTGCGTGTAGCCGCCGTCGTCGATGAACTGGCGCCATTCACCGTTGGTGACCGGGACCCGGCCGATCCGAAACGCCGGAACGTCCACGACATGGGCCGGGCGTTCGTTATCCAGTGAAAACGGCTCGGTCTCCGCGTCGACGCCCTCGACGAACGGGCCGCCGGGCACCAACACCGAGGTGCCGGCAAGCCGTGGCCTGCCGGGCGGCAACCCGGACGCGTCGTGCAGCAGCGGCGCACCGCTGCGCAGATTCAACGCCTGCAACATCGTTTCGTCGTGCTGATTTTCGTGGCTGACCACCATCCCGAACGGGAAGTTTCGTTCGGGCTCGTCGGGCAGCGCATCCAAGGCGTCCAGCACTGCCGATCGCACGGTCTGGCAATACACCCGGGCTTGGGCCGGGGAAAGCAGCGGCAGGTCGACGCGGCTGGCACGAGAGTGCACGAACGCGTCGTAGAGGCCATCGACAGCCGCGGGCAACATTCCCGGGCGGCCGGGGTCGCCAGCGCGCAGTAGCCAGAATTCCTCCTGCTGGCCGATATGCGCCAAGTCCCATACCAGCGGACTCATCAGCGGGTCGTACTGGCGGCGGAGTTCGGCGTCGTCGAAGTCGACCAGGCGCAGGGTCCGGTCCCGCGCCCGGCTCAGATCGCGTGCCAGTGCTTCGCGCGACGTCACAGCTCCCCTTGCGTCAACGCGGTGACCGTTGCCGCGATGCCATTCCCGATCACCCGGTCGCAAAAGTCGTCGGCGGGACAGCGTCCCCGTTCGACCGCCTCGGCCAGGCGCTGCATCGCGTCGGTAAGCCCGGCCGGCGCGCGCTCGGCGGCGACGGCCACGCACCGGTTGGCCGCGGCGTGCAACCGCCGGTCGTTCAGCCCGACACGGGCCGCGGTGTCCCAGGCGGTAGCGACGGGCTCGACAGCTTCGGCTGCCATATCGGCGGCAGCCGGGTCGTCCAGCAGCGTCACCAGCGTGAACACCACGGCCGGCCAGATGGCATTGGGAACGCTGTCGAGGTAGCGGATCTCCAGCCACTGCCGCGGCCGCACCGGCGGGAACAGTGTGGTCAGGTGGTATTCCAGGTCGTAGCGGGTCGGCCGACGACCCCCGAGTAATTCGCGGCCGTCGGCCCAGTCCGCGAAGGGCAGGTAATGCGTGACCGGCTCCGCTTGAGGACTGTGCACCAGCATCACCGGCGCCTTTAGTGCATACCGCGCCCAGTCGGTTCCGGGATCGTCGCCGCTGGCGGTCAGAATGGGTCCGCATCGCGCTGAGTCGAGCTGACTCCACACCCGTTGCCGGGTGGATCGCCAGCCGGAGAACTTTCCGCTCAGCAGCGGCGAATTGGCGGCGATTGCAACCATGGTGGGTCCCAGGGCGTGCGCCAGCCGGACCCGCGCCGCCCATCCGGCCTGCGGGCCCGCGTCGAGGTTGACCTGAACCGAGGCCGTCGACGTCATCATCGCCGCGCCCGCAACGCCGGAGTGACTGGCCGCGAAGAACTGTTCCATGGCGCGGTACCGCGCCCCCGGGTTGATGCGCTTGGCCGGTCGCAGCGGGTCTGCTCCCAGCAGCACCAGTCCTAAACCGGCATCGGCGAAGGCCGCTTTGAGCACGGCCTGATCGATCGCCATCGTCTCGATCGCGGGCATCACGCCACCAGCGGGCGGACCGGAGAGTTCTACGGCGCCACCGGGTTCGACGGTGACCACGCTGCCGCCCGGCATTGCCGGAAGCGACTCCAGAACACCGGTGATTTCATCCCAGGTCGGTCTGCGGTGCGGCTCAGCCGGGTCGTAGCAATGCGCCTCGATCTCCAGGCCGACCCGCCCCAGCGGGCCGTCGATCAGACAGCTGTCGGTGATGTACTGCGCCACCGCCGGCGAACCGGCCAACTCGCCGTCGGCGAGGCGCGCGTGATCCAGCTGCGACGCGACGGCAAACGCCATAATCCGATCCCTTCGGGGTCCGGACCCTCGGTCGCGGACCGCTGGTTGCGCGCGGCTACCCAACGATAGTCACACGACTTTCATCTTCCAGCGGGCACTGACATATTCCGTAGTTCGGAGCGGCCGCGGTGATGGATTATTGGCCCAGTGCGTTTTCCATGGCACCGGCGAGCACGTTCACCGCGGGACCGCCGTTGCCGGACTGACAGACCTTGGCCTGCAGAAGCACGTTTTCCCGCAGCCGGGTTTGGGTGAAACATCGCCGATCGGTACCGGCTTCCTGCTTGGTCCACGCCGCGTCGGCGGCGCCCGGTGGGCCGCCATCGAAAGACCACACTTGGGTGGTTCCGTTGTCCAGGTGCATCGCAGTGGTCTGCCCGGAGCAGCCGACCGTGCGGTCGACCACCCGGTGAAACGCCGCGCCGGCGGCGTCCCCGGTCGCGAAGACACCGACCGCTTGTTTGACGAAGTGGGTCTCGTCGGTCGGCGACGTCTGCGTGCTCGCGCCGTTGAACGAAGCCAGGTTGGGGTCGTTATAGACCTCCGGCAATCCGATGTCGGCCCAGTTATTGCACACCGGGTTGTCGACGAAGTACGACTGCAACGGCTGGGTGAATATCGATTCGTCCCGCATGGGCCCACCGACGATGTTGCCCACCGAGCCTTTCCCGAGGACCGCGTAGCTGACCACACCGGGGTCCGAAGGCCGGGCCGCCGCGACCGGAGCAACGTATAGCCCCGCTACTGCCACGCCTATGGTCCCCGCCGCCGCGGCAATCCGCCTCGCCTGACCCAATTGCCCTAGACCTCAACCCAGACGGCGACATCGATAGTCATGGATGACGATCATGCCAACTAGCCCTTTCAAACAGAACGCTACGGGGTCGGAGGCGGCGGTGGCGGCTGTCCGGGACCACCGGGACCGCCGGGACCGCCGTGGCCCCCATGACCGCCATGACCGCCATGACCGCCGGGACTACCCGGACTGCCCGGACTACCCGGACTGCCCGGGGCGAAGGGGGGCATCGGTGGACCACCGGGCCAGCCGGGGCCCATGCCCGGGGGAAGCGGCCGACCTGGGAACAACGGTAACCACTCTCCCGGCGGGGGGCCTTCAGGACCCTCGGGACCAAACGGGCTGAACATGCCATGGTGGTGGTGATGACGCTGATGGACCCCGACGGCGGCACCGGAGAAAAAGATAACCGCCACCACGAAAACGATGCCTGCGACAATCACCACCCATGCCGCGACCTGGTAAAGCCGCGACGACCTCGCTCCATGTAGATGCGGCGGCGGCCCCGAGGGGGGCGGCTGGATTAGGGGTTCGGGTTCGTGGGTCATCTCTCGATAATGCCGATGCACGTGCCAGTCATCAAACACCGCCTTCAGCAAGTCGCGAGGCAGCTTTCCGGCCTAACAGCAGAAGGCCCAGACGAACCGCAGAACAACCACGGCGATCAGGGTGACTCCGGCAACAATCGCTACCCAGGCCGCGACCTGGTAGAGCCGCTCATGTTCTGATGGCGGTGCGGCGAGCGGCGGCGCGACGGGAGACGGCGGGATTGGTGGCTGAGTTGTCTCACTCATGCTTCGCATAATGCCTCAGCTCGACCAGGGCTGCGAGTGGAGAGCCGCCGAGAAGCGTCTGTGAGTTTCGACTCATTAGTCTGGAGCCCGGCGTCCCCACTGCGGGGACGCCGGGCTCATGGTAGTGGGGATACTCCGCGGATTCGTCGGATGGACTCCTCAGAAACCGTTCCCGAAACGGATTCCAGCAACTGCGGCATGGTAGGGCAGCCGCAACCGCGCCTACGGGTGTGCCGGAGCCAGCGACGGTGCAACGGACCCGGGAGGTTGCGAAGGGCCCACGGCACCGGGGCCACCATGCCCACCGTGGAAACCAGCGCCCGGCCCATGGTGCATGGCCGAATGGCCCATGGCGGGGTGGTGCCAGTGGTGGCATCCATGGTGGCCGTGGCCGGCGATTTTGAAGCCGGCGAAGAAAACGGTCGTGACGATGAACAGGATCCCGGCGACGATCACGACCCACGCCGCGAACCGGTATAGCCAATAGGGCTTGACAGGTGCCGTCGATGGCACAGCGGGGGTAGCGGCGACCGTAGTCGGCCTGCTTGGGGTTTCAGGTGTTTCACTCATACCCCGAATGATCCGTGGGCAACCGATAGCGGTGGTTAGGTCCAAGCTATGAAACAGCTATGAGTCGTGGCGGAGTTGCTCGGGCTTGAACGGATTCACCGCGAACTGGATCACCCGATAGGGCGCCCGGGCCATGGGATCGCTGTTATGCCACTGGCTGACGAACACCCGCAACTCGTCCAACGTGGAACCCGGCGAGATGTACCCGCCGTACGGCTGAGCCAGCCGGTTATCGAATGGCGGGGGCAGGCTTTCCGCAGGCTCTGGCCACTCGTCGTGCTGCACGACGGTGGTCACCGGCGAGGTACCCAGCGACGTCGGGTCGTCAGCTACCCGGACTTCCATGTTTCCGGTGCTGGCGTTGAAATACGACAGCACCGCCTTTCCGTCAATCTGCTTGAAGCTCATCTCACCAACCAGGTCGCCCCACAACGGCGTTGGCGCCTTGTTCCAACCGCCGTCGGAGCCGGACGCCCAGCCCTGCCAACGAGACCGGTCCCCGAAGTTCTCCGGTGCGACCCGATACAGCACTACCGGTTGGCTGCGGTCGAAGTTGTCGGCGACGATGTACACCCACCCCGTCGGTGACTCCGCTGTCGGTATCGGGTCGTAGTAACCACTGACCTGCGACTGCTGGCCGCCCAGATACGCGGCCTGTCGCACCGAACCTGCAACAGTCTGCCAAAACCCTTGTGTTGGTTCGGCTTTCACCAGCCTTGAATTCTGCGGGATCAGATCAACGGTAGTGGTGATGAGTAGATAGTTCTGCCGGTTGATCTGCACCACACCCGCAGGTAACTGCGATGCGTCCGGCGGCGTCGGATCGGCCAGCAGCGGCTCGGCAATACCGGTGACGCCGGTATAGCGGACTCCGGCGGGGTCGTCGACCGAGGAAGTATCTACCTGCAACGCGATCGGCGAGTAGTAGCCGCCGAAGCCGACACCCTGACCGCCGAAGCTGTCGCCGCAGACCTGCAAAACTTCGGTCGGGAATTCCATGAATGCGCATAAGTCGGTGGCACCGATTCCGTAGTCACGGGTGGGCGTGCCAGTTCCCGCCATGGGACCGATCCGCATCACCTCACCCGGCGCCAACGGTTGCAGCACCGGCTCGGGCATCGGAGCCGGCGGATCAGCATATGCCAGCGAAAGACTTTGCGGGGCAAGCAGACACACGATGGACGCGGCCTTTAGCGAGCAGCGCGCGATCCGACGGAAGTCGGCAGGGCTCACCCGCGCGCCACAGTGCTGATCACAATGCTCAGAACTCAGCGGCAAGCAACTCGGCGATCTGAATAGTGTTCAATGCCGCGCCCTTGCGCAGATTGTCGGTGCAGACGAACAACGCCAGACCGCGTCCGTCGGGCACACCCGGGTCGTAGCGGAGGCGCCCGACCAGGGATTCGTCGACACCTGCGGCGGCCAGCGGCGTCGGCACATCGACCAACTTCACACCCGGCGCCCCGGTGAGGAGTTCACGGGCGCGCTGCGGCGAAAGGGGTTGGGCGAATTCGGCATTGATCGACAGCGAGTGACCGGTGAACACCGGCACCCGCACACACGTGCCACTGACCAACAAGTCCGGGATACCCAGGATTTTGCGACTTTCGTTGCGCAGCTTCTGGTCCTCGTCGGTCTCACCGGAGTCGTCGTCGACCAACTTCCCGGCCAACGGGACGACGTTGAACGCGATCGGTGCGACATAAGTGTGCGACGGCGGGAACGTCACCGCGCTGCCGTCGTGCACCAGCTGCTCGGCGTCGTCGATCACCGCGCGGGCCTGCTCGGACAATTCCGCGACGCCGGCCAGCCCGCTGCCGGAGACCGCCTGATAGCTGGACGCGACCATACGCACCAGTTGGGCCTCGTCGTGCAGCACCTTGAGCACGGGCATTGCGCCCATCGTGGTGCAATTCGGGTTCGCGATGATGCCCTTCGGCCGAGTTCGCGCGTCGGCGAAATTCACCTCGGAGACCACTAACGGCACTTAGGGGTCCTTGCGCCAAGCCGACGAATTATCGATCACCGTCACCCCGGCAGCGGCGAACCGCGGCGCATGTATCCGCGACATCGCCGCGCCTGCCGAGAACAGCGCGATGTCCAAACCGGCGGGGTCCGCGATTTCGGCGTCCTCGACCTCGATTTCCTGGCCGCGGAAGGTCAGCTTGCGACCCTGCGAGCGGGCCGAGGCGAAAAACCGCACGCCGGTTGCCGGGAAGTCGCGCTCGTCGAGCAGCGTGCGCATCACCTGGCCGACCTGGCCGGTGGCGCCGACGACTCCGATCGATAAACCGCGCATCAGCGACCCGTCCCGGCGTATACCGTTGCCTGCTCGACACCGCCGAGGCCGAACGCCTCGTGCAGCGCGACGACAGCCTTATCCAGCTCGGTGTCCCGGCACAGCACCGAGATCCGGATCTCCGACGTGGAGATCAAGTCGATGTTGACGCCGACACCGGCCAACGCCTCGCAGAACGTGGCGGTGACCCCCGGATGGCTGCGCATGCCGGCGCCGATCAGCGACACCTTGCCGATGTGGTCGTCGTAAAGCACTTGCGCGAAGCCGATCTCGTCTTTGAGCGAGTCCAGCGTCTCCACCGCGATCCGGCCGCTGTCGCGGGGACAGGTGAACGTGATGTCGGTCTTGCCGTTTTCGATCTTGGAGATGTTCTGCAACACCATGTCGATGTTGACATCGGCGTCGGCGACCGCGCGAAATACCTTGGCCGCGTAGCCCGGGTAGTCGGGGATGCCGACGATGGTCACCTTGGCCTCGCTGCGGTCGTGTGCGACGCCGGTCAGGATGGGGTCTTCCATGGAAATATCCTTGATCGATCCGGTAACGACGGTGCCCGGCTTGTCGGAGTACGACGAGCGCACGTGCACCGGAATGTTGTAGCGGCGCGCATATTCCACGCATCGCAGCATCAGCACCTTGGCGCCGCAGGCCGCCATCTCGAGCATCTCCTCGAAGGTGACGGTGTCCAAATGGCGGGCATTGGGGACGATCCGCGGGTCGGCGCTGAAGATGCCGTCCACGTCGGTGTAGATCTCGCAGACGTCGGCGCCCAGCGCGGCGGCCAGCGCGACAGCGGTGGTGTCCGAGCCGCCGCGGCCCAGGGTGGTGACGTCCCTGGTGTCCTGGCTGACGCCCTGGAATCCGGCCACCAGCACGATCAGCCCCTCGTCAAGCGCCGATTGCAGCCGGGTCGGGGTGACATCGATGATCTTCGCCTTACCGTGCGCCCCGGTCGTGATGACACCGGCCTGTGAGCCGGTGAACGAGCGCGCGTGCGCGCCCAGCGATTCGATTGCCATCGCCACCAGCGCGTTGGAGATGCGCTCACCGGCGGTCAGCAGCATGTCCAGCTCGCGGGCAGGCGGCGCCGGGCATACCTGCTGGGCCAACTCGAGCAGCCCGTCGGTGGTGTCCCCCATCGCCGAGACCACCACGACGACATCGTTACCCTGCTTCTTGGCCTCGACGATGCGCTCGGCGACGCGGCGGATCCGCTCGGCGTTGGCCACCGAAGATCCGCCGTACTTCTGCACGACGAGCGCCACTTCGATCCTTTCCAGCCTGTTGGGCGAGGTTGAGGTCGAAAAACAGAATACGTGGATTGACCGGACGACGATGCCGGGCGGGCAGTCGGCAATGTGCGGTGATATTCAATAAGGGCCGGCACACGACCGGCGGACAGTGGTGCGGAAGGGATCGTCGCGATGGCCAAGGTGTTATGGGGTACCGAACCAGACGAGCACGACTATCCGGCAGCGGAGGACTACCTCGCGCTGCTTGCTACGCCTGCCCAGATCAGTGAAGTCGTGGACGCGCTGAAGAAGGCGCCGATCGTGTACAAGAAGGCCAAGGATCTGCTGCGCGCGTCACGGTTGGCGTTGCTGCCACCGGACAACGCCCATGTAGCGGCGGATCTGAAGAAGATCAAGAAAGGCAAGCAGCTCTCGCCGATTCTGGTCGTCCGCGGCGACCTGACCCACGACGTGGCCTTGCAGATCGCCGACGGCTACCACCGGGTGTGCGCGAGCTATCACACCGACGAGAACACCGATATCCCGGTCAAGATCGTCCCAGTCGGGATCTGACCGCAGTCGCAACAGCCGTGCAGTCCGCTCAACGGACCGAATTCTTGCCGTCACGAGACTGACCCATATTCAATCGCAGTGACACCCCTCACGTCGCCGGAGAGGAAAGGTTTCGATGTCGCCAAGGCCAGTGACGAAGATGAGGCAACGCCTCGCCCAGATCCACTCTGTGAGCGGCTAATGTGCGAAGCGCCGGCCCGGCAGTGGCGAGAGTTCCTCCGCCCGCAGCGAGTACTGCTCGGTGTGACAGGGGCGGCGCTGATCACGGTGGGTTACTTCATGTATCTCACCCACAACAGCGCCGTCGGAGTCCCGATCGCAGGGTTGGGCGGCGCCTTGCTGATCGCCTGCTTCTTCTTGCCGGCGCTCAGCCAGGTGGAGTATGGCTTTCCTTTCAATCTGAAGGTCACCGCCGCCCTGCGCAATCGAGAAGCGGAGCTGCGGCAGGCATTCGAGGACCAGCGGCCCGATTTCGAGCTATGCGCGAAACTGCTCTGTGACGACGCGGCGACGGCCCAGGAGTTGCTCACGGCTGGCTTGGCACGCGCCACCCTTGGCTGGCGCGGACCCGTTGGACCCCAGCTCCGCGTCTATGCATTG
Organism: uncultured Actinomycetota bacterium; assembly: GCA_963838755.1. Classification (GTDB taxonomy): domain Bacteria; phylum Actinomycetota; class Actinomycetes; order Mycobacteriales; family Mycobacteriaceae; genus Mycobacterium. Next base: position 7,002 of record CAWISO010000047.1, on the reverse strand, counting down.
TGCTGGTTCGTCCATCGCCTGGTCGCACACCATCGGTTGGTTGCAACACCACCGACAACTACCGACGGCCCTTACGGCTTGCTGTCCAAGATGACGTTGAGCCGACGAATCATCGTGGTGCTCAACGAGATCGCCGACCTCGATGTCGAGCAGATTGCACTGATAATTGAACGCCCACCCTCCGAAGTGGAGTACGAACTCAGCAACGCGAAGAGGGCGTTGGCTACGGGGGTCCAGGGGAACGGAGACAATCGGTGACCGCTCCCCTTCGCGATGAGCTGGTGCAGATGGCCGCCAGGCGGTGGCCGGATCAGCCTTTGGTCGACGTCGATCAAGCCGTACACGCCGGGTTGCGCGGGCTGCGGCTACGGCTTTTCGTCATGTGCGCCCTCGGCGCGGCGCTGGTGGTCCTACTCGCAATCCTGCCGGTCATCGGCCGTTTCCTCGCCGTCACCGGCGTCGCGCCCTCGTCGACCGTCACGATGACCCCCTCGACCGCGACTACCGCCATCCCGCCTAGCGGTGAAAACCCTGGGACGGTGACCCAGACGGTGACTGTGACCCAGTCGGCGAACGCGCCCATCCCGGCGACCGTCACGCAGACCGCGACCGAAACCAACACCGTGCCGACCACGGTGACCAGCACCGTGACTGTGCCGACCACGGTGACCAGCACCGTGACTGTGCCGACCACGGTGACGAGCACTGTGACTGTGCCGACCACGGTGATCAGCACGGTGATCGTGCCGACCACCGTCTATGTCACACCGGTTCCACCGGCTCTGCATTGAGCGAATCCGGCGAGCGATAAAGCCGAACAACTGAATGCAAATACCGCGAAGCCCTCAAACGGACCGCAGCCGCGCCGGAGGGCGCTGGCGGGTCGGTTTCGCGGAAGACCCATGCGGGTGTGGCGTCCGGCACGGCTTGCCATTTCGCAGCGGCGCCGCTCCGCGGTACAGTACAGGGCGTGCTGCGGGTGCTCCTTCTCGGACGCCGCGACGGGGCCTGATCCAGACCGGCTTCCCGTCGCGGGTGCTCGCGATGCGCCGGTCGCCGCCTTAATAGGCGCCCCTTGATAAACCCGGAGCAAACCGTGACCAGCTACACTCGACCGTCGGGCAAATCCCCCGACGCATTTAGATCCACTCGAACCATCACCAAACCCGACGGCCAGCCCAATGCCGACCAACCTGCCTGGAATACCCAGCGCGGGTCGTCGATGCCGATAAGCCGGTATCGCCCGTTCGCCGAGGAAGTCGAACCCGTCCAAGTGGCCGACCGCAGCTGGCCCGACCATGTGATCACTCGCGCGCCCTTGTGGTGCGCGGTTGACCTGCGCGACGGCAACCAGGCCCTGATTGACCCGATGAGCCCGGCCCGCAAGCGCCGGATGTTCGACCTGCTGGTCCGGATGGGCTATAAGGAGATCGAGGTCGGGTTCCCGTCGGCCAGCCAGACCGACTTCGACTTCGTCCGCGAGATCATCACCGACGGCGCTATCCCTGCTGACGTCACCATCCAAGTGCTGACCCAGTGCCGTCCGGAACTGATCGAGCGCACCTTCCAAGCCTGTGAGGGCGCGCATCGGGCCATCGTGCACTTCTATAACTCGACGTCAATCCTGCAGCGGCGCGTCGTCTTCCGCGCTGATCGGACCGCCGTGCAGGAGATTGCCACCGACGGCGCCCGCAAGTGTGTCGAGCAGGCCGCGAAGTACCCCGGCACCCAGTGGCGCTTCGAGTACTCCCCGGAGTCCTACACGGGTACCGAACTGGAGTACGCCAAACAGGTCTGCGACGCCGTCGGTGACGTCATCGAGCCCACTGCGGACAACCCGATCATTTTCAACCTGCCCGCGACCGTGGAGATGGCCACTCCGAATGTCTACGCCGACTCCATCGAGTGGATGAGCCGCAACCTGGCTCGCCGCGATGCCGTCATCTTGAGCCTGCATCCGCACAACGACCGCGGAACAGCCGTAGCCGCAGCCGAATTGGGCTACCAAGCCGGAGCAGACCGTATCGAGGGCTGCCTGTTCGGCAACGGCGAGCGCACCGGCAACGTGTGCCTGGTGACGCTGGGACTGAACCTGTTCTCCCGCGGCGTGGACCCACAGATCGACTTCTCCAACATCGACGAGATCCGGCGCACGGTGGAGTACTGCAACCAGCTACCGGTGCACGAACGTCACCCCTACGGCGGGGATTTGGTCTACACCGCCTTTTCCGGCAGCCACCAGGACGCCATCAACAAGGGCTTGGACCAGATGAAGGTCGACGCGGATGCCGCCGATTCCGATGTCGACGACATGCTTTGGCAAGTGCCGTATCTGCCGATCGATCCCCGTGACGTCGGACGCACCTACGAGGCGGTGATCCGGGTCAATTCGCAGTCCGGCAAGGGCGGGGTGGCCTACATCATGAAGGCCGACCACGGCCTGGTGCTGCCGCGACGGCTGCAGATCGAGTTCTCGGGCGTGATTCAAAAGATCGCAGAGGGCACAGCGGGAGAAGGCGGCGAGGTCAGTCCCAAGGAGATGTGGGACGCGTTCGCCGAGGAGTACTTGGTACCGGTGCGCCCGCTGGAGCGGATGACGCAGCGAGTGGAAGCCGCCGAAGAGGACAGCGGCATCACCCGGATCGCCGCGACCGTCAAGGTCGACGGCGTGCAGAGCGAGATTGAAGGCGCCGGCAACGGCCCACTGGCCGCGTTCGTCGACGCGTTGGGACATGTCGGTTTCGAGGTGGCCGTACTGGACTACTCCGAGCACGCGATGAGCTCGGGCGACGATGCCCAGGCGGCGGCCTACGTCGAAGCCTCGGTGGGCGGGCGCACGGTGTGGGGTGTCGGCATCGCGCCGTCGATTACCACCGCGTCGCTGCGTGCGGTCGTGTCGGCGGTGAACAGAGCTGCACGCAATTAGCTGACGGCAAACTCCGATGTGTTACCTCGTTGTATGCCCTACCGGTGCCACCAAATCGTTGGCGGCGTTGTAGGGCAAGCTTATTTGGCGGGTGGAGAGCAGTGATTCCATCGCGTCGCCCTTGACGGGGCGCGACAGCAGGTAACCCTGGGCACGGTTGCAACCATGCCGTAGCAACGTCATGGCTGCGCTCGGGGTCTCGACGCCCTCGGCGGTCACCTGCAACTCGACTGCTTCAGCGAGCCCGATAATCGCCTGCACGACCGCCAGATCAGCTGCGTTGGTATCAAGGTCACGGATGAATGCCGTGTTGATCTTGAGCATGTCGACCGGCAGCGATTTCAGCTGCGCCAAAACGACGTCACCCGAGCCGAAGTCGTCAATGGCGATCTGGACGCCGACGTCCTTCAACATCGCGAGGGTGGTGTGGGTGTTCTCGATGTCGCGCACCATCTCGTGTTCGCAGATCGCTAGACACACCGATTCTGCGTCGATGCCGAATTCGTCGATGGTGGCGGCCACGCTGTCGGCGAAACCATCGCTGGCCAATTGTGCCGGTGGGATATTGAGGCGCAACGTGACGTCTTGTTCGATGCCATGCGATCGCCACCGGCTGAAGTCGCAACAGGCATGCCGCAGCAGCCATTGACCCAACCGCCGGGCGAGACTGATCGATTGGGGGGCGCCGTTGAACGCATCCACCGGCAGCAGCCCCCAAGTCGGCTGCTCCCAGCAGGCGAGCGCTTCGACCGCCAGGATGTCACCGGTGCGCAGGTCGATTTCGGGCAGATATTGCAGCACCAGCGTGTCGCTACCGATGCCGCCAGGGGAATGGAGCTTCCTTTTGTTTCGAGATGTGCCGAGCATCGATATGCCGTGATCGAACACGGCGACCGCGTTGCCGCCTCGGCGCTTAACGGTCAGAGCAGCGTGATCGGCCCGGCGTAGCAGCTCATGGCTGGTGTCAACTCCGGGCATGCCCAGCGCCAGCCCGATGCTGACGGTACGGGTGATCAGCTCGCCGTCGATGCAAACCGGATCACACATCGTGGAGTGAAGCGTGTGTGCCAAGGTTTCCGCGGCTTCAGCGGACATCGCCTGGTTGGGGATGACGACGAATTCGTCACCACCCACGCGGGCAATCAGGGCGTCGTGGCCGGCTTTGGCGCCGAGCCGTTGTGCGCACGCCCGGATGATCGCATCACCGGCGGCATGCCCGAGGTGATCATTGATGATCTTCAGCCGGTCCAGATCGATAAAGAGGGCTGCGACGGGACCGGGTTGTCCCACCCGCAGTCTGCGGCAAATTTCCGCGGTCAGCGCTCGACGATTGTGCAGACCAGTCAAATCGTCGTGCTCGGCCAGCCGCTGCAGACGGCTTTCTGCAGCGGTGCGCGCCTGCAGCTGTGCGAACAACGAAGCAACCACACCGAGTGCATCGAGTTCTTCGGGTGTCCATCGCTGGCCACCCGATCTGGTCAGACCGATCACGCCCGTCGTCACCGCCCCCCACAGCAGGGGTGCGATCGCCACAGACGACGCTCGATCGCGGCAAGCCGCGAACCGGCTGGAGGGACCGAACTTGGCTGCGTCGGCCTCGATAACCATCGGCGTTTCAAGTTCCTCCGCTACCACGCCGTCGGCGTCGGCGAAGGGGATCTTCGCCAGCGGATCCGGATCGGGAACACGATTCCGCGGTGGCCATTCGGCAATCAGCAGAGAGGCTCGAAGCGCGTGGTTGTTGTGACGCAGAAACGCGGCCTCGGCCTCGAACTGCTCGACAAGCTGCGCCAGCAGCCGTTCACATACTCTTGGCGCGGTGTACGCGCTGGCTCCCGTCATTTGGGCTACTACCCCGGCGACGATGGACAGAAGGCGGTCCGCCACGGTGACCTCGATATATGGAGTAAGCCCCCCGGATACTGTCGGATTCACCGCGACGCACGAATGCTTGGTGAGCCTGCGTCTCGGCCATCGGTTCGTTCTGCGTTAAGGGCGTGCTGACTGGAAACCGAGAACGTCCTGAGTGTAGACACAGGACGCCGCCAAATGTGGGAAACCTAATAAAAAACTTACGATTCGCCCAGGCATTGCCTATGTGTGACTGGCGTTTAGCCCTGCTCGGATCAGAACAACGCGAACTGTTCGCCGGTGCGGGCCGTGTCGAGGAAGTCCACGACACCGGTGCCACGGGCGACGGTGCCGACGCAATTCATGAACTTCGCGTCGGACACCACCGGAACACCGAGCTCGTGAGCCTGATAACCCTTGCCGCGTGCCGGACGGCGTGCATTGCAGATCACCAGTGACGTTTCCCGGTTAACGGCATCGGCGTAGGCCAGCCCGGCGTGCAGGATGCGCTCGACCAGCTCGTCGTGCGTCCGCTCGACTTCGGCCGCCAGCGCCACCCGCATGCCCTGCACCAGCGGCCCGCCGCGGACGTAAGGGCCAGGGTTGAGATACCGGCACGGCATCCGCGAAGCCAGCACCTTCAGCGGTCGCAGCTCGTCGTGGGTGACTCTGCCGCTGGGCCAGTGCCGGCGGGTGACCGGCCGTACGGGTAGCCAGACGTCGCGTTGCCGGGCCCGCTCCAGCGCCGCCGCCAGCACGCTGGTCAGCACCACGGCGTCGTCGAATGCGTCGTGCGGCCGCCGCTGGGTCAGACCCCAATGCGCGGCCAGTGTCTCCAACCGCAGGTTGTCGGTACCCAATTCCAGCCGTCGGGCCAGCTCGACGGTGCACATGACGGTATCGATTGGTAGTTCCACGTCGGCCATTTCGGCCTCCGAGGTGAGGAAGGCGTAGTCAAACGCAACGTTGTGCGCGACCAACGTGCGGCCGCGCACGAGCTGGACCACATCGCTGACAATGTCGGCGAATTGCGGCTGGTCCTCGAGCATCGCGGCGGTCTGGCCGTGCACGTGGGTGGGTCCGGGATCCACCCCGGGATTGAGCAGGCTGACCACCGATTGCTCGACTCGGCCCTCAGGGTCGAGAGCCAGTACCGCCAGGCTGATGATCCGGGCGTTACTTGGACTGAACCCGGAGGTCTCGACGTCGATGACGGCCCAACCGGCCCCGGGCTCGGTCGCCGGCCGACCCCAGGTCATCCTCGTCGGGCTTACCAGCGAAATGTCCCGCATAAATGGAGGATTCCACGTCAACCCGGCATCGCCGGGTCGCTGCGCGTCGTGTCGCCGACCTAAACTTCCCGGGTGATCACCGCCCGAGGACGCCTCGCGCTCGCCGCCGGAGCCGGCGCGCGATGGGCCTCGCGGGTGACCGGTCGGGGCGCCGGGGCGATGATCGGCGGCCTGGTGGCGATGGCGTTGGATCGCTCGATTCTGCATCAGCTCGGCACCGGCCGGCGCACTGTCGTCGTCACCGGAACCAACGGCAAATCGACGACGACCCGGATGACTGCGGCCGCCCTGCGCACCACTGGCCCCGGCGGCCAGAAAAGCAGAGTGGCGACCAATGCCGAGGGCGCCAACATGGACGCCGGGCTGGTGGCGGCGCTTGCCGCCGACCGCGACGCCGCGCTGGCGGTCCTCGAGGTCGACGAAATGCACGTGCCGCACGTCATGGATGCGGTCGAAGCCGCCGTGGTCGTTTTGCTCAACTTGTCCCGCGACCAGCTGGACCGGGTCGGTGAGATCAACGTGATTGAACGGCGACTGCGGGCCGGGCTGGCCGGGCACCCAACGACAGTGGTCGTCGCCAACTGCGACGACGTGCTGATGACTTCGGCCGCCTACGACAGCACCGAAGTGGTGTGGGTGGCCGCCGGTGGCAGCTGGGCGGCCGACTCGGTCAGCTGCCCGCGCAGCGGCGAGGTGATCGTCCGAGAACAGGGCCACTGGTACTCCACTGGAGCCGACTTTAAACGGCCGACCCCGCATTGGTGGTTCGACGACGAGGTGCTCTACGGGCCGGACGGGCTGGCGCTGCCGATGCGGTTGGCGCTGCCCGGTCCGGTGAATCGGGGCAACGCGGCCCAGGCGGTGGCGGCCGCCGTCGCGCTGGGCGCCGATCCGGCCGCAGCGGTGGCCGCCGTATCCGGCGTGGACGAGGTC
>CAWISO010000046.1:0-25253 GCA_963838755.1 uncultured Actinomycetota bacterium | reverse complement strand
CACCGCCCGTTGTTTGGGAGTACCCAATGCCATCGGTGTGCCCGCCACGGTCATCAACAGCGGGCCCAGAAGGCCGAACCCCAGACGACTACCGCCCATCGCGCTTGCAGCCCTCCAGGTCATCAGCCGACGTCGACTTCTTATTGTGAGCGCATCGGACCGATCGACGACCATGATCGCTGATTCGGCCGACTCGAGCACCCGCCGGACCGTTTCTCCGGCGCGCTGGATGTGCGTGACGATCTCTATTACATAGATGCGCGAATGAGACGACTAGGAAACTCGTCTTTGGCTCGGAAGCCGTCCAATAAGTAGTCGTGTTGGCTGGGCCTTATCGATTAAGACCATCTGAACAGCTTGAGGTTGGGGAGATTTAGGTCGCTGAGGGAGTCGATACGCGTGGCTTTGCTGTTGGCTTCGACGCCGACGACGTACAGCCCACCGGGTTGGTTACTGTTAAAGAACGCGAGTTTGGTGTTATCGGGGCTGGTTACGGGCTGGTTCGCATTTTGGACGCCCAAGTCGAATATCTCCACTGCGTTCTGATTGTTTTGGTTTATCACCGGGCAGCCCTCGCCGTTATGCTCAATGGGATATTTGGCGATGACAAACCCTGACGAGGAGGGATTGGTGGGGCTGGTGGGAAGACCGATATTAACGGTGACCGTTACCCGGTAATCGGGTCCCAGCCACTTTCCGGGCATGTTCTGGCATCCGAAATTCAGGGTGCCGTCGATGTTGCGTAGGGGGTTGCTCTGAAATCGCGGAGTCGGGGTGACCTCTTGTGGGTTCGATGTTGATCCTGCCGCCAACTTATAGAGGTGAGCATTGTTATTACCCTGAAGTGCCCAGTAGTAGAAGTTTCCCGCTCCATCGAAGACGGGCGTTTGATATGTCGGCGGTAAGCTTCGCGGGAAATCGGCAGTGGCCGGTGGGGCCGGGCTGACTGCGGTGAAATTTCCCCTGGTGTCTATCCATCCGACGCGCTGTACGGAGTTCGGGGAGGAATCTGACTTTATGGTAGCGAGTTTAGTCAGATCTGGAGATAATTCTAGGAAGTCGGGATCGTCTGGTAATTTGACATTGAACGACGAAACCTGCGTGTATTTGCCGCTGGTGGGATCGATGTATCCGAAATTTGCTTCGTCCCAAGCATTACCCGATGCTACTAATATGCCCGACTTCGGTACCTGTGCCGCGGAGCCGCTTGAGGGTGCCTCTGCCCCCGAGCCAGAACCGCCATTCCCCCCTCGGGAGGCCTGAGCGGACCCTTTCTCGAAGAAGTGGTGGTAGACGGGATAGACCCCTTTCAAACTCGCCGGTACCGCCGCGGCGACGACGAGCACGATGGCGGTGACAACCACGGCCTTGCGTAGACCTGACTGATGCGACCGGAGCGTGAAGATGACGCCAATGATCGCGATCGCGGCGACGAGCAGGATCCCCGGAAGAAACGTTCCGAGCGCCACCCGGCCAGCCACCAGCGCCGCAATGACCAGTACCAGCGCCAGGCCCGCCAGTACGAAACCCACTTTGCCGGCGCGTGACTTGCTCCGCGGCGCAGTGGGCGGCGGCGGCGGCACGTTCGACGTGGGCGGTGGGGGCGGCGGCGGCGCGTTCGACGGGGGCGGGGGCGGCGGCGGCGCGTTCGACGTGGGCGGCGGGGTCGGTGGCGTGGACTTGACGGGCTCCTGGGCCTGTGGCGCCACTGGCTTTCGCTGACGGTGCGGTGTCCAGTCCTGACCGTCCCAGTAACGCTGTGCGTTTGCGTCTTGGGGATCGTCGTACCAGCCGGGCTGGCGGGGTGTCGTCATAGGCTCCTCCCGGGTGGCTGAGCCGCCCGCGTGGAACGGACATTAGCGTAAATGCCAAGCATTCGTGACGTTTCCGAGTCATTGCTCTCTTGACATCGACACGCCATCTCGGCGAGTGCAACGCGTTCTCGAAATCTCTTGCTGCGAAGGGGTTCTCGACGCCAACCGCTCTGCCCGTCTCTCAGGTCAGAAGAGCGCAGCAAATCGCAGTGGTCGCGAATTACTCGGGCATACCGAGCGCCGTAGATGCAATTGGCGGCGCCTTATCTGGTTTCGTGGCGAACGAGCACCGACGAATCCTTTGAGAATCCTCCAAGGCGGCAGTTCCATCCTCATAAGACCGGCCGTACGGCCGACAAGACATGGACCACCAAACGCCATCGGGGCCCTGAAGGCCCAGGATTGTCCGGAGTGAGGAACCCGACAATGCACCAAACCTCTCACGGAGAGGGGGCCACGAGGCTCCATAAGAGCCGTCTAGTCCTCACGCGGATGAGTCCGCGGGCTGTGGTTGCGTTCGCGGCGGTCTTCGCTTTGCGTACGACACGATCAGCGCGTGCCGCTGCGATGGGAGCGGGGTTCCTTTGCGCCATGGCGCTATTTGTCACACCACCGGCTTACGCCAATGTGGATCTGGCCGTGGGAATGCCGATCACCATCGGTAACCATGGCTGCTCGCTTGGGTTCTTCGGATTCGACGCCCGCCAGGATCGACTGGCGGTGACCGCCGGTCATTGTTCGGACTACGAGCACAACGAGCCGGTATACGCCGACAACGGTGTGCAGATTGGGGAGGTTGTCGCCTGGAAGGAGGACGCGGAGAACGCGTCGGGGAAACTGATCGGCGCCCGTGGCTACACGGTAATTTCGCTATACTCACGGTTTTCATTGGAGCCGTTCTTTACCGGTGTCCGCTCGTCGGTCAGCGACGGCGATTACGTGAGCAAGTTCGGTCAGCGCTCGGGCAAGACCAACGGCGTCATCAAGAACGTTGAATTCGACCGGAGCCGGCCCGATCTCGCGTTGCTGTCGTCGAACCTTGTCCAACTGCCGGGCGACTCCGGTTGTCCCTGGTACACCAATGGGGACGCGTTGGTCGGGCTGGCTTCGAGCGGAGATGAAGAACAGGATGGCGGCGACGCCGGCAGCCAGGCTCAACCGATCCAAGCGGTGCTCGAGATGATCCGCGCAAACGCCGATGTTTGGGGCGACGACTTCAAGGTGTGGACACAGTGAGTCGGATGTCGAAAAGGTCTGAGCCGGCTAACAATTACTCCTAGGACAACGCTACTCCTAGACCTAGGAGGGCCATTGCTGCCCGCGGGACCGAAGCATCCAAAGCCGAACGACACCCGCGGCGATAACGATGACCGCGGCCGAAAACAACAACAACCCGAACCCATACGAAGACTTGATCCCAGCCGCGGCATCGTTGTCGCGGAAGACGGCAAACCACAGCGGGACGCTCAACACCATGAGACCGACAACTGCAGATAATCCCATCAGCCGCCTGGCCGGCAGCGTGACCCCCGTGAAGACGGGCCACGCCAGCCACGCGGCCGCGACGATCGGCACCAGCAGCGCGAACCTGCCTCCTGAGCTGGTCCCGACTGTCCCGGAGGAGCCGACGGTCGTCCCAAACACGGTGACGCTCTGGGTGACCGTCTCCCACGTGAGAAATATGCTGATCGTGGCTGCCACCAAACCACCGATGAGAAGCCAGGCGGTGGCCCCGAGTTGTTTGACGGCCGTCCCAAAACCGGCCGACGGCGTCTGACCGAAGCCGGCTTGGGTTTGGGGGGGAGGCGCGGGCCACGCTGGTGTCGGCGGTTGCGTGGGTACACCAGCGCCCAACCCTGCTCCGTCGGCGTAATTGCTCGGCGGGGGTGGCAAGTTGGGCGAAGGGGGCGGCAGATTCGGCGGCGGCGGTGGCGGCAGATCCGGCGGCGGCGCCGGAGACTGCTGCGGCGGGGGCGGCGTGGAGGGCCCTTCCGAAGGCAATGCGGACTTCCGCTGACGGTGAGGTGTCCAGTCCTGACCGTCCCAGTAACGCTCTGCGTTCGAGTCCTGTGGGTCGTCGTACCAGCCGGGCTGGCTGGGTGTCGTCATGGGCGATCCTCCCCGTTGGCTGAACTGCACACGTGAAGGGAGAATAGCGCGAGCGCTGGCAATCAGCGCCCTTTACCGACGATCATTCTTTTAGCGGTCGTCGGTAGGCGCCCCAAAGCCTGGGACTGAATCGGTTGCAAGCACGACCCGGTCAGCTCATTCCGCTCTGCTGGTCGGCTTTGACGTTGGCGACCATCAGGAGCTATGGGGCAGCGGTCGTGAACAGCAGATATGTCTTGAGCGGATGCAGTCAAAAAGGTGCTGGTGCGCGAGTGCTGCAGTTACACTCTGACCGCCGGGTTACCAGGTATGGCAGTCGAACCCAATCAGTCGGTGAGAGTGGGTGTCTTGTGGTCGAGCCTAAGGGATCAATTCTGCTGGTCTACTTCGTTGCCGATGAATCCGGCTCGATGGGACGCAATATCGGCGAACTCAACGATGGCTTAGCCTCGCTGCACGACGAATTGCAACGAGAATCGTTCGCCGCGGCCAAGGTACGGCTATCGGTGATCGGCTTTTCCGACACCGCGTTTACCTATCTCGAGCCCGCTGACTTGCGTGTCCTTCAGGGGATGCCGGTGTTGACTGCCCAAAGCCTGACCTCCTATGCCGCGGCCTTCGATCAGCTCTCCTACCGGATCAGGGTTGACATTCCCAGTTTGAAGGCTCAGGGATACACCGTGCATCGGCCGGCGGTGTTTTTCTTGACTGATGGCCTGCCGAACGAGCACGAGGATTGGCGCTCAGTTCGAGCGAGTCTGCTCGCCGAACCTGCGGCACCCAACATTCTTTCCTTTGGCATCGGGGATGCCGACGCGGCGATCGTCACCGAGTTAGCGACCAAGCCGCACTTCGCCTTCGTCGCCGCGCGCGGGGTGGACACCGGTGCGGCGATCTCAGAGTTTATTACCTCGCTGACGCAGTCAGTGATCAGCTCCGGGCAGGCCATCGCGTCCGGCTCGGCTGAATTGCAATTTGAGAAGCCGGAAGGGTTTACCTTGGCCGTCGACGTCGTGTAGGCCAACGTTCATGATGGCATGGCGGAGCCGAAAACACGGGCGACCCCGCAACGATGACCCCACCGTGCCGCTGGAGCGCCCGGCAGTCCAGCCAACCGTTTCCACTACCGAGCCGCCGGCAGTGAGAACTACCGCGTTTGTCCCCGCCACATCGGGAGTCTCCGACGTCGTCGGCGCCACCGTGGTACCCCAGATTACGGTGGGATCACCCTCGCCGACGGTCGAGCCGTCAGCTATTGCTACGGGCTACTGCTCGTTGCCTTTTCGTCCCGATGTGGTGCTTGATGGGTGGTCCACCGACACCGTCACGGTACGTGGCGTGTCGCAGCGCGGACATCTGCACCGCTACAACGGTGCGCCGCGTCAAGATGATTTCGCATTGCATCACTTACCCGATGGCCGAGTGATAGTCCTTGTCGCCGACGGCGTTTCGGGGGCACCGCAATCCCATATCGGCGCCAGCGTCGCTACCAGGCAAGCCGCAGAATGGCTGCACTCAAACCTCGGCGATGATGTCGCCGATACTGATTGGTCGGCTCTGCTGAAAAGCGCTGCGTGGGCGCTCACTGAGCGAGCCCAAACGCTTTTGGGACTTGACGAACCCGATCCGGTGCGGGCTGAACAGGAACTCGCGACGACGTTGGTATGTGCGGTGATCGAGCCGACCGGTCCGCAGAACCTACGCGCCTCTTTGATGAGTGCGGGTGATTCGGCTGCGTGGCTCCTTTCAGCGGGACACTTCGTTGAGATCTTGGGCGGCAAGGCGGTGCCAGACTCCGGGATTGCGTCATCGGCGGTGGTTGGTTTGCCGCGCGTGCCAACCGAAGTTACGCGTGCAGTGGTCGACATCGCAGACAACGATGTGCTGTTGATCGGCACCGACGGAATCGGAGATCCGTTGGGTACTGGAGAGGGCGGGGTGGGCGACCTGTTCCGCGAGGTATTGACCAAATCGTCGGTTCCCTCGCTGATCGAGTTTGCCCACGCAGTGGACTTTAGCCGCGAAACCTTCGATGATGACCGGACTTTGGTTGCGGTGTGGCCACGAAACGAGGCCTCCCTCGGAAGCCCAACGCAACCGCCGGCGCCCAGCAGTGTGGATGGACTGCGTTGACACGTCAGGTTATCCGACGCAAAGACTAAGCCTATCCTCCTTCGTCATCATCGTCCGAGGAATCCGGCGTGCAGTCCTTCCAGCGGCCGTCTTCTTTGACGAACTTCTCGTTTTCAGTGACGGGTTGATCTGGCACATTCTCAAACTTGGCGGTGACATCGGCGGTTGCCTGATCGCCGGTCACGTGGACGTTGGCCACCGAAGCCGACATGGTTCCAAGTTGGGCCCGCAGCTGGCGAAGCTTTTCGACCTCTTTCGCCTCATTGTCGGAAGCTCTTGCTTTGCAGTCCGTCTCGGAATCGTAGGAGAAGTTGGAGTTGTTGTAGTCGGTAGCCTCGCGCTGGACGACCGCCTTGATCTGGTCCTCGGGTGAGGCGGGAGCGCTCTTGCTGAAGTGCTTGTACCCTAAAAAGCCGCCAACGGCTAACACAACGAGGGCCGCGATGAGACCAATGACCACGACCGGATGGTTCGATCGTTGTGGTGGCGGTCCGAATGACTGCTGACCTGGTGGCAGCCACGGGCCCTGTTGATTCGACGGTGGCGGATAGGCAACGTTGGACGCCTGGGTCAGCGGTGACGGCGGCCAATTCGGCACCGACGGTTGCGGCCAAGGCGGCTTATGTTGACGGTGCGGCGTCCAGGCTTGGCCGTCCCAATAACGCTGCCCGTTCGCGTCCTGGGGGTCGTCGTACCAGCCCGGCGGCATCGACGTTGTCATGTGCGTAACCTCCTGGTTCGAAGAAGCGAACTTTTCGAAGGGAATTGGCAAGAAAGAACGTTCGACGACCGCGCCGAAAGTATCCTCGCTCCCCTAGCAAACCGCAAGAACCCACTGGCAAAGTGGAAATTCGCCTGTTGAACCCGGGCCCGACGCGGGTTACTGCGACGATACTCAGTCCCGCCTGCGATCTTCGACTGGCCATTCCCAAATCAGAACGGCTTGACGTTATAGTCGCTGTCAATCGACATGCCGTGGCCTGTCAAGTCGTTGGTGAAGGTGGTGCCGTCGCCGGTTGGCACTATCGTCCAGCCTTCGAAATGGTATGTCGTTTCCGGCACCAAAATGAGGTCGGGTTTTCCGGGCGGAGCCATACCCAGATTAGCAGTGCGCCAACTGAATTGACCTGACGCGGTGATGATAGCTTGATCCTGATGAAGTACCGCTGGATCTCCCTGCCACCCTGGAGCAGGCACGGGATCTATTGGAGCCTGGGGGAAACCGGCCGTCTGGCAAACAACATTGGGACCGACTCCGTCACTATCGTCTGAGCCGACTTCGCAACGCATCGGTGGTGACGGGGTCTTTACGTTGACGAAGTTTCCCGGAGTGGGATCGGCGCCTGACATCGAGGCGAAAAGCACCGCTGCACAGATGGTTGCGGCCACTGTCGATGCGACCTTCTTCACACTGCGTTTCTTCTCCGAGGCATCTTCGAAGGTTCCCGCCGGCGGCTTGGAAGATCCTTGGCGTGTTCGTAGATGACTGAGCGATGCAGCGGTCAATGGCCACAGCGATTCATGGCCTTGACCGTTGCCATCCGCCGCACCGAAGCGTCTACGTTGTCCATGCTCAATTCATGATGATCCAGCGCCGCCTCCAACCGGTCGAGCACCGCTGGAACCTCGGTGTTGGTCACCCACAGCGCGGCGTCGGCACCGGCCTGCAAGGCCTTCAACACTGCCTGGGGCACGGTGTAGATGTCGGTGATCGCCTTCATGGTCGAAAGGTCGTCGGTGAACACCGGCCCATCAAACCGCGGCGCGTCGTAGCCGGTTCCGTTGCGCAGCAGGTTTACCGCGGCGGGACTCAGGCTGGCGGGGCTGCCATCCGTCAAACCCGGCACCACCATATGGCCGATCATCACCCCGACCGGCGGCTGGGTCACCAGCGTTCGATATGGCACGAGGTCGAGGGTCTTCAAGTCGCCCAGCGGCGGGTCGACCACCTCAGCCGTGTGCGAATCTCCCGAAGCGCGACCGTGCCCAGGAAAGTGCTTGAGCACCGGCAGCACGCCGGCGGCGCGCAGTCCTTTCGCGTACGCGCCGGCGTACTCAGTTACCTGGGCTGGGTCCGCGCTGAACGACCGGTCACCGATCACGGTGTCGTTGGGCGCGTCGGTGACGTCGACCACCGGCGCGAAATCAATTGTGATACCCAGATTGCGCATCTTTTGGCCATGGTCCCGAGCCAGTGCGTAGACCTGCTCGGGCGTTTCGTTTTCCGCCAGCTCGCGGGCTGACGGTGCCGAACCGATAAGCGATGACAACCGTTCTACCCGGCCGCCCTCCTCGTCGACACTGACAGCGAGCCCCAGCGGGCCCGCTAATCCGGCGATGGCGGTCAGCTCTCCATCGCGCAGCATCTTCAGATCGGTCCAGCTGGCGATGAAGATGCCCCCGACGTGGTCAGTAGACACGACACGACGCGCGTCGGCTGCGTCAGTCACCCCGACCATCAGCAGCTGGGCGAGTTTGTCGCGTTTCGGCATCGTCTTCAGCAACGACGCCGGAACATCGCAAGCCAGCGGCGGCGCCGTGGGAGTCATTGCATGAGCTGGCAATCCCGTCGGTTTGGCTGCTGTCGGCGACGTGGCTGAATGGCGTGCACGAATAAGGTGAATGCCGGCGAATACGACGGCGCCGATCAAGGTCAGGGCGAGAAGTACGCCGACCAGCGTTGCGGCGCTTGGGCGTGCTGAGCGTGGGCGAGGCTCGACTGGTGACCGGCGACCCTGCCCTGGCGGGAGCGCCTCGTCCCGCACGGCTCCAGTAAGCGCCGCGGCTGACGCGTCGTTGCGTGGTTGCGCGGGTGGCTCATTGGGATGACTCGAGCTGGGGCGGCGCCGGGAGCGATTAGGCCGTTGCGGCCGATTACTTGTCATCCCGATCACCCATCAGCGTGAGTTCCATCCGGCCCAAGGGTCGTGCTGACAATTTGGGCGCTGCAATGATCTGGGTCCCTATTCACGCTGCGGCACCAGTTCAGCACGCTGTCGGAGTCAGGGTACGTGGTTGGCACAACGGTAACCCAATAGTCGGGATGATCGTATGTTGTCCAGTCGCCCGACCACAGAAGTTTGGCGCCGTATTGCTGGCTGAGCTGCTGATGTTCCGCCAAGATCTGTGCGGGGTCATACGTCAAATTGTCTTCCGGGTCGTAGGTCCACGGTTCGGTGGCGTGCTTGGAACTAAGTTGCGGGAGCCACTGGCCGACGACTTGGGCGACGGCCGGAGCATCCTGATCTTTGATCGCCTGCAGCTGCTGAATGGGATCGGGTGGGGGCGTGTTCGTGGATGGAGGTGCGGCAGGAGAGGGAGCACTGCCCGCATCGGTGGTGGGTGTGGCTGCTGGTGCGCTTGACCGGGTGGAGTTGTTGTGCAGGGTGAGGACCACGGTGACCACAACGACCGCGGCGATAACGACGGCGGCCATGGCCACGCCGGCCCAGATTTTGGACGCGGATGCCGGTTGGCTTGGTGGTGGCGCCGAAGCGGCGACGACCGGCGGGCGGGACTGCACGGTCGGCGGCGGTGGCGGCAGCGGCGCTGACGGACGGCTCGATGGCCGGGAGTGCACGATCGGTGTCGGTGGTGGAGCAGGTGGCACACTGACCGGTGTCGCAGCCGACGTTGCGGTCTTTTGTCGATATTGGGCTTCTTCGATGGCGCCGCCAAGCACGTAAGTCCAGGCTTCGGGCAGCGGGCGTTGCAGTGGTTTGTTGGTGAGCGTGTCGGTGATGATCTGGCGCACCGAGTGCGGCGTCGTCGACGGAATGTGTTGCAGGTTAGTAGTGTCTTGGTCACCGGCCAACAACCGCAATGCCAGCAGGCCTAACTTGTAGGCGTCGGAATAGATCGTCGCCAGCTCCTCACCGGCGGGTGCTTCCCACCCCGGGGTCTCCATCTGCTGCAGGGCCGAGACACCGTTGATCCGAACCGCATCACAGTCAATGAAATAGACGGCCTCCTGCGGGGTGAGCGAAAACAGTAGATTTTTCGGGGAGATATCTCCCACGCACACGCCGTGCTTGTGCAGAAACGCCAGCCCAGAGGCGACCTCGCGCAGCAGCAAATAGCGTTGCGCGTCATCAATATTGATGCCGCGAGCCTCCAGCACAGTAGGATGGTTGAGCAGGTGCTGGAACTCCGCGCTGGTGGAGGCGACACCTTTGACCGTGGTCAACGGGATGAAAAACTGGTCGGGAATGGCCGGCATCAAGAAACCCGTTGAGGCACTGCCATTCTCGACGAGGGCACACGGCCACGTCGCCATCGAAATCAGGCGCTCGCCCTCGGCGTAGGACAGCGAATCTTCAACCAGCGCGGGCATCGCCGCCAACGCGGTGAAATCGATCTCGGCCAACGTCTGTGGTTTGTATTCCTTGTAGACCATCGAGGCCGCGAACTTCGTCTTCACGTTGGGCGCCCGATACACGATCCCCTGTCCACCCTGACCGATCTTGGTCAACGCACCCAACCGGTCCCGCGCGATCACCGGTCGACTTTTTCCAGACGTTCCAGGTTGTGGAGAAGCAGACTGGACTGCCTGAGCTAGGGCCGTGGGCGCTGACGACTGATCATCACCACCGCCCACCGGGGCCAGCAAGGTGGGAACAGATTGCGGGCCCTGCGACGTGGTGGCAGTCAAGGCCTGCTGGGCGGCAATAGCTAACTCACGCGCACTCTGGTACCGGCGATCAGGATCTTTAGCCATGCCCGCGGCGATCACCGCATCCACCCCAGCCGAAATGGCGGGATTGACGTCGCTGGGCTTGGGCGGGTCCAGCGTCAGGTGTCCGCGTATCTGTTGTTCCATGCTGTCGCCAGCGAACGGCAGCGCCCCGGTCAAACACTCATAGAGCACACATGCCAAGGCATACACATCAGCGCGGGCATCAGCAGCGCCGCTGGTGAAGCGCTCGGGAGCCATATATGCCCACGTGCCCACCATCATCCCGGTACTGGTCAGTTTGGTAGCGGCCGCGTCATGAGCAATACCGAAGTCGATCAGATACACAAAGTCGTCAGCAGTCATTAAGGCATTGGACGGCTTGACATCTCGATGTACCAATCCCACCGCATGCGCGGCCTGCAACGCAGCAGCCAACTGCGTGATCACACTCACTGCGCGCTCTGGGCTCATCGGCCCATCACGCGTCAACAAAGCATGCAGATCGATCCCGTCAATGATCGGCATCACCAAATACAGCTGACCATCGACTTCCCCGGTGTCATAAATCGGGACGATGTGCGGCTCGGTCAGCCGGGCAGCGGTAAGCGCCTCACGACGAAACCGCTGCCGATAACCCGGCTGACCGCTCAATTCGGTAGGCAACACCTTGACTGCCACATCGCGACCGATCACGCTGTCATGGGCCTTGTAGACCTTGCCCATACCGCCCTCGCCGATCACCGCGATCAGCCGGTAGCGGCCAAACACCACTTCATCCACCGCGGCCTCCAGTTACCGCACCCACGCTGGCAAATGCTAGCGAACAACCTCCCGCCCCGCCCGACGATTCAGCAACCAAAGCAGCAACATCGCAGCCGCGCGATATTCACCGCAGATCCCCAACTGCTGGCCCGTCGTCACCACACGATGTCGAACCAACCGCAAGCATTGACCAGTAACCTACATAGCGCCGTTGAAATTCAGTTCGCCTGGGGCGCAGCCGAATCCGTAGAGATCAACGCCTGAAAGCCCGTGCACGTGTAAAGAACAACCGACAGCATCGGCCAGCAGTCCTCGGCGGTGTAAGGCGATCCGCCTTGCCGGCAGATCGACGCTGACACAGCGAAATTCGTTCGACAGCTTCTCCGCCAAGCGTCCTGTACCAGCCCGTTGCAGAGCCGCCAGGATTCGACGGCCTGCGATGATCCCCTTGCTCGCCAGGGTGTAGTCGGACACAGCGCGCCGGCCGGCGCGCCGATGACGCGCATCTCCTTAAATGCGGCCGCTTTCGACCTTTGCTGCCGCGATTGTCGGTGAAGGGCCGCCGGGAGTCCGGGAAATGACCGATGCGCGGCCCGACGGCCCGCATCGTCAGCGGGCGGAAGCCAGTGTGACCAGGCCGAGCTCGGCGTCAGAGGCCAGCATCGGATGATGCGGCAGCACCCGCACGGTGTAGCCGACCGCCCCGGCAACCGGCAGCGGTGTCGTGGAGGAAAAGATCTCGCCGCCGCCACCCGCGGTGCCGGCGTGTGTCATCTCGACGGTCACCGGATCGACCAGCGCGTCGGCGCCGTCAACCCTGCCGATCACTCCCTGCACCTCGACCTCGTCGGGCCGCAGCCCGGCCAGTTGCACGGTCGCGGTCAAGGTCAGCTTCGATCCGAGCACGGGAGTGTCGGGTAGCCCAGTGCTGTCGACGTCGGTGATGCGGATCTGCGGCCAGGCCTCGAATGCCCGCCGACGATAGGTGGCCAGCTCGCGGGCCGGGTCGAACGCCGCGTGGCCGTCGCCGTCGACCGTGACGGTGCTGCGCAGCGACTGCGCCGCCGGCAGGTAGTACCGCTCGACGTAGTCCCGCACCATTCGCGAGGCCAGCACTTTGGGGCCGAGCGTCTGCAGCGTGTGGCGCACCATTTCGATCCACCGGCCCGGCACCCCGTGCTGGTCACGCTCGTAGAACTTCGGTGCTACCGATCGCTGCAGCAAGTCATAGAGGCCCGCCGCCTCTAGGTCGTCGCGGCGGCCCTCGTCGACCACCCCGGAGGCCGACGGTATTGCCCAGCCGTTCTCGCCGTCGTACCACTCGTCCCACCACCCGTCGCGGATGGACAGGTTGAGCCCCCCGTTGAGCGCGCTCTTCATTCCGGATGTGCCGCACGCTTCCAGCGGACGCAGCGGATTGTTCAGCCAGACGTCGCAGCCCCAATACAACAGTCGGGCCATTGACATGTCGTAGTCAGGCAGAAACGCGATGCGGTGGCGCACCTCGGGCCGGTCGGCGAACCGCACCACTTGCTGGATCAATGCCTTGCCACCGTCGTCGGCCGGGTGCGACTTACCGGCAACGATCAGCTGGATCGGCCTGTCGTCGTCCAGCAGCAGCTCCTCCAGCCGATCCGGGTCGCGCAGCATCAGCGTCAGCCGCTTGTACGTCGGCACTCGCCGCGCGAACCCGACGGTCAGCACGTCTGGATCAAACGCCGTCGAAATCCAGCTCAATTCGGCGTCCGAGGCGCCGCGTTCCAGCCAGGAACGGCGCAGCCGAGCCCGCACGTCCTCGACCAGCAACGTCCGCAGTTGCGACCGGATCCACCACAGATGACCGGGGTCGACCTCATTGAGACGCAGCCACACCCCGGGGTCGCTGAACGAGTCCAACCCCACCAGTTCGCGGCCGAGCTGCAACCACTGCGGCGCCGCCCAGGTGCGCGCATGAACGCCGTTTGTGATCGACCCGATCGGCACCTCGTCGGGGTCGAACCCCTGCCATAGCTCGTTGAACATGACTCGACTCACCTGACCGTGTAGCAGCGAAACGCCATTGGCGCGCTGCGCCAGTCGCAGACCCATGTGCGCCATGTTGAATTTCTCTGGATCGTCTTCGGCGCCCAGCGCCAGGATCCGGGCGATCGGCACACCGGGCAGCAGTGCCCATCCGCCCCTACCATCCGGACGGACCGCGTGCTCGGCAGTCTCGGCGAAATACCGCCGTACCATCTCCACCGGAAACCGGTCGATACCGGCAGGTACCGGAGTGTGCGTGGTGAACACCGTGCTGGAGCGCACCACGGTCAGCGCGGTGTCGAAATCCAACCCGGCGTCGACCAGTTCGCGGATGCGCTCGACACCGAGGAATCCGGCATGGCCCTCGTTCATGTGGAAGACCTCGGGCGCCGGCAGCCCTTCGATCGCGGTGAAGGCGCGGATCGCTCGTATCCCGCCGATCCCGGCCAGGATCTCCTGCTGCATGCGGTGCTCTTGATCGCCGCCGTAGAGGCGGTCGGTGACCCCGCGCACCTCGTGCTCGTTTTCCGGGATGTCGGAATCCAGCAGCAGCAACGGAACTCGGCCGACCTGCGCCACCCAGATGCGCGCCCGCAGCCGGCCGGCGTCTGGCAGCGCTAGCTCAATCAGCGCCGGGTCGCCGGCGCCATCGGTAAGCAGCCGCAAGGGCAGCCCCTGCGGGTCCAGCGGCGGATAGGTTTCGTGCTGCCAGCCATCAGCCGTCAGCGACTGCCGAAAGTAGCCGGAACGGTAGTACAGGCCCACGGCAATGAGCGGTAATCCCAGATCCGATGCCGACTTCAGATGATCGCCGGCCAAAATTCCCAAGCCGCCCGAGTAGTTCGGCAAGACCTCGGCGACACCGAATTCCATCGAGAAGTAGGCGATGCCGTTGGGCATCGCTGCGCCGTCGCTTTGCTGCTGCTGGTACCACAGCGGCCGGCTCAGATAATCGTTGAGATCCCCTGCGAGCTGATCGAGCCGCTGTACGAACCCGTCGTCGAGCGCTAGCTCGTCGAGCCGTGCCGGGCTGACCGCGCCCAGCACCGCAACCGGATCCTGACCGCATTGCGTCCACAGGCTCGGTTCGATCGCCTCGAAGAGATCCTGCGTCGGCCTGTCCCACGACCATCGCAGGTTGATCGACAGCTGTTCGAGTGCCTCCAGGCGGTGCGGAAGGTGAGCACGAACCGTGAATCGGCGGAGGGCTTTCACGCGTCCTTACCTTAGAACCCCAGGCCGCGGTTCGCTTGGCGATAGGCATTGGAACCGAGCCCGATGTGTGGCCCGACACTACGGTGGGTATTGGGCGCAAGGGGCTTGTCGAGAAGCAAGCCGAAACTAGGACGCCGCGGTGTGGCCGCGCCCACGACGACAACGACGAGTCTGAGAAACGGAGTAGCGTGCCCGGTCGTGTCGAAATCGACGACGTCGCGCCCGTTGTATCGTGCGGGGCGTATCCGGCAAAAGCAGTGGTCGGTGAGGTAGTTCCGGTTCGCGCGGCGGTATGGCGCGAAGGTCATGACGAAGTCGCGGCGACACTGGTGGTGCGCTACCTCGGGCCGCGCTACCCCCAAGTGGGCGAAACCCGGCGACTGCGGGCGGTGCAGGTCGCGGAGCCGACCGCAACCGCCGTGGAGCCGCTTGCCCGGGCCAAGCCGTTGCTGCTACAGATGGCGATGGGCGAGGAACCCTATGTTTTCCACGGTCAGTTCACGCCAGATCGCATCGGCCTTTGGACGTTCCGAGTAGACGGCTGGGGAGATCCGATTCGTACCTGGCGACACGCCGTAGAGGCCAAGCTGGATGCCGGGCAAGGCGAGACAGAACTATCCAACGACCTGGTGTTGGGCGCGCAGCTATTCGAAAAAGCCGCGACCGGAGTTCCGCGTGCTCAGCGCGAACCGTTGCAGGCAGCGGCGAACGCCCTACGTGCACCTGGCGATCCGCTGAGCCGGGCAGCGTTGGCGCTGAGCCCCGGGGTCGACGCATTACTGAAGCACTACCCGCTGCGTGAGTTGGTGACCCGCGGCGAGCAATACGGGGTGTGGGTTGATCGGCCGCTGGCCCGCTTCGGCTCGTGGTACGAGATGTTCCCCCGCTCGACCGGCGGCTGGGACGCCAAGGGAAATCCGGTACATGGCACTTTCGCGACCGCGGCGGCGGAGTTGCCGCGCATCGCGAAGATGGGTTTCGACGTGGTGTACCTGCCGCCGATCCACCCGATCGGCAAGGTGCACCGCAAAGGCCGCAACAACACCGCGACCGCGGTGCCCGGTGATGTCGGATCGCCGTGGGCGATCGGCAGCGATGAGGGTGGTCACGACGCGGTGCATCCGCAGCTGGGCACGATCAAAGACTTCGACAAATTTGTGGCAGCCGTGCGCGAGTTGGGCATGGAGGTGGCCCTGGATTTGGCGTTGCAGTGCGCGCCCGATCACCCGTGGGCTAGGGACCACCGGGAGTGGTTCACCGAATTGCCCGATGGGACGATCGCCTACGCGGAGAACCCGCCCAAGAAATACCAGGACATCTACCCGATCAACTTCGACAACGACCCCGCAGGGCTCTACGACGAGGTGCTGCGCGTGGTGCGGCACTGGGTCGACCACGGGGTGAAACTCTTCCGCGTCGACAACCCGCACACCAAGCCGCCCAACTTCTGGGCGTGGCTGATCGGTCAAGTGAAGGCAGTCGACCCCGATGTGCTGTTTTTGTCCGAGGCGTTCACTCCGCCGGCCCGCCAATACGGGCTGGCCAAGCTGGGATTCACCCAGTCCTACAGCTATTTCACCTGGCGCACGGCCAAGTGGGAGCTCACCGAATTCGGCGAGGAGATCCCCGCATTCGCCGACTTCCGCCGCCCCAACTTGTTCGTCAACACCCCCGACATCTTGCATGCCATTTTGCAACATAACGGCCCGGGCATGTTCGCGATACGTGCCGTGCTGGCGGCAACGATGAGCCCGGCTTGGGGGATGTACTCCGGCTACGAACTCTTCGAGCACCGTGCTGTGCTGGAGGGCAGTGAGGAATATCTCGACTCGGAGAAGTATGAGTTGCGGCCCCGCGATTTCGCGGGCGCGCTGGCGGCCGGACGGTCGCTGGAGCCATTCATCGCACAGCTGAACAACATTCGTCGACTTCATCCCGCTCTCCAGCAGCTGCGGAACATCACCTTCCATTCAGTGGACAACGACGCATTGATGGCTTACAGCAAATTCGACCCGGTCACCGGTGACTGCGTGCTGGTCGTGGTGACGCTCGACGCGTTCGGGGCGGAGGAAGCGACGCTGTGGTTGGACATGGCCGCGTTGGGTATGGAACATCACGAGCGGTTCTGGGTGCGAGACGAGATAACCGGCGAGGAATACCAATGGGGACAAGCCAACTACATACGCATCGACCCCGGCCGTGCCGTCGCCCACATCGTCAACATGCCGCTCATACCGTCCGAATCCCGAATCGCGCTGCTGCGCCGGAGGTGACGCTGCGATGACGCCCACCGACCAACTCGCCAGGACCAACCTGGCGCCCGACCCCAGCGACCTGGCTCGCCTGCTAGCCGGCGAGCACCACAATCCACACGGCATCCTGGGCGCTCACGAATACGGCAACCAGACAGTGATCCGGGCGTTTCGTCCGCACGCCACCGATGTGGTCGCACTCGTTGGCGACGAGCGGTTTCCGCTGCAGCACATCGACTCCGGCCTATTCGCGGTGGCGCTGCCATTCGCCGATCTCATCGACTATCGCCTCGAGGTCAGCTACGGCTCCGACCCGCACACTGTCGCCGACGCCTACCGGTTCCTGCCGACGCTGGGCGAAGTCGATCTGCATCTGTTCGGCGAGGGCCGCCACGAACGACTCTGGGAGGTGCTAGGCGCCCACCCCCGCTCGTTTACCACCGCCGACGGCGTGGTCGAGGGTGTGTCATTCGCCGTCTGGGCGCCCAACGCCAAGGGCGTCAGTTTGATCGCGGAATTCAACGGCTGGAACGGCAACGACGCTCCGCTCCGCGTACTGGGCTCATCGGGCGTGTGGGAGCTGTTCTGGCCGGACTTTCCACGCGATGGCCTGTACAAGTTTCGGGTGCACGGCGCCGACGGCTCAGTCACCGACCGCGCCGACCCCTTCGCATTCGCCACCGAGGTACCGCCGCAAACCGCGTCGCGGGTGACCTTGAGCAACTACCGCTGGGCTGACGACGAATGGATGACAGCGCGGACCCAGCGGAATCCGGTATTCGAGCCGATGAGCACCTACGAAGTCCACCTGGGCTCGTGGCGACCAGGTCTCAGCTATACCGAACTTGCCCGCGAGCTAACAGAATACGTAGTGACACAAGGGTTTACCCACATCGAGCTGCTGCCTGTCGCCGAGCACCCGTTCGGCGGATCCTGGGGCTACCAGGTCACGTCCTACTATGCGCCGACGTCTCGATTCGGCACGCCCGACGAGTTCCGGGCGCTTGTCGACGCGCTGCACCAGGGCGGTATCGGTGTCATCGTCGACTGGGTCCCGGCTCACTTCCCAAAGGACTCATGGGCGCTCGGCCGTTTCGACGGCACACCGCTCTACGAGCATTCCGACCCCCGGCGGGGCGAGCAACTCGACTGGGGCACTTACGTGTTCGACTTTGGCCGCGCCGAGGTACGCAACTTTTTGGTGGCCAACGCGCTGTACTGGCTCGATGAGTTCCACATCGACGGGCTGCGGGTCGACGCCGTGGCCTCGATGCTCTACCTCGACTATTCACGGCCGGCAGGCGGCTGGACACCGAACATCTACGGTGGCCGGGAAAACCTGGAAGCGGTGCAGTTCCTGCAGGAGATGAACGCCACGGCACACAAGGCAGCGCCAGGGATCGTCACTATCGCCGAGGAGTCGACATCGTGGCCAGGTGTGTCGAGGCCAACTTCCGTTGGCGGCCTGGGCTTTTCGATGAAGTGGAACATGGGCTGGATGCACGACACTCTCGACTACGTCAGTCATGATCCGATACACCGCAGTTATCACCACCATGAGATCACTTTCTCGATGCTCTACGCGTTCAGCGAGAACTTCGTGCTGCCGCTCAGCCACGATGAGGTGGTGCACGGCAAGGGCACCCTATGGGGGCGGATGCCGGGCAACGATCACATGAAGGCGGCGGGGCTGCGCAGTCTGTTGGCCTACCAGTGGGCGCACCCCGGTAAGCAGCTGCTGTTCATGGGGCAGGAATTCGGACAGCGCGCCGAGTGGTCCGAAGAACGCGGCCTGGACTGGTTCCAACTCGACGAGAACAGCTTCTCCAACGGCATCTTGTGCCTGGTGCGCGACATCAACGAGATCTACCGCAGCCACCCGGCGCTATGGAGTCAGGACACCACGCCCGAGGGTTACTCCTGGATCGACGCCAACGACTCCGCGAACAACGTGCTGAGTTTCCTGCGCTACGGCCGCGATGGCTCGGTGATGGCCTGCGTGTTCAATTTCGCAGGTGCCGAGCACAGCGGTTACCGCCTCGGGCTGCCCACCGCCGGACGGTGGCGTGAAGTGCTCAACACCGATGCGACCGGCTACAACGGCACCGGGATCGGCAACCTTGGCGGCGTCGAGGCGAGCGAAGAACCATGGCACGGTCGTCCGGCTTCTGCGGTGCTCGTGTTGCCGCCCACGTCGGCGCTATGGCTAGCGCCCGAATAATCCGGCGACGACTAGTACAGCGCGTTGGCGAGGTTGCGCCGCCCTGCAATGACGTCGGGATCGGCGGGATCGAAGAGCTCGAATAACTCAATCAGCCGGGTGCGCACCAGGGTTCGCTCGTCACCGGACGTCCGCCGGATCAACGCAACCAGACGGTCGAACGCCCCGCGCACATCCTGGCGGAGGATCTGGACATCGGCAGCGGCCAACGCGGCCTCGATGTCATCGGGGGCGGTGTCGGCGGCGGTCACGGCGTCAGACCCATGCGCGGTCGCCCGCATCAGGAAGGCAAGCTGGCGCACCGCGCCCTTCGCTTCGGCGTGGTTCGGATCGGAATCCAGAATCGCCTGATACGAAGCTGAGGCCGCGACGAAATCACCATCCTCGAGCTGCTGGCGAGCCTGAGCCAGCGCCGGGTCCACCTGCTCGGGTTCCTCGGAATCCGTTGTGCCGCTGAGCTTCCCCGCGGTCGCCGACAGTAACGAGTCCACCCATTGGCGTAACTGATCAGGAGGCTGCATGCCCTCGAAGCCTGCAAGCACCTGCCCGGCAGCCAAAGCCAACACGGTAGGAACCACCTTTGCGCCAAAACTCTGGGCTACTCGGGGGGCGGTGTCGACGTTGACGCTCACCAGTGACCACTTCCCATTGTCAGCGGCGGCGAGGGTGGTCAAGGTGTCGGCTAGTTGAAGGCACACATCGCTGCGCGGTGACCACACCAGCACGACCACCGGCACCTCGTTGGACCGAAGCAGGACCTCGTCTTCGAAATTGGCTTCGGTGATCTCGACGCCGGCGGGAGTTGGGTCTCCGCCGGCCGCGTCACCGCTGGACGGCGCGGGTTGCTTGAGGCCGGACAGATCGACCGCGCCGGTCAAAGCAGGCCCGATCTGGGGTCGAGGACGGGTCACGTCGTCAAGTCTGGCATGTTGCTCACCGGTCCGAAAACGCGGCCGAACCCCTTCTGCGACCGCTCCACGACAGCTGTATGACCAAAATCACATCGGCGGTCAAGTTTGCGCGCTCTCACGCCGCCAGCAACGACCGTCATCACGCCACTCGAACACATGTGCGGTCCGCAAAGCCGACCGCGGTGTCGCGGATTTAGCCCGCCCGCAGGATTAGCGCGTCGCCTTGACCACCGGCACCGCACAGCGCCGCGACTCCGTATCCGGAACCCCGGCGCGCCAACTCCAGAGCCGTATGCAGCGTGATCCGCGCACCTGACATGCCGATGGGGTGCCCGATAGCGATAGCACCGCCATTGACGTTGACGAGGTCGGGATCAACACCCATTTCCTGAGTCGAGGCCAATGCCACCGCAGAGAACGCCTCGTTGATCTCCACTACATCGAGTTGGTCCACCGAGATACCCTCGCGGCGAAGAGCTTTCTTGATCGCGTTAGCGGGCTGCGATTGCAGCGTCGAATCCGGGCCGGCCACCACGCCATGTGCGCCAATTTCCACCAGCCACGACAACCCTAATTCGGTGGCCTTGTCCTTATTCATCACGACGACCGCTGCCGCGCCGTCGGAAATCTGCGATGCCGAACCGGCCGTGATGGTGCCATCGCGACGAAACGCC
Organism: uncultured Actinomycetota bacterium; assembly: GCA_963838755.1. Classification (GTDB taxonomy): domain Bacteria; phylum Actinomycetota; class Actinomycetes; order Mycobacteriales; family Mycobacteriaceae; genus Mycobacterium. Next base: position 4,465 of record CAWISO010000046.1, on the reverse strand, counting down.
GGTTTGAGACCGGCCAGCGACTCGGCGGTGGTGTTCGCGCGGATGCCCTCATCCTCGTTGAACTGCAAGGAATCGCCTTTGCGCTGCGGGATGTTCACCGCCACCACTTCGTCGGCGAAGACGCCATCCTTCCATGCCGCGGCGGCCTTCTGGTGCGACCGCGCAGCGAATTCGTCTTGTTCGAGACGCGTGAACTTGTCGACGTCGTTGCGCTGCTCGGTCAGTGCGCCCATCGGCTGGTCGGTGAACACGTCGTGCAGGCCGTCGTAGGCCATGTGGTCCAAAACCGTCACGTCGCCGTATTTGTAGCCCGACCGGCTGTCCATCAGCAGGTGCGGCGCCTTGGTCATCGACTCCTGGCCACCAGCTACCACCACATCGAACTCGCCGGCCCGAATAAGCTGGTCAGCCAGTGCAATGGCGTCGAGACCGGACAGGCACATCTTGTTGATGGTCATTGCCGGTACGTCCCAGCCGATACCGGCGCCTACGGCAGCCTGTCGCGCGGGCAGCTGACCGGCGCCCGCGGTCAGCACCTGGCCCATGATCACGTACTCGACTGCGGCGGCGGGCACATTAGCCCTCTCCAGAGCCCCGGCGATCGCGATGGCGCCCAGATCGCTGCCCGAAAAATCCTTCAGCGAGCCCATCAACTTGCCGATGGGTGTTCGGGCTCCAGCAACGATCACCGATGTAGTCATGACTACCTCCAAGGCGGTGTTTAATGGCCGATCCTGCGGATCGGAGAAGCAGAATCTTTCCCGTCAGGTTACCGTTACGTTATGACCACCGATCAAGTTGACGGCCGTCGAGTCCTTGCCACTGCGCTGGTGACTGCCGTCGATCACGTCGGCCTTGCGGTTGCGGACCTCGACGCCGCGATCTCGTGGTACCACGACCACCTGGGCATGATCGTTTTGCACGAGGAAGTTAACGATGACCAGGGGATTCGCGAGGCCATGTTGTCAGTCCGTGGTGCCCCGGTCGGCAGCGCCCAAGTGCAGCTGATGGCCCCGATCGACGAGTCGTCGGTGATCGCGAAATTCCTCGACAAGCGTGGCCCCGGCATCCAGCAGTTGGCTTACCGAGTCAGCGACCTCGAAGCGCTCACCGAGCGGCTGCGCGAGCAGGGAGTCCGGCTGCTCTACGAAGCGCCACGACGCGGCACAGCGAACTCGCGGATCAACTTCATCCACCCCAAAGACGCCAGCGGCGTTCTGATCGAGCTGGTCGAGCCGTCCACCGACTCAGATTCCGAGTAGATACGCTTTACGACCATCGCCGGGTCGGCCTGCGGGTTGCGCGATTAGCCCAGCACGGCGTGTGCCAGTGTCGCCGGTCGTCGACCGCAACGTCACCCGAGTCTGCCAACCAGACCACTACATGAGCCGTGCCCGATCGGATTTCGTGGTCGCAGCCAGGGCAGCGATACGTCTTGACAGCTCGTGCGGCAGCGACGGGTCGTACTTCGTAATCGTGGCCGTCGGGTCCAGTTTCAACCCGGCGCTGCGCTGGCAACGGCCGACGCGACTGATGCCTGCGCGGCGGGGTGCGGCGCCGAGCCATGTCGCCAGTCTAGTAAGACGTCTCAGAACAGTCGGTACTCGTCAGAATCCATCCCCCGCATCTCGTCGTAATCCAGTGTCAAACAACGGATCCCGCGGTCGATGGCTAAAGTCCTTGCCTGCGGCTTGATCTGCTGGGCGGCGAATACCCCACGCACCGGCGCGAGCACGCTATTCCGGTTGAGCAATTCAAGGTAGCGGGTGAGCTGCTCGACGCCGTCGATCTCGCCGCGGCGTTTGATCTCGACCGCGACCGAGCGTCCCTCTTCGTCGCGGCACAGCAGGTCAACCGGTCCGATCGCGGTCATGTATTCGCGGCGCACCAGCGTGTATCCGGCGCCGAGCAGTTCCACGTGCTCGGCGAGCAGCGCCTGCAGGTGCGCTTCGACACCATCCTTGACTAGCCCCGGATCGACCCCCAGCTCATGGCTGGAGTCGTGCTCGATGTGCTCGACGGTGATGCGCAGCTGCTCACCGGCCTTGTTCTGGACCACCCATACCGGAACCGTGCCATCGAGCTCTTCGGTGAACCAACACGGCGGACTCATCCAGTTCAACGGCTTGTAGGCGCGGTCGTCGGCGTGCACGCTGACCGAGCCATCCGCCTTGAACAGCAGCAAGCGGCGCGCCGATGGCAGATGGGCGGTCAGCCGCCCGAGATAGTCCACAGTGCACTGGGCGATGACGAGACGCACCCGACTCACCTTAAACGGGAGCCGTCGGACGTTAGGCTGACGCCACCATGATGGCTAAGAAAACCACCGCGCAACGGCTGGGCCGTCTGCTGGAGGCGGTAACCCAGCAGAGCGGTCGACTATCGCGTACACCCGAGTACGGTTCGTGGCTGCTTGGCCGGGTGTCGGAAAGCCAGAGCCGCCGGCGGGTGCGCATTCAGCTCATCATCACGATCTTCATCCTTGCGACCAATCTGGTCGGTATCGGCGTTGCGGTGTTGCTGTTGACCATCGCCTTTCCGGCGCCCAGCATCTTCAGCGACGCACCGCTGTGGATCACCTTCGCTGTCTCGCCGGCCTACATCGCGGTCGCGCTGGCACTCGGGGTGTACCTGATCACCCGCCGGCTGATAACGGCCCTGCGGTGGGCGATCGAGGGCCACAAACCCACTCCCGCCAACGAACGCGCTACCTTCCTGGCGCCGCTGTGGCTGTCACTGGGCGTGCTCGCGCTCTGGGGAATCGGGGCAGCGTTGTTGACGACGCTCTACGGGATGGCCGACAGCACGTTCATCCCGATTGTGGGTTTCTCAGTCAACTTCGTCGGCATCCTGGTTGCCACCGCGTCTTACCTCTTCACCGAATTCGCACTGCGGCCGGTGGCTGCCCAAGCTCTCGAAGCGGGCCGCGCGCCGCGGCGATTGGCGCCGGGCATCATGGGCCGGACCCTGACCGTGTGGCTGCTGAGCTCGGGTGTCCCGGTTTTCGGCCTTACCCTCACCGCGTTCTTCGCCCTGGTGCTCGGCAACCTGACCAAAACCCAGCTGGCAGTGGCAGTGCTGGTCATCTCGACCGCCACGTTGATCTTTGGGTTTGTGTTGATGTGGATCCTGGCTTGGCTGACATCGACGCCGGTGCGGGCGGTACGGGCGGCGCTACGACGCGTCGAAGAGGGCGACCTGCGCGGCGACCTGGTGGTCTTCGACGGCACCGAACTCGGGGAGCTGCAGCGTGGTTTCAACTCCATGGTCGACGGCTTACGCGAGCGCGAACGCGTGCGCGACCTGTTCGGCCGTCACGTCGGCCGCGAAGTCGCCGCCGCTGCCGAGAAGGAACGTCCCAAACTCGGTGGCGAAGAGCGCCATGTCGCAGTGGTTTTCCTCGATATCATCGGCTCGACGCAGCTCGTCACCGGCCGACCGGCAGGAGAAGTCGTACAGCTGCTCAACCGATTTTTCACGGTGATCGTCGACGAAGTGGACCAACATTGCGGACTGGTCAATAAATTCGAAGGCGATGCCGTGCTGGCGGTGTTCGGCGCGCCTAACCGTCTCGAAAGACCGGAAGACCAAGCGCTGGCTGCCGCCCGCACCATCGCTCGCCGACTCGACGACGAGGTACCCGAGTGTCGAGCCGGCATCGGCGTGGCCGCCGGGAAAGCTGTCGCTGGCAATGTGGGCGCCAAGGAACGATTCGAATACACCGTGATCGGCGAGCCGGTCAACGAAGCCGCCCGGCTGTCTGAACTGGCCAAGGACGAGCCCGAGCGACTGCTGGCTTCCTCCAATACGGTTGATGCCGCGAGCGAAAGCGAGCGATCCAACTGGACTTTGGGTGAGACGGTGAAGCTTCGCGGCCATGATCAGCCCACCCGGCTGGCCGCACCGGTTTAGCTGTAGGTTCTCGAACTCCGGCGCGATCACGGCCCAATACCTCGACGAGCGCCACGACGCGCTGGACCGCTCACTCGCCCAACTCAAAAGCGATATTACCGAGGGCGCTCACGCTGGTGAATTCGCAATCGCGGAACCACACCCGCTGCTAGTCAAAATGCTGGTCGCCACCTTGGCCGTCGGTGCACGCTCAGTGTTGGCCGGCGCTGAGGCCGATGACGTCGGCGAGTCTATCGCCGCAGCCCATCTGCGGATCCCGGGAATTCCTCGAAAACGAGCCTGTCTCATTGCTTCTCGAGCCCTCACGATGCCCTCGCTGCCGTAACCCGTCGTGTGTTGCCCTCGCTTCGCTTGCCGTTTTACCCACGGCCAGAAGCGGCGTTCAACGCCCGTCGCGCCAGAGCGCCGACAGCGCGTTGGCTGAGCTGGCGACAATCTGGCCGACGAGGCGCCGGATGACTTGGTCGGTAAGAGCATGCGCCACCACAGAGACCAACACCGGCGGCACAAGCACTCGGATCCAAACTCGCCACGACGATGTCGGTTTTCCGCC
>CAWISO010000045.1:0-10817 GCA_963838755.1 uncultured Actinomycetota bacterium | reverse complement strand
CGAACAGGTCGTGAGTTCGAATCCCGCCACCCCGACTCGCGTTGGCGCAGCTAAGAGGCCTTGACTGATAATTTTGGTCGGGGTCTTTTTCTGTTTCAGTCCGCAGTTGGTCCGCAAAACTGTTCAGCTCGGCCTGGCGTGCCTTATCCAGCGAGTCGGAGACGAGCTCCAAATCATCAGGGAACAGGTCGGCATAGGTATCCGTTGTCAGTACAGCCGACTGGTGCCGAAGCATCGTCTGGACCGGATTCGCTCCTTCCCTGATGGCCAGGGACGCAGCAGTGTGCCGCAAATCGTGCGGCGTGACTGGTGGAAAATCGGGGTCTTGCAGCGAGTCGATGCACTGCTGGCACGAAGGTGCGCGGGCGAAATGTTGATACGCAGAGAACTCCGCCGTCGGGCGCGGTGAATACCAACTCTTCGCGGGACTTCCGACCATCAGCGCCGCCAGCTCATCAGTGAGGAAACGAGGAAACGGCACCGATCTACGCTCATGAAACTTGCGGGTCGACCACACAAGACGTCCTTCTACCTGCGCTACTGCCTCTCGAACGTTCACCCGAAAGCGCAGCATGTCGAAGGACTGAGAGAGTAAGTCGTGCAACCGTTACCGCTCTTATCAGCTTCGTCCGAAGTCGACTAATTTGCCCACTCGGCCTGTGAGCGGTCGAACGCCGGTAAGACGAATCGTTGCAGAATCTGGGCTTCAACTTGTTCGTCGCCGACGGGTAGGTGCGCGAGCGACAGCACCACGTGGACGATCCACAGCGCCGCCAAGGGATCGTCGTCGGTGATTCCGGTGAGTTCGGCGGCTAAGGCGCTAAGGACCGGCGACGAGTGCAGGTCGCTCAATTCAGAGGCCTTGCTCGAACTCATCATCAGTCGCCGTATGGGATCGGACCTGATCTGTTGCAGTGCTACGGCGATGGCCCTGATGACCCGCTCAGGACCACTGAAGCGGTCGACTTCGCGCCGTACGGTGGCGGTGATGTCTGCGGCGATGCGGATCAGTGCAGCGTCCCGTATCTGCGCCTTGCCCCCGGCGTAGCGGTAGATGGTTGCCCTCGAACAGTGCACTCGTTCGGCCAAGGCGTCGATGTCGAACGCTTCCAAGCCGGCGTGGAGCACAAGATCAGCAGCAGCCACGTAGATACGTTCTGCCGCAGCGGCCCGGCGATCCCCACCAACGACCCAATCGTCTCGCACCACCCGCCGCCCTCCTTGCTTCGCTGTAAGCCATCTTCTCAGCACTGAGACAAACTTCGGGGTCCTTATCAACGTTCGTGCAGGTCTGCGGCGGCGGTTGAGAAGACTGCCATTCGTGAGGGCTACCGGCGATTTCAACTTCGCAGCATTTGGTTGACCTCGTCAGCAGGAATCATCAGCGTTAAGTAATGACATCTCTGGATGGCGCACTCGGCATCGCGCTCTTCGACGATCAGTACATCCAAGACCCCTACCCGTTGTACGAGCGCATGCACCAGGATGGGCCACTTCACCGGATCGGCAATTCAGACTTCTACGCCGTGACCGGCTGGGCCGCCGTCAACGAGGCCGTAGCTCGGTGCGAGGACTTCTCATCGAACCTGACGGCCACCATGATGCGTGACGCTGACGGCACGGTCCGCGAGCTCCCGACGGGTGAGCTGGGCGGCCCGACGCAGGTGCTCGCCACTGCTGACGGCCCCGCGCACGCCGCGCACAGGAAGGCGCTGATACCGCAACTGGCGGCCAAGCGCATTCGAGCCATCGAGCCCTTCATCGGCCAGACCTCTACCCACATCTGGGATACCAGCGTCCAAGACGGCCGCATCGAATGGATGGGCGCGATGGCCAACCGGTTGCCGATGATGATCGTCGGACGCATCATCGGAGTGCCCAACGAGGACAATGACAAGCTCGTCCGGTGGGGATACGCCGCCACGCAGATCGTGGAGGGACTGGTCACCCAAGAGCAGCTGACCGCCGCCGGTGTCGCGGTCATGGAACTCACCGAGTACATCACCGATCAGTTCCGCCACGCCACCGCCAGTCCACGAAGCAGCCTGCTCGGCGACCTCGCCGCGGCGTGCGCCACTGGCGAACTGGACGAGTTCACCGCACAAGTCATGATGATCACCCTGTTCAGCGCCGGGGGCGAGTCCACCTCTTCGTTAATCGGCTCCAGCGCATGGATTTTGGCGAACAACACCGTTACCCAACAGCGGGTCCGGGAACAGCCAGAGCTGCTCGGCGCGTTTTTGGAAGAAGTACTGCGCTACGAGCCGCCGTTTCGGGGTCACTATCGCCACGTCGTTCACGACACCGAACTGGATGGGATTCCGCTGCGCGGCGGGTCACGTCTGCTCCTGATGTGGGGGGCGGCCAATCGTGACCCGTCCCACTTCGATGACCCCGGACAGTTCCGACTCGACCGGCCTGCTGGGAAAGGTCACCTCACCTTCGGGAAGGGGGCGCACTTCTGCGTCGGTGCCGCCCTCGCCCGGCTGGAGGCAGCGGTTGTCCTACGCCAACTGCTTGACCGCACCAAACTCGTCCAGGCCACCCAGACCGGGCGCTGGTTGCCCAGCCTTCTGGTGCGTCGGCTCGACCATTTGGAACTGGCGGTCACATGACCGGACAGGCCGATTTGATCGCCTCCTACGAGCAGAGCCAGGCCAAAGCCGCGTACTGCCGAACGCTCGACACTCAGGACTGGAACGAACTAGCAGCATTGATGACGGCAGACATTGAGTTCGGCATTAGTGACGGAGAGTCCGAACCAAAGATGACCGTGGGACGCGAAGAGACCTTAGCGCTGCTCCAGTCACTGGTGACCGCGGCGAGGACCGCTCACCAAGTCCACACACCCCAGATCAACCTCAATGACGATGAGGCGCGGGTGATCGGGGTAGTGCAGGATCGGATCGTCCTCGACAACGGCATATCGGTCAGAAGGTAGAAGCTCGCGTCGCTGCGACTGAGCCGTCTAATAACTGACGTTCATTCGGCCTGAGCTTGATGTCCCATCTTGAAACGAATGAGGTAGGGGTAGCCCCTTCTTCATCGACGACGCGCCTCGTACGGCCCAGCGCCTTCTCTCTCCGACTCGTATCCGTCTGCAGGGCGTCCGCAGTAGCGTCGTTCACCCTCTTAGGTGCCAACGCAACCAACCTGACGACGTGGCTCTTTAAACGTTTCCAGCGTCGTCCCCGAACCCGCTGGTGGTGCCGTTCGGGAACAAGCCGTTACTCACTGGTGCGAATGCGAGTGGCTTTCTTCCTGGCCCGCCTGGTGCGCGTGCGAGTGAGTGTGTTCGGTGCCGTCGTCGTGGGTGTGTGCATGCTCGTGCTCGACATGGCCTTGCTCGTGGGAATGGTTCGGGTCTTGGTCGCAGTTGGCATGGTGCGACATTAGATCGCCTCTTTCGTTTGTTGATGTACCGGCACTGACGTTATCAGAAAATATGCAGATATGAACAGTCCTTCATCTAGAACTAATGAGATAAATTAATCGGTATGGGACACGGGGTTGAGGGCCGCACCCGCCCGGCCGCGCGGCTCGACGTCGGATCTGCCGCCCATGTGGCGACCACGCTGCAGGCGTTGGCGACCCCGAGTCGGTTGCTGATCCTGACCACGCTGCGGCAGGGGCCGCGCCCGGTGACTGAGCTGGCCGACGAGGTCGGGATGGAGCACTCGGCGGTCTCCCATCAGCTGCGGCTGCTACGTAACCTTGGCCTCGTTACCGGCACACGATCCGGGCGCAGCATCGTCTACAGCCTTTACGACAGCCACGTCGCCCAACTGCTGGACGAAGCCATCTACCACAGCGAGCACCTGCGACTGGGCCTGGCGGAACGACCCCAGACGGCAGGCTAACCGCCCTCAGGTCAGCGCTGACCCGGGTTGATCCCCGCTTCCCTGGCATTGCGGGCACAGGCCGTGCAAGGTCAAACCGGCCCGCTCGGAAAGCCTGAAAGAGCTGCCCGCCATTGCGTGTTCCAGCGCCGAAGTCAACTGTCCCGCAGGCACTTCGATGATCGAGCCGCATTGCATACACACCGCGTGATGGTGCGGATCTGCGGCCAAGCCGTACGTGGTGATGCCGTGTTCGAGGGTCAGCGCATGCAGCACACCCTGGTCGACCAGCGTGGTCACGGTCCGGTAAATCGTCGCCAGATCCGGAGACTGCGCGTCTGCGGGCAGACACTGGCGCAGCCGCTGGTCGATCTCGGCGACCGACAGATGACCACTGATCGACTCGAGCACCGCGAGCACCGCGATTCGCGACGCCATCCGTCGCAGCCCATGAGCGCGCAGTAACGCGCCGATCCGCTCGGTGACGGATGGGTCTAAGGCCGATGACTTGGCCATCGATCCATTATCGCGCGCCAACGGGTGGGACCGCACGTGATCACGCGCCCGATTGTCGTCTTCTGCGGTTGAGGGGAATAGCCGCTCCGGTACGCACGCTACCTGCGAAATACTTGCAGCAATGTTTGCGAATCTACCGCAAGACGGCTGGGTAGGGTTTACCGTTTTGGACGGCCGGGGCCTTCGAACGCGGAAGGGGCGCGACATGCCCGGTGGTCGCCGGGACGAGCAGTCGTCGGCACGGCGAACTCTGCGGAACACGTTGACGCCAGACGAGTTCTTGCGGCTGGCATCGATGGCCGCGGTTATTGTCGCGCTGCACCTGATCGGTTGGATCACCCTGGTAATGGTGGTGGAACCGGAGCACTTCAGTCTGGGCGACAAAGCATTCGGCATCGGCATCGGTCTGACGGCCTACACACTGGGACTGCGGCACGCATTCGACGCCGACCACATCGCCGCGATCGACAACACCACCCGCAAGCTGATGAATGACGGCCATCGGCCGCTGGGCGTCGGGTTCTTCTTCTCACTGGGCCACTCCTCGGTGGTCTTCGGGTTAGCGCTGCTGCTGGCGTTCGGCCTGAAAGCCATCATCGGGCCGGTCAAGCAGGACTCATCGGCGCTGCACCACTACACCGGCTTGATCGGAACGACCGTCTCAGGAGTGTTTCTCTACCTGATCGCGTTCATCAACATCATCATCTTGGCCGGCATTCTGCGGGTCTTCGCCCGGATGCGCCGCGGCGTTTTCGACGAGGCCGAACTCGAAGAACAACTCAACAACCGCGGGTTGCTCAACCGTTTCCTCAGCCGGTTCACCAAATCGATCACCAAGTCGTGGCACATGTACCCCCTCGGGGTACTGTTCGGGCTCGGCTTCGACACCGCAACCGAGGTCGCATTGCTGGTTTTAGCGGGAACCAGCGCGGCGGCCGGTCTGCCCTGGTATGCGATTTTGTGTCTTCCCGTGCTGTTCACCGCGGGAATGTGCCTGCTGGACACCATCGATGGCTCGTTCATGAATTTTGCTTACGGCTGGGCCTTCTCGAATCCGGTGCGCAAGGTCTACTACAACATCACCGTGACCGGCTTGTCGGTCGCTGTCGCGCTGCTCATCGGCAGCGTGGAACTCCTGGGCCTGCTGGCAGATCAATTCGGCTGGAACGGCGCATTCTGGGATGGGATCAGCGGTATCGACCTCAACGCCGTCGGATTCCTCATCGTCGGCTTGTTTGCCGTCACGTGGGGCATCGCTTTATTGGTCTGGCGCTACGGCCGAATCGAGGAGAAGTGGACCTCAGGGTCCACATTGCGCGAGAGCGGCGCGGATCTGAGGTGATATGCCGGTAGCTCATGGAACGGAATCGACGGTCAGTCTGCAGACCGACGACGTGGACGAAGCCCGGGCGATCATGGAGGATCGGGTCTCGCGACATCTATTGCGCACGCTGGACCAGCCAGGACAACTTGATTTCAGGCTTTGCGAGGCGCCGCTCGATGGCATCACGTTCCTCGAGGTTTCATATGGACGTGACGTCGAAATCGTCACACCAGGGCCGTTCGACTTTTATGTACTGCAGCGAACGCTGAAAGGGACCTGCGAAATCAGCACGCGCGCGGCCGAGCTGGAAATCGGTCCGGGCGATTCGTATGTCGTGAATCCGGCCACCGCCTATCGCAAACGCTGGAGCGCCGATGCCGCCCAGCTAATGGTCCGACTTCCCCGCGGCCCCATAGAGCGGCTTGGGGGAGTCGAAACCGACGAGGAGCCAATCCTTTTCCAGGAAGTTGCGGAACCACTGCCGGCCATGCTCGACGATCTCGTCAAGTTCTTCTGGCGGGATATCACGACCGATAACCGCGCGCGGTCAAGCGCGCTCGACCGGAGCGCGAGTCGGCATCTGATGACAGCGGTGCTGCACTTGCTTCCCAATTCGGCCAATGCGGACCTCGGACCAAGTGATCTACCGGCATGCTTGCCTCGCGCCGACCAGTACATCCGACGAAACCTTGCTCAGCACATCGACTTAGCAGATATCTCCGACGCCGCCGGCGTCAGCAGCCGAGCATTGGAAACCGCCTTTCGCCGCTTCTGGCGGACCACGCCGGTGGCTCACGTCCGCAATCTGCGGCTGGACGCCGCCCGTCGGATGCTTACTCATCCGGTCGCAGGAATGTCGGTCACAGATGCTGCGTTCGCTGCGGGCGTTACGCATCTGGGCCGTTTCTCGCAAAGCTACTTTCGTCGGTACGGCGAACTGCCCTCCGAAAGCCTCAGCCGCGCACTCGCAGCCACCAACTGAGCCCGCCACCGCCGCTTCGCCCACTCGCTTTACCTCCACCAGCCGACTCGAGGCAGTGCGTGGCGCAGTCCGGTGCTTCATTCGGGCAGGACTGATCACGTGGACCAGTCCGCTTGGTCGGTGACTTCAAGTTAACGAATGGACAACGCAAAGTGGATAGTCGGCGCCATCGGCGGATAGCAAATAGCTGAAGCGTGGCTGATCATTTCCATGCCCCAGTGGAGGTACCTCAAGCACCTGATCAGTCAAAGGAGATAAGAATGTCGTTCGTTGCGACACGACCCGAGATGCTGGCGGCGACTGCTGGCCACTTGCAAGGAATCGGCGCTGCGATGGCCGCTCAGAATACGGCCGCGGCAGCTTCGACCACCGGGGTTGTTCCGGCCGCCGCCGACACGGTGTCGGCACTGACCGCAGCCCAATTCGCGGCGCACGCGCAGATGTACCAGGCGGTGAGCGCGCACGCTGCTGCGATTCATCAAATGTTCGTCGCGATGATGCGGGCCAGCGCCGGTTCCTATGCGGCCACCGAGACCGCCAACGTGATGGCAGTGGGATAAGCGGGTTTGGTGATGGAGTTCGGTGCATTGCCGCCGGAGATCAACTCCGGCCTCATTTATTCCGGTCCCGGCTCGGGACCGATGCTGGCCGCCGCAGCGGGCTGGCAGCAGCTAGCCGCCGAGCTCAACGCCGCGGCGGACTCCTACTCCTCGGCGCTCGATGCGCTCACCGCTGAGAGCTGGCAGGGCCCGGCTGCGACGGCGATGGCGTCTGCGGCGGCTCCCTACACGGCCTGGATCAAGACCACCGCGACCCAAGCCGAACAGGCCGCCGGTCAAGCCTGGGCGGCCGCCGGCGCTTATCACGCCGCGTTCGCGATGACGGTGCCGCCGCCGGTGATCGCCGCCAACCGAACGCTTCTGACGTCGTTGGTTGCGACCAACGTCCTGGGTCAGAACACGCCGGCGATCGCGGCTACCGAAGCGCAGTATGCCGAGATGTGGGCCCAGGACGCCGTCGCCATGTACGGCTATGCCGGGGAGTCGGCGACGGCCGCAATGCTCACGCCGTTCGCCACCCCCACACCCAGCACCAATCCGACTGGCTCAGCCGCTCAAGCCGCCGCTGCCGCACAGGCCGCGGGTACCTCGGCGGCAGGCAACACGCAGACGTCTCTGTCGGAAGTTATTTCCTCGGTGCCGACCACATTGCAGAGCTTGGCGTCGCCGCTGGGATCGGCGAGCTCCCCCACATCCGGCACATCCGGGCTCAACGGAATCCTGAGTTCGCTGGGACTCACCGGATCACCGGCGTTGTCCAGTTCCGGTACGTCGACTGGGTTCCTGAGTGCCCTGACCGGCTCGACCGCGGGGATCGGCGGATCGATGGCGTCTACGGCGGCGGCATCCGGCGCGTCACCCAATGCTTCGACCACTTCTCTGGCGTCCGGGTCGCTGACGTCGGTGCCCCCCGGGCTGATTAATACGCTAGACACATTGACCGGCAACGGATCCGGGACAGGGTTCTCCGCGCTCGTCAACGACCTCTTCAGCTCGAGTGGCTTGGGACTGAACGCCAATCTGTGGAACACCATTTTCTCGTCGGGCTTCTATATGCCGGGCAACTGGCTGGGCACCTTCATGGATTTCATGGGCATGGCCGACCTCACTGAGGCTCAAGACGTGGTGGGAGCCGCGGAAGGAGCGGCGGCCGGGGCGAACGGACTCGGTGGCGCGTTAGGAGTAGGTGGCATCGGGCTGGGAAGCAACCTGGGCGGGGTCATTTCGGACCTGGGCGGGCCGGCGGCGATATCGGCGGGCCTGGGCCAGGCGGCCAGCGTCGGGGGCATGTCGGTGCCCCAGGCGCTTAGCCCAGCAGCCGGGGCGATGGGACCTGGGGCCGGGCTGTTGGGTGGGGCCCCCCTTGGCGCACCGCCCGCGCTCGCGGCGGGTATGCCCATGTCCCCCTTATCGGCGATGGCCGGTATGGCCGGGCACGGAATGAACGGCGGCGTGCTTCCCCGATACGGCTTCAAACCCACTGTGATATCGCGTTCTCCAGTCGGTTAACGGCACCCAATCCGCCCCAGGCGTGCGAATCACCTCGGGGTAGACCCCGCCCTACCCTGCCAGGTGAATCGCGCTACTAAGCCTGCAAGTACACCTGGTCGACGATGATCCCGGCGGTCAGAGCATCTGGCGGCGGCACGGCAGACTGACCGTCATGGCCGGTTCGATTTGCGACGTCCTACCCGCCGCGGCTGCCCTGCTGGGCGTCCGCGACAGTGTCGACGCATTGTCGCTGACCGACTGGGCCGGCGAGGTGCGCCGCGTCGCGGTGGTCCTTATCGACGGGATGGGCTACCACCTGCTGCCGCTGCTGATCGCTGACGCGCCATTGCTCGCTTCGGTCCGCAGCGGCCGCATCGGTCGGCTCGAGCAATTGACCTGCACCTTCCCGTCGACCACACCGACCAGCCTGGTTTCGCTCGCGACCGGCGCCCTTCCCGGCGAGCACGGGGTGCTGGGCTTCACCGTCAAACTGCCCGGCATCGACCGGGTGCTCAACCACCTCTCCTGGCGCGACGACCCGCCGCCCGGCCGTTGGCAGCCGGTCCAGACCTGGTTCGAGCGGCTGGCCGACGCCGGGGTGCCGGCCCGGGCGGTGCTGCCGGCACATTTCCTCGGCAGCGGCCTGACCGAAGCGGCGTATCGCGGAGCGCATTTTCGCGCGGCCGATCCCGGGCAGGACTACGCCCAGCTGGTGAGCGACGAGCTCCGATCGACGCCAGGACTGGTCTATGGCTACACCGCGGAGCTGGACACCGCGGCGCACCTGTTCGGCATCGGTTCACCGCAGTGGCACGCCGCGGCCGCCTCGGTGGACACGCTGCTCACCCGGCTAGTCGAGTCGTTGCCGCCGGATGCCGCACTGCTCGTCAGCGCCGACCACGGCGGTGTGAACATCTCCCCACATTCGCGGATCGACCTCGCCGCCAACCCGCAACTGGCCGCCGGCGTGCGTGTGGTCGCCGGTGACCCGCGGGTGCGCTACCTGTACACCGAACCCGGTGCGGCGCCCGATGTGCTTACCGCATGGCGTGCGGTGCTCGACGGACGCGCCGAGGTGTGCAGCCGCGAGGAGGCGGTGGCAGCGGGCTGGTTCGGCCCGGTGCGTGCTGAGCATCTGTCGCGCCTCGGCGATGTCGTGGTCATCTGCACCGGTGACACCGCGGTGCTGGCCAGCGGCCACGAGCCGCCGGAGGTAAGCCAGCTGATCGGGATGCACGGCGCGGCCACTCTCGCCGAGACGGCGATACCGCTGATCGCGTTCTCCGGCTGAAAATTCGCAACGCGTTGGTGTGCACCTTCGTGCACGCTGCCGCAGTTGGGGCGAGCTGCACCGCAATCGGCCACCGACCGGCGCGGGGGTCATCTCCACGCCACAAACATCACCGTCGGCGATTTCGTCGCCAGTTTGTGTGGTGCTGGCTTGGCGGAAACCAGGCTCGTGCGCCGGCCGTTGATCATTCTGGTCGAACTCTGTTGACCCAATTCTGCATTGCCCGATGCTCCCGCTGATCGCCGCCAACCGCGGTGAGTTGATGGCGCTGATCGCGACCAACGTCATAGGGCAGAACGCGCCGGCGATCGCGGCCACCGAAGCTCGGTATGGCGGAATGTGGGCGCGAGACGCCACCGCCATGTACGGCTACGCCGGTTCGTCGGCGGCGGCCTCGAAGGTGACACCATTCAGTGCGCCGCCGACCATGACCAACCCCGCCGGACTGGACAGTCAAGCCCCCGCGGCCGCCCAACCGCCGGCAGCTCGGCCGGCATCCAGGCGGAGACGGTGATGTCGACCGTGCCTCAGCTGATTTACACGGACCCAACTGCACTGAAGGGGCTTGCGTCACCATCGCCGACGTCGTCTACGTCGACGCTGTCAGCTCTGACGTCGTCTCTGTCGCAACTGAACGCCCTCACTACGCCGGCCAGGATTGCGACGTACCCGCTCAACTTCGTTCAAAGCGGTATCACGCTGACAAAAGCCACCGCCACGCCGGCTACCGCAGTCGCCACGGGTGTGAAGGCGACGGATTCCGGTGTCTCGGCAGGGCTTGCCGCTACCGCGGGAGCATTTGCGCCGGCGGGAT
>CAWISO010000044.1:0-22680 GCA_963838755.1 uncultured Actinomycetota bacterium | reverse complement strand
TGGTGTGGATGAGGTGTAGCACACCCAAATTGGGTGTATGTTTGGCTGGTGAAAGTTATCCAGATCCGCAATGTTCCCGACGAGGTTCATCGCACGTTGCGCACGCGGGCCTTCGCGGCGGGGATGTCGCTGTCGGACTACCTGCTGGATGAACTTGTGCGAGTGGCGAACCGGCCGGCCATCGCCGACGTCTTGAGCCGGGCGAGCCGGCGAAGCGGCGGCGCCACGGCAAACGCGATCGTCGAGGCGGTTCGCGCCGGGCGCGATCGTTGATCGTCGTCGACACATCGGCGCTCATCGACGCCGTACTCGCCCGTCCGACCAAACCCGCCTTGGTGGAGCGATTGTCCGACGACAGCGATCTGCACGCCCCGCACCTCATCGACGTCGAGATCCTCCATGCGCTGCGGCGCTTGGCATTGACCAAGGCCGTCAATGAGGCCCGGGTGGAGGATGCGCGCACCGACATCGATGACATCACGCTGACCAGGTACCCGCTGGGCCCGCTTGCCGACCGGGTGTGGGAGCTGCGTAAGCACTTGACGGCGTATGACGCGGTATTCGTCGCGCTGGCGGAGGCCTTGGAGGTGCCGCTCATTACCTGTGATCGCCGCCTGGCCCGGGCTGGTGGACACGACGCACATGTGGAGGTGTTCTAAACCATGCCAACTGCTCAGTTCGAGACGCTCCTGTACACGCCGGCCGGGCCGGTCGCCACCATCACGCTGAACCGCCCGGATCAGCTCAACACGATCGTGCCGCCGATGCCCGACGAGATCGAGGCCGCCATCGGCCTGGCCGAGCGCGACCGGGACATCAAAGTCGTCGTGTTGCGCGGCGCCGGTCGCGCGTTCTCCGGCGGCTACGACTTCGGCGGCGGCTTCCAGCACTGGGCCGAGGCGATGACGACCGACGGGCGCTGGGACCCGGGCAAGGATTTCGCGATGGTCACCGCCCGCGAGACCGGGCCGACCCAGAAGTTCATGGCGATCTGGCGGGCGTCTAAACCGGTGATCGCCCAGGTGCACGGCTGGTGTGTCGGCGGGGCCAGCGACTACGCCCTGTGCGCCGACATCGTCGTCGCCAGTAACGACGCCGTCATCGGCACCCCGTACAGCCGCATGTGGGGCGCCTATCTGACCGGGATGTGGCTGTATCGGCTCAGCCTGGCCAAGGTCAAGTGGCACTCGTTGACGGGTCGGCCGCTGACCGGTGTGCAAGCCGCCGAGGCCGACCTGATCAACGAGGCGGTGCCCTTCGAGCGGCTGGAGGCCCGGGTTGCCGAGATCGCCGCCGAGCTGGCGCGAATCCCGTTGTCTCAGTTGCAAGCTCAGAAGCTCATCGTCAATCAGGCCTACGAGAACATGGGTTTGGCGTCGACCCAGGTGCTGGGCGGCATCCTTGACGGTCTGATGCGCAACACTCCCGAAGCGCTCGACTTCATCCAGACGGCGGCCACCGACGGTGTCCGGGCCGCGATCGAGCGCCGCGACGGGCCGTTCGGTGACTACAGCCAGGCCCCGCCGGAGCTGCGGCCCGACCCGGCGCACGTCATCACGCCGTGACGGCGGTCCGCGGCCTCACTGGCGACGCTCAGACGGTTAGCGCGCGCGGGTGCTGACCGGTATGAGCGGCAGCGCTGCCAGTGGGAAAAACCCGCACACCGCGAACGTCAGCGGATAACCGACCGCGGTGATCAGTGCACCGAACACCGGTGGTGCGACAGCGAACACCAGCCGCTCCGCGGTGTGCTGGGTGCCCAGTGCCCGCCCGCTCCAAAATGGCCCGGCATACTCGGGGATCGCGGTGAACGGCAATCCGTTGTCGCCCGCGATCGCTCCCGCGGCAAGCATGACCGCCACGGCAACTGACCAGCCGAGGTGATCGGTGAGTGCCAGTAACACCATAACGAGAGTGGTGGCCACCGCGATTGCCCGGATCGGCCGCATCCGCGAACCGATGCGGTCCGACCAACGGCCAGCCACAGTGCGGGCCAACGCCCCGAGCAGCTGCGACAGCGCCAGCAGCCCGCCGGCTGATGCGGTCGACCAGCCGTGCCCGCCAATCAACCAGACCAGCATGAAGGTCAAGACCACGTTCTGCGGCACCACTAGCAGCGCCGAAGCCATGTGAATCCGCAAAAGCACTCGGGGCCCGCGGTACGGGTTTGCCAGCTCCTGATCATCAGCGGATTTGCGGGGCGAGCGCGGCGGGTCGAGCACCCCGAGCGCGCTGGCCACCGCAGCCACCGCGCACAGTACCGCGGGAAAGAACAGCGCCAGCGACACGTCGCGTTTGGCCAGCTCCGGCATCACCAAGGCGGCCAAGCCGATTCCCAACGGCTGCGCGGTCTGGCGGATTCCCATCGCCACACCGCGCTGCTCCGGTGGGAACCAGCCGGTGATGAGCCGGCCGCTGGCCGTGATGCTGCTGGCGGCGGCCATGCCGCCGAGCAACAGAAATACTCCCGCCGCCACTATCGAACTAGCCGATGCCGCGGCGAGGGCCGCCGCCGCTGTCAGCGCCAAGCCCACGGTCAGCACGATCCGCTCGCCGACGAGGTCCAGCAGGTATCCCCAGGCGATGAGGGTGACCGCCATGCCCAAGCTTGGCATCGACGACCATAGAGCGCCCTCTGCCAGGCCCATGTGGCGCTCGGATTTCAACGCGGGGATCAGGAAGGCGACGCCGTTGATGAAGACCGTGGCGCATAACGTCGCCGTCAGCGAGATAGTCAGCATTGACCAGCGCCTCGTCGTACTGATCTCTTGGGTCGTCACCGCGGCACGCTTCCAGGAGTTGTGATTTCGGTGCGGGTTGCGTTGGTGACTGGCAGCTCACCGCCGATCAGTGGCTGGATCGCCGCCGCCAGCGCGGGCCCGACGGCAGTCGGCTTGTCAAATGAGGTGTCGTTGGCAAACCTCACTGGCCGGGAGGCATCAGCACCGTGTCGATCATGTACACCTGCGCGTTGGCGGTGGGTACACCGCCGCAGACCAAGCCGGCGTTGTTGACCTTGAGGCCGTTGCCTGAACCGGTCACGTTGACTGGCGCACCCTGCACGGTGTTGTGCGACCCGTCGACCTGGTCCGGGCTCAGCTGTCCCGGAACGACGTGGTAGGTCAGGATGCTCTTCAACATGTTCGAATTGGCTTTGAGCTGATCGATGGTGGCGGCGGGCAGCTTGTTGAAGGCTGCGTCGGTCGGTGCGAACACCGTGTATTGACCGCTGTTGAGCGTGTCGACGAGGTTCACCTGCGGATTGAGCTGACCCGATACCGCCGCGGTCAACGTCGTGAGCTCAGGGTTATTCGAGGCCGCCACCGCGACCGGGTCCTGCGACATCCCGGCCACCGAGGCGGGACCGTTCGGGTGCAGCGCCGCGTAGTCCGCGCAGCCCGCACCGATCAGATTTGGTGCGGCCGTTGCAGGTGCACAGATCGCCATGGCGAGACCCACCACGGCGGCCGCAACGAGACCCGTTGCCGGGATCGTCTTGCTGTGTAGCTTCATTGCGTTTCGGCTCCTTAGTGTCGACGACGATCATTTGACATAGTTGGTTCGGAGCCGGGGGCGTTCTGGATTGGCGGCATCACAGCCGAATTAGTTCGGTTAGCCGTAGGTGAAGGAAAAGATCTGCAGGCCTTCGCTGCAACGCACATTGAGTAATCCGCGGGCTACGTCGTTGCCATTGACAATCTGGTGTGACGTCGGCGGCCCGCTGACCGGCACCGTTGTCGTGTTCCCGTCGCGCGTCACCGTTAGACTTCCGGTTCCGCCGACGACGATATAGACGCTTTTGGCGTGGTAGTTCAACTCGATGCTCGAGGTATCGCTGTCGGCCGTCGCGCCCTGGTAGTCCAGCGTCCACGGTCCCTGCAGCGCGAACGAGTCGTTCGGCAGTGCCGGCGGAAAGACGACGTTCGCCTGCCCCTTGTCGTAGAGGCCGCCTCCGGCATAGTTGACCATTTTGCCGACGCCGAAGTACGTCTCGGGAGTCAGATCCAGTGGCGGGGTGGTGTCAGGTGCATCCACCGGCGGGGGCAGCGTCACTGCGGGTCGGGCTTTTGTGATCAACTCGCGGATCACTTTCTCGGTGCCGTTGTAGTCGCCTTCGCCGAACTTGACGTGCCGCACGACTCCGTTGGCGTCGATCAAATATTCGGCGGGCCAGTACCGATTGCGGTAGTTCGTCCACGTCGAGTACCTGTTGTCCAAGGCGATCGGGTAGGTGATGCCCAAGTCGGCAGCGCCTTTTTCTACATTGCCGGTGACCTTTTCGAATGCATACTCGGGGGTGTGCACGCCGATGACCTCGAAACCGTCGTCATGGTAGGCCTTGTACCAGCCTTCGTAGTGCGGGATCGCGCGTTGGCAGTTGATGCAGGAATACGCCCAGAAGTCGACTAGCACCACCTTGCCCCGCAACGCGTGTAGGTCGATCGGTTTGTCGCCGGGGGTGTTCAGCCAGGCGGTAATGCCCTTGAGATCCGGCGCAGGGCCACAGATTTGCAGCTTCGCGGAGCCGTTGGTGCAGGTCGACAACTGTCTGTTCTGGTCGTTGACGATGCCGCCGAGGTTCAGCGCCTGCTGCACTTTTTGGTCGCCGCCTAGCTTGTTCTGCCACGAGCTGGTGTAGTCGGGAATGGCACGTTGCAATACCGCAGGCAGATTGAACACCAGCGCCACCGCCAGGAGGAGGGTCACCACCCCTGCCGTGACGCGGATCTGGCGCTGGTGACGCCGAAAAGCACTGACCCGCTGGGAAATTCGCTGGCCGGCCAACGCGAAGAACAACAGCGGGACCGCCGTGCCCACGGCAAACGCCAGGGTGAGCACCAGGACGGGCAGACCGATCTTTGCGGTGGCGCCGGCCACCACAATCGCGGCCAGGACCGGGCCCGCGCACGGAACATACAGCACCCCCAGCGCCAGGCCGAGGCCGAATCCGCCTGCGCGGGAGGCGATCTGTTTCTGCGGGATGCGGGAGAACGGTCGCTCTAGCAACTGCTCGAAACGGGGAAAGATCAAGCCAACGCCGATTGCCACCAACGCGGCCAGGGCGACCCAGCGAATCGCGTCCTGCGGCAAGTGCAGCAGCGACAGCAGTGCCGAGCCGGCCAGTGTGATGACGGTGAAGCTGCACACTAGGCCGCCGATCACCCGGTAGGGGCGCAAAGTCTCCGACATCGCACGTTTCGGCTTGACCGCGACGACGACAGCGCCGCTGGATTCCGTTGGCGTGGCGTCCACGTTGTCGACTGTGCTCTGACCGGAGAAGAAGATCACCGGCAACACTGGGAGTATGCATGGCGATATTCCGGTGATCAGGCCGCCGACGAGACCGATCAACGCAAGGGTGAACATATGTCGTATTCGTCGCCACATCCGTCTTGGATCGGTACCGTGCACCACCAATTTTACTGCGCGCAAACACCGTTAACTGCGACAAGGCAGCCCGGCAAGCCGGGCCGCCTTGTCTGGGCGACGGTCTAGAGCGTTACTAGCTGGGTGGTGTCAGCACCGTGTCGATCATGTACACCGTCGCGTTCGCGGTGTGTACCCCTCCGCACACCAGACCCGCATCGTTGACTTTGAGGTCGTTTCCTTGCCCGGTCACGTTCACATCAGCGCCTTGCAGGGTCTTGTGGGTGCCGTCAACTTTGGTCGGACTCTCCTGACCTTGCACGACGTGGTAGGTAAGGATGCTCTTCAACTTCTCGGAGTTGGTCTTCAGCTCGTCGATCGTGGTCGCCGGCAACTTGTCGAAAGCGGCGTTGGTCGGCGCGAACACCGTGTACTGGCCGCTGTTGAGGGTGTCGACCAGGTTGACGTCGGGGTTCAGCTTGCCGGAGAGCGCAGCAGTCAAGGTCGACAACATCGGATTGTTGGACGCCGCCGTCGCGACCGGGTCTTGTGACATTCCGGCCACCGAAGCCGGACCGCTCGGATGCAGCGCCGCATAATCGGCGCATCCGGAACCGATCAGGTCGGCCGCCGGATTCGCCATTGAGCTCGTGGTTCCGGGCGCTGCCGTGCTGGTAGCCGGGCTCGCGCTGGTCTGATTCTCGGATTCGGATTTCTTGTTCGAACACGCCGAGAACCCGACGATTGCGATCGCCGCCAGGCCCACCGTGAGTGCCTTGGTCGGAACGTCATTCATTGCGCTTCGGCTCCTTCGTCATGGCGGCAAGCGCCGCTGATTACTGGTCGGACAGTTGTTATTCGGAGTGAGCGCCGTCACGGATGGCTCTCGGACGTCAGCAGCGCGGTCGCGTTGCCAAATCACTCAACGAAACGCTCGGACTGCACCGCTGACGCACAGTGTGACTAGTGCGTGGCGACACGTCTGTGATGCAGAGGTCAAGCGTTACGCGCGGCGAACAAGACGCAGGAGCCAAAGCAGAATGATGGCGCCCAGGATTGCAGTGAACAAGGTGAACCACCAACCGCCGCTGGCGATGTCGACGAAGAAGCTAAGCAGGAAACCGCCGATCAACGCGCCCACGAAATTCGGTAGCTGCCACTGTATTCACGTTGATCCCCTTGACTCACGTGCCACGCGCGCAACCGCGAATCTGATCCCTACGGGGTTTTCGAAAATTCTCGGCAGGGCTCATAGGCGCTTGGCGGCGCGCCTAATCTGCAGGATGCGAAGCCCGCCCACCACCGCCATGATCAGTGCTCCGGCGATCGCGGCAAGTAGGGTGCCGACGCCGACGGGCAGCGAAAACTCCCAGAACAGAAATGTGACCGGTACGGATTTGGAGTTCTGCAGGATGAAGATCAGCAACACGATCAGCGTCAGCGCGCCAACCACCAGTGCGGTCCAGGTGTAGCCGACGCGGGTGCCGGTGAGGCCCTTCGATGGTTGGCGCGCCGGCGCTTTTTCGACAGGGCGGTTACCCGGCCCCGGGGTCGACCGCTGGATCGGTTCGGGGCGCGATGGTTCGGGATGCATGTTCATCGGTTCACTCATGTAGCACCGGCTCGCGGACCGAACGGCAACTTGCCTTGGCCTGTCGTGGCCGGTTGGTTGTTGGCTCAGTCCTTGAAGGCGTCTTTGATGTTTTCGCCGGCTTTCTTCAGGCTGGACTTGGCTTGATCGCCCTTGCCTTCGCCCTTCAGGTCCTTATCGTCGGTGGCCTTGCCGACGGCCTCCTTGGCCTTGCCCGCAACATCTTGGGCGGTGTTCTTGGCCTTGTCCTTGAGTCCCATCTCCAACGCTCCTTCCGCGCGATGCGCTTTCCGTCAGAGCATAACCCGGCGGCGTTTACGTTGTAAACAACACGTGTAGGTGCAGTCGCTGGGTCAGCGTCGCGCCAGCAGCAGTTCGAGCCGGTCCAGCAGGGCCTCGAGGCCTTCCTCGAATTCCGCTGCGCTCTGGTCCTCGGACAGCATCGGCTGCAGGCGCTGTAGGTGCGGGTACTCGGCCAGGTTGGTTTTGGGTTGGTCGCCGTCGTCGTCGAGGATGGCCTCCTCCGGATGCAGCTCGGCGCCGTGGGCTGCGACTTCCAGCAGCAGTTGTCCCAGCAGGAAGGTGGTGTAGCTGCGGTAGGCACCGACCGCGGCGGTGTCGTCGAACCCGTAGCTGATCAACGTGTCCAGGAAGGTTTCCATCCAGCGCAAACTGCGCAGTGGCGGGCGCACCCATGGCGCCTCGGGGGCCTCGGTGGCCACCAGCGGAAACACCTCGGGGTGTTCGAGCGCAATCTGGCGCACCCCGTGCGCCAGGCGCAGTAGATAGTCTTGCCAGCCGTCCTCTTGTCGGCGCGCGGCCAGTTGGTCGGTGTGGAGGTTGTCGACGATGTGCTCGACGATTCCGGTGAGCAGGTCGCCGCGGCTATGCACGTACCGATACAGCGCCATCGCCTCCACCCCGCACGCCGCACCCAGCCGGCGCATGGTCAGCTTCGCTAGGCCGTGCCGATCGATAAATGCAATGGCCGCCTCGATGATGGAATCGTGACTCAACCGCGGCGAGGGCGGACGACAGCCCGCACTGTCCGCAGCCGCGTCGGGCTCTTCGTCGACGTCGGCCAGCGGGAACTGACGGTCGGGACCCTTGTCATCCACCGGGATCGCCCCCTTTTACTACCTACAGCGCGCCCAACAACTACAGGCTAGTGATCGAGCCAGCCAAGCGGGTCGTCTCGGGAACCCGTTAGCTACCTGGGAGCGGCTGCTCAGCGGGGTCATCGCGGGCGCCACCGCTGATACCAGTGCGGTGATCAGGCTCCCACGGCTGACGGTGCCGGCGACGCCGTGGCTGTCGCCGGCACCGTCGCAAATTGCGGGGTTACTGCTCGCTGCGCTGGCGGGCCTCTTCCGCGCTGGCCTTGGCGCGGGCCTTCTCGGCCTCAGCCTCCTTCTTCGCGACATCGCGCTGAGCTTCAGCCTTGTCCTGCTGCGCATGACCCTCGCGCTGAAGCGACTCGCTGCCAGTCACTTTGCCGACAGCTTCCTTCGCCTTGCCTTTGACGTCCTCGACGACGCCTTTGATCCCAGCTTCAGCGCCGCTGTCCTTTTCCGTGTCACTCATTGGTCTGCCTTTCACATCGGTCGACACCAGACAGCACCCCGACTGGCGCCGATCGTCCGCCCGGCAGGCGACAGGTGTGGTCGCCGAGCGCGAGCATACCCGCAGTCTGTTTACGTTGTAAACGCGCGCTCCTGCCGACAGTTCGGGCGTCCCCGCTGTCTTTTAGGTCGGGATTCCCCTACCACTCATGCCAGACAAACGACGATTGCATCGAGGCCAGCCGGCGGCTGCTTCGACACTGGATACCGTTGGGTCGGACAGCCGTCCACCGCACGGCCCTCTCCGAATACCTTGATGTGCAAGAGTCATTCGGCCGTTCGGTCGCGGTGATCGGCAGCGGTGTCGCCGGTCTGACCGCCGCCTACGCATTGTCCAGCTGTGACCGGGTCACCCTCTATGAGGCCGACGCCCGGCTTGGGGGCCATGCGCACACCCACTTCGTCGACCGCGGCGACGGCACCATCGTCGGTCTCGACTCGGCGTTCCTCGTGCACAACGACCGCACCTACCCGACGCTGTGTCGGCTGTTCGCCGAGCTGGGCGTGCCAACCCAGGAGTCGCAGATGTCGATGTCGGTGCGGGCCGACGACACCGGCCTGGAGTACGCGGGGGCCCTGGGTATCCGCGGACTGTTCGCATCGTGGCACTCGGCCAGGCCGCGCTATCTGCTGATGCTCGCCGAGATAACCCGCTTCCACCGCGCCGCAACTCGGCTGCTCAGCGGCGGTGAAGACGACAACCTGGAGACGTTGAACGGATTTCTGCGCCGGCACCGGTTTTCGGCGTTCTTCGTCGAACACTTCATCACGCCCCTGGTGGCGGCGGTGTGGTCCTGCGGCAGCAACGACGCGCTGCGCTACCCGGTGCGGCATCTGTTCGTCTTTCTCGACCATCACGGCATGCTGTCGGTGTTCGGCTCGCCGACATGGCGCACGGTGACCGGAGGTTCGTACCAGTATGTGCGGGCCGTCGCGTCCCGGCTGCACGAAGTCCGCGTTGGAACACCGGTGCACTCGCTGCGCCGGCTGCCCGACGGCGTGTTGGTGCATGCCGGTACCGCCGGGCCGCGGTTTTTCGACGCTGCCGTCGTCGCCGTGCATCCCGACCAAGCGCTGCTGCTTCTCGAGGAGCCCTCGCCCTCCGAGAGGGCGGTGCTCGGGGCGATTCCCTACTCGGCCAACCGCGCCCAGCTGCACACCGACGAGTCGGTACTGCCCCGACACCGGCAGGCCCGCGCGTCGTGGAATTGCCTGATCACGCCGGAAACGGACCATGTGCTGGTCACCTATGACGTGAGCAGGTTGATGCGGCTAGACGCCAACCGCCGGTTTCTGGTAACACTCGGCGGTCGTGATCGGGTCAATCCAGATTCGGTGATCGCCGAAATGACCTACAGCCATCCGCTCTATACACCTGAATCCGTTGCCGCACAACGTCTATTGCCCACCCTGGACGACGACCGGGTGGTATTCGCCGGCGCCTACCACGGATGGGGCTTTCACGAGGACGGCGCCGCGTCGGGGCTGCGGGCAGCTCGACGGCTGGGCGCGGACTGGCCAGCACGTTCAGCGCGAACGCAGGTGATGGCGTGTTGACGCCTGCGATCTACCGCACCAGGATCACCCACACCCGGAAGGCCCCTGTGCACCACTTTTTCGAATACCGCAGCTACAGCTGGTATATCGATATCGACG
The DNA here is from genome assembly GCA_963838755.1 of uncultured Actinomycetota bacterium. GTDB lineage: Bacteria > Actinomycetota > Actinomycetes > Mycobacteriales > Mycobacteriaceae > Mycobacterium. The sequence continues at coordinate 12,444 of CAWISO010000044.1, read as the reverse complement.
AGCTGCCGTCGCTGCCCTGGTGGCTGCGGCCGTTCGCGCGGTTCGACGCACGCGACCACTTCGCCGGCCGTCCGGGCGAGTCGCTGCGGGACAGGGTGGACGCCTACCTGGCCGACCGCGACGCGGCGCTCCCCGATGGTCGCATCACCGCGCTGCTGCAGGCTCGGGTGCTGGGCTACGTTTTCAACCCGATCAGCGTTTTCTGGTGCCACGACCGCGGCGGAGTGCTGCGCCGCGTGATCGTCGAGGTGCACAACACCTACGGGGAACGCCACACCTATCTGCTGCCACCGGCGAACACGCCGGTGCTGGTCACCAAGAAGTTTTACGTGTCTCCGTTCAACCCGATAGCTGGCCATTACCAGGTGCTGGCGCCGTGCCCAGACCAGGCGGTGGACGTGGTGGTATCGCTGCACGGTGAGGGCCGGCCGGCGTTCGTCGCGACCCTGCGCGGCAGTCGGCGACCTGCGACCGTGCGCCAGGTTGTATGGATGCAGATCCTCTCGCCGCTGGCGCCGTTGATGGTGGCGTTGCGTATCCGTATCCAAGGGATCGTGTTGTGGTTGCGCCAGGTCCCGGTGGTGCCACGATGACCGCGATCGACGAAACACGCGTGGCGGCAATAGATCCGGAGCGCTGGCCGGAGGTTGCCAGGGTGCCCGCCGGGCCCCTTGCCGCGGCATCGGCGGTCCTCGCCAACCAGTTGCTGCACCGTGCTGCCGGCCGTCTGCCATTGCGACTCGTCTACCCCGACGGCATGGTGATGGGCGCCGGCGACGCGACGTCACCGGCTCTGGTGATCAAACAGCCGGACCGGTTGGCCCGCCGGATCGGACGCTCCGGCCTGATCGGCTTCGGCGAGTCCTACATGGCCGGCGAGTGGGAATCGGATGCTCTCACCGAGGTGCTGACCGTGCTGGCGACGGGCATGGGTGACCTGGTCCCACGGGGGCTGCAGTGGCTGCGGCCGTTCGTCCTTGCTTCCCAACCGGTTTCGGCACGTCGTAGCCGGGAACAGGCCCGCCGCAACGTCGCCGCGCACTATGACCTGTCGAATGATCTGTTCGCGGAGTTCCTCGATGAGACCATGACGTATTCGAGCGCGCTATTCGATCGCCTGCCGGCGTCCTGGCCCGACCTCGCCGGGGCGCAGCGACGGAAGATCGACCGGCTGCTCGACGCGGCCGCGGTTGGGCCGGGCAGCCGCGTCTTGGAACTCGGCACCGGATGGGGCGAGCTGTGCATCCGCGCGGCCGCACGTGGAGCACAGGTCCGCTCGGTAACACTGTCAGCCGAGCAGCAGCAGTTAGCGCAACGGCGGGTCGCCGCGGCCGGCCTCTCCGACCGGGTCCAGGTCGACTTGCGGGACTACCGCGATGTCGGCGGAAACTACGACGCGGTGATATCGGTCGAGATGATCGAAGCGATCGGATATCACGCGTGGCCAGAGTACTTTCAAACCCTCGAGCGGTTGTTGATGCCCGCCGGACGGGTAGCAATTCAGGCGATCACGATGCCGCACGAGCGGATGCTGGCCACCCGCAAGACACACACCTGGATCCAGAAGTACATCTTCCCCGGCGGGCTAATTCCTTCGGCCGAGGCCATCCTCGGCATCACCGCGCGCTACACCGGTTTACGCACCGTCGACATGTTTTCCATGCGCCGGCACTACGCCGAGACGCTGCGGCTCTGGCGAGAACGGTTCGCAAAGCGGCGAAACCAACTGGCACACTTGGGATTCGACGATGTATTCACGCGTATGTGGGAGCTTTATCTGGCATATTCGGAGGCCGGATTCCGCTCCGGATACCTCAACGTCTATCAGTGGACGTTTGCGGGGGGCACCGGCCCATGAACGTCCCGTGTCTGGTCCTGGTCTCCGCTGTTTCGGCCGTGGCACTCGTCATGGTGCATGCAGTCACATTCGGCATCGCCCGCCGCATCGGCCGCTACAACGTCGTCGACGCGGCCTGGGGGCTGGGGTTCATCGCGGTCGCGGTGGTTGCCGCGATCCTCGGCGACGGCGACGCCTCCCGCCGGTGGCTGCTGCTGGCACTGGTCGTGACCTGGGGTCTGCGGCTGAGCTGGCACATGTACCGAAAGTCGGCGGGCAAGGGCGAGGATCCGCGCTATGCCGACCTGCTCCGTGGTGCCAGCGTGAGCCAGGTGGTGCGCAAGGTGTTCCTGCTGCAAGGCTTCGCGGCCTGGTTCGTCTCGCTGCCGCTGCAACTCTCGGCGATCACCGGGCCCACACCGCGGCGCTGGCTGGCACTCACGCTGGCAGGCGTTCTGTTGTGGCTGCTGGGCGTCGTCTTCGAAGCCGTCGGCGACCATCAACTGCGGGTGTTCAAATCCGACCCGGCGCATCGCGGTGTGGTGATGGACCGCGGCCTCTGGGCGTGGACGCGTCATCCCAACTATTTCGGCGACGCCTGCGTCTGGTGGGGATTGTGGCTGATCACGATCACCGGGTGGTGGTCGCTGACGACGGCCCTCTCCCCGGTACTCATGACCTACTTCCTGGTGTATGCCACCGGCGCCAGGCGCACCGAGAAGTACCTGGCGGGCCGCCCCGGCTACGCCGAATACCAGCAACGGACACCGTTATTCATCCCCCGGCCACCTAGATCGGCCCGTCGATGATGATCGTCGCCGTCGAGCGGCTAGGCTACCGGTCGATGACCCGACCGCCGCAGCACAGCAGCGACCTGGACGCATTGCTGCGCCGGGTGGCGCGACGGGACGCCGACGCGTTCGCGGCGTTCTACGACCGCACCAGCGCGAGGGTGTACGGGGTGGTGATACGGGTGCTCCGTGATAGCGGATACAGCGAAGAAACCACCCAGGAGGTCTACCTCGAGGCCTGGCGAACCGCGAGCAGTTACGACTCGACCAAGGGTTCCCCGCTGTCCTGGCTGCTGACAATGGCGCATCGCCGTGCCGTCGACCGGGTGCGCTCCGAGCAAGCCGCCAGTCAACGAGAGTCGCGCTACGGCGCCGCCACCGTCGACCCACCCGGCGATGTCGTCGCCGATTCGGCGATCACACATGACGAACGTCGCCGCGTGACCGAGTGCCTCGACGGGCTGACCGACGCGCAGCGTCAATGCATCGAAATGGCCTACTACGGTGGATTGACCTACGCCGAAGTGTCGCAACGGTTGTCGGCCAACCTGTCGACGATAAAGTCAAGGATGCGCGACGCGCTGCGCGGACTCCGCAACTGCCTGGGTGTGCCATGACCGAGCCGACCGAATTCGACCTGTTGGAGCTGGCCACGCCGTACGCGTTGCACGCGATATCCGACGCAGAGCGAGACGCGATCGACCGGCAGCTCGCCGCAGCGCCGGCATCGGTCGCCGCGGCCTTCCGTGAAGAGGTCCGGGCGGTCCGCGAGACGATGGCGGTGGTGTCGACTTCCACCGCCGCCGAGCCGCCAGCGGATTTGCGTGCGACGGTGTTGTCAGCGGTTCGGCCTCGTCAGTCGGGTTGGCGCACAAGAGCTTTGGTGGCAGCCGCGGCAATCGTGGTGGGGTTGGCGGCCTTCGGTGTCGGCGTCGCGGTTCGGCCGCCCCCTGCACCGACGGTCGCCGACCAGGTTATGGCGGCACCGGATGTCCGGACGGTTTCCCGCTCCCTCGGTGACGGTGGGACGGCGACGGTGGTGTTTTCGCGTGACCGCAATGCCGGTGTGCTGGTGATGAACAACGTGCCGCCACCATCACCGGGCACCGTCTACCAGATGTGGCTGCTCAGCGACAGCGGCCCGGTCTCCGCGGGAACGATGAACACCGCCGCGGTCGCACCATCGACGACCGCCGTGCTCCCCAAGCTCGGAGATTCCAGCGCGCTCGCGTTCACTGTCGAGCCCGGCACCGGCTCACCGCAACCGACCGGCAAGATCTTCGCCGAGCTGCCACTGAGCTGATACCACGACCTAACTAGGGGGAGCAATCGCATGAAGACCATAGATGCCGACTACCTAATCGTCGGCGCCGGCGCGATGGGCATGGCTTTCGCCGACATCATGGTGTCGGAGACCGACGCTCGCCTGGTGATCGTCGACCGTGGCCACCAGCCCGGCGGACATTGGACGCGGGCATATCCATTCGTGCGTCTGCACCAGCCGTCGGCGTATTACGGCGTCAATTCCCGCGCGCTCGGGAGCGACACCATCGACCGGGTCGGATGGAATGCGGGGCTATATGAACTGGCGACAGCAGGCGAGGTGTGCGCTTACTTCGACCAGGTCATGCAACAGGACTTACTGCCGACAGGGCGTGTGTCGTATTTCCCGATGACAGAGTATTTGGGTGACAACCGGTTTCGGACCTTGGCCGGGACCGATTACACCGCCGAAGTACGGCGCATCGTCGATGCGACCTATCTGTATACAGTGGTGCCCTCGATGCGGCCGCCGACCTATCACGTCAGCGATGGAGTCATCTGCGTGCCGCCCAATGATCTACCGGCTTTGGCCGCCGGCCATGACCACTTTGTGATCGTGGGGGCAGGCAAGACCGGCATCGACGCGTGTTTATGGCTGCTGCGCCACGGAATAGCAGCCGAGCGACTCACGTGGATCATGCCTCGCGATTCGTGGCTGCTGGACCGGGAGACCATCCAACCCGGTCCGCAGTTCCTCGATCGCTTCAAAGCCACCTTCGCCGCGCGTCTCGCGGCCATTCACGCAGCCACGTCGACCGACGATCTCTTCGAACGGCTGGAAGTCAGCGGCAACCTGCTGCGCTTGGATCCGACGGTTCGCCCGACCATGTATCGCTGCGCGACGGTGTCCCGCGCTGAGCTCGATCAGCTGCGCTGCATCAGCCAGATCGTGCGCATGGGCCATGTCGAGCGGATCGAAGCCGACGAACTTGTGCTCAGGGACGGACCAATACCCATGCCGGATCGCCCACTCTACATCGACTGCACCGCTGATGGTCTCGAAAGACGGCCGCCGACAGACATTTTCAACGGTGACCGCATCACGTTGCAAAGCCTGCGTGGCTGTCAACAGGTCTTCAGCGCGGCCCTGACTGCCCACGTGGAAGCTGCTTATCGTGACGATGCAACAAAGAACGACCTGTGCATGCCGGTGCCGCATCCCAACACCGACCTCGACTGGCTAAAGATCACCCTCGCCGACCACCGCAATCAGATGCGCTGGTTCCACGAGCCTGAACTGATGGACTGGCTTAGTTCGACGCGACTGGACCTTATGCGGGCCATGTTCGCTCCACTGCAAGAACGTTCGGCCGTAACTGAGAGGCTGCTCGGCCTTCTCAAGGCCGGGCTGGAACACGCCAACCAGAAACTGCAGAACCTTTTGGCCGACCACACCGCAACGCACAGCGAGCGGGCAGGACTTGTGCGTTCCCCGTCCCGGTAGGCCACAATCCCGAACATTGATGTGCAGCAGGCATTTCCAACGCTCGGATGCTCCAAGCAATAGCGGTCGGTGTGAGCCGTACCGTAGCCCGTAACTCTGAAACCGACAGGCGCTTTCTTCAGATTCACTTCAACTTCGCTGGCTACCGTCGCGGAAATGAACGCATACGGGAAGCCCATGGCTGTAAAGGCCGATGTCGACCGCTGCTGAGGTCCTTCCACGGCGAACATCGCACGCGCTGGACTTACTGAACTTCTCGTTGGGTAGTGTTCGCGAGGGGTTAGGCCCATACCTATCGATATATCTTCTGCTCACCCATCATTGGGATCAGGCCTCTATCGGGTTTGTGTTGATGGTGTTCACCGCCGTGGGGATCATCGCGCAAACCCCGATCGGCGCCTTGGTCGACAAAACGACAGCGAAGCGAACGCCGATCATCAGTGGTGCCGTGGCGATCACCGTTGCGTCTTTGGCGATGCCGCTGGTTCCCGGCATCTATAAGACCTCGTTTCTGCAAGGGGTTATCGGGATCAGCTGCTCGATCTTCACTCCGACGCTGGCCGCGATCACTCTAGGCGTTGTCGGCCTACCGCTTTTTGCGTCGCCCCATTCGCGGATGACGTCGATGAGCGCGAACCCGTCACGTCCCGGCAACATCACGTCCAGCACGACGAGGTCGGGCCGCCAGCCGTCGAGAACCGCCTCCAGGTCTTGTCCGTCGGCACGGGGCCAGGGCCTTTCGACAGACCGGGCGAAGTCTTCGGTGGGGTGTTCGGTCCATGAATCGGATCGCGTACCAATCGTGGCGGTACAGTCAGTCCTGTTGCGAGGGAGCCTTGCCCATGACTTCATGGAAGGTCGTGGCAAGCTCCGTAATCGCGCGCTCGGGCAGCCGATCATCGTGCTGCGGATCGTAATCGGCCGGCATGCGACGCCGGCCGGTGTAGGCGCCGGCGGCAATGGCCGACCACATTGTTACCGCGTGCCGCACCCGCCGATTCTTCGGATCCAGTCCCGTCCACTCAGCGAGTGCTTGTGTCAGCACTTGCTTGCGGACCGCGGAGGCCTGCTTTCGTAGATGCGGGGTTGTGGTCACGATGTCTGCCATCGCGATCATTTGTTCACGCGTCATGATGCCGCGCCCGTTGACGATCGCGGTCACCACCTCGGTAGTGGCGATCAGCAGCGCGTGCTCTGGGTCGACGGTGGTCTTGACGTGTCCCAGTGCGGTGGTGGTGGCCTGCAGCAGGTCATCGATGACCGACATGATGACCGCATCCTTCGTCACAAAGTAGCGAGCAAAGTCACGCGGCGTCACCCCGGCGGCGGCAGCGATCTGATCGACGGTCGTGGCTTCATACCCCTGTCTCGTACAAAGGTCTAGGGCGCTTTCGATCAGCATCTTGCGGTAGCACTCCCCCTGCATCGCATAACCTTAGCGCCTTCGCCTATCTGTCGTCGAGATTGCAGGTATGGCTGCGGTTTTCGTCGGATCACGACCACCACGGCAATCTCGGCGAAGCCGGCTCACCCCTTCCGCAGACTGCCCAGCACCGCTATCAACACACCGAACACCACCAGCACGCCCCCCGCGGCCATAGTCACGTTAAGCCATTGGTGCAGGCTGCTTTCGGCTTGCCCGACCATGACGTCGGCGATGCGGCGGATATCGCCGGCGGTGTGGTTCAGCGCGACGTTGATGTGCCGGCGGCCGACTTCGATGACCGCCCAGCCGGCGGCGCCCACCAGCAGCGCCGCGACGCCGAGACCCGCCAGCGCCCGTCCGCGGCTGCGCGCTGCGGCGAGCGTGAGCAGCGCACCGACGGTGGCCAGTGCTGTCGCGGCGCCCGCCACCCACGGGCCCCAGGTGACCACCGGCCGTAAATTGCCGGGCTGCAACACTTTTGGTGTCGAGGCCGTTACCGGCACCCGGACCGTCGGGGGCACCCGCACGTTGAAGCTCGCCAGCATCGGCGCAAACGCGCTGTCTTTGAGCATCTGGGCCAAGTCGATGACCCACTGGTCGCCTTGGTTCTGCGCGTCGGCGCCGGTGAACATCCAGCGGTGCACCATCCGGTTGGCGTCGGCGAACTGCGCCGGAAAATCCGGACCCGCGGTATACCCGGCGGCGACAGCGTGTACCTCGGACGAGTCGACGGTGCGGCCATGTTCGTTGATGAGCACCATCGCTCTGGTCGCGAGCTCGGATGCCACCGCGGCCTGCAGCGCCGGATCACTCGCCGCTTTCCGGGCCAACGCCGCGTAGCCGTCGGCGTCGACGACATGCGTCTGCGCCCACATCGTCGCCACCGCGACCGCCAGCGCCACCATGGTGAGCAGCCACAGCAGCGCCGTCACCGCGAATCGCACGCGTCAAACCCGGCGGTGCGCGATACCGAGCACGTAGGCAGCTTGACCCAGATGCTGCGCGCAGTCGTCGATGATGCTCACCAGCCGGGCGCTGGCGGTCACCGGCGGATCCCAGTTTCGGTCCACGACACGGGACAGCTCGTCACCGCTGATGCCGGCGACATATTCCAGTGTCAGCTTGTGCACGGCGTGGTAGTAGCCGGCCAGCAGATCGGGCGATGCCTGCACCTTGACCACGTCTTCAGGGCTGTGGCCGTAGCCGGTGTCGTCGCGCGGCAGGGCCAGCCCCAACCGGTCGACCCACCCGTCGCGGGTCCATACCTGCTCGACCCCGGCGATCGGCGCTACCTGCGCGTCCTGCACGCGCGCGCTATGCCAGAGCAGCCACGCGATGCTGTTGGCGTTGGGGCTCGGCCGGTAGCAGGCCTGCTCGTCGGTGAGTCCGTCGGTGAGTTCGTCGACGTGCTCGATCAACCGGGTGAACGCGTCCCGAAGCAATTCCCGGGCGGCAGCATCGTTTTCAGCCATACACGCCGACCCTACGCCCCGTGGAAGACCCGGTCGTAGAACCGATCATCAGATTTGCGGCGTGGAAACCCCTGGCTTTAGCCGGGGGAAACGCTGCTGCCCTCCTTTCGCGAGGTTGTCGGTGGTCCCGGTTATGTTGCGGATGTGTGCAAGTTCCAGTTGCTTCCAACCCGTGAGCAGGCGGCGCGTTGGTCAGGCACTGTCGCCGCGCCCGGTCTATGCACGTCGCCCCAGAAAATCGCAATAGCCAAGCGGGTTTCCAACGCGACGCCTGCGGCGCGCAACCGTGCCACCCTGACGGGAACGCCACACACGACATCGCCGCCGGGCGGGCGGTGACAGCACGGGGAGACCTCGGCGCTAGCCGGTCTGTGAACCGTGAACCTCAACTCTGTTCTCCTGACGCATAGGTGCGACCGGGGTTGGAATCTCCCGCCTTCAAGCGGGAGAGGACGTCAAGCGGTACAGCCTGGCATCAGGCACCGGCAGAGTCGTAGATTATTTAGATGACCTACGACCTCATCATCCGCAACGGCACCATCGTCGACGGGCTGGGGGGTGAACCGTACGTCAGGGACGTGGCGGTGCGCGACGGCGTCATCGCGGCAGTCGGTGCCGTAAACGGCTCTGGCGCTCAACGGGAGATCGACGCGACGGGGCTGTTGGTGACCCCCGGCTTCGTCGACTTACACACCCACTACGACGGCCAGTCGATCTGGTCGGAGCGGTTGACTCCGTCGTCGGCGCACGGCGTGACGACGGTGGTGATGGGCAACTGCGGGGTGGGTTTCGCGCCGTGCCGCCAACAAGACCACGACGTGCTGGTCGACGTGATGGCCGGTGTCGAGGACATCCCCGGCGTCGTCATGGCCGACGGACTGCCCTGGACGTGGGAGACGTTCCCCGAATATCTGGATGCCCTCGACGCGGGCAAGCGCGATATCGATGTGGCCGCGTACCTTCCGCACTCGCCGCTGCGGGTCTACGTGATGGGCCAGCGCGGCGCCGACCGGGAGCCGGCCACCGCCGAGGACCTGGCGCAGATGCGGGCGCTGGCCAAGGAGGCGATCGAGGTCGGGGCGCTGGGCTTCGCGTCGTCGCGGTTGACGATCCACAAGACCGAAAGTGGTTTGCCGATACCGAGTTACGACGCCGCGCGCGAGGAGATCGAACAGATCGCCAGGGGCGTGGTCGACGGCGGCGGCGGGCTGCTGCAGTTCGTGCCCGACATTCCCGCCGGCGGGTATCAGCCGGTGCTGCAGACGGTGTTCGACGTCGCCGAGGACGTCGGGCTGCCGGTCACCTTCACACTGGTCGTCGCGAACTCCGGCGATCCGACGTGGCCGGACGCCATCACGATGATCGAGAAGGCGAACAGTGCCGCCGGTGACGGCAACATCCGAGTCACGGCCCAACTGTTGCCGCGCCCCATCGGGCTGCTCATCGGGTTGCAGCTGAGCGCCAACCCGTTCGTGCTGTATCCAAGCTACCGCGAGATCGCCCACCTGCCGCTGGCCGAGCGGGTGGCCGAGATGCGCAAACCCGAGGTGCGTGCTCGCATCCTGGCCGACAAGCCCAGCGGGGGAAACGCGTTCCTGTATGTGGCGCAGATGTGGGATTGGATCTTCCCGCTGGACGACAACCCCAACTACGAGCCCGACCCGTCCACCAGCATCGGTGCCCGGGCGCGGGCCCGCGGGGTGGACCCCAGGGAAGAGGCCTACGACCGGCTGCTTGACGACGACGGCCGCGCCATGCTGTTGGTCGCTACCAGCAATCTGGAGCACAACTCGCTTAACACCGTCGGCGAGTTGCTGCATCGCGACGACGTGGTGCTCGGTCTCGGCGACGGCGGTGCACACTACGGGATGATCTGCGACGCCAGCTATTCGACGTACTTCCTGGCGCACTGGGCACGCGACCGGTCCTCGGGGCGGTTCACAGTGCCCGAGGCCATCCGCGAGCTCACCTCGGTGCCGGCCCGCGTGGCCGGGCTGGGCGACCGCGGGCGCATCGCGGTGGGCTACAAGGCCGACCTGAACGTCATCGACCACGCGGCGCTGCGGCTGCACAAGCCGGTGATCACTTACGACCTGCCCGCTGGCGGGCGGCGGCTCGACCAGACCGCCGACGGCTACGTGGCGACGATCGTCTCCGGCGAGGTGATCGCCGAGAACGGCGTGCCCACCGACGCCCGTCCGGGCAAGCTGGTCCGCGGCCGCCAGCCAGTCCCCGCGGCCTAGGCGGGGGCAGCTAACCCCGATCGGCGGCCGGCGAACCGCTCTCCCGCTGCGCGGCTCTTCGGCGGCCTCGCTCGATGGACATCAGCAGTTTCTCGATGTCGGCGACCAGAACCCTACCGGTGACCACGAAAGCGTGCCGAGCCGCCAAACCCTTGACCGATTCGGGCAGCTCCGCCTCCGAAGGGAAGGGTGCGCCATCGAGGAGTACCGGAACGACGACGGCTTCCCGACGCTGCAGGCCGGCTTCGACCTCCCGATGCACCCAGTCGTCCGGGTCGTCGATGCGCCGAATGCCAGCGATGGATTCGAGCCACTGTGGTCCGATCAGCACGAGCATCACGCTGCACCCACGGATGGCGCTGGCGATCCGATCGGGAAACGACTCGCCGTAGTCGATCGACGAGGTGTCCATGAACACGCTCGCGGCTCCGTATCGCCGCACGAGCTCTCGCCGGAAATCGCGCGCCTGCGAGGTGTTGTGACTGCGCCGGTAGCTGATGAAGAAGGCAGAAGGCGCCTGCGGCGGCAGCAGGTCACCCAGGGCCTGTTCGAGCGCCGCACGCTGACGCCGCTCCATGAACGCATCCACGCCGATCATCCCCGCCGCGGTGAGGGCCAGCCCAACGAGCGGGTATGCGATCGACACGATCCAGCCGGCGTTGAAGGCCAGTTGCCCAGCGGCCAGTAACACCACCAGCAAACCCACCGATCCGGCCAGCGTGATCAGGCCCGATTTGCGAGCGCCGATGGCTGCAGGGATCGCGATCAGGGCGAGGATGATCGCGACATCTGCCGGCGCGCCTGCCGCCCTGAGTGGCAGGCCGGCCAGAACGGTCCAGAGCGCGTTGGCGTGGACCTCGACACCGGGCATCGGAACCGGCGAGATCGAGGTCACGAACAAGTCCTCGCCGACCGGATCGGTGAAGCCGATCAATACCGCCTTGTCGGTGAACGCGCTCGCCGGGACCTTACCTGCCATCACGTCCGCGAACGAGTAATGCGTGAACGTGCCCGGGGGCCCGCGAAAATCAATCCACGCGTGGTTGTCGGGAAAGTCGGCTTCGTTCACCGGGTGGTTGGGGAATATCTCGGCTGCCCGAACAGCAAACGTCTCCAACCGGACTGGCGCATAGAGCATCCTGCGCAACACACCATCGGGATCCTTTTCGATCGCCGCGCTGGCTACTACCGCTCCTGGCGCGTCCGCCTCATCAGCGGGCACCGTGATCGGTCCCTGGGGACCGTCATGCGTGGCCAGCAGGACCGGTCCGTCGCGGGCGATGGCGGCCAGCAGCGCATTATCGTCGGCGGGATCGGTCCGTCCGATGAACTGCTTGTCGATGCCGATCATGCGCGGTGACGCGGCGTGCACGTGGTCGAGCACTTGAGCGTAGGCCGAGCGGGGCAGCAGCAGCGGGCTACCCAGCGCCTGCAGTGTCTTCTGGTCGATCCCGACGATCACGATCTCGCTGCCGGGGGATTGAGCTCCCCGCACCGAGAATCGCTCGTCGATGCTTTGGCGCTCGAAGTTGTCCAAAACTCCCGCTGAGTAAAGCACCAGCACGAAACCCGCGGCGAGGGCCGCGACTGCCACGGCGAGCATGTCGCGGCCGGTGAGACGGGGCTTCGGCAGCTTCACGTCGTCAGGGAGCTGCCACCGTCAGATAGTTGTCGAGATTGATCAACGCAATCCGACCGCCGCCGCAGTGATCGACCTCCTGGCTGACCGACGCGCGTTTGAAGCCATGGATCGTCCCTTCATCGCATCGATACTGAGCCGGATGGTATCGCGTGTCGCCCCAGGCGGTTTCCGATTCGCGGACAAGATTTCACCAGGTGACCGCCTATTTCACGGAAGCCGCCGGCAGCTATCCCCAGCCCGCGAGGTGGGCGCTTAGGATTGCCGCA
>CAWISO010000043.1:0-40284 GCA_963838755.1 uncultured Actinomycetota bacterium | reverse complement strand
CCGGTGGCTGGCCGCCCACCGGCCGTCGTCTCCGCCCCACACCTGGTGCACGGCGACTTCCGGATGGGCAACCTTATCGTCGACGAGTCAGGTCTGGCCGCGGTGCTCGACTGGGAGCTGGTGCACCTCGGCGAGGCTAGAAGACCTGGCCTGGTTCTGCATCCGGGCCTGGCGGTTCGGTGAGCGACGCGACCGGGCCGCCGGCGGGCTGGGCTCCGTCGAGGACTTCCTGGCGCCCCTACGAGCGGGCGACCGAGGCTCCGGTCGACCGGGTGGCGCTTCGCTGGTGGCAGGTGCTCGGCACCCTGCGCTGGGGCGTCATCTGCCGGTACCAGGCTGATCGCCACCTGTCCGGCCAGACCCCCTCGGCCGAGCTGCCGCGATCGGCCGTCGGGCCGCGAAGACCGAGTGGGACCTGCTCGACCTGCTCGACAAGGCAGCGCCGTGAGTGGGCGTTACGGCCGCCCCACCGCGGCCGAACTTGTCGCAGCGGTCGCCGAGTTCCTCGAGACCGATGTGCGGGAGGCGACCGCCGGCCCGGTAAATTTCCATGCCCGGGTCGCGGCCAACGCACTGCGCATCGTCGAGCGCGAACTGCAAGTGGACACCGCCGACGACGTCACCCATGCCCTGGCCGGCATCGGCCTACGAAGACGAAGCCCAACTGGCTGCCGCTATCCGGGCCGGGGCAGCTGGACGCGCGCAGCGACGCAGCTGCAGGCGGCTCTGCGTGCGTTGGTGAATCACCGGCTCTCAGTCGCGCACCCCGGCTACCAGGACGGATAGGGAGACACAGGATGTCCGCTACCGACGCCGACCACGGTCAACACGTCATCGTCGATCTGGCCGACCAGCTGTTCGCGGCGATCGAGCGAAGCGACGAGGCGACGCTGAACCGGCTTTTCAGCGACGACATCGCGGTGTGGCGGGTCGGCGCGCGCCGCGACAACGACAAAGACCGGCGCTGAAAGTCCTGCACTGGTTCATCGATGTCACCACGCAGCGTCGCTACGAGATCCTGGACCGCCAGCTGTTCCCCGACGGTTTCGTCCAGTAGCACATTCTGCACGCCACCGGCCGCAACGGCGGATCGATCGCGCTGCGGGTGTGCATCGTGATTAAGTTGGGTGTCAATGCCTCGAATCAAGCCCTGATCAGCCGTATTGATGAGTACTTCGACCCAGCCGAACTCGCCCCGCTAATGAGCTAAGAGGAGCGGCGTCTATTATCAGAGCGACACCGTGGAAACACTGCTAAATGATCCTGACACCGCCGGGGTATGGAACCTCGTTCCCGATCGATCAAGGATCACCTTCAAGATCAAAAACATGTGGGGCCTGATCAACGTCAAAGGCCGGTTCACCGACTTCACCGGCGACGGTCAGGTCACCGGCAAGGGCGCCATCTTCGGCCGCCTCGACATCCGGACGGCCTCGCTGCGTACGGGCATCCGCAAACGCGACGAGCACTTGCAATCGGCCGATTTCTTCGACGTCGAACGGTTCCCGGAAATCAGCGTCGTGGTGACCGCCGTGCAGCCGACCACCGGCAACGCCGCCGATCTGCGGGCCAACTTCAGCATCAAAGGGGTTACTGCGCCGATACCGCTGCCGGTCAAAGTCACCGTGCACGATGACGGCTCGGTGCGGGTATCGGCAAAAACCGAGATCGACCGGGCGCAGTTCGGCCTGGACTGGAACCGGCTCGGGATGATCGGCAAGACGGCGACAGCTAGCGCCGACACGTGCTTCGTGCGAACGCCAGGGTAGACCCGGTAGATCCGCAGCGAGCCTGCAAGCAGCCCGCATCGTCGCCGGGCAGTACCATCTGCACCGTGCCTGCCACCAGCCCGCTGCGGATCCTCGTATACAGCAACAACGCCAAGACCCGACAGGACGTCATGCTGGCGTTGGGCAAACGGGTGCATCCGGATCTGCCCGAGCTGAGCTACGTCGAAGTGGCCACCGGACCCGTCGTCATCCAGCAGGTGGACGCCGGCGGAATCGATCTGGCCATTCTCGACGGAGAGGCGACCCCGGAAGGTGGGATGGGCATCGCCAAGCAGCTGAAGGACGAGGTTGCGCAGGGTCCGCCGATCGTGGTGCTGACCGGACGGCGCGACGACGCCTGGCTGGCCAGCTGGTCACGCGCCGAGGCTGCGGTCCCCCACCCGATCGATCCGATCCAGCTGAGCCGAACCGTGCTCGAGTTGCTGCGCGCTCCGGTCCAATAGTCGATTAGCCAGCCCCAGACAGCACGCGGCCCAAACGCAGCCCGATAACGTCGCGATCCCACCGTGCGTTGTGGATGTTCGAAATACCTACGCACTGTGGATGTCTCGTGGATCGTTAATCGCCACCGAAACGCTGCGTGCTTCGACGGGGACACCACCGCCCTGCTGTGGTTGAGGTCACATCTAGACTGCTGAGCGGGGGGCTACGCACGATCGCTAGGCTGTGGTTGCGCTCACAGCCAGCCCATGAACAACAGTGAGGAAGCGTCTTCGCGGGATGAATCTTTACATACCCATCCTGGTGCTCGGGGGAATCGCCGCCGCGTTCGCTCTCGGGTCGGTCGTGCTCGCCCAGATCACCGGGCCGTCACGGTTCAACCGGGCGAAGCTGGAGGCATACGAGTGCGGGATCGAGCCCAGCGACCAGCCGGCCAACGCGCCGCACGCGGGCAGCGGGCAGCGGTTCCCGGTGAAGTACTACCTGACGGCGATGTTGTTCATCGTGTTCGACATCGAAATCGTGTTCCTTTACCCGTGGGCGGTCAGCTACGACAAGCTGGGACTGTTCGCGTTGATCGAGATGTTTGTGTTCGTGCTCACGGTCCTCGTGGCTTACGCCTATGTATGGCGCCGCGGCGGCCTGACCTGGGATTGAGGTAAGACGTGGGCATAGAGGAGAAACTGCCAAGCGGTTTCTTGCTGACGACCGTCGAACAACTAGCGGGATATTTCCGCAAGAACTCGTTGTGGCCGGCGACATTCGGATTGGCCTGTTGCGCGATCGAGATGATGGCCACCGCCGGGCCGCGATACGACATCGCACGCTTTGGCATGGAGAGGTTTTCGGCGACACCCCGGCAGGCCGATCTGATGATCGTAGCCGGACGGGTCAGCCAGAAGATGGCGCCGGTGCTGCGTCAGATCTACGACCAGATGGCCGAACCCAAATGGGTGCTGTCCATGGGGGTGTGCGCGTCGTCGGGCGGGATGTTCAACAACTACGCGATCGTTCAGGGTGTGGATCACGTAGTGCCGGTAGACATCTACCTACCCGGCTGTCCGCCTCGTCCGGAGATGCTGTTGTACGCAATCCTCAAGCTGCACGACAAGATTCAGGAGATGCCGTTGGGCGTCAACCGCGAGCAGGCCATCGCCGAAGCCGAACAGGCGGCGCTGGCTGTCCGGCCGACGATCGAGATGCGCGGGCTGTTGCGATGAGTTCACCGGAGCACGACCCGAAGCGAGCAGCCACCGAGGTGGGCGGAACACCCGTGCCCACCGAAACATCCGATAAAGAGGTGATCGAGGTTCGCCGAGGCATGTTCGGCGTCCACGGCACCGGCGACACCTCCGGATACGGGCGCCTGGTACGCCAGGTCACCATCGACGACGGCAGTCCCCGGCCCTACGGCGGATACTTCGACGAGGTCGTCGATCGACTGACCGAGGCACTGAAGGCCGACGGCGTCGAATTCGAGACCGCCATAGAGAAAGTCGTGGTCTACCGCGACGAGCTGACCCTGCATGTGAGCCGCGAGCTGCTGCCGCAGGTCGCCCGCCAACTCCGCGACGACCCGCAGCTGCGCTTCGAGCTGTGCCTCGGTGTTAATGGCGCGCACTATCCGCAGGACAGCGGACGCGAGCTGCATGCGGTGTATCCGCTGAAGTCGATCACCCACGGCCGCCGTGTCCGGCTGGAAGTTGCTGCACCAGACAGTGATCCGCACATCCCGTCGCTGTTCGGCATCTACCCGACCAACGACTGGCACGAGCGCGAGACCTATGACTTCTTCGGCATCATCTTCGACGGCCACCCGTCATTGACCCGCATCGAGATGCCCGACGACTGGCAGGGACACCCGCAACGCAAGGACTACCCGCTTGGCGGCGTCCCAGTGGAGTACAAGGGCGCGCAGATTCCCCCGCCCGATCAGCGGAGGGCTTACAACTGATGAGCAAACCAACCGACACCGTTTTGATGGCCGGCGGCCAAGATTGGCGAGAAGTCGTCGAGGCGGCACGCAAAGGTGAACCCGGGGAACGCATCGTCGTCAACATGGGACCCCAGCACCCGTCCACGCACGGAGTGCTGCGGCTGATCCTGGAGATCGAAGGCGAGACGGTCACCGATGCCCGGTGCGGAATCGGCTACCTGCACACCGGGATCGAAAAGAACCTGGAGTACCGGTACTGGGCCCAGGGTGTGACGTTCGTGACCCGAATGGATTACCTGTCACCGTTTTTCAACGAAGCCGTCTACTGCCTGGGTGTGGAGAAGCTGCTCGGGATCACCGAAGAGATTCCCGAACGCGTCAACGTCATCCGGGTGATGATGATGGAGTTCAACCGGATCACCTCGCACCTCGTCGCGCTTGCCACCGGCGGCATGGAATTGGGTGCGATGTCGGCAATGTTCATCGGTTTCCGGGAACGCGAGCCGATCCTGTCCATGTTCGAGAAGGTGACCGGCCTGCGGATGAACCATGCCTACATCCGGCCCGGTGGACTTGCCCAGGATCTGCCGCCCGATGCCGTCCCCGAGATCAGAGAACTCCTCAAGAAAATGAGCCGTCGGCTCAACGACATCGAAAACCTGCTGAACGAGAACTACATCTGGAAAGCCCGCACCCAGAATGTCGGGTATCTGGACCTCACCGGGTGTATGGCCCTCGGGCTGACCGGGCCGTGCCTGCGGGCCACCGGGTTGCCGTACGACCTGCGTCGCAGCGATCCGTACTGCGGTTACGAGAACTACGAGTTCGATGTGATCACCGACGACTCGTGCGATGCATATGGGCGCTACATCATTCGCGTCAAGGAGATGAGGGAGTCGCTGAAGATCGTCGAACAGTGCCTGGATAAGTTGAAGCCCGGCCCGATCATGGTCGACGACCGCAAGATCGCCTGGCCCGCCGACCTCAAAGTCGGCCCGGACGGTCTGGGCAACTCGCCGGAGCACATCGCCAAGATCATGGGCAGCTCAATGGAGGCGCTGATCCACCACTTCAAGCTGGTCACCGAAGGCATGCGGGTGCCGGCCGGCCAGGTGTATGTCGCAGTCGAGTCGCCGCGCGGGGAGCTCGGCGTCCACATGGTCAGCGACGGCGGCACCCGGCCCTACCGCGTGCACTATCGGGACCCGTCATTCACCAACCTGCAGGCCGTCGCCGCGATGTGTGAGGGCGGCATGGTCGCCGACGTGATCACCGCGGTGGCCAGCATCGATCCCGTCATGGGTGGGGTGGACCGTTGACCGGGCCATACACCCCCGGCGTTGGGGCCAGCGGGGAGCGGATCTTCATCCAACTGGGCCCGCCGCCCGAAGAGCCGGGGCAGTTCGTCACCGAAGGCGCTCCGGAGTCGTATCCGCCGGATGTTCAGGCGCGGCTGGAAGTCGACGCCAAGGAGATCGTGGGCCGCTACCCGAGCCCGCGGTCGGCGCTGTTGCCGCTGCTGCATCTGGTGCAGGCCGAGGACTCCTATTTGACGCCGGCGGGTCTGCAGTTCTGCGGCGAGCAGCTTGGCCTGACCGGCGCCGAGGTGGCCGCCGTCGCGAGTTTCTACAGCATGTACCGTCGCGGACCCACTGGGGAATATCTGGTCGGTGTGTGCACCAACACGCTGTGCGCCGTGATGGGCGGTGACGCCATATTCGACGCGCTCAAAGAGCATCTCGGTATCGAAAACGATCAAACGACCGAGGATGGCAGCATCACACTGCAGCACGTCGAATGCAACGCGGCCTGCGACTACGCCCCGGTCGTGATGGTCAACTGGGAGTTCTTCGACAACCAGACTTGCGCGTCGGCGCGGGAACTCGTCGATGGGCTGCGGAGCGGCCAACCCCCGGCACCGAGCCGCGGCATCGCTCCGCTGTGCTCATTCCGTCAAACCGCGCGGATCTTGGCGGGTTTTCCCGATCAACGTCCCGACGAGGGCCAAGGCGGCGCCGGTGCGGCCACCTTGGCCGGTCTGCGGGTTGCCCAGGAACGCGGCATGCGCGCCGGCGACAATGCAGAGCGTAGCGATGCTGAGGTGGGGGCACCTCCCGCTCGCGGGGGACGGCGCAATAGCACCGCCCCGCCGGCAGACGGCGCAGGGGAAGGCCAGTAATGGGGTCGCAAACACCGTTGGCTCCGGTACTGACCCGCTTTTGGGACGACCCCGAGTCATGGACGATGGCAACCTATCGCAGCAACGACGGCTATAAGGCGCTGCAGAAGGCACTCAAGATGGAGCCCGACGAGGTGCTGCAGGCGGTCAAGGATTCCGGGCTGCGTGGACGCGGCGGCGCGGGCTTTGGAACAGGGACGAAATGGGGGTTCATCCCGCAAGGCGACGAGGGCCCGGCCGCCAAGCCGCACTACCTGGTCGTCAACGCCGACGAGTCCGAGCCCGGGACGTGCAAGGACATCCCACTCATGTTCGCCACACCGCACTTCTTGATCGAAGGCAGCATCATCGCCGCCTATGCGATCCGGGCCAGCCACGCGTTCATCTACGTACGCGGCGAAGTGGTTCCGGTACTGCGCCGAGTACGACACGCGGTGGCCGAAGCATATGAGGCGGGTTTCCTGGGCCACGACATCGCCGGCTCGGGCTACGACCTGGAGCTGGTGGTACACGCCGGCGCCGGCGCCTACATCTGCGGCGAGGAGACCGCGCTGCTGGATTCGTTGGAAGGCCGTCGCGGTCAACCACGCCTGCGTCCGCCGTTTCCGGCGGTGTCAGGTCTCTACGCGTGCCCCACGGTGATCAACAATGTCGAAACCATCGCCAGTGTCCCGCCGATCATCCTCAACGGCGTCGACTGGTTCCGGTCGATGGGCAGCGAGAAATCGCCCGGCTTCACCCTGTACTCGCTGTCTGGTCACGTCACGCGGCCGGGCCAGTATGAAGCGCCGCTGGGCATCACGTTGCGGGAATTACTCGACTACGCCGGCGGTGTACGGGCGGGGCACGAGCTGAAATTCTGGACACCCGGCGGGTCGTCGACACCGATCCTCACCGACGAGCACCTCGACGTGCCGCTGGACTACGAAGGCGTGAGCGCGGCCGGTTCGATGCTGGGCACCAAGGCCTTGGAGATTTTCGATGAGACGACGTGTGTGGTGCGCGCCGTGTGGCGCTGGACCCAGTTCTACGCGCACGAGTCATGTGGCAAATGCACCCCGTGCCGGGAAGGAACCTTCTGGCTGGATCAGATCTATGAGCGGTTGGAGACCGGTCATGGCATGCCGGAGGATCTAGACAAGCTGACGGACATCGCGGACGCCATTTTCGGTAAGTCGTTCTGCGCCTTGGGCGATGGCGCCGCCATGCCGGTGACGTCGTCGATCAAATACTTCCGCGACGAATACGTCGCGCATATCGAGGGCGGCGGATGTCCATTCGATCCCCGGGAATCCATGCTCGCGGCGAACGGAGACCACGCGTGACAGCGCCGAATCGCCGCCAATTCCTCCGCGAGCGTGCGTGTTTGTACCGCGACACGCGGCCGCGCGCGGCGTTCTGCGCACGCTCGCGCACTGCTTGGGGGAAGGAGCGCCGCCAGTGACCCAAACGGCTGACACCGAGAAGAAGGTTTCCGAGCCGGAGCTGATGACGTTGACCATCGACGGCACCGAGATCAGTGTTCCGAAAGGCACTTTGGTGATCCGGGCCGCCGAGTTGATTGGTGTGCAAATCCCCCGGTTCTGCGACCACCCGCTGCTTGAGCCGGTCGGCGCGTGCCGTCAATGCCTGGTCGAGATCGAGGGACAGCGCAAACCGATGGCGTCGTGCACCGTTCCGGTGACCGATGACATGGTGGTGCGCACCCAGTTCAGCTCTGAGGCGGCCGATAAGGCCCAGCACGGGGTGATGGAGCTGCTGCTGATCAACCATCCGTTGGACTGCCCGATGTGCGACAAGGGCGGCGAGTGCCCGCTGCAGAACCAGGCGATGTCGAACGGCCGTCCCGATTCCCGCTTTACCGACGTAAAACGCACATTCGCCAAGCCGATCAACATTTCCCAGCAGGTACTGCTGGACCGTGAGCGCTGCATCCTGTGCGCCCGCTGCACCCGGTTCTCCGAGCAGATCGCCGGTGACATTTTCATCGACATGCTCGAGCGCGGCGCGTTGCAGCAGGTCGGCATTTATGCCAACGAGCCGTTCGAGTCGTACTTTTCGGGCAACACCGTGCAAATCTGCCCGGTCGGCGCACTGACCGGTACCGCCTACCGGTTTCGGGCCCGCCCCTACGACCTGGTCTCCAGCCCGAGTGTGTGTGAGCACTGCGCGTCCGGTTGCGCACAGCGAACCGACCACCGCCGCAGCAAGGTGATGCGCCGGCTGGCCGGCGACGACCCAGAGGTCAACGAGGAGTGGAACTGCGACAAGGGCCGGTGGGCGTTCACCTACGCCACTCAGCCCGACCGGATCACCACTCCGCTGGTGCGAGAGGCTGACGGCTCACTGGTGCCCGCCTCGTGGCCGCACGCGCTGGCCGTTGCCGTCGACGGGCTCAACTCGGCGGCGGGCGGCACGGGGGTGCTCACCGGCGGCAGGCTGACCCTGGAAGATGCCTACGCGTATTCCAAGTTCGCCCGGATCGCGTTGAACACCAACGACATCGACTTCCGCGCCCGGCCACACTCCAGCGAGGAGACGCAATTCCTGGCGGCCCGGGTCGCCGGCACGTCGATCAAAATCAGCTACTCCGATCTGGAGTCGGCGTCGGTGGTGCTGCTGGCAGGCTTCGAGCCCGAGGAAGAGTCGCCGATCGTCTACCTGCGGTTGCGCAAAGCCGCCCGCAAACACGGCTTGCCCGTGCACGCGGTCGCGCCATTCACCAGCGACGGGCTGAAGAAGTTGTCCGGCAAGCTGATCCAGACCGTGCCCGGTACTGAGGCCACAGCGCTGGACGGGCTGGCCAGCGGTGAACTCGGCGAGCTGCTTTCTAAGCCTGGGGCGATCATCCTCGTCGGCGAACGACTGGCCGGCGTGCCCGGCGCACTGTCCGCTGCCGCCCGGCTCGCCGACGCCACCGGAGCGCGGCTGGCGTGGGTGCCTCGCCGCGCCGGGGAACGCGGCGCGTTGGATGCCGGTGCGCTGCCGGGACTGTTGCCCGGCGGCCGCCCGGTCAGCGACGAGGCCGCCCGTTCGCAGGTGGCCGAGGCCTGGCACGTCTCCGAGCTGCCTGCTGGCGCGGGACGTGACGTCGACGGGATCGTGGCCGCGGCCACCAACGGTACGCTGGGCGCGCTGCTAGTCGGCGGAGTCGACCCCGACGACTTCGCCGATCCCGATACAGTGCTGGCCGCTTTGGACGCCGTGGGCTTCGTGGTGAGCCTGGAGCTGCGGCACAGCGCGGTGACCGAGCGCGCCGACGTGGTTTTCCCCATCGCACCGGCGGCGGAGAAGTCGGGAACCTATGTCAATTGGGAAGGCCGACGCCGCAGCTTCCCGGCTGCGCTGCCCGCCAACGCGACACCTGATCTGCGAGTACTCGACACACTGGCCGATGAAATGGGCATCGACCTGGGTTTGCCCACCGTGCAAGCCGCGCTCACCGAGCTGACGCAGCTGGGCAGCTGGGACGGCACACACGGCGCCGCGCCTGACGTCGCCGCTGCGGAAGCGTCGAAACCCGGTGCCGGAGAAGCCGTGTTGACCGGGTGGCGGATGCTGCTCGACCAGGGGCGGCTACAGGACGGCGAGCCGCACCTCGCCGGCACCGCGCGCGCCCCGGTGGTGCGGCTTTCGGCCGAGACGGCCGACGAGATCGGCGCTGCCGACGGCGACCGGGTCACGGTCAGCACCGCGAGCGGTGAAGTCACGCTGCCGCTGACCATCACCGAGATGCCCGAGCAGGTGGTGTGGTTACCGCTGAACTCGCCAGGCTCGGCGGTACACCGGCAATTGGGCGTGACAGCCGGCGCCGTGGTGAAAGTGAGGTCGGCCAAATGATTCCCGGCTTCGGGCACGACACCTGGTGGCTGGTCGCGGCCAAAGCGCTCGCGGTGTTCGTGTTCCTGGTGCTGACGGTGCTGATAGCGATCCTCGCCGAACGTAAGATCCTGGGCCGGATGCAGCTGCGATGGGGACCCAACCGGGTCGGCCCGCGCGGGTATCTGCAAAGCCTGGCCGACGGCATCAAGCTGGCGCTCAAGGAGCCGATCACCCCGTTCGGCGTGGAAAGGCCGATTTTCCTGCTGGCGCCGGCCATTTCGACGATTCCGGCGATCACCGCGTTTGCGTTCATCCCGTTCGGACCGCAGGTCTCGGTTTTCGGCCACTGGACCGCGCTGCAAGTGACCGACCTGCCGGTGGCGGTGTTGTTTATCCTGGCGCTCTCCTCGATCGGGGTCTACGGCATCGTGCTGGCGGGGTGGTCGTCGGGCTCGACCTATCCGCTGTTGGGCGGGGTGCGCTCCACCGCACAGGTGATCTCCTACGAGGTCGCGATGGGACTGTCGTTCGCGACGGTGTTCCTTTACGCCGGATCGATGTCGACGTCGCAGATCGTGTCGGCCCAAGACCGGGTGTGGTACGTGTTTCTGCTGCTGCCGTCGTTCTCGGTCTATCTGGTGTCGATGGTCGGCGAGACCAACCGGGCGCCGTTCGACCTGCCCGAAGCCGAGGGCGAACTGGTAGCCGGTTTCCACACCGAGTACTCGTCGCTGAGCTTCGCGATGTTCTATTTGGCCGAGTACATCAACATGACCACGGTCTCGGCGCTGGCCGCCACGCTGTTCATGGGCGGCTGGCACGCGCCATGGCCGTTGAACATGTGGGCCGGCGCCAACAGTGGCTGGTGGCCGGTGCTGTGGTTCACCGCCAAGGTGTGGTTGTTCTTGTTCATCTACTTCTGGCTGCGGGCCACGCTGCCGCGGCTGCGTTATGACCAGTTCATGGCGCTCGGGTGGAAGATCCTCATTCCGGTGTCGCTGGTTTGGGCGCTGATCGCCGCGGCGATCCGAACGTTGCGTAACCAGGGATACCCACATTGGACACTGCTGCTGGTCCTCTCCAGCATCGCCGTCACCGTGGCACTTCTGGCTTTGCTGCGAGAACCATTCGGCGGCAAGCGGAACCGTAAGAAACAGCGCCGCGACCAGCCGGTGGAGGCGCAGCCCTCCGAACCGGCTTTCCCCACGCCGCCGCTCCCAGGCCAGGTGCTGGTGCCAACGACTCAGGAGGGTACCGATGGCTAAACTCTTCAGCTCCATCGCCGGATTCGGCGTCACCTTCGTGTCGATGTTCAAACGCCCACTCACCGAGGGGTATCCGGAAAAACCCGGCCCGGTGGCGCCGCGCTATCACGGCCGTCATCAGCTGAACCGCTACGCGGACGGCTTGGAGAAGTGCATCGGCTGCGAGCTGTGCGCATGGGCGTGCCCGGCCGACGCCATATACGTCGAGGGCGCCGACAACAGCGAGGAGGAGCGCTTTTCGCCGGGCGAACGCTATGGCCGGGTGTATCAAATTAACTACTTGCGTTGTATCGGGTGCGGGCTGTGTGTCGAGGCCTGCCCCACCCGCGCGTTGACAATGACCAACGACTACGAGATGGCCGACGACAACCGCGCTGACCTGATCTACGAAAAGGACCGGCTGCTGGCGCCGCTGCTGCCCGACATGACCCTTCCACCGCATCCACGGGCCGAAGGGGCCACCGACGCCGACTACTACCGCGGCAATGTCACCGCCGAAGGTCTGCGGGACAAGCAGAATTCGGACGCCAAACCATGAACGCACTGCAGGCCGCCGACATCCTCACCCGCACCTCCACCGGTGAGGCCGTGACATTCTGGGTGCTGGGCACGGTGGCCTTGATCGGCGCGCTGGGTGTGGTGATGGCTGCGAACGCCGTCTACTCGGCGGTGTTTTTGGCGATCACGATGATCATCCTGGCGGTGTTCTACATGATCCAGGACGCCATGTTTCTCGGCGTGGTTCAGATCGTGGTCTACACCGGTGCGGTGATGATGCTGTTCCTGTTTGTGCTGATGTTGATCGGCGTGGACTCGGCGGAGTCCCTGGTGGAGACGCTGCGCGGGCAACGAGTGGCCGCGGTGGTCGTCGGCCTCGGCTTCGGGATTGTGCTGATCGCCACCATCGGCAGCGTGACCACCGGCGGCTTCGTCGGTATGACAAAGGCCAACGCAAGCGGCAACGTCGAAGGCCTGGCGACGCTGATCTTCTCTCGGTATCTGTGGGCGTTCGAGCTGACCAGCGCACTGCTGATCACCGCAGCCCTCGGCGCGATGCTGCTGGCGCACCGGGAGCGGTTCGAGCGCCGCAAAACACAGCGCGAGCTGTCGATCGAACGATTCCGCGAGGGTGGCCATCCCACACCAATGCCCGGCCCGGGTGTCTACGCCCGCCACAACGCAGTTGACACGGCTGCGCTGCTGCCTGACGGCTCGTTCTCCCGGTTGTCGGTGCCGGAGGTGCTGGAGCTGCGCACAGTCGAAGGGGTGGATGTGCATTCCGGCAACGGTTCTGGAGAACGGTGAGTCATGAATCCGCAGAACTACCTTTACCTGTCGGCGCTGCTGTTCACCATCGGCGCCGCGGGTGTGCTGCTGCGGCGCAACGCGATCGTGATGTTCATGTGCGTCGAGTTGATGCTCAACGCGGTCAACCTGGCCTTTGTCACCTTCGCCCGGATGCACGGCCAACTCGACGGCCAAATGGTGGCCTTCTTCACCATGGTCGTCGCCGCCTGCGAAGTCGTCGTCGGCCTGGCCATCATCATGACGATTTTCCGTGCTCGCAAATCGGCTTCGGTCGACGACGCCAACCTGCTCAAGGGTTGAGCAGATGACACAATTCACCTGGCTGGTGGTGGCCTTGCCTGCGGCCGGCGCCTTGGTTCTGTTGCTGGGCGGTCGACGCACCGACAGGTGGGGACACCTGCTCGGCTGTGCCACCGCACTGGCATCATTCGGCGTGGGCCTGGCGCTGCTGAGCGACATGCTCGGCCGGCCCGCGGACGCCCGCACTATCAGCCAGCATCTCTACAGCTGGGTGCCCGTCGGTGGTCTGCAGGTCGACGTCGGGTTGCAGATCGACCAATTGTCAATCTGTTTCGTGTTGCTGATCACCGGTGTCGGCTCGCTGATCCACATCTACTCGGTCGGCTACATGGCCGAAGATCCCGACCGCAGAAGGTTTTTCGCCTACCTGAACTTGTTCCTGGCGGCGATGCTGTTGCTGGTGGTGGCTGACAACTACCTGGCCCTGTACGCCGGTTGGGAAGGCGTGGGTCTGGCCTCCTACCTGCTGATCGGGTTCTGGTACCACAAGCCGACCGCCGCTACCGCGGCCAAGAAGGCGTTCGTGATGAACCGGGTCGGTGACGCGGGGCTGGCACTGGCCATCTTCTTGATTTTCAGCAACTTCGGCACGCTGACCTACTCAGGGGTGTTCGCCGCTGCCCCCGGCGCGAGTCGCGGCGCGATGACAGCGATCGGACTACTGCTGCTATTGGGCGCCTGCGCGAAATCCGCCCAAGTTCCGCTGCAGGCCTGGCTGGGTGATGCGATGGAGGGCCCCACCCCGGTGTCCGCACTGATCCACGCCGCCACCATGGTGACCGCCGGGGTGTATCTGATCGTGCGGTCCAACCCGTTGTACACCCTCTCATCGGACGCCCGACTAGGCGTCATCATCGTCGGCGCGGTCACATTGCTGTTCGGGGCGTTCGTCGGCTGCGCCAAAGACGACATCAAGCGTGCGCTGGCGGCGTCGACGATGAGCCAAATCGGCTACATGGTGCTTGCCGCCGGCCTGGGCCCGGCCGGCTACGCGTTCGCGATCATGCACCTGCTCACCCACGGCTTCTTCAAAGCCGGCTTGTTCCTCGGCTCCGGCGCGGTGATCCACGCAATGCACGAAGAACAGGACATGCGCCGTTACGGCGGGCTGCGCAAGGCGTTACCAATTACCTTTGCCACGTTCGGGCTGGGCTACCTGGCGATCATCGGAGTTTGGCCGTTCGCCGGCTTCTTCTCCAAAGACGCCATCATCGAGGCCGCGCTGGGCGCCGGCGGGGTGCGCGGCTCGATCTTGGCCGGCGCAGCATTGCTGGGTGCTGGCATCACCGCCTTCTACATGACACGGGTGATGCTGATGACGTTCTTCGGTGAAAAGCGTTGGGCTGACAACGCGCATCCGCACGAGGCACCGGCAGTGATGACATGGCCGATGATCCTGCTCGCGGTCGGATCGGTGTTCTCCGGCGGCCTGCTGGCCGTCGGCGGCACGCTGCAGCACTGGCTGGAACCGGTCGTCCTCGTCGAGGAAGCCCCGCACATCTTGCCGACCTGGGTGACCAGCGCGGTGGCCCTGGGCGTCGTCGCAGTCGGAATCGTTGTCGCCTACCGGCTCTACGGGCGCCGTCCAGTGCCGGAGACGGCACCCGCTGACGTCTCAGTGCTCACCGTCGCCGCCCGCAGGGACCTCTACGGCGACGCCTTCAACGAGGAGGTGTTCATGCGACCGGGTGCGCGATTGACCCACGAGCTGGTCGAGGTCGACGACCGGGGCGTGGACGGCTCAGTCAACGCGCTTGCGGCGCTGGTAAGCCGGACCTCGGATCGGCTGCGCGGACTGCAGACCGGGTTCGCGCGCAACTACGCGTTATCGATGTTCGTGGGCGCGGCCCTGGTTGCCGCGGCGCTCCTGGCGGTGCAACTGTGGTGAACACGTTCCCCTGGCTTTCCGTGCTGTGGCTGCTGCCGTTGGCCGGCTCATTGGTGGTGATCGTCGTGCCGCCCGCGGGGCGCCAGCTTGCCAAATGGCTCGGCGTGGCCGTGGCGGTCGCCGTGCTGGTGGTCTCAATCGTCATCACGGCCCGGTTCCACCCCGGTGGCCCCACTTACCAATTCGTTGAATCCCACTCGTGGATACCGGCATTCGGCGCCGGTTACACCCTCGGTGTCGACGGCATCGCGGTCGTACTCATACTGCTGACCACGGTGCTGGTGCCGTTGCTGCTGGTGGGCGGCTGGAACGACGGCGGCGAAAGCGCCCGCGGCCCGCAAGCTTTTGTCGCGCTGACGCTGGCCATCGAGTCGATGGTGCTTATTTCGGTGGTCTCGCTGGACGTGTTGCTGTTCTACGTGTTCTTCGAGGCGATGCTGATCCCGATGTACTTTTTGATCGGCGGTTTCGGTGGCGGCGCGCAGCGTTCGCGGGCAGCGGTGAAGTTCTTGCTGTACAACCTGTTCGGCGGTCTGATTATGCTGGCGGCGGTCATCGGGCTGTACGTGGTGACCGCTGAGCACGGTTCGGGAACATTCGACTTCCGCCATATCGTGGCGGCAGTTTCCGCACATTCGCTCGGCGCTTCTCCGGCTGTCATGAAGGCATTGTTTTTGGGATTCATGTTCGCCTTCGCGATCAAGGCTCCGCTGTGGCCGTTCCACCGGTGGCTACCCGACGCCGCCGTCGAGTCGACCCCGGCAACCGCGGTTTTGATCACCGCGGTGATGGACAAGGTCGGTACTTTCGGCATGCTGCGCTACTGCCTGCAGTTGTTCCCCGACGCGTCAACGTATTTCCGCCCGCTGATCATCGTCTTAGCGGTCATCGGCGTTATCTACGGCGCGATTGTGGCGATCGGCCAAGACCGACATCATGCGGTTGATCGCCTACACCTCCATCTCGCACTTCGGCTTCATCATCCTAGGAATCTTCGTGATGACCAGCCAAGGCCAGAGCGGGTCCACGTTGTACATGCTCAACCACGGCATATCCACCGCCGCGGTGTTCCTGATCGCCGGATTCCTGATCTCCCGGCGCGACACCCGCTCGATCGCCGATTACGGCGGTGTTCAAAAGGTGGCGCCCGTGCTCGCCGGGACCTTCCTGATCGCGGCGTTGGCGACGCTGTCGCTGCCCGGATTGGCGCCGTTCATCAGTGAATTCCTGGTGCTGCTAGGTACGTTCAGCCGCTACTGGGTGGCGGCCGCGTTCGGCGCTACCGCTTTGGTGCTCTCGTCGATGTACATGTTGTGGCTCTATCAGCGGGTGATGACCGGACCGGTCGCCCCGGGCAACGAACGGATCCGTGACCTGGTGCCTCGCGAAGTCGTCGTCGTCGCACCGTTGATGGCGTTGCTGCTGGTCCTCGGGGTCTATCCCAAACCGGTGCTGGACATCATCAACCCGGCGGTCGGCAACACCATGACCACGATCGGCCAGCACGACCCCGCGCCGATTGCGCCGGCCCACACTGCGCACCGATCGGGAACGGCGGAAGGACCGCGCCGATGACCATGCCCACACCCAGCGTCGAGTACGCGCTGCTCTCCCCCACGCTGATCGTCTTCGGTGTCGCGGTCGCCGGCGTCCTGCTGGAGGCATTCCTGCCGCGACGACTCCGCTACGGCGCCCAGCTGACGCTGGCACTGGGCGGGTTGGCTGCCGCCTTCGTCGCGGTTGTCCTGGTAGCCAAAGCGATTCCGTCCAACGGTCGAACGGCGGTGCTGCAAGCGGTGGCCGTTGACCGGCCGGTTCTGCTGCTCCAAGGCACCATCCTGCTGGTCGCGGTACTGGCGGTGATCTTCATCGCCGAACGCACCGGCCGCGACAACGCCACCACCGGGCCGGGCGCCGCAACCGCCACGGCCCACATACCCGCCAGCGCCGCTGGGCTGGATTCCTTTACCCCGCAAGCTTCCGCAGTCCCCGACAGCGCGGCCGAGCAGCATGCGATCCGCGCCGGAGCGAGGCAGACCGAGGTCTTCCCGCTGACCATGCTGGCCATCGGCGGCATGCTGGTGTTCCCGGCCGCTAACGATCTGTTGACCATGTTCGTCGCGCTGGAAGTTTTGTCGCTGCCGCTGTACCTGTTGTGCGGGCTGGCCCGTCACCGCCGGTTGCTGTCCCAGGAAGCCGCGGTGAAATATTTCCTGCTGGGCGCATTCTCGTCGGCGTTCTTCCTCTACGGCGTTGCGTTTCTCTATGGCGCCACCGGCACGCTGTCGCTCCCCGGTATCGCCAAAACGCTGGCGGGCAATCCCAACAACTCAATAGCTCTGATCGGTGTCGCGCTGTTGTCGGTCGGCCTGCTGTTCAAGGTCGGCGCCGTTCCATTCCATTCGTGGATTCCCGATGTCTACCAAGGCGCGCCGACCCCGATCACCGGATTCATGGCCGCCGCCACCAAGGTCGCGGCGTTCGGTGCGCTGCTGCGGGTCGTCTACGTGTCGCTCCCGCCACTGCACGACCAGTGGCGGCCCATGCTGTGGGCCATCTCGATACTGACCATGGTCGTCGGCACCGTCACCGCGGTGAATCAGGCTGACGTCAAACGGATGTTGGCGTACTCGTCGATCGCCCATGTGGGTTTCATCCTCACCGGCGTGATCGCGGACAACCCGACGGGTCTGGCAGCGACGATGTTCTACCTGGTCGCCTACAGCTTCAGCACGGTCGGCGCGTTCGCGGTCGTCGGCCTAGTCCGCAACTCCGATGGTGACGAAGACGCCGCCATGGCCCGGTGGGCCGGCTTGGGTCAGCGCTATCCCGTTGTCGGCCTGCTATTTTCGATGTTCTTATTGGCATTCGCCGGTATACCGCTGACCAGCGGGTTCGTCAGCAAGTTCTCGGTGTTCCAGGCCGCAGCCAACGGCGGTGCGGTGCCGTTGGTCATCATCGGTGTGATCGCCAGCGCGGTGGCAGCCTACTTCTACGTGCGGGTGATCGTGCTGATGTTCTTCACTGAGCCAACCAACGATCAGGTGCACGTCGTACTGCCAAGCTTCTGGAGCAAAGCGGCGATCGCGGTATGCGCCGCGGTCACGATCGGGCTGGGCATCTTCCCGCAGCCGCTGCTCGATCTCGTCGCGCGGGCCGCGCAATTCGGTTAAGTTCCGTAAGCCATAGCCGTCGACGTAAGTCCCGTTGGCTTCGATCCGCTCGACCAGCATCACACCGGGTGCCGCCGCCAACCAGTGCGCCGCCAGCAGCGCCACCGCTGCGCCCAACCCGAGCAGCCACGCCCTCCTTCCTGCCGCGATAACGATGAACTTCGTCGAGACCGCTGACCATGGCGCTGTACGGGTGCTGACCATGAGCCGCCCAGAAGCACGAAATGCGCTGAACCCAGATCTAATTAGCGCACTTTACCTAGGATTGACCGAGGCCGATGACGACCCGTCAGTGCGGGCGGTAGTGCTCACCGGCGCCGACCCGGCATTCTGCGCCGGCGTCGATCTCAAAGCGGCGCAGCGGCGGGGAAACGCCTACTTCGAGCAATTCCAGACCGAGAACTGCATCACCCGGACAGCCCAGATGAGCAAGCCCATCATCGGCGCGATCAACGGCCCTGTGTTCACCGGGGGACTGGAAATGGCGCTGGGCTGCGACTTCCTCATCGCCTCGCAACACGCCGTGTTTGCCGACACGCATGCCAGGGTCGGGATCCTGCCCGGCGGGGGGATGACAGCCCGGCTCCCGCAAGTGGTTGGCGGGGCGATGGCGCGGCGGCTGTCGATGACCGGCGAAGTCGTCGACGCCGCACGCGCCGAGCAGATCGGGCTGGTGACCGAGGTCGTGCCGCACGATCGGCTACTATCACGGGCCATTGAGCTGGCTGGGCAGATCGCCGAGGTGCCGGCGCCAATCATGGCTGGTATCAAGGCAATCTACGCCGCTGGATCGGCTGCGGTCATCGATCCGGCGCTGGCCGCAGAACAAACCATCGCCGGCGCCCAAGAACTAGACCGCGACGGTCTAGCACTGCGTCACGCCGAGATCACCGAGCGCAACCGCCGCCAGATCCGCCCGTCAAGACCCTGATGCGAGTAACGGGCTGTAGTCGGTTGGCGGGTCGACGAGATTCATGGACCGAAAAAGCTTTTCGGTCAGCGCCGGGCTGTTCTCGGCCGCGGCCAATATCGCTTCGCGGAAATCCAGCAGTTCTTTCGACGCGGATTGCCCAGGTCCCGCATCGGCCAGATAGAGGTCGTTGAATTGGTTCGATGCCCACATCGGGCCGATGTGGTCGGCGGCGGCGGCGAAGAATCGCTGACGCAGATCCCCAGCTGCATTCCGATAGGCATTCGCGCAGGGCTGTCGCTTCGAGCGCGGCCACCGTCATGCCTTGGCCGTAAATGGGATTGGTGGTGCAGATCGCGTCGCCGAACACCAGCAGCCCCGCGGGAAACCTCTCCATCTGGTCGTATCGCCGCCACGTGGCACCTGGATAACGAAACACAGCGACCTCGCTGAGGGGTTCGCCGCGCTTTAGCGCCCGCAGCACCGCGGGTGGCGCGAATTGGGTGGCCAGCCGGATCATGCCGGTCAGGTCCTCGGGTGGTTCGTGGTGTGCCAGGCGGGTTACGGTCAATATCCAGGTGTCATGCTCGTATAACGAAAACGCGCCACCGGTCGGTCGTGCCGGCTCCGGCACCGCAAAACTCATTTTTTCGGCGAGGCTGCCGGGCGGGATACGCATCAACAGGCTGGTGTAATTCGCTTTGGCTGTCGAGCGCTCGGCGACCGGACGGCCATAGCCCACAGTGTCGAGGAACGCCGGTGTGCGTGCGCTACGCCCCATCGCATCGACCACCAGGTCGGCGTCCAGCCGGTACTTCGCACCACTGCCCCGGTCCGCAATGCGTGCACCGGTGACCCGGTCCGGTGTGGGCGCGATCGGCTCGATGAAGTCATGATTATCGAGAACTTCGATGTTGTTGATGGCACTGACTCGCCGCCTGACCTGGGACTCCAGCAGCGGGCGGCTCAGCAGGTGAAGGACCAGCGCCGAGGGGTCGCTGAAATTGCCCGATCTGTTGAATTCGTGCCCGGCGACACGGATGGAGACTCGAGAGAGGTTGCCGTCATCGCATATTGACGCGCCGGCGGCGACAAGTTCGTCGTTGAGGCCGGGAAAAAGTCGTGCCAATTCTTGGGCGCCGCGGCTCCATAGAACGTGGAAGTGGTGCCCCTGCGGTACCCCCCGGCGCTGCTCCGCAGTGTCCGGCAACGTGTCCCGTTCGACCACGGTCACGGTCTCGTAGAACTCGGAAAGCACCCGGGCGGCGAGCAACCCGCCCATCCCTGCGCCGCAGACAACGGCTCGCTGACCGACCTTGCTCACCGGCGCCCCCACTCGCTTGAATGCCTCCATCGGGTAGCAGCCGGAAGCCGCCCCGGCCACCCCGTCCTGCGGCACTACCGTACAGAAACGGTTCAGAAATTAGGCGCGAATCAGAAAGGCGAAACGCGACACTATTCCAGATCGCTGCCGTCCGCCGGCCGTCGAGTCATTCGGCCAGGCTAGAGTTACCGGCGCCAATCATGGCCGCTCTCAGGGATCCCGACGTCGAAGCTAGACCGAGACGTCGAGGTCACCGAGCGCAACCGCGGCCAGATCCGGCCTCAACACACTGAGCTCTTCGAGTTCCTCATCGGCGCGTCGCTCCACCAACAACGGAATGAAATCGCGCACGCGGCTGCTGTGGAAGCGAGCATAAACGCGCTGCACCACAGCGGCGACGTGATCAAGGGGAAGAGCGGTGTACTTGTCGGCGAGGCGACGCTCGACGTCGAGAATAAGAGCCCGCTCTTCTTGAGGCACCCCGCCATTCTTACCGCCGTCCCCACAGCGGTCAAGACGAGTCGTGTAAACAGTTTTTCCGTAAACCGTTGGAAAAAAACACTTTTACAGCCGCTGGATTGGGAGTAAAGTCCGCCCAGGACCGCGCCGCGGACCTCAGTGTTTTCGCGCCTTATCCAATCCGGCCAGCAACCTGCTAGGGTTCGTCATCGCGCAGGAACGGCCGGGTTGCCAGCAGGTAGATCGCAAACACCGCCAACGGTGCCAGCAAAGGCAACCACGCCAACCGCAGCGGAAATGCCGTGGCGACCAGGCCGACGAAGGTGAATCCCACCACCCCGACCATCGTGGCCCCGCTGACGGTGTCAAGACCGGTGCCGGTAGCAGCGGCATGGCGCAGCACCAGGTAGACGGCAGCAGACAATCCCGAGGCCGCAACCAGCGGCACCGCGGGATCCGACAGCACGATCGCCGTCACGGTGAGCAACACGGCAAGCGTGGCGAGCGGACGAAACACCGTTCCGGCCAGCACCGCGACCACAGCCGACGTCGCCGCCACCAGGGCCGGACCGTGCGATCCGACCCCGACGGCCGCCACCATCAGCAGACCACAGGCCGCAGACAAAACGGACGACATGCGTGCAGCCAGCTGGGCATCGAACCTCATGATCGGCGTCCCGCTAGCGGCCTACGGCGATCGGGCACCGTACGCATCGACTGGTCCAGGCTGCGATCCGACTGCCAGGCCACCACGTCGACCCCGACGGTGCCTATGTCGCGATACATCGCCGACCGCTGTAACGCCCACATCCGGTCGACCAGTGGGTCCTGCTCCGCCCCGAACGGTGAGCCCTGCAGAACATCGACCGCCACCACGACGTGACCGCGCCTGCGTAGGTTGATCAGTGCCAGCGCGAATTCGGTGTCGAGCAGCGTGGAGAACGCCACGACGATCGCTCCCGGCGGAATGGCTGCCCGCGGTGCCAATGTCCCAGTGGTGGTTTCGAATTGGGCACCGGCGCCGAGAACGGTGTCGAGCACCCGATAGAATTGCCGCTGCCCGATATCGACGCCCAGCCAGCGTGGCTGGCGGCCGCCGAGCGCGACGATGCCGGCCCGATCCCCGTTGCGCAGCGCGGTCTGCACCACCTGCGCGGCCCCGCGCACGATCCGCTCGGTGGATTCGGTGGCGGGACCGGCAGGCTGCGGATAGCTGTCGATGAGCACCACCACGTCAGCGGAGCGGTCGGTCAACCGCTGCGTCACATGCAGGCGGCCGCGGCGGGCGCTCACCGGCCAGTTGACGCTGCGCAACTGGTCACCGGGCACATAGGTGCGAATGTCGGCGTACTCGACGCCGCTTCCGATGTGGCGGGTCAGGTGCGTACCCAGACGATCCAGCAGCTCGGTCTGCGGTAGCGCCGTCGCTTGCGGCGGCGTCAACGGAAACACCGTCACGTCGGTCGCGTCAGCGGTCCCCGTCCCGGTCAGCAGTCCACCGTGCGCGACGACGTCGACCGTGGCCCGAATCGGATAGCGGCCCCAGCGTTCGGCAGTAACCGTTACCGTTTGACGCTGGCGAGATGGCCGGTCCAGAACGTCCAGCCGCATCCCTCGACTGCTGAGGCATTGAGTTCTACTGCAACACCGTATGTTTCAGCTTCAGCCCACACGGTCAATTGCGCCTGCTCGTTTTCAAAGCATCGCTGCGAACCGCCTTCCACGTGCACGGTGACCTTCGGTAGCGGTCGCTGCCAGCTGATCGAACACAACACACCGAGCAGCGGTGCCGCGAATGCAATCAGCTGCCAGCACGATCCGATCAGGGCGGCCGCCAATGCCACCGCGGCACAGGTTGCCATCGCACGCGTCAATGTTGATGCACGCCAACGTAAGTGGACTTCTCGGGTCTCGTTCACATCGATGCGTCGCTCACTGGGTGCCGCCGTGGGTTCGCGGAACCGGCAAGCGTCGGAGCAGTTCCTCGATGACGTCGGAACCTTGGATCTTTCGTACCCACATCTCCGGGCGCAGCGTGATCCGGTGGGCCACGGCGGGAGTGGCGAGCGCCTTGATGTCTTCGGGGATCACGTAATCGCGGCCAAGTAGCAAGGCGCGGGCGCGGGCCAGCTGGACCAGATCGAGTTCTGCGCGCGGGCTGGCACCCACCGCTACCTGGGGGTGGTGTCGGGTCGCGGCGGCGAGCGAAACTACATAGTGCAAGACGTCCTCGTGCACACTGACCTGTTCGACGGACTCGCGCATGGCCAGCAGATCATGAGCGTCGACAACCTGATTGACCGTCGGCTCGGCCGATCCGCGGTCCAGCCGGCGGCGCAGCATCGAGGTCTCATCTCGCTCGGATAGGTAACGGAGTTCGAGACGAACCGCGAACCGATCCAGCTGAGCCTCCGGCAACGGATAAGTGCCTTCGTATTCGATCGGGTTGTCGGTGGCCAGCACGATGAACGGTTTAGGCAGCCGGTGCGTTGTGCCGTCGATGCTCACCTGGCCCTCGGCCATCGCCTCCAGTAACGCTGCCTGGGTCTTGGGCGGCGTCCGGTTGATTTCGTCGGCGAGTAGCAGGTTGGTGAAGATCGGCCCCGGACGGAACTCGAAGCGACCCGACTGCATGTCGTAGATCGTCGAGCCGAGCAGGTCCGCCGGCAGCAGGTCGGGGGTGAACTGCACGCGGGTGAAATCCAGCCCGAGCGCCGCGGCGAACGACCGGGCGATCAGCGTCTTGCCGAGACCGGGCAGATCTTCGATGAGAACGTGCCCGCGGGCGAGCACGGTGGTGAGGATGAGCGTGAGCGCGGCACGTTTTCCCACCACGACACGCTCGATCTCGTCGAGCACCGCCACCGAGCGGTCCGTGGTCGTCGCCGCCGGCATCGTCATTTTCGAGCCATCTCCGAAGTCATATCCGACTTGTACCCTGCGTCATACCTGCTCCAACCGCTCCAGGATCTTTTCCAGCGTCGCTCGGCCCGGCCCGGGTTCGCGCCCACCAGTTTGCGTGACGTTGTTGGGATCCACCCATGCCCACAGCTCCGCCCCGAAAAGCATTCGCCCGGTGGCATCAAACGCCGCCGGGTCTTTGGCTTGCTTTTGGCCGGTCGTGATTGCGAACCGGCGTGCCAGCATCGGACGCAGATGCCGGTCCCAATCCGATCGGGTGGATTCCGACCAGTGGATCAGCGTCTCGGTTCGGGATAGCCAGCTACGCAACGAATTCTCGAGAGCGTTCGAGGCTGCGGCCGGCGAAGGTTTCGCGTCATGGCCGAGGACTTGGCGCACGTGCAGTAACGCGAACAGCACCGCGAAACCGGCTGCCCACAGCACAAACCGACGATCGTGCAGCGACAACGCCGCCAGCTCTGCGCTCAGCACCACGGAAATACCCAGGGCGATCACCCTTTTCACAGCACGCTCCGCAATTCGGCGAGAACCAGATGTAGCACGCGCAACGCACTTTCCCGATGACCCTCGTTCATCACATGCGGACTGAACCGCGCCTCTTCAAACAGGTTCACCAGCTGGGTGGCGTCATCGGCGCGCAGCGCGTGGCTTTCGACGGCTCGCGCCAGCACCTCGGTGGGAGTGTCGAAGTCCTGCGGAACCGCTCCGGGGACACGGCGTCAGTTCACGTTCCATCGCCGCGTAGCAGGCAATGATCGCCTCCCGCGGTTCTTGGCTGAGGTCCCCGATCTCGGCCAACCCGATTTCGGCTGCCCGCACCAGCGAATCGGAGGTCGCCGCGGGCGTCGGCACGAACGGTTCGGCAGCGATGGCGCCCGGCTCGACTGCGCAGCCGTCGCCGGGCGGTCACCATGGAGCCCACCACGATCAGCACCAGCAATGCCACGGTGCCGGCGATGAGGTAGCGCAGCACGTCACCTTCTCCGCCCGTCTCCGGCGGCACGGGTGGTCGGGCGGCGTTGTTGGCGGGTGTGGGCGTGCCTGATTCCGGCGTGCTGGGGATCTCGCCGACGCGACGCGGCACGATGAACCGCGAAAGCAGCCAGACGGTCAGCAGCCACGCCACAAGCACCGCAGCCCCGATCAGCCAGTACTCGCCAAGCCGGTCGGCCCCGGCCACCCGAAAACCTTTCCGACAAGGGTCGGCGCTGGCCGCCGTCTTCGCGGATCGCGGAGTCGGGTAATGAGCGCAACGGCAACGATCATCAGCGACACGCTGAGCAGGGCGACAACGTAGACCAGCGACGCCCCACTGCGCGGCGGTCCCTGCCGCGTCGCACGCTCAACGCCCGGAAGGTACCCGCGCAACGACGCAGCAATGAGGATCAGCAGCACGATCACGGCGACCACGCGGCCTGTCGCCTTATCAAACATCGGCACACCACTCGACCGGTTGCAGCCGCTGTCGCGGCATTCCGTCTCCTCATCCTGGCACGTAGCCCGTGTCGGCTGCCAGCAATCGGCGCACTTGGCCCGATCCTAGTTGCCCTCGGCGATCTCGGCGAGCCGGTCGATCGATGCCCGAAGCCTGTCTGGCGTCGTACGGCGGGCGCGGGGCAGTCGGTTTTTGTCGGTCAATTGCGACCAGTCGTAGGTGTGGGTGACCCGGGTGCGGGTTTCGTCCAGGGGTTCGAGTTCCCAGCG
The DNA here is from genome assembly GCA_963838755.1 of uncultured Actinomycetota bacterium. Lineage (GTDB taxonomy): Bacteria > Actinomycetota > Actinomycetes > Mycobacteriales > Mycobacteriaceae > Mycobacterium. The sequence continues at coordinate 14,863 of CAWISO010000043.1, read as the reverse complement.
CCAGAGATGCCCCGGCGGTTGCCGGCCCGACTCCGACGGACGCCACGCGATACGACGGCCCTCCTCAAACTCCACGACGTGATTCTCGCGGACGCTGCCGAGGGTGAGCGTCATGGTGAACACGTCGCCGACACCGCGGACGCGCTGTCCCGGTTCGGCTTCGGCGAGGTTGTCGTTGCCGTCCCATTGCGGCTGCTGCGAAGGATCAGCGATCAGCTCGAAGATTCGATGTGCGCTCGCGGCGATCTCACGGCTCGCGCTCACCACCCGAGGGACATCGCTGTCGTCGGCCATGCCCTGATCGAAGCACCCAACCGTCAGCGGCGACGATAGGGGTTGAGGTACTGAGGCAGCGGCACTCCCGAGTCGAGGTCGTCGGCGGGGACCGGCGTGCCTGCGGTCAGCGTGATCGGCACTACCCCGGCCCAGTGCGGCAGCCCGGTGTCTTCCGCGTCGTCGACCGGCCCGCCGGTCCGGACCTTGGCGGAGACCTCGACGAGATCAAGCGCAAGCACGGCGGTCGCCGCGAGTTCGCGCGCGTTGGGAGGCCTGCTGTCGACAGACCGGCCGGGCGCGACGTGATCGAGCAGCGCCGCCAACGCCCGCAGCTTTCATCCTGATCTCCGACCAGGCGCGCATTGCCCACCGCGACCACCGATCGGTATTCCAGCGAATGGTGCAACGCCGCCCGAGCCAGCACCAAGCCGTCGACGAGGGTGACGGTGACACAGACGGGCAACCCCTCCGCCGACCGGGCTGCGCCAGCATCGGGCCGCTACCGGTGGAGCCGTGCAGATACAAGATCTCGCCCAGCCGCGCGTGGGTCGTCGGTAACACCACCGGGCGGCCAGCATTGAGATAGCCGACGTGACAGATCAGGGCCTCGTCCAGAATGCCGTGGACGGTGGAGCGGTCGTAGCGGACGCGCTCGCGATATCGGGTGGGCACGGTCCGCGACGTGGGCGGGTAGGCCTGTCCTGCGGGCTGCGGTCTGCTCGCTGCTGCCACCACCCTTGCCTCCATCTTCGTACTAGTACATAATTATTTCTGTGCCAGAACAATATATCATCCGGGGTGCGGGCGCGGAGGCCATCGCCAGCAACATCGAAGATGCGATCTCCGGGGACGACCTGCAACCAGGCGCCGAGCTACCGCCGATCCGAGAGCTGGCCGTCCAACTCGGCGTCAATGCCAACACGGTCGCCGCTGCCTACCGCCTGCTGCGTGAACGCGGTGCCGTCGAGACCGCCGGCCGGCGTGGCACCCGGGTGCGCCACCGGCCGGCGACCACCCCGCGCTCACTGCGCGCGCTCACCGTCCCGCCGGGCGTGCGCGACCTCTCCACGGGCAACCCGGATCCCGCTCTACTACCGATCGCCGCGGCACAGTTTCCGCATGCCGGTTCGCGACGGCGCGCCCCGCTGCTGTATGGGGAACCGGCAGTCTCGCCAGAGCTGGCCGAGCACGCTCGGACGTCGCTGACCGCCGACGGCGTTTCGGCCGAGCACCTTGCCGTGACCGCCGGAGCCCTGGACGGCATCGAACGCGTCCTGGCCGCCCACCTGCGTCCCGGCGACCGCGTGGCCGTCGAGGATCCCGGGTGGGCCAATCTCCTGGACCTGATTGCCGCGCTTGGCTTTTCGGTCGAACCGATAGGCGTAGACGACGACGGGCCACTGGCCGCCGACGTGACGCGCGCGCTGCGCCGTGGCGTGCGGGCCGTCATAGTCACCACCCGCGCGCAGAACCCGACCGGTGCCGCTGTCTCCGCTGCACGTGGCGACGAGCTGCGTCGGCTGCTGGCCGACCACCCCGACGTGCTGCTCATCGAGGACGACCACTGCGCAGGCATCGCCGGCGTGCCGCTGCACACCTTGACGGGGACAACGCGACACTGGGCATTCGTGCGGTCGGCGGCCAAGGCCTACGGCCCCGACCTGAGGTTGGCAGTACTTGCCGGGGACCGCCGCACGGTTGAGCGGGTGCACGGGCGGCTGCGGCTGGGGCCGGGCTGGGTCAGTTACCTGCTGCAGGATCTCGCCGTCGGCATGTGGCGCGACAAGACGGCAACACGGCTGGTGCGCAAGGCCGAAACCGTCTACACCCGCAACCGCACTGTGCTGCACGCGGCGCTGGCCGACCGCGGCGTGACCTCGCACGGTCGGTCCGGCCTCAACGTCTGGGTTCCGGTTCCGGACGAAACGGTGGCGATCACCCGGTTGCTCGGCGCGGGCTGGGCCGCTGCACCGGGAACGCGGTTCAGGATCGGCACACCACCGGGTTTGCGGATCACCATCTCCACCCTCGATGCCACCGAAATCGACGCGCTCGCCGACGCAGTCGCCGAGGCGGTACACGCTGTCGGCCGCGTCAGCGTGTGAGATTGTGGAATCCGATGATCGGCGATCGCTGGAATGTGACGGACGACGAGGTCGCCCGACACTATCCGTGCGATGACCTCGTTCGCGCGCCAACTCTGCAGGCATGGCGCGGAATTACCGTGCGTACAACGCCAGAGGCACTGTGGCCGTGGGTCGCTCAGATCAGGCTCGCGCCATATTCTTACGACTGGATCGACAACCTCGGCCGTCGGTCGCCGCAGACGTTGATGGGGTTGCCCGAGCCCGTTGTCGGTGAGGCGTTCACCACTGCGGCGACCCGGCGCTTCGGACGCATTCTCGCCGTCGAACCGCCCAAGCACCTCACCGGTGAAATCATGGGCGCCTACATCTCCTATGTCCTGGTCCCGGAGGGCCAGTCGACCCGGCTGCTGATGAAGATCGTCACGGCCATGAGCCGCTGGCTGGCACCCTGGCTGTCGGTCGGTGACCTGGTCATGGCTCGCCGGCAACTGCTCAACCTCAAGCGTCTCGCCGAACGAGCCCGGCCGGTGGCACACTGACCCTGTGCCGCCGTATCGGGACCTCGCCGCTTTCAACGACCGCGCTGCGCGATACGACCTCGGCTGGCGGGGCCCGCGTACTTCGTCGCGGCGGCCGGCTGGTGCTGGTCGACCAGTTCTCCTGCTGGCTGGTGCCGACACTGCTCACCAGCCGCCGCGGCAAGGCCCGCACCAGGCGCCGCGCCACCCGTCTGCTGCTGCGCGCCGGATTCTGCTCCCCGCGCTGGCACCGGCTGCAGGCGGTGATCATCAACGCGGTGACCGCGACCAAGCCGCCTTAGGACTGGAAAGCGCGGAAGCTGCCGTCGAGCACCTGCAGATGCCCGATCGTTCGGCCCGTCACCATCTCCGCATCCACCAGCGCCAGCTCCACCGCGGCCTGCGCGAACTCCTCCGGTTGCGCCACCTCAGCGAACTCGCGGGCATAATACGAAAGTCCCGGTGTCAGTATCGGTTTGGACGGCGACAGGGCATTGACCGCGATGTTGTGGCCCTGCAAATCGTAGGCCGCACACCAGGTCAAGTGTTCCAGCGCGGCCTTGGATCCCCCGTAGCCGGGCAGCACGCCGCCGCTGCGGTCAGGGTAGGGCCCGTCACCGGGAAGCCGGGACGCGACAGAAGTGACGTTGATGATCGAGCCGCTGTCGGCGGCGATCATGTCCGGGCAGACCAGCTGAATCAGCTCGTAGGCGGCGAACACCGCGATCTCGAAGTGCCGCCGATACGCGCCCAGCGGCGTGCCGATCAGCGGAGGCCAGCCCGGTTTGGCCGCGCCCGACTTGCGCTTTGGCCGGCTTGGCGAGTTTGTCATCACCGGGTCTCGGCGGTCGGCCGGGCGCGGTGAACGCGGCGTTGTTGACCAGAATCGTGATCGGGCCCAACGCATCTCGGGCCTGGCTGACCAGCCGGGCGATGTCGTCGCGGTCGAGCAGGTCAGCGCGGATCGCGACCGCGCGTCCGCCGGCCGCCTCGATGTCGGCGACGGTCTCGCCGATCGTGCCGGGCAAGCGCTCGTCCCAGACACTTTCGGTGCGCCCGATCACCGCGACCGCTGCGCCCTCGGACGCCAGCGCCAACGCGATCGCCCGGCCCAGTCCGCGGCTGGCGCCGGTGACGATCGCGGCCCGGCCGTCCAGTCGTCCAGTCACCGCTTCACCCCGTGCACCACATGGCTGTGGTCTCATCCACCCATGCATCGTCGAGTTTTTCGTCCGGGCGCAGCAGCATCCGCAGCATCGTCGCTCCCCCAATCACCTCGATCAAACGCTCCGGATCCACGTCGGGATGCGCTTCACCCCGGTCAACGGCCTCACGCAACCGGACCCGCACGGCGGTGAACAGATCGGCGAAACGCGACATCACCCGGGCGTTCAGCTCGGAATCAGCGCTCATGTCGGCGACCAGCCCGGGCAACGCGGCGCGCACCACCGGGGTGGTGAACACATCTCGCGCAGCCGCGATCATCGCCCGCAAATCGGCCGCCATGTCGCCGCCCGGACCCGCCAGCGCCGTAGGCGCCACCGGGAACGCGGCCTCGTGCACCAGTTCGGCCTTGCTCGACCACCGGCGATAAAACGCAGTCTTCGTCGTTCCGGCGCGTTCGGCGACCGCGGCCAAAGTCAGATTCGAATAGCCGATTTGCACAAGCAGATCCGCGGTCGCCGCCAATATGGCAGCGTCGATACGCGGATCCCGGGGCCGTCCGGCACCCGAGACCTTGTCAACCGAGGGTGGGTCTGCTTTCATAACGCTACCCACCGTATCGTAATTGTCTCACCGAGGAGGCAGCTGTGGCAGGCGAACCTGTGCTCGACAAAGTCGACCGACTTCAACGCTCCAGCCGTGACGTCACGACCCTGCCCGCGGTGATGTCGCAATGGCTGTCCACCGTGTTGCCTGGTGGAGCGGTGCCCGAGGTGACCGTGGAAAGCGGCGTGGACTCCACCGGCATGTCGTCGGAGACCATCATCTTGACCACCCGCTGGGAGCAGGACGGCCAGCCGATCACGCAGAAGCTGGTGGCCCGGGTGGCGCCCACCGCCGAGGACGTCCAGGTCTTCCCGACGTATCGACTCGACCACCAATTCGACGTGATACGGATGGTCGGTGAGCTGACCGACGTTCCGGTTCCGCGGGTGCGCTGGCTGGAGCCGACCGGCGACGTGCTGGGAACACCGTTCTTCTTGATGGACTACGTCGATGGTGTGGTGCCGCCCGACGTCATGCCCTACACGTTCGGCGGCAACTGGTTCGCCGACGCGCCGCCGGAGCGTCAGCGCGAACTGCAGGACGCCACCGTCGGCGTGCTGGCATCACTGCATTCGATACCGAACGCGGAGAAGCACCTTTGGCTTTCTGGCCGAAGCGGCGCACCGGCGACACCGCACTGCGCAGGCATTTCAACTGGGTGCGGTCCTGGTACGACTTCGCGGTGCCCGACATCGGCCGATCACCGCTGCTGGAGCGGACTTTCGAGTGGCTGGACGACAACTTCCCGCACGACGTGGCCGCAGCTGAGCCGGTGCTGCTGTGGGGCGACGCCCGGGTGGGCAACGTCTTGTACCGCGACTTCCGCCCAGTGGCAGTGTTGGACTGGGAAATGGTGACGTTGGGCCCACGCGAGCTCGACGTCGCGTGGATGATATTCGCGCACATGGTATTTCAAGAGCTCGCCGGACTTGCAACGCTGCCGGGCCTGCCCGAAGTGATGCGCGAAGACGACGTCCGGGCCACCTATCAGCGGCTCACCGGCGTCGAAGTCGGCGACTTGCATTGGTTTTACGTCTATTCGGCGGTGATGTGGGCGTGCGTGTTCATGCGGACCGGCGCTCGACGGGTGCACTTCGGGGAAACCGAGAAACCCGAAGACGTCGAATCGCTGTTTTATCACGCGGGGTTGCTCAGACGCCTGATCGGAGAGGATCAGTGATGCTCGGACCGCTCGACGAATTCCCGGTACATCAAGTCCCCCAGCCGATCGCATGGGCGGGTTCCTCGGACCGCAATTTCTACGATCGCTCCTATTTCAACGCCCACGACCGCACCGGGAACATCTTCGTGATCAGCGGCATCGGCTACTACCCCAACCTCGGGGTGAAAGACGCGTTCGTGCTGATCAGGCGTGGCGATACGCAGACCGCGGTGCATCTGTCGGACGCCATCGACTCCGATCGGCTCAATCAGAACGTCAATGGCTACCGCATCGAGGTGATCGAACCGCTGCGTAAGCTGCGGCTGATCCTCGACGAAACCGAAGGCATCGCAGCCGATCTCACCTGGGATGGCCTGTTCGACGTCGTCCAGGAGCAGCCGCACATCCTGCGCTCGGGTAACCGGGTGACGCTGAACGCGCAACGGTTCGCCCAGCTCGGCAGCTGGAGCGGCCGGATCGTCGTCGACGGCGAAGAGATCGCCGTCGACCCCGCGACCTGGATCGGCAGCCGCGACCGGTCCTGGGGCATCCGGCCGATCGGCGAACCCGAACCGGCCGGCCGGCCTGCCGACCCACCCTTCGAGGGCATGTGGTGGCTGTACGTGCCGATGGCTTTCGACGACTTCGCCATCGTGCTGATCATCCAGGAGGAGCCCAACGGATTCCGCTCGCTCAACGACTGCACCCGGGTGTGGCGCGACGGTCGAGTCGAGCAGCTGGGCTGGCCGCGGGTCAAGATCCACTACCGCTCCGGCACCCGCATCCCCACCGGCGCGACGATCGACGCGACCACGCCCGACGGCACCCCCGTCCACTTCGACGTGGAGTCCAAGCTGCCGGTGCCGATCCATGTCGGCGGCGGCTACGGCGGCGATTCGGACTGGCTGCACGGCATGTGGAAGGGCGAGAAGTTCGTCGAGCGGTTGACCTACGACATGACCGATCCGGCGATCATCTCGCGGTCCGGCTTCGGGGTGATCGACCATGTCGGCCGGGCGCTTTGCCGCGACGGCGATGGCGATCCGGTGCAGGGTTGGGGCCTCTATGAGCACGGCGCGTTGGGTCGCCACGACCCGTCCGGGTTCAAAGACTGGCTCACGGTGGCGCCTTAAGGCCCGCGACGAACGTCGACTTGTTGCGGATATTTCGGACGATTACCCACAACAAGTCGACGTTGGGCACGGTATTGATAAGGCATGCCACCTGGACCACCGATGTCGTCGTAGTAGGCGCCGGCTTCGCCGGGCTCACCGCAGCGCGCGAGCTGACCAGACTCGGACACGATGTGCTGGTGCTCGAAGGGCGCGACCGAGTGGGCGGTCGCTCGCATACCGGCCATGTCGCCGGCATCCCGGTCGATCTGGGGGGCACCTTCGTCGGCCCGACGCAGGACTCCGTGCTCGCGCTGGCCGACGAGCTCGAGATCCCTACCGTCCCGACCTACCACGACGGCGCCAACCTGATCCGATGGCGCGGCATGGTGCGCCGCTATGATGGCACCATCCCGAGGCTCTCGCTTGGCGGCCTCATCGACATCGGCCGGGTGCGTTGGCAATTCGAGCGCATCGCCCGGTCTGTTCCGCTGACCGAACCGTGGGCCGCGCGGCGGGCAGCCCGGCTCGATGGCCAGTCGCTGGGCAGCTGGTTACGCTCGGTGCACGCCGGCGCCACCGCACGCGATCTGCTGGCCATCATGGCCCGGGTCACCTGGGGATGTGAACCCGATGACGTTTCGATGCTGCACGCCGCTCGCTATGTGCGGGCGGCCGGTGGCCTGGACCGGATGCTCGACGTGGAAAACGGTGCCCAGCAAGACCGTTTCGCCGCCGGCACCCAACAGATTGCCAACACCTCCGCGGCGCAACTCGGCGACCGGGTGGTACTGGAAGCCGCGGTGCGACGTATCGAGCGCCACGCCGGCGGGGTAACGATCACCTGCGAAAAGGGCCGAGCCGACGCCCAATTCGTCGTCGTCGCGATCCCGCCGGAGCACCGGACGGCCATCGATTTCAGTCCCCCGCTGCCCGCCGAACACCAGCAGCTGGCCGAGAATTGGCCGCAGGGCCGACTCAGCAAGGCCTATGCCGCCTACGCCACCCCGTTCTGGCGCAACAACGGGTTTTCCGGTGAGGCGCTCTCCGACGAAGGTCCGGTGTTCATCACGTTCGACGTCAGCCCGCAGCCCGACGGGCCGGGCATTCTGCTGGGGTTCGTCGACGCCCGCACCTTCGACGCAGCTAGCCCCTGAACAGCGTCGAGAGCGCGCGCTGGAATGCTTCGCGTCGCTGTTCGGAGACGAAGCACTCAAACCACTCGACTACGTCGATCATCGTTGGGGTGCAGAAGAATTCGCGCCAGGCGGTCCGACCGCCGCGGTGCCCCCGGGCTCGTGGACACGCTACGGACCTTGGCTACGCCGCCCGGTCGGACCTATCCACTGGGCCGGCACCGAGACCGCCGACGAATGGACCGGCTTTCTGGATGGGGCGGTGCGCTCCGGGCAGCGGGCCGCCGCCGAGGTTGCCGGATTGTTATGACGCTAGAGCTGATGCGCCGGCTGCCGGCGATCGACTCGGCGAGCGCACGCAGTTCCCGGTTGACTTCGGCGGGGCGCTCCAGCATCGAGCAGTGCCCGCCGGGCAGCACGACGAGCTCTAGCAGGTTGGGTGCGACCGCGGCGATCCGCCGGGACTGAACCAGCGGCGTCAGCCGGTCGCGTTCACTGCCGATCACCAGTGTCGGCACCGTCAGGCCCGCGAGGCTGATGTGCCGGCGCCCCAGCGCGTCGACGAGTGCCTTGCCGCACCCGCCGCGTCCTAGTGGCGATGTGGCGTTGAAAAGGTCGTAGATGAGCGCGTTCACCTCGTGCTCGGCGTCCCTGCCGACTGCCAGCATCGAAATCATTTCGCGGGTGGCGAGCCGCACGGCGGGCGGCACTGTGAACGAACCGAAGATGTTGACCAGTGCGCGCGCGCCGAACACCCGCACCGCGGCGAACGGCGGCGGGACCGGCAGTAGCCGCACCTCGCGCAGCAGGTCACCGGTGGTGGTATTGATCAGGGCGACGGCGTCGGCGCGCGCCTCGACCTTGTGGCGGTAGAAGTCCGACCAGGCGGCGATGGCCATGCCGCCCATCGAATGCCCGGCGATGACGGCACGCTCGCCCGGTGCGAGCGTGGCCTCGAGCACTGCGTCGACATCAGAGGCAAGGTGCTGAAGGCTATAACCCCCGCGCCGGGGGATCCCGCTGCGCCCATGGCCGCGGGCATCAAACGCGATCACCCGGTAATCGGTCGCCAGCTCGGCAATCTGGTAGGCCCACACCCGGACGGCACACGTGATGCCGTGCGCCAGCACGATCGGATAGCCGTCGTCGGGCCCGAATACCTGGGTGTGAAGGCGAGTGCCATCCGCAGCGCGGACGGGGACAGTGCGACTGGGCGGCAGGGCTGCCAGTGCCGCCGGTAAAGAGCCCAGCGTGCGGGCCGATCGTCGAGAACTCATCGCAGCTCCTCTCGGATGCGGCCTCGTCGCCGTCCGGTGAGTGTATCCGAGCGGATCAGCGGTTATCAGCCAAAAATGTCTCCGGCGACATTTCTTTTTCAGACCGGCGTTCTCGCCGGCGAAATGACCAGTTGAAACGTCCCCGCCGCGCAGCCAATAGACTCGGGATTACTCGCGGGTAATCAGGCTGGAAGAGGAGCGCAGAGCCATGGCCATCATCGACGCGGATGCGGCGCCGGACACATCGTTGGAGCAAAACTTCGAACAGCAGGTCGGCGCCACCCAGCAGTACTTCGACAGCCCGCGGTTCGACGGAATCACTCGCCTCTATTCCGCCCGCCAAGTCGCAGAGCAGCGCGGCACGATCCCCAACGATCACACCGTGGCACGAGAGGCCGCCGAGGCTTTTTACCCTCGCTTGCGCGAGCTGTTCGCCCAGCGTAAAAGCATCACTACCTTCGGCCCATACTCGCCGGGGCAGGCAGTGACCATGAAGCGGATGGGCATCGAGGGCATCTACCTGGGTGGCTGGGCGACTTCCGCGAAGGGCTCGATCAGCGAAGATCCGGGCCCCGACCTGGCCAGCTATCCGTTGAGCCAGGTGCCCGACGAGGCTGCCGGGCTGGTCCGCGCCCTGCTGACCGCCGACCGCAACCAGCATTACCTACGGTTGCGGATGACCGACGAGCAACGGGAAAGGACGCCGGCGGTTGACTACCGGCCGTTCATCATCGCCGACGCCGACACCGGCCATGGCGGCGACCCGCACGTGCGCAACCTGATCAAGCGGTTCGTCGAGGCGGGCGTGCCGGGCTATCACATCGAGGACCAGCGGCCCGGCACCAAGAAGTGCGGGCACCAGGGCGGCAAGGTTCTGGTGCCGTCGGACGAACAGATCAAGCGGCTCAACACCGCTCGCTTCCAGCTCGACGTCATGGGCGTGCCGGGCATCATCGTGGCGCGCACGGATGCCGAGGCGGCCAACCTGCTCGACAGCCGCGCCGACGAGCGCGACCAGCCGTTCCTGCTCGGCACCACCAATTTGAAGATCCCGTCCTACAAGGCCTGTTTCCTGGCGATGGTGCGGCGTTTCTATGACGCGGGATTCACCGAGCTCAACGGTCATCTGCTCTATGCCCTGCCCGACGGCGAATACGCCGCCGCCGATGCATGGCTGGAGCGCCAAGGCATCGCCGACCTGATCGGCAAGGCAGCCGCGAACCCCGACCACGCGCAGGTGTCGATCGACGCGGTCTTTGACGAAGTCGAGTCGAAGTTCGTGGACGCCTGGCAGGACGACGCCGGGCTGATGACCTACGGCGAGGCAGTCGCAGATCTCCTCGAATTCGCCGAGAGCGAGGGTGAATCCCGCGACATGAGCGCGACGGAATGGCGCCAATTCGCCTTGCAGGCGTCGCTGTACTCTGCTCGCGAAAAGGCCAGGGAGTTGGGCGCGGACCCCGGCTGGGACTGCGAGCGGGCTAAAACGCCCGAAGGCTATTACCAAATCCGCGGCGGCATCCCGTATGCGATCGCCAAATCGCTTGCCGCAGCACCGTTCGCCGACATCTTGTGGATGGAAACCAAGACCGCGGATCTGGTCGATGCTCGCCAATTCGCCGAAGCGATCCACGCGCAGTTCCCCGACCAGATGCTGGCCTACAACCTCTCCCCGTCATTCAACTGGGACACCACCGGGATGACCGACGACGAAATGCGGGCGTTCCCTGAAGAGCTCGGCAAGATGGGCTTCGTTTTCAACTTCATCACCTACGGCGGACACCAGATCGACGGCGTCGCCGCCGAGGAGTTCGCTACCTCGCTGCGCCAGGACGGCATGCTGGCGCTGGCGCGTTTGCAACGCAAGATGCGCCTCGTCGAGTCGCCGTACCGCACGCCGCAAACCCTGGTCGGCGGCCCGCGCAGCGACGCCGCGCTGGCCGCGTCCTCGGGACGCACGGCGACCACCAAGGCGATGGGCGAGGGCTCCACGCAGCACCAGCATCTGGTGCAGACCGAGGTGCCCAAGAAGCTGTTGGAGGAATGGTTGGCGCTGTGGTGCGAGCACTACCAGATTCCGGAAAAGCTTCGCGTGCAACTGCGGCCACGACGCGCCGGCTCAGATGTGCTCGAACTCGGCATCTACGGCGATGGAGCAGAGCCGCTTGCCAACGCGGTCGTCGACCCGATCAAGGACCGTCACGGACGCAATATCCTCACGGTGCGTGACCAGAACACGTTCGCCGAGAAGCTGCGCAAGAAGCGGCTGATGGACGTCATCCACTTGTGGCTGATCCATCGGTTCAAGCCGGAGATCGTGTACTACGTGACACCGACCGAAGACAACATCTATCAAACAGAAAAGATGAAGTCCCACGGCATCTTCAGCAACGTGTACCAAGAGGTTGGCGAGATCATCGTCGCCGACGTGAACCAGCCGCGCATCGACGAGCTGCTGGCGCCGGATCGCGAAGCGCTGAAGCGGTTGATCGCCAAGCAGGACTAACCGCTTCCGGAGCCGACTAGCTCCGGGTGGAATTTCGCCGCCATCCGGCGCATCCCGTCGTGCCAGTCGACGGTGGTGGCCCCGACGAGTTCGCGCATCCGGCTCGAGTCGGTGGGGTTACCGCGCAACGCCTGTTCGCTCTCCTGGAAGACCGGTTCCTTGCCGACCAGCGAGCCGAGGTAGCTGCACCACTCCTGCAGGCTGACGGTCTGCTCTCCACACCAGTTGAGCGTGGTCGCCGGGACCGAGGCCACCTCGAGCAACTTCGGGATGGTCGCGATGATGTCGTGCTCGTGGATCGGGTTGTAGCGGGCCGGTCCGCCGGCCGGGACCGGGATCGGGATGCCGCCGAGCATCATCTCCATGTGATAGAACGGCCAACCCCCGTTGTCGCCGTACGGGACGTTGAGCCGTGCGATGGTGGTCGGTACGCCGAGTACCCGGGCCATAGTCCTGGCGACTACTTCGCCCGCGATCTTGGAGATGGAGTAGGTGGGAAACAACGGTTTGTGGTTGTCGCCCAACGCGGCCCACTCGGTTCGCGGTTCGTCATCCGGCGGGTCGTAGACCGCACCTGACGAGCAATGCAGGAACGCTCTGGCGTTGCGGCAGTGGGCCATTAGCAGCCCGACGGACTCGGCGTTGGCCGCGAGGTCTTTCTCCCAGTTTCCGCTCTTGGCCACCGCCAAGTTGAGCACGTAATCAAAGTCCGAGGGGACGGTGTCAAACTCCCCGGCGGCCAGGTTGACGGTTACGCAGCGCACCCCCGACTTCTCCAGAGCCTCACGCGCCGCCGCGTTGGTGAACCGGGCGATACCCCAGACTTCGTTATCGGCCGCCAGGGCCTGGGCAATAGGACTGGCAACCTGGCCGGTCGGACCGGTGATCAGGATCTTCGAGCCACGCATGCGCTGATCGTAAGCCCGGCGCTACACCTCGAACGGCGCGCACCTGGGAACAATCAGGTACACCGATCAGTTTACGCATAGTACGCGATGAAACGTTCCCCAACCGCAGGAGCCCAACACCATGTCATCTGTCCTCGTCACCGGAGCCAGTCGTGGGATCGGCCGCGCGATCGCCGAGGAGTTCGCCCGGCGCGGACACCGGGTGGTGGCCACCGCCCGTGATCCGCGCTCGCTGGCTGACCTCGACGTCAGTCAACGGCTGGCCCTCGACGTCACCGACGACGCCAGCGTCACCGCAGCATTCGCGGCCGCAGGTGACGTCGACATCGTGATCGTCAACCCTGCCGAGATCTTCTACGCCGCCGTGGAAGCCATACCGCTGCCCGAACTGCAACGGCTGTTCAACCTGAACACCGTCGGCGCGATCCGCGTCGCCCAAGCCGCGCTGCCGCTCATGCGCTCCCGCGGCGCCGGGAAGCTGATGTTCATGTCCAGCGTCGTCGGGCGGCTCGTGCTTGCCGCCCGGCGCGGCGTATGCGGCGACAAATGGGCGCTGGAAGCGCTGGTGGAAGCGCTGGCCATCGAGATTGCGCCGCACGGCGTCCAAGCGGCGCTGCTGGAGCCGGGCCCAGTAAGCTCCGGCGCCCTCGACGACGTGACCACCTATACGCTGCCCGACGATCCCTACGCCGAAGTCCTCGACGGGGCCGGTCGCATGCCGGAATGATCACCCCCGAGCAGGTTGCCGTCGAGATCGCCGACGCCGCAGAAAAACCGGAACTGCCGCTGCGGATTCCGATCGGTGACGCGGCGCGGACGCTGTTAGCGGCACGTCGCGCGGCGCCCGACGACGTCCCGTTCTGCCGACCGTCGGGTTACTACGCCGCATCTCGTAGGCGCCGTCGTAGGCCTTGACCTGCTGCCAGACCCGGTCGAAGCGGTCTGCATCGGCCACCGGCTTGCGCACCGCCGCGATAGCCCAGTCCTGTTGTGCCGACGTGGAACTCGGCTTGCCATGCAAGGCGACGGCATATTGGGAGAAGTCGCGGATTTGGACATTGAAGATCTGGTCCACCAGGTCGGGGTCTAGCCCGATCAGACCGGCTTGCTCGAGAATCAACTGGCCGTACACGACCAGAGTGAACAAGTGGCCGACGACGAGCAGGAAGTCGAGGTCGCGCATTTGGTCTGCGTCCGGCGCGGCGGTGGCCAGCAGTTCCTTCAGCGCACGGGTCTGCTCATAGAAAAGCGCCACATTCGGTATTTCCAGGTGCTTTTCGTAAACTGCTGTCCAATCAGCGAACTGGACCTTGGATGCGCCCCGGGCCGGTCCTTGCGCCCAGAAGAACACGTCATCGGCCGGGTCGTTGCGGGTGCCGATCTCCGGATAATCCGCCGGGTTGAACATGTAGTTGGGCATGAACTTCAGGATCTGCGCGACGTTGACGTGCACGGTGCCTTCGAGCCGCGGCAAGGCGCCGATCAGCCGCGCCACTTCGCAGAAGTAGGTGTTCTTCTCGAAGCCTTTGGCAGCCAGCACATCCCACAGCAGGGTGACGACTGTCTCGCCCTCGGAAGTGACTTTGGACTTGGTCACCGGATTGAACAGCAGGTATCGACGGTCGTCGAGGCTTGCGCTGCGGAAGTAGTCGATCGCGCGGTCGCTGAAGAGTTTCATCGCAACCAATCTGGCGTAGGCCTCGACGAAGCTGGCGCGCACGTGCGGGAAGTCGGTGACCGGGTTGCCGTACAGGATGCGGTTATTGGCGTGGGTGATCGCCTCGTAGAAGGCGTGTTCGCACATCCCTATCGAGCCGCTGCACAAGTTGAACTTGCCGACATTGACGGTGTTGAGCGCGGCGGAGAACGCCTCCGGTCCGGTGCACAGGATGTCCTCCTCATGCACCGGATAGTCGTTGAGCCGGAAGTTGCTGACATACATCTGGCCGTGCACGACGTTGCCGATCAGTTTGTAGTTCTCATGCCCGCTGTCGGCGACAAACCACACGTAGCCGTCGGCGCCGTCGACGTCGGTGCGCCGCGAGAACACCGACACCATGCCCGCGACGTTGCCGTTGCCGATGTAGTACTTCTCCCCCGACGCGCGGAAT
>CAWISO010000042.1:0-8751 GCA_963838755.1 uncultured Actinomycetota bacterium | reverse complement strand
GCTTAGGTCAATAGCGCGGGCAGCCGCTGCAGCAATGTCGGAAGCGCCTTGCTGGCGGTCTCGCGCACGGTGAGTGTGGCGCTGCGCGATAGCGGCGTCGGTTCCGGATTGACTTCGATGACGACTGCGCCGCGCGCCAGCGCCAAGTCGGGTAGGCCCGCCGCCGGGTAGACGATGGCGGAGGTGCCCACCACGACCAGCACGTCGGCGGAGGTTGTCGCCTCCACCGCGTGTTGCCACGGGTCCTCGGGCAGCGGCTCGCCGAACCACACGATGTCAGGCCGGATCAAGCCGCCGCAGTCGCAGCTCGGTGGCTCTACTTCCAGGGCCGGCTCGGGCATCTCGGGCAGTTCACCGGTGTAGGGGATACTGCAAGCCGCGCAACGGAATTCAAACAAACTGCCGTGCAGGTGATGTACCGGCGAGCTGCCCGCACGCTCGTGCAGGTCGTCGACGTTCTGGGTAACCACGCTGACCTCGGCGTGGTCCTGCCAGGCGGCGACGGCGCGATGGCCGGCGTTCGGTTCGACGTTGCCCACCAGGTGATGCCGCCACAGATACCATCCCCAAACTCGTTCGGGGTTGCGCAGCCAACCCTGGATACTGGACAACTCGTAGGGATCGAACCGGGCCCACAGTCCGTTCTTGTCGTCCCGAAATGTTGGCACGCCGCTCTCCGCGGAAATTCCCGCGCCGGACAGCACCGTTATTCGCACCCCACCAAGATAGCGGGACTGCGGGATACTGAGCAGGTGGAGCTGGGGGATTGGCTGCGGGTCGACGCGCGAGCGCGTCGACCGCTGTTCGACCAGCTGCGGAACCAGGTCATCGATGCGATTCGGGCCGGCACCCTGCCGCCCGGCGCTCGGCTTCCGACGGTGCGTGAACTCGCCGGTCAGCTGGGCTTGGCGGTCAACACGGTGGCCCGCGCATACCGCGAGCTGGAGGCAGCCGGCATCGTCGAAACGCGAGGACGTTTCGGCACATTCGTCGCCCGCGCAGACCCGTCGGACACCGCGATGGCGGCCGCGGCGCGCACCTATCTCGACGTCGCACGAGGACTGGGTCTCGGCAAGGCCGAGGCGCGCCGCTATCTCGACGCCGCTTCCGACGACTGAGCTTGAAACTAGCTGTCAGCCCAGTACTTTGGCGAGCGTGCGCAGGTTGCGGCTGGTGGTCGACGACTTGTATCGCTTCTTGCCCATCGTCTTGCCGATGGTGCTGTCCAACGTCTGGTGCTTGGCCACCTGCCAATAGATCACGCCAGCGGGATCGGGGCCCCGGGCGATCTTCTCGTCGGCCCCGGCTTGGCCAGCTAGCGCGGCGAGTTCGTCGAGGACGTCGGCATCGCTGACGAACGTGACGTAGGACTGGTATCCGTCCACCTCGGGCTCGAATGGATAGCCGTCGACGATGGTTTGCACCGTTTCGATCGGGTAGACCAGCACCCACGCGTCGTAGCCGAAGCGCTTTCGCAGCGCAGCCTCCGCCTTGGCGCGCACCGCGGCGGCCGCAGCGGGCGAGTCCAGCACGACGTTGCCGGTGGCCAGGATCGTGCGCACATTGCTGAACCCGGCATCAGCGAACGCGGCCGCCACGTCGGCCATCTTGAGATTGACCCCGCCAACGTTGACCCCGCGCAAAAACGCCGCGTAGCGAGTCACGATTGTGATCGTAGCGACCCGCCGTCGAACCGGGCCTGGGTCTGCGTCGGAGACGTAGGCTTTCGGCATGGGGCGCCAAGTGTTCGACGACAAGCTGCTGGCCGTGATCGCCGACAACTCACTGGGCGCGTTGGCCACCATCAAGCGCGACGGACGTCCTCAGCTGTCCAATGTGCAGTACTACTTCGACGCCCGTAACGTCGCCGTGCAGGTGTCGATCACCGAGCCGCGGGCCAAGACGCGCAACCTGCGTCGTGACCCGCGCGCTTCCCTGCTGGTCACCGCCGACGACGGTTGGTCGTATGCCGTTGCCGAGGGAACGGCGGAGCTGACCCCGCCGGCGGCGGCGGTCGACGACGATACCGTCGAGGCGCTGATCACGTTGTACCGCAACATCGCCGGTGAACACCCGGACTGGGATGAATATCGCCACGCGATGGTCACTGACCGCCGCGTATTGCTGACGCTGCCCATCACGCACGTCTACGGGATGCCACCCGGCATGCGGTGATTGCCAAACAGGCCGCATCGCCGCGGGCGCGCTAGGCTTCCGGCATGGCTGTATCGAAGTCGGGGCCGGACTCTGCGCCGGACGACGGCACCAAACGCAAGTTCCGCGAAGCCTTAGACCGCAAGAGAGCGAAGTCCTCGGGCGGATCGGATCACAAGGACGCCGGCAGCAAGCAGCCCCGGGCCCATGGGCCGGTGGAGAACCGTCGAGAGTTCCGGCGCAAGAGCGGTCCGTAAAGAGCAGTCAATTTTGTTCCCGATACGCGGCCAAGCCGAATGCCTCAACGAAGGTCAGCCAATCTGCTGCCGAGACCGCATAGGCAGGCGGGTCATTGGTTATGCGGACATTGCCGGGCCACGAAAATCGCCGCTTGAGCCCTTCGAAGTCGCGACATCCGATGGTCAGTGGTTGCATGCCGGGAACGCCTACGGCCATCGCCGGCATCGTGGAAAAGTATTCTCCCGCAGCATCGCTCGCAACATTCTGGGCCGACGGGAACGCATGCCCGGCTGAGAGGTGGTAGGTAGTCGGTGTCGTGGTCACCTGCGAGACCGAGGCCGAGGCATTGACCGCGTTGCTGTTGGGGTCGACGACTCGGATCGCGTCGTGGTCGACGTCAATGCACAGTTGCGGTTGCCAGAGGGATCGCATCAGTCGTTGTTTCTTCCGGAATGCAAACGACCCCATCCGTTGGATCAACAGGGGGTTGGGAAACAGCAAACACCGAGTCGGTTCGCCGTGCGCGGGTCCGCGCGCAGCAGACCGCCCGCCCAGGATGAGCAACTCATCGAAGTCGGACTCCGATAGCCAGGCGTCGACGAGCGGCGTGGGCGGCGCGTCGAGCGGTGTCGCCGGACCAATGCGCCGATCTCGTCCGCCCAGAACAAAGCGGTGACGGCCACAGTGCAGATGAAGCGCGACCCCCGAGTCCACCCAGAGGCCCAGTTGCGCGTCAGCAAGTGAATAGACGTCACCGCGCCGGCGGTCGATGGTGAGTCCGTCGCCGCTGACGGTTATGAGGTACTTGCGGCGCGATCGCCAAAAGAGGTAGGCGGCTAAGCCCACACCGAAAACCATCATTCCCCCGAGCACGCCGTAAACGGCCGCCGCGCCGGGCCTCGGGAAGCGCAGGTGAATGCCTCGCAGGGTGCCGAACACCTGCACCAAGAGAAACCCGACGAACACCGCAAAAAACACCGTGTAACCGACCTGCCAGTATTTGGTCCCTTTGATCCATTTGGACGAGTAGGCCGCAGCGGACGCCACGAACTGGCGCGACGTCGTCGATTCGTCGTTGACGCTCATCTCGAAAGGCTCCCACTCCGTACGGCCACGCGCCGAGGATTTGATCTCTTGGCAGTCCTAGACTGGCCGGGTGCCGAAGCTGCAGCTTGCCCAAGACCCGGCCGCAGATGCGCTGCTCGGAGCCAACCCGTTCGCGTTGCTGGTCGGCATGCTGCTCGACCAGCAAGTGCCGATGGAAACCGCATTCGCCGGCCCGAAGAAAATCGCCGACCGGATGGGCGGCTTCGACGCGGCCGAGATCGCCGACTACGACCCAGACAAGTTCGCTGCCCTGTGCTCGGAAAGGCCTGCGATACATCGCTTTCCGGGGTCAATGGCCAAGCGGATCCAGGCGCTGGCCCGGATCATCGCGGACCGTTACGACGGCGACGCGGTCGCACTGTGGACGGCAGGTGACCCCGACGGACCCGAGCTGCTGCGCCGGCTCAAGGCCTTACCCGGTTTCGGCGAGCAGAAAGCGCGAATCTTCCTGGCGCTGCTTGGCAAGCAGTACGCCGTGACACCGAAGGGGTGGCGCACTGCTGCCGGCGAGTACGGCAAGGCCGGCACGCACCTGTCGGTCGCCGATATCGCCGACGCCCGTTCGCTCGAACAGGTGCGGTCATACAAGAAGCAGATGAAGGCAGGCCAGAAAGGAAAGGCGGCAACGTGAAGACGCACCTGAACTGCCCGTGTGGTGAGGCCATCGTTGGCAAAGACGAAGACGAACTGGTCGAACTGACCCAGGCGCACCTTGCCAGCGTTCATCCCGGCCTGGAGTACGACCGCGACGCGATTCTGTTCATGGCCTACTGAGCCGCACATGCGTGCTTGCCGCGAGCGTGCGTGTTTGTCCACCGACACGCCGCGTGCGGCGTACAACTGCGCACGTTCGCGCCAGAAACCAGACAGTAGTGTGCGGTTACGGCACCACCGTCGAACCGATCGTGGGCATGAACTGACACTGCTTGTCCTTGGTGGTGACCTGGCCGAAGATCGTCGACATGACACTGCCCGAACCGGTGTCGGCAATGGCCGTCAACGTGGTCGGCCCGTCCGGGTTGATGTCCGGTTGCGGCTTGAGCGTCGCGCTGCCCGATTTCCCGGTGCTCAGGTTCACCCAGGTCACGTTCAATGGCAGCTTCTGCACATCGGCCGGTCCCGGTGTGCCGATGGCGGTGAACACGTAGGCAGTCTGCCCAGGCTTCGGGCCCGGGGTCGGGATTTTGGCGGGCCCCGCCACCGAGAGTGCGGTGGCGAGCACGTTACCGCCGTCGGCCAAGCAGCTGCTGCTGATCGAGGGATACATGAAATCCTGCGTGGGAGGGGCATCCGGACTGAAAGCCGGAGCCGCAGCCGGAACCGGAGCGGGACCCGGGGCGGCGGCGGGTGGGCCAGACGGCGGCGCGGGCGTTGGTCCGGCCGGGGGCACGGGCGCGGCTACCGGGACCGCAGTCGCCGGGGCAGGCGCGGTCGCGGGAGCGGGACCCGCGGCGTGCGCTGGGTCGATGCCTGTCGGCAGGTGCGCCTTTGCGCCCGGCTCCACGCCAGGTGGAACGGTATGTGCCGTTGGGGCGGAGCCCGGCGGCTGGTTCAGGTCGGCCGGAACCGCCCCATTGGGCGTCTGCACGAACTGATTCACTGATGCCGCAACGTTTTTCGATGCATCCGGCGCTGTCGGATTGTGTGTGAATGCCGAGGCCGCCGCCATCAGTAGCTGGGACGCCTGCTCGGGGTTGATGGCGGCCTGCTGAATGATCGGGCTGAGCTGGCTCAGCGCCGGTAGGCCGGGCACCTGTTGGGCGGGGATCGGCTGGGGTGGTGCCGGATCGGCAGCCGCGCCGGGGCTGAGCGCTAATCCGGCGCTCGATGCGACGGCGGCGGCGGCGAAGCCGCTGATCAGATTCCTGGTGGTTACCACGGTGTTCTCCCGGTCGTTGTTGGGGGGCCGGCTAGCACGGGCGCGCCAGCCGGCCACTGCGATGTCAGGGCAGTCCGGACAGCGGAATCAACAACGGGTTGGGCGACGTGACGGGTGCGGTGACCGGAACTGACGCCACGGGAGCCACACCGTGGGGAACGGGCACGCCGCCGGGCGTCAGCGAGGCCAGGTCGCCCGGAAAGGACACCTGCTGTGGGAGCGGCACTGGAAGGAAGGGCACCTGCGGCAAGTTGAGCTGCGCTTGCGGTAGCAGCGCGGCGGGCCCCGTCGGCGCAGGCGCGGCCGGCGGCGCAATGGTCGGTGTCAACCCTGGGATTCCGCCGATTCCCGGCGCTGCGGTGGTCGCCACCGGAGCGGCGGGAGTGAGGCCGGGAAGGAGCGGGGACGCGCCCGGGACGGCGGAGGTGGCACCCGGGATGGCGCTGGCTCCAGGAACGGCGCCGGCCCCCGGCACGGCGGCCTGTGGCGGCTGCGGGACTTTGATCGCCGCGCTGGCCAACGGCGGCGGTGCCGGCGGCTGAGCGCCCAGGGCGGTCGCAAGGTTCTGCAGCACTTGGGGTGCGTTGGCAGCCGACGTAACCAGCTGCTCGCCGAAATTGGGTACGGGTACCGGCGGCGCCGGGTCGGCGTGGGCCGTGCCCATCAAGCCGCCCACTAGTAATGCGGTCGACGAGCCCACCACGACGGTGGTGGCGCGTAACAACGTCCAAACGGTTGACATGACTCTCCCTGGTTTTCGATGACAGGTCCCGGGCCGATAGTTCGCGCGATACCAGAGTGACTCAAGTGACACGTGTGGCGGTTATTCGATCGTTACGCATACGAGCGGTCGCGGTGACCGGCCGGGTCCCAACACGGCGGCGTCCGGCGAAAAGCGGTCGGCGGCCGTGCCCCGATAAAGTCGTGCACATCGACACCACCTCGGCCGCCCCGGCGGCAGCAGCCACCACCCGCCGGCGGCCGATTTCGCTCAACGCCGTCGGGCCGGTGCTGTTGGTGCTGAGTGTTGCCGTGCGGCTGGCCTGGACGTATCTGGTTCCCAATGGGGCCAACTTCGTCGACTTGCACGTCTACATCGGCGGTGCGGCCGCCATCGACCACCCCGGCACGCTGTACAGCTACGTCTACGCCGACCAGACGCCGGACTTCCCGCTGCCGTTCACCTATCCGCCGTTCGCGGCGGTCATCTTCTACCCGCTGCACCTGCTGCCGTTCGGGCTGGTCGCATTCTGCTGGACGATCGGCACCATGGCCGCGCTCTACGGCGTGGTCCGGATCAGCCAGCGTCTGCTCGGCGTCGCCGCCGGTGAGGGCCATCGCGTCGCGATGTTGTGGACCGCGGTGGCCATCTGGCTCGAGCCGCTGCGCAGCACGTTCGACTACGGGCAGATCAATGTGCTGTTGGTGCTGGCCACGCTGTGGGCCGTCTACACCACCCGGTGGTGGTTGTCGGGCCTATTGGTCGGCGTGGCGGCCGGTGTGAAGCTGACACCCGCGATCGCCGGCTTGTATTTCGTCGGCGCCCGCCGGTGGGCCGCGGCGGTGTTCTCCGCGGTCGTCTTCCTGGCCACGGTTGGGGTGTCGGCGCTCGTCGTCGGCGGCGAGACCCGCTACTACTTCACCGATCTGATCTTCAACACCGACCGGGTCGGCCCGATCTGCACGACGTTCAATCAATCCTGGCGGGGCGGCATCTGTCGAATCTTCGGCCACGACACCGGCTATGGTCCGCTGGTGCTGACCGCGATCGCGGTCACCGCGGTGCTGGCCATCCTGGCCTGGCGCGCCCTGGACAACGACCGGCTTGGCAGGTTGCTGGTGGTCGAGCTGTTCGGGCTGCTGCTCTCACCGATTTCGTGGACGCATCACTGGGTGTGGCTGGTGCCGTTGATGATCTGGCTGCTGCACGGGCCGCTATCGGAGCGCCTCGGCGCGCGCATTCTCGGCTGGGGCTGGCTGGTGCTGACGCTTATCGGGGTGCCGTGGCTGCTGAGCTTCGCCCAACCGACCATCTGGCAGAACGGCAGGGCGTGGTATCTGGCCTGGGGCGGACTGGTCTACCTCGTCGCGACGTTGGCGACGTTGGCCTGGGTCTCGGTCGCTGGCACACGACGCGCGGATTTCATGCGCGTGTGACGGATTGGCCACCCGTACCCCCTCGATGACCTGACCGTCGTTGAGGTCCTCTGTCCACAGAGTGTCGCGATCGCTGCGCTGTCCACCAGCCGCAGCATATGCATAGAGCTGGATGTCGGTTTCGACGAACTCAACCGTCAGCGTTCGTGAACCTCGTCGCGGGACCACGTGATCGGCCCCACCTGCAGGCCGAGACCCGCGCTCATCCTCCGACGCTCGAGCTCCCACGCCTCGTCGTAGTCGCGCACGTCGCCGACCAGCTGCTCAACCAGCGACGCAACCAGACTCGATACGGACATACCACGCTGCGCCGCCAGCACCTTCGCACGGCGCACCAACTCTTCAGGCATCGAGAGCGTGATTTTCTTCGTCGTCACGTGTGTCAGTGTCCCACTGAATCACAGGCATTCCATTACTGGCTTTCACACCGGCAGCGACAACCTGTTGGTAGTGCGAGCAGCGGTATACCGTCGGGGCTATGGCTGTGTTAACGGATGAGCAAGTAGACGCCGCACTGCCCGAACTCAACGGATGGAAGCGCGCCGACGGCGCCTTGCGCCGGTCGATCAAGTTCCCGTCATTCCTCGCGGGCATCGACGCCGTGCGCCGGGTAGCCGAGCACGCGGAAGAAAAAGATCATCACCCGGACATCGACATCCGTTGGCGGACAGTGGCTTTCGCGTTGGTGACGCATTCTGCGGGCGGTATCACGCAAAACGACATCGACATGGCCCGCGATATCGACGGGATCCTCGGGGACTAACTCGTCGCGGCGGTATACCGTCGCTCGCGATGCCAAATCAGATCGTGGTTGCCGGAGCGGTCATCTCGGAGTCGGCGCTCCTGGTGGCCCAACGGCAGCGGCCGCCGGAACTGGCGGGGCGTTGGGAGCTGCCCGGCGGCAAGGTCGCGCCGGGTGAGTCCGAGCCCGACGCGCTGGCCCGCGAACTGGCCGAGGAACTGGGCCTTGAGGTGGACGACGTCGCCGTCGGTGAACGTCTGGGTGGCGACGTTCCGTTGAACCAAACCATGACGCTGCGGGCCTATCGGGTGCGCCTGCTGCGCGGCGAACCCCACCCGCATGACCATCGCGCACTGCGTTGGGTGACGGCGGCCGATCTGCACGATGTCGACTGGGTGCCCGCCGACCGGGGCTGGCTGCCGGCGCTGAGGCGTGTGCTTGAAACGCCATAGGTCCCGAGTCGTCACCGCCA
>CAWISO010000041.1:0-9345 GCA_963838755.1 uncultured Actinomycetota bacterium | reverse complement strand
GCTCCTCGCGCGCTCTGTGCGCAGTTTCGATGCCGCTATCGCCGACTGGCGCGTCGAAATTCCATTGCATCGCGGACCCGGCGGATGATCTCGGCAGGCTGATCCCCAGCGACCACCCGGATAACAATCCAGCCCAGTCGCTCCAGCGCTTCTTGCCGGCGAATGTCTTTGGTGTATTGCCACCGGTCGAGACGGTGTTGCTCGCCGTCATACTCCACAGCGATCATGAGGTCCGCCCAGCCCATGTCGATGAAATACCGTTGTCCGTCGTTGGGATTTCGTCACCAGAATTTGAGTTCTCGGCCGTGGAAAACCGGCGCGAACTAGCAACAGCCGCAACCATGTTTCCTTTGGCGACTGGGCTCCTGGATCGACGTGCTCCAGCACTGTCTCGAGTTGTCTGAGTCCCCGGGCGCCGCGATGCCGGTCGGCTAGTTCGGCGATGTCGTGCACTTTGACGCCGGTTGCTTGTACAAGGGCATCTAGGTGTGCGATCGCGATGTCAATCGCTCCGCGCCGACAGATGTCGAATGCCGTACGTTCGGGATTGGTCACCGGCATACCCGCGACGGCGCGGAACTCCGCTGGGTGAAGCCGCATGTCGTAGGTTCGGACCCCCCTGGGCGGACGAAGGTTCGACCAGATCAGCTCGACCGGAACGCACTTGTCCACCCATTTCGAACCGTGCCAGGCGGCTGCGGTCAGTCCGGCGATGACTCCCTGCCGGCCGGACCATAGCCATGCCGCGACCGTGCGCTGACGCAACGTGAGTCCCATACCGCGTTGGACATCGACGTTCGGAAACACCGCGCGGAATCGGGACCGGAGCTGATGTGGGCGCAATATTCCGCTCGCGAGTGCCTCGCTGCCAATGAATGGCTGGTCGATTGTCGTCACCGCGACAGCCTTGTCAAACGGTGCCACTCAGCTCAGCCGAAACTGCAGTTAGAGCGGGATCCTGTGGAGAACCGGCGATCTGTGCGCAGAGTCGACGACCCTATCGCAGGCTCGGCGAAAAGCGCCTAACCGAGTAGCGCGGGCAGCCGCTGCAGCAATGTCGGAAGCGCCTTGCTGGCCGTCTCGCGCACGGTGAGCGTGGCGCTGCTCGATAGCGGCGTCGGTTCCGGATTCACCTCGATGACGACCGCGCCGCGCGCCAGCGCCAAGTCGGGTAGGCCCGCCGCCGGGTAGACGATGGCGGAGGTGCCCACCACGACCAGCACGTCGGCGGAGGTTGTCGCCTCCACCGCGTGTTGCCACGTCTCCTCGGGCAGCGGCTCGCCGAACCACACGATGTCAGGCCGGATCAAGCCGCCGCAGTCGCAGCTCGGTGGCTCGACTTCCAGGGCCGGCTCGGGCATCTCAGGGAGTTCACCGGTGTAGGGGATACTGCAAGCCGCGCAACGGAATTCAAACAAGCTGCCGTGCAGGTGATGTACCGGCGAGCTGCCCGCACGCTCGTGCAGGTCGTCGACGTTCTGGGTGACCACGCTGACCTCGGCGTGGTCCTGCCAGGCGGCGACGGCGCGATGGCCGGCGTTGGGTTCGACGTGGCCGACCAGGTAATGCCGCCACAGATACCATCCCCAAACTCTTTCGGGGTTGCGCAGCCAACCCTGGATACTGGACAACTCGTAGGGATCGAACCGGGCCCACAGTCCGTTCTTGTCGTCGCGGAATGTTGGCACGCCGCTCTCCGCGGAGATTCCCGCGCCGGACAGCACCGTAATTCGCACCCCACCAACATAGCGGCGATCGCAAACTCGGCGGAGCCGAGTGCAGCGGGTCGCCGCCATTCAGCCCAACGGGACTGCGGGATACTGAGCAGGTGGAGCTGGGGGATTGGCTGCGGGTCGACGCGCGAGCGGGTCGACCATTGTTCGACCAGCTGCGGAACCAGATCATCGATGCGATTCGGGCCGGCACCCTGCCGCCCGGGGCTCGGCTTCCGACGGTTCGCGAACTGGCGGGTCAGCTGGGCCTGGCGGTCAACACGGTGGCCCGCGCATACCGCGAGCTGGAGGCGGCGGGCATCGTCGAAACGCGCGGGCGTTTCGGCACATTCGTCGCGCGCGCCGACCCGTCGGACACCGCGATGGCGGCCGCGGCGCGCACCTATCTCGACGTTGCACGAGGACTGGGTCTCGGCAAGGCCGAGGCGCGCCGCTACCTCGACGCCGCTCCCGACGACTGAGCTTGAAACCGACTGTCAGCCAACGGAAATCACCGCAGTACTCTGGCCAGCGTGCGCAAGTTCCGGGTGGTGGTCGACGATTTGTATCGTTTCTTGCCCATCGTCTTGCCGATGGTGCTGTCCAGCGTCTGGTGCTTCGGCACTTGCCAATAGATCACACCGGCGGGATCGGGACCGCGGCCGATCTTCTCGTCGGCCCCGGCTTGGCCGGCCAGCGCGGCGAGTTCGTCGAGGACGCCGGCATCGCTGACGAACGTGACGTAGGACTGGTATCCGTCCACCTCGGGCTCGAACGGGTAGCCATCGACGATGGCCCGCACCGTCTCGATTGGGTAGACCAGTACCCATGCGTCGTAGCCGAAGCGCTTTCGCAGCGCAGCCTCGGCCTTGGCGCGCACCGCGGCGGAGGCATCGGGCGAGTCCAGCACGACGTTGCCGCTGGCCAGGATCGTGCGCACATTGCTGAACCCGGCATCAGCGAACGCGGCGGTCACGTCGGCCATCTTGAGATTGACGCCGCCGACGTTGACCCCGCGCAAGAACGCCGCGTAGCGAGTCACGATCGTGATGGTAGCGACCCGCCGTCGAACCGGGCCTGAGTCTGCGTCGGAGACGTAGGCTTTCGGCATGGGACGTCAAGTGTTCGACGACAAGCTGCTAGCCGTGATCGCCGACAACTCCCTGGGCGCGTTGGCCACCATCAAGCGCGACGGGCGTCCTCAGCTATCCAATGTGCAGTACTACTTCGATGCCCGTAAAGTCGCCGTGCAGGTGTCGGTCACCGAGCCGCGGGCCAAGACGCGCAACCTGCGTCGCGACCCGCGCGCTTCGCTGCTGGTCACCGCCGACGACGGCTGGTCGTACGCCGTTGCCGAGGGAACAGTGGAGCTGACCCCGCCTGCGGCGGCGGTGGACGACCATACCGTCGAGGCGCTGATCACGTTGTACCGCAACATCGCCGGTGAACACCCGGACTGGGATGAGTATCGCCAAGCGATGGTCACTGACCGCCGCGTATTGCTGACGCTGCCCATCACGCACGTCTACGGGATGCCGCCGGGCGTGCGGTGATTGCCAAACAGGCCGCATCGCCGCGGGCGCGCTAGGCTTCCGGCATGGCTGTATCGAAGTCGGGGTCGGATTCTGCGCCGGACGACGGCACCAAACGCAAGTTCCGCGAAGCCTTAGACCGCAAGAGAGCGAAGTCCTCGGGCGGATCGGATCACAAAGACGGCGGCAACAAACAGCCCCGGGCGCATGGGCCGGTGGAGAACCGTCGAGAGTTCCGGCGCAAGAGCGGGCCGTAAAAAGTCCGTGAGTCGCCGCGTTCGGTTGGCTTCAGCGGCTTGCCCCACTTGGCAGTCCTAGACTGGCCGGGTGCCGAAGCTGCAGCTTGCCCAAGACCCGGCCGCGGATGCGCTGCTCGGAGCCAACCCGTTCGCGTTGCTGGTCGGCATGCTGCTCGACCAGCAGGTGCCGATGGAAACCGCATTCGCCGGCCCGAAGAAAATCGCCGACCGGATGGGCCGCTTCGATGTGGCCGACATCGCCGACTACGACCCGGACAAGTTCGCTGCCCTGTGCTCGGAAAGGCCTGCGATACATCGCTTTCCGGGGTCGATGGCCAAGCGGATCCAGACACTGGCCCGGATCATTGTGGACCGCTACGACGGCGACGCGGCCGCACTGTGGACGGCAGGGGACCCCGACGGACCCGAGCTGCTGCGGCGGCTCAAGGCCTTACCTGGTTTTGGCGAGCAGAAAGCGCGAATCTTTCTGGCGCTGCTTGGCAAGCAGTACGCCGTGACACCGAAGGGTTGGCGGACCGCTGCCGGCGAGTACGGCAACGCCGGCACGCACCTGTCGGTCGCCGATATCGCCGACGCCCGTTCGCTCGAACAAGTGCGGTCATACAAGAAGCAGATCAAGGCAGGCCAGAAAGGAAAGGCGGCAACGTGAAGACACACCTGAACTGCCCGTGTGGCGAGGCCATCGTCGGCAAAGATGAAGACGAACTGGTCGAACTGACCCAGGCGCATCTTGCCAGCGTTCATCCCGGCATGGAGTACGACCGCGACGCGATTCTGTTCATGGCCTACTGAGCTGCTCACCCGTGCGGCGAGCGTGCGTGTTTGTCCACCGACACGCCGCGTGCGGCGTACAACTGCGCACGTTCGCGCCAGACAGTAGTGCAGTTACGGCACCACCGTCGAACCGATCGTGGGCATGAACTGACACTGCTTGTCCTTGGTGGTGACCTGTCCGAAGATCGTCGACATGACACTGCCCGAACCGGTGTCGGCGATGGCCGTCAACGTGGTCGGCCCGGCCGGGTTGATGTCCGGTTGCGGCTTGAGCGTCGCGCTGCCCGATTTCCCGGTGCTCAGGTTCACCCAGGTCACGTTCAACGGCAGCTTCTGCACATCGGCAGGTCCCGGTGTGCCGATAGCGGTGAACACGTAGGCAGTCTGCCCAGCCTTCGGGCCCGGGGTCGGGATTTTGGCGGGCCCCGCCACCGAGAGCGCGGTCGCGAGCACGTTACCGCCGTCGGCCAAGCAGCTGTTGCTGATCGAGGGATACATGAAATCCTGCGTGGGAGGGGCATCCGGACTGAAAGCCGGGGCCGCAGCTGGGACCTGAGCGGGACCCGGGGCGGCGGCGGGCCCGGCAGCCGGCGACGCGGGGGTTGGCCCGGCCGGCGGCACGGGCGCGGCTACCGGGACAACAGTCGCGGGGGCAGGCGCGGCCACGGGAGCGGGGCCCGCAGCGTGCGCGGGATCGATGCCTGTCGGCAGGTGCGCCTTCGCGCCCGGCTCCACTCCAGGTGGAACGGTATGTGCCGTCGCGACGGTGCCCGGCGGCTGGTTCAGGTCGGCCGGAACCGCCCCATTGGGCGCCTGCACGAACTGGTTCACCGAAGCCGCAACGTTTTTCGATGCATCGGGCGCTGTCGGGTTGTGTGTGAATGCCGATGCCGCCGCCATCAGCAGCTGGGATGCCTGCTCGGGGTTGATGGCGGCCTGCTGAATGATGGGGCTGAGCTGGCTCAGCGCCGGCAGGCCGGGCAACTGTTGGGCGGGGATCGGCTGGGGTGGCGCCGGATCGGCAGCCGCACCGGGACTGAGCGCTAATGCGGCGCTCGATGCGACGGCCGCGGCGGCGAGGCCGCTGATCAGATTCCTGGTGATTACCACGGTGTTCTCCCGGTCGTTGTTGGGGGGCCGGCTAGCACGGGCGCGCTAGCCGGCCACTGCGATGTCAGGGCAGTCCGGACAGCGGGATCAACAACGGGTTGGGCGAAGCAACTGGTGCAGTGACCGGAACTGACGCCACGGGAGCGACGCCGCGGGGGGCCGGGACACCGCCGGGCGTCAGCGCGGCCAGGTCGCCCGGAAAGGACACCTGTTGTGGGAGCGGCACGGGAAGGAAGGGCACCTGCGGCAAGTTGAGCTGCGCTTGCGGCAGCAGCGCGGCGGGCCCGGTCGGTGCAGGCGCGGCCGGCGCCGGAACGGTCGGTGTCAAGCCTGGGATTCCGGCGATTCCCGGCGCTGCGGTGGTCGCCGCCGGAGCTGCGGCGGTGACCCCGGGAAGGAGCGAGGGCGCGCCCGGGACGGCGGAGGTCGCACCCGGGATAGCGCTGGCTCCAGGAACGGCGCCGACCCCCGGAACGGCGGCCTGTGGCGGCTGCGGGACTTTGATCGCCGCGCTGGCCAACGGCGGCGGTGCCGGCGGCTGGGCGCCCAGGGCGGTCGCAAGGTTCTGCAGCACTTGGGGCGCGTTGGCAGCCGATGTGACCAGCTGCTCGCCGATATTGGGTACGGGTACCGGCGGCGCGGGATCGGCGTGGGCCGTGCCCATCAAACCGCCCACTAATAAGACGGTCGACGAGCCCACCACGACGGTGGTGGCGCGTAACAATGTCCAAACGGTTGACATGACTCTCCCTGGTTCTCGATGACAGGTCCCGGGCCGATAGTTCGCGCGATACCAGAGTGACTCAAGTGACACGTGTGGCGGTTATTCGATCGTTACGCATACGAGCGGTCGCGGTGACCGGCCGGGCCCCAACACGGCGGCGTCCGGCGAAAAGCAGTCGGCGGCCCCTCGTTAAAGTCGTGCAGATAGACACCACCTCGGCCGCCCCGGCGGCAGCAGCCACCACCCGCGGGCGGGCGATTTCGCTCAACGCCGTCGGGCCGGTGCTGTTGGTCCTGAGTGTTGCCGCGCGGCTGGCCTGGACGTATCTGGTTCCCAATGGGGCCAACTTCGTCGACCTGCACGTCTACATCGGCGGTGCGGCCGCCATCGACCACCCCGGCACGCTGTACAGCTACGTCTACGCCGACCAGACGCCGGACTTCCCGCTGCCGTTCACCTACCCGCCCTTCGCGGCGGTCATCTTCTATCCGCTACACCTGCTGCCGTTCGGGCTGGTCGCATTCTGCTGGACGATCGGCACCATGGCCGCGCTCTACGGCGTGGTCCGGATCAGCCAGCGACTGCTCGGCGTCGCCGCCGGTGAGGGCCATCGCGTCGCGATGTTGTGGACCGCGGCGGCGATCTGGCTCGAGCCGCTGCGCAGCACATTCGACTACGGGCAGATCAATGTGCTGTTGGTGCTGGCCACGCTGTGGGCCGTCTACACCACCCGCTGGTGGTTGTCAGGCCTATTGGTCGGCATGGCGGCCGGTGTGAAGCTGACACCCGCGATCGCCGGCTTGTATTTCGTCGGCGCCCGCCGGTGGGCGGCGGCGGTGTTCTCCGCGGTCGTCTTCCTGGCCACTGTTGCGGTGTCGGCGCTCGTCGTCGGCGACGAGACCCGCTACTACTTCACCGATCTGATCTTCAACACCGACCGCGTCGGCCCGATCTGCACGACGTTCAATCAGTCCTGGCGGGGCGGTATCTGTCGGATCTTCGGTCACGACACTGGCTATGGTCCGCTGGTGCTGACCGGGATCGTGGTCACTGCGGTGCTGGCCATTCTGGCCTGGCGCGCGCTGGGCAACGACCGGCTTGGCAAGTTGCTGGTGGTCGAGCTGTTCGGATTGCTGCTTTCACCGATTTCGTGGACGCATCACTGGGTGTGGCTGGTGCCGTTGATGATCTGGCTGCTGCACGGGCCGCTATCAGAGCGCCTCGGCGCGCGCATTCTCGGCTGGGGGTGGCTGGTTCTGACGCTTATCGGGGTGCCGTGGTTGCTGAGCTTCGCCCAGCCGACCATCTGGCAGAACGGCAGGGCGTGGTATCTGGCTTGGGGCGGACTCGTCTACCTCATCGCGACCCTGGCGACGTTGGCCTGGATCGCGGTCGCTGGCGCGCGACGCACGGATTTCATGCGCGTGTGAACGGATTGGCTATCCGTACTCCCCCGATGACCTGACCGTCGTTGAGGTTCTCGGTCCACAAAGTGTCGCAACGTAATTCGGCGGCACTGCGGACGATCATCGCGTCCCAGAAGGAAAGCTGGTGACGACTCGACAGGGTCGCTGCAACAATGACGTCATCGGGCAACGGCGAATGGACGCGCCATCGCACCAGGCTCTTCAGCCTGTCCACCGCGGCCTGGGGATCGATCGCCTCCTCGACCTTGCGCGTCGCGTTGACGTAGAACTCCTGCAGCACCTGAACGCTGAGCGCTCCACGGCGTTCCCTCCACAGGCGATCGACGAGCGCGCTGGCCACCTCGTGCCGTTCGCCCGTCGCAACATATGCATAGAGCAGGATATTGGTGTCGACGAACTCCATCGTCAGCGTTCGTGAACCTCGCCGCGGGACCAGGTGATCGGTCCGACCTGCCGGCCGAGACCCGCGTTCATCATCCGATGCTCGAGCTCCCACGCCTCTTCGTAGTCGCGCTCGTCGCCGACGAGTTGCTCGAGCAGTCGCGCAACCAGGCTCGATACGGACATATCCCGCTGCGCCGCCAGCACTTTCGCGCGGCGCACCAACTCTTCGGGCATGGAGAGCGTGATGTTCTTCGTGGCCATGTGATTCAGTGTAGCACTGAATCACAGGCATTCCATTCCTGGCTTTCACACCGGCAGCGACGATCTGGTTCGGCATGACGAGGCGGTATACCGTCGGACTATGGCTGTGTTAACGGATGAGCAAGTAGATGCCGCACTGCCCGAACTCAACGGATGGAAGCGCGCCGACGGGGCTTTGCGGCGGTCGATCAAGTTCCCGTTATTCCTCGCCGGCATCGACGCAGTGCGCCGAGTAGCTGAGCACGCGGAAGCCGAAGATCATCACCCGGACATCGACATCCGTTGGCGGACAGTAACTTTCACGCTGGTTACGCATTCTGCAGGCGGTATCACGCAAAACGACATCGACATGGCACGCGATATCGACGGCATCCTCGGGAACGAACCCGCCGCGACGGTATACCGTCACTCGCGATGCCGAACCAGATCGTCGTCGCCGGAGCCGTCATCTCGGGGTCCGCGCTCCTGCTGGCCGAACGGCAGCGGCCGCCGGAATTGGCCGGGCGTTGGGAACTGTCCGGAGGGCAAGGCGACGGACGGCGAAACCGAACCCAAGGCGCTGGCCGCGAGTTGGCAGAAGAACTGGGCCTCGAGGTCGGCGACGTCGCCGTCGGTGAACGCCTGGGTGACGACGTTCCGTTGAACGAAACCATGACGCTGCGGGCCTATCGGGTGCGCCTGCTGCGCGACTTACCCCACCTATACCACCGCGCACTACGTTGGGTGACGGCGGCTGACTTGCAAAAAGTCGACTGGGTGCCCGCCGACCGGGGATGGCTGCCGGCATTGGCGTGTGGACTCGAAACGCCGTGACCCCCGGCGACTCGGGCGCACGCATCCTTCGTGCGGGCTGCTTTCAGCGCGCCGATATGGGCACCAGGTGCGCTCTATCGCTGCGTCGCTTCTTTCATCAATAGGGCCGCCGAGCGCTTGAGCACGTCGCGCTCCTTGGCCACTTCGGCGATCGCCGTGCGCAGCCTGATGAGCTCATCGCGTTCGCTCAACGGGGCCTGGGCACTACGACATCGTCCGCCTGCTGCGCCTCTATGAGGTCCGCCAGTTCAAGCTCGACGTACTGGTCACCAAGAAGTGCACACTGGACCAGGTCAACGAGGGCTACCAAGACCTCCGCGATGGCAAGAACATTCGCGGCGAGGCACC
>CAWISO010000040.1:0-5137 GCA_963838755.1 uncultured Actinomycetota bacterium | reverse complement strand
CGGTGCGATCCCCAGTTGCGCGCTTACCGGGTGGTGCTCACGGAAACGGCCCGCCAGGAAGCCGAGGCCGCGCAGCGCCGCATCGATGCCGGCGACCGCCTGCCCCTGCTGGGTGTGCCGGTCGCGATCAAGGACGACGTCGACATCGCCGGGCAGACAACCACTTACGGTACAAGTGCGCACGGCCCGCCGGTCGCCCGCGACGCCGACGTGGTGCGTACGCTGCGCGCCGCGGGCGCGGTGAT
Organism: uncultured Actinomycetota bacterium; assembly: GCA_963838755.1. Classification (GTDB taxonomy): domain Bacteria; phylum Actinomycetota; class Actinomycetes; order Mycobacteriales; family Mycobacteriaceae; genus Mycobacterium. The sequence goes on along the minus strand of CAWISO010000040.1, from coordinate 4,892 downwards.
CATCGGCAAAACCGCCGTGCCCGAGTTGATGATGTTGCCGTACACCGAATCGCTGACGTTCGGGGCGACCCGCAACCCGTGGGACACCGCGCTTACCCCGGGCGGCAGCAGCGGCGGCAGCGGTGCCGCGGTGGCCGCCGGGCTGGCACCGCTGGCATTGGGCTCCGACGGCGGCGGCTCGATCCGCATCCCGTCGGGCTGGTGCGGCCTGTTCGGGCTGAAGCCGCAACGCGATCGGGTTTCGGTCGCTCCGCACGACGACGCCTGGTGCGGGCTGAGCGTCAACGGCCCGATAGCGCGGTCGGTGAAAGACGCGGCGTTGTTCCTGGACGTGACGACGAGCATGCCCGGCCCCGACGGCGGATTCGTCGCCACCGCCGCACGGGATCCCGGCCGGCTGCGAATTGCGTTGAGCACCAAGGTCCCCCCGCCACTGGTCGTCAAGTGCGGCAAGGAGCAACGCGCGGCGGTCGAGCAAGCCGGTGCGCTGCTGCACGATCTTGGCCACCACGTCGTCGCCCGCGACCCCGACTATCCGCCGGCCGCGATCTCGGCCAACTACCTGCCGCGCTATTTCCGGGGCATCTGCAACGACGCGCGCATGCTGCCGCACCCGGACCGGCTCGAGGCGCGGACCCGCAATATGGCGCGCATCGGGTCGCTGCTCTCGGATCGGCGGATGGCGGCCGTGCGCGCGGGGGAGTCGGCGCTGGCGGCCCGGATCCAGTCGATCTTCGATGACGTCGACGTCGTCATCACTCCCGGCAACGCCACCGGACCGTCCCGCATCGGCGCCTACCAACGCCGCGGCGCCATCTCGAGCTTGCTGCTGGTGGCGAGGCGGGTGCCGTTCTTCGAAATCTGGAATCTCACCGGCCAGCCCGCCGCCGTGCTGCCTTGGGGGCCTGACCGCAACGGCGTTCCGCTGTCGGTGCAGCTAGTCGGCCGCCCGTACGACGAGGCGACGCTGCTGTCGCTCAGTGCACAGATCGAAGCGGCACGACCGTGGGCGCACCGCCGTCCGCCGGTGTCATGACGTCGAAATCAGCCGCCAGGCATCCAGCTTCTCGTCCGGGGACATGGCACGCGCCGGGCTGGTGGACGGCAGCACCCGGTAGCTGAGCGTATGGTCGAGGCCAACCAGTCGGCGGAACAGTCTGTCGGCGGTGTGGCCGTTGAAATACACCCGGGTGATAGAGCAGTAGGTGGCAAACAGCTGTCGAAAGTCATTGGTCTGCATGCTCTTCGGGTCGATGTTGGCGTCTGAGCTGCCAACTCGACGGCATTTGTGGAGCACATCCCAGAGCGCGACGCCGTGCGATTTCAGTGCGGCCAGCCGGGTTTCGTAGGGTGCATGCGCGTCAAAGCCGAACAGTGCACTGGTGATCGGCCAGAACGCATTTCGTGGGTTGCCGTAGTACTGGCGGGTCGCCAGTGACCGCACGCTGGGGAACGATCCCAGGATCAGCAGCCGCGCGGCGTCGTCGACGACGGGCGGGAACCCTTCGAGAAGCGGTGTGGTCATCGACCCACATGATCCTCCGGCGCGTTATACGTTGGCGACGTGGACGTCCCAGAAGATCTGCTCGACGGGCTGGAGGGCCCTGCGCGCGACGAGCGTGCCGCGTTGATCGAGTGGCTGCTCCAACAGGGGATCACACCAGACGAGATCCGCACTGCGGACCCACCGATGTTGCTGGCAACCCGACGAATCATCGGTGACGACGGCGTCTACGTCTCGACGCGGGAAATCAGCGAACGCTACGGCGTAGACCTGGACCTGCTGCAGCGCGTGCAACGCGCCATCGGACTATCCAGGGTCGACGACCCCGACGCGGCCGTGCACATGCAAGCCGATGGGGTAGCCGCCGCCCACGCGCAACGGTTTCTGGATGTCGGTCTGGATCCCGAACATCTGGTGCTCGTCGTTCGTGTGCTCGCCGAAGGACTTTCGCATGCCGCCGAGGTGATGCGCTACACCGCACTGGCGGCCATCCTGCATCCCGGCATAAGCGAACTGGAAATCGCGAAGCGCTCCAAGGCGCTGGTCAGCCAGATCGCACCGCTGCTGGGTCCGTGGATCGAGGACATGCTGTTCATGCACCTGCGGCACCAGATGGAAACCGAGGCCGTCAATGCCAGTGAACGTGCAGCGGGCAGGGCTCTTCCGGGTGCCCGAGAAGTCACCGTGGCCTTTGCCGACATGGTTGGCTTCACTCGGCTGGGCGAAGCTGTCCCGCCCGAAGACTTGGAACGGCTGGCCAACCGGCTGGCCGGGCTGGCCCGCGACGTGGCGTCGCCACCGGTCCGGTTCGTCAAGACGATCGGCGACGCGGTCATGCTGGTCTGCCCCGATCCGGTTCCGCTGCTGGATGCGGTTCTGAAACTTGTTGAGGTCATCGATACCGACAACGACCTTCCCCGGCTGCGTGCGGGTGTCGCATGCGGGCAGGCGGTGAGCCGGGCGGGCGATTGGTTCGGAAGCCCGGTGAATATGGCGAGCCGAGTGACCGGCGTGGCTCGGCCGGGCGCCGTGCTCGTCGCGGAGTCGGTGCACGATGCGCTGGGCGAGGACGCGGGCTTCAGTTGGTCGTTCGCCGGCGCGCGTCACCTCAAGGGGATCAAGGGCGAGGTGAGTCTTTATCGCGCCCGGCGCGGCGACGGCGTCGAAACATAGGGGCAGGCCCGGAGGACACTGGAAGGCGTCTCTATCATCCTGCGCGGCCGGTTCTCACTTCTTATTACCGGCTCTTTGGATCAGTCACTCCGGACCTGCTTCGCTCCTAAAGCTACAACTCTGAACGCGTCATATCAACGGTTTTCGGTCCTCGACCGGGTATTCGGGCCGCCTGGCGTCAACCTCCGATTGGAGCCCGCTGTTCGCTGCGGGTGAAAGGGCTATTCGTATAGTTGTAATGATGTAATCATGTAACGATGAAACACCATCACGGATATGGGCGGCGGTACGGCCGTCCCGGCGGCTGGCAGCAAGCTGGCCAACCCGATGCCAGTGATGCCGCAGACTGGTTCGCCGGACGCCTGCCCGACGGCTGGTTCGACGGCGACCCGACCGTCGTCGTCGACCGCGAGGAGATCACGGTCATCGGCAAGTTGCCCGATCCGGAGAGCCCGGAGAAAGAAGAAAGCGAAGCTCGCGCGTCGGGGCGTGTCTCGCGCTTTCGCGAGGAGACCCGGCCAGAGCGCATGAACATCGCCGACGAGGCGCAGGACCGCTACGGCCGCAAGGTTTCCTGGGGTGTCGAGGTCGGGGGTGAGCGGATCATGTTCACCCACATCGCGGTTCCGGTCATGACGCGCTTGAAGCAGCCCGAACGCCAGGTACTCGATACTCTGGTCGACGCGGGCGTGGCCCGGTCTCGCTCTGATGCGCTGGCGTGGTCGGTCAAACTGGTCGGCGAGCACACCGAAGAGTGGCTGGCTAAGCTGCGCGACGCAATGTCCACGGTTGACGACCTGCGTGCGGAGGGCCCTGACCTCTAATCCCCGTGCGTGCGGTCGCGAACAAGACCAGCAGAGAGAAGGCCGCGAGCGCCCACATACTGCCCAGCAGATGCTCGAAGGGATTCCACATCCGCTCGCGCTCGTTGTGATCAGGCAAAAAGATCCAGGGCGCCGCCAGCGTGACCGAGGCGACGGCGAGTCCGCCGAAAAAATCGCGGGTCCCCTCACTCGCCGCCCAGCGCGCCAGAAAGTAGACCACCGTCGCCGACAACCACACCCAGTGATGACCCCACGACACCGGCGAGCAGAGAAGGCCGACGAAAGCGGCGGACAGCATTGCCGCGACGCTGTCTGCGGAGCGCTGGGCGACCCTCATCGCGACGATGGCCAACGCCAGCACCAGCGCCGTAGCCATTACCCACAGCACACCGCGCATCGAGTCGAGAGCAGGGATGCGCTCAAAGACACCCAGCATTGATTGGTTGGAAGCAAAGCTCAGCCCGCCAATCCTCGCCGGGTCGAAAATTGTCGAGTGAAAGTACCGGCTGACGTCGCCCGGATCGACGAGCCAACTGAGAGCAACCGCCGACGCGGCAGCCGAAAGGGACACGGCCAAGGCTCGCCACTGCCGGGTCACCAGGAAGTAGCCGACGAATACCGCGGGCGTCAGCTTGATTGCTGCTGCGAGGCCAACCAGCAGGCCGCGGGGCCAGGGCACGGACGGCAGCAAGATGTCGAGCGCGACGGCGGCGGCCAGCATCAAGTCCACTTGGCCGTAAGCGAAGTTGCCGAGAACCGGCACGCTGAGTACGAAGCTAACGGCTGCGACCAACACAGCGGATCCCGTCTTGACCGGTATCGGCGCGATCAGCCAACGCCAGCCGCGCGGACGAGTCCACTTGTTCTGCACGGCAACAAGAATGACGACCAATAAGATCGTGGCAGCAGCGGCGTTGAGGCCGACCATCATGATCTTTGCGAGATTCGCCGGCAAAATCGCCAACGGAACGAAGACCAAGGCGGAAAACGGCGGATATGTGAACGGTAAGCCCTTCGGGGATTGGTTGACTGCTCCGAAGTCGGGAGCGTACAGCGAGTGGCCGGTGAGCACCGCGTGGCCGCCAGCGCGGTACACGAGCATATCGAGGAAAGCCGGATCACCGCTGTGCACGCTGACTAGTTGAACGAGGAAGAATCCCGTCGCCCACACCAGTACGGCCGTCGCCGCGATGCTCGCGGGAGTGACCCAGCGCCCGGTGCGTGCGACGTCCGAGCGCCGCGACTCGATGGCGCCTATCTCGCTGATACCTGCAGTCCAATCGGCCCGGGAACGCCTCATCGGCGTTCGAAGATCAGCGTCATCCTAGGCCCCCGTCATCCGGTAGTACGCGCCCCGCCGGGCCAGCAGATCGATGTGCTTGCCTTGCTCT
>CAWISO010000039.1:0-8134 GCA_963838755.1 uncultured Actinomycetota bacterium | reverse complement strand
GAGGGGCGCATGTCATGCCAGCTTCCCGGTGCCGGTGTGGCTGGTGTGACTGCGGAGCGTCGTTCGTCCGGCGTGCATCGCGACGAAGGGCTAGCCAGTCGATCCAACCCGCCTCTGGAGAACCTCAGCGACATAGCCAACCCCGGGCATATGGTGGTCGCCGTGGTTGAAGACGGCACCGAGACCCTCCCGAGAATTCTGATCGAGCACGGCCCGTTGCCTGAGGACGACATCGCGCAACGGTTGCAGGATGCCGGCGTGGCCGATCCTGACGCCGCACTCAAAGACCTTCGCTACGAAATCAGTTGGCCAGCAAAGCAGTTGATCGATGATCGGTGGGTATGGCTGCCGACGTTGCTGGCCGGGCGGGTGTTCACCCACCGGCTGGGCACAGACGAGTTAGCCCACGACATCCTCACCGTGGCACCCGACCTAAGCCCGATCATCGCGCTCTGCGAGCACGAGCAGTACCAGCAGTTCGTCGGCGGGTCGACAGCGCAGGTCGTGCTGGTCGACTACGACGACGAGCTGCTCGAGCAGCGGGGCATCCCGGCCGAAGCGGTCCCTGAGCCCGGTGTTCTGCTTTTGGCCCCGGGCACGCTGGCGGCGTTGGGCGTGGCCGAGGGCGACCTGGTCGGAGTGCGGCTGACCGAACAAGGACTCGCGCTCGAGCGGGTCACCGCAGTCACGCACGCCGAGTTGGGCGCGCGGCTGGCCGCGACACTCGACGACGACCCGCCAATGTTTTTCTCCGCGGCGGTGTGGACGGTGTGCGTCGAGGATCCGGAGGTGTTCACCGAGCCGCTGCCACCACTGTGCGAGATCGCGGACGACTCTGGTCTGGCACACAGCGATGACTGGGTTGCACCCGGCGGATTCGATTTCGGCCGTTGGCGTTTCGAGGGCAGATGCGCGATGCTGGCCGACATACATGACCTCGACCTCGACGACGCGGCCGCGCTGTACACGCTGACCCAACTGTACGAACAGATTGCGATGCTGCTCGACGCCGCCGACGAGCTGCCGGAGGACGCGCTGGCCGACGAGGGCACGCCGGAACCCGACGATTCCCCCGATCTCATCGGTGAGATCGGTGCCGCGCTCGCCGACCCAATGCTGGCCGAGTTGCTGGTGGGCGAGACCGTCGACGAGCACGACGACGGCGCGGCCGCGCTGGGCATGCTCGCCGATGTGTTGGAGCCGAAGGTGCCGCGCGCCGCGCGGGTGGCGTGTCGCTGGCTGCGCGCGGTCGCGCTGGAGCGGATCGGCGACATCGAGTCGGCCGAACGCGAGCTGCTGGCGGCCGAGTCGATGGATCCGGACTGGCCGCTGCCGTTGTTCGACCTGGCCCGCATCGCTTCCGATCGCGGCGACGCCGAGCGCGGGCTGGCGTTGCTGCGTCGCGCCGACGCCGAGCCGGACCACCCGCTGGTGGAGCTACTGGAGCAGCACCTCGCCGCCCCGCACCGCGACATCGGGCGAAACGAGCTGTGCTGGTGCGGATCTGGCCGCAAATACAAGAAGTGCCATCTCGGGCGCGAGCAGCTGCCGCTAGCCGAGCGGGTGCGCTGGTTGTATGCGAAGGCCGTGCAGCACGCCATGCAAAGCGACTGGAGCGACCTGAGGGGCGAGGTGGCTTACGAACGCTGCCGCTACGGCGACCATGATCCGGACGCGGTGCTTGCGGCCGTGAATGACCCGCTGGTGCTGGACGCAATGCTGTTCGAGGGCGGCGCGCTCAAGGAGTTCCTCGAGGTACGCGGTTGGCTGCTGCCCGACGACGAGCGGCTGTTGGCCGAGCAGTGGCTGCTGGCGGAGCGGTCGGTGTTCGAGATCGAGCAGGTGCAACCCGGCCAGGGGGTCACCGTGCGCGACGTACGCACCGGCGACACGCACGAGGTGCGGGAGCGGACCGCCAGCCGCCAGTTGAAGCATGGGCAGCTGGTCTGCGCACACGTGCTGCCCGCCGTGGACAGCATGCAATTCTTCGGCGGGCTGGAACCGGTCGCGCTGCACGAGCGCGAACCCCTGATCGACCTGCTCGACGCCGGGGCCGACCCAGCGACGCTGGTGGCGCAGCTGAGCCGCCGGTTCGCGCCGCCGATGCTGACCAACACCGAGGGCGATCCGCTGGCCCTCTGCGAGGCCACCGTGCGCGTCGGCGACCCGGCCGAAATCGCAGCCGTGCTCGATGAAACCTACGACCGTGCCCATGGCTCCCAACGATGGTTCGAGCACGTCAACACGCAAGGCATGCAGCGAGTTCGAGCCACGCTGGAACTCGACGGCGACACGCTGCGAGTGGAGACCAACAGCGAAAAGCGGATGGACCGCGTGCTGGCCACGTTGAAACGCCTAGACCCCGCGATGCGCGTGCTCGACGACTCCCGCCGCCCGATGCGCGACGCCCGCGAGGCCGCCGAGCTGGCCAAGCAGCTGCCGACCACCGACGAGGACACGCTCGATCCCGACGATCCCAAAGTAGCTGCGGCTCTTGCGGAGTTCATCCGCGATTACGAGACCAAGTGGCTCGACAACCCCATCCCCGCGCTCGACGGCCACACGCCGCGGCAAGCCGCCGACGACCCCACGCGACGGGGCGACTTGATCAAACTGCTCGACAGCTTCCCCGCCGGTGCAGCCGCCCGCGGCGGCATGGACGTCGACCGGTTGCGCGCCGCGCTTGGTTTGTAGCCGTTGGGCGCGAAGGCAATTGGTCACATCAGTCACATTGGTTTCCGCGGGCTTGGGGTGTTCCTTTTGCCCGGCTATGAGCGACTTCTTTGACTGTCGCTCGTAGGCGGGCAAACTGTGTACCGGCTCGACCCAGGGATTCGTGTGGCAGAAGTGATTGCCGCGGCCCAGCACGTCGCTGATGTAGTGCCAAAATGCTCTGATCGAACTTCAAGGTGGCCGCCGGCGTTCAACAGACCGTGCCGCGAGCCCCCACGCCGCAGTTGATGTCGTCCACTCAGTGCGTGCTGAGGGCTTTGCGCTTGCTCGACGCGGCCCTGGCTGAAGGATCCGGGGCAACGCGTTTGACTTTCTTCGCGGCTCGCGCCGATCGACCCTCGACCGGTCGGACATCGAACGTTAGGCCGACTGGTGCAAGCATGTTGACCAGCGCGTCAAGGCTGAACTTGCTGATCTTTCCGTTGAGGAGATCCGAAACTCGCGGCTGGGTCACGTGAAGACGCATGGCTGCTTCGGTCTGCGTCCAACCTTCTTCCCTGATTCGCTGCTCGATCGCGATCATGAGCACACCGCGCGCGGTGAGGTTGGCCGCCTCCTCTCGGGTCTCAGCAAGGTCATAGAACACGCTGTCAGCCATCTCTTGCCTTTCGGTAGCGCTTCTTGGCGAGATCGATATCGGCCTTCGGTGTCCTCCGTGATTTCTTCTTGAAGACATGAAGGACGCAAATCGTCTCGCGGAACTTCGCGACGTAGATAAGCCGCGCAATGCCATCGGCGTCCTGCACTCGTATCTCGTACGCACTGGTAACGACGGCGGCTATCGGTTTGTAGTTGTTGGGCATCAGACCCATCTGCACTCGAAGCAGCTGCTGGCCGAGCTCATCTCGGATCGCCGGACGTTGCTCGCGGATGTCGTCACGAGTTGTACCAAGCCATCTGATGGGCTTCAGATCGATTGCCATCTTATATCAGAATCAATATAGGTGCCAGGCCGGGTTGCGAAGGCGGTGGGCGGTATACAACCTCAACGACCATGACGTCATTCAAGCGCCGGCCACCGACAGGCCGCCGGCTTCACGTCAGCCGACGGTTTCTCCACCGCGCAAAGCGATTGGTCGGAACCTGAATCGCGGCCATGACCGCGCTCATCGGCGACGCCACCGACTTCGCAGCGGGCTTGGCGGCTGGCACCGGCGGCCGATCGCCTTCCCACCACGTCGGCTCCAACAGCGCCGACGTCACCGGAATCGCCTGCTCGACACTGTTGCGCCCCCATCTGCTCGCGCGATCAATGGCCGCGACGGAGGGCGCCAGATTCGCCGGCGACAGGGTCGGCTCGAATCGGACGACGTGATCGGCGTAGGGCGCATTGCGCATCATCTGCAACCGGATCGCCTGGGTGATCGGCACCAGCCACAAATGCCGCGGATCCCATTGCGGGTGAAAGCAATCGAAGGCCAGATAGCACGCATTGCGGGTACCCAGCCTGCCGTCGCGGACGCGCTTCCACGCCAGTTCGACCGGGACGTTGCTCGCCGTACCGCCGTCGACGAGAGCCGAGACGTCCTTTTCTTCAAACAAGGCGTCGAGGATTCCGATCATGCGCGGGTCGCTCGTTTCGTGGTGCAGCACACCGGGAATCGCCGCTGAGAACGACGCCGCATCGACGACGTCGAAGTCGCGGGCCGGGTCGTCGTCGCTGATGATGATCGGCTTGACGACCCGCAAGTCGATGAAGGCGGCCACTTGCCACATCCGAGCGCCCACCAGCGGGCCAATCCCGATCGGGCGAAACGGAAGCGACCGCAACTGCAGTGCCGATAACTCAGGACGCCGGAACCTTGCCGGCAACGCCGAATACGGCTGCCTGCGCACGCCTGCGACTACCACGTCGAACGGGATTGCCAAGTCCGACATGCGCATCCGTTGACCGTCCTCACGGGTGAGCATTGCGCCGGCGAACTGGTCGAAGCGCAGCGCGAACATGCCGGCCAAGCCGTGGCGGCGGCGCAGCCGTTCAGACCCGAGGATGGCCCGGTATGACACCGTTTTCGCCCACGCGATGTACTCCTCGATCGGCACGGGCAAGGCGCGGCTCACGATGCTTCCCAAGATCGACCCGATCGACGCGCCGATCATGTAGTCGGGTAGTTGGCCGGCCTCCAGCAGCCGCTGCATGCCGCCGATGTAGACAAAACCCGCACCCCCGCCGCCGCCAAGGACCGTGACGAACTTCTTGTAGCCGACCTCGGCGTCCAATTCCGCGGCGGAAAAGTCATTCCCGTGGCGCTCGATAAGCACTTTTCGCTGGTCGTCTTGGTCGGCGCCCAGACTTGCCAGCACCTCGCGTGCCGTCGTCAAAGCCGTGACCGGATCCGGTTCTTCGCGCAGAGGACCGTAGAGAGCGTCGGCGACCCTGGAGCGCCACGGCGCGACTTCGGCGCCGACCGAGACGTCTCCACGCCCGCGGCTTCCGCCGGGGCCCGCGGCCCCCGGTTCGAAGTCGGCGAGCCTGGCGAAGTTGAGGATGTAGCGCAGCCGGCGCAGCTCGTCGGCGCTCAATACATCCGGGGCGGCTAGCTGATGCCGGATGAGCCGGTTTTCCATCCGTTGCAGCAGTACGGCCGGGTCGGCCAACGGCAGGTCGGCTGCGCTGACGGGCTCGAGCGCCTCGTCCTCGATCTCCTCGATGAGTTCGAGCCCGGCCTCGCGGCGGCCGAGGCGGGCCAGCACCGCGTCGGCAAACGGGATCTGCATGAGGATCAACCTTCTCATGCGGTCACTGGCGGCGGCATCCGGCCGACGTTAGTCACCTCCGTCTCACCAGTCACGCCGCCGAACCGCTATGCGAAATGCCCGCGTCCGAGCGACTTTTCATCGACAAGCGCCTTACCGACCCTCAGACTCATCCATCCAGCGCGGATTGGATACCGGTGTGCCCAAAGTCATCGCCTTTCCAAAGCAGGGGCTCGCGCAGGTCGAGGGCGAGGGCGTACGAGAGACAATCACCGAAGTTCAAACCGGCTGAGTGAACGCTACCTTTGCCGAAGTCTGCGTAGGCCTGTCGAGCCAGGCGGGCCTGACGCTCCGTCACCGGCTCGACCACGAACGCGGCTTCCTGGAGAAGCGCGTCCAGAGCTCTGCTAATGACCGGGTCGCGCTGGGAGTCGAGGACGATCGCGCATTCGAGATAGCCTGCCGCGGAAAGCCTTCGTACATCGGCGTCGGCGATGGCGTGAGCGTAGACCGCTGCGTCGTCCTCCTCGGCAAGTATCGCGATGATTGCCGAGGTATCCGCGATCACACCGGGAGCCCGCGCTCGTCGTAGAGCAGAGCAGCGTGGTCGAGGCCCTTAGTTTCTGGGCTCATCCGGCTCGAAGCCTTGTGGCCGATCGCCAGTAGACGGGCCGCAAGATCGTCCCTTTGCAGTCGGGCCAGACGCTCGCTCACCGCAGTGGCCACCGCCTGAGCTTGGGACTCGCCCGTGATTTTCGCGATCTGCCTGACCGCTTGGTGGACCGACGGATCCTTGATGTTCAAAGCCATAAGGTACCTTTCAACCTTGTCTAGGGTACTACTGGTACCGCACCCTCGTATTCAGGCCGATTTAGCACGGCCGCTCCGGAGTGAACTGCAGGTGTCGACGAAGCGGGCCCACTCAGCCTCGGTTGGACGGACTGCGCAATCGGCGAGGGCGTCGTCGCTCACCACGAGACCGGGCCCTATAGGCGCCAGCAACTGCGCTAGTTGGACAATGTGGCCTGCCGGACTGTCCGCGAAGCTCTCAAACACCCGGTTGCGGATCCACGTCTGGGCTCTGTCGGCGCCGGCGGCTAAGTCCAATGGGGGAAGCCGCAGAGCACCCTTGCATCGAGCCGCCTGTTCCTCGAAGCGATCCTCCCAGCACTCGGTCTGCCACCCACGCCATAGGTACGGCAAGGCTTGGAAAATCCCCATCGTGTCGGCAGTTTGCCACGCACCCACCATCTTTCGGGGCACGTCGATATGCACGCCACCCTCCGGGATTTTGCCAAGTGTCAAGCGTCGCACACCACGGCCGGGCAGCTGGTCAATCAATGCCGGCCCGTGCCACGCCTTACTGAGATGCCACCACAGCGGCCACATCCGAATTTGTCCCGCATCGTCGACGACAGAAACAAGATGGCACAACGCGTTTCGCTCTCGGGAGAGCCGAAGCGTCGGCCGCTTGTCCCATGAGTGCGGTCGCAACTGAGCTCCCACATATCCCGCCAGTTCCGCGGTCCCGTCGTACGCCCAACAGATCGCGTAGTCAGGCCACACCGCGGCGAGCACATTCATCAGCGCTCGCCGTTCGGCCATCTCCACCATGAGCCCCTCGCCGAAGAACAACACGCGGCGACGATCGAGATCCACTACCGCCCCGCCGTCGGCCCATACCGGGTCGACCCACTGATCCTTGGTGCATTGCCGCAGCGACTGCGCATACCGCAGCGCGAGCTCCGGCCCACCGATCAGTGCATCGAGCATGCGGCAGCCCGCCCAGTGTGAGTAATAGAGCTGCCAATCCTGATCTTTGACTATGACGAAGTTCGCCCTGTTTCCCATGTCGACCCCAATTCACTTTGGCGCGATCTCCGACGTCGCGCCGACTGAGCCCAGTCTGCTGCGGGGGTCCGATAGATTGCTGTCGCTGAAAAGTCGCTCGGAGGCGAGCATTTCGCATAATGGTTCGACGACGTGACCGGTGGGACGGAAGTGACCAACGCGCCCCGAGAAGACCCCGCGACACGGCCAACCGCCGCACAGGCGGGCTCAATGCTTCTCGCCGAGGCACTGCGGAAGGCAGTCGCTGCCGGGGAGGTCGCTGCGGCGCGTCTTGTCGTGGTCGATGCTGTCGACGAAGAAGCGGCTGCGTTTTACGAGCGGTACGGGTTCGTCCGAGCACCCGAGCATCCGCTCCGGCTCTACAGGCGCATGAAGGACATTCGCGTCAGCCTCGATTCGTAGCTACTCGTCCACCCCGGGCCTGGGCGCGCGGGTCAGGCGGCGGAACCTCCGATGGATGGCGAACGTCGACGAGATCGTCAATGATCTGAAAGTCGCCGGTGTTGTGGGTGAGGAGGGGTACGCCATGAATGTTCGCGGTGGCTGCTATTACGAGATCGATTGAGCCGCGCCGCGGCTGGCCGCCCCGATTACTCACGGCGGCTGACAGCCGACCCCACTCACGAGCGATCTCGACCGTGATCGGAAGCGGGTCAAACGCGGATTCGACTGCGCCCAGCCGCTCGGTGCGAACTGCCCGTTCGTCATCGTCGCCGGCGACGAGCACACCAAAGTGGAGCTCGGCAATCGAGGCAACGCTGATCGCGGCCTCGACGTGCGATGGCGGTTCCTCCCCGATAAGGACGGAGGTATCAAGGACTGCGCGCATCCGCTATTCGAACGGGTCGACGAT
>CAWISO010000038.1:0-10908 GCA_963838755.1 uncultured Actinomycetota bacterium | reverse complement strand
AGCGCTGAGGGGGTCGCGACATAGCCAACCCCGAGCATATGGTGGTCGCCGTGGCTGAAGACAGCACCGAGACCCTCCCGAGAATTTTGATCGAGCACGGCCCGCTACACGGAGATGACATCGCGCGACGGCTGCGGGATGCCGGCGTAGCGGATCCCGACGCCGCACTCAAAGAGCTTCGCTACGAACTCGATTGGCCCGCAAGGCAATTGATCGATGGTCGGTGGGTATGGCTGCCGATGTTGCTGGCTGGGCGGGTCTTCACCCACCGCCTTGACGCCAACGAGTTGGCCCACGACATACTCGCCGTGTCACCGGACCTGGCCCCGATCACCGCGCTCTGCGAGCACGGGCAATACCAGCAGCTAACCGACGGGTCGACGGCGCAGGTGGTGCTGGTCGACTACGACGACGAACTGCTCGAACGGCGGGGCATCCCGGCCGAAGCGGTCGCTGAGCCCGGTGTGCTGCTTTTGGCCCCCGGCGCGCTGGCGGCCTTGGGCGTGGCCGAGGGCGACCTGGTCGGGGTGCGGCTCACCGAACAGGGACTCGCGCTCGAGCGGGTCACCGCCGTCGCAGATGCCAACTTGGGCGAGCGGCTGGCCGCGACCCTCGGCGACGAGCCGCCGGTGCTTTTCCCCGCGGCCGTGTGGACGGTGTGCGTCGACGACCCTACGGCGTTCACCGAGCCGCTGCCGCCGCTGTCCGAGATCGTCGACGATGCCGATCTAACTCATCACGGGGACTGGCTTGCACCCGGCGAATTCGATTTCGCCAGTTGGCGTTTCGAGCGCGGATGCGCGCTGCTGGCCGACATACATGACCTCGACGCCGAAGACGCGGCCGCGCTCTACACGCTGACCAAACTGTACGAGCAGATAGCGATGCTGCTCGACGCCGCCGTTGAGCTGCCGGAGGATGCGCTTGCCGACGAGGGCACGACGGAACCCGACGATTCCCCTGATGTCATCGGTGAGATCGGTGCCGCGCTCGCCGACCCACTGATGGCCGAGCTGCTGGTGGCCGAGACTGTCGACGAAGACGACGACGGCGCGGCCGCGCTGGGCATGTTCGCCGATGTGCTGGAGCCCAAGGTGCCGCGCAGTGCGCGGGTGGCGTGTCGGTGGCTGCGCGCGGTGGCGCTGGAGCGGATCGGTGACATCGAGGCGGCCGAACGTGAGCTGCTGGCGGCCGAGTCGATGGATCCGGACTGGCCGCTGCCGTTGTTCGATCTGGCCCGCATCGCTTCCGATCGCGGCGACGCCGAGCGCGGGTTGGCGTTGCTGCGCCGCGCTGACGCCGAGCCGGACCATCCGCTGGTGGAGCTGCTGGAGCAGCACCGTGCCGTCCCGCGCAGCGACGTCGGCCGAAACGAGCTGTGCTGGTGCGGATCTGGCCGCAAGTACAAGAAATGCCATCTCGGGCGCGAGCAGCTGCCGCTGGCCGAGCGGGTGCGCTGGCTGTATGCGAAGGCCGTCCAGCAGGCGCTGCAAGGCGACTGGAGCCATCTGCGGGGCGAGGTGGCCTACGAACGCTGCCGCTACGCCGACGATGATCCGGACGCGGCGCTCGCGGCAGTGAATGACCCGCTGGTGCTGGACGCCCTGCTGTTCGAGGGCGGCGCACTCGCGGAGTTCCTCGAGCTGCGCGGGTGGCTGCTGCCCGACGACGAGCGGCTGCTGGCCGAGCAATGGCTGCTTTCGGAGCGGTCGGTGTTCGAAATCGAGCAGGTGCAACCGGGGCAGGGCGTCACCGTGCGCGACGTGCGCACCGGCGATAGGCATGAGGTACAGGAGCGGACGGCCAGTTGCCAGCTGAAGCCCGGACAGCTCGTCTGCGCGCACGTGCTGCCCGCCGTGGACACCAAGCAATTCTTCGGCGGGATCGAACCGGTCGCACTGCACGGGCGGGACCTCCTGATCGGCCTGCTCGACGACGAGCCCGATCCGGTGACGCTAGTGGCGCAGCTGAGCCGCCGGTTCGCGCCGCCGACGCTGACCAACACCGAGGGCGATCCGCTGGCCATCTGCGAGGCCACCGTGCGCGTCGGCGACCCGGCCGAAATCGACGCGGCGCTCGACGACACCTACGACCGGGTTGACGGCGCCCAACGATGGTTCGAGCACGTCAATACCCAAGGCATGCAGCGGGTTCGGGCCACGCTGGAACTCGACGGCGACACCCTACGGGTTCAGACCAACAGCGAAAAGCGGATGGACCGCGTGCTGGCCACGTTGGTGCGCCTGGACCCCGCGATACGCGTGGTCGACGACTCTCGCCGCCCGATGCGCGACGTCCGCGAGGCCGCCGAGCTGGCCAAGCAGCTGCCAATCACCGACGAGGACGCGCTCGACCCCGACGATCCCAAAGCGGCTGCGGCCCTGCAGGAATTCATCCGCGACTACGAAACCAAGTGGCTCGACCAGCCCATCCCCGCGCTCGACGGCCACACGCCGCGGCAGGCCGCCGACGACCCCACCCGCCGCGGCGATCTGATCAAACTGCTGGACAGCTTCCCTGCCGGCGCGGCCGCTCGCGGTGGCATGGACGTCGACCGGTTGCGCGCCGCGCTCGGGTTGTAGCCGTTGGGCGCGAAGGCAACTGGTCACATCAGTCACATTGGTTTCCGCGGGTTTGGGGTGTTCGTTTGCCCGGCTACGAGCGATTCGCGCCAATTCGCTCGTAGCCGGGCAAATTGTGTACCGCTCGACCCAGTGATTCGTGTGACAGATGTGACTGCCCCGCTGTGACGGCCCCTCACGTCAGCCGGCGGTTTCGCCACCGCGCAAAGCGATTGGTCGGAACCTGAATCGCGGCCATGACCGCGCTCATCGGCGACGCCACCGACTTGGCAACTGGCTTGGCGGCCGGCACCGGCGGCCGATCGCCTTCCCACCACGTCGGCTCCAACAGCGCCGACGTCACCGGGATCGCCTGCTCGACAGAGTTGCGGCCCCATTGGCTCGCGCGATCGATGGCCGCGACGGAGGGCGCCAGGTTCGCCGGCGAAAGGGTCGGCGCGAAACGAACAAGGTGATCGGCGTAGGGCGCATTGCGCATCATCTGCAACCGGACCGCCTGGGTGATCGGCACCAGCCACAAGTGCCGCGGATCCCATTGCGGGTGAAAGCAATCGAAGGCCAGATAGCACGCATTGCGGGTGCCCAGCCTCCCGTCGCGGACGCGCTTCCACGCGAGTTCGATCGGCACGTTGCTCGCCGTACCGCCGTCGACGAGAGCCGCGATGTCCTTTTCTTCGAATAAGGCGTCCAGCAGAGGGATCATGCGCGGGTCGCTCGTTTCGTGGTGCAGCACACCGGGAATCGCCGCTGAGAACGAGGCCGCATCGGCGACGTCGAAGTCGCGGGCCGGGTCGTCGCCGCCGATGATGATCGGCTTGACGACTCGCAAGTCGATAAACGCGGCCACCTGCCACATCCGAGCGCCCACCAGCGGGCCGATCCCGATCGGGCGAAAAGGAAGCGACCGCAACTGCAGTGCCGATAACTCAGGGCGCCGGAACCTTGCCGGCAACGCCGAATACGGCTGCCTGCGCACACCGGCGACCACGATGTCGAACGGAATTGCCAAGTCCGACATGCGCATCCGTAAGCCGTCCTCACGGGTGAGCAGCGCGTGGGCAAACCGGTCGAAGCGCAGCGCGAACATGCCGGCCAAGCCATGGCGGCGGCGCAGCCGTTCAGACCCGAGGATGGCACGGTATGACACCGTTTTCGCCCACGCGATGTACTCCTCGATCGGCACAGGCAAGGCGCGGCTGACGATACTTCCCAAGATCGACCCAATCGACGCGCCGATCATGTAGTCGGGCAGCTGGCCTGCTTCGAGGAGCCGCTGCATGCCGCCGATATAGACAAACCCCGCACCCCCGCCGCCGCCGAGGACCGTGACGAGCTTCTTGTAGCCGACCTCGGCGTCCAATTCTGCGGCGGAGAAGTCATTCCCGTGGCGCTCGATCAGCACGTGTCGCTGATCGTCTTGGTCGGCGGCAAGACCCGCCAGGGCCTCTCGTGCCGTCCGCAAAGCCGTAAGAGGATCCGGCTCCTCGCGCAGCGGCCCGTAGAGAGCGTCGGTGACCCTGGAGCGCCACGGCGCGATTTGTGGGCCGACCGAGACGTCTGTCCGCCCGCGGCTGCCGCCGGGGCCCGCGGCCCCCGGTTCGAAGTCGGCAAGCCTGGCGAAGTTGAGGATGTATCGCAGCCGGCGCAGCTCGTCGGTGCTCAACACATCCGGGTTCGCGAGGTGGTGGCGGATAAGCCGGTTTTCCATCCGTTGCAGCAGCAGGGCAGGGTCGTTCAATGGCAGATCGGCCGCGCTGCTGGGCTCGAGCGCCTCGTCCTCGATCTGCATGGGGATCAACCTTCTCATGCGGCGCCCGCACGAGAAGACGGCCGGGCCGCGAGGCATAGACTCTGTCCGGACAACGTCCGGACAGGTATGCTCAACTCGTGAGCGATCGATCCCGACGTCATCGGCTGGAGGTCCGCGTGACCCCAGAGCAGGACGCGCTCATCCGTCAGGCGGCAGACCTAAAGGAAACCACCGTGACGGCGTTCGTGCTAGACACCGTGACCTCGCGGGCGAAGCGGGTAGTGAAGCAACACCACGATTTGGTGCTATCGAACCAGGCGTTCGACCGATTCATCGCCGAGCTCGACAAACCGGCCAAGCCCGTGCCGGAGCTGGTCGACCTGTTCAAGAACAACCCGAAGCTTCCCGAGGCGTGAGCCGCGCGCCGCGAGTCCTGCTCGAACGACTCGACGCCCACCACGACCTCAGCACCTTCGACTCCGGACACAAGGTGCTCGACGAGTGGCTTCGTCGCCACGCACTCGCGGCGCAACAAATGGACTCGGCGCGGACGTTCGTTGTCACTCGAAGTGGTTGTGTCGTCGGCTATTTCAGCCTGGCCATGGGCTCAGTGCTTCGAGCCGAGACTCCTGCAAAGCTCGTTCGCGGCATGCCGGCGTATCCGGTGGGCATGGTGCTGCTCGCCAGGTTGGCACTCGACCAGTCAGAGCAGGGAAAAGGCGTTGGCGCAATACTTCTCGCCGAGGCACTGCGGAAGGCAGTCGCTGCCGGGGAGGTCGCTGCGGCGCGTCTTGTCGTGGTCGATGCCGTCGACGAAGAAGCGGCCGCGTTTTACGAGCGGTACGGTTTCTTCCGAGCACCCGAGCATCCGCTCCGGCTGTACAGACGCATGAAGGACGTCCGCGCGAGTCTCGCTTCGGCCGCTGACGGGTGAGCAGAAACTTCGCTTCCCCGGCGGCGCATCATGGAAGGGTGCGGATCGGAGTCGGCGTTTCCACCGCGGCCGACGCGCGGCAGGCGGCGGTGGCGGCTGCAGCGCAGGCGCGCGACGAGCTCGCGGGTGAGGCGCCGTCGCTGGCCGTGCTCCTCGGTTCGCGATCACACACCGACAAGGCGGTCGACGTCCTCAAGGCGGTGCAGGAGGAGGTCGAGGCGTCCGCGCTGATCGGGTGCGTCGCGCAGGCGATCGTCGCGGGACGCCGCGAGATCGAGGACGGGCCCGCGGTGGCGGTGTGGTTGGCGTCCGGGCTGGCCGCCGAGACGTTCGCACTGGACTTTGTGCGCACCGGCTCGGGTGGCCTCCTCACTGGTTACCGGTTCGACCGGGCTGCCCAGGATGTGCATCTGGTGCTGCCGGATCCGTACACGTTCCCGTCGAGTCTGCTCATCGAGCACCTCAACTCTGACCTGCCGGGAACGACGGTGGTGGGCGGCGTGGTCAGCGGTGGGCGGGGGCCGGGCGACACCCGCCTGTTCCGCGACCGCGAGGTGCTCAGCTCCGGGCTGGTCGGGGTGCGCCTGCCGGGGGCGCGTTGTTTGCCGATCGTGTCGCAGGGCTGCCGGCCCATTGGCCACCCGTATATCGTGACCGCCGCGCAAGACGACGTGATCACCGAGCTCGGCGGACGGTCACCGCTGCAGCGCCTGCAGGAGATCGTCGAGAGGCTGCCGCACGACGAGCAGGAACTGGTCAGCCGCGGCCTGCAGATCGGGATCGTCGTCGACGAGCACCTGGCGGCTCCGGGACAGGGCGACTTCATGATTCGCGGGCTGCTGGGCGCCGACTCTTCGAGCGGGGCGATCGAGGTCGGCGAGGTGGTCGAGGTCGGCGCGACCGTGCAGTTCCAGGTCCGCGACGCGGCGGGGGCCGACAAGGATCTGCGGCTGGCCCTGGAACGGGCTTTGGCTGAGCTGCCTGGGCGTCCGGCTGGCGCGCTGTTGTTCACCTGCAACGCGCGGGGGCGGCGGATGTTCGGGGTCGCCGACCACGACGCGTCGACGATCTCAGACCTACTTGGCGGAATTCCGCTGGCCGGTTTCTTCGCCGCGGGGGAGATCGGCCCGATCGCGGGCCACAACGCGTTGCATGGATTTACGGCATCGATGGCGCTGTTCGTTGACGACACGAACTGACCCCTGTCCGGACAACGTCCGGACAGGCATCGGGCGCGCTTACCGAGCGTCCCCGCCGCCTGGCAATTCAGCTTGTGGATAGCTCTTCGCGAGCCGGCTGTCGGTGGTGATCAACGGCGCGCGGAGCCGCTCGGCGAGTTCGACGTACAGCGCGTCTACGAGCCGGTGATTCTCTCGTCTGGACCAGGCCCCACGGATAAGTCCCTGGAGCGGATGGCGCGAGAACGGGGCTCGCGCCAACGCATCAACGAGAGCGGACACTTCGTCGACGGTCACGTGCCCGGCGCGGCAGAGTCGGCCGAGTGCGGATAACACCTCGGCGTCGAAGTGCGCCGGCACGTAAACTGCGTTGTCGCGCAATCGATTTCTGATCGCAACAGCATCGCGTTGGTCGACCAGCAGGTCAACCATTGCCGAGGCGTCAAGGACAACGTCGCCGGATTTTGCACCGGTCACGCGCCGAACTCGTCGCGCGCTTCGTCGAGAGCCGCCATCACGGCGTCATGGTCGACGGGCCGGCCGGGGATTGGCAAACTGTCCAGCCAAGTCGAGATCGACGTCCGTTCCAGCTCGTCCGCAATGGCGGCCTGGGTCAACGCGGAAACATTTAGGCCCCGCGAACGAGCCTGTTCGGCCAGGTGATTCGGGACATAGACATTCAGCCGTGCCATACACACAAGTATACACACTCATCGCGGTCCGTCACCGGTCCTGTGGCCGGCCCACCCCCGCAGATTAAGTTGACCTCGCTCGTCACCTACGACGGGCACCTGCTACCGGCTGCTCCAGCGCCCTGACTGTCAGGCTCTCGGGTGCGTCATCGAAGGTGGAACTGAGGAACCGATCCGACAGTGCCAACTTGCAGATTGTGCGCAAGGTGAGCAAGTACTGGCGAGCCAGCGTACCCGTCGTATACGGCAGGTCATAGCGGGCGCACACAGCCCGCACGCTGTCCGCGATTTGCGCGTAGCGGTTACTCGGGAGATCGGGGAAGAGGTGGTGTTCGATTTGGTAGCAGAGGTTTCCACTCAGAAACGCCATCACCGGCCCAGCGTTGAAGTTCGCGGTGCCCAGCATTTGTCGCAGATACCACTCGGGCTTGGTCTCACCCTCCAGCACCGCAGGAGTGAACTTCTCTGCGCCGTCGGCGAAGTGCCCGCAGCAGATCACCACGTACGCCCATATATTGCGGAGCAGGTTGGCGGCCACGTTTGCCGTGAGGGTGCGGCGCCATCGTCTGAGGCTGAGTGCGGGAAAGAACAAATAGTCCTTGGCGGTCTGGCGAGCAATTTTGCGGATCAGCGCTCGGGTGTAGGCGGATTTGTCCGCGTCAGTCGCCGCGCTACGACGCTTCGAATGCAAGCCCTGCAGTGCGATTCCCCATTCGAACGCGATCGCCAGCAACAGGTTTCGCAACGGCTGCAGCAGACTACTCGGCCGCCACTTCTGGTCGCGGGTGACCCGCATGATTCCGTAGCCGAGGTCGTCGTCCATGCCGATGACGTTGGTGAACACATGGTGGCGGTAGTTGTGGGAGTTCTGCCACTGCGACGAGACACCCGCCATGTCCCATTCCCAGGTGCTGGAATGGATTTCCGAGTCGTTCATCCAATCCCACTGGCCGTGGCAGATGTTATGGCCGAGTTCCATGTTCTCGATGCTCTTGGCTACCGCTAGTGCTGTGGTGCCGAGTGCCCAGCCGACTTTGTTGCGGATCCCGGGGATAACCAGCCGCGCGGCGACCTCGAGGCATCGCTGAAACACGATGGCGCGCCGAATGTATGCCCTGTCTTTTTCGCCACGAGAATCCTCGATGTCTTGACGGATCGCATCCAATGCGACTCCGAGCGCTTCCAGGTCGGCATCGCTCAGATGCGCGTATTCGGCGGCGTCTGCTATTGCCATCGACGCCTCACGAACCCGGGACGGACTCCCGCGCGGGGAGGTCGTCGTCGGGGAAGCGGAGCTCGGCGGCCAACCCACTGAGCAGGATGTCGAGTCCGCGGTCGAGTTCGGCAAGGCCGTCGTAGGAGGCCCAGGTCGGCGCGAGATGACGCAGGTGGGGGAATTCGCCGATCGGCAGCCGGAAAAGGCCGAGCCGCAACACGTGGTCGGTTTCCTCGGGGCGTTCGACGATCTCCTGAAGCTCGGTCAGGACATGGCCGTACAGGAACCCGAACAACGCGCGATACACGTGCAGCGCATCGAGGCCGGTGAAGCCGGCCCGAGTCAGCAATGCAAGGACGTCTTCGAGGTGCCTGAGGATCCCCTGCGGCCGCATCCCCAGTGGCGTGGCGAGCGGTCGGGCGACCAAGAGCGGCACCATGTTCGGGTGCGCACGCGCTAAATCGCGGAAGTCGTGGGCGAGAGCTCGCAGCGCGTCGGCCCAGTCTGGGTATGAGGTGTCCACCGACAGCTGCTCGAAGACCATCTCAACGACCCCGTCGAGCACCGCGGCCTTGTTGGGCACATGCCGATAGAGCACCATCGGATCGCGGCCGACCGCCTCGCCGAGGCGGCGCATCGAGAGCCCGTCGACGCCATCGCGATCGATGATGTCTAGTGCGCACGCCAGGACCGCTGCGCGGGTGATCGGACTGCTCTCCTCGTCCTCCTCGTTGGAGTCGGACGGCTCGGCGGTCTGCCCGGAACCTGATCGTCCCTTCGGAGGCTGGGTCATGGGTTGAGCACCTGATCTCTTGGCTTATTTACCGCTGTATGTCTTCACTGTAGACCTACGGCGTTGACACTACCAGGGTGCCCACGTTCAACCGGGCGCGGTCTCGTCAGCGCGGGCAAGTTTTTGTTCAGTTTCACTTCGGTGAGCAGCACTTTCCTGCGATTACATCGTAGGTTAACACTATATTTCTACAACGTTGACAGCGCCGCGATTCGAGCGTGTACTGGAGTCTTAGCATCAGGATTAGAGCCATCGACATGTTCGTAATTGTTGGATTAGTTGTTTTATTCGTCGCCGCGATCGTCGGCGTCACCGGCGTTCTCAACAATGCGGGGGCGGCTCATCCGTTGACCGAGAACTTCGCTGTATTCGGCTATCACGTCACCGGGTCGACCGGCACGTTGTTCCTCTTTGGGATCGTGATCGGCGCGCTGGCCATGCTGGGCCTGAGCGTGTTACTTGCCGGTGCTCGACGCACCGCGGTGCGGGGACGCGACGCCCGGCGCGAACTCGTAAGGTCCCAGCGCGAAGCGGAGTTTGTGAACCGCGACGTACAGCGCGAACACCCCCAGGTCGGCGCGGCCACTGGCTCAACGATGAACCCGGCGGTCACGACGCGCCGGGACAGGGGTTCCCTGTTTGGTCGCTGGTCGCGCGGTCGACAACCGACGGACACCCCCCGCGTCGGCGGACGTCGTTAGGCATCGACCTTCCGGTCGATAGAGAGAGCTCGCAATCGCGGTCTGTGATCACCGAAAAGAAGGAATATCAACAATGAGCATCGTTAAGAAGATCGCCCACAAGGCCGAAGCCGCCAAGGGCGTCACCAAGAAGCTCTTCGGCCGCGCCACCGGTAACGCCCGGCTACGCACCGAAGGACGCGCCGGCCAGTCAAGGGCAACACCAAACAGGCCGGGGCAAAGGTCAAAGACGCCTTCAAACACTGACCCGCGTCATCCCCTAACACACCTCTTTTTAGAAACCAGGTAAACGTCATGATCGCTCTCGGAATCGTCCTTATTGTCCTCGGACTCCTCCTCCCTGCCCTCGTCCCTACCTTCGCCTACGCCCACCTTTGCTTGATCATCGGGATCGTCCTGCTGGTCGTCGGCCTGCTACTGATGGTCGCGGGACGGATGGGACACGCTGTCGGCGGCCGCCGCCACTACTACTGACGCGCGGCAAGGCGACCAACTGAACAGCGAAAGATCAAGGCCGCCTTTGAATATCCCTACGGTGCGCAACGCCCCGTAGGGCGCGCAGTGATACCTGGGCGTGGCGGAACAAACGCACCGAACATCGTCGCGTCGAGGCCGGCGACATCCGCGACAAAGCCGCCGAACAGTCCCATGAGGTGGGGCAACGCGAAGCGCTCGCCGACGAGACTGCGGCCGAGGGCCGCGCCGCCAAGGCCGAGGCCGAGGCCATGGCAGCGCACGCGGCGGGCCTACAACACCAGGCGCAAGAACAACGCAGCGACGCGGTCAGCGCCCGCGACGAGGTGAACCGGGAGTACGAGCGCGCCGACAAGGTCGACCCAGGTGTAGAGACCCGCGAGACACCGCGAGAAGACTCTGAAACCCGCGATGCGCCACGGCAAGACGCCGGCGAGCACGTCCCCCGATGACCAAAACCGGGTGAATCCGGCTGTCCGACCCTTCGATTGCGGGAGGCAGTGGCTCGAGGCTTGGTCATGGCAGCAGCGGCTGGTTAACTGCGACCGTGCGCAGCGAACCAGGTTAGACGAATTTCAGCGAGAAGAA
>CAWISO010000037.1:0-22913 GCA_963838755.1 uncultured Actinomycetota bacterium | reverse complement strand
TACGAGAAACAGGAAAAATGAATAGTCGTCTTGAAAGTTTATGGTACGCAATACAACATCCGCTGGGACCGTCGCGAGAACTGGGATCATACGCAAACCACCAGGAGAGCGTGGAGAAACTGAGTCGGGAGATGAACGCAAGACGTCCATCCTGATTACTTCTTCTGTTGCCGGTACCGTTCGATCTTCTTGGTGGAATTCAGCTCCAGCGGTCTGCTGGGTCGAGGCGCGACATCCCCTCTCCGGCGCTTAGGATCCCTATATGAGAAGGACTTTCGTCGTTACATTCGCGGTCGGGTTGATCGTCGCGCTGTTCGGTCTGATCTGGGCGCTCCAGGGATTCGGAGTGCTTGGTGGTAGCCCGATGAGCAACACCACGACCTGGTCCATCATTGGTCCGATCACGGTGGTGATCGGCATCGTGATTGCGGTATTCAGTTGGCGCAAACTCTCGTCGAAATAGTGCTTCACGTCTCCGCCACGGTGAAGTCCACCGTGTGCCAGCCGGTGGCGCCGTCGGGGACGGGACCAACCTGATCTGCCGTTTGGGTAGCTCCGGTGTTGTCGGTGGCGCGCACGGTGATGGTGTGTTTCCCAGGGCTTTTCGCCTGCCAGGGGAAGCTCCACAACCGCCACGTCTCGTTGGAATAGCTCGCGCCCTGTTCCGCGGGCTGCCACCCGCCGTCGTCGATGCGGACCTCCACGGCCCGCACGCCACGATTCTGTGCCCACGCGACACCGCCAAACACCACGGGCCCCATCGGCACCTTCTGGCCACCTTTCGGCACGTCGATCCGCGACTCGGTCTTGATCGGTGCACGCGGCGCCCAGCCCTGCCGCGTCCAGTACGCCTCTGCTCTGTCGAAGCGGGTCAGCTCCATCTCGACGACCCACTTGGTGGCCGACACGTACCCGTAGAGCCCGGGTACTACCAGCCGGGCCGGGTAGCCATGCTCGATCGGCAGCGGCTGACCGTTGAGGCCGACCGCCAGGAGCGCGTCGCGGCCATCGGTGAGCGCCTGCACTGGCGTGCCGGCGGTGAACCCGTCGATCGACGTCGAGAGCACCATATCGGCATCCGCGTGCACGCCGGCCACCGCCAGCAGATCAGCCACCCGGTAGCCTGTCCAGACGCCGGTCGAAATCAGGTTGCCCCCAACGGGATTCGACACGCAGGTTAGCGTCGTCACCGTTTCGACGACGTCGAAGTGGGCGAGGTCGTCGAAGCTGTAGGTGGCTTCGTGGTCCACCATGCCGTGGATGCGCAGCCGCCAGTCTCCGTGGCTGAGTTGGGGAACACTGAGTGCGGTGTCCACCCGGTAAAAGTCGGCGCTGGCGGTGATAAAGCTCGGCAGCGCAACGCCTTTCGGTTGCACATCAGCAGGTATCGGTGGCGACGATGTGCGCGGTCGGGGAAGTGTGAAGCTGTTGCGATCGCCGGCCACCGAATGCACCAACCGCGTGATGACCGCACCCACCACGCCACTCGCTACGCCGAACCCGAGCAATCCCAACATGACCAACCTGCGCCGGCCGGC
Organism: uncultured Actinomycetota bacterium; assembly: GCA_963838755.1. GTDB lineage: Bacteria > Actinomycetota > Actinomycetes > Mycobacteriales > Mycobacteriaceae > Mycobacterium. The sequence goes on along the minus strand of CAWISO010000037.1, from coordinate 21,375 downwards.
ATCCGGCTCGTCGTGGTCGGCTCTGCCTTCCGCGTCTCCGGGGCCGGGCCAGAACCGACGCGTGAGCAAGCGAAGGGCCGCCACGCCGCAGGCGGCGCCGGCGACGGTGGGGATCGTGTCGAGTGCTGTCGCACCCTGCCGCGACAGCACCGCGATGCATCCGAGGACGCCCGCCGCGGCGATCACGGCGCTGCCGAGCGGGCGGCGCCGAGTCTCGAGGGTCCCGGCGATTGCAGCGATCGTAGCGATCACCACGAGCACGACGACGGCCACGAAGAGTTTGTCCAGTGATCCCAGGGTCTGAATCGCCCACTCTTTGATGGGCCCCGGTGTCAGGTCGACGGCCACTGAGCCGATCGCAGCACGCGCATCGGCCCGCGCACCGAACGGGATGCCCACCAGCTGGGCCACACCGAGCGAGACGGACGCGGCGGCGACCCCGGCGATCATCCGCTCATTGGACGAGGCGAAAGCCATCGGAGCTACTGTACTCGCGTTCCGCTCAACGACTGCAAACACCTTGCCGTGCAGGCGAACCGGTGACACCGGCACGCTGCGATCGGCCCGCGGCACGGTGCTGGCAACTAAGCCGACCGCCGGCGCTCCCTCGTCGGCGATGCCGTGACGGGGCTCGGTCGGGAGGCACGCCCTCTTATCTCAAAACTTCGTGTCGGAGATGGCACGGCGATATGACAGACATCGTTGACCAGCAGTGGAACGATACTGACGTGGACCCCATCGGGGATGGTGGCGGTGGACTGACGGCGGCGGCGCTGTTCTGTGGTTCCTGCGGCGCGCAGTCAAGCCCGACGGCCAAGTTCTGCGGCGAGTGCGGTACACGACTCACGCAGGCCACCCAGTCGGCGGAGTACAAGCAGGTGACGGTGCTGTTCGCCGATGTGGTGCATTCGATGGAGATCGCGGCGGCCGTCGGAGCGGAGCGGTTGCGGGAGATCATGGCCGAGCTGGTCAACCGATCGGCTGCGGTGGTACAGCACTATGGCGGCAAGCTCGACAAGTTCACCGGTGACGGAATCATGGCACTGTTCGGGGCACCGGCCGCGCTGGAGGATCACGCATTCAGAGCGTGTTTGGCGGCCCTGGACATCCAGCAGGAAGCGACGCGGCTGGCCGCCGAGGTCGAACGCCGGGACGGCATCGAGTTGGCCGTGCGGGTCGGGCTGAACTCCGGTCAGGTGGTAACCGGTGAGATCGGTTCAAGCGCTTTTGGGTACACCGCCATCGGGGAGCAGGTCGGGATGGCGCAGCGGATGGAATCCGTCGCGCCGCCGGGCGGGGTAATGGTTAGCGGGTCCACCGCCCGGCTCATCCAGGATGCTGCGACACTCGGTGACCTCGAGATGGTGCGCATCAAAGGGGCCGAGGAGCCCGTGCCCGCGCGCCGGCTCCTGGGGCTCACCGCGCAGCGCAGGCACATGGGCCGACGAGAGTCAACTCTGGTTGGGCGCCAATGGGAAATGACCGCCCTGGCCGGGATGCTGGATCAGTCAATCGACGGGCAAGGGTGTGTGGCCGGTGTGGTCGGCGCGCCGGGCATCGGCAAGAGCCGCATCGTTGCCGAGACAGCGGCTATCGCGGAAGGCCTTGGCGTAGAGGTGATTTCGACATTTTGCGAGTCCCATGCCAGCGACATTCCGTTCCATGCCGTGGCCCCGCTGCTGCGGGCAGGGTTCGGAATCGATGGACTCGACGAGGAAGCGGCGCGTGCGCAGGTGCGGGCCCAGATCCCCGGCGCCGACCCCGCAGATTTGGCGCTGCTCGACGATGTGCTCGGCATCCGTGACCCAGCGCTTGCTCTGTCCGACATCGCACCGGACGCTCGCCGGCGACGGCTGACGGCGCTGGTCAATGCCGCCTCGCTGGCCCGGACGACACCACGGGTGTACGTGATTGAGGACGCCCACTGGATTGACCAGACCAGCGAGGCGCTGCTCGCCGATTTCCTGTCGGTGATTGCGCAGACCCATTCGCTGGTCGTGATCACCTATCGGCCCGAATACCGCGGGCCACTGAGCAGGACTCCTGGCGGCCAGACAATTGCGCTGGCGCCGTTGGACGATGCGCAGACTGCGGCGCTGGTAACGGAGCTGCTCGGTGCGGATCCCTCGGTGGCCGGACTGACCGCCCAGATCGCCGAGCGGGCGGCCGGTAATCCGTTCTTCGCCGAGGAGATAGTGCGTGACCTCGCCGACCGCGGCGTCCTTCGCGGCGTCCGCGGCGCATATGTGTGCCCGGGCAGCACCGCCGAGGTAGGCGTGCCGGCCACCCTGCAGGTCGCCGTCGCCGCCCGCATCGACCGACTAGACACCCAGGCGAAACGAACGCTGAACGCCGCCGCGGTAATCGGGTTGCGGTTCGGCGCCGACCTGCTGGCCAGCCTGGTCGACACCACGGGTGTGGCGGGGTTGATTGACGCCGAGCTCATCGATCAGGTGATGTTCACTCCGCGCGCCGAGTATGCGTTTCGGCATCCCTTGATCCGTACAGTCGCCTACCGGTCACAACTCAAATCGAAGTGTGCCGAGTTGCACCGGCGTCTGGCCGCCGCCATCCAACAGCACAATCCTGGATCGCTCGACGAGAACGCCGCCCTGATCGCCGAGCACCTGGAGGCCGCCGGCGATCTGCACGACGCATTCGGTTGGCATATGCGCGCCGGCGGCTGGTCAACAAACCGCGACCTCCGCGCGGCACGAATAAGTTGGCAGCGGGCACGCCAGGTCGCCGATCAATTGCCGACCGGCGACCCGGCCCGCACGTCGATGCGGATTGCGCCACGGACGCTGCTGTGTGGAAGCGCCTGGCGGGTCGGCGGCAGCGTCACCGACACCGGCTTTGACGAACTACGTGAACTCACGTCCGCGGCCGATGACAAAGTGTCACTTGCCATCGGGATGGCCGGGCAGGTGACGATGCTGGTTGCCCACGCGCGCTTCCGCGAAGCGTCGCAGCTGGCATCCGAATACATCGGCCTGATCGACTCAATCGGCGATCCGACGTTGACCCTCGCATTGCTCTACGCGGCGATGGCCGCCAAACGCTTCACCGGCGAGGCAGCCGAAGTCCTGCGGTTGGCGCAGCGGTCCATCGACCTGGCCGACGGCGACGCCAGCAAGGCCGACCTCATACTCGGGATCACCGTTGGCCGCCGCGATCACCTTCCGGGCCACTGCACGATGTTTTCTGGGGCAGCCGGGATGGAAAGACGACCTCGAGCAGGCGATCACGATGGTCCGCGCGTTCGACCCGACGATGCGGGCGCTGGTGATGCTGTATGGATATGGCCTTGCCATCTCGAACGCGGCGTTGCTGTTCGATTCGGAATACCGGCGGGAAACGGCCGAGATCCTCGAGCTGGTGGAACGACGCGGTGACGATTTCACGTTGGCGATCGCTCGGTTCCTGCGAGGAATGGGTCTCGTCCAGCAGGACGGCCCGGAACGCACAGAAGGCTTGGAGTTCTTGGCCCAAAGCCGCGACGCCATCCTGCGGGAACGCTTCAGCATGGCCATGACGCCCGTGATCGATCTTCAGTACGCCAAGGAACGAATCCGAACCGGCGATGTCAGCGGCGCCATCGAACTGTCGAGAGCGGTGGTCGACGAGGAATTCCGCACCGGGGAGATGATCCACCGCGCAGCCGCGGTAACTGGTCTGGTCGAGTCGCTGCTAGCCCGCGGCACCGAAGCTGACCTCCAGGAAGCGCAGGCCGCGATCGACAGACTTGCGAGCGTCCCAACGGAACCCGGCTTTGTTGTGTACGAGGTGGCGCTGCTGCGGCTGCGGGCACTGCTGGCGCGGGCACGTAGTGACGAGCCTGGCTATCGCGACTATCGGGATCGCTACCGAGCCATGGCGACATCGCTTGGCTTCGAGGGGCATATCGCGTGGGCCGAGGCGATGCCATGATGGCCGTCGTCCTGCACCTGTACGGATACAGTCACGGTCTCTCGCATCGGTCGGCAGCGTCGAAGAACCGCAGTTCGAGTTCCATCGCCTGGTGATACAGGACGGCCAGGCGGTCGTGATCACCTCCGTAGCGGTCGAGCAGGCCCTCTACGCGTCGGGCCAGGGCCTCGAACTGGGGGCTGGAGTAGGTCATCACCCACTCGCGATAGGGACTATCGGGTTTTGTCTGAGCGGCCAGCTGCTGGCCGAGGTAGGCGTAAAGCCGCATGCACGGCGTCATCGCCGCCGCGATGTGGCCAACCGGCTCCAGCGCCGCGACCGCCAACAAGAAGTTGGTATACGCCGCGGTGGCGGGACCTGCCGCTTGGTGAAGGTCGACGTCCCAGCGGTCCGCGTAGCCGCGGTGAAGGCGAAGCTCGTCGGCGGCGGCGTCGAGTAGCTCCCTGAACGCGATCAGCCCGTCTTGGTCGGGGCTCTTGGCCAGACCCAAGGCATAGGCGCGGCAGAACGCAGCGAGGAACGCGGCGTCTTGTCCCACGTAGTAGGCGAACGTAGCTGGGGCCAACTCTCCCGACGCGATGCCCTGGACGAACGGGTGCTCCAGCGCGGCCTCCGCCAGGACCCGGTTCCGGTGCCATAACGAGTCGGCAAGCGAGGCCACCAACCAAGCCTAAGGCTCGGCATGGCTTGGCCACCGCGGGCGTCGACGACCCGAATCGCAGCCAACGCTTGGACCCATGGATTGAGCGAATCGCTCAGGGGATTCCAGCAGGAGATCGACCTGTCCCGTCGAGCAGATCCTGTTCGTGGACGTGCCACCTATGCGACGATTGACCGGAATTGCTGCGATCCCGGCCTTCGAAGATGACGTCATCGTGGTCATCATCCATGCCGTGCCACTGGAGTGGACACGATGATAGCCTGCCCTGAGAACTAAAATGAATCGCTGAGCAGACGTTAGAAGGTGAGTCCTCCGATGAGCGACATGACCGCGCGGTTTTCCCAAATAGTCGGGACCCACAACCTCCTGGCGGGAGACGAAATACCCGAGGACTATTGGCACGACGAGGTGTTGACGACGGCGCCGCAGAAGCCCGGCTATGTCGCCAAACCCGCTACCGCCGAAGAGGTTGCGCAGTTGCTGAAAGTCGCCACGCAGCAGAAAGTTCCGGTGACGGCACGCGGCTCCGGCAGTGGCTTATCGGGCGCGGCGACGCCGCGGGAGGGCGGACTGCTGATTTCCTTCGAGCGGATGAACGCGATCCTAGAGGTCGACACGACCAACCAGGTCGCGGTCGTCCAACCCGGAGTGACCCTGACCGAGCTGGATGCCGCGACCGCAGGCACAGGTCTGAGCTACATGGTTCATCCGGGCGAGCTGTCCTCCAGCGTGGGCGGCAATGTCGGGACCAATGCCGGCGGGATGCGTGCGGTCAAGTACGGCGTAGCACGCCATAATGTGCTCGGTCTGCAGGCGGTGCTACCGACCGGCGAAATCATCCGTACCGGCGGCAAGATCGCCAAGGTGTCCACCGGCTACGACCTGACCCAACTCATCGTCGGCTCCGAAGGCACGCTGGCGCTGACCACCGAGGTAATCGTCAAGCTTCATCCCCGTCTCGCCCACAGCGCCACCGTGCTCGCTCCGTTCGCCGACTTCGACCAAGTAATGGTGGCGGTGCCCAAGATCCTCGCCAGCGGTCTGGTGCCCTACATCTTGGAATACATCGACAACATGACGATGGCCGCACTCGTCTACACCCAGAACCTGGAGCTGGGCATTCCCGATAATATTCGTGACAGCTGCCAGGCGTATCTGGTTGTAGCCCTTGAGAATCGCACTGCAGACCGGCTGGACGAGGATGTCGAGCGGGCCGGTGAACTGCTCGGCGAGCTTGGCGCCGTCGATGTTTACGTGCTCGAAGGAGGTTCGGCGCGCAAGCTGATTGAGGCGCGCGAGAAGGCGTTTTGGACGTTGAAGGCCGTCGGTGCAGACGACCTCATCGACACCGTCGTGCCGCGCGCCGCGATGCCGAAGTTCCTTGCCGCTGCACGTGGTCTGGCCACCGCGGCCGGCGGTGCCGCGGTGGGCTGCGGTCACGCCGGCGACGGCAACGTGCACCTAGCCATCATCTGCAAGGATCCGGAGAAAAAGAAGAAGCTGATGACCGACATCTTCGTGCTCGCAATGGAATTGGGTGGCGCGATCTCCGGTGAGCACGGACTCGGGCGCGCCAAGACCCCGTACTATCTGAAGCTCGAAGATCCGGTCAAGGTCGACCTTATGCGCCGCATCAAACAGAGCTTTGACCCGGCGGGCATTCTCAACCCCGACGTCCTCTTCGCAGCAGAAGAAGCCTGAGCTCCGCCGGTGGGGCGCAGCGCTTACGTCGTCGTTTCGGTGGCCACGGTGTGGACCACGCCGCAGAGCCCGCGTCCAGTCGACCATCCCGCCCTGACAAATCCGGTTGATATTCGCGGCTGGCTGTCCGGCATGACTCCCGCCCAGCAGGAAGCGCTCACCTCGGACAATCTCAATCAAACGCAGGCCCTCTTCGGCGACCGCGTCTTTGTGGTGGGCGAGCAGGGCGACTGGGACGATGTACTGGTCCCCGGCCAGCCCACACCGAAGGACCCCCTGGGCTATCCCGGCTGGATTCCCAAGGCCCAGTTGACGACCGACCCGGGTTACGGCGCACTGAAGGAACACGCTCCCATCGCGCTGGCCGATCGCGGCATCACCACCTGGCTGTACCGCGATTCCGGACTCTCCGATCAGGACCTCGAGATCAGTATCAACACCAGGCTTCCCGTCCTGAGCCGCACCGACAAGGCCGTGAAGGTGGCCACCCCCGATCACGGCCCGAAATGGCTGGATGCGCGAATGGTGGCGGTCTACGAAAAGCTCACGGACATACCGCATCCCACCGGAGCCGATTTGATCCGGTACGCCGCCGTGTTCGTGAACGTCCCCTACCTGTGGGGCGGCCGTGCCGGGTTCGGGTTCGACTGCTCCGGTTTCACATCCACCATCTACCAGGTGTATGGATTGACCCTGCCGCGCGATGCCGGCCCGCAAGCCGCCGACAGCCGGGGCCGCCCCGTCGACAAATCCGCGTTGCAACCGGGCGATCTGCTCTTCTACTCGCACGGCAGCAGAGACCCCGACAATCCCGACGCGATCTACCACGTGGCGATGTATTCCGGGAACGGCGACATGATCGAGGCATTCGACAAGACGGCACCAGTGCGCATCACCCCGGTTCGACTGGACGCAGACTACTGGGGCGCGCGTCGCTACCTCGACCAACCGCGGTGACGCGTGAGTGACGCGATCAGAGCGAAGAAGCGATAACTGTCTTCGCGATTGCCAGCGCCAGCTGGTACGGCTCGGGCTCGTTGCGGTTGGTCAGCATAACCACCGTCGTGTGCCGCTTCGGGTAGCGCACGATCACATTGCGGAAACCCACCGTTTCGCCGGAATGCCACAGCGTCTCGCCGGTGATGCGCCAGCCGTAGCCGTACTCGATCTCGGGATCGTCGGTGTGCGTCGCGGGTGTGAACGCCGCCTCTAAGGAGCTCGGACGCAGCAGGCGCCCGTCGTACAGCGCGGCATCCCACTTCGCGAAATCGTCGATCGACGAATAGATTCCGCCGTCGCCGAGCACCGCACTCGTCTGGTCTTGGTCCGTGCGGTTCCAGCGCCCCGCCTCTTCCGTGTAGCCGAACGCGCGATTGTTCACCGTCGAGATACCTTCCTCGTACGCCACGGTGTTGAACATGGCGAGCGGTTCGAAGATGCGTTCACGCAGGAACGTCGCGAAGGTCTTCCCAGATGCCCGCTCCACGATCAGTGCCAGCAATGCATAGCCGCTGTTGCTGTACCGATAGCCGGTGCCAGGACGAAAGTAGGTGCGATCCTGCGTTTTCAGCAGCCGCAGAACATCCGCGTCGTGCAACTGCGCGGCGAAGATTTCCGGGATCACATCTTCGTAATCGATGAGCCCCGAAGTGTGTGTTAACAAATGGCGAATCGTGACCGTCTCGGCGGCCTTCGGCAGCGACGGCAGCCACTTGCGCACGCGGTCATCAAGCTTGAGGCGGCCGTCCTCGGCCAGCAGCAGGATGCTCGCGGCAGTGAACTGCTTTGTGACCGATGCGAGCCGGTAGTTGGTCTCAGGGGTGGCGGGCGTGTCCGATTCCACGTCCGCGAGCCCGTAGCCCGCGCGCACGACCGGCCGACCGTCGCGCAGCACGAGCACGGCCGCGCCCGGCACGTTGCCTGCGTAGTTGCGCATCAACGCATCGATTTCTGGTTTCATCGCACGTTCTGCTCGGCCTCGACGAGGAGGTGGTCGCTCATTCGACGAACAGCGCCATCGACGCGGTGAATCCGTGCAACGCGTTGCGGCCGGCGATCGGGCCGATTTCCCCGGCGGCGAAGAAACCGGCCAGCGGAATCCCGCCAAGGAGGTCTGAGATCGTCGACGCGTCGTGGTCGGCGACCCCGAACATCCGCCGCCCTCGCCCGTTGCAGGTGAACAACAGCGCGCCAGCCGGACGCCCGGGCCGCTCCGCCAAAGCCCGCTCGAGGGTCACGTGCAAATCCTTGTCGAGCCCCCATTGCGTCACGAACCTGGAATTGCACGGTCGCGCCGACCTCGACCACCTCGCCGACCTCGATCGCCCCGCTCGAAGAGTCGGCGCCCAGCAGCCCGCGAATCATGAAGTCGCCCTGCCCCGGAGCCGCCAGGTGCTCGTCGACGACGATCCCGATCTGCAGGCCGCGGCTGACCAGTTCCTGCTCGTCGTGAGGCAACTTCTGCGACGATCTCCTGCAGGCGCTGCAGCGGCGAACGCCCGCCCAGCTCGGTGATCACGTCGTCTTGCGCGGCGGTCACGATGTAGGGGTGGCCGATCGGCCGGCAGCCCTGCGACACGATCGGGATCGCATGCATGCCGGGCAGGCGCACCCCGACCAGCCCGGAGCTGAGCACGTCGTGGTCGCGGAACAGCCGGGTGTCGCCCGGTCCCCGCCCCCCGCTGACCACGCCGCCCACGACGCGTCGTTCCCGGCAAATCGGTATTGAGGTGCTCGATGAGCAGACTCGACGGAAACGTGTACGGATCCGGCAGCAGCACAGTGCAGATCGGGCGCGGCCCGGTCGAACCGGTAACCGGCCAGCAGCCCACCCGAGCCGGTGCGCACGAAGTCCAGCTGCGAACGTCTCGGCGGCCAGGCCGGACGCCAGCCACACCGCCACCGCGGGCCCGTGCTCGATCTCGCGGCGTCCCGCGACGATCGTCTGCGCGACGCACCCAATCAGCGCGGGCGGCTCGACCGTCTCCTGCACGGCCTTGAGGACGTCGCCAGCCTTGTCGGCGTGGGACCGCGAAGCGAGGAGCACGGCCAGCGACGGCGCCGCACCCGCGAGCTCGTCGCGCGCCTGCACTGTCGCCTCCACCGCGGCTTTCCGCGCGTCGGCCGCGGTGGAAACCCCGACTCCGATCCGCACCCTCCCATGATGCGCCGCCGGTGGCACAATCATCCAGCCGGTAGCAGTTCTGCTACCATCGCGCCATGGCGACCATTCCGCAGAAGGAACTTCGCAATAACGTCGGCGAAGTCCTGCGCCGGGCCGAAGCGGGCGAGGAGATCACGATAACTGTTGCCGGCCGGCCGGTGGCACAGCTTGGTCCAGCCACGCAGAGGCGCTGGGTCAGCGGGCCGGCGTTGCGCGCGGTGTGGCACGCCCCGGCTCCGAGAACGCTGGGCGCAGACCTTGAGCGGTTTCCCGCTTCGGTTGTCGACCCGTTCGAGTAGCGGATGCGCGCCGTCCTTGATACCTCCGTCCTTATCGGGGCGGAACCGCCATCGCACGTCGAGGCAGCGATCAGCGTTGCCTCGATTGCCGAGCTCCACTTTGGTGTGCTTGTCGCCGGCGACGATGACGAACGGGCAGTTCGCACCGCACGGTTGGGCGCAATCGAATCCGCGTTTGACCCGTTTCCGATCACGGTCGAGATCGCTCGAGAGTGGGGTCGGCTGTCGGCCGCCGTGAGTAACCGGGGCGGCCAGCCGCGGCGTCGCGCAATCGATCTCGTAATCGCTGCCACCGCAAACATTCACGGCGTGCCTCTCCTCACCCACCACACCGGCGACTTTCAGATCATTGGCGATCTCGTCGACGTTCGCCATCCATCGGATGTTCGGCCGCCTGAGTCGGGTGCGCACACGTCCGCCGTGGACGAGTAATCCTCATGCAGATCCCGTTTGCCGACGCGGTGCTTCGGCGCCTCGGCCGCCGCGAGGCCGGGCTCGAACTCATCGAGGAGATCGAAGACGAGGCGGTCGATTTCCCCGACGCGGCGGATCTGCCGTTGGCCGATCCTGCCGTGCTGCTGCAACGGATGGAAAACCGGCTTATCCGGCACCACCTCGCGAACCCGGATGTGTTGAGCACCGACGAGCTGCGCCGGCTGCGCTACATCCTCAACTTCGCCAGGCTTGCCGACTTCGAACCGGGGGCCGCGGGCCCCGGCGGAAGCCGCGGACGTGGAGACGTCTCGGTCGGCGCAGAAATCGCGCCGTGGCGCTCCAGGGTCGCCGACGCTCTATACGGGCCGCTGCGCGAGGAGCCGGATCCGGTCACGGGCTTTGCGGACGGCACGAGAGGCGCTGGCGGGTCTGGCCGCCGACCAAGACGATCAGCGACACGTGCTGATCGAGCGCCACGGGAATGACTTCTCCGCCGCAGAATTGGACGCCGAGGTCGGCTACAAGAAGCTCGTCACGGTCCTCGGCGGCGGCGGGGGTGCGGGGTTTGTCTATATCGGCGGCATGCAGCGGCTGCTGGAAGCCGGCCAACTACCCGACTACATGATCGGCGCGTCGATCGGGTCGATCTTGGGAAGTATCGTCAGCCGCGCCTTGCCTGTGCCGATCGAGGAGTACATCGCGTGGGCGAAAACGGTGTCATACCGGGCCATCCTCGGGTCTGAACGGCTGCGCCGCCGCCATGGCTTGGCCGGCATGTTCGCGCTGCGTTTCGACCAGTTCGCCGCTGCGCTGCTCACCCGTGAGGACGGCGTACGGATGCGCATGTCGGACTTGGCAATTCCGTTCGACATCGTGGTCGCCGGTGTGCGCAGGCAGCCGTATTCGGCGTTGCCGGCAAGGTTCCGGCGCCCTGAGTTATCGGCATTGCAGTTGCGGTCGCTGCCTTTTCGCCCGATCGGCATCGGCCCGCTGGTGGGCGCGCGGATGTGGCAAGTGGCCGCGTTCATCGACCTGCGAGTCGTCAAGCCGATCATCATCGGCGGCGACGACCCGGCCCGCGACTTCGACGTCGTCGATGCGGCCTCGTTCTCGGCGGCGATTCCCGGTGTGCTGCACCACGAAACGAGCGACCCGCGCATGATCCCTCTGCTCGACGCTCTATTTGAAGAAAAGGACATCGCGGCTCTCGTCGACGGCGGTACGGCGAGCAACGTGCCGATCGAACTCGCGTGGAAGCGCGTCCGCGACGGGAGGCTGGGCACCCGCAACGCGTGTTACCTGGCGTTCGATTGCTTTCACCCGCAATGGGATCCGCGGCATTTGTGGTTGGTGCCGATCACCCAGGCCGTCCAGTTGCAGATGGTGCGCAATGTGCCCTACGCCGATCACCTTGTTCGTTTCGCGCCGACGCTGTCGCCGGCGAACCTGGCGCCCTCCGTCGCGGCCATCGATCGCGCGAGCCAATGGGGGCGCAAGAGTGTCGAGCAGGCGATCCCGGTGACGTCGGCGCTGTTGGAGCCGACGTGGTGGGAAGGCGATCGGCCGCCGGTGCCGGCCGCCAAGCCAGTAGCCAAGTCGGTGGCGTCGCCGATGAGCGCGGTGATGGCCGCGATTCAGGTTCCGACGAGTCGCTTTGCACGGTGGCGAAATCGACGGCTGACGTGAGGGGCCGTAACAGCGGGGGCCGTCACATCTCGCCGAGACTTAAACCATTGCGACGGACATCGGCGTGTCGTCGCAATGGTTTAAGTGTCGCGAACCAGCGTTGGCGCCGTCGGTTCGAACCGGCGGCTCAGCTGCGCCACCAGCGTCACCGGATCGGGCTCGGTGTCGAGCAGGTCGGCCAGCGAGTCGCGCTCGTGCATTGCGACCGGTTCGATCCCGCCGAAGAATTGCACACTGTCCACCGCGGGCAGCACGTGCGCGCAGACCAGCTGCCCGGACTTCAACTGGCGGCTGGCCGTTCGCTCCCGTACCTCGTGCGTGTCGCCGGTGCGTATGTCGCGCACGGTGACGCCCTGCCCGGGCTGCACCTGCTCGATCTCGAACACCGACCGTTCCGTCAACAGCCATTGCTCCGCCAACAGCCGCTCGTCGTCGGGCAACAGCCAACCGCGTACCTCGAGGAACTCCTCGAGCGCGCCGCCCTCGAACAGCACCGCGTCCAGCACCAGCGGGTCATCCACTGCCGCGAGCACCGCGTCGGGATCATCCTCGGCATGGCGGCAGCGTTCGTAAGCCACCTCTGCCCTCAGGTCGCTCCAGTCGCTTTGCAACACGTGCTGGACGGCCTTCGCATACAACCAGCGCACCCGCTCGGCCAGCGGCAGCTGCTCGCGTCCCAGATGGCATTTCTTGTACTTGCGGCCAGACCCGCACCAGCACAACTCATTTCGGCCGACGTCGCTGCGCGGGACGGCGCGGTGCTGCTCCAGCAGCTCCACCAGCGGGTAATCCGGCTCGGCGCCGGCGCGGCGCAGCAACGCCAGCCCGCGCTCGGCATCGCCGCGATCGGAGGCGATGCGGGCCAGGTCGAACAATGGCAGGGGCCAGTCCGGATCCATCGACTCGGCCGCCAGCAGCTCGCGTTCGGCCGCTTCGATGTCGCCGATCCGCTCCAGCGCCACCGCGCGCAGCCAGCGGCATGCCACCCGCGCCCCGCGCGGAACCTTCGGCTCCAGCACGTCGGCGAACATGCCCAGCGCGGCCGCGCCGTCGTCGTACTCGTCGACGGTTTCGCCCACCAGCAGCTCGGCCAGCATAGGGTCGGCGAGCGCAGCCCCGATCTCACCGATGACATCGGGGGAATCGTCGGGTTCCGTCGCGCCCTCGCTGGCTAGCGCATCCTCCGGCAGCTCGACGGCGGCGTCGAGCAGCATCGCTATCTGCTCGTAGAGTTTGACCAACGTATATAGGGCGGCCGCGTCGTCTGTGTCGAGGTCATGTATGTCGGCCAGCAACGCGGACCCGCGCTCGAAACGCCAACGGTCGAAATCGAATTCGCCGGGTGCAAGCCAATTGTCGCGGCGGGCCAGACCGGCGTCGTCGACGATTTCGCACAGCGGTGGCAGCGGCTCGGTGAATGCCGCTGGGTCGTCGACGCAAACCGTCCACACCGCTGCGGGGAGAAACACCGGCTTCTCGTCGTCGAGCGTCGCGGCCAGCGGCGCGCCCAACTCGGCGTGTGCGACTGCGGTGACCCGCTCGACCGCGAGTCCCTGTTCGGTCAGCCGCACCCCGATTAGGTCGCCCTCGGCCGCGCCCAACGCGGCTAGCGTGCCGGGGGCCAAAAGCAGGGCGCCGGGCTCAGAGAGCGCTTCGGCCGGAATGCCCCATTGTTCGAGCAGCTCGTCGTCGTAGTCGGCCAGCACGACCTGTGCTGTCGACCGGTCGGAGAGCTGCTGGTACTGCTCGTGCTCGCAGAGCGCGGTGATCGGGCCTAGGTCCGGTGCCACGGTGAGCATGTCGTGGGCCAACTCGTCTGGGCCAAGGCGGTGGGTGAAGACCCGCCCGGACAGCAACGTCGGCAGCCATACCCACCGATCATCGATCAACTGCTTTGCAGGCCAATCGATTTCGCAGCGAAGCTCTTTGATTGCAGCGTCGGGATCCGCCACGCCGGCATCCCGCAACCGCTGCGCGATGTTGTCTTCGTGCAACGGGCCGTGCTCGATCAGAATTCTCGGGAGGGTCTCGGTGCCGTCTTCCGCCACGGCGACCACCATATGCCCGGGGGTGGCGGTGTCGCGACCATCGCAAGCAAAAATGTCCGACCCCAAGGCGACACTGGCATCGACGACGCAGGAACAGTCCGGGGGAGGCGTGCGATGCTCTGCAGGCAGCGTGCCTAGTGGGCGAGCAAGGCGGCAAAGAACCACATCGCGGCGGCGTCAATCGCAGTGCTGTCCCTACCGGACTAAAGCAGCATGAACTCGACGGCGCGGAGAGACTCGCCGCTCGTGGACACCGTGTGGTGTTCATTCCCGTGACCGGCAAAGGAAAGATTGCCGACCTCATGATCGATAACGAGGTGTGGGAACTGAAGTCGATATCCGGATCCAGCGACGATGCGGTCGCGCGCAATATACGACGGGCTGCGAAGCAGGCGTCGCGCGTCGTGCTGGATATCACTAACTCGCCGATCACCGACGAGACCGTCAAACGCCTGGTCGAACACTACGGACGGCGATATAGACTTCAATCAGTCCGCGTGATCAGGGGATTCAAGGGAATGGATTGGAGATCCGACAATGACGAATAGCGACTACATCGAGGTTAGGGGGCCGAAATCCCTAGCCGAGCTGGTCGCTGTCATCGACCCATCCGCGGCCAAACCGGAAGAGGACCTGGTAACCCTCGAGTTGGGTGGCGATGAGTATGCTGCCGTGCAATACGACGAAGTCGATAAGGCATCCTGGCCGTACATGATCACCATTGAGTCACGGTCGGAGGACGAAGCACCAGTCCGAGCCCAAGCCATGCAGATACTCGAGAAAGTCGATGCGGCAGGCTGGGGATACCGGATGACGTCCGACGCGGACGATTCGCTCGTGATTGAAACGCAGAAATCGAAGAGCCGCAGCAATTAACTCAAGGCATCCGTATGGTGTTGAACATCAAAGACCCGTCGGTCCGCGAAGCGGTCAAGCAGATCGCGAAAATCACGGGCGAGTCCCAGGCGCAGGCTGTGGCGACCGCTGTCAACGAGCGTCTCGCCAGACTGCAGAGGGACGAGCTGGCGGCCCGGCTTCTGGCCATTGGCCACAAAACCGCGAGTCGGATGAGCGCAGAGACCAAGCATCTGGACCACGCTGACCTGCTCTACGACAAGCGTGGGTTGCCCGGGTGATTGTGGGGAAGGCGACGGAAGTAACGCACTGTTCGCTGCAGCGAAGTTCATCGACACACAGTGCTTGTCCTTGAAAAGTCGCTACGAGGCGGGCATTTCGCATAGTGGTTCCGCGGCGTGACTGATGCGACCGATGGACGAAGGCCGCCCCTCAGTCCTCGACGCGGCGGCCATGCTCACGCCAGTTTCGATATCCACGCCGCGCAGCGAACGCGCCGGCGATCGCCGTCACGCACCACACCACTATCGCCGCGTAGGCCAACGGCGCGGACCGATTCCCAATCGAGGCCCCCAGCGATGTGTAGACGAACGCCCGGGGCACCGAACCGATAAACGCGCCAACAGCCATCTGCCACAACGGAACTCCGAACGCCCCGAAGGCATAGGCCGCAAGCGCATCCGATATGCCGGGGACGAAGCGTTGACCGACGACCGCCCACAGTCCGCCGCGTTCGATCAGCGCGTCGACACGCTCGGCGCGACTCGTGCCCAGCAATGCCCGCGCGCTGTCTCGGCCGGCCCGCCGCCCGACCAAGCTCGCAACGACCGCGGTGCCCACCGTCGCACCCAGCGTCACGAACACGCCCAGCACCGGACCGAACAACAGCCCGCTGCTCGCAGCCAGAATCGGGCCCGGCACGAACACCGCGCCGAGCACGGCCGACACCACGACGTAGGTCAGGGGCGCCGCCGGCCCCGTCGCCGCGACCGTGCGCCGCACCGCCTCGACGTCGACAACATGCTTGACGGCCAGCAGATAGAACAGCACAAGCAGGAACGCGACGAACACCGCGAGCCGCACGATGTGGCGTCGTCGCGATGTCGGGGCGGAACCGTCGTTCATGGTGCCCGCGATTCTTCCGTAAGGTCGAAGCGTGGCAAGAACCGATAACGACACCTGGGAGATCACCGAGAGCGTGGGCGCGACGGCGCTCGGTGTGGCCGCGGCGCGCGCGGCGGAAACCGAGAGCGACGATCCGCTGATCAGCGACTCGTTCGCGCGGTTTTTCCTCGACACCGTCGGCGAGGGAGTGTGGACCTGGTACGAGGCTCCCGAGCTGCCCGCCGAGGTCGTCGAAGCCGACCCCGAGTTGCCGGCGCGGATGCAGGCGCTGGTCGCCTACTTCGCCTCGCGCACCAAGTTTTTCGACACCTTCTTTCTGGACGCCACCCGGGCGGGCATCCGTCAGGTGGTGATCCTGGCGGCGGGCTTGGACGCGCGGTCGTGGCGGTTGCCGTGGCCGGATGGCACAACTGTTTTCGAGCTCGACCAACCCAGGGTGTTGGAGTTCAAATCGTCGACGCTGGCCCAGCACGGCGCGGAACCGAAGTGCAACCGGGTCGAGGTAGCGGTGGATCTGCGTCAGGACTGGCCGACGGCGTTGCGGCAGGCCGGTTTTGATGCGTCGGCGCCGAGCGCCTGGTCGGTCGAGGGGCTGCTGATGTATTTGCCGGCGGCGGCCCAAGACCTGCTGTTCACCCGCGTTCAAGAGCTCACTGCGGCCGGCAGCCGGATCGGCGTCGAGGCGCTCGCACCCAACTTCGCCGACCCCGAAGCGCTGGCGCAGCGACGTGAGCGGATGGATCGCGTCCAGGCACTGATGGCCAAGGTGGACCCTCAGCGTCAGGTCCCCCGAAGCGACCACCTGTGGTATTTCGAGGACCGCGAGGACGTCGGCGACTGGTTGCGCCGCCGTGGCTGGGAGGTGACGGTGACGTCGTCCGAAGAGCTGATGGCCGGCTATGGCCGCGAACCCGCGAAGGACCTCGAGCAGGCCGCCCCGTGGAATTATTTCGTATCCGCGCAGCGGGCGGAAAGCTAACGCAGCCGCACCATCCGCGTCGTCGAACTCTCGTCGAGCTCCACGAGATCCGAGCGGGAACGCAGGAAATCGCTGAAAGACTTGAATCCCAACGACTTTTCGCTGAACGACGGGTCCATCCGCTTCATCTGCGCCTTGACCGCGGAGTTGTGCAGCCAGTCGGCGTCCTCTTTTTCCAGGCCGATCCGAAGAGCGCGCGTCAGCAGATCGGTTGCCGCGGCCTGCGGATCAGGTGGTAGCGGCTCGTCGGCGTCTTTGGTGCTACGGCGCCTTCGGCGCTTCAGCGGTTGCGGGCTCGGGCACCGGAACCCCGGGCAGCGCGTCATAGGTGACGAACTCGTCGCAGGCGGCCGCCAGCGCCCGGCTCGACGAACCGGCCACCCCGACCCCGACTACATAACGACCGAGCCGCTTGCAGCGCTGCGCCAACGGAATGTAGTCGGAGTCGCCGGCCACGATCACCACATGGGTCAGGTCGGGCAGCCGGAACATGTCCTCGACCGAGTCGACCGCCAGCCGGATGTCGGCGCCGTTCTTGCCGTAGGCCGCCGCCGGGAACAGCTGCACCAGATCGACGGCGCGGCCGACCAATTGCTCGCGGTAGCCGGTGTTGACCTCGGCCGACCAGTCCGCGTACGCGCGGGTGAGCACCAGCGTTCCGAACGACGACGCGAAGTCGATGATGGCGCCGACGTCGACGGTGGCCCGCGCCAGCCGATCCCTTGTCCAGGCCTTTGGCCTTGTCCTTCTGAAACGAGTTGCGGCCGTTGACCTGGTCGTACCGGGAGATGACGATGTTGTCGAAGTCGAGGTAGACCGCAACACGGCCCGCATCGGGAGCTGTCATGAGCCCAGTCTCGTCCATCGGCTGGCAACATGGTGCCCACATTTAGGGGGAAGCTATGACCTATCCCGATCGCAGTGACGCGCTCGGCATTACCGTGGCCACGCTGCAGCCGAAGGATGATCCGTTCTACTCGTACACCGGCCCAACGCCGCTGGAGAGCATCGCGCCAGGAACGGTGTTGAAAACTCGCAGCTTTCCTTACCACATATTCGGCTTCCCGACGTTGCTCGAGACCACCCAGCTGCTCTACCGGTCGACGAGCCAGACCAACAAGCCGACCGTCAACGTCACGTCGGTCATTCGGCCGCCAATCCAGTTCGACGAGACAAAGGTGATCTCGTACCAGTCCGCCTATGACTCGCTCAACCGCAACGACGAGCCGTCGTATGCGATCCGGGGTGGACTCAGGCTCGGCGGACTCGTCCCCAATGTCGAGGCGGCGGTCTTCGGGCCACTGGTCGCAGATGGATACACGGTCGTCGTTCCCGACACCGAAGGCCAGAGAGCGGACTTCGCCGCGGGCCCCGAGTACGGGATGAACACGCTCGACTCGATCCGCGCCGCGTTCAACTCGTCGACCATTCCGAGCGCCGCAAAGGTGGCGATGCTCGGATACTCCGGCGGTGCAATCGCCACCGAGTGGGCGGCCGAACTGGCCCGGACGTACGCGCCCGACGTCAACGAGCACATGATCGGCGCGGCGATCGGCGGCGTGCTCGTCGATCCGGCGCACAACCTGCACTACGTCGAGGGCACCGGATTCTGGGCCGGCGTAATGGCGATGGCGCTGGTCGGGATCGCGCGCGCGTTCGAGATCGAGAGCGATTTGGCGCAGTATCTCAGCCGTAACGGCGCGCGGATCTTTCACGAGGTGCAGACCGCGTCGATCATCAACGTCCTTGGCCGCTTCCCGGGTCTGAAGTGGGCGGACCTGGTCATCCCCGACTACCCGACTCCCGAAAGCCTGCCGCTCTACGTCCGCTGCGCCAACAAGCTGATCATGGGCACCGGCGGTACGCCGACGATCCCGCTGTTCATCGGCCAAGGCGCCGATGGTGAGCTCGAGGGCACACCGGGCGACAAGACGGGCATTGGCGCCGGCGACGGCGTGATGATCGCAGGCGACGTGCGCACGCTCGCCCGCGACTACTGCGCGAAAGGCACGAAGGTGCACTACGAGCAGTACAACGCGCTTAGCCACATCTGGAGCATCCCAATCTGGCTGCCGAACTCGATCGCCTGGATTAAGCAGCGCTTCGCCGGCCTACCAGCGCCGGAAAACTGTTCGTCGATCCCGGAAGGCAACCCGCTCAAGCCGATTCCGGTTCCGACAGCAAATCAGCGGAACCCGATGTCTCGCTAGCGCTCTAGGTATCAGCCAACTGCGCGCTGGCGTCGTCTAATTCGTCGCGGCGCAATGCCATCGGGGTCAAAGCGGGGACATCGCCACCATTGACGACGGTCCGGGTGATCGGGGTGAGCGCTTGGAACAGCGCTTCGACCTCGTCGTCGCTGAGCGCCTCGAGCGCCGATAGGCCCAGTGTGTCGGTTGTGGTTTCGATGTGGTCCTTCAGTTCCCGACCGGCGGCGGTCAGCGACCCGTCGTCGTTGAGCAGCCCCCGTTCGGCCAGCCGTTGCTCGTGGTGCTGCCACGACGCCTCGTCGTAGTCGCGGGTGCGGGCGATGTAGTCGCGCGGAACTCCGCCCGCCGCAGCGTGCAGCACATTGGATTCGCGGCCCGAGACACCGGCGGCGGCCAATACCGCCACGTGCGCGTCGCCGCGCTGCTCGCGCAACAGCGTCGTCGCATGCCACAACGCGGCGAGCGGATCATCCGGCCACGGCAGCGCCAGGTTCGCGGCGAACAGTGGTCGTCCGTCGACAGGTGCCCCGCGCGCCGCCTTTCCCGCCAATTCTCCTGCGACAGCGACGTTTTCATTGCCGTCGATACCGTAGCGGCGCAGCGCCGCGACCGCGGAATCGTGCCGGGCGCGCAACGCCGCTTCGGGACCGGCGATCTCCCACGCCGCCGGCAGCGCCTTGGCGACCCGCTCGGGGGCGAAGTTGTAGAAGATCGCGGTCACCACCTCGGTCGGCACCATGCCCAGCGGCGCCGACCGGGCGGCGAAATAGCCCATCCAAAAACCTCGGTAACCCAGCCCGTCCAACGCCGCCCGTGCCTCCGGTGCGAAGTACGTCACCGCATGCACCGGCTCGAATCGATCGAAGAAGCGTCGCGCCAGGCGCGGGTCCCTGCCCACTACCGCTTCATCATTCGCTTGAGGACTGGTGTGACCAGCGGAGCCGGCACGAACCGGGAGGATCCCAGCGTCAACCGCACCTGAGGCCCGCCCGGGACCACTGACGCGCGGCCATGGTCGGCGGCCTTCAGCGCGTCGGCCACCACCCGCTCCGCGGAAACCTGGACGAAAGACGGCATCCGGTTGACCAGATAATCAGCTTCGTTGGTCGCTTGAAACTCCGTCGGCACCGGACCGGGGCAGACCGCGGTGACCGTCACACCGCTGCCGGCGATCTCGGCGTTGACCGCCTCGGATAACCACAGCACATACGCTTTGGCGGCGGCGTAATTGGCGTTGTACAGCGAGGGCTGGAAACCCGACACCGACGACAGGTTGATGATCGCGCCGCGACCGCGCTCGACCATGCCCGGCAGGTAGCGCAGCATCAGGTCGGCCACCGCTTCGACATCGACGCGCAGCATCTGCAGTTCCTTGTCGCGGCCCTCGGCGCCGAACTTCGTGTAGATGCCCAGGCCCGCGTTGTTGACCAGGAGGTCGACCTGTGCGCCGAGCTCGTCGATGCGTGCGGCCAGCCGGTCTCGGTCCTGGGGGAGCGCGAGGTCGGTGCCGACGGCGACGGCGTGCTCGTCGCCGCCGAGTTCTGTGCACAACTTTTGCAGCCGGTCCTCGCGGCGGGCCGTGACGACGACGCGGTAGCCGCGGGCCACGAGTTGACGGGCGAATTGTTCGCCGATGCCGGAGGATGCGCCGGTGACCACGGCGACCGACCCGGGCGATGGCGGTGGAAGTGTCATGGCGGGAGCCTACTGCGAACGAGCCGACGGGGCGGGGCCGACAATCAGCGACTGAGTTGAATCCACCACGGCGGATAGCTGATATCGAGGACGGCGGTCTGTTGGTAACCGGACCAAGTGGGCACGCCACGTGGCTGACCGCGATACAGTCCTCGGGCGGCTGCGACCACGCGGTCATGCTGCGTTGGCCATTCCAGCTCGGCCGCAATGTCTTCCAGCATCCGCCGGTCGCGGGACAATACGCGGTCGACGATGTCGACAGCGGGTAGCGAGTTTCGCTTGTCGCCGTTGCAGCGGGCGCAAGCCAGCACGAGGTTCGCAAGGCCGTCGATTCCCACCAGCGACCACGGCAGCACATGGTCGATGGGGTTGGCCGGACGCAAATGCGTGCCGCAGTAGAAACAATGTGCGCCGAACGCGTCCTTGAACGGCTCGCGCACCGCAGCAAGGGCGACCCGTTCCCGACCGAACAGATGCCCCGCCACATCGGGGACGTCGGCATCAAGGAACTTATTCATCCGCCGCACGTCCTCCACCCACATGATCTCCAGTGCCGGCTTGAGGAGTCCAGCGAGCCGTGCCAGACCG
>CAWISO010000036.1:0-17291 GCA_963838755.1 uncultured Actinomycetota bacterium | reverse complement strand
CGTTATCCATCGTGCAAAAGCGTTGGTCCGCGCACCAGTAACCCGCCGGTCGTCTGGATTGGTCGGAGCGGTCGAAAACCTATGAAGACTGCACCTTGGCAAGAAACTCGTGACAGCGTCAGGCCCGCTCCGAGTCTTGCGTCATGACCTCTTCGAAAAATGAGGCGACATCATCAAGACCGGCGTTCTTCGCATCCCGGACGTACTGTCCATAGTCATGCCCGGCCTTGAGCGAGTGATATTGCACCGAAATGAGGTCGAACGTTACGTCATCAAACCCGGTTTCCCCCGTTGCCATGATTCCTCCGATCACAGTGATGTGGTGACCCATCAGTGCTACCCGTCGGTCGAGCAGCTAAACCCGCCGCCATCTCGCGGCGGTAGTTTCCGGAACCGGTGTGTCAGCTATCTGTTCGCCAACAACGGGCGCAGGGCGGCTGCTCCACGCTGACCGTTCGCGGGTGCCCGTCAGGGTTATCCATGCGGCGGCGCCGCCTCGACGGTCGTCAGTTCAGTCAGGCCGCTGATGGTGAAGACGCGGATCAGAAGGGGTGGGCAATGAGGTGGTAGATGTGCTCGGCGTTAGTAAACAGGGCGTTGATGGCCGCGCTGTCCAGATACTTCACAGTGCCGAGGTCGACGGTGAGTGTCCGGCCGCTGCTCTCGGCTTCGGTAATCGCCGTGGCGAGGGCTTGAGTGAATGTGTCGATGTTGCTTAGGTCGATTTCCCCCGCTGCGACCAGCATGAGTTGCCCGTCGTTGCCGCGCGTGGTGTCGAGGGTGAGCAATGTGGGCATCAGGTGATCCTCGCGGACAAATGAACTGTCGTTCCCGCGGTGTCGGGCTGGATGGCGACGTCGTGCATGAGCGCTCGCATCAGGGTGATACCCCGGCCGCGATGGGGGTCGGTAGCCGGTTGCGGAGGCTTCCACGAGCCGGTATCAACAATGGTCAACTGCACTCGGTCGACCAGTGCAGTCGCGCGCAGGCTAATTACGCCTTCCGGACTGTGGCGGTGACCGTGCTCGATGGCGTTGGCGACGGCTTCTCCGGCGGCGACGAGCATGTCGCTAGCCTGATCTGGGCCCACCCGGGCCCGGGTCAACCAGGTACGCAAGGCGGCACGGGTGGGGGCGAGGTGGCTGACGTCGGCGGGGAAGTTCATTTCCAGCGGCGCGGGATGGCGGTAGAGCAGCAGTGCAACATCGTCTTGATAGCCGCCGCTCGGCGCGAGACGGGACATGATTTGATTCGCCAAATCCTCCAGTGTGGAGGCGCGGCCGTCCTGAAGGAGGTCAGAGGCGCGGGCGATACCGTCGTCCAGTGCGCTGCGGCGCCGCTCGACCAGACCGTCGGTGTAGAGAAGCAGAGTCGCGCGCGCTGGCATGGTCACGCGGGCTTCGGGGCGGGGCCAGTCGGGCCGTATTCCCAATGGAATGGTGTGGCCATCGTCGAGTATCCGAGTCCTGCCGTCGGCGTGGACCAGGATGGGCGGCGGGTGCCCGGCGCTGGAGTACACCAGTTCACCGGTCTCGGGGTTGAGCACCGCGCAAACGGCGGTGGTGGTTTGGGCACCGGGCAGGCGCGCCGCGAAGCGATCCAGCCCCGCGAGAGCGGCACGGGGGCTGGGGTGGTCGAGCAGGAGCGCGCGGCAGGCGCTGCGCAACTGTCCCATCACGGTAGCTGCCGCGAGGCCGTGGCCGACACAGTCGCCGACAATCAACGCGATGCGTCCGTCCTCCAAGTCGACAACGTCGTACCAGTCACCTCCCACCTGAAGGGGCCTGCTGGCCGCCTGATAGCGCACAGCGAACCCGCGCGGTAGATCTGCGGGGCCAAGAATTGCGTGTTGCAGCGCCAGGGCGGTTTCGCGCTGCTGGTCAACCTGGTGCACCCGGTGCAGGCCTTGGCCGAGCCGGCCGGCCAGCACGGTGAGCAAGGTCTGGTCCTCGAGGGTGAACGGTCGTTCGGCGGACAGATCGATCCAGACGACGAGCACGCCCTCGGGATGCTGCAGCGCGATGCCCGCCGTGCCGGGCTGTGTTGTGTTGGGGGTGAGTAGGTCGCCGTCGCGCAACGAGCTGAGCATCTGTCGGGTCGTCGACGGCAGTTCGTCCCACTGCGCAGGCTCGCCAACCGACACCAGATCCGGTGCGCCGGAGGCGGTTTCGGTGGACGAGCTCTGGGTAGGGAAGGTGACAGCCAAGACGCGCCGGGCTCGCCATAGTCGGCGCAATTCCTCAGCTGCGGCTTGCAAAGCGTCTACGACGGTGTCGGCTTGGGCGAGTTGCTGGTTGAGCGCATGTTCGCGACCTGCCGCCAGCGCCAATGCAATAGCAGCATGTCGGGCGAAGTCACTGACGAGCTCCAGGTAATCGTCGCCGAATGGGGGCTGCTGCGGGTTGCGCGCGACAGCGATAACCCCAAGCACCGCTTCGTCGGCAATCAGCGGCATGACGATCGCCGAGCGCTCACCGACATCGGTAAACCCCTCGATCGGATATTGGAAGGAATCAGTGATCAGCGGTATGCCGCGACGCGCAACACCGCCCGTGGTGGAGCCCTCCATCGGAACCTGCTGACCGATCACCTGCGAGGCGTATCGGCCGGCCGTAGCGGCGACGACAAGGGTGTCGACTTCGTCAGCGGGCAAATCGGATTCGCTCGGAACCAGCAATATTGCCTGTTCAGCTTCGGCCAACTCGAGTGCCCGGTTCACGATCAGTTGCAGTGGCCCCGTTTGCGGGTCACCGGAGAGTAGCGCCGTCGTGATCTGGCGACTGGCCTTCGTCCATTTTGCCGTTTCGCGTTCTCGCTCGAAGAGTCGCGCGTTGTCGATGGCGACCGCGGCTGCCGAGGCTAATGCTCGAACAGCGCGCTCCTGGGAGTCGGAAAACACTCGGCCGGGCCGGTCGTCGGCCAGATAAAGAGTGCCGAAGTCAGCTGCCCTGACGGTGATCGGCATGCCGAGCAGCGCCCGTATCTGCGTGTCGTGCGCGTGCAGGCCAGTGGGCTGCGGGTGAGCAGTCAGATCATCGACGCGGAGACCGTCTCCTACCGGCAGATCGCCGAGCCGCCGCGCTGTGTCGTCGTCGATGCCCGTGTGGATGAAAGAGACCAACGTGCCGTCGGCGCCGCGGACACCCAGTGCTCCATAGCGAGCACCGGTCAGCTCCATCGCCGCATTGACGATTCGATGCAACGTCACATCGAGGTCCAGATTCGAACCGATCTCGACGATGACCTGCACCAGTTGTTCCATCTGGTCGCGAGCTGCGCGCAGCTCGTCAACCTGGCCTTGCATTCGGGACTCCAGCCGGTGCCGGCCTGGCCCAGTGAACGCGGATTGGTCGCTATCCATCTCTGTCAACCTGACCGGTCAGATCGGCCGGTTTGATCGTGAGCCAGGCCAAGCGGCTCGTCGTAAGCAGGCGCCGCCGCGTCCGGCCGATGCGGTCTCATCCACCACCCGTACCCAGCTTGCCGCGTTGCTACTCGACAATCGTGGGTTCTGCCTTGTGGTCCCGGCTGGGATCGAACCAGCGACCTTCCGCGTGTGAAGCGGACGCTCTCCCACTGAGCCACGGGACCGGCGCCAAGAGACGAACGACGTCGAAGTTAGCACGCGCGGAGGTCTCGGCTGAACGCGCTGCCTGGGCGGCGGATAGCGACGCGCCTGAGGGCGCCGAGAAATTTGTGCGGGCCCGCTCAGGTGGACTATCGTCGTGCTTCGCGACGGACGACGATCTCGTCCGTGGCTCGCGGATGTAGCGCAGTTGGTAGCGCATCACCTTGCCAAGGTGAGGGTCGCGGGTTCGAATCCCGTCATCCGCTCGAGGTGCCAGTGGCATCAACCCCAGCGGTGGAGTGGCCGAGTGGTGAGGCAACGGCCTGCAAAGCCGTGCACACGGGTTCGATTCCCGTCTCCACCTCCATTTCTTTGACCGGGCGCGGTTAGCTCAGCGGGAGAGCGCTTCCCTGACACGGAAGAGGTCGCTGGTTCAATCCCAGTACCGCGCACCAGTGTTTGTGCAGTTCAACGGCTGTTTTTGTGCTGATATTTGGAGGCCGTGCCAGATTCTTGCCAAATAGGCAACGGCTAGATGTTTGCCGCCAACGACGCTCGGACGTGCGTTTGAGTCAGTACTGCTCGACCGGCTGGGTGAACAAGATTTCCTTGGCTTCCCGCAGCGCGTACAGCACCAGGACGTAGCCAGCGAGCGGGTCGGCCCACCACCAGCCAGCAAGGCTGTTGAGCAGCAGGCCAAGCAGGACGGCGGCGGCAAGCAGTCCGTCGATGAGGGTGACCCGGCCTTCCGTGGCGAGCACGGGGTTGCCCAGGGCGGCACCGGTTCGGGTCTTACCGGCGGCCAGCCCGAACATCGCTGCTGCGGTGATCGCCGTCCAGGCGATGCCCAGAGGTGAGTGCTGAGGGTGAAATGCGGTGACTAGTACCACCGTCGATTGCACCAGCAGATACAGCGCGAGCGCTGCGAAGCCAGCGCCGATGAGCCGAAGCGCGAACCGTTGGCGCGCTGCGCCGGTCCCAGAGAGTTCCCAGATCACCACGGTTGAGGCGCCGATTTCGATCAGCGAGTCCAAGCCAAATCCAGCCAGTGCCACAGACTTTGCGCTGATCGCTGCAGCGGCCAGGACGACGATACCGACTACATTCCAGCCCAACGTGGCGTATTCCAGTACAAAACCGCGGCGTAACAAGGACCGGCGGGTGGTGTCGTCGACGCTGCTCCCCCCCGAAGTCTCACACAACTGGGTCTTGGACCAGGCAACCGCCTAGCAGGTCGTAAGGGGCGATTGGGGCGGCCCGGCAAACCGGTCATTGACCCGTGCCGTTGACGAGAGAATCCTAGGGTGATCGACGCCACGATCATCCGAGGGCGACGCAGCCGACTCTACGGCGACGATTCGGGAGGCTAAATGAGTTCGGAACATGCAACAGAACAAGTGCCGCTCGCGGAGATCCGAGAGGGTGACATGCTCCAAGATCCGAAATCGGGTGAGTGGATCAAAATCACGCAAACAGCGGACGACACAACAAGCGTCACGCACAGGCACTCCGACGGGGAGAAGACGGTACAAGAGCAGTATCGCGTCTACCGCGGCGATGGAGGTGAGGAGATCGATTCCCGGTTCGTTACCGGCCTCGTCAATCGCCAGGTGAGAGAGTAATCGCGAGCCGCAGCGTCGGTGCTAACGATTATTAGGCGGGAAGGTTTGGTGGCGCCACCAAGGAGATTTCGTCGAGCGGCTGCCGATCGGCTTCGGGGCTGAACGTCACCTCGACCGTCTCTTCCGGGCGCCGTTCCTCCATCTTCGCGAGCATTATGAATGCGGACTTGTCCTGTGAGGTAAAGGGCGGCTGGGTCATCGACCGCGGCCAAAGCCGGTACCGCAGAACCACATTGATCTCTGCCGCGAGCAGCACAAGGCGAGCACCCAAGTACAGCCACGACACCAGGCCGATCGTGAGCGCGAAGAACCCATACACCTCGCTGGCATGGATCAGGACATATCGGACATAGAAGTCGCCTACCGCCTGCAGGAGCTCCCAGAAAACTGTGGCGACAACCGCACCGACGACGACATCTCGCACTCGCACGGTCGCGGCGGTCAGCAGAGTGAAGGCGGAGAGGAAGACACCGAAATTGACCAGAGACGATGCCGCCCATGGCCAGGCCTGGTTCAGCAACCCAAGTTGAGGAGAGAACCCGATCAGTGTGGTCGACAGAAGAATGCCGATCCCGAGGAGTACCAGGATGGCGAATCCCCGTATCCGCCGGCCAACGAAGCCCGGCCATGTTTTGAAGGGCACATTCCATATTGTGTTCATCGCGTTCTGTGCGGCCTGGCCGATCCCCTGCGCACCGTAGAGCGCGCCGACAAACCCCAGCACCAATGCCAATCCGTTACCCCGCAGCGGTTGGGCCGAGCTGCGCATCTGGCCCCCGATGATCGGGAAATCGGCTAGCGCGGAGTTCACCAACCGGTGCTCCAGGTCGGGGTGGCCGCTGAGAACGAAACCGAGAATGGTCGAAAACAAGAGCAGCAGTGGAAATACGGCGAACAACGCGTAGAAAGCGATGACGGTGGCCTTGCCGCCGGCCTGGTCGTTGCCAAACTTCTGGATGACCGCAAACGGCAGGCCGATAATGGTGTGACGCTGCTGGAAGCCGTCGAATCTGCGTACCACGATCTCCGCGCGATTCATCTCGCCTCCCGCGATATTCGGCTCGCCAACCGGCGATTCACGGTCTCATTCTTTGCTGGCTAGAGCTACGGCATTCTCGGCGAGTTGCAGCGGTAAGTCAGTCCGTCGCCGGCCTGTCCAGGAACACCAAACGGAACCTGCCGATCTGAATCTCGTCGCCGCCGGCCAGCATCGCCGAGTCCACGGGTTTACGGTTTACGAACGTGCCGTTGAGGCTGCCGACATCGACGATCCGGAACCCACCGCTTTCTAACCGGAATTCGGCATGCCGTCGGCTGACGGTGACATCGTCGAGGAAGATGTCACTGCCCGGAAGACGGCCGGCGGTGGTGACGGGTCGATCCAACAGAAACCGGGAACCGGCGTTGGGGCCACGCATCACGACGAGCAGGGCCGTGCCTTGCGATAATGCTTCGAAGTCCCAAACTCCCGCCTCGGCTCCCGAAGCACCGAACTCGCCGTGAAAGTCGGGGCGAAAACCAAAAGTGGTTTCCTCGGTGGCCTCGTGAGGCAGTTGCTCTTTGTTGTCTTTGTTCACTTCGGTTCCTTTGCGGCCGCCGTGGCGGCATGGCCGTTGTCGAGCCTCATAACCGGCGAAGCCCGCGAAGGATCTTCGCGAACGGCGTGCTGGCGGCCATGCCGCGGAGCAGGCTCGGCTGCATGCTGCTGATGTTGCACAGGACCGGGTAGCTCAGGCCGTGATTCCGCCACTCGGCGACCCGATCGATGACCTCGTCGGGTGTGCCATGCAGTAACGCCTCTTTGACCAGTGACGGCGGCACATTCGAGGTGTACGACAACACCGTGCGCTCGTCCAGAACCTGCGGGATCAGCTCGTTGGCGCCGCCGAAGTCGTCGCCGAGCGGGTGACGCCCGCCGTGGCGTTTCCACATTTCCCCGGGGACATTCAACGCAAAGGTCTTCATGGCGTCTGATTCCAGCGCTTCGTCGACCTCGGCGCGGCTGCGGCCAGTGACAGCGAAGAACCAGTTCGCGCCGGTGATGGTAATGGGGTCGCGTCCGGCATCGGAAGCCGCAGCACGGATCACTTCCAGGCGGCGCGCATAGTCGTTAGGAGAGAACACCATGCCGGGAAACCACGCGTCGGCGTAGCGTCCGGTGGCGCGCAACATCCTCGGCCCGTGCGCGGCGATCCAGATCTCCGGCCACTTCCCGCGGTAGGGCGGCAACTCGAACAGGGCATTGCGCAGCGGGAAGAACGGCGAGTCGCGGGTGACGAGTTCACCGCCTGAGTTCCACAGCGCCCTGATGGTGGCCATGGCTTCTTCGAAGCGTGCCACCGGTTTGGACCAGTCCACGCCGTAGGGTTCGTTGCCTTCGCGCTCACCGGTGCCGATGCCCAGGATCGCTCGTCCCTGGGTGAGCAGATGCAGCGTTGCGGCCGCTTGCGCGGTGACCGCGGGATTGCGCCGACCGGCATCGGTCACACCGATACCAAGTCGCAACCGCCCCAAGCGATTTCGTCCCGCAAGATGTCCAAGCACCGTCCACGGTTCGAGATTGGCGTCGACCTTCGGGACAAGCCGTACGCCACCCACATACTTCGGCGTGGCCATCGACCGCGGAAACAACGAATTCAGGTGATCGGCCAACCAGAAGGAATCCACCCGGCTCGTCACCGCGGTGAGGTAACTAGCTTTCACCACCGCCGTCGGCCAATAGGGCGTATGCATCGCCTGCGCAGCCAAACCCACCTTAAACACGGATCTCATAGGGAACGCGGCCTATGTGCCGCCGTTCGCCCCGCCATTGTTGTCGGCGGGCTTCAGGTGGTCGGGGCAGTAAGCGCTCGCCGCGATCGCCGTGAACTTGGCGGCGCCGGAGATCGTAAACCCTGGGTTCTGCTCGGTCACGTGCTTGATGACGTCGATCTCCGGCTGACCGCGATCCATCATCTGGCACGCGGTTTTGGCAGCGCTGACGACGCCATCACGACTGGTATAGGTGATGCCCGCCTTATCGAGCGCGGCCATAAAACTCGCATCAAGCCCCGGATCAGTGGTGTCCGGGTCGGCCTGCGCCGGCCCGGCCAGGCCGATGACCACGGCGAGGCTCGCAAGCCCTACAAGCAGTCGCATCGCTCCATCATCGCCCACATTGGCGTCGGTTGTCCTATCCGCCCCTAGACCCCGAAGTCGTGCGGGATATCTTCGCGGACATACCCGGACCAAAACGAGGAGGACCCGATGGCCAAAGTCGTGCTGGTGCTTTACCCGGACCCCGTCTCGGGCTACCCACCGGAATACGCCCGCGACAGCATCCCAGTCCTGGACGGCTACCCCGGCGGGCAGACCCTGCCTAGCCCCTCGTCGATCGACTTCACCCCCGGCGAGCTGGTCGGCTGCGTGTCCGGCGCACTCGGGCTACGTAAATTCCTCGAAGACGGCGGGCACCAACTGGTGGTGACCTCCGACAAAGACGGCCCGGACTCCGAATTCGAGAGGGACCTGCCCGACGCCGATATCGTTATCTCCCAACCGTTTTGGCCCGCCTATTTAACCGCCGAGCGGATCGCCAAAGCGCCCAAGCTCAAGCTGGCGATCACCGCAGGCATCGGTTCGGACCACGTCGACCTCGACGCCGCCATCGCCCGCGGCATCACCGTCGCCGAGGAGACCTACAGCAACAGCATCAGCGTCGCCGAGCACGCGGTAATGCAGATCCTGGCGTTGGTGCGCAACTTCGTCCCCTCGCACCAGTGGACGGCCCAAGGCGGCTGGAACATCGCCGACTGTGTCGAGCGCGCCTATGACCTGGAGGGTTTTGACGTCGGAGTGATGGCCGCGGGCCGCATCGGGCAGGCAGTGCTGCGCCGGCTGGCACCCTTCGACGTCAACCTGCACTACACCGACACCCGCCGACTGCCGGCCGAGGTCGAGCAGGAACTCAACGTCACATTCCACCCCGACGTGGCCTCGCTGGTGCGCGCGGTCGACGTTGTCTCCATTCACGCGCCGCTGCATCCGCAGACCTACCACCTGTTCGACGACAAGCTGCTGGCATCGATGCGGCGCGGCTCCTACATCGTCAACACCGCCCGCGCCGAAATCTGCGTGCGCGACGCGATCGTCGCGGCGTTGGAGAGCGGGCAGCTGGGCGGCTATGCCGGCGACGTCTGGTATCCGCAGCCGCCACCGGCCGACCACCCGTGGCGGACCATGCCGCACAACGCGATGACGCCACACATGTCGGGCAGCACGCTGTCGGCGCAGGCGCGCTACGCGGCGGGCACCCGAGAGATTCTCGAAGATTGGTTCGCCGGCCGGCCGATCCGCGAGGAATACCTGATCGTCGACGGCGGACGGCTGGCCGGCACCGGGGCAGCCTCCTACACAACCGGGAGCGACTCATGACCGAAAGAATCGAAGTCCAACGCAGAATCGCCGCTCCGGCAGGCGATATCTTCGCGGTGCTCTGCGATCCGCAGGGCCACGTCGCCATCGACTCATCCGGGATGTTGCAGGACGCCGAGGGCAAACCAGTGACCGCCGTCGGCGACAGCTTCGTTGTCCATATGGACCGCGAAGCGCTCAATGACTTTCCGCAACTGGGCAAGTACGACGTCACCGTCAGCATCCGTGAATTCGAGCCCGACCGGCTGATCTCGTGGACCATCCTGGGGCAGATCCGGCCCCAGATCGGCCACGTCTACGGCTACCGACTCGAACCCGACGAGCAGGGCGAGGGCACCCTCGTGACGTCGTTTTACGACTGGTCGAAAATCGACGACAAGTGGCGCGAGGCCGGCATCTTCCCGGTCATTTCCGAACTCGCATTGAGGGCGACGCTGGGGATCTTGGATCGCACCGTGCGCCGCGGCTATCCGAAGGGATGAGTGACACGGCGGTCCCCATTTGCCGCCTTGGTATCACATGTGCAATCAAAGTTGAGAAGGCAGTGGCCCTCCCGGCGAGCGACTGAGGGGGCTGCTGAGGCTGGTGAGGTTCAGCTGTAGAGGATTCGTCAACCCACAGTTGACCAAGCCGCTCCGTCAACCTAACGTTGACGATATGACTCCGATCGACTATCACGTCCGGCTCGACGAGCTGATTAACGCCATCAAGCAGGTGCACCCCGACGTGCTGGACCAACTCAGCGACGCCGTGTTGGCGGCTGAGCATCTCGGCGAGGTCGCCGACCATCTGATCGGGCATTTCGTCGATCAGGCCCGCCGGTCGGGAGCGTCCTGGACCGACATCGGCAAGAGCATGGGCGTCACCAAGCAAGCAGCGCAGAAGCGGTTTGTACCGCGCGCGGAGACCACGACACTCG
Organism: uncultured Actinomycetota bacterium; assembly: GCA_963838755.1. Lineage (GTDB taxonomy): Bacteria > Actinomycetota > Actinomycetes > Mycobacteriales > Mycobacteriaceae > Mycobacterium. The sequence goes on along the minus strand of CAWISO010000036.1, from coordinate 6,769 downwards.
ACCCCAGCGGCGGCTTCGAACGCTTCACCCCCCGCGCCCGCAACGCCGTGGTCGCCGCCCAAAACGCCGCGCACGAGGCCGGCAACGACGAGATCATGCCCGACCACCTAGTGCTCGGTGTGCTGAACGACCCCGAGGCGCTGGCCACCAAACTGCTGACCGCACAGCAAGTCGCCCCCGAATCCGTCCGCGCAGCGATCACACTGCCGGCGGCCATCGACAACCCTCCGCAGCTGATCCCGTTCAGCGGGCCGGCCCGCAAAGCGCTCGAGCTGACCTTCCGCGAAGCACTTCGGTTGGGCCACAATTACATTGGTACCGAGCACCTGTTGCTTGCGCTATTGGAACTGGAAGACGGCGACGGTCCGCTGCACCGGGTCGGCGTCGACAAAGATCGCGTCGAGACCGATCTGGTCGACGTGCTCGAATCGCTGAGCAAGAACAGCTGAGGGTTGTACAACCCGGCGACGTCGGCGCCGCGGTGTGCCATCATGCGAGGGTCCGAGGAGGAAACATGCGCCGCAGCCTGGTTGTCCTGGTTACCGTCTTCGCCGCCACGCTGATCGCGGTTCCCCGCGCGTCGGCCGGTGACGCGCCGATCGGCCACCTCGGTGACACGCTGCGCGTCGATACCGGACAGGTCATCGCCGACATCACCGTTAGCAGCGTCCAACCGGTCGACCCGCCGCCGGGGTTCGGCTACAACCGTGTCGGCGTCCCGATCAAGAGCTTCCCGAACAGCGCCGTGGTGCGCGCGGACGTGGCGATCCACGCGGTCCGTGTGCCGAACCCGTATCAGATGGCTACCGATTTCACCTTCGACGGCGTCACCCCATTCGCCGACGCCTACAAGTCCCGGCCGTCCGACGCGCCAGACGCACTGGACGCCGCGCTGACGAACGCGCCGGCGGGCTCCATAGTTCGCGGCGGCGTGTATTGGGAGGCTTACCGCGATCCGGTCTCCAATGTCGTGCTGCTGGATAAGAAGACGGGCTATCACTTAGCGCAGTGGAACCTGTAGCCGCGTCGGCGGTTCGCGTCACCACGGCGGACGCCGTCGATATAGTCGAGTTGGCTGCGGTGGCTGCACGCACCTTTCCACTGGCGTGTCCCCCGTCGGTGACGCCGGAAATCATTGCATCATTCGTTGAAACGAACTTGTCCGCCGCACGCTTTGCCGAGTACCTGGCCGACGCTAACCGCATGATTCTCACAGCCAGCCACGAGGATCGAATTGTCGGCTATGCCATGCTCGTTCGGGACCACACCGGTCCGGCCGTGGAGCTCTCGAAGATGTATGTGCTGCCGGAGAATCACGGCGCGGGGGTGGCGACGGCGTTGATGGACGCGGTGCTTTCGGCCGCAGCCGAGTGGGATGCCGGCTGCGTATGGCTGGGCGTCAATCAGAAAAACCAACGCGCGCAACAGTTTTACAAAAAGTGCGGCTTTACCATCAACGGCACCAGGACATTCCAGTTGGGCGACCACATCGAAAACGATTTTGTGATGGTCCTAGGCATTGACAGCCGCGGTCAGCGCCAGCAGCCGTGATGTGGCCCGTAAGTACTTCTTGCGGAAGCCGCCGGCCAGCATCTCCTCGTCGAAGATACGGTCCAGCTTCTCCCCCGAGGCCTGCACCGGGATGCCGGCGTCATACAGCCGGTCGGTAAGCGCCACCAAGCGCAGGGCGACGTTCTGGTCTTCGATGACGTGCACGCCGGTAAGAAACACCGCCGTGACGCCTTCGATCAAGTTCAGGTAGCGGGACGGATGCATGCTGGCCAGATGCGCGCAGAGCCCGTCGAAATCGTCGAGGGTCGCGCCTTCGACCGTCGCGGCGCGCGCGGCCACCTGCTCGTCGGACGGCGGCTCGGGCGCGGGCGGCAAGTCACGGTGCCGGTAGTCGGGCCCGTCAATCCGGACGACGCTGAAAACCGCTGCCAACGTGTTGATTTCGCGCAGAAAGTCCTGGGCGGCAAAACGGCCCTCGCCTAGCTGCTCGGGCAACGTGTTGGACGTGGCGGCCACCGACACACCGCGCTCGACAAGCTGCGAGAGCAGCCGGGAAATCAGCGTGCTGTTCCCCGGGTCGTCCAGCTCGAACTCGTCGATGCATAACAGGGTGTAATCCGCCAGCAGGTCAATGCATTCGGCGAACCCGAACACTCCGGCGAGCTGCGTCAGCTCCATGAACGTCGCAAACGCCCTGCGTTGATCGGCCAGCTGACGGTAGGAAGCCGCCAGCAGATGCGTCTTGCCGACACCGAAACCGCCGTCGAGGTATAGCCCAGCACCCGGCAACACCTGCCGCCTGCCGAAAAGCTTCCTGCGACCCGCGCGCCGCTCGACGGCCCGCTGGCAGAACTGTTGGCAGGCCTCTACAGCGGTGGACTGGGTGGGCTCCGCCGGCTCGGGGTGATAGCTGGCGAAGCTGGCCTCGGCGAACGTCGGCGGCGGCGTCAGCTGGGAGATCAGCCGTTCACGTGACACGGTGGGCTGCCGATCCACCAGACGAGCGACCCGGCCCATGCAGGCACCTTATCGACGTGCTGCAATCATGCGCATGCAGCTGCGACTGCTCGGCTCGGTCCGCGAACTCGACGGCGGGGAGCTGCCCGCGCTCTATAGCTACCCGGCGGAGCGCAACGGCGTCTGGCTGCGGGCTAACTTCATCGCCAGCCTCGACGGCGGCGCGACCGTCGGCGGCACGACGGGCGGGCTGGGCGGGCCAGGCGATCGAGCATTGTTCGATCTGCTGCGGGCGCTGGCCGACGTGATCCTGGTCGGAGCCGGCACGGTGCGGGTCGAGAGCTACTCCGGCGCCCGCCCGAGCGTCGCCGACCGCCAATACCGTCAGGCGCGCGGGCAAAGCGAAGTCCCGCAGCTGGCGATCGTCACCAACTCCGGTCGCTTGGGCCGCGATATGCCGGTGTTCACCCGCACCGAGGTGCCGCCGCTGGTGTTCACCTGCGCGGCGAACACCGACCAGACCAGGCGCCACCTCGCAGGCCTTGCCGACGTGGTCGATTGCTCGGGCGACGATCCGGCACGAGTCGACGAAGCCGCAGTGCTGGCGGCGCTCGCCGACCGCGGGCTCAACCGGGTATTGACCGAAGGCGGCCCGATGCTGTTCAGCTCGTTCGTTGAGCGCGACCTGCTCGACGAGCTGTGCCTGACGGTCGCGCCGAGCCTGGTCGGCGGCCAGGCCCGCCGCATTGCCACCGGCCCGGGGCAGGTGCTGACCGGGATGCGCTGCGCACACATCCTCACCGACGATGCCGGGTACCTGTACACCCGTTACGTCAAGGGCTGATCGGTAGTAATCGCTACTGTGGTCGGCATGAACCGGCACGCCGCCATGTCGCTGATCGCGGTGACTGCGCTGCTGGCCGGCTGTGCACCCGGATTGGCCGCCAACCCCCGCTTCGCCACCAACTCCGGCGCCAGGCCGCAAGGACAGGCCACCACGACCAAGGCGCCCAACGGTCCGCCGCCGATCGCCGCCCCCAAGAACGACTTGTCGTGGCGTGACTGCACATCGCGGGAATTCTCCGAGGCCGCGGTCCCGGCGGCACCCGGCGTCAAGCTGGACTGCGCAAGCTACGACGCCGACCTCGACCCGGTCAACGGCGCAGCCGGGACGGTGAGCATCGGAGTGGTACGCGCCAGCTCGGCGCAAACTCCGCACGATGCCGGACCGCTGGTCTTCACCACCGGCTCCGACCTGCCGTCGTCGCTGCAACTGCCGGTATGGCTGTCGCGCGCCGGCGCCGATGTGCTGCGCAGCCACCCTGTCGTGGCCGTCGACCGCCGCGGCATGGGCATGTCGAGCCCGGTCGACTGCCTCGACCTGTTCGACCGCCAGGAAATGCGCGACGAGGCGCAGTTCCAGGCCGGCAACGACCCCGTCGCCAACCTCGCGGACATCATGCAGAACGCCACCACCAGCTGCACCGACACCATCGCGCCCGGCGACTCGGCCTACGACAACACCCACTCCGCCACCGACATCGAACGGCTGCGCAGCATCTGGGACGTGCCCGCGCTGGCGTTGATCGGCATCGGCAACGGCGCCCAGGTGGCGCTGTCATATGCAGGCTCGCATCCCGACAAGGTCGCCAGGCTGGTCCTGGATTCCCCGATCGCGCTGGGAGTCGGCGCCGAAGCCGCCGCGGAGCAACGGGTCAAAGGCCAGCAGGCGGCGCTGGACGCGTTCGCCGCCCAATGCGCGGCGGTCAACTGCCCGTTGGGCCCCGACCCGAAAGCCGCCGTCAGCTCGCTGCTGGCCGACGCCCGCGCCGGCCACGGCCCGGGGGGTGCGTCGGTGGCCGCCGTCGCCAATGCCATCGCCACGTCGCTAGGCTTTCCCACCGCCGACCGCATCGGTACTACCAACGACTTGGCCACCGCACTGGCCAACGCCCGCTCCGGCGACACCAACTTGCTGACCAGCCTGATCAACCGGGCCGACGCCACCAACGGCACCGACGGCCAGTTCGTCAACACCTGCAGTGACGCGCTCAACCGCCCCACCCCCGACCGGATCCGGGAGCTCGTGGTGGCCTGGGGCAAGCTCTACCCCCAGTTCGGCACCGTAGGCGCACTCAATCTGGTCAAATGCGTGGCGTGGCCGAGCGCCTCACCGCCACAGGCACCGAAGGTGCTCAAGGTCAACGTGCTTCTCATGGGCGTGCAAAACGACCCGATTGTCGGGTCGGAAGGCATCGCCGCCACCGCCGCCACCATCATCAACGCCACCGCGGCCAGCAAGCGAGTGATGTGGGAGGGCATCGGCCACGGCGCCAGCATCTATTCCTCGTGCGCGGTCCCGCCGCTGATTGGCTACCTGAGCAGTGGCAAGCTCCCCGATACCGACACCTACTGTCCCGCTTGATCCGTCGAACAAACGCCCGTGTACGGTGCGCTCGTGACGGCAGTCGACTCCGTATTTGGTCCCCGCACCGGCGCACCGAGCACCGCGACCGTGCTGCGTTCGGTGCTGTGGCCCGTGGCGATCATGGCGGTGATCCACCGCAGCATTGTGGTGACCACCAACGGCAACATCACCGACGATTTCAAGCCGGTATACCGTGCGGTGCTGAACTTCCGGCACGGCTGGGACATCTACAACGAGCATTTCGACTACGTCGACCCGCATTACCTGTATCCGCCCGGCGGCACGCTGATCATGGCGCCCTTGGGCTATCTGCCGTTCGCGGAGTCGCGGTACTTGTTTATCGCCTGCAACACCGTTGCCATCGTCCTTGCGGCGTACGTGTTGCTGCGGATGTTCAACTTCACGCTGACGTCGGTGGCGGCACCGGCGCTGCTGCTGGCGATGTTTTGCACCGAATCAGTCACCAACACACTCGTTTTCACCAACATCAACGGCTGCATCCTGCTGTTGGAGGTGCTGTTTTTGCGGTGGCTGCTCGACGGGTCGCCGGGCCGTCAATGGTGGGCCGGGATCGCGATCGGATTGGCGTTGGTGGTCAAACCGGTGCTCGGGCCGTTACTTCTGCTGCCGCTGCTGAACCGCCAGTGGCGAGCGGTGGTTGCCGGTGGGGCGGTGCCCGTGGTGTTCAATCTGGCCGCGCTGCCGCTGATCGTCCACCCGCTGGACTTCTTCACCCGCACGGTGCCCTACATGCTGGGCGTTCGCGACTACTTCAACAGCTCGATCGAAGGCAACGGCGTCTACTTCGGTCTGCCGACCTGGCTGATCCTTTTCCTGCGGATACTTTTCACACTGCTGGCGATCGGGAGCTTGTGGCTGCTGTACCGCTACTACCGCACCCGCGACCCGCTGTTCTGGTTCACCACCTCGTCGGGCGTGCTGTTGCTGTGGTCCTGGCTGGTGCTGTCGTTGGCTCAGGGCTACTACTCGATGATGCTGTTTCCGTTCCTGATGACGGTGGTGTTGCCCAACTCGGTGATTCGCAATTGGCCGGCGTGGCTGGGCATCTACGGCTTTTTGACGATGGACCGCTGGCTGCTGTTCAACTGGATGTACATTGGGCGGCCGCTGGAATACCTGAAGATCACCTACGGCTGGTCGCTGCTGCTGATCGTGGTGTTCACCGTGCTCTACTTCCGCTATCTGGATGCCAAGGCCGAAAACCGGTTGGACGACGGGATCGATCCGGCGTGGCTGACGGTCGAGCGACCGCGCGCTAGCGTGGATGCATGACTGCTCCACGCGTGCAACTGACCGACGACGAATGGCGTGCCAAACTCACGCCCGAGGAATTCGCGGTGCTGCGGCGAGCCGGCACCGAGCGTCCGTTCAGCGGTGAATACACCGACACCAAGACCGAGGGCGTCTACGAATGCCGGGCCTGTGGCGCCGAACTGTTCCGCAGCAGCGAGAAGTTCGAATCCCATTGCGGCTGGCCGTCATTCTTCGACCCGTCGAGCTCCGATGCCGTGATCCTGCGCTCCGACGACTCGATGGGCATGCGTCGAACCGAAGTGCTGTGCGCCAACTGCCACAGCCACCTGGGCCACGTCTTCGAGGGCGAGGGCTATCGCGACGCCCGACCGACCAGCGCTACTGCATCAACTCGATCTGCCTGCGGCTGGCGCCGTCCTGAGCGCCGAGTGTGGGCTTGATGCACGCCACTTGGCGAAACGCGTGCATTAAGCCCACACTCGGCGTCAAAGACGAGTGGCGTGGAGTTCCCAGAACGGCGCGTGTGCCCGGCCGCCCTCCAGCCACGGCTCGATGATGCGGAACCGCTCGGCCATCGGCTTGATCTGGTCGGCCATA
>CAWISO010000035.1:0-43221 GCA_963838755.1 uncultured Actinomycetota bacterium | reverse complement strand
GGGTCTATCGCGTTAACGGTGTTTCCGGCGGTTTCCATTAGTAGGTTTCGGCCGCCGGGAAACGGTCGCCGAAGGTGATCGCGAACGCGTTGAGCGCTGGCTTCCACCGCATCATCCATCGTGCCCTGCCGGCACCGGTGGGGTCCAGGGATCGGGTAACCAGGTAGAGACATTTCATCGCGGCTTGTTCAGAGGGGAAGTGCCCGCGGGCCTTGATCGCGCGCCGGTAGCGAGCGTTGAGTGATTCGATCGCATTTGTCGAACACAAAACCCGGCGGATCTCCACGTCGTAGTCCAGGAATGGGATGAACTCGTTCCAGGCGTTGTGCCAGAGTCTGATCACTGCCGGGTAGCGCTGCCCCCACTTCTCGGTCAGCTCGTCGAGGGCCGAGCGGGCCGCGGAGGCGTTGACCGCGGTGTAGATCGGTTTGATGTCGCGCTTGATCTCGTCCCAGTACTTGCGGGAGGTAAGCCGAAAGGTGTTGCGGATCAAATGAATGATGCAGGTCTGCACGATCGCCTGCGGCCAGACGTTGCCGACCACCTCGGGCAGCCCTTTGAGGCCATCGCACACCACAAAGAACACGTCTTTGATGCCGCGGTTGCGCAGGTCGGTGAGCACGCTCATCCAGAATTTGGCACCCTCACCGCCGGAGCCGGCCCAGATGCCGAGGATGTCGCGTTCCCCTGCCAGGGTTACTCCGATGGCGGCGTAGAACGGGCGGTTGGCGACTTGGCCGTCGCGGACCTTGACCACGATCGTGTCGATGAAGATCGCTGCATAGATCTCATCGAGGTTGATCCGGCTGATCGTCTCCTTGGACACCGAGGCGCCGTAGATCTCGGCGAAGTGCGCCGAAATTTCGCCGGTGGTCAGGCCTTTGGCGTATAGCGACAGCACAACCTCATCGACGCCGGAGAGCCGCCGCTGGCGTTTCTTAACGATCTGCGGCTCAAATGTTGCTGCCCGATCCCGCGGCACATCGAGCTCGACGGGACCGGTGGTGTCGGTCAGCACCTTCTTGGACCGCGTCCCGTTGCGGATATTGCCGCTACCCGCACCGGCCAGGTCATGCTTCGCATAGCCAGGCGGCTCGGTCATCTCCTCGTTCAGAGCCGTCTCGATCACGGTTTTGGTCAGCTGTTTGAGTAGCCCGTCGGGCCCGGTCAACGACAGCCCCTGTTCCTGGGCCAACCGCACCAACTCGGCGGCAGCTTGCGCCTCGGCCGACTGCTCAGCCTGCTTCTTCTTCGCCACATCATCCAGTGTCGTCATCACGGCACCTTCCTCGCCGAGCATCGCTCAGCGGGTCAGGCCGGAAACACCGTTTAACCGACAGTCCCGCGAGGACCGCGGACGCGTAGTAGGTGGGTGCGTTGGTGCTGGTCGTATGGAATGCCCAGAACCCGTTGATGTAGCGACCCAGTGTCCCGACATGGGGCTGCACCTTTTGTCCGGTTGTGTTGTCTTTGAAGATCAAGGCTGCTGCCACACAGAGGGATTCATCGCTGACACGTCGTTGCAGTTCGGCGCCAGCCGAGGCTGCGGTCCACCGGAGCGATCATGACTCGCGTTAGTTGCCGATGAGTCCGGCGAGATCACCGAGGTCCGCACGAGTGGGCGCTCGGCCAGCCTTGATCATTTCACCGATGCTCGCTCGCACGATGTGCCGAAGGGTGATGATCCCGTCGTCGGCGGCGGCCGCATACGCAGCGTTAAGTGCCGCGTTGCGGATTGCCCCACCGGCTAATTCGAATCGGTCGCCGGCGATGTCGAGATCTGCCCGGTCGCTCATCGGGGCGGTCGTAGGGACACAACGCTGCCATAACTTACGGCGTAGTGGTTTGTCAGGTATCGGAAAGTCGACCCGTTGGCTCATCCGTCGGGCGAAGGCCTCGTCGATGTGCTGGCTGATGTTGGTTGTCAAGACGGTCACGCCATCATGTTGCTCGATGCGCTGCAGCATGTAGGCGATTTCAATGTTGGCCCATCGATCGCGGGCCTCACGAACTTCGCCGCGGCGGCCGAACAGAGCCTCGGCCTCGTCGAAAAGCAGCATCGCGCCGGATGTCTGGGCCGAGCGCAATACCTGGTCGAGTAGCTTCTCGGTTTCGCCGAGATACTTGTCGACGATGCGCGCAAGGTCGACGATCCACAACTCGAGCCCAACCTCGGCGGCGATCACCGAGGCGGCCAGCGTCTTGCCTGTGCCGCTCGGACCGGCGAACAAAACGTGATAGCCGCGACCGCCCGGGCTAGCGCCGAAGGTCCAGTCATCGAGAACGATCCGTCGTCCTGCAATCGCCGCGGTGATTTCGCGCAACGTCGCGCGTACACCGTCGGGTACGACCAGATCGCCCCAGCTAACCGATGTGTCGGCTTGGCGGGCGACGGATGTGAGATCCTGCCACGCAGTCGATCTGGCGGCCGCGCGCGGGTTTCGCGAGATGACCGTGCGGACCAGCGCGTTATCGATTGGGCCGGCGCCAAGCGCGTAATCGCGCGCAACCGCTGCGATATCACGGCTGTTGGCGGTGATGCTGCTTGCTGCAAGGCCTCTGGACCAGCGCTCGGCCCGCTCAGCGGCACACAGCGGTGCGACGTCGAGGATGTGCCAATGCGGCGGGGGCACCCAGCGGACGGGCGGCTCGGTGCTGACCGCGATCCGACTGCCCAACCGAGCCAGTAACTCGCAGCGGGAGACGATGTCGTCGGCCGGGCGCTCGGTGCTACCAACGACAAGGACGGCGCCGGCTACGCGGGCATCGCGTGCCGAGCGGCCGAGGGCGGCCGGGTCATTGCAGGTGCTCACGGCGGCGCGTAGCGCGAGCCGCTCCGCGTGCAGCACGTGATCGGCGCCCCGAACCGCCAGCGGCCAGCCGACTTCGGCGTCGGCGGCGCCGACCGTCCACCGAAGGCCGGTCGGCGCGGTGGCTGATTCGGCGGCATGCGAAACGAGCCATTCGGATGCCACGAGCTGGGCGTCAAGAAGCGACGGTCGTCCGTCCACGAGGACGACGCGCACCAGCTCGTAAACCGCGAGCCGGCCGTCGGGACCACATGCCGCCCGAACCGCGCATGGCGGGACACCGATAGCTCCAGCCAGCTCCGCCGCCACAGCGACCGTCGGCGATCTTGTGGCGGGATCATCGGCGAGGGCACTGACCAGGGGGCGAAGTCGCGGTTCGATCTCGACCGCGACGGCGATTGTTGCCAGCAGCCGCTCGGCGTTGCCGAGGCCGAGCTCCTCACCGAGGTTCACTGCGGCGAAGTCGTGTCGCAGCTGATGCGGCCAGGGAGCGTCGGGTGATACCGCGGCACGCCAGCTTGCGAGCGCGTCGGACGGATCGATGTGCAGGGCGCGAAAGTCGTCCGCGCCTCGGTAGCGGCCCTCCACCTCCTGTCGCTGCCACGCGGCCGCTAAGGCCCGGGCGGCCCATTCGACAAGTGGTGCGCTCGCTGCGCTCACTGCGGCCCGCCGTGGGTGACGGTGATGTTGTAGTCGGACCACGCCGGGGAGATGGCGAACGTATCGAGTCCGGCAAGGCTAAGAACGATTTGGAGGGGAGCCGGGCGCAGCTCGACTTGGATGGTGTCGTCCTTGCACACAACGATTCCGCCGGGGACCATCACGCGTTCGGCGAGATAGGTGGCCGAGGAGCGCTGAAAGCCCCTCAGGTGTGCGGCGAAGCGGCGCAGCAACGCGTTCGCGATATCGCCGACGACTGGTGGCCAACCCGCAAACCAGGCGGCGTCGTCGGGGTGTTTCCAGCCGAGAATCGCATCCTCGCGCAGCTGCTCGACCCAGCATCGCAGCGTCGGAATCAGCTCGTTCATGTCGTGGTCTGGATCGGTTGGCCCCGCGGCGAGAGCCACTGCGGGGTCGTGCGGGGACACGCCGGGGCCGAGCACGGCGGCCAACACGGTCCGGCGCAGGTCCGCCGCGGCCGGAGTGCGTAACGCTAGTGCGGATTCGGGCGGCATGAGCCCGTCGAAGTCCGGTAGCAGCAGGAAGCACACCGCACCCGCGGTGGCAAACGTCGTCACGTCGTGCACCCTGTCGGACGCGGATGTCGGTTCGACGTCAGTACGCGGCTCGGACGCCAGCGACCACAGGTTGTGGTAGTTGGCGGCTTGGGGCGCAGTGCTTTCGGGAACAGTGGCATGCACAGCAGCTACCAACTCAGGTGCACTCCGGTACGTCGCGATGAGCCGCCCGAGCAGCTCGAGCCGGCGCCCCGCGCGAGACACCGCCGCGGTGCCGGTAAGCAGGGTCGGGCCTGCGACAGCGGCGCGAGCTGCTTCCAGCAGGCGGCGCGGCACGGGCGTGGTCGAGCCGGCTGCGGCGAGCAATGTCGCGTCGAGGCGGACCAATTCGGGTTCCGTGGCAGTAAGCAGCAAGCGTGTCAACCCGCCGGTTGCACTGAAGGAGGCGAACAGGTCGAGCAAGTTGACTTCGAGTGCGGTCGCGGCGGCGACCAGTGCCGCGGCCGGCCGCAGCGCCCGCAGACCGCCGAGCCGCTGATAGATCCATGAGCCAGCGGCGCCGCCGATCAGGGCACGCACAAACCACGCGCCGTATTCCGCGGTGGTGGCGAAGCGGACGATGTCAGGGTTGGGTCCCCGCCGTACCAGGTGTTGGATCACCGCGACGAGCGCTTCGGCGATGCGTTGCGCCTGGGCGTCGGGATCGGTCTCCGATACCGGCACCGCCGCGTGGACGGGCAGCTCGCGGATCACCCAGTAGGCGTTGGGATCTAGTGCGCGTAGTGTCTCGGCGGCCTGATCGATTGCTGTCACCAACCGATCCCCGCACGCACGCCGCAGGAGCTCGGCGCAGACAACGCCGACCGGGTCGTTGCGAGGGACCAGCGCCCGGATGGCGATCTCATCGAGCCGTGTTGCGGCCATCAGGCAGGGCCCGTGCGGGACCTTGTCGGCGGGGAGGCGAGCAGCTCTTCGAGGACCTGCACCGCGCCCTGGATCCGCAGCAGGTCCGCGGTCGTCTGGTCACGGCGAATATCCAAGGCTCGCAATGCCTGTTGGCCATCGGCTAGTTCGGTTCGCAACCGAGCAAGCCGGTCGGCCAGTGCACGGGTCATGGTGCCATCGCCGCACGGTGGATTCGCACACCGTCCCGTCTGGCAGGCGTTGTCGTGTGTTGCCGTCATGAGTAGATCCGACCCATCGCGATTACGACAAATCGAACCTCGGAGGTGCTGTCATGCGCGGCATCCGACTGCGCGCAAAACGCGCGCCCCTGCGCGTCGGTTTGAGTGGATCCATCAACGTTGACCCAGACGTGCTGGGGGATGTGATTTGTATCTTGGAATCGTTGCGGGGTGGCATCGTCGATCTGGTTGGCGACCGAAAAGCCGGTGAGTGAGGCGAAAACCGTAGGCACCTCGGTGAAGGGTGGGTTGAACGTGCAGCTCCATTGGACTGGTGCCGAACCCATGTTCTGCAGGGTCATCGGTATCTTCTGGACGCGAATGACGCTGCTGACCGCATCGGGGCCGCCGCCGCGAACGAATAGCGACCCGTCTGCGGTCAAGCTTGGGCCGTGAACGGTCAGCGATCCGTCGACCGTGACGTCACCGAACGAGTGGATCCCGCCTATCACGTCGAGGGTGGCGTCTTCGTTCAGCCGCATCTGCAGAGTGCCGCCTCCGCCCGGCTGCCCGCGGGTGTCGACATGAGAGCCACGTTTGAACCAGCACACGTCGGCGTCGGTGCGAAAGTACAGCGTCCAGTCCTGCACACCGACACCGTACTGGTGCTGCCCGGAGCTCGACCACAGGTTGATCATCTGACGAATTTGTGAGCCGAAATCAAGCGTGCCGTTGCTGTCGAACACCGCCTGCAAGAGCCCACCGCCGCCGGGATCGCGCATGGCGTCGGAAAATGTTCCCCCGCAATAGAATGCGAGCTCGCCGGGGGTTCGGATGAAAACGGTGGCGGGCTGAGTGCCCATCGCTGCCTCGGGGCCACCCAGCACGATCTCTTGGCGGTCTGTCGTGCCGAAGTCCAGCACCCCGTTGGGGATTAGCACGCTGCCGTCCGCGTGAACTTCGGCGACAGTAGTCTCACCCGCGCCCTGCTGAGTGCCGATCGACAGGAAGTGATCGGGGTTGGCGTCATCGCCCAGCCGCATCCGCAGCCGCTCCTGGGCGCCGGTACCGTGGTCTCGGCCGAGGGTGATGATCGTGTTCTCTTCGCTGGCAGCCTGGTATGCGAATCGCACCTGGCCGCCCTCCAGCCAGACATCCTTCTCGGCGCTGACCCGGCCTTTGACTCTCAGTCGGCCGTCGACGGTGGCGAACTCGTCGGCGTCGGGATCGGTGGGTGCTGCGCGTGGCGCTATCTGCAGCGTGGTCGTCGGCGACAACAGCTGCGCGGCGATCGCACCGGCGTACTGGCGGTTCTCGTCCAGCCTCCCGCTCGCACTCGGGCGGAATCGGCCCACGGTTCCGTCCCAGTGCAACGAGCCGAGCCGCACCGGCCAGCGCAACGTGGGTGGTTCGACCGGAAGTTCTTGGTAGGGGACCGATCGGTCGTCGGGGATGTCCGGAGGGGCGACCGTTGAGCCGTCGACGATCACGGGCGAAATCGGTTGCGGAGGGTCGACAACGATGCGAAACGTCTCGACGGTGCGGGTTGCAACGCCGTCGCGACAATCGAAGTAGCCGTCCGGCTCGGTCCGCTCGGTGGTCTCGTCGTATTCAACCCAGACCTGGTGGTAGCCATCGCCGGTGAACGCCGCGAACAGTCCGGAGTCGATGGCCGCGGTGGCGAAGTTGACGATCGAACGTCCGTATCCGTCCACGGCCAGGCCCGGACGCAACACCGGGTCGACGAACTGGGCGTCGCCAGAGTCCGGTACCTCCACCATATCCAGGCCGACGACCACGCCCCAGGTGTGGCCGCCGATCTCGTGCCGGCCCAGGGCGGCGCGGTGATAGCTCTGCTCAGCCTGAAAGTCGATGGCCCCCAGGAACTGGCCTTCGCTATAGAGGACCCGCGCGACCTCGGTGACGAGGTCTTGCAGCGGCATCATTGGGAGGCGCCTTTGGTCGATCGCGGACGCCGAGACGGTTGCTTCGTCGGCGCTGGTGTTTCGCCCGCCTCGGCTGCCACTACCTGACCGTCATGAATGAACAACCGCGCTGAACCGCCCCAAGGGACAGCGGGAATAAGCGGGCCGATCGGAGCCGACGAAGGATCGCTGACCTCGACGGTCTCCACCTTGAGCTTGAGCGCGCGCAGCGCGGCGGCGGCCGTTTTTGCGGATTCACCGACGTAGTCGGCCAGCGGCACTTGTTCGGCCGTTGTGGTAGCCGTGTCGTCCAGCTTGTCGAGCAGCGCTGTGGGCCTGAAGCGCCCGGCCAGATCGGCCAATCGGGCGCGCCACATTTTGACCAGCGCGAAGTCGTCGCGTCGGACGGCAGCAAATAGCGCCGAGAACCGGCCTCCGGTAGAAATCGAACCGGCCCCCACGACATGTCGTGGCACCCAATCAATCAGCGGGAAGCAGCAAAACAACGCAGCCAGGTGGGTCAGCGCAGGGCCGATCGGTAGCCAATAGTTACGCGAGACGAATGAACCGGCGTAGCGGCGGCAGTCGAAGTTGCAGATCGATACCACCGTACCTTTTTTGACAGTCATGCACGCGAGTACGACGCGGTCATCGCACGGGCCGGAGGGGCAGGGCGGCATCAAGTTGTAGCAAATGCAGTCCCGCAGGTACACGGCCACGAGCGCCCCCAACGAGTACGTCGCATTGGTGAGACGGTTCTCGTAGAGCCCGGCGGATTCGTCGTGCGCTTGAGGGCTGCAGTCGATCTGCGAAAGTTTCTGGGGGAAAGTACATCCGGTGCGCAGTGGGTCTTTGCGGTAGAGTTCGGCAACGTTTCGGTACAGAGCGCAGACCGTATCGTTGAAGCCGGAGGGAACTTCCCCTCTAAGCAGGACGCTTGCCGCGTTGCGCTGCATGACCGGTGTTAGGCCCTTCGACAGCACCGGCCGCAATTTGGTTATGCATTCCAGAAGCCGGGCCGGGAAGGTGCCGGCCAGGTCGGTGAGTGTGCTGCACGAGCCGTCGGACTTGCACACCCCGAATTCGTAACACTCGTAGATCCGCGATGGTTCGCAGTCGTTCGGTGTGGTTGTCGACAAAGCCGATGTTTGGCTGCAGCCGCAGGTGGTTGTGCTGCGGGATCCGTTGCCTCCGCACGTGCATTCCCAACCGGGCCGGGCGGTTTGAGAGCACCCGCAGCCGCACCCGCCGCCGGCCGACGTGGTCTTCCCGCCGCACCCGCAGCAGCAGCCACCGGACGTGGATTTCGAGCCGCAGGAGCAACTTGGTGCCGCACTGCCGCCCAACGGCGTGACGGGTCGGGCCTGTTGTTCCCGGTAGCGCACATACAGGCACCATGTCTCGGTTTCGTCGCAGCCCTGGGCGACCGGATATCGTGGCGGGTCGCAGTCCAGCCGGCCCATCTTTGCTTGGCACTGGTTAATCAGATCGGCGATGTCGATCCGGGTTGCGCAGGGGACGACGATGTCGTAGCCGCACGGGTCGATCGCGTAGCCGGGGTGCACCATCACCCCCGGGCCACACCCGTCGCATTCGACCTGCAGCCCGCAGACCACGCCCCAGCCGTGCATGTAGACGTTGTGCAGACGCTGCTTGTCGACGACGTAGCTGGTCAACGAAGTCAGCTCGGAATCGGTGAGCAGCTGGCCGGCGAAAAATCGCGGACGGACAAAGGTTTTCAGGTTCACGCAAACAGGGCACGCACAGGTCTCGGGGTGCAAGTTGATGGTCCGGTACGGCTGCAGCGTCAGGCTCGACGTGGGATGTGTCATAGCTGGACCTCGTAGCTGAACCAGCTTTCGAACCGCCCGCCCTCGATGACATCGCCGGTGGGGCATCGGGTGAAAAGACCCGGGCCCAGGTGGTTTCCGTCGAGGGCGAACTGACCGGTCGTTCCGTCGAGCCGGGTCCCGGTGCGCTGGGACAAGATGGCGTCGCCGCGCAGGACGACCAGGAAGATTCCCTGTTTCGGCTCGAAGTCGTGCGACGGTTGGAACTGCACTGCATTCACCTCACTTGTTGGGGGGTTGCGGTCCCAATCTGCCTCCCCGATCAGGCTGCATGTTGATCCGGTGAAGATTGCCGGCGTGACTGTTCCGGCTAAGCCCACCCACTGATATGTCAGCGCGTCCTGCCCGGCGGCGCGGAAGAAGAACTCGATCGTCATGGTATTCAGCGTCGCCGGGTCGATGGGCTCGCTGAAGGCAACGACAAGGCCATTGCGCAAGATCCGTTCCCACTGATCTCCATTCATTTCTTGGCCGTGTGACCAGTTGATGGCCACGATTCGGGGCAGCTTGATCAAAGGGAACGTACCGGGGTCGCCGGTGTCGCCCTTTGGCCCCAGAGGTCCCGGCGGTCCGGCGCCCCCCGGGGGGCCCTGCGGTCCCGCGGGCCCCGCGGGTCCCGTGCCGCCGCTTGCGCCACCTCCCGGCTGGGCCAGCTCGCAGCGCAGCGCAGCGGCTAGCTGAGCCACGCTGGGCAGCGACACCCTGCCCGTGGTAGTCAGCGTGGTGTCGGTGAAAGCCATACCGTCGGACCAACTCTCGACGGTGGCCAGCACCAGGCAGTCAGCCTCAGCGCAGTCGGGGCAGCCGCCGTCGAGGTGGGAGGCGCAGTCGTTGACCTGTGCGCGCAGGGTGGCGACACCGGCCATGGTGGGGTATCCGGTCGGTCCGGTGAAGCCGGCCAGCACGGTGTCGTGCAGCGAGTCGATGACGACTTCGTCGACGTTGTCACCCACGGGCACAGGCGGCCCCGCGCTACTCATCGTCGATAGGTCGAGGACTCTAATCGTGCCGTGCCCGGTGGCGTCGATGCCCGTGACCACGGCCCATGTGCCGCCGTCGGCAACGGTGGCCGCAGTGGGGGTCTCGACGGTGTCCGCACTGGCTCCCACTGCTGTGAGCGTGTGCGCGGTCATGTCAACGGTGTAGAGCTGGGCGGTGTGAGTCGTCTTCTCTACCAGCAGAATACGGTTCTCAGAAATGATCGGTACGGCGGCGACAGCGACCAGGTCGCCGGTCAGCGCGACACTCGACGCGGTGCCGGCCGACGTGGCGGCGATAAGGTCCACGGTGCCGTCGCCGCACGACACGATCCACCCTGAGCCGTCGGCAAGGATCGCCACAGCACGCGGATTGGTGCCCGTCGCGACGTCGCCCAGCGGGGTCGCGGTTTGGTCCCACGCGTATACGCGGGCCGCAGCCACGTCGAGGAGGACGACTCCCCCGTTGGGCAGCGTCGCCAACCGGACCGCTCCGGTGGGCGCAGCGGCCAGCGACAGCGTGCCGGTGGTCGTACTGAGATCCGTTGCGGCATAGATCAGCACGGCGGTAGTGTCGGCGACGGCGACGTACACCCGATCACCGGTTGATGAAACCGCGACGTCGAGGGCGTCGTGCGGCAGGGTGTGAGCCGATAGCAATGCACCCGTCGAGGCGACATAACACAGCAGTGCCGAACCGGGTCCCGCGGTGACGACGTACAACCGGTCGCCCCCGCCGTCGAGGGCGAATCGTGTTGCATTGGCGACGGATACGGTCGCGTTCCAGGTGAGGGACACCGGCATTGCCGGCGATGGCTTCGGCGGGTCGATGAGCACCCGGAATTGGTAGGCATCCAAGACTCGGTTGGGTCGGCAGGCGGTGTCGTCACATCCGCAGTCGTCGAGCAGCGCCTCAACATTTTCGGCCAGGCACTCGCGATAGCACACAGACAACTGGATGCGGTGCGAGCCGGTGAGTGGCTCGTTGGGGTGGTCGTGATCCCAGGTAGCTTTGATGAGGTCGGCCAGCGGCACGGTCTCTTCGCACGTCAGCAGGATCTCGTGGCCGCAACAATCGATCGCCAATCCGGGTTCGACGACGACATAGTCGCTGCGGCAGGGCGGATTTGGGTGTTCAACGACTTCCAGGCCGCACACGATGCCGCTGCCGTGCAGATAGCGGTTGTGTCGGGTGATCTTGCCCAGCAGGTAGCGCTGCTCGTCGGTCAAGTCCCGCTCGGTCAAAAGCTTGCCCTGGAACCAGGTATTACGGGCCAGCTGCGGCGTGCCGCATTCCTCGCACTGGTGATTCAGCGTGGTAGTCACCGTCATCCCCTCACACGACCGCAGCTCGGGTACCAATTCGGGCGTCGACGCCGACCGCGGGGCGGTCACCCCGGGCCGGGTCGCGGGCTATTACGACCGGACCTTCTCCTAGCCGGTTTCCTCCCAAGCGGCTGGGCTCAGGGGGTCCGGCGACGACGCTGTCCATGCCAAGGCTGGCCTGTTTACCGACCCGCATCCGGGGCAGCACGACGGCGATCGACGACGCGGTATGTGCCGGCTGTACCGCCTTGACGACTGTCGCCGCCGTCGCGGCCAGCCGGTCAACGTCGTCCCCAGGGCACGCGTGCACGAACAGGGTGAACTTGTGCGCGTAATAGGTGAACGGGTCAAGCCGCGGCGGCGTCGGGGTATCGACCAGCGCGAATGCGCCGATTGTGGCGTATTCGTCAAGCTCCAGCCGCTTGACGATCTCTGCTCCGAACAACCGGGTGGCGTCTCCGAGCCGTCCGTGGTCGAGGACGGCCCAGCGGCGAAGCCGGTAGTGCTCGAGCACCTGGATGCGTCGCCCCAGCCATAGAGCGACAAATCGCGCCACGCCGTCGGGGGTGCCGCGACGGCGGTATAGCTTGGCGGCCTGCTCGATCAGCTTGCGCCGCCTGGCGGTCGGCATCTGCTCCGTACCGGCAACCCCGATCCAGCTGCCTAGCCAGCCGAGGAAGTCCTTATCGGGCAAGGCCTGGGCGCTGTACGGATCCAGATCCCACGACAAGTGGTCGATTTCGCCGGTGACGCTGGCCCGGATGGTGTCGGTGAGCGCAAGGAAGCGGTCGATGAATGAACCTCCATCGGGGCCAGAGCGGAACACCGCGGGTAGGAACCGCACTGACGTCCGTCGGGGGAAGTGCACCTCTACATCGTCGATTCTCGGCGTCACCACGCCATCACAGTCGAGACGCAGCGACAGCCACAGGTAGCGTCCCTTCGGCCCGGCGATCAGTGCATCCCAGCTGTCCAGTTGCGAATCATCGTCGACCCCGGCCACGGTCCACCGGTCATCCATTGTCGCGACCTCGCCCTCGGTGAGGTCGGCATCGGTGGTCAACGTGGACACGGTGACGCGGGTACCCGATGGCACGCTGCCGCGCAGCACCACCCGGTGCCATTCGCATTCGGGCAGACCACTGTCGAGTTCGAGGGAAACGAATCTGCCGGTGCTCTTGTACCGCGGTGCCCCGGTCGGCCAGGGGCAGGCCGACGGCAGGGTGCTGCCGTCGTCGGCGAACAACCACCTACCACTGGAATCGAAGATGTGAACCACGCGGGCTGCGACATCGACGACGCCGATGTCACGCCCGACCGCGACAACACCTACCGGCTGCCAGGTTGTGTTGTCCCACTGCAACTCTGGCTGGCATTGGTGCTCACCGATCACGCAGCGGTGCTGTGTAGGTTGCAGACCGCTTTCCTCCGTATAGAGGTACGGTCCGAGCACCAACCGTATTTGACCGGTGCCGGTGACGACGAGGATGCGTCGGCAGGACCGTTGCAACACCGCATGCTCGCAGCACGGCAGCGCAACACATTCGGGGGGATCGCAGTCGAAGATGGACGGCGCCGGTGCGCCGTCGGAAAGGCGCACGGCCCCATCGTCGATGACCACATCCGCGCTCAGTATGTCCGACATCCGCCAGCCGGCCCGCCGGGCCAATAGAAACCACCGGTCTTCCTGGGTGGGCGGAAGGGTCCTCACTGGTAAGTCACCCGCACATCGGGATCGAGCGGTTCGATGAGGTCGCCCGGGTTGAGATCGACATCGCGGCAGAACTGCTGCGGCTGCTCGTCGAGGACGACCGTCAGCTGGTTGTCACGGATTCTGGACACGCCGGCCACGGCCAAGACGATCCTGAACAGATCGGATGCGTAAATGGTTCCGCCGAAAGGCCATCCGGTGCCGTCCGCACCCCCGGTCAGCGGGTGCAACCACGTCACAATCGCTGCTGCCACGCCGTCGTGGACCGCTGCGACGTCGTAATCGGGCGAGGCCACGACGTCGACACTGATAGTGATTTGCCGATAGATCGGCGCGGTCGCAAAGACCTCTGTGGTGATGAGCCGGGCCGCGTCGAGTGCCGCGCATACCGCGGCCAGGGTGGCCGGGCTCGGAAGTGGTGCGTTCCCTGGGGCGTTGGGGACGACGATGACGGTGACCGCGCCGGGCACCTGCACACCCGGGAACGCCGGATTCATCAGCGGGATGGCGGCGGCGCGCGCGACGGCGGCGGGCGCATCGCACGCTATCAACTCGAAGTCCTCGGCAGTGACGGCCCGCCCTTTGGACTTCAGCTCTTCGGGTGCACGCAGTTTCGCCGACGCGACGCTTTCTTCATCGGCCCCGCCGCTGGCGGCGAACGTGTTGGTGACCGAGGCGAGCCCGGGCACCGCGCTTTGCAGGACGGTGATGGTGCCGGCGCCGACGTTGCCGGCGGCACCTCCTCCGGCGATGTAGGACCTGGCCACGATGTTGGCGCCGGGCAAGGCGGAGTTGGCAATTGGGATGGCGCCGTTGCGGCCGTCGCCGAACCGTACCTGGCCCGCGGTGCGGTCGAGGATGTAATGCGGGTCGTCCGGCCCAGATGCACCGAAGTCGTCGACGCGCTGCCAGACCTCAAAACCGCTGCCTTCGTCGACCTCTAGGCGCAGGCTGTCGATGGTGACGAGCAGACCGTCGTCGCGGCGCACCGTCAACGGCAACTGCAGGAGCAGCACCGGTGTCTGCGCCAGCTGAAACGGGCCCTGGTTGGGCATGCCGTCGCTGCCCCCGAGCACCTCGTCGCGCAGTGTGGCACCTTGGCGCGACGACACGGTGTTGGGTGCGATCAGTGACAACTGCGGAATGCGATCATAGCTGCCGTCGACCATGCGGATGCGCAACCAGTACAGCGGGGCGGTCACCGATCCGATGGCGGCTTGCGGCGTCGCAGGCCCGGGGCCGAACAGGACCACCCGGCCCGTGGTGGTGAAACCGCTGGTTTCGTCACGTTCTAGGCCGAGTGAGGACCAGCCGCCGCCGTCCCAATACTCGTAGGCGAACGTCGCGGGGGGTGGCAGCGTCGCGGCACCAGCCTGGGCGACGGGGCGCGCGATGCTGGAGACGACGTAAACCATCAGCGTGATCGGAGCGGCGGTGCACGGCGTGGTCGCGCTGAACCCTAGGAGCAGCGCAGAGCCGGGATGGGCGTGCGGGCCGAACGGTGTAATGGTCTGGGAAGGGCTGCCATTGGCCGTCGTGACGTCGTGGTACGCCAGTCCATCGAACACCTGGATCGCGTTGAGCGGCATGCCGATTGCGGTGAAACCTTCGGGCAATTCGAACACCCCCGGGGTGCCGCTGCCGCCGGCGGCTGCGGCTTGCATGCCCGCCGGCACGACAACGTCGATGTCGGGTTTAGAGGTGGCGAATGTGAGGTCGGCGAGCGCGGCGCTGGCGGGTTGCGTCTGGATACCCAGCAGCTCAAGGAATTTGATGTAGTTGCGGTCGGGCATCTGGTTGACGCGGTACACCAGCAGGTCGGTGAACCAGGCGAACAGCTGCAGCATGGTGATGCCGGGGTCGCTGTCGTTGTGGTTTGTCCATTCGGGCAGATAACGCGGTATCAACGAGCGTGCCTGCACGACCAGGTCGTCGTAGCGGCGATCGTCCAACTCGGGCGCGACGATCGGCATCAGTGGGCCTCGCCTTCGGTGATATAGAACGGATAGACCATGTTGTGAATCGCGTTGTTGTCCAGCACGCGGTAGTCAATGGCCACCAACAGCACGTTGTCCTCGTCACCGCCGGCATTGACGCGCACGTCGAGGAGCTGGACTCGGGGTTCGAAGTTCGTCAGTGCATCGCGCACATGCTGCGCGACGGCGGCCCGAGTGGCGGCGTTGTTGGTGGCGAAGACGTATTCGTGCATGCCGCAACCGAATTGGGCGTTCATCACCCGCTCGCCCGGCGCGGTGGAGAGTACCAGCCAGATCGATTCGGTGATCGACTGCTCGGCCGACGACATCGACAATCCCCCGCCAGGGCTCACCCGCACCGGGAAAGACAAGCCGGTGCCGAGGAATGATCGAGCATCAACCGCCACAGGGCCCTCCGGGCAACGCGCTGGTGATCTCATCGATCGCATCGACGACCCCTTGCAGAATGTTGATCAGGTCGTTGAGCGCGGCGACGTCCTGCGGTGGGGCACTGGGCGTCGAGAGAGTCAAATTGAGGTTCACGCCGCCGATTTCGGCAATAGGTTGAATCAGCGCAATGATTGCCGCGATCGGGTCGATGGCCTGGGTCAGGGCTTGGGCCGAGGTGTTCGCGTTCTGTTGGGCGCAATTCAGCGTCGCCAGCAGGTCGGGGTTGCCTTGTGCTTCTCCGATACGCAGCGACAACCCGTTCATCACGTCGCGAACACTGGTGAGCTGAGTGATCAGACAGTTGAGCACCGCGCGAATCAGGCACAGCACATCGCGGATAAACGCCGGGATCTTTGCGAACACCAAGAAGCACTCGGCAAGTTCGAATGCCGCCTCGGCGAAGTCTGACAACAACGATGGGCTTGGCGGCCCAGGCAGACCTTTGATGATCTCCACAAGAGGTTTGAGCAGCTTGAGCATCCGCAGCGGGCACTCGATGGCGGCCATCAGCGGTGCGAGCTGCAACAAGAGGCTGAAGCTCATGCTGCAGTCGTTCGGGATGCCCTTCGACATGTCGACCAGGCCGTTGAGACTGCCGCCCATCGGCAGCTCCACCTTGAGCGGGGTGGGCAGCGGCAGCTTCACCACGGCGCACGGGTCGATATCGAGCGCCTCTTGCAGGATCGGGGATACCGGAATGTCAATCTGCACCATGGGGACCTCAGATCGGGTTTTTGTTGGGCGTGACGATGCGGGAAGCGCCGAGACTGGTGAGCCGAATGGTGGCCGCGTCCAGGACGAGTTCGCCGGCGGCGCGGATGGTCAGCTTGCCGTTGGTGAGCACGATGGAGTTGCCGTGGGCGTCCTCGATGACCAGTGCGCCCTTGTTGCCCCCGGCTTGCGGTGTCGAGTCCAGGAAGCGGATCGCATGGCCGTTAACCGAGCGGATCATCCGCTCCTTGGTGGTGGTCGAGGGCGGGTTGTCTTGGCCGTTCCACAGGAAACCCAACACGATCGGGCAATCCACGTCGCCTCGGTCGAAGCCGAGCACCGCCTCGTCGCCCGGCATCGGCACCATCCACGTTCCGCGGCCCTGCCCAGCCATGAGTGCGGCGATGGGCGCCGGCGCTGAACGCGATGCGCTGCCCAGGCATGGGTAGCTGACCTGGACGCGCCCCCAGTGATCGAAGTCGTCGGTGTTTTCCACGACTCCGATGACCAGCGCGGCATACCCCATCCCCGGTCTGGGTGATCCGGACAGATCCGTCATGTGGCGCCTCCCAGCTGGTTGCCCTCCATTCGGGCTTTGAACGTGGTCCGATAGCCGCTGTCGTTGATGACATGTCGCGTACTGGTGATGAAGTAGGTGCCGCGCAGGTGCGGGCCGATGCGGTCGAGAATCAGCGTGCGTCCTGCGCGCAGGTCGGGCAGCCCGATCACCGTCCCCTCGACTTCCACCAGCCGCGAGGCGATGTGATGCAGCTGCCACTTCGCCTTTTCTTTGGCCCCTTTGACATCGGCGACGACGATGTCGGTGATGACCTCCTCGCGCCCGTTGGCAGCGGCCAGCGCGCGCACCGTCGCCGGCAGGTCGCTGCCGTCTTGCTCGATGGTGGCCACACCGCTGATAGGCTTCTTTTGCCGCCGGTCCCAGCCGAGCACAGTGACCTTTTTGACTTGCTTCGCGGTGGAGATCGTCGCTTTGAGACTGCTGAGCGACTTGCCCCATTCCAGGACGTAGGTGCGGTCGGTGATCCGCTGCGACGGGCCAAAGTACAGCTCGTCGTTCTTTGTTGCGTCCTTGGTGATGAACAGGTCGTAGCCGTTGCGGCGGGCGAGCTGCATCAGGAACACGATCGGATACTGGTTGTTCATGAACACCCGCGCTTGGGGCGCCTCAGTGGCCAGCGCATCGTCGTTGATGCGCACTTTGATGCCCGGCAGCCCCGGCTTGCCGGGCGGCGAGTCGGGCGGGTTGCCCAGATCGCGGGCTACCTCGCTGTCGCGCACGGTTCCGTTGTTGTCGGCGGGCCACGACCACGTGTATTGCTTGTCGCGGTACTTGTCGAGGATGTTCAGTCCACGCACCATGAGCCGTGAACTGCCGGCTTCGGGAAAATCGACTTCGAGGCTGGTGATGTAACCCGTCATCAATTGCCGCAGGTCCGATGGGGAACCCTGGTAGCCCATCGACAGTTGAATTCCGTTGCCCGGCTGCACAACCGTCCATAGCGCTTCGTTGGCCTGCTCTCCGATGAATTGGGGTCGCTGTTTGTCGGTGTCCCAGTTGTTGAAGGTCATCGTGAAGGAGTCGACGGTGTCGATGGAGTCTTCGAAGCTGACTTCGATGAGGTCGCGGACGCAGTTTTGCGGCATCACCTGCTGGTTCACCTTGACCTCGAAGGCCGGTACGTAGAACGGCTGGTTCAGCTGGTAGAGCGGTATGGCGGCAGTCATGGGGACACGCCTCGGGGTATGCGCAGGATTGTTCCGGAGGCAATGTTCAGGGGGTCGTCGATAGCGTTGTCGTCGGCGATCTGCCGCCAGTTGCGGTCGTCGCCGTATAGGGCTTGGGAGATTCCGGTGATGGTGTCGCCGTCCCGCACTGTGGTGGATTTGGTGTGGTCGGCCGAGAGCAGGTTGAGTTCGCGTAGCTGCTCGGTGAGCGACCGGTACTCCTTGAGTTCGACGGTGAGTTTGGCGCGCAGGGGCGTCCCGTCAGGCGCGAACATGGTGTACTGCTGGCGGATGCTGCTCACGACGCAGCGGAAGCCGTCGCGTTGGCGCCCCGGAAACGCGGTGCCACCCCAGGTGAACAGCAGCACTGGCGGCGCGTGGGTGGTGCTGTCTTGCTTGACGAAATCGTAGAAATTGTCTGTCTCGGTGGTGACGGGGGTGGTGCCGACGCCGGTGCCGTCTTCAGTCGTGTCGAAGAACAGTTCGACGGTCATGGTTTCTGCCTGGCCGCGGACGAACTGCAGCAACGGCGAATCGAGCCCCGGCACGGGGATCTCGGCGATCTGTGCACCTTTGGTGAGGGTCAGCTCTTGCGGGTTGTATTGCACGAGAAATGCCACGCCCGTCTTGTCCTCGGGCTTGGCGAGCCGCTGGAAACACGCGTGTGAGATCGCCGTCATGTGTCACTCCCCCGGCTGCGGACCGAAGGCCATAGGCTTCGCTCCTCCCGCTGCGCGGCCGCGCTGGACCGCTGGGCGTCGAGTCGTCGGATGACTTCGGCGACGACGACCTCCATCACATCGGGGCTGAGCAGCGTCCGGTCATCGACGGCCGAAACCGTAAGCGACACATGGCCGATGCTGGTGTCCATCACGACCCTCCCAACGACTGCGCGATCGAGCCGAGCGTGGCGGCGACATCGCCGAGCACGCCACCGGCTTGGACGAAGAGACCTTCGTGGGCGATCTCGAGTTCTTCGATGGCCAGCGAGTTCTGCATGGCATTGAAACCCGAAGCCGCCCAGCGGACCGGCAAGCCGCGCCTGAACCGCCAGGTGCCGGCCGTGTTGCCTTGGTTGTCGAGCAGCTCGATCACCCCGTCGCGCCGTTTCCCACGGCCCTGCAGATAGCCCTGATGCCAGGCCCACAGGTCGGTGCCCGTCGCAAGCCCGCGACGCAACTTGAGCGACGGGTGAGTGATGTGGCCGGGAAATCGCAGCACGCCGTCGTTGCGGCCGCCCTCGCGCCATTCGTCGATCTGCATAGACGCCTCAAGTCCGCTGCATTCGGAGAACCCGGCGTCAATGGGTTGCGCGAATGCGCCGATGATCGCCGATGCGGGCTTCGCCGTCTCGATCAGCCGGACCGTGAAGTTGAAGCCGCCGAGGGGTCCGCTCACGACGCACCGCCCGGGATCACCAGCTGCGGCGCCTCGCTGAGTTCCAACCGGTTCTCTTCCCGGCTGACTTGAACGGTGACGAATTCCGCCGGCCGGGTAAGCGCGACCCCGATGACGATCAGCAGCTGGCCGACGGCGGCGCCGGATTGATCGACCTGCACGAAGAACGCGTCATCCGGGGTGTCGCCGGACAGGCCGCCCGCCTCCCACACGTCGCGCAGCAGCGTGCCGATCGCGGTGACCAATACCGCCGCCAAGCCCGGCCCGTTCGGCTCGAACACCACCCAGGCCAGTGAGACGCGCAGCGCGCGGCGCAAGTAGATCATGGTGCGGCGGACCGGGACGAACACCCACAGGGTGTCCGCGGAAAGCGTGCGCGCACCCATGGGGACCAGACCGCGCCCGGGCAGGGCGCGGATCACGTCGACGCCAGCGTCGTTGAGTGTGGCGTGCTGCTGATTGTTGATCGCGGTGTCAACGCCGTACGCCCAGTTGAGGCTGCGGTTGGCCGGGGCCAACCACGGCCCTTCGGCGGCGTCGGTTTGACCGATCATGCCGGCGACGTGCCCGCAAGGTGGCACGCGCCGTACCGCGCCGCTGGCGCTGAGGGGGTCGATGACAGTGAGCCAGGGAACGGTGGCCACCGCGTAGTCCGAGGCGAACCGGCTTGCCCACGAGCGCAACTCGGCAACGGTGATAGGACCCGGACCGGCCGGTGGGCCCAGAAGTGCGATCCGCTCGGTGTTGCTGGTGCACGAGTCGATGAGGGCTTGCTGCGCGGCGACGATCCGCTCGTCGTCGAACGAGGCGCCGGCTTCGGTGATGACCGCCTCAAGCGCCGACGGCGGCGCGGGAGCCGGCTGGCATGGTGCGCACGGGTCGGTGTCCTCAGGCGGTGGCAGCGTGACGGTTGCCGGGGTCGGGCCCGCGACCAGGTCGGGAATGGCAACCGCGGCCGGCTCGTCGACATCCACTAAGGCGGCGACCCCATGACCGTCGCCAAGCAGCTCGTCACCGATCAGGTCGGCAGTGCTCAGCGCGGCGGTGCCGTCGCGGCCGCCAGTCAAACGGAACCAGCCAACCGCGGGAAGATTCGTGCCGAGCACCTCGACGGAACCGGCGTATGCCGAACTGGCCAATATCGTTGGTGCGTAGCGCGGATTGGTCGCGATCATCGAGAGGTCCGCCCACACCTCGACCGCAATGCCGGAGCGCTGAACCGTCAGCGACACCGTGTCGGTCTCCAACCGCATCGGCTTGAGCGGGTCGATCGTCGCCGGAAGCGGTGCGCTCCACCACAGAACCCGATCAACCGGATCGACGCTCTGCACCACGGCCGCTGTCGTGGTGACCACGCCCGCCAGATCTTGCACAACGCTGACGGTCGATCCGGTGGTGAAACCATCCGTAGCCTGCACGGGGGTGGCCAGCGGGCCGGCAGGTTCGTTGAGCCGATTGGCGGTGGCGGCGCGGCGTCCGGGTGTCACGAGCAGCGCCAAACGATCGCCCCATGCACCTGGTGATGACGCGGCGACGCGGAGTGAGTCGGCTCCTGCGACATCGGTCATGGTGACCGTCGATGCGCCTGCGCCGGTGGCGATGTCGAACGACAGGGTGAGGTTGAACGCGGGGTGCAGGGGCCGGTCCCAGCTCAACGTCGCTGTGGCCGGGTCGACGGCGCGCAGCAGATACTGGTGCACCTCGCGGCCCTGGCTGACCGTCACGGCCGCGCCGACCACGAACCCCGTGACGTCGTCGACGATGCTGCTGAGTCGATCCGCCGGCTGCGCACCATTTGGTGCGGTGACGACCGCCGGGGCAGCCACCCGCACGATCCAGCACACCCGCCCGCCATTGTCGAAGAATGCTTTGACGGCGTACGCACCGAGACCGTTGACGATGAACGTTCCGAACGTGGCGACGAACGCCGGCCACGAGCCGATCCGTGTCGGGGTGTCCAGGGGGCCGCGCTCGCAGACGCAGACGAACGCCGGCACGTCGATCGCCACGGGTGCGACCGGTGGCGGCGGCTCGACGAAGCGGATCGAGACCCCGGGGGCGAGCCCGGCGGTGCGTGTGGTCATGGGTCAGACCAGCTCGAGCTTCTCGACGCAGATCTCGAACGAGTTGATGGCGATCTCGTTGGCGGTCGCGTTGAGGTTCGGCCACTCGATTTTGGTCGGCCACGCCTCGTAGAAGTTCCAGCGCAATACGTCGTTACCGAGCTCGTCGCGCAGAACCACCGCGCCGTTGCGGCGGTCGGCGACACCATTGACGATCTGCTTGTACCAGCGCCACAACTCCTCGTTTGTTGTGATGCCCCACTTCATCACGAGGTTGGAGTATTTGATCAGGGGCATAATTTTTACGACATGCAGATCGGGTGAGTTGCCGACCCGATACTCGATTGGGTCCGCCGTCGCGGTCAGTCCACTCACCTCGCGGAAAGCTGCGACAGCCTCTGTTGTGTTGGCGATCTCGACGCGGAAGTTGAATCCCGTGAACGGATCGACTCGGTCACCGGTTGCCATGTTGGGGTGGTCCTTTCGTGTGTTTGGCGGGACGCCTGGTCAAGGTCGGTCAAGGGCCGTGGTGTCGTCATAGCTCCTGGATTGACGATCCGCCGAGCCACTGACCGATGCGGATGATGACGAATTCCGCGGGACGCACTGGGGCGATGCCGATTTCCATGATCAGCCGGCCATTGAGGATGTCGTCGTCGCTCATGGTGCTGCGATCGCAGATAACGAAGAACGCATCCGAGGCTTTGGTGCCCATCAGGGCGCCGTCGCGCCACACGCCGGTGAGGAAAATCGTCACCGAGTCGATCAGTCGTTGCCAGAGCCGTTGATCGTTGGGTTCGAAAACCGCCCACTGGGTGCCGATTTCGATCGACTCCTCGATCATGATGAACAAGCGCCGGACATTGATGTAGATCCAATCTTGATCGCTGGTCAGGCAGCGCGCACCATAGACCCGCAGGCCTAGGCGATTGGCGCGGAAGTCGCGTAACACGTTGATGGACAAGGGATTCAGGATTTCCTGCTGACCTTTTGTGACGAACGTCTCCAGATCGACTATCCCGCTGATCTTTTCATTGGCCGGCGCCTTGTGTACGCCGCGGGTGTCGTCGACGCGGGCGTAGATGCCGGCGATGTGGCCGCTGGGCGCCACGGTTCGGTTCGCGCCCGTGACCGGGTCGGAGATGACCACCCGCGGGTAGTAGATCGCCGCGTATTCGGTGTCATAATTGCCTGCCTGGCTTTGGATGGCGTCCATCGAGGCGGGCCCGCCACCTGTGCCACCCACTGGGTCGAGGACGGCGAAGCGGTCCAACAACAACTCGCACTGGTCGATCAAGGCCTGTTGGATCGGCAGAGCGGTCAACCCCGGCGCGGCCAAGATGGCGATTTCGTCTACATCACCAAGCGCCAATAGCCCGGTCTTCTGGTTGGGACCGAGGTCGGCGCCGAGCACCCCAGCGGTCGTGGGGGCGGCGGTGCCATCGGATCCCGCGCCGCCGAGGGTGTCGGCCAGCCCGTCGGCGGCGCTGGGGAAGAAGAACGGGTGGGTGTCGGCGGGATCGGCCACGTTCGGGTCGACCGAAACGAGGGTGGAGCCGGCCAACTGCTCCTTATAGAAGCGCCCGGGGACGTTCTCCAAAGTCAGGCCGGGGAACTGCTCGGTCACCGACGTGCGCTCGACCGGGTCGACGTAGCTGAGGGCCAAGTCGAATTCGCAGGTCGAGATCCGGGTATCGGGCAGCCCCTCTTGCGGGTCCCATTCGCCGGCGGCCACGGCGGCGCCCGCAATGATGATCGTCGAACCCACCACGTCGGTAACTTTGCGGTAGACCTTATGGGTCGCTGCTTTGCCGAAGTCCACCTCGACCCAGGCGCCCGGATAGAAACCGGCGGCCGACACCAACGGAATCGTGTTGGTGGGGGCGACCAGCAGCGCGGTCCGCACCGTGGAACGCGCGGTGGAGCGGTGGGCGGTTCCAACCGTGACCTGGTGCCCCCAACTGCCGACGCTGGTGGCGATCAGGCCGAATGTGGCCGGCCGCCCGCCGGCGAGCGCTGCGGCATTGTCGATTACCGTGCCGTCCGGATTGAGTCCTTCGACGTCGGTCAAAACGGTGGTGTAGCGGGCTTCGAACACCTGGGTGGCGCTAGGCGCCACATTGACGGTTACTTGATTGTTGGTGCGGTCCAGGTCGGTGACCGTCAGCGCCGCGCTTGTCGTGGTGATGCCGTTCTTGGTCATTCTCAGCTCAATCGATGCCGTGTCACGCAGACCCCGCAGGGTCGCCAGGGTGAGCACTGCAGCGCCGGCTTGCACATCGGCGGTGAGACGGGTGACCAGGCCGCCGTTGAGTGTGGCGGTGGCCGCTGTCGCGGACGCGGGGACCACGCGGCTGATGTAGACGCGCTCACCGCCGTTGGCGAAAAAGCCTCGCACCGCGTACGGCAGATTGGTATACCCGGTCGACACGGCGCCGAAATCGAATGCGCCGCCGAAGCTTCGGACAAATTCCCCGTAGCTGGTGACCAACTGGGGGCGACCGACCGTCGGGCCACGGCGGGTCAGCCCGACCATCCCTGTGGTCGTAGTGCCGACGGCCGCGATGGGCGGCGCACCAGAGGACACCTCTTCGACGTATACACCGGGTGCGAGGTATTCGGGCATAGCGGCTGCTCCTCCGGTCAGGGTGAAAGAACGATGTCTAGGATGTTGGGGTCGTGGCGCCCGTCAAGCCGGTACACGGTCGGGCCTGCTGTGTTGAATCCAGCGGCAGAGGTGGTGAGGCTGATCGTGGGAACACCGCGCACACCGGCCAGCCGCCAGCGCCCGTCGACGTCGGTACGGCAGCCCGTGGCGCGGTATTCCGCGCGAGCGGGATTGCTGTCGGCGACTTCAACGGCGTCGGCGGCCAGCGCCGCGGTCACTACCAACACCGCGTCCCCGGTTCGGGCGTCGCGGGCCAGCGAGCTGGATGCACCGGAAGTGGCGGTGACCCGCGTAACCGGGGAGCCCGCCGGCCAGGTGCGCATCAGCGGCGTGCGAAGCTGCACGTTGATGGCAGTGGCCGCGTCCGCCACCACGTGCTCCACGGTTTGGTCGACGCCTACGGCCAGAATCGAACCTGGCAAAACCCCCGCTGCTGCAGTCAGATTCAGCTGTGCGGCGCCTGCGGCAACCGGGCTTGCCAGCGTCGTGCTTGCCGCTGTGGCCAGTGTTGTCGCCACGATCGGCGTTCCGGCAGCGTGGGGAAGTGCGAGCGGGGTGCGCAGCCCCATAACAGCGCCGTCGAAAACAGTGCCGCTTACGGCGATGTCGGCATCGGCAATGGGCGAATGCGGAAACACCGACGCGGTCACCGTGCCGGTGATCGCGATCGCGGGTACATCGAGGATGATCGCCGGGCCGTCGAACGGCAAGTCACTGCCGGCCGGAATGTCGATGGCGACGTCTTGAGGAAGCAGCCCGGCCGCCTGGACCGTCGCGTGCAGCGTCGCCGCCGTGGTCGCCAGGTGCCGCAGCGCGAGGTCGGCCCGCCCGGCCATCACCAGCCAGCTATCCACCATGTGCGCGCGCACATGCGGGTCGGTTGAGTTCACGGTGATTGACCGCGGCCCGGGACCTGAAGGCGCGCTCGGGTCGATGATGGCAATGACGACCAGCGCCTGACCGCGAAGGGTGTCTGGCGGGGCGGTAGCAACGAAACCGAACGTCACGGCGGGCCTCCGGCCGACAGGCCCACCGAGTCGGTTGTGAAAATCACCGGCGAGGTAATCATCAGCGGCAGATGAGAATCGATGACCACGCCTTGGACCTGCAGCCCGACACCGACACGGGCATACGTGCTTTGCGCGCCCCAGATCAGGCTCAGGTCATAAGAGCTCAGCGGATCGGTGCCGAGCTGTAGCGCCGTTGTGGTGTCGGCCAGTGACCCGGAGAGATCGGCACCTTCCAGGCGGCGGTGATCGGTAAACACCTGGGCGATCCGACCGAGCAGCAGCAGCCGCTGGCCAGGATCGGCGGCCATAGGCACCACGAGCAGGCTTAGCTGTAGTGGGGTTGGCAGATGCGCTTCCCGCCAGGGGTTGTCGCGAGCGGGTCGCCTGTTGAGCAGATCGGGGTCGGGCTCAATGCGGTAAAGCCATAGCGACACCGCGGGATCGAGATTGGCGAGCTCGATTTCGCGTGGCTCGCGCATGTCGATCGGGACGTTGAGTAGCCCCGCCTCCGCCGTCTGAGTGATGTGGCGCTGCAGCAGATCACGAACTGCCTGCACCGCGTCACGTACGGCCGAGTAGTCGCCCACGGGTGCACCATGCCGGGTGGCGCGTCACCGCGGCGTTGCGACCGCGTTGATACCGCCGGTGACAACTTGGTGACTGCGCGCACCTAGGTTGACGGGATGGCGCAGGGGCTAACGGCTGTGATCACCGTGCAGCACTGGCCCGACGACACAGCCCACGAATACCTCGTGCGTGCGCTGTTGCGCAGCGGCGAGGCCACCCTCGACGTCGTAGGACCCGTTTTCGTGCGAACGACGGCCGAGGCTCGTCAAATACTTCATGACGTCTGCGAAAGATTGATTCAGGAAGCTCAATAACTTGACCGCTTCATTTCGATCATGCGAATTTTGCACTGTGCCGGTCCGCTGATCGGACCGCCCCCTTTCAGTGACGTCGCGGTGACGCTGAAATAGCGACCGTAGCTGGGAGCGTTCTCTAAATCCCGTTTACCGAGGGCGAGCGATGAAGCCGACGTCGATCACCACATCGCGCCATCCGGCGCCCCCACTCCCCCTGGATCGCGAACACGTGTTCGCCCAAAACCGTTGTCAGGTGCAGTTACTCGGCGGTTTCCGGGCCACACGAGCCGGCATCGACATCGGTCTGCCCGCATGCACGTGGCGACTTGTGGCTTTCCTGGCGATGTCTGGCCGTCCCGTGGAGCGTGCATATGTGGCGAATGTGCTTTGGATGGAAAAGTCCGAGGAGCGTGCGCACGCAAATCTACGGTCTTGCTTGTGGCGGCTGCGCCAAGCCGATGACCAGGTCGTCACCAGCGGAGCGACTCACCTGAGCATTGGGGCGTCGGTGCAGGTCGACCTCCATCGATTTCTTATGATCGCTCGTCGGCTCGTTGACCCGCACGATGACGATCTCGATATCGACGCTATGCAGGTCGAATGGTTCTGCGCGGACCTGCTTCCCGACTGGTACGACGACTTCGTCGAAGTCGAACGTGAGCAGTTCCGCCAGCTACGCCTTCATGCCATGGAGGCGTTCGCCCAGCGGCTGCAGCGTGCAGGGAGTGCACAGCGCGCACTCGAGATCGCTTTGACAGCGGTGGCGGCCGCACCGCTGCGCGAGTCGGCGCACCGGTTGGTGATATCGATGCACCTCGAAGAGGGCAACATCTCCGAAGCGCTACGCCAGTACGGCATGCTGCGCTCACTGCTGCATAACCAACTCGGGGTCGCGCCATCGATCGCGGTGCGGCGCCTGGTTGAGCCGTGGCTGGTGCCCGCCGCACGGCGGTGAGCTCACCCACCCCCGTCGTCATCAAGACGCCGGAAACTGCCACGACGGCCCCGCCGACTACAGCTGAGCCGGCACCGCGGACGGTCCTGACCAACCGCGCGGCGGGACGCCTGCGCGCACGGCGCGCGCTGGCCGATGTCGCAGCCGACGCACCGGAGGACGTCGGTCTCGCCGAGGCTGTGGCCGAGCGCACCGAGCAAGACGACGCCGACCTGCGCCGCGCGGCGTTTGCAATCGCTGTGCCGAGCCGGCGCATCGCTCCCGCTCCGCGTGGCGCCGTCCCGGTCGACGTCGGGCTCGAGGAGACGCGCGCCGAACGAACTGCGCAGGACGAAGCCGAAGTGCGTGCCGCGGCAACGCCCATCGCCGTTCTGCAACATCGGTTGGCGCCCGCTGCCGCGCCCGCAGGCGCAACAGTGAGGCCCCAGCATGACGTCTTGCGACAAGACGCACTCACTGAGGGCACCAAGCAGGCCACCGACGCGGCGGTGGCCGGCGTGCCGATCACGCAGAGTGGCCAGCCCCAAACCCTCACCGAGTGGAGCGCGAACGTCGAGACCGCCGCCGCAACGATGTCGAAGCCTTCCGTTATTGCCCGCCACGGCGTGTTTGCACCCGTGGTGCAGAAGTCGCAGGAGCGCAACGAGAAGGCTCAAGACGAGGTGACCCGCAGCTCAGGCCGCTATGCACCGCGGTTCCCCAGGCCTCCCGAGCTTCCCAAACCACCACCCGACCCGGTGCCCGAAGCCACCAAGAAGGTGACCGACGCCGTCGAGAAGGCACTGCCGGACCTCACCCTGCCTCCGTTGGAGAGGACCCCGATGGGGCGCCTGCCCACGCTGGTACCGCCCCCCGCGCCTCCAAAGGAGGCCGCGCCGCCGGCGTCGGCTACGGGAGCCAAGGTGCCAGCCACACCGGCGCGCATCGCACCGCAGGGCCAGCCGCTGGCAGCCGAGGTGATGGTGGGGCCGCCGATGCCACCGCCAACCCTTAAGGATGTCAGGTTGCCGCTCGGCCGGCCGTTGCGGCCGGACCTCGCGATGCGCGTCGGTGATGTGGTCGGGAAATTGCTCGGGGAAATCGAACCGATGGCCGACGAGGTGTTGAAGGCCGCCAGAGGATCGGCGTTCCGGGGCGGCCTGCTCGTGACGAGGTTCCCCGAACTCGACGAACCCATCCGCACCCCGCTGGTGAAGGCACTGACCGAACAGGTTCAGCTCATCGGCGACCTTAGCGGGATCGGAAGGGAACGCATAGAAACGGCCGCCAAGAATCGTGCCGACGCGCTGGCGAGTTCGAAAGTCGCGGCGACCGTGCCCACCGAAAACGAGGCGAAGGCTGCCGCGGATGCCATCAAGAAGGAAGAGCGGAAGACCGCCGAGGCCATCGCGCACGGGCGAGCGAATGCGCTCAAGGAGACGACACAGCGCATGCAGAAGGCGCTGACGTCAGTGAACCCCCAATTCATCACCGAGATCCAAGACGAGCTGATTGCAAATCTCCGCACACAGGACACCAGAGGCGCGGCCCAGCAACGGCGAGCGGCCGCCAAGCGCGCCGAGCAGCTGGCAAGGCTCGAACGCCAGTACGGCGATGCCTACCGGCGGGCCGACAACGCGGACATACCAGGCACGCTGCGTGGCGTCGGGGCGGTCAACCTCGATCCGGCGACGAAGCGCCCGTGGCTGGACGTCCGACTCGAGGAGGTCGCGGCCACGTTCAAGCAGGCGACTGAGGAGGCAAACAAGACCGGCGAGCAACTTGCCGCGGCTACGGAGGCAGCGGGCTTGGAGGCCTACGAGCTGGTCCGCGTCTGGGCCGTCGAACGATTGGGTCAAGAACGCAGCATCGACTCCATCCTGATCGACAAGTTCGCCGACCTGCGGGCACAGGCTGACCGTCGAGCCCTCGCCGAGGCGGAGGTCAAGGCCCAGGAGGCCAATAACGCGCTCGTCGGCGACATCATGCTCATCGATGTCCTCGCGCAGGCCGATGCAACGGCGGCGGACGCGACAGAGAAACAACGCGCTATCGAGCTCACAGAAGAAGAACGCGAGTCGGCCGAGAAGTACTTCGGTTTCGGAACGGGTGCTCGCGACCCGCTCATGGCCCTGGCGCGCACAACCCGCGGGCGGTTGGTCCAGGAACGGTTACCCGATTTGACGGACCAGTTCCGCACCACGGTCAAAGCTCTGGACCCGTTTTCGTTCGGCAAAGAGCAGAGCAAGCTCGACGACCTGTCCGCGGTGTTATTCGGCGACCCTGGCGGCGCGGCACAAATCACCAGCAGGTTGTTCGCCGCGATGGATATCGTCGGCACCGACGAACAGGCCATTTACGACGCCCTGGCCGGCCTCACCCCCGAGCAGACCGCGCTGGTCCGGGCCCAGTACCTGGTCACCCACGAGCACACCCTCGAATGGGCATTGCGCGATGAAATGTCCGGCTCGGAACTCGACCGGGCGCTGGCGCTTGCAAAGGGCGACAAGATCGCCGCCGCCGCGGAGGCGATATTCGACGCGGTCGACGGACTCGGCACCAATGAGGAGTTGGTGTACTCGACTCTGCGCAACCTTTCCCCCGAGGATCTGGACAAGGTCAAGGCTTACTATCTGCTCCACCACAAGGAAAGCCTCGAGTCTGCGCTGCGAAGCGACTTTTCCGATCGGGAGCTGTCTCGTGCGTTGGCGCTGGCCGCCGGTGACAAGAACAAAGCCGACGCCTACGCGATCGACGAGGCGCTCCAAGGGTCTATCTGGGGTCCCGATCGAGAAGGTCTAGAGCAGGTCCACAAGCAGATCGCCACGGACGTTGGCGAGGCGAATCCGAACATGACGTCCGAGGAACTCGCCATCGAGGTCCGTCGCCGCACCGGTGAGGTCGAGGCGTCTTACGAGACGTGGCCAGGCGCCGGCAAAACGCTCAAGCAGGTCTACGCCGAAAAGCTCGAGGGTCCGACCAGGGATCTGGCCATCGCGCTCGTAGACAACGACCAGGACGGCGCCGACGCCGCCCGCTTTGCGATCGAGGCGAAGGCCGCCCAGTCGGAGGCCCGTCAGGACGCCGACGACCAGTTCAACGACATCCTCAAGGCCCGCCACGGGCGGATGCTCGACAAGGCGAGACGCGATAACTACCCACGGTTGGCCGAGGAGCTCCGAAAGGAGATCGACCAGCGGGCCGCACAGGGCAACCCCATGACGCCGTGGGACCGGCAGAAGCGAGAGCGCGACATCCAAGTTCAGATCGGGACCATCGCTCAGGGGCTCAGCCAGGAGGGGATGAGCACCCTCGAAAAGCGGTTCGACGAGGCGTACACCGGCACATGGCAGAAGTACGACCCGAACACCGGGGAAGTGGCGACTCACAGGGGCGGCTTCAGGGTGATGTCGGAGTTGCTGTCGTCGGGACCCGAGACCAAGGACTACCTCAAAAAGGGTCATCTCACGCTGGCCGAGGAAATCCGCTACTCGGTCGAGGGAGCCGGGACCAATGAACAGCGGCTGACGAGCGTCACCAAAGGTCGGACCAAGGCGGAGATCGCACAGGC
Source organism: uncultured Actinomycetota bacterium (assembly GCA_963838755.1). Lineage (GTDB taxonomy): Bacteria > Actinomycetota > Actinomycetes > Mycobacteriales > Mycobacteriaceae > Mycobacterium. The sequence goes on along the minus strand of CAWISO010000035.1, from coordinate 12,930 downwards.
GCGTGAGGAATACAAGGAACGCTGGCACGAAGACATGGATGAGCGCATCCATGACGAAGTCGATTGGGGAACCCGTGACAGGTTCGACATCGACGAAAACTTGCGCGGCGCGCCGGAAAACCCCCAGGAGATGCTCGAGTCGGCCAAGCGCCGTTACACCTTTGAGACGACGACATACGGGGCGGGGGGGCTGTTTGAGCTGGCGCCGGAGGCGCGCAGGGTGCTCGACGAGGACTACCGGCGAGTGCAGCAGTCCTACGAGCGACTCAACGACCCCGATCCGCGGAAGCGCCCCACCGGCGCCGAGCTGGATGACATATACGGACGTTTCGAGTCACGCGTCAAGACTTTTGAGGTATCGACGGACACCTACCGCAAGAGTGTGGACTCGATGGTCGACGCCATCGTCCAGGTCGTCGCGGCGGCCGTTGCAATCATCGTCATTGCCGCCACGTGGGGCAGCGCGACCCCGCTCGTCGCCGCCGTGTACGGCTCATTATGGGGAACCGCTGCGACCATTACCGCGAAGATCGTGCTGCTCGGAAACGCTTATGGGCTTGAGGATTTCGGCAAGGACCTCGCACTGGGTGCGGTCGACGCGGCCATCGCCGCCGCCACCGCCGGCGTGGGCGACAAACTGCTCAAGGCGGCGGAGGGGGCCGCAAATCCAGGTGTCCTTGCTCGCATGGCAGCAAGCAGCAGCAGAGCCACCCGGATCGCGGCAAAGGCCAGCGCCGAGGTGCTCGAACAGGCCGCGCAAGCGGCGCCCAACGCGCTGGCCAACACGCTGCTTGACGACAACACGTACCGCGGCGACGTTTTCAAGAACATCCTCAAGGGCACCGTCACGGGGACTGTCCAAGGCGTCGGCCAGGGGCTGGTCATGGGTGCCGCAATGAAAGTCGGCATCCACATGGCGGGCACTATGACCGCGGGCTGGCGGTCGCTGCGCGGGCTGCCACCGCCTGACGCAATAGCCGTCGTGGAGAGCGCGCGGTCTACGGCGATGGAGCACGCGCGGCGTCCCGATGAGCCGGCCGATGTACTCGGTATGCGCGGGACCGTGCAGGAGCGGGCAGCGGCATGGGCGGAGTTTCGCTCGAAATACCCCGGCGCGTCCTACGAGCGCGATTTCCTGCCCGCTTTGGACCGCGGTACGGCGGCGCTTGTGGCCCGTGCCGATGCTGCCCACCAGTTCCAGAGGCAAATGCGAGCTGAGTTGCTGAGCGCGGTCCCGCCGGAGCTGCGCGGGCAGTTCGCCGACACCCCGATCCATGTCGTCAGCGACGCCGATTTTGAGGCCTTCGGACGCAGCAAGACTGGCCAGGCGATCGTAGTGATCGAGGACGGTCAGCCCCGCGTGATCGTTCGCGAGAGCGCCGGCCCCGGGGTGCTGCGCGAGGAAGGCATTCACCTGTGGCAGTCGGTGGATCCACGGATGCACGGACAGGTAGCGGCCCTCGACGAGCGGCGGCTCGGGCGGTGGGACTCGCTGACGGTTGGGGAGAAGATCGACCTCTACCGGACGAAGCTCGACGTTGAGATCGACGGACAGCATCGGCTGCTGGCGCATCTCGACGGTGAGCTCAAAGCGACCAGTCTCGATCCCGAGACGCGCGCGATGCTTGAGAGTGACGTCGCACAGGCGCAGCAGACCCTGGAGAACCTGCACGCGATCGAAAAGAGCGTGGACGTCCTCGGTGCCAGCGACCTGCTCCGGATCTCGCGCGGCGAACTGCGCTCGCCGGTCGACCTCGACCAGCCCTCAAGATTGTTCGCCAAGAAACAACCGGCGGCGCGGACAGAGCGTAGGAAGGCGGCTTGGGAGCAAATCTCCGAGCAGGACGCCGCGGCCGCCTTCGGTGATATCGTCCCGGTTCACGACCTGCCTGGCTCGCGGAAAGCTAAGAATGCCTACCGAATCGGGCCGGAGTTTCACATCGGCGGAGATGGCCCGTACCGCCACGTCATGTGGGAGACCCAGACGGGCAAACTCGAATTTACGGCTGAGAAGCGTGACGTCAACGGGCGATGGGTCGAGCGCGGCGAGCGGCGGCGAACCCGAGGCCTGTCGTTGGAGAGGGAGGCGTCGGCCGAGTTGACCCGCACCCAGGCCGCAGCAGCGCCTCCCCGGGAACGATACATACCCCTGGACAGATCAAAGCTTGGAGTGGTTGGGCCCGGCGGGTTTGACGAGGTCATCCTGGTGCTGAAGCCCGATGGGACGGCCGTCATCAAGCTGGTCGAGGTGAAGAACGTCAACGGCTACGTTTCCTGGGCCGAGATCACCGCGGTGGACGATGCCATGAGGCAAAACGTAGGGGCCCTGAGATCGGAACTGACGGCCAATCTCGCCGAATTGGCGAAGGCCCACAATCTATCGTCGGCGGATATGGCTGCGATTAGCAGCGCTTTGCTCCCCAGGCGTACCCAGATCGAAGTCGAGTTCCGGCTCGGCCCGAACGCGAAGATGGCCGCAGTAAACCCGGATGGGTCCCTCAAAACCGGCAGTGTTGCGGCCAAGCTGGAGGCCGACCTGCGGCGGCGGTACGGCAGTGGTGTCAAAGTCCTTCCACCGGTTCAGATCTCGCAGGAAATGGTCGATGCCGCCAGGATCAATCTGACATCGAAGCCCTCCAAAGCGCGTGAGTTCGAAAGGGTTGGACAGCTCGCGATCACGCCGACCGGAGTCACGCCGGAGTCAGCCCAGAGGGCGCAGGCGCTCGCTCGCGCCGAGGTTGACAACCCTGATCTGCTCGGCTTTGTCCAGCAGTCGGGATATCCGCCGGGGTTCTTTTCTCAGGCCGGACAGCCGATCGACGTCATGCGACCAAATGCACAGCCCCGGGGTTTCGATCCCCGCCGACTTGCCGCCGATATCATGGCCAGGCTGGAGCAGCCGCAATGGAATATGAAGCGAACCACCCGTGAATCCCCCCAGCTCGTTGTTGACTGGGGTGCGCTCACGCCCACTCAGGAAGCCCTGGTGAAGATCGAGATCAAACTTCTGGCTCAGGCGAAAAGCGCGTCAGCCGCGGTATCGACCCGGCTGCACGACGTCCGGACGGCGCTCTAGTGCAGCCGCACAAGGAGAGGTTCCAGGAGCTGGCGGACACGGAACGCCAGATCCTGACCGAGGTGATTCCGACCACAATCAACGCACTGCCCGATGGGGAACTGCCATGGCCGCTCGATGGGGCGGAAGCAAACCTCGCTCGCTTCGCGCTGTTAGCTGGGCCAGACGATGCCCGCGCGGTCGCGGCATCGATCGACGGGGCGGCGACGCGGGCGTTGCGACACCTCGCAGACGACGCATCTGCAGACCGGCCGCTCGGATATGAAGAGGTCGCGTTGGCGTTGAGTGCGCTCGCTATCTCGCTTGTCCTACATACCATTGGCAGCGGCACTGGCCCAGAGAACGTGGCTGAGATTCTGCTTGCACGCGCGGCCGGCACGGACCTCGGTGATGTGGATCGGCGGCGTGGCAGCGTCACGGCACTCGGCTACGGTCTGCCGGACATGGCAGACGAAATCCGGGACGGCGTTTGGCTACCCGAGCCGTTGGCAGTGTTCTTCGAGACAGCCACGGAGTGGATGCGCGGCAACACATCGCCGGAGGACCTTCGAGCAAGTTGGTCCGGTCTCGTGTCAGAAGCGGATCGTGTTGTCGACGAGTACACCTTCGGCTACCCGGCGTTGATAGCGGCCGGGCGAGTTATCCATGTCCTGTTGGATGGAGAAGCCGAGGAGACCGTCGCCGAGCGGGTCAGGGTGGAGTTACTGGCGTGACCGACGAACGCATAGTGCTAGTCCCTCGGCTGACATTCGACGAGCTGAATGTGCTTGTCGCCGAACGTGGTTGGGCCATTAAGTCGGGACCAACTACTCCACCACTCGCCGAGGGCGAGCCAGAATTATGTGCATGGCGCCACGACACCTCCGGGACGCTTGTGTACACGTGCAACCCGGTGGTGTGGCTGCGGCTTCTCGACCTCGGCGGAGTCACGGACGCCGCGGAACGGATGGCTCTGGCCGCTGGTCTGCCTCAGCTGGAGTCAGGAGGCATCGGCCGACTCTTGCGCTCCGGCCGAGCTGAAGACGTGCTGCTCGGCCTGCTGGCCGCGCAGGAGTTGGATCGTACCGAGCACCTGTCGGCGATCCGGGCGCTCATGCATCACGCTGATCCTTCGGTTGCGCGCGCCGCCGCCAGTGTATGCGTTCGCCTGACCTAGCGTTTGGTCTTCGGAACTGCGCTTTGCCTGAAGCCCCCCTATGTGTTGGCTTTAACGACGTGGTTAGTAGACGAACGAGACGATCACGCCATGTACCGCGATGCCGAGACCAGATACCAGCGTTACCTCGACAGTGGCGAACCCCGCTGCGACGATGCAGCTGAAGATCTGGCGCGGCTACGCATTAGCGGACGCGGTCTCAAATTGTCCTCCCGCGCCGAGGCCGGCGCGCTGCGCCAATTGTCGGAGAAGGCCGAAATCTGGCTTAACTCTGGTGCACGGACCGCCCCGCCGCCTGGCTGAAGCTCGCCTACTGGGACAGCGGATTGACACGGTCGCCGGACGAAACACTTTGGCAGCTACCAAAGCACTTGCCGCGCAGCAACCGGCACAGAAATACTCTTCGACAGGTGAACGGACGAGAATGACGAAAAGAACCGAGCCAGCAGCGCAGGGCGGCGCGGTATTTAAGCCCCGATCACGCGTCCGTCGCCACGAGGGTGCAGGTGTTGCTCCACAGCCGGCCGCACGCGCCGTCAGGATCGGGGCGGTGGTCGGTTGCGGTGATGTACAACTTGCCCGTGGCGCCAGCGGATAGCTCGCAATAGAGGCAACCGCGGCCGTCCGTCACATAGGTGAGGTAGTCGCTGATGTCTTCTCCCGCGGCGCTGATCCGGATTGCGACGCGGTGGTCGGGCAGAAATCCGGAGCCGGTGACGAGATTGCCCCGGACACTGATTGTCGGAGTGACAGATGAGTGAGGTATCGAGGGGTTATTCGATACCGGGGTGGGCATGGCCGCTCCTGCCGAGTTGTCGGACCAACTCGGTGGTCGATGCTGCGGGCGTCGACAATCGGTGGCCCGAGAGTGAATGAAGGTCTTTTCGATACTACAGGTATGCGACGTCAGTACTGACAAAACCTTGAGTATGGCGTGACAAGCGCCTCAGGGCCTTACTTCAGCTTTAGTTGCTGAAGGGCGGTGCTAATGCGGCACGCGGTGGACGACACCAGGCTGCCTAGGCCGACGGGTAGATCGTCTGCGTGGATCGTGACGGTCACCGCACCGGCGCAGGCCCCATTCGGCCACCAGACCGGCGCCGATACGCAACACGTGCCCGCGACCGCGTCGTGACGGTCAGTCACTGTCGCGCGCGGTTCGCGGAAGGAGTCGCGAAGATCGCGCCATTCGCTCGGGGTCCAGCAGTCAGGAAGCGGAATGTCACCGGCGGCCTGGGTCGCGTAGAGGACGCGTCCGGTGGCGGTGCGGGCGATCGATTCGGTGTCGGCGGGGTCGGGCAAGTAGGCGTGGCCGTGGGGCACAGCGGCGCAGACATACCGGAGTCGATGCTCGTGCAGGACCCGCAGCGACGCCATGGCGTGCGATTGCACCGCAAGAGCATGGACCGGCGCCTGCGCAAAGCGTCGCAGCAGCGGGTCCGGCTGCCAGCGCTGCCCGATGCGCAACATCCGCGGCCCGACGTAATATCGCTGCTCGACGGACTGCACCGCGCCGAGTGTGACGAGTTGTTCGGCGAGCCGATGCGCGGACGTTTTGGCTAGCCCGCTTGCGCGGGCCAGCGCAGTCAGTCCGAGACCTTCATCAGCGTGAGCTAGAGCATCCAACACAGCGAACGCACCCTCTAGAACTCCCCGCCCCACCGCGGCTGGCGGTATCAGTACTGCCAACTGCTCCGGCTTGACGCCGGCATCGGCAGTAGAGGTGGGCGGGCTTGGGCCGACGTCAGGTATTAAAGGTGCCGAGACATCCATGAGGACCTCACTGCGCTTAACCGGGTTTCGGGCAACTTGGCGTTTCATAGCGACTCGGCTTCAAATTTCATGCCAGCTGGTCAAACCGCGCTAGCGTAGTCGCCTACTCATTTGTGCTGCGCCCAACAGGACGCCGGCCCGATAAGAACTACTCGCGTCGCGACGAGTACGCGAAAGGTAATTGCCATCGGCGCACCTCCAGGCTTGCTGCTAAACCCGCAGTTGCAAAGCTACATCGCTCCCCATACAGACTCCACTTCATCACGAAGGGCGCGAGTAATGTGTCGAGCCTGTGTTCGACTCGGGCCCCTTTGTTTCACGCAAGTGATTGCCCGCAGTGCCTACGCGTTGATTTCAGCTACCAAAAGGATTTGCCGCAGCTAGGGTTGGCGGATGGCGGATAAGTTGCGGTCAAGTCCAGGGACGTGGTGTACGACGTCGTCGTGTGATTCTTCGAGGTAATGGTTCAGGCGGCCAGAGCCGCCGGGGGGTCCTCCTGTTCTGTCGATGGTATGTGGTTGGCACGGGATTTGCTCGATAACCTCGAGTCCGAGGTAGCGCCGCGATTCGGCCTATTCGTCATGTTGTTCGGCCAGTACGGCGCCGAAGAGGCGGATCAGGGCGTTGCGGTCGGGGAAGATGCCGACAACGTCGGTGCGACGTCGGATCTCTTTGTTGAGCCGTTCCTGGGGGGTTGTTTGATCAGATCTGGCGCGCCAGATCTGTTTGGGGAAGGCGGTGAAAGCCAGCAGGTCCGCGCGGGCGTCCTCCACGTGCGCGGCAACCTTGGGCATTTTATCGACCAGTGCGCCCATTACCCGATCATATTGCGCTGCAACGGAGTTAGCGTCAGGCTGATCGAACACCGAGTGCAACAGGGTGCTCACCCACGGCCAGGAGCTCTTCGGAGTTACCGCCATCAGATTGGTCGTGTAATTGGTACGACACCGCTGCCACGACGCTCCGGGCAAGGTAGCGCCGATCGCCGAGACTGCACAAGCCATCGTGGCGTGGGTTCAAGAACCGACTGATCTTGTCCGCTCGTGCGGACTGCGTTGCACTAGCCAGAAGAACACTGTCTACCGACGCATTGGCTCAGTAGGAGTTCGGAAAGTGTGGATTATCCGCTGCCGTTGTGGCCGTAAACCGCGGTCCGACAGCCCGAAGTCTCCGGGCCAGAAGCTCTTGTCCAAAGACCGCCACTGGCCCGTGAGATCGAGTCGGCGAAGCATGGTCAGACCCTAAAGCTTGGCCCCGACACTGCCGCGGCATAAATGTCGTGTCGCATCCACGGATTCGACGCGAAGTCATCGACCGCCATCAACTTACAATCATCCGATTCAGGCACGAAAACGTCTGGTCCCGAAGCCCCACGCCGCGACTTACGAACTAGTCCAAGTGTTCGAGTAAGGACGCTTAGGTGTTGGAAATGTGGGGCGGGCGGGGGTCGAACCCGCGACCAACGGATTATGAGTCCGCGGCTCTAACCGACTGAGCTACCGCCCCTTGTTTTCACTAGCTGCGGATATCGTCTCCGCTTCGTCATAGTCGGGTCCTGATTACCGCATTGATACCGCAGCGCACTGGATCACATTGCCCAATGGGTCCGCTACACCAGCCAAGTCGTCATCAGCAAGTGCCCGTACCGGTCGAGTGTCATGGCCGCCGTCGCGTGCCCAAGAAGCCTCTGCACAACCTTGACATTAGCGCCCGCGCTGATCGCCAACGACGCCGTGGGGGCCGGGCGTCGTCTTTGGGGGCTTCGTTTGCAGGCCACCCACCGCGACTGAGCCCACGGAGACGGTCCTGACGTCACCGGGTCCGGCGAGGCACTACTCGTCGCCATGGCCGGTCGCAGCACAGTGATCGATGAACTTTCCGGCCCAGGTCAACACATATTCGCAGCGCGGCTGTAGCCGGCCCCTGCGCCTTGCCACCGAACTCCGTCGCTTGTCAGGCGGTCAGCCACGCACAAGAGCCAGCTTCGGCGCCGGAACCGTTTCGGTAACTGTCGGCGACACTGAGTCCGGTCGAGGTATCGGTCCTGGTCGACGCACCGCATGATGCACTGCGATGGCCACCGCCGCGGTCGCGACCGCTGCCGACCCCAGCGCCTGCGCCCAGCCGATCGGGCCGACCGGTGTGCAGCCGAGCAGCTGGCTTATCCCCGGAGTGTTGATCATCGCCGCGAACGCTGCGAACGAGCCGGCAGCGGTCAGCAACACCAGCGGGGCGTGCGAGTCGACCAGGGTCTGGCCGAGCTCAACAGAGACCAGCGCGATCAGCGCGATGGTGGCCGCGCGCTGCGGCCGTCCGGTGACGGACGCCATCGCCCACGCCGCCGTGCCGGCGGCCGTGGTCACCCCGCCGCGGAACGCGACCGCGCGCCACAGCTTGCGCTCGTCAATACCGTGTCCGACTTGCTGCACCGGCCCGGCCGGGGTGCTCACCGCAACGGCGGTAGCGGGCAGTGCATCGGTCAGCGTATTCATCAACAGCAGCTGGCGGGTGTTCAGCGGCGACCGGCCCGTCAGTGCGGTGCCGATGACGGCGAAAACCACCTCGCCGGCATTGCCGCCAAGCAGTCCGGAAACCGCGGCTTGGACACCCTTCCAGAGCCTGCGCCCCTCGTCTATGGCGTCCACTAGCGCACCGACCCGGCCGTCGGTCAGCACGACGTCGGCGACCGTGTGAGCCGAGTCGCTGCCCCGCGCCACGACACCGATCCCGACCGTGGCGACCCGGATGGCCGCGGCGTCGTTGGCGCCGTCACCGACCATGGCACAGACCTGTCCGCACCCTTCCAGAGTCCGGACGATCTGCACCTTGTTCTCGGGCGACATTCGAGCGAAGATCACCCGTTCCCTCGCCACCGCTTCCTGTTCCTTGCGGGACAACGAGTTCCATTCCGCCCCGGTGATCACCTGGTCCATAGTGACTTCCACGCCAAGCTCAGCCGCGATGGCGGTAGCCGTCACCGGGTGATCGCCGGTGATCAACCGGACGGCCAACCCACGGTCGGCAAGAGCGGTCAACAGCCGGCGTGCCTCAGGTCGCGGAGTGTCGGCCAGTCCGAGGAAACCGACCAGTGACAGCCCGGTGGCGCAGAGGCCGACAACGCTGTCAGGGTTGTCTCGAACCGATCGCACCTGCTGCGTGGTGAGCTTGCGCTGCGCGACCGCGATCACTCGCAGCCCGCGGGCAGCCAGCCCGGCGACGGTAGCCTCGGCGTCCGCGACGCTATCGCCGCAGGCCGCCAGCAGGACCTCCGGGGCGCCCTTGACGCTCAATTGCCCACCCGTCACCGCTGCCGAGAATGCCCTGCCGGATCTAAACGGCAAGTAGGCGTCTCGTTCCGAACGGGCCCGACCGTTAGCCGCGGTCAGCTCGGCGGCCGCTTCGACGACGGCCTGGTCGGTGGCGTGTGCTTGGGCCGCCGTCGCCGATGCTGGCGCGGCCTGCACAGCGCACCGCAGCACGTCGTCCTCAGAGTTGCCCGACATCGGATGCACCTGGGTGACCCGCAGGTGGTTCTCACTGAGCGTTCCGGTCTTATCGAAGCACACCACGTCGAGGCGGCCCAGCGCCTCTACTGATCGGGGAACCCGCACCAGTGCGCCGGTGCTACTGAGACGTCGCGCCGAAGCATACTGCGCCAGAGTCGTATCAGCGGCATTCCCTCCGGCACGGCCGCCACAGCGACCGCGATGGCATCACCGAGGGCTTGCCGCAGGCCGCCGCCACGCAGCAATCCCAGCGCACCGACCAGAACACCACCGCCGCCGCTGACCGGGAAGGCACGGTACATCAGGCGGCTGAGCTGGTGCTGCAGGCCGACCGGGGGGCACGTCGCCGGCCGCCAACTCGGCTGCCCGACGTGTCTGTGTGTCGGAGGCGACGGCCGTCACCAGCGCGACCGCCGTCCCGGCAACGACGGTGGTCTCGGCGTACAGCATGCAGGACCGCTCTGCCAGGTCGGCGCCCGGCGTGGCGTCGACCCCCTTGCTCACCGACAGCGACTCGCCGGTCAGCGATGATTCGTCGACCTCCAAGTCCGTCGCCTCGATCACCCGGGCATCGGCTGGCACCACCTCATTGCTGCGCACCTCGATCACGTCGCCGACACGCAGCCGATCGGCGGCGACATCGTCGTACACCGACGCACCGTTCGCACCGGTAACGACCGTTCGGGCGAGCGGGTTCTGTTGGGTCAGCAGGGCATTAAGCCGGCTCTTCGCCCGCATCTGCTGCGCGGCCGCCAGTACGGCATTACCGCCGAGCACGGTGCCGACCATCACTGCGTCGATCGGCGAACCCAGCATCGCGGTGGCCGCCGAACCCACCGCCATGACCGGGGTCAGTGGGTCCGACAACTCCGCACGCACGGCCCTGACGAACTGCCAGACACCGCTCGGGGATTGCCGCTTCGGTGGAGCTGCCGCGGTACCGGGTCCAATTCCGACAACAGTTCGCGGACCTGCCGGACCGACATCGCATGCCATTCGTGGACCGGTGCGGGCCTGGGCACCGGCGCGTTGATCGCGCGACGGGCCAGCACATATCCCGACAACAACCCGGCAGCAGCGCCGATGGTGACCGGCTCCGGGCCACGCCCGCGGCGATTTCGCGCACCGGGAACCATCAGCACGGCACCCAAAGCCGATGCGCTGGCCGAGATCGTGATGCCGCGTTGACTCGCCTGCCTGGCCACCGGCAACGCATGCAACACCGCCCATGCGCCCGCGAGATCGGCCAACAGCAGATCGGCCTCCCAGGGCGGTGCGGTGTCGTCGGATCGCATGATCCCCAACGCGACGTCGGCTCCAGCCAGCACCCCGCGAGCCGTCGACGACAGCACCGCGACGGTGCGTCCCGCCTGTTGTAGCTCCGCAAGCGTCTGGGCCAGGGCTTCGTCGACCTCGTCGTCGGTGACGCCGCGCACCGTGCGAACGTCGTCGAAAGCGGTGCGCAACTCGCCCAGCGTCTCAACGTCGACCGAGATCAATTCCGTGCCGGTGGCGCGCGCCTCAGCCAGCAAGTCTGGAGCCAACGGGTCGTGTGCCACCGAGATCAACGCCTCGACCCATCGCCGGCAGAGCGACGTGCCGACATCCGAGGCACCCGGTGCCAACCTGGCTTCAGACCACGCTTGTCGAGCAGACGCTGCGCCTTCTCCCACGCGACGGCGAGCCGGTCGCCATCGGCGCCGCGGACGCTCACCACCCGCAGCCGCTCACCGCAGAGCACTCGCGGGTCGACCAGCAGTGCGTCGACTTTGTCCAGCCTGCGCAGACTCTCGGGCCGCAGCGGCAAAACCGCGTGCCGGTCGGCTAACCCCTGTCCCAGGCTTGCCGCAAAAGACTCGCTGGTCGTGCGCATGGCCTTGGGGGCCGTCACCTTCGCAGCCGTCGACGCCATAGCGACGTCGCGGGTAATGACACCGACCAGCCCGGTGCCGATCGCCTGCACCAGCGCGGCGCGTTTCGCATGCCGATCGATAACCCCATCCGGTTCTGGCCTCGAACGCACCGGTCGGTGCCCATCCGGTTCGTCGCTATGTGAGGCCAGCCGCGGTTCGTAGCGGCGCCACGCCTGCGCCGCCGCACGGTCCTCGGCGGCTTTGAGGCCCTGCACCCCGAGCTCCACCGCCAGCGTCGCCGGCGAGAGCGTAACGACGTGCGCGGCCGTCGTCGCCAAAGCCAACACGGCATGCGCCCGCCCGGCACCGAGCCAATCTTCGAACGGCTTGCGCAGCCACGGCTGGTAGATGATCAGCGACATGGCCGCATCGACGGCCACCGGCGCCGCAGGCAACCGCAGTGTCCGGCCGACTGCCGCAGCCACCAGCCAGCGGCATTAGCGCCCACCATCACACCTCGGGTCGCCAGCAGCAGCCCATCACCTGGCAGGGTGTCGACGCGCGTCGGTTCGCCCGCCACCCCGGAAGCGGCCGGTCGCGGATGAAGCTTTTCGACAGCCGCGGCGGCCGAGCACAGTTCGCCCACTGATGCCGAAGGTCCGGCACCATCCATTTCGACAACGACCCGCGACAACGGCCGATTCAGCCTGACCGAGGTGACACCCGCCCGAGCCCGGAGCGCCTCGACGACAGCGCGCCCGCGCTCGGCGCCGTCAGCGTCACTCAAGCCACGCACCTCGATCCACGCCCGACCGTCACCACTCCAACAGCCACAGCGCAGTGTCGAGGTCGAGACTTCGCCACTCAGCACCTTGGCACCCTCATGCACCGGGACCATCGCGAGGGCGAAGCCGGCCGACGCCGCCGTGCGGACCGCTTCTCCGGTCGCGGTCGCGCCGAGCGTTGCAGCTTCGATCAGGGCGGATCCTGCCTGGAACCCCAGGCCAGCCCCAGTGAGCGCCAACCGTCCGATTGCCGGCATACCCATGAATCAACCTCCAGCACGAAAAAGCGCTGAAGGTCTCTTCCGCCTGCTAGCGGCCCACAGACCGGTCTACCGATGGCGGCGACGTGATGACGGTGCTGCGGTGAAAGGAATACTCCCCTCCGTTCGGCGAGTATGACACACCCGCCTGTCGTCGGGCCACTTCACTCCGCGCCGGGGATCGGCGCCCGAGTTCGTCTGCCTGCACACCGACCACGCCGGGAACCGATCTGTACTTTCGCATCAACTTTCGGACGCGACCCTCGACACCGATACGTTCCCACCGCATGATTAACCCTGCCCCCACGGGCGCTACCGGCAGCATCAGCGTTGTGTGCTGACTGTCGATGACGCCGCTTTGGCGGTCGGCCCCACGCCAAGCATTGGCAACACCGAACCCACTGAATGCGTTGACAAATCAATACCGCAGTCGGTACCGCGGTACTTCCACACCCGTCTAGCTCCGTCCACGCTGCAGCACCCATCGACGCAGCTAAAAGCGCATACAAGCCCGCACCGGC
>CAWISO010000034.1:0-102831 GCA_963838755.1 uncultured Actinomycetota bacterium | reverse complement strand
AGGCACCCAGCGGCGCGCGGTGGCGATGGCGTCGATCCGCGCCAGCGCCGCGGGGCTCAGAATCGCCAGCCACAGACCGCCGTCACTGGCGAAACTCTTCTGCGGAGCGAAGTAATAGGCGTCGGTGTCGGTGATGTCGACTGGCAGGCCGCCTGCGCCGGAGGTGGCGTCGATGACGACCAGCGCGTCATCCGAGCCGGCGGGCCGTTGCACCGGCACCGCGACCCCTGTGGAGGTTTCGTTGTGCGCCCATGCGATGACGTCGACCGACGGGTCGCTCTGCGGCTCGGGTGCGCTGCCGGGATCGGATTTGATGACGATCGGGTCGCCGACAAAGGGATTCTTGCTAACCGCTGAGGCGAATTTCGAGCTGAACTCGCCGTAGCTCAGGTGCAACGACCGCTTGTCGATCAGGCCAAATGCCGCGGCATCCCAGAACGCGGTCGCCCCGCCGTTGCCCAGCACCACTTCGTAGTCTTCGGGCACGGAGAAGTAGTCGCGCAATCCAGTGCGCACCCGGCCGACTAGATCTTTCACTGGGGCTTGCCGGTGTGAAGTGCCGAAAAGCGCGGCGGCGCTGGTGGAAAGAGCTTGTCAACTGTTCGGGTCGGACCTTCGATGGGCCGGACCCGAAGCGGCCGTCGCTGGGTTTGATGGTGTCGGGAATCGTGTGCTGGTCAGCCATGATCATCAGGTTAGTGACCGATCCAGCCGGCACGATGACGAGGGGTTATCGGTCGGCTGCTGTTAGTAAGGCGCCACACTGTGAGCCAGCACACGAGTGCACACCTGTTCACGGCTGGGCCACAGTGGCCATCACTCTAGATAGTTTCCGGTACCTGCGGTACTGTGTTGGACACAGCCCGTCCAAATGTAAACCTCGTCAGGAGGCTGGGAATGACCCAGAGCCAGACGGCCCAAAAGCAGGCGAGGACGAAGATGGTGCGGCGTTGGCGCCGCAACATGGATGTCCAGGACGACGTGCAGTACGTCGAGATGCTGACCACACTGTCCGAGGGGTCGGTGCGGCGCAATTTCAATCCGTACACCGATATCGACTGGAAGTTCGCCCGAGTTCGCCGTGATCGACAACGATCCGCGCTGGATTCTGCCAACGGCCGACCCGATCGGTCGACACCCTTGGTATCAAGGCGCAGTCCCGAGAGCGTCAAATCCAGATCGGCATGTGGCGCCAGGCCAATGTCGCCAAGGTCGGTCTGCATTTCGAGTCCATCCTGATCCGCGGGCTGATGGATTACTCGTTCTGGGTGCCCAACGGCTCACCGGAGTACCGATACTGTTTGCACGAATCGGTCGAAGAGTGCAACCACACCATGATGTTCCAGGAGATGGTCAACCACATCGGCGCCGACGTGCCGGGCATGCCTCGGCTCCTGAAATGGATCTCGCCGCTGATTCCGTTGGTTGCCGGCCCCCTGCCGATCCCCTTCTTGTTCGGCGTGCTCGCCGGCGAAGAGCCCATCGACCACACGCAGAAGAATGTGCTGCGCGAGGGCAAGACGCTGCACCCGATCATGGAGCGGGTAATGGCCATTCACGTCGCCGAAGAGGCCCGGCACATCTCGTTCGCGCACGAATACCTGCGCAAGCGTGTTCCCGGCCTGCGGCGGTGGAAGCGGTTCTGGTCTCGCTTTACGTTCCGGTCGTGATGCGGGTCCTGTGCTCGGCCATCGTGGTTCCGCCGAAGGCCTTTTGGCGGGAGTTCGATATCCCGCGTGAAGTCCGGAAGGACCTTCTTCAGTTCGCCGGAGTCGCGCCAGATGCTGCGCGACATGTTCGCCGATGTCCGGATGTTGTGCCACGACACCGGTCTGATGAACCCGTTCGCCAAGCTGATGTGGCGGATCTGCAAGATCAACGGCAAGCCGTCGCGCTACCGCAGCGAACCGCAGCGCGAACACTTGGTCGGCGCATGGGCTGCCTAGCAGACCAGGCTTATGCCGCACGTTATTACCCAGTCGTGCTGTAGCGACGGGTCCTGTGTATACGCCTGCCCGGTGAACTGCATCCATCCGTCGCCGGACGAGCCGGGCTTCGCCACCGCCGAAATGCTCTACATCGATCCGGTGGCATGCGTGGACTGTGGAGCCTGCGTGAGTGCCTGTCCGGTTGGAGCTATAGCACCCGATGCTCGAGCTGACGCCCGACCAGCAACCATTCGTCGCGTTCAATGCGTTGTACTATCCCGGACCGCCCGGTCAACCAGAAGCTGCCGCCGACATCGAAGCTTGCGCCGGTGATCCCCGCGCCCGCGGAAATCGCGGGAGGACGTCGTCCGGGTCCGCTGACCGTGGCGATCGTCGGATCCGGGCCGGCCGCGATGTATGCCGCCGATGAACTGCTCACCCAACGCGGTGTGCGGGTCAACGTCTTCGAGAAGCTGCCCACCCCCTACGGGCTAGTGCGCGCCGGGGTGGCGCCCGACCATCAGACCACCAAGCAGGTCACCCGGCTCTTCGACCGCATCTCCCGGCGTCGGGAATTCCGGTTCTTTCTGAACGTCGAGGTCGGCAAGCACCTGAGCCATGACGATCTGCTGGCTCACCACCATGCTGTTCTTTACGCCGTCGGCGCACCCAATGACCGTCGGCTGCAGATCGAGGGCATGGGCCTGCCAGGAACCGGCACCGCCACCGAGTTGGTGGCCTGGATCAACGGGCACCCCGACTTCGCTGAACTGCCAGTCGATCTCGGTCACGAGCGGGTCATCGTGGTCGGCAACGGGAACGTCGCCTTCGATGTGGCCCGCGTGCTCACCGCCGACCCTGACCAGTTGGCGCACACCGACATCGCCGACAATGCTTTGGCGGTGTTGCGCGCCTCTCGGGTACAAGAAGTCGTGATTGCCGCTCGGCGCGGACCCGCGCACTCAGCATTCACGCTGCCCGAGCTCATTGGGCTGACGACCACGGCAGAGGTCGTGCTCACCGCTGCCGACCATGAGCTGGTTCTGCGCGATCTTGCCACGGTCTCGGACGCCGTGACGAAGCAGAAGCTGGAGATCCTGAACAAACTCGGCGACGCGTCCAGCCCGCCGTCACGGCCGCGGATTCGGCTGGCCTATCGACTGACTCCCAAGCAGGTCTTGGGTCAGCAGCGGGCCAGCGGCATGGAGTTCTGGGTTACCGGCACCGACGAGGTGTGCCAGCTCGACGCCGGCTTGGTGTTGAGCTCGATCGGCTACTACGGCAAGGCTATTCGAGACTTGCCGTTCGACGAGACGGCAGGAGTCGTGCCGAACGACGGCGGCCGGGTCATCGAACCGGATTCCGGGCATCCCGTGTCGGGCGCGTACGTAGCAGGCTGGATCAAGCGCGGCCCGACCGGATTCATCGGCACCAACAAGTCGTGTGCACTGCAAACCGTGCAACAGCTCGTCGACGATTTCAACGCCGGGCTGCTGTCGGATCCGATCGACAAACCGTCCGCGTTGGACAAGCTCGTTCGGGCGCGTCAGCCAGCCGCCATTGACGGAGCAGGCTGGCGGGCCATCGACGCCGCCGAGGTGTCCCGAGGCGGCCTGAGCGATCGGCCGCGGAGCAAGATCACCTCGATCGCCGAGATGCTGGACGTCGTGGCCACTGCGCCCGAGCCGCCGCTGCACCGAAGGCTCGCCGATCGGATACGCCAATTGACCGAGCCCGCCTAACCCGCCTGGTGGCCGAGAAACGCCGCGATTTCGTCCGGGCTGACCTCGCGTACCGGCTGACCCAGCGACCAGTGGTGACCGAATGGGTCGGCGACGATGCCGTAGCGGTCGCCCCAGAACTGGTCCTCGAGCGGGGCGACCACGCTGGCGCCGGCGTCGAGCGCCCGCTGAAACTTAGCCTCGACGTCGGTGACCGTCAGGTGAATGGTGATCGGTGTTCCGCCCAGTGAGGTCGGGGTCATCGACTTTCCGCCGGACATCTCCGGGAAGTCGTCGTTGAGCATCACCGTGAAGCCGTTGATCTGCAGCGCAGCGTGAATGAGCTTGCCGCCGGGACCGGGCATGCGGCCGAGTTCTTTGGCGTCAAAAGCCTTGACGTAGAAGTCGATCGCCGCAGCGGCGTTGTCGACGACAAGGTGCGGTGACAGTGCGGGTTGGACGGCGATTGCCATGATGGTCTCCTCGATGTCGATACCTGGCGAAATTTGATCACAGGCCACTGACACCTTCGCGGCGACTGCGTCAGGGCTTGAGGATCGGGTCCCAGCCTTCGACGGCTTCCGGGCTGCGCGGCTCGGGACCGACGTATATGGCCGACGGGCGGACCAGCTTGCCGAGCCTCTTCTGCTCGAGGATGTGGGCGCACCAGCCGGCGGTGCGGCCGCAGGTGAACATCGCCGGCATCATGTTGGGTGGCACTTTCGCGAAGTCCAGAATCACCGCCGCCCAGAACTCGACATTGGTCTCGATCGCCCGGTCCGGACGGCGCTCCCGCAGTTCGGCGAGCGCGGCCTGCTCGAGCGCCGCCGCGACCTCGTAGCGCGGTGCGCCCAAACGCTGAGCGGTGGCCCGCAACACGCGTGCGCGTGGGTCTTCGGCACGGTAGACGCGGTGCCCGAAGCCCATCAGCTTCTCGTGCCGGTCCAAAATTCCCTTGACCAGACCGCGCGCGTCGCCGGTGCGGTCGACCTCGTCGAGCATCGGCAACACCCGTGCCGGCGCACCGCCGTGGAGGGGCCCGCTCATCGCCCCGATCGCACCCGAGAGCGCGGCGGCGACGTCGGCGCCCGTCGATGCGATCACCCGGGCGGTGAAGGTCGAGGCGTTCATTCCGTGCTCGGCGGCCGAGACCCAGTACGCGTCGACGGCCTCGACATGCCTGGGATCCGGCTCACCCTGCCACCTGGTCATGAAACGAGCTGTGACGGTTGAGCATTCGTCGATAACCCGTTGAGGAACCGCTGGCTGATAGATACCACGGGCAGATTGCGCGACATAGGACAGCGCCATCACCGACGCCCGGGCGAGCTGGTCGCGGGCGGTGGCATCGTCGATGTCGAGCAGCGGCCTGTATCCCCAAATCGGTGCGAGCATTGCCAGGCCGGCCTGGACGTCGACCCGCACATCTCCGCTATGGATCGGCAGCGGGAACGGCTCGGCCGGTGGCAGTCCGTGGCCGAACTTTCCGTCCACCAGCAAAGCCCAGGCGTCACCGAAGGTGACCTGCTGGGCCACCAGGTCCTCGATGTCGACGCCGCGGTAGCGCAGGGCGCCGCCGTCCTTATCGGGCTCGGCAATCTCGGTGGTGAACGCGACCACACCCTCGAGGCCGGCAACGAAATCCTCCGGGATCTTGTGCGGGATGACAGTCATAGGCGAATTCTCCCACGCCGGTCCAGACCGGTCGCTACCGGTCGGTAACAAGGGATCGTGAGCTCTCAGCAGCCGGTGCTGGCTCGTAGCGTGTGACACGCCTCATGGAGGCGCGTCGGGGACAGTCGGGTGATCCTCCGACGAAATGCGTTGCGGGGCAAGGTATGGATGTTGTCGAAGTTGACGACGCAATCGCTGGGAGTGCGCGTCGGCGCTGCCACCGCGACCGCCCCAATCCGGTCAGCCACTGGGTCCCGGGTGCAGACCAGGACGGCCCGGGTCGCCGCCAGGGTTGCGGCAAATCACCGTTCACCCCTGTCATTCAGGCATGGTACGTCGTCAGACTTCGTCCTCGCCGGTTCCCGACTTGGCTCAAATTAGTGCGCAATGTCACCGGGTGTTGATGAGGCGCTGGGGTGGTGTTGGGTCGCGGTTCGGCGGCGGTACGGGTTTGGTTGTCACCCGGATGTCGACGACACGCTAGGCAGCCGGGTCGTGTCAACGAATTCGCTTGTGCCCAATGTGTTTGAGCTTCGATACGGCCGTAGTGGCCGGGCCCGTTATTCCAAGCTAGTTGTTTGTCGGTGGTGGTTGGGGTTGGAAGGGTTCATACCACCACCAGTCGGCGCGCTCGCCGGTCGGTCCCGGGCAGGACGCCACCGCGGGCGGGGGTTGAGTTGGTGGGCGTGCCAGCGATCCTGGGCTGAGTGTCCGGCCGAAGCGGTCGGTGACGATGAGATCGTCTGCAGGTCCGGTGATGGTGATGACGCCGCGATGGTGCAGCCGGTGGTGATATGGGCAGAGCAGCACCAGGTTGGCCAACTCGGTGGGGCCGCCGTCTTCCCAGTGCCGGATGTGGTGTGCGTGCAGCCCGCGGGTGGCCCAGCAGCCGGGAACAGCACACGTGGCGTGGCGGTGCTCGAGTGCGCGCCGAAGCCGTCGGTTGATCTGGCGGGTGGTATGACCGGCGCCGATGACCTGACCGTCGCGTTTGAACCACACTTCATAGGTGGCATCACAGGTCAAGTATCGGCGTTCGGCGTCGGTGAGCAGCGGCCCCAGATGCAGCGCCGCGGCGCGCTGGTTGACGTCGAGATGCATCACCACTGTGGTGTGCTGCCCGTGTGGGCGGCGGGCCGCCTCGGCGTCCCAGCCAGCCTCGATGAGGCGCATAAACGCCTCGGCGGTGGTAGGAAACGGCGGCCGCTGATCTGACGCGCCCGCGCCGTTACCGTGATCGTGCTTGTACTGGTCGACCAGCGCATCACAATGAGACGCCAGCGCCGCGTCGAACTTAGCGGCGTCGAGGTGCGGAAGTGTGATCCGGTAGCAGCTGCCCTGCTCGTTGGTGGTCTTTGTGATCGAGCGCTCGGGCTCGGGCTGAGGTTCAGGTTCGGGTCGCGGTTCCAGCTTCAAAGCGGTGCGCAGCTGATTGACCGTGGCGCAGGCCGCCAGCTGCGCGTAGTGCTCATCGGATCCCACACCGGCCCGCGCCGCGATGACACCGAGCTGATCCAGCGACAGCCGGCCCTCCCGCATGCCTTGAGCACAGCGTGGGAACTCCCGCAGTCGGCTCGCCACCGTGGTGATCGTGTGGGCGTTTGCCGGCGAGCAGCCGGTCTTCCAAGCCACCAACGCCGGCACCGACCGTGCACCGGTGGCGCCACACAACTCGTCGCGGTCAATGTCGGCGACGATTTCAACGATGCGCCCATCAATCGCGTTGCGCTGACCGGTCAACTCCGCCAGCTCCTCGAACAACACCTCAAGACGCTCGCAAGGACTCACCACCACGGCGTCAGCGAGTGCGGTCGAGGACATGACGTCATCATCGCACCCACCTACGACAAATTTGGGCTACGCGGGAAGCAACAGATCAACTCGCCACGACTGCCACCAACCCCGATTCGTCAGCCGACTCAAGTCATTCATGCACGGTGCGTCGTCAGACCTCCTCGCCGCGTTCATCCGGCCGGGGGTAGCGTTGGCCCGATGGCAGGACCAGCCAACGAGCACCTGGCCCGTATGCGGGTGGAATACGGCTCCGCCGAGAAAGACGGCAGCCCCGACCTCGACGTCGACTGGCTCGCCGATGGCTGGCTTGCGTTGCTGCGCAAGTGGATTGACGATGCCGAGCGAGCCGGAATCGCCGAGCCCAACGCGATGGTGTTGGCCACCGTCAATGCGGGCAAACCGGTCAGCCGATCGGTGCTGTGTAAGGGCATCGACGAGGACGGCATCACGTTCTTCACCAACTACGATTCGGCCAAAGGCGACGAGCTGGCCGCGACGCCATATGCGTCGGCGACGTTTCCCTGGTATCTGCTGAACAGGCAGTTCCATATCCGCGGTCCGGTCACCAAGGTCGACCCGCAGGCAAGCCAGGACTACTGGTCGAAGCGGCCGCGCGGCTCGCAGCTGGGTGCCTGGGCGTCGCATCAGTCCCGACCGATCGCCTCCCGCGCGGCGCTGGTCGATCAGCTCGCCGAGGTGACGGCGCGGTTCGCCGATGCCCAGCAGATTCCGGTTCCGCCGAACTGGGGCGGCTACCGCATCGCACCCGACGTCGTCGAGTTCTGGCAGGGCCGGGAAGACCGGCTGCACAACAGGATTCGTGTGATCGACGGTCGCGTCGAACGTCTACAGCCCTAAGAAGCCGACCGATCGAGTTCGTCGAACCGGGCGAGCGCGGCATCGAAATCTGCCTCGTCGAAGACCTCGCAGCGGTTGACCATGTCGGCTTCGAGCGTGTAAATGAGGATCCCGCCCCACTCGGCATTGAAACCCTCTGGCGAGGTCTCGTTCACTGCATGGGTGAGGACGGCTCCGAGCTCGCTCAGGCGATGCACGGCCTCGATATTGACCCGGATATCCGGTGTGAGATCCCACATCACGCGAAGGTATGAGGGCAGATCAACCGCATCGACCGCGAGGATGGGTCGATGGTCGACGAACACCGAATCCGGCGTCGTCGCCGGCAGCTCGCCTCGATTAAACGCAGCGCAGGTCCTTGTCATCACCGACCATGTGCGCGCGTAGGGTGCCGCTTCGCCGGCCAGGTATCGGGCGTCGAGCTCCGCGAAGGCGGCGTCGATGTCTTCGAGGTCGAACGCGACGCGTGCCACGATCTGCTCGTCAGCGTTGATCTCGACGACGGCGAGAAACTCGAGGCGGAATGCTTCAAGTTGATCTTGGCCCGAGATACACATACGAGAGAGCGCGAGGCGATCGCCTCGAGTCGCAGTGACGGTCAACGAAATATTTGTGAGTCCAGAGTCAATGGCGCCCCGTATATCCGCGATGGCGGCATCTCGACCGTTTTGAACCCCGGAGTTCACGACGCGACGGCGATCGTCGATCGCAATGTCGTAGGCCAGGATCTCGGATGCCGCGCTCCAGTCACGGGCCGCAACGCACGCTCTGAGGCGCGCGTGGGCTCGGCTCGCCGCGTTCTGCAGCCGTTGTGGCTGCGGGCTCAGTTCGTCAAACCGCGCAAGTGCGGCGTCGAGGTCTGCCTCGTCGAATAACTCGGAGCGGCTGATCAGGTCGCCGTCGTAAGTTGCAAGGTCGATCGTGCGCCACTCGGCATCGAAACCTTGTTGTGAAGTGCCTTCCACCACGTGGGTGACGACTGCTCCGATCTCGCTCAACCGGTGCACGGCCTCGATGCGGATGCTGGACTGCGGCGAGAGATCCCATGTCGCAAGGAGGTAGGCGCCGAGATCACCGGCTGCGATTGGTGCGAGTCGGCGGTGATCGATGTTCACCCAGTCCACGGTGGTCTCTGGGAGTTGGCGTCTGTTGAGTGCTTCGTATGCGCGCATGACGAGTGCCCACGTGTGCGAGTGGACGGCGGCTTCGCCAGCGAGGTAGCGGGCATCAAGCGCCTCGAAGGCGGCGTCGATGTCTTCAAGGTCGAAGAGCTCGGCGGCGGTGAGCCGGTTGTCGGCGTCGACCTCAACGATGCCGATCATCTCGGTGCTGGTCTCCCCGGGTTCATAACCACGGACCGAGGACCAAACACGAATGAGGACGAGGCGTTGCCCGCGGGTCGCGATGACGGTCGACGCAATGCCCTCGAACCCGACCTCGGCGACTGCTCGATAATTTGCGACATGGGCATCGCGACCGCGTAGTACACCGGCATTGACAACCCGACGGTGATCAAATGTAGAAAAGTTGTCGGTCATTGTGTCGGCCATCGCGGCCCAGTCTCGGGTCGCAAAGCAGGCCCATTCGCGTTCTACCGCTTGGCTTGCCGCATTTTCCAGTTTTCGCGCCTGGGAATGCAATTCGTCGAACCGTGCAAGCGCGGTATCGAGATCTGCCTCGTCGAACATCTCGCAGCGGCTAATCACGCTGTCCTCGACAATGATGACGCTGATCATCCGCCACTCGGCGTGGAAACCCTGTTTTGACGTTCCGGTACCCACGTGGGTGACGACCGCTCCGATGCCGGTAAGCCGGTGGACAGCCTCCAAGTACGTGGTGATATCGGTGAGGTCGTCGAACGTGTCGCGGAGGTACGGGATCAGGCCGCCCGACTCGATCATCGCGAGCCGACGGTGGTCGATGTTGACCAATTTCGGCGACGTCGCGGCGATTTCTCGACGATTGGCCGCGGCATACGCCTGCATGATGACCGACCACGTGTGCGCGCAGTCGGCGGCTTCGCCGGCCAGGTACCTGGCCTCGAGTTCCGAGAGGGCGGTGTCGAAGTCATCGGGGTCGAACACGATGGCCGCCGTGACCAACTCGTCGGGACCGATCTCAACGAGCTGGAGGACGTCGGCGTAAAACGCCTCGGGGTCGGGTCCTGCGCCTCGAACACGCGTGAGGACGAGATGTTCGCCCCGTGCCGCGATGACGGCCGACGTGACGTTCGTGAACCCGACGTCGACCATTGTTCGCAAATCGTCAATGTGAATATCCCGACCGTGTCGGATCCCGTACCCGACGACGCGACGACGGTCCTCGCTGTAGTAGTTGTCGGCGAGCATCTCGGCGATTGCGTCCCAGTCGCGGGAGGCGAGGCAGCTCCAACAGCGTTGCGCGACTCGGCTCGCGGCATTTTCGGGTCGCGTTGTTTGCGGTTGCAGCTCGTCAAAGCGGGCGAGCGCGGCGTCTAGGTCTGCCTCGTCGAGAATCTCGCAGCGATTGATCAGATCGCCTTCGACCATAAAGATGACCGCCATGCGCCACTCGCCGTCGAAACCCTCTTGTGAGGTTCCGGTCGACACAAGGGTAACGACCGCTCCGAGGTGGCTCAGCCGATGCACGGCCTCGATGTAGACGTTGTACGCGCCGTCATTTAACGCCGCACGCATGTATGCCTTCAGGTCACCAGACCCGATCGCGGCGAGAGACCGATGGTCGATGTCGACAAAGTCTGCAGTCGTCGCGAAGATTTCGCGTCTATTCAGCGCAGCACAAGCCTGCAGAATGACCGACCACGTGTGCGCGTCGGAAGCCGCTTCGCCGGCGATGTATCGAGCGTCAAGCTCCTCGAACGCGGCGTCGAGGTCGTCGGGATCGAACACGAGGCGCGCCACTACCCGTTCGTCGGAGTCGATCTCAATGATGCCGAGCACCTCGGCTGAATACTCCTCGGACTGCCGATCTCCGACCAACCAGTGCTCACGAGTGAGGGAGAGGCGCTCCCCACGGGTCGCAATAACGCTTGGTGTGATTGACAAGAGCCCAAAGGCGGCTGTCGCCTGCATGCTTGCCATCGTGGCATCTCGACCGTGTAGTACCCCCGCGTTCACCACTCGACGGCGATCGTCGTTGAAAATGTCATCGGCCAGTATCTCCGACACTGCGGCCCAGTTGCGAGCAACGTTGTGCGCCGACAGGCGTTCGTACACTTGGCTTGCCGCGTTTTCCAGTCGCGACACCTGCGTTTGCAATTCGTCAAAGCGGGCGAGTGCGTCGTCCAGGTCTGCCTCTTCGAACACTTCGTAGCCGCTGCCCAGGTCACCTTCGACGGTGAAAATGCTGATCATCTGCCACTCGGCGTCAAATCCCTCTGATGAGGTTCCTTTCACCACTTGACTGACGACGGCTCCGAGTTCGCTCAGCCGATGCACAGCCTCAATGAAAGTCCTGGCGTCCGGAGTAAGGTCCCAAACGGCGCGCTGGACTGCGGGCAGATCAACCCCCTCGATCGATACGAGGGGTCGATGGTCGATGTAAACCGGATCTGGCGTGGTAACGGCATGTTCGCGCCGGTTGAACGCGGCAATCTCCCGCGCGATGACAGACCACGTGTTCGCGAAGGCGGCCGCTTCGCCGGCTAGGTAGCGGACGTCAAGTTCTTCGAAGGCGGCGTCGAGATCCTCGGGATCGAATACCGCACGTGCCACGATCCGGTTTTCGGCGTTGATCTCGGAGACGCATAGCACCCCGGTTTCCCCCCAGCTGTTCAAGACGAAGTAACGACCGAGGGCGAGGCGCCTCCCGCGCATGGCGATCACCGTTTGCGTCATGCTCGAGACTCCGAGTTCGGCCATCATCCGCTGGCTTGCGATCTCGGCGTCTCGTCCGTGCCTGACCCCGGCGTTGATCATGCGACGACGATCATCCATAGAAAAGTCGTCGGTGATTAAGTCCGCAAGGGCATCCCAATCGCGAGCGGCGTAGTAAGTCCCGAAGCGTGATTCCGCCTGGCTTGCTTCGTTTTCCAGGCGCCGCGTTTGCGGCTGCAGTTCCTCGAAACGGGCGAGCGCGGTGTCGAGATCCGACTCATCGAATGCCTCGCAGCGACTGAGCAGCTCGCCTTCGACTATGAGTATGTGGATCAGCCGCCACTCGGTTTCAAATCCGTTTTTTGACAGCCCTTTCAATATATGGGTGACGACGGCCCCATGTGCGCTTAGCCGATGCACAGCCTCGACACTGATCTTGATATCCGGAGTTAGTTCCCACACCGCATGAATAGATGCCTCCAGATCGCCCCCCTCGACCGTGACGACCGGTCGATGATCGATGAAAACAAAGTTCGGCGTCATCGGGGAAAGGTCGTGCCGGCTGAACCTCGCATAGGCCTGCGTGATGACCGACCACGTGTGTGAGTAGGGCGCCGCTTCGCCGGCGACGTAGCGTGCGTCGAGCTCGGCGAAGGCAGCGTCGATGTCGTCCAGGTCGAACACGACCGCAGCCGCGATGCGTCCGTCGGAATCGATCTCGACGATGTTCGGGACCTCGTCGGCAATCGCTTCGGGGTCGCGGCCCACGGCTCTGACACGCATAAGGGCGAGTCGGTCCCCACGAGTTGCTGTGACGCTCAACATTTTATATGTGAAGCCGATCTCGGCGGCCACCCGTAGATCTTCTATCGCGGCATCTCGACCAGTTCTGATCCCGGCATTCACCACCCGCCGACGGTCGTCGACGGAGACGTTTTCGGCGGATAACTCGGCGACGGCGTTCCAATCGCGGGTCTCCAAGCATTCACAAATGCGTTCGTAGGCTTGGCTTGCCGCATTTTTCAGCGCCGGCCGACTCCGCTCATCGAATCGCGCGGTCGCGGCGTCGAGATCTGCCTCGGCAAAGATCTCACCGCGGTTGATCACGTTGTTCTCGACGGTTAGACATAGGACCATCCGCCACTCGGCGTCGAATCCTTCTTGCGAGCTTCCATACGCCGCGTGGGTGAGGACCGTTCCAACGTCGGTCAGCTGATGCACAGCCTCGATGTACATGTTGATGTCCGGTGTGACTTCGAATGTGGCACGAAGATATGCGGGCAGGTCCCTCGCCTCGAACATAGCGAGCGGCCGATGATCAATATGTATCCAGTCCGGTGTTGTCGCGAAAGGTTCATGCCGGTTGAGTGCGGCAAACGCTGCGGTGATGACCGACCAGGTCTGCGCGTGGGCGGCGGCTTCGCCGGCGAGGAAGCGCGCGTCGAGCTCGGCGATGGCGGCCTCAAAATCATCGAGCTCAAGCCCCACATGAGCCGCCAATTGCTCGTCCACGTTGATCTCGACGACACTGAGAAATTCGAGGCGGAATGCCTCAGATTCCTGGCCTCGCCCGAAGATGCACGTACGACACAACGCAAGGCGCTCGCCGCGGGTCGCGATCACGGTCGACGTAATACTGTCGGCGAGTTCCGCTGTCGCCTGAATGTTGGCGATTTCGGCATCCCGGCCGCGTCGGATGCCTGCGTTCACCATGCGTCGACGATCGTCGTCGATCATGTTCGGCGCCATTGCCTTTGACGTCGCAGCCCAATCACGGGTCGCGAAGTACGTGTTCAGGCGGTTGTACACTCGGCTTGCAGCGTTCTGTAGCCGTGGTGCCGGCCGGCTGAGCTCATCGAACCTCGCGAGCGCGGCATCGATGTCTGCCTCGTCGAAAAGCTCTAATCGGCTGATCAGATCGCCTTCGAAGGTCAGAACGTCGATAACTCGCCATTCTGCGTCGAAGCCTTCTTGCGAGGTGCCTTGGGCCGCGTGGGTGACAACTGCTCCGAGATTGCTGAGCCGATGCACAGCCTCGATGTAGTTGCTGAGGTCCGGCGTCCCGTCTAACACGGCACCGATGTATGCCGTCATGTCGCCGCGTGCGAAAGCGGGTCCGTGGCGGTGGTCGACGTTGACCCAATCCGGCGTTGTCGCCGGATGCTCGAGATTGTTGAGCGCGGCGTAAGCCGTGGTTATCAGAGACCACGTGTGCGCGTGCGCGGCCGCTTCGCCGGCCAGGTAGCGGTCGTCGAGTTCGACGATGGCGGAGTCGAAGTCGTCGAGGTCGAACGCAAGGACCGTCGCGATTCGGTCGCAGGCGTCGAGCTCGACGATGTGAAGGACTTCGTTGTGGAACGCCTCGGGCCGCCCGTCGCGACTCGAGGTTCGGGAATGAACGAGGACGAGGCGATCGCCGCGGGTCGCAATGAAGTCCGTTGTGAAGGTCGTGACCCCGATCGCAGCGAATGCCGAGATTTCGGCGATCACGGCATCCCGGCCCCTCCGGAGGCCGGAATTCACGACGCGACGACGATCGTCGGTGGAAACGTCGTCGGCTAGGAGCTCGGTTATCGCGGCCCAATCGCGGGCCGCGAAGTAAGTGTTCAAATGGCCGTACACCTGGCTTGCTGCGTTTTCCAGATGCGGTGCCGGCCGGCTTAGCTGGCCGAACCTCGTGATCGCGGCGTCGAGGTCTGCCTCGTCGAAGATTTCGCTTCGGTTGATGAGGCCAGCTTTGACTGTAATCAAGGCGACGCCCCGCCACTCGGCGGCAAAGCCTTCCTGCGAGGTCTCGTGGGCCGCGTAAGTGACAACTGCGCCAACGTCTTCCAGTCGATGCACAGTCTCGACACATGTATTGTTATCTTGGTTCCGGTCCGTCCCGGCGCCGATGTATGCGAACAGGTCATCGGGCCCCATCGCGACTTCTCGTCGGTGCTCGACGTTGATCCAGTCCGATGAGGTCGCTGGCCGCTCGTGTCGGTTGATAGCCGCATAGCTCCCTGAAATGACCGACCATGTACGGGCGTGGGCGGCCGCTTCGCCGGCGAGGTAGCGGGCGTCGAGCTCAGCGATGGCTGCACCGAAGTCGTCGGGGTCGAACATGATGATCGCCGCGATGTGCTCGTCGGCGTCGACCTCAGCTATCTGGAGGGTATCGGCGTGGAATGTCTCGGGTTTCTCGTCACCCTGCGAGAATCGCGCATGAGCGAGGAGTAGGTGCTCTCCACGGGTGGCAATGACGTTTGACGTCGCGTGCGTGATCCCGAGGTCGGCAGCCCACCGCATCGTTTCGATCGCGCCGTTTCGGCCCCGTTGGACGCCCGCATTCACCACTCGGCGGCGATCTTCGTTGTGAAAGTCGTCAACCAGTGTGTCCCCCAAAGCGGCCCAGTCGCGGGTCCTGAAGCACGCTTGCATGCGTTCGTACATCCGGCTTGCCGCGTTTTCGAGCTTCCGCGTCTGACGGTGTGCCTCTTCCTCGAACCGCGCATGCGTGGCGTCGAGTTCGGCGAGCGCGGCGTCCATGTCATTGACGTCGAACCACACCTGGAAGCTGATTCGACCCTCCATGTCGACGCCGTATAACTGGAGAAATTCGTCCTGCGGTGCCCCGGGGCTCACGTCGGCAGTGCCCAACGTCGCTCGAGCGAGAGCCAGGCGCTCGCCTCGCACGGCAATAACGATGTGGCTCAACCGCATGGTCCCTGTCTCGAGATCGCGCCTCGTCTGATGTATCACCTCGGCCGCGCGGAAGTCGCCCTTCTTGAAGCCGACGAGCTTCCGCCGACTCTCGACAGAGCCCTCGGGTGCGAACAGCCGCTCGAATTCGTCCCAGTCCTCGCGATTTACAGCGGCCATCACGCGTTCGCTCGTTTGGACGGCCGCGGTGTGAGTCTCGATGACGGGCGCTTCGGGTGGAGTCGGAACAATCGGTTGGTCGCGCTCACCGAGAATGCCGCGCGCTTTCTCGGCAAGTGCTGCAGCGCCTTTGCGCTCGTATAGATCGACTGCTCGCTCGGCGGCGGCTCTTAACCCGCCGACGTCGCCAGCGCTGCCGAAAACCGTTGCAAGCGCTAGGCATGCGTCGCCGTGATCGACTAGCGCGTCCGTCCGCTCGGCCAGGGCCACGGCAGCTTCGGCAACCCGCCGGGCCTCGTCGTGATCACCTTGGCGCGACAACAGCGTTGCCCGAAGCGTGCGCCACGCGATCGACGGTTTCAGCGCGTGGCCAGCGAGACGCTCACTCTCCGTGCATAATTCATCGGCCTCGGCATCTCGGTCAAGCGCGACGCAGGCGCGGCCCAGCAGCGCGGCGGTCTCGGCGGTGTCGGCATCAAGACCCATCCGACGAAAACCATTGTAAGCCTGACGCAGACGCGATTCGGCCGCGCCAGAATCGTCGATGACCAGCTCGACGATGCCGGCGAACTGCTCAACTTCGAGCAGAGCATGGCGCAGACCGAGCTCGGTCACCGTGCGTCGCGCCGAGTCGATCATCCGTCGGGCCGCCTCGGCGCGGCCACGGAAAGCCTCCAACACCGCCTGGCACCGCGTCGACGTCGCTTCGACCGCTGGCGAGTCGGTCGTGATCCGGAGCAGCCGCACCACGTCGAGACACCGCCCGCCCGCGCGCGGGACCGGGTTGGGTCCCCACAGCGCCGCCAGCGGCGCACCCGCCAGAACCGCGTTCACTCGGCGGTACTCACCGGCGCGCCGCGCAGCGGTGAGAGCGTCGTCCAGGGCGATTTCGCAGTCGCCGATTCTCCCGAGGCGGGCGAGGCACGCGGCACGCACGGTATGCGCCTTTGCTTCGCCGGCTGCGTCGTCGAGTTCGGCCAACTTGTCTGCGGCTATGCGCAGCGCGGCTTCGGTTTCGTCCAGGTCCTCGGGACGAACGAGCATCGAGAGTTCGCCGTCGAAGCACGTCGCCCATGCCGCTAGTCGGGCTGAATCGGCTGTCGCGTCTTGCAATTGCGCGACCGCACGTGCCGCCGTAGCCACATCACCTGCGGCCAGCAGAGCCTCGCAGCGCGCGACCAGTAACGCGGCAACTTGCTCGTTGCGGTCCGACAGCTCGTCGTCAATCTCCTCCAGCGCGTGCAGGGCCCGGTCGTAAAGGTCGGCGGCGCCTTCGTAACCGAGGCGAGCCATCGCCTGGTCCGCCGCGCGCCGGCAATAGTCAACGGCCTTGGCCGCATTACCCGCCCAGGCGCATTCGAAGTAGTGGTAAGCCAGTTCAGCCAGCAGCTCGTCATCGGCGCCGGGCTGAGTCTCCAGCGTGGCGGCGATGCGCTGGTGCAGCCGCATGCGCCGCACCGACGCCAGCTCGGCGAGCAGCGACTGTCGGACGAGGGCGTGGTTGAACCGGTAGTTGCCGCCGTGCTCTTCGATGACGATGCCGGCCTTGCAAGCTTCGTCGAACGCGTCGACGAGATCGTCACCAACCACGCGTTCGACCAGTTCGATGGCAAACCGGCTGCCGACGACCGCTGCTGCCCCGAGGGCTTTGTTGGTCTCGGGCGTCAGCCGCGAAAGTCGGCGGCTCACCGCTTCGCGAACCCCTTGCGGCAGGGTGCTCGGATCCCAGTGGCCGCCGCTTTCATCCACATGGCGCAATGCCTCGATGAGGAAGAACGGGTTGCCGCCGGTGACCGACGCCAATGCCCGGGCCAGCTCTTCGTCGTCGTAGCCGGCTTCGGCGACGTACGTGCTCACGTCGTTCTCGTCCAAGCCGCTGAGCTGAATCCGATTGGCGGTGCCAGAAACTGCACTGCGGTGCAGGTCGGCAAGCATCGCCGCCAGCGGGTGGGAGCGGTCGAGGTCGGTGCTGCGGTAGGTGCCGACAATCTGCACGCGAGCATGCTCGCCGAAGCGCAGCAGATGTCGCAGTAACAACAGCGTGGGTTTGGCTGCCCAGTGCAAGTCATCGAGAATCAGGACGACCGGCGCGCCCGCCGAAGCAAGTCCCAACAGCGCGACGACGGCATCGAACAGTGCAAAGCGTTCGGTATCCGGGTCGGCGCGGGTCGGTGCGGCTAGATCGGGCAGCACATCGGTCAGCCCGGGAACCAGCGCGAGTAGAGCTTCCACGCCGCGCAGCCCGCGAAGCCTATTGGCACTGAGGCACGGCACCAGTGAACGCAGGGCTTCCGCGAACGGCTGGTACGGCGCACCGAGGTCTTCGTCGCAACGTCCGTAGATCACGAGTGCCCCTTGGTCGTAGGCCTGCCGAGACCATTCGCCGGCCAGCCGCGTCTTGCCCACACCCGGTTCGCCCGCGATCAGCGCTGCGTTCGTGCCGCCGGCGAGCGTGGTCTGCCATGCGGAAAACAGCTGCCCGCGTTCGCGTCCGCGCCCGACGAACGGCCCGGGGCCTGCGAGCACGGTAGGCAGGCTCGGGCGCTTTATCGGCTCGTCCGGTATGACGTCCTCACGACGCTCGTCAGCCGATTCCAGGCGGAGCTCGAAAACGTGCTCTGGGCGCGCGAGGTTCTTCAGCTGGCGCATTCCCAAGTCGGTGAGCACAACGTCGTCGGACAGTGAGTCGATGACGAGCTCGGCGGTCGCGCCCGAGCAGAGGATCTGGCCTCCCTCGGCCACCGAGCGCAACCGCGCAGCCCGGTTGACTGCCCGACCGAAGTAGTCGCCGTCGCGAAGCTCGACCTCCCCGGTGTGCAGTGCCACGCGGATACGCATCGGTTGCCGCAACGCCCACGGCTCGTGAGCAATAGCGTCTTGCAGTTCGATGGCCGCGGCGGCGGCCCCCGACGGTCGATCGAAGACCGAAAACGTGGCATCTCCCTCGCCACGCGTCTTGATCAGCCGTCCTCCGCGTGATGTCACGACCTGTTCGACGAGCTCGTCGTGGCGTGCCAGCGCTAACCCCATGGCGTCGGCGTCCGCCTCCCAGGCTGCGGTCGAGCCCTCGATATCGGTCAGCAGGAAGGTGACTGCCCGAGTAACGGCTGAAACCTGTTGTAGCACCGGGGTTTCCAGCGCAGCGTCTTGCGCGACGATAGCGGCCTCAAGCCGCCGAAGCTCCGGCCCGGGGTCCACCCCCAACTCGTCTGCCAGCAGCGACCGTGCGCGTCGGTAAGCGCTGAGGGCTTCACCCTGCCTGCCGGCGCGGTACAGGGCGAGCATCAATTGCCCCCAACGCCTCTCGCGCAGCGGCGCGTCGGCCACTGCCGCCTCGAGGTCGCCGACGACTTCTGCCGCACGACCGGTGGCCAGGAGCGCGTCGGCCCGATCTTCCACGAGCGCGGCGTGGCCCTCCATCCACCGTGTCTTTTCGGATGTCCCCCGTCTGCTATCCGGCAGTTCGGGCATACCGCGCCAGAGGGTAAGCGCTTCCTCGAAGCTGCCCAACGCGTGGCTGACGTCGCCGACGGCGACGGCATCGCGTCCCGACCGGGCAGCCGCTTTATAGCGCGAGGCGTCAACGTCGCTCGCGGCCAGGATCCAACCCGCTCCCTGAGTCAAAACAAAGCCGTCGCCCAAGCTGCGACGCAGCGAGGAAATGTGGGTCTGCAAGGCTTTGCCGGCGGTGCGCGGCGGATCCTCACCCCAGAGCAATTCGACAAGCGTGTCGGCCGAGACAACGGAACCCTCGTGCAGCCCGAGCATCGTGAGAATGACGCGAGGTTTGGCGCCGGGGACAACGACGGCCGCCCCGTCTTGACGGACCTGAAGAGGTCCCAAAACCCCCAGCTCCACGGCTTGAAGCGTAGTCACGTCCCTGATCGTGCGTGTGGGTATTCAACGCGCGGTCAAGATCCAGTAAAGCCGTGTTGTCCGCGACCCGACCCCGCGCAGGCACGCTGTCGCGATAACGACTACCTTCAGCAGTACGCAACCGTATAGGGCCAGCATCAACCGATGAACGCAAAGGGGTTCCTGTGGCCGCAACCGACGACACCGCCACTCTGAAGTACCCGGGTGGTGAGTTGGACTTGGATATCGTCCCGGCCAGCGAGGGAGCCGACGGCATTGCGCTGGGCTCGTTGCTGGCCAAAAGCGGGTACACGACCTTCGACAACGGCTTCGTCAACACAGCCTCGTGCAAAAGCTCCATCACGTATATCGACGGTGATGCCGGTATTCTGCGCTACCGCGGCATTCCGATCGAGCAACTCGCCGAGAAGTCCACGTTCATCGAAGTCAGCTATCTGCTGATCTACGGCGAGCTGCCGACTAAGGAACAGCTGGCCAAGTTCACCCGGCAGATCCAGCTGCACACGATGCTGCATGAGGACCTCAAGCGATTCTTCGACGGTTTTCCCCGCAACGCCCACCCGATGCCGGTGGTGTCCAGCGCCGTCAACGCGCTCTCGGCCTACTACCCGGATTCGCTGGATCCCGCCGACGCCGAGCAGGTCGAGCTGTCGACGATTCGGCTGCTGGCCAAGCTGCCTACCCTCGCCGCCTACGCCTTCAAGAAGTCGATAGGCCAACCGTTCCTCTACCCGGACAACTCCTTGACGCTGGTGGAGAACTTCTTGCGGATGACCTTTGGGCTGCCGGCCGAACCCTACGACGTCGACTCGGAGATCGTGCGGGCGCTGGACATGTTGCTCATCCTGCACGCCGACCACGAGCAGAACTGTTCGACATCGACGGTGCGACTGGTGGGGTCGTCGCAAGCCAACCTGTTCACCTCGATCTCCGGCGGCATCAATGCGTTGTGGGGCCCGCTGCACGGCGGCGCCAACCAGGCCGTGCTGGAAATGCTCGAGAAGATCCGCAAGAGCGAAGACGACGTCAGCGAGTTTGTCCGCAAGGTGAAGAACCGCGAAGAAGGCGTGAAGCTGATGGGCTTCGGTCACCGCGTCTACAAGAACTACGACCCGCGGGCCCGGATCGTCAAAGAACAGGCCGACAAGATCCTGGGCAAGCTGGGCGGCGACGACGACCTGCTGAGCATCGCCAAGGAGCTCGAAGAGGCAGCGCTGACCGACGACTACTTCATCGAACGCAAGCTCTACCCGAACGTGGACTTCTACACCGGGCTGATCTACCGGGCGCTCGGTTTCCCGACCCGGATGTTCACCGTGCTGTTTGCGCTCGGCCGGTTGCCCGGCTGGATCGCCCACTGGCGGGAGATGCACGACGAGGGTGACAGCAAGATCGGCCGTCCGCGCCAGATCTACACCGGCTACACCGAGCGCAACTACACCACCATCGACTCGCGCTAATTCATCGCCACCAGACGCAAAGTCACATGCGCGGGGCGGTATTTGTGCGATTTTGCGTCTGCTCAGCGAAGAGCCAGCACCGCCATCGCCGCGTTGTGCCCGGCGATACCCGACACCGCTCCGCCGCGCCGGGCGCCCGCGCCGCATAACAGAATTCGCTGGTGGTCAGTGGCCACACCCCACTGCCGTGCCGGAGTGTCCAGCGGGTCGTCGTCGTCGGCGAACGGCCAATACAGTGCGCCGTGGAAAATGTTGCCCGCGGTCATCCCCAGCACGTGCTGGAGGTCCAGGGTGGTCTTAGTCTCGACACACGGCAGGCCGTTGACATCGTATAGCAGAACATCCTGAATAGGTTCGGCCAAAACGGAATTCAGTGACTCGAACGCGGCCGCGGTGAGCCGTTCGCGGATCAGGTCGGGGTCGCCGTCGCTGCACAACGAATGGGGTGTGTGCAGGCCGAACAACGTCAGTGTCTGCACACCCGATTCCCGCAGGGCGGGGGACAAGATGCTCTGATCGGCCAGCGAATGGCAATAGATCTCGCACGGCAGCGGATCCGGTAGCGTCCCGTCGGCTGCTCGCGCATACGCCGTGTCCAGCTGTGTCCAGGTCTCGTTGACATGCAACGTCCCGCCGAACGCCTGCTGAGGCGTGACGTTGTCGTCGTGCAACCGCGGCAGCCGCTGCAGCAACATGTTCACCTTCACCTGAGCGCCTTGAGCCGATGCCGGCGCCGGCTCGCCCAGCAGGCCGGCCAGGACCGCCGGCGTGACGCCGGCCAACACGAATCGGCCGCGCACCACGCGCTCGTCGTCGCAGTGCCGGTAGCGCACGTCGCCGCTGGGGTCCACCGCGTAAACCTCTGCCTCGGTGATGATTTCGGCACCACTGCGCATAGCCGCGGCGGCCAGCGCCGTGCTCACCGAACCCATGCCCCCGACCGGGACATGCCATTCCCCGTTACCGCCGCCGAGGAGGTGATACAGGAAACACACGTTCTGCTGTAGCGACGGCTCGCTGAGCCGGGCGAAGGTCCCGATCAGCGCGTCGGTCGCGACCACACCCCGCACCAGGTCGTTACTGATCGCGTCGACGATCGCGTTGCCGATCGGTTGCTCGATCATGGCCCGCCAGGCCGTGGCAGCCGCGGGATCGCCGCCGTCGACAACCAGCCGTCGGGCCTGCCCGCGAGTGCGCAACGGCTCCAACAGCGTCGGCCATAGCGGCCGCGTCACCAGTTGGCAGCGCCGGTAGAACGCGGCGAAGGCTTGTTCGTCACCGCGTGCGCCGATAGCGCCGAACGTGGAGTGCGGACCGACCAGCAAGCCGCTGTGTCCCGCGGTGGCCGGATCAGGGGTGTACGACGAATACGGCCGTCGGGCTAACTGCACCGGCGCGCGCAGATCGTCGAGGATGCGCGCCGGCAGCAGGCTCAGCAGGTACGCATATTGCGACAGCCGGGCGTCGACACCACTGAAGACCTGCGAGGACACTGCGGCGCCACCTACCTGTTGCAGCCGCTCGAGCAGCCGTACCCGCAAGCCGGACTGAGCCAGATAAGCCGCCGCGACCAGACCGTTGTGCCCGCCACCCACGATCACTACGTCCACGTGATGCGGGTCGCCAGCCATAGGTCAGCCCAGGTAGCCTTCTACTTGGTCGGGCGGGCGCACGGCCGCCCCGCCGGGATCGCCACCGGTTTCGCGCAGCGCGCGACGCTGCCGCAGCAGGTCCCAGCACTGATCGAGTTCGATTTCGACCCGGCGCAGCCGCTCGTGTTCCTCCGACGCGCTGATTTGGCCGTGCTGTATCTGTTCCCGAAGTGTCTTCTCCTCGGCGACCAGGTCGTGGATACGCGACAGCGCGTCGCTGTCGGTACTGTCGGTCGGGTTTCGGTCCTCTTCCACGAGTCAAGTGTGCCGGACTATGGTCTCAACCGTGCCAACCAAACCAGAGATCGAATTTCCGAGCGGTCCAGCACCCGCCCAGCTCGTCGTCGAAGACCTGGTTGTCGGCGACGGACCCGAAGCCGTGTCGGGTGGCACCGTCGAGGTCCACTACGTCGGCGTCGACTATGAGACCGGCGAAGAATTCGACAGCTCGTGGGGTCCCGCAGAAGGGTTTGGTCAGCCGATCGAATTCCCACTGCGCGGGCTGATTCAGGGATGGCAGGACGGTATTCCCGGGATGCGGGTCGGCGGTCGGCGTCAGCTCGTCATCCCACCTACGCAGGCTTACGGGCCGGCCGGCTCAGGGCATCAGCTATCCGGCAAGACACTGATCTTCGTGATCGACCTGCTCAACACTCGATAACCAGGAGGACCCATGGGGGGTTCCGACGAAGCACCCGAAACCACCGAGTGGCGGCCAACCTCGAAGTTCTATCGCCGGTTTCCGGGACTGCCGTGGCTGATCAGCTTAATCGTTATCCCCTTGCTGCTGGCGGTAATCGGCTACGGAACACTGGACCGGTCCCGTTCGCAGGTCACCGGGCCGACCGGGGCGTGGCCGACGCTGAACGCACCCACGCCGCCTGGCGGCGCGCCGAAGACGCCGACTATTCCAGCGGTGTCGCTGACACCCGTGTCAATCATTCGCAGCGGCAATGACATCAAGCTCTCTGGAGACTTTCCCAGCGCCGAGGCCAAGGCCTCACTGCTGGACGCGCTGAACGCGTCGTTCGGGCCGAATGTCAATATCATCGACAACCTACGCGTCAACCCGGACGTCACCTCACTCGATTTCTCCCACGCGGCACCGATTTTCAAGGCGGCGGCTTCCGTTTCCGATTTCGGCCTCGCCGTCAAGGGTGACACCGTCACTTTGAGCGGAACCGCAGGATCGGGAGCTCAGCAAGAGGCGATCGAGCAGGCCGCTAACGCGGCTTGGCCCAATTTGAACATCGTCGACACGATGAGTATAAACGGTCCAGTCACACCGGCCCCCGCTCCTACTAGCGGCGGCAACGCCTGCGCCCACCTGCGATCAGACATCACAGCTTTGGGTCCGATCACCTTCCCCAGTGGCGGGACCACCTTGACGGAGGCCGACGAACAGACCCTGAATCAGGTGGCCGACAAGCTAAAAGCATGCCCGGGCGTAAAGGTGGCCATCAATGGCTACACGGACAACATCGGTAGCGACGCCACCAATGTTTCGATGAGTTCCAATCGCGCGGATGCTGTCGCCGATTATCTGATTGCACGAGGTGTCACGCGTGATCACCTGACAGCGAAAGGTTTCGGTTCTGCCGACCCGGTCGCTGACAACGACACCCCCGACGGTCAAGCCAAGAATCGCCGCGTCGAGATCCTGGTCAAGTAAGCCAGCTAAGGAGAATCGGGCATGGACTTCGTCATCCAATGGTTGTGGTATCTGGTTGCGTTCGCCGTCGGCTCGGCGGTTGCCTTGGTACTCGCCGGCATAGTGATCAAGAATGACAATGAACAGCAAGCCCTGGCGGAGATGCCCGGCTCGCGTGAGATCGGAGCGCAGTGATGGGCCACGTGAACTACTGGCTGGTCGGATTGGCCTTCCTGCTTGGGCTGTTGCTGACGTTCGCGCTGACGATTCGACGGGTCAAACGCGAAGTGCCGGTGAGCTCTTCGGGGAACGGCAAAGAGGACTAAGTCAGCTCGGGCCAGGCAACTGCAGCAACAGACGCACTCCGCCCAGCGGGCTGTTTTCCAGCGACGCTGTGCCTCCGTGCAGCTGCGCCTGTTGGGCCACCAACGCCAGGCCCAGCCCGGAGCCCGAATGCGACGCGGTCGATCCGCGGGAGAAGCGTTCGAATACCACCTGGCGCTCTTCCTCGGGTACTCCACTGCCGTTGTCGTCGACGGCGATTTCCACCCCGGCTCGCGAACTCACCGCGGACAGCTGAACGCGGGTGGCACCGCCGTGTTTGACGGCATTCGCGATGGCGTTGTCGACGGCGAGACGCAGACCGGCGGGCAGGCCGACGATGATGCAGGTCGGCGACGGCACCAGCGACACGTCGAGGTCGGGGTAGATCCGCATGGCGTCGTGCGCCGCGCGATCGAGCAGTTCGGTGATGTCGACCGGAACGTGGTCCTCCGACGTCGACAACTCGCCCTGGGCCAGCCGCTCCAGCGCGGACAACGTGGCCTCTATGCGGGATTGGGTCCGGATCACGTCGCTGAGCACTTCTTTGCGCTGCTCGTCCGCAAGGTCAAGGGTGGCCAGTACCTCGAGGTTGGTACGCATCGCGGTCAGCGGCGTGCGCAGTTCATGTGAGGAGACCGCCGCGAAGTCCCGAGCCGAGGCGAGCGCCTCTTTGGTCCGGTTCTGCTCGTTCCAGATTCGTTGCAGCATGCCCCGCATGGCCTCGGCGATCTCCACGGCCTCGCTGGCGCCCCGCACTTGGACCTGCGGTCTTTCGTCGCCGGCGTCGATCGCCCGGGTTTGTTGGGCCAGCCGCTTGAACGGACGCACCGCGAACGTGGCCAGCAGCCAGGCAAACACCGCGGCAGCGGCGATCGAGAAGCTACAGATCAAGATCACCCGGCGGTGCAAGTTATTGGTGTCGGCGATGGTGGCGTCGTAGGTGGCGCCGACCGCCACCCACATCGGGTGCGGTGGCGGGATGTCGACGGTGCGTACCCGGTAGCGCACGCCGTCGACGTAGGTGTCGGCGTAGCCGGCCGGCAATTTTGGCAACGTGACCTTCGAGTTGGACGACTCCACCTCACCGGCATGGCGCACGGTGATGATCGCATCCTGGTCACTCGGGGATTTCGGGATGACGCCGAGGCCGCGGGGCAAGAACGGGATTGCAAAACCAGCCGCCTCGTCCAGCCGGCGGTCCAGCCTTTCCTTGCGGTCGTTGGTGATGCCCACCCAGACCACGACGCCGACGATCAACACCGGAATCGCGGCGCCGATGGCGGTCGCCACCACCACCCGGGCACGCAGCGACGGCGTGCGGGTGAAAATCCGCGACAAGAAGTTCATGAAGTTCATGCTCAATCCCGTTTACTGCATGCGAAGCACGAAGCCCACTCCGCGGACGGTGTGCAGCAGCCGTGGACCACCGCCGGCTTCCAGTTTGCGGCGCAGGTATCCGATGAACACATCGACGACGTTGGTGTCGGCGGCGAAATCATATCCCCACACCAGCTCCAACAATTGTGCACGGGAGAGCACCGCGGTTTTGTGTTCGGCCAGCACTGCCAGCAGGTCGAACTCACGCTTGGTCAAGTCGACGTCGACCCCGTTGACCCGCGCCCGCCGGCCCGGGATGTCCACTTCCAGTGGGCCGACGGTGATGGTTTCCGAGGACGAGGTCGCTGTCGACCCGCGGCGGCGTAGCAGCGCGCGTACCCGCGCCACCAACTCGGCCAGCACGAACGGTTTGACCAGGTAGTCGTCGGCGCCGGCCTCCAGACCGGCCACCCGGTCGTCGACCGAGCTGCGCGCGGACAACACACACACCGGGACGTCGTTGTCCATGGCGCGTAGCGCGGTGACCACGCTGACGCCGTCCAGCACCGGCATGTTGATGTCGAGCACGATCGCATCCGGCCTGGTCTCGGTGGCACTCCGCAACGCCTCGGCGCCGTCTACGGCGGTCGACACCTCGAAGCCGGACAACCGCAATCCGCGCTCCAACGAGGCAAGCACGTCGGAGTCGTCGTCGACAACCAAAACCCGGGGTGAGGTCACGCCAGTGTCCATGCCGCCCATGATGCCTGATTGGGGCCCTTAGCTGTGGGAACACCCGCTGGGGCGCAGCCGTGTCAATTGGTGTGCGATGGCGGGAATCGAGCGGCGCCGGGCTCCAGCGGTAAGCGAAGCGCGTTGACCAGGTAACTGACGGTGCGGTAGGTGCCCGCGAGCATGAGCAGTTCCAGCAGTGCCTCGTCGCAGTGATTCCTAGTCAGCTCCGCCCAGAGCGCGTCGTCGACTGAGCTGTCGTCGTGCAGGCTGTCGCACAACCGGATCAATAGCCGATCGGTGTGAGTCCAACAGGTGTCGTCGGGTCCGCCGAGCGTCAAAGACGTGATTTGTGCTTCTGTCAGACCGGCTTTGGCGGCGAAGACGCTGACGTGCACACCCCACTCGTACTCTGCGCCGCAAGAGGCTGTCACCCGGTCGATGACGATCTCGCGCTGCCGGATCGTCAGATGCCCTCGGTCAAGCAGACCGGAGCTGAAGAACTTGAAGAACAGCCGGCGATCGCGCGCCAGCGTG
Organism: uncultured Actinomycetota bacterium; assembly: GCA_963838755.1. GTDB lineage: Bacteria > Actinomycetota > Actinomycetes > Mycobacteriales > Mycobacteriaceae > Mycobacterium. The sequence continues at coordinate 75,628 of CAWISO010000034.1, read as the reverse complement.
GTGAACAACACCAGCGGCGGGCGACCGTGCATGATCGCATCGATGGCGCGCTGGATCTCGTCGGGCAACGGTTGGGCGGCCGGTGCAATCCGAGCGCTATTAGTTTTATAGCGTGGCATGGTGACGAAAGTAGCCATTGTGCTACAAAATGTAAAGCATGAATTCGCCACGGATCGGTTCGTCGGCCCGCGGGTCCCGCTCAGGGCGGCCCATCATGGTGGCGCTCGACGCGCTCGGTCGCCGGGGGGCGCTGCGCCTGCTCTGGGAGCTGCGCGACGGGCCGCTGACTTTTCGGGCGCTGCAAACGGCCTGCGACACCAACCCCGGCTCGCTCAACACCAGGTTGAAAGAGCTCAGGCAGTTGCGCATCGTAGATCACGGGGACGCGGGTTATTTCCTTACGGCACATGGCTATTCGCTTATGACCGCTCTTGAGCCGCTGCAGGCCTGGGCGCACCGCTGGGCTGTCGAGGCGTGGGATTCAGCGGTACACCAGACCCGATAGCCGCCAGGCCAGTCGGTTACGCACCGCAGGAACCTGTGCGGCCAGTCTCATCAACCCGTTGCGCGCCGGGCGCGCGGCCCTGGGCAAGGTCGCTAGTCGAGTCAACCGATCCGTCATGGCCAGCACTTGCTGGGCAATTGGCCGGCGGCTGGCGCTGTAGGCGTCAAGCGCGGCATCCGATCCGTCGTGTAGGGCGTCGGCGAGGGCGACGGCGTCCTGGATGCCCAGGTTCATGCCTTGGCCGCCCGCGGGGCTGTGCACGTGGGCGGCGTCGCCGGCCAGCAGCAGCCGTCCTGCCCGATAGGTATCGGCAACCCGGTGGTGAATATGAAATCGGGATCCCCAGATCAATTCGGTGACAACGCTGCGCCCCGGACCGAAGCCACGGGTGTCCAGGATGCCCTGAACGAACTCCACCGACGGCTGCTCCGGTGCGTGAGCGCTCGGCGCGACGACGCGATGAATCCCGCCGGGCAGCGGCGCAAGCACATTCAGGCCGGTCATCGCATAGAACAGGATCACTTCGTCGTCCGGTGCCTCCCCCGACAGCCGGACGTCGGCGAGTGCGAACGATTCGGCGTACTCGCCGCCGGCGAAGCCGACCCCGGCCTGCTCGCGCACGGTGCTATGCACGCCGTCGCAGCCCACCACAAAGCGCGCCCGGATGTCGTCACCATCGTCGAAAGTTGCCGTCACGCGGTCACGGTCCTGCGACAGCCGGGTCAGCGCACGGGGCCGAACCACTTCGCCGCCGAGTTCGGCCAGCCGCTCGACGAGCAACGCCTCGGTGGCGGCCTGGGAAATCATCAGCGTGTAGGGGTACTTGGTGGGCAGCACCGAAAAATCGATCGGTACCAAGGTGCGCGCCCCCTGACGCATGGTGAACCTGGGGGCGATGAGCCCGGCCTTGACCATGCGTCGCGATACGTCGATGCCGTCCAGCGCCTCGAGGGTGCGGGCATTGACCGCGACCGCGCGCGAAGTGTTGGCTCCTGCGGTCAGGCGGTCGACGACGATCACGTCGACATCCCGGCTGAGCAGCGAGGCGGCCAGCGTGAGCCCGGTCGGGCCGGCTCCCACGACGAGGACGTCGGTGTCCTTCATGGTGATCCTCCATTCAGTAAGTCAACACTTGTTGGCATTGCCAATAATGCGCTTGCCGGCAAGCTGTGTCAACACTTGTTGGCCTACAATCGTTGGCATGAGAAGAACGTCACACGAGACGAAGGCCGCTATCTTGGCCGCGGCCCGTGAGCGATTTGGTGCCAACGGTTTCCAGGCCGCCACCATCCGCGGCATTGCCGCCGACGCCGGGATAGATCCGTCGATGGTGATGCGGTATTTCGGCAGCAAGGACAAGCTGTTCGCCGCCGCGGCGGAGTTCGACCTGAAATTTCCCGACTTCACTGAACTGGACCGCACCGAGCTCGGCCGGTCGCTGATCAGCCACTTTCTGGAACGCTGGGAGGGCCCTGAGGATGGTGAAGCGCTGGTGATCTTGTTGAGGTCCAGCGCCACCAACGCCGACGCCGCGCAGCGTATGCAGCACATCTTTGCCACGCAGTTAGAGCCGGTGGTCGCCACGCTGGTTCCGGCCGTAGAGGCGCATTGGCGGTCGGGGCTAATCGCCACCCAGATCTTGGGGCTGGCGTGGTGCCGCTTCGTCCTGCGATTGCCGCCGGTGGTCAAGATGACCCGCGCCGAGATCGTCGACTGGGTCGGGCCGACGATCCAGCGTTACCTCGGGCTGGCGGATAACTAGGCCAACCCGATGTCGCGATAGCGCCGCAACCGGGCCGTCATGCGTTCGGGATCGGGGATCCCGCGTAGCGCGTACAGCTCGGCGGCGATCGCCACCGCCATCCGCGTGCAGAACTCTGCTGGCTCGTCCGCCGCGTCGGGATGCTCGGAGACGACGAGGTCGACGATGCCCGAAGCCAGCAAATCGACTGATCGGATACCTTGCGCGGCCGATAGTTCGGCGGCGTGCGCGGTGTCGCGGAACACGATGGCACTGGCGCCCTCGGGCGGCAGCGGCGCCAGCCAGCCGTGCAGTGCGGCCAGCACCCGGTCGGCCGGCACCATCGCCAGTGCCGGGCCGCCGCTGCCCTGACCGAGCAGCACCGACACCGTCGGGGTATCCAGGGTGACCAGTTCGGCCAGGCAGCGGGCGATCTCCCCAGCCAGCCCACCCTCTTCGGCGGCTGCGGACAGTGCCGGCCCGGCGGTGTCGATGACGAGCACCAGCGGTAGCCGCAGCCCGGCTGCCAGCGTCATGCCGCGACGGGCCTCCCGCAGCGCAACGGGCCCCACCGTCCCCCCGACGACGTGCTGCTGACCGAGGACCACCGCGGGCTGACCGGCGAATCGGGCCAGCGCCAGCAACGTGGTCGTCGCCGCTTCGCCTTCACCGGTGCCGGACAGCAGCACCTGCTCGGTGCAGCCGTACCGCAACAGATGCTTCACCCCGGGGCGGTCCGGGCGCCGCGACGCCACGACCGAGTCCCAGGCCGGGACATCCGGCAGCGGCTCGGGCGGTGCAGCGGGCGGCGGCGCGGCCGCATCGTCGGCGACGACCCTCAGCGCGCGATCGAGCGTGCCGCGCAGCTGCACGAGCGGCACGACGGCGTCGATCACGCCATGCCGCTGCAGGTTCTCGGCGGTCTGGACGCCCGACGGGAACGGTTCGGAGTAGAGCTGCTCGTACACCCGCGGCCCCAGGAAGCCGACCATGGCGCCCGGCTGGGCGATCGTGACGTGGCCCAGCGAACCCCATGACGCGAACACACCGCCGGTGGTCGGGTGGCGCAGGTACACCAGGTAGGGCAGGTGTGCCTGTTTGTGCAGGGTGACGGCAGCGGCGATCTTGACCATTTGCAGAAACGCGACCGTGCCCTCCTGCATCCGGGTGCCGCCGGAACTCGGCGACGCCAGCAGCGGCAGCCGCTCGGCGGTGGCGCGTTGCACGGCGACAGTGATGCGTTCGGCCGCAGCAACGCCGATTGAGCCGCCGAGGAACTCGAACTCGCAGACCACCAGCGCCACCCGCCGCCCGAACACCCGGCCCTCGCCGGTCAGCACGGACTCGTCGCGGCCGGTGGCGGCTCGGGCGGCGGCAAGCTCGCGGGCGTACGACTCGTTCGTCGGCACCGCCAGCGGCGCGGTGTCCCAGCTGATGAAAGAACCCTCGTCGAGCACCGCGTCACGCAGTTCATCGGTCCCGATCCGGGTCACAGGGCCGAGGCTACCTATCAGGCGAGGTCTGCGGGTCGACGTCGAAAAGCGAACCAGGATCCAGGATTACGCCGGTTTCGTCGACATAGCGATCCCACAGCGGGAGAAGCTCGGCAAGCTTGTCGGGCCGTGACGCGGCCAGGTCATCGATCTCGCCCGGGTCGGCGGAGAGATCGTAGAGTTGCCAGTCACCCGAGCCGTACGGCGGGGGAAGGTAGAGCGCCTTCCAGTCACCCAGGCGGATGGCGTGTCACGCTGAAGCATCCTGTCAGGTCTTTTGAGCAAATTGAATGGGCTGGGTACCGTCGATTCGGAGTCGGCGACGAGGCTCACTAGGCTGGGCGCCATGATCGGTGTCACCCGTGTCGAAGACGTCTTGACCATTGAATTGCAGCGTCCGGAACGTCGCAATGCGCTGAACTCCCAGCTCGTCGAGGAGCTGCGGGAGTCCGTGGAAAAGGCCGCGGGTGAGAATGTGCGCGCTATCGTGTTGACCGGGCAGGGGACGGTGTTCTGCGCCGGCGCCGACCTGAGCGGCGACGCATTCGCCGCCGACTATCCCGACCGGCTGGTCGAGCTGCACAAAGCCATGGACGCCGCACCGATGCCGGTGATCGGCGCGATCAACGGGCCCGCTATTGGCGCGGGTCTGCAACTGGCGATGCAGTGTGACCTGCGGGTGGTTGCGCCGGATGCATTCTTCCAGTTTCCGACCTCGAAATATGGCCTGGCGCTGGATAACTGGAGCATTCGGCGACTGTCCTGGCTGGCCGGTCATGGTCGGGCCCGGGCCATGCTGCTCTCCGCGGAGAAGCTGACCGCCGAGACGGCGTTGCAGACCGGAATGGCCAACCGGCTCGGGACGCTGGTCGACGCTCAGGCCTGGGCCGCCGAAATCGCCGGCCTTGCGCCGCTGGCACTGCAGCACGCCAAGCGGGTGCTGAACGACGATGGCTCCATCGAAGAGGCGTCGCCGGTGCACAAGGATCTTTTCGACAAGGCGTGGGCCAGCCAAGACGTGATCGAAGCGCAGGTGGCCCGCGTGCAGAAGCGGCCACCGAACTTCCAAGGAGCCTGATCGGATGTTGCGCGGCGCACTGCGAATGGCAGCGGGCACGGTCACCCTGGCGACCGGAGGGTGGGTGTTGCGCGCGCTGCATGGTGCGCCGGCCGCGCTCGGAGCCCAACCGTCTGGAATCCGTTCGGCGGCCGAACGCTCACCGAATTTTCGCGACGGGGTATTCGTCAACCTGGAACCCTCGACGCAGTTCAACATCGACCGCGAGGAACAGCGGTTGATGTTGTGGGAGGTCATCGGGCGGCGCACCGCCACGCGGCCCGGCGCAGATATCCCGCTGGAATCACCACCAAGCTCTGAGAGCGGCGCCGTAGCCATGGAGATCTGTTGGTACGGGCATTCCACTGTCCTGCTCGATATTGACGGCTATCGCGTGCTCACCGACCCGGTGTGGAGTGAGCGCTGCTCGCCCTCCGACGTCGTCGGCCCCAGGCGGATGCATCCGCCGCCGGCGCCGCTAGAAGCGCTGCCGGCACTGGACGCGATCGTGATCAGCCACGACCATTACGACCACCTCGACATCGACACCATTGTCGCGCTGGCCCGCAGCCAGTGGGCGCCGTTCGTCGTCCCGCTCGGCGTCGGCGCGCACTTACGCGAGTGGGGCATTCCCGACGAGCGAATCATCGAACTCGACTGGAATGAGCACACCCAGATCGAGGAACTCACGCTGATCTGCACCCCGGCCCGGCACTTCTCCGGCCGGTTTCTGAGCCGCAACAACACGCTGTGGGCGTCGTGGGTGGTCATTGGTCCTGCGCATCGGGCGTACTTCGGCGGAGATACCGGCTACACCAAGAGCTTTGCCGAAATCGGCGCCCAGCACGGGCCATTCGACGTGACTCTGATGCCGGTCGGCGCCTACAACCTGTCGTGGCCGGATATTCATATGAATCCCGAGGAGGCCGTGCAGGCGCATCTGGACGTCAACGGCCGACTGCTGGTGCCGATCCACTGGTGCACGTTCCGGCTGGCGCCGCATCCCTGGGCTGAACCCATCGAGCGGATGCTAGCCGCCGCCGACGCCGCCCACGTCGACGTAGCAGTGCCCAAGCCGGGTCAGCGGGTGGATCCCGCGGCGACTGCACCACTCGAGCCGTGGTGGCGACTGGCCGATCACCAAAAGCAATGACGCAGTAGGAAAGGGCGCACCGTGGGATTGCTGGACAAGGCCAAGGACCTATTGGCGCAAAACGCCGACAAAGTCGACGCCGCGATCGACAAGGCGGGCGAGTTCGTCGACTCCAAGACCGAGGGCAAGTACAAAGACACCGTCAGCAAGGTGCAGGAAGCGGCGAAACAGGCCTTTGATGATGGCGAGAAAGGCAACCAGCAGAGTTAACTCATGGCAAAACTTTCCGGATCCATCGACGTCCCGCTGCCACCCGAAAAGGCCTGGGAGAACGCCTCCAACCTCTCCCGCTACAAGGAGTGGCTGACCATTCACCGGGTGTGGCGAACCAAGCTGCCCGAGCAGCTGGAGAAGGGCGCGGTCATCGAGTCGATCGTCGAAGTCAAGGGCATGCCCAACCGAATCAAATGGACGATCGTGCATTACAAGCCGCCAGAGGCCATGACGCTCAACGGTGATGGCGTCGGCGGTGTCAAAGTCAAGCTGATCGCCAAAGTCAAGCCAAAGGGTGACGACTCGGTAGTCAGCTTCGATGTGCATCTCGGCGGCCCGGCACTGTTCGGTCCGATCGGCATGATCGTCGCTGCTGCTTTGCGAAGCGATATCCGCGAATCGTTGAATAAGTTCGTCACGGTGTTCGCGCCGGCCTGATCGATGCCGTCGCCACAGAACTAAGTGTCGGCGCCCAGGCCGAAGTCGGCATAATCGAAACCAGGCACCACCACGCAACTGACCAGCGTGGGCTCGTCGTCGCGCGGGCGGGCCCGCTGCCAGTACCGGGGCGGGACCAAGACCTGCGGTTGCTCGCCGGCGACGATATCGCTGCCCAGCACATGCGTTGTGGCGCTGTCTCGTTCGCTTCCGATATCGATCAGCAGCGGGCTGCCCCGATGGTGCAGCCACAACTCGGCGCTGCGGACGGTATGCCACGCCGACTGTTGGCCGGGCATCAGTAGCAGCAATATCGATGAGCCGGCGCTGCGCGGACCGGTGTAGTCGGATGGCAACGCGGACTGGGTTACGGTCAGACTGCTGCGCCACATCTCTTTGAACCAGCCGCCCTCGGGGTTGGGCACCAGGTCCAGCTGACGCGCCCACTCGGGAAGCTCCGTCATCGCATCTACCCCCTTGTTGTCGCTACTGTCGCAGTATGACCCGCGTACGTCCCGGTTGGTTGGTTGTGCTGTTCGCCGTGACGGTGTCGGTCAGCGCGTGGCTGCCATGGCTCACCACGAGTAGAAAGGGCGGCGGCTGGGCCAACGCCGTTGGCGGCAGCAAAGGCAATATGTACCTTCCGCCGCATTTCGGTACGGGGCAGCTGATCATATTGCTTTCCTCGGCCCTGCTGGTGGCGGGCGCGATGGTGGGCCGAGGTTTGCAGGCGAAGTCGGCATCCGTTGCCGGGCTGGTCATCTCGTTGCTGGTGGTGGCGCTGACGGTGTGGTACTACGACGTCAACGTCAAGCCGCCTGTTTCGGCCGCCTACGGGCTTTACGTTGGTGGGGGCGCCGCGGCCGCTGCGGTGGTGTGCTCGGTGTGGGCGGTAGTGTCCGCGCTACGCGGCGGTCGACCCGCTTAGCCCACGCTGACGTGCGCGCCCTTCAGCGGGCGGGTGCACTGATCGCAGGTCAGTTCGGCGGTGAACGGCTTACTGCAGCCGAGATGGGTGATTAGCACGGCCGGGCCTTCGGGCGCATGAAACCACTGCTGGCCGCACTGCAGCGTGCTGACGAGCACCGGGAAGAACGCTCGCCCTTTCTCGGTGAGTTGATAGCGGACGCGTGTCAGCCCCGTTTGGCGCGACGCGGAAAGCACACCGTTGGCGCAGAACGTCTGCAACCGTTCGGCCAGCAGGGTAGGGGGCGCGCCGAGCTGCGTCTGAAAATCGGTGAAGCGGCTGGTGCCCAAAAAGGCGCAGACCAACAGCGAAGCAGCCCAACGGTTTCCAAAGATGCTCATCGTCTCGGGGAACAGCCCCGCCTGACGGTGGTTGTCCTCGGCTGCTGCCCGGCGCCGGGTGACGACCTCGGGCACCGAGCGTGACCACGAACCACTCGGACCCCAGCGGGCCGCGACCTGCTTCTCGGTCACCACTTCGGCACACGACCGGCAAGTCAGCATTGGCGCGAAATCGCTGTCGCAGAGCGTGTGATGCATCCCCGGTAGCCGGTGGACATGTTGGGACACCCATTGCCGTTCCCATTCCCAGATCGACAACAGCACCGGCCAAAAGGACCGGCCGCGTTGGCTGATCAGATACTCGGCGCGAACCGGCCGGGTCGAATAGGCTTTGCGGACCAGCAGGCCGTTCTCCGTCAATGCTCGTAACCGGTTGCTCAGCACCGAATTCGAGATCGGCAACCGCCGCATGAAGTCGCCGTAGCGGGTTGTGCCCAACAGCGCTTGCTGGATGATCAGCAGCGTCCACTCGTCGCCGAGCAGCCCCAGAATCCGCCCCACGGCATTGGTGCCACCGGGCCTCAACGTGGTCGGCATCGCCGCGTCGGAGGATAACGACACTTACAGCCCGATCGCGCCGGCAGGAGAATCGACGGTGTGCCAGCGGCGCAGCTGCGCGCCCGGTGCCCAAGTGGCATGCGTCCCACTGGAAACCCGTTCCGGCAGCTGAAGTTTGCACACCGGACCGTCGTCGACTCGCGCGGCATCAAAGATCAGACAATACGAGGCATCGGTGTTCATGTCGGTGGTAAGCGTGACCAGGTAGCCGTCGTCCTCGCCGGTGGCGCCCGCCCGCGGTGCCATCACCGTCTCGCTGCCATAGACACCGTCGCCGAACCGGTAGCGCTCTTCGTCGCCGGTGTGCAGGTCATGCTTGACCAGCCCGTCGAACAGAAACCAGCCCGGCTTGCCGGTGGCGGCGTAGGCGTAGCGGTAGTGGCCGGCAGCGTAATTCGGGTTGATCGTGCCGAATTCGGTGATCGATTCGGAAAGCTGCTCTTCTTTCACCGCGCCGGTGATCATGTTGAACCGCCACCGGTGCAGCCGTGCTTGCAGTCGATCCAGCGCCAGGAAGCGAAACAGCTTCTCCCATTTCGTTCCGCCGGTGTCAAGAGGCTGGGGCGCGCCCTCGAAAAATCCGTCGAGCACAATCTCGTCACCGTCTTCGTAGGCGTTGACGAAGTGCAGAACAAACGTCGGGTCCGCCTCGAACCACCGGATGTCGTCGGTCCCGCCGCGGCGTGGCAACACCGCGAAGCGTGACGGAATTTCCGGATAGTAACGTGGCAGGTGCACGTCGTGTTCGAGCAGCCGCGGATCCCAGAACAACGGGAAGTCGTTGAGGATCACGTAGTTTTCGGTGAAAGCCATGTCGTGCGGGAGTCGTGGTCCGGGCAGTGGGATATCGACGTAATGGGCCAGCTCGTTGCTTTCGTCGACCACGCCGTAATGCATGTAGGGGGCCTGCTTGCTGTAGTTGAAGAACAGCAGCTCGCCGGTTTTGCCGTCGACCTTCGGATGCGCTGAAACGCCCCATCCGACCGGGAACTGCCCACCCCACGTTTCCTTGCCGAGGGTGCTGGCCGAGTACGGGTCGACTCGGTACAGATCACCGCACTGGTAGAAGCTGGTCAGCGCGATACCGCGGTGCACGATGACGTCGGTGCTCGACGCGTCCTTCATCCGGGTACGAGCGCCCCAGCCCCGCTCGCGCTTGGCCAACTGCACCGGCTCGGCCAACCCCGGCCACAGCGGCTCGCCGGCGTCGTTCTCCGCCTGGAAGCCATCCGTACGGATAAAGCGGTTGCGGTAGAAGGCTTTTCCACTGCGGAAGCCGACCACGTGCACCATGCCATCGCCGTCGAACGGGTGATAGGTCTTCAACGCCGGGTGCAGCGGATTTTCGGTGTTGCGCAGGTAGACACCGTCGAGGTCGTTGGGGATTTCGCCCGCCACGGCGCTGAGGTCATCGGCGTCCCACTCGGTGGTCTGCGGTCGCCACGGACCGGTCCGGTAAGGGTGGTCGTCGTCTTCGGGCAGGGTCGACAGGAATTTGCCGACGATCTCGACTTCCACGGTCAGCCCTCCGCCGCGCTCACGACGAAACTCACCGTGGTCGCGGTGCTGCCGCCAAAATTCAAAGTGCCAAAGGTTTTCGCGTTCTCGACCTGATAGTCGCCGGCAATTCCGCTGACCTGCTTGGCCGCGTCGACGAGCATCCGCACTCCCGACGCGCCAACCGGGTGTCCGCCGCCGATCAGCCCACCGCTCGGGTTGACCGGCAGCCGCCCGCCGATCTCGATCTCACCGTTCTCGATGGCCTTCCAGGATTCACCCGGACCGGTCAGCCCGATGTGGTCGATCGCCAGGTACTCGCTGGGCGTGAAGCAGTCGTGGACCTCGATACCGTCGAGATCATCGAGTGACACGTGCGCGCGGCCGAACGCGTCGAGCACGGCCGCCCGCACATGCGGGAGCACGTACACTTCGTCGACCGCGCGGTCCAATTTCTGTCGTAGGCCCAGCCCGACGGTGCGATGTCCCCAGCCGGCGATCCGGGCGATCGGGCGCGCATCGGGATGATCGCGCAGATATTTGTCGGTGACCAGGACGACTCCCGCGCCACCGTCGGTCATTTGGCTGCAGTCGAATCGCCGCAGCCGGCCGTCGATGACCGGGTTTGTGGCGTCGTCGTCGCTGATCGGGTCGGGCACGGACCAGTCCCGGGTTTGCGCGTTGGGGTTTTGGCGCGCATTGGCGAAGTTGAGTTGCGCGATCGCTCGCAGGTGAGACTCGTCCAGGCCGTAGCGGCGGTCGTACTCGTCAGCGACCTGAGCGAACATCGATGGCCAGAGGAACTTCGCGTCGGCGCCGGCCGTGACGGGCAACTGGTCCATGCCGCGGCACCGAGATGGTGGGCCGCGGTGTCGCCAGGCACGGTTTTCTCCAGTTCGACGCCGACGACCAGAGCGACGTCGTAGTTGCCCGACCGCAGGTCGGCCATCGCCGCCAGCGTCGCCACACTCCCGGACGCGCAGGCGGCTTCGTGCCGCGACGCCGGGGTGTCCCACAAGTCGTCGCACACGGTGGCCGGCATGGCCCCGAGGTGGCCCTGTTCGGCGAACATCTCGCCAAATGCGTTCGCGACGTGAACGACGCCTGTGGTGGCGATGTCGGCGACGTTCACTTTGGCCGCGGCGAGCGTGGCGTCAACGATCTCGCGGGTCAAATCCGCGAAGTCGCGGCCTTCTTTGGTGAAGTTGCGCGCAAAGTCACTCTGGCAGCCGCCCAGAATCCAGACATCGGTGTCCATGGTCGGCCACGTTACTACAACTAACAGAGTGACAGGGGTCCGATTGAACAGACGTCGGTACTGGATTACCGGACGGGCAGAGAGCCGAGAGGGGAGACGGTCCCGTCGGCTCTCGGCTGAACCGACGAGACCTCGGTGAACGCGCAGGTCGACCAACGCCCCCACCTTCGTACGCGCATTACCGTCTGCGGCGGGTAACAAACCTCTTTGCGGAAACGGTTATTCGCATCCCCGGGCGACGGGCCGGGCTGGATCCGAACTCCATTCCGACCATGAGCCCGGATACAACGCTGCCGCCGATCCCGTCGACGTGAGCGCCGCAAGGATCACCGTGGCGCTGACACCGGAGCCGCAGTAGGCGCCGAGTCGCCCGTCGCGATCGATGCCGTGATCGGAAAGCACCTGCCGCACCGGGCCGTCAGCGAGGAATGTGCCGTCGCTTGCCAGTACATCAGTGCTGGGTAAGTTCTTGGCGCCGGGGATGTGACCGGCAACACGATCGACGGGCTCAATCTCGCCGCGGAAGCGTTCGGGTGCCCGCGCGTCGAGCAGTGTCACGTCGGCGACGGCTTGCTGCGCGGTCAACGTCGGCAGCGCTCCGGCGTACAAATCGTCGTGCAGCACCGTCGCATTGCCCGGTGACGAAGTGACCTGGCCGGTCACCACGCTGCCGCCGGCCGACCGCCACGCCGACAGGCCGCCGTCAAGGATGCGGATGTCGGTGAGCCCGGCCGCGGTCAAGACCCACCACGCCCGCGCCGAACCCGCTCGATTCCAGTCGTCGTAGACCACCGTCGGCACGTCTTTGCGGATGCCCCACCGCCGGGCGGAGGCCTCGACGCTTCGTCCCGACGGCAGCGGATGGCGTCCCCGCCCGGTGATGGAGTGGTCGCTGAGTTCGTCTTCCAGCGATACGTACACCGCACCCGGTAGATGACCCTGCAGGTATGCCGCATGTCCATCGGGGAGGTCGAGGCGCCAGCGCACGTCGAGGATCGTCACCGGTTCGCCCGCGCGAACACGATCAGCCAATTCTGCGGCGGTGATCAGCACGTGGGCACGTGCGTTCAATGGGTCACCCTCCTCGCCATTGGGTCGGCTTTGCCGGGCAAAGATTCCTGCGGATCAATCTAATGATCGTCCTGCCGTCCTTGCGGTCGGCGCGTACTGTGCACAGGCGAAATAGCTTCTCGAAGAGAGAAAATGACTTACACCTTTGATCCCGAACTTGCTGTCGTCGTCCCACTGCTACCACAGATCGACGGTGACGATCCGGCGACCATCCGGGCGCTTTTGTCGGAGGCGATCGCCCAGTTGCCTGCGCCCGACACCACCGGCTTGCAGATCGAGGACCGTGAAGTTGCCGGCCGCGACGGTGATCCTGCCATACGGTTGCGCGTTTACCGGCCAGACGAACGCCGGGTACCTGCAGCGGTTTACAGCGTGCACGGCGGCGGGTTCATCGCCGGGGATCTGGAGACCGAACATGCCCTCAACGTCAGGCTCGCCCGCGAGCTCGGCGTCGTCGTCGTCTCGGTGGACTACCGGCTCGCGCCGGAGACACCGTTTCCGGGTCCGCTGGAAGATGTTTATGACGGCCTGGTCTGGACGGTCGATCATGCCGACGAACTCGGTTTCGATCCGCAGCGCATCGCCATCCAGGGAACCAGCGCCGGCGGCGGACTGTGCGCAGCGCTGGCGCTGCTGGCCCGCGACCGCGGCGGACCGCACATTGCTTTTCAATTCCTGTCGGTGCCGGAGCTCGATGACCGCCTCAGCACCCCGAGCATGACCGAATTCACCGACACCCCGCTGTGGAACCGTCCGAGAGCGGTGGTCAGCTGGGACTGCTACCTCGGACCCGGCCGTGCCGGTACTGACGACGTCCCGATCTATGCGGCACCTGCTCGTGCGATGGACCTGACAAGTCTGCCCCCGGCATACGTGTCGGTCATGCACTTCGATCCGCTGCGCGACGAGGGCATCGCCTATGCCCTAGGTCTACTCGCCGCTGGAGTCAGCGTCGAATTACATTTGTTCCCCGGGACGTTCCACGGGTCAGCCCTCATTCACCATGCGGCGATCTCGCAGCGCGAGCAGCACGAGACAGTTGCGGTATTAAGGCAAGCTCTCACGGCCTAATAGCAACTCCCTCATCTAGGGAGTATCATCGATCAGCCGAAACAACCGTCGCGCATCAGCCGAAACACTGTCAGGCATCACGCGAAGACGAACGTCACGCATCAGCCGAGGCAATACACCCACAAAGTGCCCCCGGCAGTGTGTGGTTTCAGGACATAGTTGGCAGCTGTCTCGCGACATAGTTGGCACCTCATCAGCGTGGGAGGTCAACCATGTCGAAGGCGCAGCTGGTCATCACTGCCGTCGTGCTAGAAGGCCGCAGCAAAAGCGACGTTGCCCGCGGCTATGGCATGTCGCGCTACTGGGTGCAGCAACTGGTCAAACGCTACGAAGCTGAGGGCCCTGCAGCATATGAAGCCCGCTCACGCCGACCCCACCACAACTCCTGCGCCATCGACGTGACAATCGAAGAGAAAATCATCCGACTGCGCAAATCTCTCACCAAACAGGGCTACGACGCCGGTGCGGCCACCATCGCCGAACACCTCACCCGCGACCCGGCAGTCACCAAAGTGCCTGCGGTAGCCACCATCTGGCGTGTCCTGTCGCGGCGCGGCTTCGTGGTCCCACAACCACACAAACGCCCCCGATCAGCCTGGAAACGCTTCGCAGCCGACCAGCCCAACGAACTCTGGCAGGCCGATGCCACCCACTGGCGTCTGGCCGATGACACCGACGTGGAAATCCTCAACGTCCTCGACGACCACTCCCGCCTACTTTTGGCCAGCCGCGCCTATCGCACTGTGTGCGGCCATCACGTGGTCGAGGCATTCACCGACACGTTCGGTCGTTTCGGCACCCCGGCGGGCGTCTTGACCGATAACGGTGCCATCTTCACCGCCACACCCAGGCGCGGCGGGCGTAGCGCCTTACAACTGACCCTGGGCGAGCTCGGCATTAATTACATCAATTCCCGGCCCTATCACCCCCAGACCTGCGGCAAGATCGAGCGCTTCCACCAAACCCTGAAAAAGCACCTGGCCGCCGTCGCGCCCGCGCACACCGTCGCCGAGTTGCAGTCGCTGCTCGACGAATTCGCCGTCTACTACAACACCGTGCGGCCCCACCGCGCCATTGCCAGGCGCACACCCCTAGAAGCGTTTAATACCCGACCCAAAGCCTTCCCGACCAGCTACCGAAGCCCGCCGCACTACCGGGTCCGCCACGACCGCATCGACGCCGCCGGCGTCATCACCGTGCGCTACAACAGCCAGCTCCACCACATCGGCTTGTCCAAACGCCGCCGCGGTACCCACGTCATCGTGTTGATCAACGACCGCGACATCCGCGTCTTGCACCGCGACACCGGCCACCTCATCCGCAAACTCGTCTTAGACCCCACCCGCGACTACCAACCACGCGGCGTCAAATGCGGAAACTCACCCGAAAACAGGCTCACGGTGTAAACCATGTCTCGGGACACCTGTCAACGATGTCCCGAGACACGACAAAGTGCCCCCGGCAGGATTCGAACCTGCGACACCGGCTTTTGCAGCCAACGTTTTTGACAGTTCTCGCTTGCTGCCGTTAGCCAATGCGGCGCAAGGGCTTTCAGTGGTCCAACCATGCCAACGGTTGCCAGTAATTCTCGTCGATTCTCGGTCATAAGCGATGAATAAACGATGGTCAGCGGCGGCGCCTCCACCATGCCGAAGAAAATGTTAGTCCTACACCCTTGGTTTCACGAAGCGATTGGTGGGTGAAGTGCTGCCTGCAGCCTAACCTACGCAATACGTTTCATTTTCAGCTCAACCGCAGCTCATAAATGTTGCCGTCGTCGCCGATGTAGATGACATGCCGGGTGCCCTGGGCGCCGACCGCGTAGCCGACCATGGAACCATCGCCACTGATCGGCTCTCGCCACTTCAGGGCTACATGCGAGGTCAGGTCATCGTCTACCGGCTGGGAGTTGCCGTCCCACGACAGCTCATGGACGTGGGAGTCGTCGCCGGTGTAGGCGATGTACTGGGTGCCTCCAGCTGTGACGTAGCCGGTCAGCCCGCCGATCCCAAGCGATACCACCGACGCTTGGGACTCTTTGGTCAGGTCAACGGGGTTCCAGATGCCGTTTCCGGAGGACCACAGCAGGTAGACGTGAGAGTCGGTTCTGTCGATGTAGACGACCTGCAGGGTGCCCTGGGCGTTGGACACGTAGGCCGCTAGGGTGGTCTGTGCGGGGCCCGGCAAGAGGCCGCTGCCGGTGAGGTAATTGTGATGCCAGCCGGAGGTATCCCACAACAGCTCGTGGACGTTACCGTCGTAGGTGGGGTAGAAGATGTGTTGGCTGCCTTGGGAGTCGAACGCACAGCCGACCAACTGCGCGGGCGGGGGGCTTAGTAGTTGCGCGGCCGGTAAGGTCAGGTCATTGGGGTGCCAGCCGTTGGAGTCCCACCACAGCTCATGGACGCGGCCGTCTCCGCCATTGTAGATGACGTGCTGGGTGCCCTGAGAGTGGAAGACGTAGCCGCTGGCTAGTACAGCCCCTGGCAGGCTCACGTTGGCCCTCTTGCTCAGGTCATTTTCGAACCACCCGTTGTGGTGCCACCACAGCTCATGGACGTCGTTGTTGGCGTCGATGTAGTCGACGTGCTGGGTGGATTTGAGGCTGGGGATGAGTACCGGGGGCAATCCGCCACCGAGGCTTCGTATCTCGCCGAGGTCCCACACGTAGGCCGCTAGGGGGTAAGCCTTGCTGCTGTCCAGAGCGCCGGTGGCCTTGGTCAGGTCATTGGGATGCCAGGTGCCGTCTCCGTAGGACCACAGCTCATGGACGTGGAGGTCGTTGTTGTCGATGTAGATGACGTGCTGGGTGCCTTGGGAGTTGAACACGTAGGCGGCCAGCGAGCCAGCGTTACTCTTGGTGGTCAGAGGGTTGAGTTGCCAAGTGGCCATTTTGTCACCATCCTTGCGGCCTGTGTGAAATCAAAGAATTGAGTTCACACCCGCAAGCCTCGACCGCCCCTTCGGTTTTGGCCGCAGTAGTTGACTACTGCAATTTCGCAGTTGACCTACTGCAATTTCGCCCCGAACATTTCCGGGGTGACTTGCGTGTTACGACCCCACCGTTAGGCTTCGACGCCATGCGCGACCTCGACACCTCGACTCCGAGCTGCGGCTCCTGGCGCGGTGCGTTGGTCGATCCGTGAGCACGGCGGCGAGCCGTCAGGTTGTCAGGTCGACGAACTCCTCGACGAATGCAACGAGCTGACCGGAAGCTAACGGTCCGACAGGGTCTTCAGCCGATTGTTGAGGTTGTCGATCAGGGTCTCGAAGCGCGCGATAGTGCCGGGTTCAATCTGAACCGGCTCCGCTCGCGCAAGTAACTCGGTGATCCCACGCTCGTCGTGAACTTGCGTACCTCGGCCAGCAAGCGATGATCTTCCCGTCAACGGCAGGCACCTGGCGCGACCCGGACAACTTTCGTGCCCGATGGCGCGAGGTCCGCGCGGATGTCGGGGTGCCCGATGTGACCTCACACAGCTTCCGCAAGTCGGTGGCGACACTGATCGACCACGAGGGGCTGTCAGCCCGGATCGGCGCCGACCACCTGGGCCACGCTCGGATCTCCGAGACGATGGACACCTACATGGCGCGGGGGCGGTCCCACGAGATCGTCGCCGAGTTGTTGGGCAGGACCATAAACGATGGATAAACGATGGATTCGGGTGGCCCGCAAGAAAAAACAGGCTCTGACGTGCCCCCGGCAGTGTGTGGTTTCAGGACATAGTTGGCAGCTGTCTCGCGACATAGTTGGCACCTCATCAGCGTGGGAGGTCAACCATGTCGAAGGCGCAGCTGGTCATCACTGCCGTCGTGCTAGAAGGCCGCAGCAAAAGCGACGTTGCCCGCGGCTATGGCATGTCGCGCTACTGGGTGCAGCAACTGGTCAAACGCTACGAAGCTGAGGGCCCTGCAGCATATGAAGCCCGCTCACGCCGACCCCACCACAACTCCTGCGCCATCGACGTGACAATCGAAGAGAAAATCATCCGACTGCGCAAATCTCTCACCAAACAGGGCTACGACGCCGGTGCGGCCACCATCGCCGAACACCTCACCCGCGACCCGGCAGTCACCAAAGTGCCTGCGGTAGCCACCATCTGGCGTGTCCTGTCGCGGCGCGGCTTCGTGGTCCCACAACCACACAAACGCCCCCGATCAGCCTGGAAACGCTTCGCAGCCGACCAGCCCAACGAACTCTGGCAGGCCGATGCCACCCACTGGCGTCTGGCCGATGACACCGACGTGGAAATCCTCAACGTCCTCGACGACCACTCCCGCCTACTTTTGGCCAGCCGCGCCTATCGCACTGTGTGCGGCCATCACGTGGTCGAGGCATTCACCGACACGTTCGGTCGTTTCGGCACCCCGGCGGGCGTCTTGACCGATAACGGTGCCATCTTCACCGCCACACCCAGGCGCGGCGGGCGTAGCGCCTTACAACTGACCCTGGGCGAGCTCGGCATTAATTACATCAATTCCCGGCCCTATCACCCCCAGACCTGCGGCAAGATCGAGCGCTTCCACCAAACCCTGAAAAAGCACCTGGCCGCCGTCGCGCCCGCGCACACCGTCGCCGAGTTGCAGTCGCTGCTCGACGAATTCGCCGTCTACTACAACACCGTGCGGCCCCACCGCGCCATTGCCAGGCGCACACCCCTAGAAGCGTTTAATACCCGACCCAAAGCCTTCCCGACCAGCTACCGAAGCCCGCCGCACTACCGGGTCCGCCACGACCGCATCGACGCCGCCGGCGTCATCACCGTGCGCTACAACAGCCAGCTCCACCACATCGGCTTGTCCAAACGCCGCCGCGGTACCCACGTCATCGTGTTGATCAACGACCGCGACATCCGCGTCTTGCACCGCGACACCGGCCACCTCATCCGCAAACTCGTCTTAGACCCCACCCGCGACTACCAACCACGCGGCGTCAAATGCGGAAACTCACCCGAAAACAGGCTCACGGTGTAAACCATGTCTCGGGACACCTGTCAACGATGTCCCGAGACACGACAACGTGCCCCCGGCAGGATTCGAACCTGCGACACCGGCTTTAGGAGAGCCGTGCTCTATCCCCTGAGCTACGAGGGCTGACGACGTCTTGGACTATCTGACTTAACCTAGCCGTTATGCCGGGTTTGGTCGCGGGCGGCTGGCGGGGATACGCTGCGGCTGCTGGGACGCCCGACAAGCCTCTCAAATCCATACGTAGAGACGGGGTTTGGCAGGGGCACCGTGCGGCAGGTCTCGTTCGAAGGAAACTGGTGTTTCGACTTCCGCGAATTTCACCCTGATCGCCGCCGAATCCCCGGATACCGCGACAATCTTGCCGATGACGAACTGATGCTCGTCGCTCCACCTGACCGTGGCGTAACGCCCAAGATGATGTGCCGCAAGGTCCTCGGGCGCGACCTCGGTCGGCCGCGACGGTAACGCCGACTCCTCGCCACGCAGCTGCCCAGCCGCCGGTACCTGCCCGGAATCCTCCGACCACGCCCGGTCATCGCCGAAATACTCCACGTCGTCGCCGGTGCGCTCGACTCGACTCAGCGCCGCCTTCTTTTCCTGCGGACTCGGGTCATCATCTTCGACCCAGAGTCGCCAGCCCGGCGGAGGCGGCGGCCACGACGGGTCGGGGGACCAATCGGAATGCGGTGTCCAGCCCTCGGGGGGCTTGGGCCAGTTTGGCGGAGGGTTGTAACGCATCAAGAGTCACCGCTTTAAAGTGGGAGTTGGAACCCAACCCACCATATCGGAACTGGGTCGAATCGAGGCTGCGCGGCACTCTAAGTCATCGGAACTCCGCGATCACCTTCGCAAACATCTCGACATGGTTTTCCTGCACAGTGAACGACGTCAGCCCGTAGGTTTCCCGGTAGCCACGCAAGGTGTCGGCGATGTCGCGGGGCGATCCGCTCAGCACGGCGGGCAGCGCCAACAATTCCTCGTCGGACAAGTCAGGCGCATACCGCCGGGTCAGCGACAGGTCAGGCTTTCCGGAGTTGTCAGATGGCACCGCCGTGATGGCCAGGTTCAACTCGAGGTTGTCGAAGCGGTCGCCCGCGGCAGAGCGAACAAACTCGATGCGTTCGGCCAGCGGGTCGCCGGCCTTGCTCGGGTTGGCGCCGGTCAACCCGACGATGTCTGCCCGCTGGGCGGCCACGGTCAGCAACCGATTTCCGTTGCCGGCGATCAGGATCGGAACATGTGCGTGATGCTTCTTGAGGTAAGTGGTGACGTGCTCGAGGTAGTCCACGCGTTGCCCGGCGGTTGGATAGGGCAGCTCGGCAGCCTCGAACTCTTTCCGCACATACCCGGCGCCGAGTCCGAGTTCGAGGCGGCCGTCACTGAGCTGATCGACCGCGGCGGCGTCCCGGGCCAGCAGGGCCGGCTTGTAAAAGCACGCGTTGAGCACATAGGTCCCCAGCCGCACGGTGGAGGTGGCTGCTGCGATCGCAGTCAACACCGGGAACGGTGCCGGCGCGCCGAGGTGGTCAGGCAGGTGAAGGACGTCGAATCCTATGCCCTCCAGGCGCTTTGCCTTCTCCTTTAGGGCGGCAGGCGACTTGACGAAGTGGATGCCCACCGAAAAACGCATGGCTCGTGATGCCCGTGGGCCCATCGGCCACCCTCCGATCGTGTCGTTACTCTTACCGCGATTTCCAGGACCGCGCGGCGGCAGCCAGGCCCTGCACCAAAGCAGAAGTCACCGGCGACAACCCGTCGCCGCCGGGAAGCGGACTGCGAGGGCTGATGCCTCTGACGCGGGTCGGCAATTCCAGCTGCGTACCGCCGTCACGGGTCCGGTTTACGGGATTTTGCGGATGCAGGCCGCGTAGCTCGAGCGGAATCTTGTCGAGATCGGTGACGACCTCATAGCCGGGCAGGTCGAGGTGGCGGGCTAGGTGATCGGCCAGCGCACGATTGCTTCCTCCGGCCAACAGCTGGGTGCTACGGCCGATTCGCCCGTAGCCGTGCAGGGAGATCGCGATGTCGACGTGGTCGAGAAACTCCGCGAGTCGGGGTGACTGCTCGGATTGGAAGCGTGCCGACGACAAGTGGTGCGGATAGCGGTCGGGGTGGCGCACCATGTACACCGAGGCGTCGGCCGCGTCGGCAGCGAGTTCGGCGATGGTGTCGGTCATCTCCTCGAGGCCGCCACCGTGAATGGCGAGAAATCCGAATCGCGACCGCAGCCGACTGCCCTCGCTTACCCCGTCCTCCGAGAGCAACTCGGAAAGCGACTGTGGCGCAGGAGTTGTGGGCCGCGATCGCGGGCGAGGCCAGCGGGCAGGATCCCATCGGCGCAAGAAGTCGATCCAACGCTGTGGCAACCCGTGATGCACCGCCCCGTCGATGATGCGTTCCAGGTAACCCGGCCGCGGTGCGCCCGGACTTACCCGGTGGTCGATATAGACCCAGGCGTCCGACGGGCCGTCGTCGGTATGCACGGTCAGCCGGTTGCGGCGGTAGCGTCGCGGCACGCCCTCAGCGCTGTCCAGGGTGGCCAGGTCGTAATCGGAGATATGCCAGATGACCCCGTGCACATGCGTGCCGTCGAACCGCTCGACGGTGGCCACCCCCCGCTGATTGATCAGCCAGTCGTGGTCGGCGAGCACCGCCCGCCGGGGATCGGTGGCGTCGGGACACCGCTGCGCCATCTGCCGCACGCACAGGTTCGACCCGTACGCGAAGTAAGCATGATGGCGGGAAGTCATCGTGATCGATGTTAGCCAAGCGAAATTTTAGCGCTGGGCTGCTCGGTAAAGTCGAAGGTCAAGGCCGGCCGGCCTACGCCGAGCCGGTCACGGTGAGGTAAATCAGCACGGCATTGAGCAGGCTGATCAACACGCCAACCACCCAACCGACAGCGGTCGTGATGCGGTGGTTGGCGTCGATTCCCATCAGCGCCTGATCGCTGGTCAATCGGACCAGCGGAAGCACTGCGAATGGGATCCCGAACGACAGCACGACCTGTGAGAGCACCAACATGCGCGTCGGGTCGAAACCCAGAGCCAGGATCAGCAGCGCGGGCGTCAGTGTCACCAGACGACGCACCAGCATCGGGACCGACCGGTAGAGCAGCCCCTGCATGATCATCGCGCCGGCATAGGCACCCACCGATGCCGACGCCAAACCTGATACCAGTAATCCGACCGCGAATAACATCGCAATGGTCGGGTTCACGGTGTCATGCACCGCCGCATAAGCGCCTTCAATAGACCCGGTTCGGCCGCGCTCTCGCATGTTGAGCGCAGCGACCAACAGCATCGCGGCATTTACCCCGCCGGCGACGACCATCGCCAGCCCCACATCCAACCGGGTGACCCGCAAAAGCCGACGTCGGTGCGGACCCGGATCGGGATGTCCATGCCGGTCGCGGGCCAGTCCGGAGTGCAGATACACCGCGTGCGGCATGACCGTGGCACCCAGGATCGCGGCGGCCAGCAGGACGCTCTCCTTCCCGCGGAATTGCGGCACCAGGCCGCTGATGACGGCGTCGGGCGGCGGCGTTGCGACGAAGAAGCTGGCCGTGAAGCCGATCGCGATGACCAGCAGCAGCCCAGTGATGACGCGTTCGAAGAGCTGCTGACCGCGTCGATCCTGGATCAGCAGCAGCAGCAGCGACACCACGCCGGTGATTACCCCGCCGACCAGCAGCGGCACTCCGAACATGATGCGGAGGGCGATCGCCCCGCCGATCACCTCGGCCGCGTCGGTGGCCATCGCGACGATCTCGGCCTGCGCCCAATACGCCAACCGGGCCGGGCGGCTCAGCTGTGTTCCGACTGCTTCGGGCAGCGAGCGCCCGGTTACCAGCCCAAGCTTGGCCGACAGGTACTGCACGAAGCCCGCCATCGCGTTTGCGATGACGATGACCCACAGCAGTAAGAAGCCGAACTGCGCGCCGGCGCTGACGTTTGCGGCCACATTGCCTGGGTCGACATAGGCGATAGCCGCGACGAAGGCGGGGCCGAGCAAATACCAGCCCGTTTTTAGCGGGGCGCGGGTGTCCTGCGGCACCTAACTCACTTTCGTCCGACGAATAAGAAAGTTAGGTTAGCCGAAACCTCTAGCCCGCGGCGTACAGGCCGCGGCCGGTGACCAGCGGGAGGTCCAGCGTGGTGCGGATTCCGGGCGGAGCGGCCACAACTGCGGGGATGGCGTTGACGACGCGCATCGCGGTGGCCACCAACCCGGCGTGATTGTGGTCGCCTCGGCGGCTGCTCAGGCAGACGTCGACGGCATATGACGGTTCGCCGGTGATCTCGATGCGGTAGGAGCCACCGGGTTGGGCCGGCTGCGGCCAGTCGGGGCAGAGGTCTTCACGCAATCTCGTCACGTGTTCGAGGACGACCGCGGGTTGGCCCTCGACCATTCCGAGCACCTCGAAACGTAACGCCGCGGCGCTGCCCTTGGGGATATGCCCAGCGGCGATCTCGAAATCTTCCGGGGCGGGCACCCGCACGTGGCGTTCGGTGACCTCGTCGAGGTCAATACCCAGACCGGCGGCGAGTTGGCGCACAACCGAACCCCACGCCAGACTCAGCACACCCGGTTGCAGCAGCATCGGGATCTCGTCGATCGGTTTGCCGAACCCCATCACATCGAACATCACCGTCGCGCTGTCGTAAGTGGCGTAGTCGACGATCTCCAGGCAGCGGATCTGCTCGACGCTCTGGCAGGTGCCGGCCAGGGCCAGCGGTAGCAGGTCGTTGGCAAACCCCGGATCGATTCCGTTGACAAAAAGAGTCGAATCGCCCTCCCGCGCAGCATCTTCGATGGGTGCAAGCAGCTCGGATGGAAGCACCTGCCACGGGTATTGCAGGAAGACCGCACTACTGCCGACGACGTTCACTCCGGCGGCCAGGATGCGCCGGTAATCTTCCAGCGCCTCGGGTAGCCGGTTGTCGGCCATCGCGGTGTAGACCGCGCACTGCGGGTTGGTGGCGAGTACCGCGTCCAGGTCGGTGGATGCGATGATGCCAGTCGAATCTTGCAGTCCGGCAAGTGCTCCGGCGTCTTTGCCGGCTTTGGACTCCGACGACACCCACACTCCGGTGAGCGCGAAATCCGAATTGGTGATCAGTGCCCTCAGCGCATGCACGCCGACATTGCCGGTGCCGATCTGGGCGATACGAATAGCCATCGTCACAGATCCGGTATCGGTAGATCGAGATTCGGGAAAGTGATACCGCCGTCGACCTCGAGTATCTTGCCAGTCAGATAGGCGCCTGCGGGTGACGCCAGATATACCGCGGCGGCGGCAATTTCGTCAGGTTCGCCGAGACGACGTAGTGGTGTCGCCTTTTCCATCGGCGCGCGCAGCTCGTCGTTGGAGGCGACGATGTCGAGTGCCGAGGTGACGATCGACCCCGGCGCGATGGCGTTGACCCGGATGCGAGGGCACAGGTCCAGCGCGGCCAGTCGGGTGTAGTGGGCGAGTGCGGCTTTGGCGGTGCCGTAGGCGGCGAAACCACGCCCGGCCACCCGCCCCATCGTCGAGGTGATGTTGATGATGCTGCCGCCGCCGGAGTGCTCGAGCATCAGCGGCGCCGCAGCAGTGGTCAACGCATGGGCGGTCGCCACGTTGAAGGTAAACGCAGCTTTAAGGTCCTTGGTTGAGGTGCTCAATAGCGCGTTGGGCATCGTGCCGCCGACGTTGTTGATGACGATGTCCAGTCGACCGAAGGCCTGTACCGCCTGACCGGCCAGTTCGGCGGTGGCCTCCGGCTGTGCCAAGTCCGCCGCGACGATGTGGGCGCGGCGCCCCGCGGCGCGAACCTGTTCGGCGACGGTCTCTAGTTCTGATCGGGTGCGGGAGGCGATGACAACGTCGGCGCCGACGTCCGCGAATGCCAGTGCGATGGCCGCGCCAAGTCCGCGACCGCCGCCGGTGACGACTGCGACCTTGTCGTCGAGTCGGAATTTGTCCAGGATCACGGGCGTCACCGTAACAAGGCGGCTGCGGGCAGGGAACCCCAGTTCTGAAACACGTTCTAGTTCGCCCTGCCGGTGGGAGCATCTGTGTCCGGTCCCTGTGCTAAGATCGAACACATGTTCGAACAAGGGGAGTTGTCGGCCACGGGCGAGTCGGCTGTAATACTCGAACGCGCGTCCGAAGCGGCCAGAACCGAAGCGCAGTCAACTGCGCGGCGGCTGAACGCGATCGCCGACCTGATGCAGCTGCGAGATCGGCAGTACGGCGACCGCGCGGAGTGGGCCGCCGACCTCTGGGACGCGATCGCCGCCGAATTGGCCGCGGCCCTACGCGTCAGCCGGGCGCTGGCGTCTCGTTACATGTTCGATGCGGAGATCATGCGTGAGCGGCTGCCCAAAGTGGGAGCATGTCTCGCAGCCGGAGACATCAACTTCGCGATGTTCAACGTGATCGCCAACCGCACGGCGCTGATCACCGATGAGAAGGCGCTGGCTGCGGTTGATGCGCAAGTGGCGCTGCGTGCCCCACGCTGGCCATCACTCACCCGGGGCAATCTGGCGATGCGGGTTGATGTCATCGTCGCAGAAGTCGATCGCGATGCGATTCGCCGGACGAAGAAAGAGGTCAAAACCCGATATTTGAATGTGTCGGAATCGGTGCCGGGTATCGCCGAGGTGTACGGCAATGTGTTCGCCAGCACCGGACGCGCGCTGGATCGCCGCTTAGATGAGCTGGCGGGCACGGTATGTGAGGCCGATCCGCGGACGAAGGCGCAGCGGCGCGCGGATGCGTTGGGGGCTTTGGTCGCCGGCGACGACCGGCTGATCTGCACTTGTGGGGATCCCGACTGCGCGAAGATGCGGGGCCGCATGCGAAGCCGCGATGTGGTGATCCATGTGGTCGCCGAGCAGGCCAGCGTCGACGGCCACGGGACCACGCCGGGGTATATGGCCGGCGCGGACTGGCTTATTCCGCCCGAGGTGGTCGCCGAGTTGGCCCAGTCAGCCACACTGCAGCCGCTGATCGTTCCGGGCGCGGCCGAGCCACACTACCTCCCGTCGGCCAAACTTGCCGAGTTTGTCCGGTGCCGCGATCTGACCTGCCGAGCTCCTGGATGTGATCAGCCGGCGGTGTATTGCGACATCGATCACACCATTGCTTATGGCGACGGTGGGCGCACTCATCCTTCCAACCTGAAGTGTCTATGTCGAAAACACCATTTGCTCAAGACTTTTTGGAGATGGCAGGACAAACAGCTGGCCGACGGCACGGTCATCTGGACGTTGCCGTCCGGGCAGACCTATCTCACCAGCCCAGGAAGCGCGATCCTATTTCCAGCGCTAACGGCGCCCACCGGCGAATTGCCCAAACCCGCACCGACATTCAACGACCGTTGTGGTGAACGCACTGCCATGATGCCCACCCGCCGACGCACTCGCGCTCAGCAGCGATCGCAACGCATCACCGCAGAGCGCAACCGCAATCGCGATGACAGGCTGGCCCGACACCGCGCCGCATCAGTCGGTGATCCCGACGAACCACCGCCCTTCTAAGCCCAGTCAGGATTTCGAGCCTGCCTTGGCGGGCGCTTTCTTGGCCGCTGACTTTTTGGCTGCCGTCTTCTTGGCGGGAGTCTTTTTCGCCGAAGTCTTTTTCGCCGGAGCCTTTTTGGCAGCCTTCTTTGCCGGGGCCTTCCCATTGCCCGACCGCGCCTTCACGCTGGCCTCCAGCTTCGCGAGCAGATCGGAGACGTCTTCGGTCTCGTCGAGTTCCTTGGGCTGCTCCTCAGTAGTAAATGCTTCTCCACCTTCGAGTTTGGCTTGCACCAGCTCGCGCAGCTGCTCCTGGTAGTCGTCGTGGTAGCGGTCCGGGTTGAAGTCTTCGGCCATCGACTCCACCACTTGCCCGGCCATCTTGAGTTCTGCCGGCTTGACATCGACTTTCTTGTCCAGCACCGGGAAGTCGGGGTCGCGTATCTCGTCGGGCCACAACAGCGTGTGGATCACCATCACCTCGCGCTTGCTGAAGTCCTTGACCCGCAACGCCGCAAGCCGGGTTTTGTTGCGTAGAGCAAAATGTACGATCGCGACCCGATCGGTCTCGGCTAGTGTCTTGGCCAGCAACACATAAGATTTGGTCGACTTGCCATCCGGCTCCAGGAAGTAGCTGCGGTCATACAGCATTGGATCGAGGTCGCTGGCGGGGACAAATTCCAATACTTCTATTTCACGGCTGCGCTCTTCGGGCAGCGTCGCGATGTCGTCGTCGGTGATCACCACCGTCTTGCCGTCGTCGGATTCGTATGCCCGGGCGATGTCGCGGTACTCCACAACTTCACCGTCTACCTCGCACACGCGCTTGTACCGGATGCGGCCGTTGTCCTTGGCATGGACCTGATGAAATTTGATGTCGTGGTCCTCGGTCGCGCTATACACCTTGACCGGGACGTTGACCAGCCCGAAGGAAATCGAGCCCTTCCAGATGGAACGCATAGAGCCAGTATGCCCACACCGTGATCGGGATACGCGCCTAACCGGGAAGGGTCGGCTTTCTGCCGGTTACGTACCACGTTTCGACGCGACCTGCGCCCTTGACCTCGATGATGCCGCGGGCCTCGCAGTCGAATTCAGCGCTGACGAGGTCGAAGGTGCTGCGGGAGATTTGGATGACGCCGCTGTGACCGTGTGACTCCATGCGGCTGGCCATGTTCACAGTCTCGCCCCACAGGTCGTAGATGAATTTTCGGCGACCGATGACGCCGGCGACGACGGGGCCGGAGTTGATGCCGATGCGGAAGGCGAGTCGTCGCCCGCCGAAAGTCCGCCTGCCGATCTCGGCCTGCATGTCCAGGGCGAAATTAACCAGAGCCTGGGCGTGATCAAGCCGTGGACGCGGCACGCCCGCGGCGACCATGTAGCAGTCGCCGATCGTTTTGATCTTCTCCAGGTCGTATTTGTCGACCAGATCATCGAAGCAACCGAACACGTCGTTGAGCAGATCGACCAGGCTGAGCGGCCGCAGGGTCGCCGCCATCGGGGTGAACTCGACGATGTCGGCGAACAGAATGCTGGTGTGATCGTAGTGCGCGGCGATCGCGCGCGGCTCGGTCTTCAGTGCCTCGGACATCTCCTTCGGCAGGATATTCAGCAGCAAGGCCTCCGAGCGTTCCTGGAATACGTTGCGCTGGCCCACAAAGTAATGCAGAAGCCCGAAGACGATTGCTATCACCGAGCCGAGATTGAGCACGAAGAACCACGTCACGAACCCGTTGGGTAGCTTTGCCGGCGTCAGGTGAGGCTGCAGCAGTGCGGTGAAAAATAGCAGTGCCAGGAAGCCGTCGATCCACAGCAGCGTCCGCTTCGGCTCTTCGAGCAACAGCGACCCCAGCGGACAAAGTGCCGCCCAGATGATGACCGCGCTGGATTGCCGGAAGCCGCCCAGCGCGATCGTCACCAGCCACGGCAGGATCAGGATCACCAGCAGTTGGGTAAAGCGATACAACTCGAGGTTGCGGGTCCAGCCGAACAAAGCCGTACTCACCAGCGTGAAGACCGAATAGAAGGCCGGCGCCGCAGCAGCAAGTGGGGCGTGCACCATCAGATAGACGACGCTCCACAGCACGGTCAGCGGTAGGGTTCCCGCGCACAGCACAACGGCGAGACGTTTCTGCAAAGCGGTTTCGTTGGTGTCGGTCGCCGTGGCACCGATTCGTCCGGTCCACGCAGCGAAACCCGGTGCGCCACGGCGGCGCCAAGACGGCAAAACAACGCGCATACCGACCCCTCGCTGACCGCTACGCTAGCTGTTCACGGCCCCCGCTAGGTCAGTTCAGCCGGGTTGGTCAGCGCTGCCCGGTCCGGCAGATCAGCACCCGCGCGAGCCACGGTCAGCGCTGCCGATAGGCTCGCCGCTTCGAGCGCGGCGGTCAGCGCATCCAGCCCGATTTGGCGGAGCGCAGCGCGCCGGTCGCCGCCTAACAAGTCCGATTCCCACAGCGCGTCGATCAGGCCGACCATGAATGCGTCACCGGCGCCGACGGTGTCGACCACCTGCACTGGGCGGGCCGCGACCCTGGCCACGCCGGCCGCGCAGAACGCAGCCGCGCCCCGGTCAGCCATCGTCACCGCGACGATGGCGGGCCCGAGCCCGAGCCAGGTCTGCGCAATCCGCTCCGGCGGACGGTCGGGGTCGATCCAGCGCAGGTCTTCTTCGCTGACTTTGACGACGTCGCTGCGCTCGACGAGGTGCTCGATGCGTGCGCGCGCGAGATCCCTGTCGACGATCAGCGCCGGACGCACGTTGGGGTCGAAGGTGACCGTGGCCGAGAAACGATATGTGTCTGTCAAAGCCGCGACGGCCAAGCATCCCGGGTCCTGCACGGCCGCAATCGATCCGGTGTGGACGAAAAGCGGCGGCGCGACCGGCGGCGTTCCGGACAGCTGCCAGTCCAGCTCGAACTCATAATCAGCCGACCCGCCCTCGCCGACGGCTACCCGAGCAGTCG
The DNA here is from genome assembly GCA_963838755.1 of uncultured Actinomycetota bacterium. Classification (GTDB taxonomy): domain Bacteria; phylum Actinomycetota; class Actinomycetes; order Mycobacteriales; family Mycobacteriaceae; genus Mycobacterium. The sequence goes on along the minus strand of CAWISO010000034.1, from coordinate 46,816 downwards.
CTGTCCGGTCGGCCGTCTGGCTCCCCGAAACAAGTTGTACCCCTGAGTCACTGACGTACTCGACGATGCGTCGGCCGTGCGGGTCATCGCCGATGTGGGTCAGGAAGTCCACACCACGGCCCAGCCGGGCAAGCCCCACCGCGACATTGAGTGGGCTGCCACCGACATGCTCGTCTCGCCCGACGATGTCGATCAGCGATTCGCCGATCACCAACCCTCGGGTCATCGCAGCAGAGCCTCCAGTGTCGCCCGAGCTCCCTTGTGGTGCAACGATTCCAACGCCCAACGGTAGGCCTGGGTGAACCGCGGCTGGTGGGTCAGATCTCCGAACATCTCGGCGATCTCGATGAACGCGCAGGGATTCTCGTGCTGCGAGCGGGCGATCGGCACCAGCGAGTTCGCCAGCGTGTCCACCACCTCGAACGGTTCACCCCACTCGTTGACGCCCTCGGCGTAGCGGGCCCAGCTCGCCACCACCGCTGCGCCCAGCCGAACCGAACCATCGCTGGCCAGGTTGTCGCAGATCACCGGGAGCAGCCATTTCGGGATTCGGTCCGACGAGTAGGCGCACAGCCGTGCAACGGTGTCGCGCGTGCCTGGGTTGGCAAACCGCTCGATCAGCGTGCGACTGTAGTCATGAAGGTCGATCCCTGGCACCGGTGGCAGCGTCGGGATGGCCTCGAAATCGAAATAGGCGAGCAAGAATTCGGCGAACAGCGGATCGCGTGCTGCCTCGTGGACAAATTCGTAACCGCACAGATGGGCGAAATAGCACAGGCACTGATGGCCCGCGTTGAGCATGCGCAGCTTCATCGACTCGTACGGGACGACATCGTCGACCAGCAGCACGCCGGCTTGCTCCAACGGTGGCCTGCCGTCGGCGAAGTCGTCTTCGACGACCCAGGCGGTGAATGGCTCGGCCACCACCGGCCACCGGTCGGCGACACCGAGGTCGCGCCGCACCGAAGCGGCCATCTCCAGAGTTGTGGCCGGGGTAATCCGGTCCACCATCGAACTCGGGAACCGGGCGTGTTTTGAAACCCACTCGGCAAGCCCGGGATCTCGTTGTTCGGCGTTAGCGAGGACGGCGCACCGCGCGACCGCGCCGTTGCCCTCGATGTTGTCGCACGAGGCGATCGTCGGCGCGGGAATCCCGCGGTCGCGACGTCTGGCCAGAGCGTCGGTGATCAGCGTGAACGCGGGCCCGCCCGGGTCGCGGTAGCCGCCCTCGGTGATGGTCAGCGAAATGATCCGAGTGGTTGGGGCGGCCAGCACCTCCAACGCTGCCTCGGAATCGTCAGGAGCGTAGCGATAGTCGACGATCGAGCCGATAACTTGTGCGTCCCGGCTGCCATCAGGGTGCTCGGCGACCAGGGTGTATAGCCCGTCCTGGTCACGAAGGACGTCGCGCATCGTCCAGTCGCCCTGCATCACCCCCACTCCGCAGATGCCCCACTCCCGGGCCAGACCCCGCTGTAGCAGCCGGTCGATATACATGGCCTGATGCGCCCGGTGAAAGTGACCGGTTCCGATATGCGCGATACCAACGCTGACGCTGCTGCGGTCATAGCTCGGCGTAGTGATCGGCAGACTAGCCAGTGTTGCGTTGTTCAGTTCCATCGCGTTAGCCATCATTGGCCAACTCCTCCCCGGCCGCGGCCCGGGTCGACCCGCATCGTTCTCGGGCTCGCAGCACGTCTCGACGGTACGACGACGGGCGAGGCGGTCTAGGTAAGTCGGGAACCTCCACCGGTCGCGGTCGGCAACATGAGGACGTCAGCGAGAGCGCGCCACGAATCGGTTATCGCGACTGCGCCGGCATCAAGTAATTCCGCTCTGCGACCACGCCGTTCCTCGGCTGGCACGAACATCACGTTACCAACAGTGGTGTAGCCGGCCGCGACCGCAGAGGTAACGCCGGCCACCGAATCCTCAACGGCCAGACCCTGCTCGGCGTCGACGTCGAGTACCTGGCCGGCATGCAAATACACCGCGGGGTCGGGCTTGCTGGTCGGTACGGGAAGAGAATCTTCCGCGCTGAAGCGCACTGCCGCCGGGATGAGCGAATCGAGTTCGGTGGCGGCAAAACAGGCGTCCAGCCGCTTGGTGGCGCTGGAGCTGACCGCCGCCAGCGCATACCGCGACGCGAGGGCCTGCAATGGTGCAAGCACGTCCGGATCGGGTTGCAAGGCGGTGGCCAGATGCGCGGTCACCTGTTCACGTTCCTGCCGCACCCACTGCTCAAGCTCGTTGGCGCACAATGCGCCACCGTTCGCCGCGTCGTCGTCTGAAGCGACAATCGCTGCGGGACGGCCTGCTGCCAACATTTGGTCGACGGGCACTTCGCACAAGACAGCCAGATCGATAGCAGTGCTGCGAAAGTTCTTCCCGACAGCCTGCTTGCGCAGCTCCTCGGCGGTCAGCGGAGCCGTTACGCCGAACCTGGCCAGGAAGCGATTGGTTACCTCGACCGAGGCGGCGAATGCCGGTCTCTCGGAAGGAAATAGGTTGTCATCTGCGTCAAGAAGCAAGGTGGTGATCAGTGCAGGGTCGAATGGTCGCACAATGCTTATTGCCCGGTTCATTACGACACCAGCTCCCGGGCATCGTCCCGCAACGCTCGACGCATTGTGGGGAGCACACCGTGCTCGTCGATGTTCACAATCATGTCGCCAAGGCCCTCGGTGAAGGCGGGAATAAAGCGTAGTTCGGTGAAAATTTCGTGCCGCAGCAACGGATCGGGATTGTTGCCTGCCATGGTCGCCAACTTGGTCAAAAACGCCGCCTGCGGGTCGTCGATGCGAAATCTGCGACCCGTGAAATCGTAGCCGCGCAGGTACCGGGCCCACCCGGCGATGGCCAACATCAGCAGCGTGTGTGGTCTGTCCTGCGCAATCGCCTCCTGTAGCGACGGCAGCAGAAACGACGCAACCTTCGTCGATCCCCGCCGCGCCAACCGCGACAACTGGTCACTCATCCGGGGATTGCTGAGCCGAGCGAGCAGCGTTTGGCGATGCTGGCTGTGTTCATTCCGGGCACCGCCGGTAGCAGTGGCTGAATCTCATCACGCATGAGCTGCTCGACGTACTCATAGATGACGCGGTCCTTCATCGCCTCATCGGTGCGCTGGTAACCGGCCAGCGTGGCCAGACACGCGAGCGCGATGTGCGTCCCGTTGAGCAGGCGGGTTTTGACGAGCTTGTGGTCGCTGACATCGGAGACGAACTGGGCGCCGACCTCATGTAGCGGCGGGCGGCCGTTGCTGAAGCTGTCCTCGATGACCCACTGGCAATACGGCTCGGTCAATACCGGCCACTTGTCGGCAACGCCGAATGTTTCCTCGACGAATTGGCGCTCCGAGTTCGAAGTCTGCGGGGTGATGCGGTCGACCATGGTCGACGGGAAAGCGACGTGCGTGTCGATCCAGTGGGCCAGCCTGGGGTCTTTCAGCGCGGCGAACGACACCAGGGCGGTGCGCGCCGCTTGGGTCTTGTCGGGAATGTTGTCGCAGCAGAGCACGGTGAACGGGGCGATACCGGCGCGGCGACGGTGGTCGAGTGCTTCAGCGAGGTATCCCCACGCGGTGGCAAAGCAATCAGTCGCGCGAAGATCGGCACGCACCTCGGGGTTGTCAGCGTCGAACTCACCGGTCGTGGGATTGAGAAAATACCCGTTGTTGGTAATGGTCAGGCTGACCACGCGGGTTTGGGGATCAGTCAAGGCGGCGCGGACGGCGACGCCGTCGTTGGGCGCGTAGTGCAGAGAACCGATCGAGCCGACCACGCGGGCGCTTTGGCGGTCGTGGCCGCGCTGGACAACGGTGTACAACCCGTCTTGAGCTGACAACAGGTCTCTGACGTCGCATGAGCGCAAGCTGACGCCAGTGACCCCCCACTCGTGGGAAATGCCCAAGCAAGCAAGGTCATCGAAGTAAACGGCCTGATGCGCACGGTGGAAGTTGCCCGCGCCGATGTGAACGACGCCGCGTTGCAGGGCTGACCGGTCATAAGTCGGCACATCAATCCGTCGAGAATGCAGTCGCAGCGTCGCATTGCTCAGAGGAAAGGCAGAAGTCGGGCGTGAGTGGATCACTTTGTGCATCTTGGTGCGTGCCCGCTGTGGTTGCCAATCTAATCGCTTTCGTGTCCCGGTTAACAGGATATTTACGGCGCGGACGATAACCCGTGGCGAGACGGCGTTTTCGGTGCTGGAGACGCGTATTTTGACTCTTATGGCGCCGCAGGTGAAGCTGACCAATGCCGACAAGGTGATCTTCCCCACAACCGGAACCACCAAGGCAGACATCTTCGCCTACTACATCAGCATCGCCGAAGTGATGGTGCCGCACATTGCCGGGCGCGCGGCTACCCGCAAGCGCTGGCCCAACGGCGTTGACGAGCCGTCTTTTTTCGAAAAGCAGCTGGCTTCGTCGGCACCCGACTGGCTGCCACGTGCCAGTGTGACGCACCGCTCTGGGACGACGACATATCCAATCATCGACACCGCCGACGGGCTGGCCTGGATCGCTCAGCAGGCCGCGCTCGAGGTGCACGTGCCGCAGTGGCGGTTCATTGCGGAGTGGACGCGAAGTGGTGAAGAACTCAAGCCCGGCCCGGCGACCCGGCTGGTGTTCGACCTCGACCCCGGCGAGGGCGTGACGATGGCGCAGCTCACGCGGGTGGCGCGGGCTGTCCGGGAACTGATCGCCGATATCGGCCTGAACACGTATCCGCTGACCAGCGGCAGCAAGGGACTGCATCTCTACAGCCCGCTTGACAAGCCGGTGAGCAGCCGCGGCGCGTCGGTGTTGGCCAAACGTGTTGCCCAGCAACTGGAAAAGTCGATGCCCAAGCTGGTCACTTCGACCATGACCAAAAGCCTGCGAGCCGGAAAGGTGTTCGTGGACTGGAGCCAGAACAATGGCTCCAAGACCACCATCGCGCCGTATTCGCTGCGGGGGCGAGAGCATCCGACCGTCGCGGCGCCGCGTACCTGGGAGGAACTCGACGACAAAAACCTTCGTCAGCTTTCTTATGACGAAGTTGTGGCGCGAGTCGAGCGCGACGGAGACCTGTTGGCCCCGTTGGATGCCGACGTGAAGATCCCCGACCGGCTGACCAAATACCGCAGCATGCGCGACGCATCGAAAACACCTGAACCGGTGCCAGGCATCAAACCAACTGTGGGCAAAGGCAATACATTCGTCATTCAGGAGCACCACGCCCGCCGGCTACACTACGACTTCCGACTGGAACGCGACGGGGTGCTGGTTTCCTGGGCAGTGCCGAAGAACCTGCCCGACACCACGGCCGTCAATCACCTGGCGGTCCACACCGAGGACCATCCATTGGAGTACGGCAGCTTCGAAGGCACCATCCCGAAAGGTGAGTACGGCGCCGGCAAGGTGGTCATCTGGGACTCCGGCACCTATGACACCGAGAAGTTCCGAGACGATGAAGTCATCGTCACCTTGCACGGTCAGCGGATCTCGGGACGCTACGCGCTGATCCAGACCAACGGCGACCAGTGGCTCGCACATCGGATGAAAGATCAGAAGGTCTTCCAATTCGACGAGCTCGCCCCGATGTTTGCCACCCATGGGTCGGTGGCGAACCTGAAGGCTTCGCAATGGGCGTTCGAGGGCAAGTGGGACGGCTACCGATTATTGGTCGACGCCGACCACGGCACGGTGCGGCTGCGATCACGCCGAGGGCGTAATGTCACGAAAGAATTCCCCCAAATAGCCTCGATAGCAGCCGAACTCACGGATCATCACGTCGTTCTCGACGGTGAGGTCGTGGCCCTCGACGATTCCGGTGTGCCGAGTTTCAGCGAAATGCAGAACCGGGCGCGGGCTACCCGCATCGAGTTCTGGGCATTTGATCTGCTGTATCTGGACGGGCGGTCATTGCTGCGGGCCCGCTACCGCGACCGTCGCCAGCTGCTGGAAACCCTGGCCGGTGGCGGCGGCTTGAAGGTTCCCGAGTTGCTGCCCGGCGACGGCGCCGAGGCGCTCGAACACTCGCGAAAGCACCGGTGGGAGGGCGTGATTGCCAAGAAGCGTGACTCGACCTATCAGCCCGGCCGCCGTTCCGCGTCGTGGATCAAGGACAAGTACTGGAACACTCAAGAAGTCGTTATCGGCGGTTGGCGCGCCGGCGAGGGCGGACGCACCAGCGGCATCGGCTCGTTGCTGATGGGAATTCCCGCAGCCGGTGGACTGCATTTCGCGGGACGGGTCGGCACCGGGTTCACCGAACACGAATTGGCCAGGCTGAAGAAGACCTTGGCGCCGATGCACACCGACGAGTCCCCGTTTGATGCGCCGCTTCCCGCCCGCGACGCCAAGGGCGTGACGTTCGTGAAGCCGACGCTGGTCGGGGAAGTCCGCTACAGCGAGTGGACCCCGGATGACCGGCTGCGTCAACCCAGCTGGCGTGGATTGCGATCCGACAAGGAACCGAATGAGGTGGTGCGGGAATGAAATGGGTTACCTTCAAAGACAACGGCGGCGAGCGGTCCGGGGTGCTGTCCGGCGATGCCGTCCACGCGCTGCAGCCTGGCATCGGAATGCTTGAGCTGATCGGATACGGTGCTGCCGGACTGCGGGAATTGGGCCAGGACGCATTGCGTTCGGCGCCCGCCCTGCCCTTGGACCAGGTGGCGCTGATGGCGCCGATCCCGCGGCCGCCGTCGATCCGGGATAGCCTCTGCTTCCTCGACCACATGCGAAATTGTCAGGCGGCGATGGGCGGTGGCCGGGTCCTCAAAGACACCTGGTACCGGATTCCGGCGTTCTACTTCGCCTGCCCGTCGACCGTTCTCGGCCCGTACGAGGATGCCCCGATGGCTCCCGGAAGCGCCTGGCAGGACTTCGAATTGGAGATCGCCGCAGTCATTGGTGTAGCAGGAAAAGACTTCTCGGTTGCTGAAGCCGAAGAGGCGATCGTCGGATACATGATCTTCAACGACTGGTCAGCGCGTGATCTGCAAATGCTGGAAGGCCAGTTGGCGATCGGGCAGGCCAAGGGCAAGGACAGCGGGGTCACCTTGGGCCCGTATCTGGTGACGCCCGACGAGTTGGAGCCCTACCGCCGCGACGGCAAGCTAGGCCTGGAGGTGACCGCGCTGGTCAACGACGAGGTGATCGGTGCCGGGTCGACCGCGGCGATGGACTGGAGCTTCGCCGAAGTGATCGCTTACGCCTCTCGCGGGGTCGCCCTGACACCCGGCGATGTTTTCGGTTCCGGCACCGTGCCAACCTGCACGCTGGTCGAACACCTCGACGCCGCCGCGCCGGAATCCTTCCGCGGCTGGCTGCACGACGGCGACGTCGTCACGCTCAAAGTCCAGGGCCTGGGCGAGACCCGCCAAACTGTCCGCAAAACCCCTGCACCGCAACCAATACCGCTACGGCGTAATCCCGATGCCGTGCCTGCAGCCCAGCGGGTCAACCCGGCGCCGGCCAGAATCCCCTACACGAGGGGGCTGCACGAAGTCGCCGACCGGGTGTGGGCGTGGATGTTGCCGGACGGCGGGTACGGTTGGAGCAACACCGGTCTGGTCGCCGGCGACGACGCGTCGCTGCTGGTCGACACCCTGTTCGACCTGCCGCTGACCCGCGAAATGCTGGACGCGATGGCGCCCATCACCGAACGCGCGCCGATAACCGACGCGCTGATCACCCACTCCAACGGTGACCACACCCACGGCAACCAACTGCTGGATCGCTCGGTCCGGGTGATCGCCGCCAAAGGCACCGCTGAGGAGATCGCCCACGGCATGGCACCCGAGATGCTGGTGATGGCTCAGACCGCCGACCTGGGTCCGGTCGCAACTACATATCTGCGAGAACGGTTTGGGCCCTTCGACTTCGGCGGCATCACGCTGCGCAACGCCGATCAGACCTTCGACGACGAGCTCACCATCGAGGTCGGTGGCCGCGAAGTGCGGCTGCTCAATCTGGGCCCGGCCCATACCGCCGCGGACTCGGTAGTGCATGTGCCCGATGCCGGGGTGCTGTTCGCCGGCGATCTGCTGTTCATCGGCTGCACGCCGATCGTGTGGGCCGGACCGGTCGCCAACTGGGTCGCGGCCTGCGACACGATGATCGCGCTGGACGCGCCGACGGTGGTGCCGGGTCATGGCCCGGTCACCGACCCGGATGGAATCCGTGCCGTCCGTGGATATCTCGTGCACATCGCTGAGCAAGCCGACGCCGCTCACCGTAAGGGCCTGTCTTTCGTCGAGGCGGCTGACGGCATCGACCTCGGCGAGTACGCGAGCTGGCTGGACGCCGAGCGCGTCGTCGTCAACGTTTACCAGCGTTATCGCGAACTCGACCCGGCTACACCGCAATTGCCGGCGATGGGCTTGCTGGCGATGCAAGCCGAGTGGCACGCCAAACACTCCTGAGCGACCGGCTCGGGTTAGCGCCGGGTCGCCCGCACGAAGCTGATCGAGGCAGCCGCGCCCGCCTGCGCCGTGGGATTCAGCGGGGCCAGGCTGGCCGTCGCGAACAGGTCGGCGAGCGTTGACGTGGTCGTCTCCCAGCCGTGCCCCCGCAGGTGCGCCGCGACGTCGGTGTGCTCGCCGGGATACGTCAGGTCGGGAATGTGTAGGTCAAGGCCGTGCTCGCGCCAGCGCTCGGTCATGATCCGGGCCTGTCGCTGCTCCTCCTCGGTCTGTCCCCGCACCGACCCGTAGTCCGCCGCGAACTTGCTGCCCGCGGCGCTGAGCGCATCGACGTTGTCCAGCAGACGAACTTCGGCTTCGGGCGGCAGGAAACCGATGAGTACGCCCTCGGCCAGCCACGCTGTCGGCTGTCCTGGATCGAATCCGGCTTTTCGCAGCGCCGCCGGCCAATCGTCACGCAGGTCGATGCCGACCGTACGGTGCTCGCCGCCTGGCACCGCGCCGAGCCCGGCCAACGTCGCGGTCTTGAACTCGATCACCTCCGGCTGGTCGACCTCGTAGAGTGTGGTCCCCGCCGCCCAGTAAAGCCGGTACGGACGGGCATCCAGCCCGGACGCCACGATCACCACTTGGCGCAGTCCCGCTGCACCGGCCTCGGCGAAATAATCGTCGTAAAACCGCGCCCGAGCAGCGAATGTGTCGATCATTCGGGGGAACCCGCGGTCGCCGTCGGCGTCGGCGAAATCCAGCTCGCCGCTGGCCACTCTGGTGAAAAGGTCAATCCCGACAGCGCGGACCAGCGGCTCGGCGAAGGGGTCGTCGATCACCGGGTCGGCGCGTCGGCTGGCCGCCGCCCTCGCGGCCGCCACCATCGTCGCGGTGGCGCCCACGCTGCTGGCCAGGTCCCAGCTGTCGCGATCGGTTCGTGCCATGTGCGCTCCTTCAAATGCGGCTTCTCCTCCACGGTATGCGCGGATTCCGGTCGTGCCCCTACGGTTGCTGTATGGCTGCTGTGGAATTGGCAACACTCGAGGACGACATCGCGTGCGTTACCTTGAACCGGCCCAGGCGGTTAAACGCCATCGACGGTTCGCTGATCGACGCGATGGACGACGTCATGGACGTGCTCAGCAGTGGCGAGTTCCGGGCAGCGATCCTGACCGGCGCCGGACGCGGATTCTGCGCCGGCGCCGACCTGAGCGGCACCGGGGAGGCCTGGACGAAATCGACGCCACACGCCCCACCATTCAAGATCAGCTACGACGCGCAGGTTCGGCTGGCCGATCTTTACACGCGGCTCTACGAGCTGCCGATACCGGTGATCGCCGCGGTCAACGGGGCCGCGGTCGGCGGCGGACTGGCCTTCGCACTGCACTGCGATATCCGGATCGCATCGCAGCAAGCCCGGTTCGGTTCGGTTTTCATCAAAGCGGGGTTCTCGTCGATGGACATGGGCACCAGCTACCTGCTGCCGAAGATCGTCGGAGCCGGCGTGGCGCGGGAGTTGATGCTGACCGGGCGCATCATCGACGCCGACGAGGCCTACCGGATCAGGCTGGTGCACGAAGTGGTGGCACCGGACGAGCTGATGACCGCCGCGTGCAAGATGGCCCGCTCGATCGTGGCGAACAACGCCTACGGGGTGTGGCAGACCAAGGTCGGCCTCAACATCGCGCTGGACGCGCCCAGCCTGCGGCACGCTAAGGAGATCGAGAACCGCACCCAGATCCTCAGCGGGTTCACCAACAATCCGCTCGAGGCCGCCAAGGCCTTGCAGGAGAAGCGAGCTCCGGTGTGGGATCCGCTGTAGCCGTTAGGTTTTGGCGATCACCTTCTCGGCGAACCTCTCGAGGTTCCGGATCTTAGTGTCCAGCGGCTCGGTGTCGGGTCCCATGATGTAGGGAACCCGAAAGCCCACGATGACGTCGGTGACGCCCTTGTCTTCGAGCCGTTTGACTCCGTCGAGGGTGAAGCCGTCGACGGAGATCACGTGAATCTCGAACGGGCCGGTCTTACCTGCGTCGTCCCGAAGCTCTTTGACTCTGGCGATGAGCCGGTCCAGCTCCTCAGGGTCGCCTCCGCCGTGCATCCAGCCGTCCGCGCGGGCCGCGCGACGCAGCGCGGCGTCCGCGTGGCCGCCGATCAGGATCGGGATCGGCTGTGTCGGAGCGGGAGTCATTTTCGTCTTGGGGATGTCGTAGAACTCGCCGTGAAATTCGAAGTAATCGCCGGTAGTCAGCCCGCGGATGATTTGGATGCACTCGTCAATCCGTTTGCCGCGCTTGGCGAACGGGACGCCCATCAACTCGTAGTCCTCGGCCCACGGGCTGGTGCCGACGCCGAGGCCCACCCGGTTGCCGATCAGTGCCGCGAGCGAACCGGCTTGCTTGGCCACCAACGCCGGCGGTCGGATCGGAAGCTTGAGGACGAAGAAGTTGAATCGCAGCCTCGACGTCACCGCACCCAGGGCAGCAGTCAGCACAAACGTCTCGATGAACGCCTTGCCGTCCAGGAACTCACGGTTGCCGTCGGGCGTATACGGATACTTGGAGTCCGACTCGAACGGATAGGCGACGCTGTCGGGAATCGTCATGCTGGCGTAGCCTGCCGCCTCGGCGGCCTTTGCCAGCGGAATGTAGAACGCCGGGTCGGTCATCGCCTCCGCATAGCTGAACCGCACACCGCCTCCTGTCATCGAGGATCTGCACGAGACCCAAATATAGAACGTGTTGCAACTGGCAAACGACCATCGGGTCAGACCGCGGTCGAAAACGATCGGGCCGGGGCCAGTATTGCCCGCGCGTCCAGACAGGCGAACAATAGCGGCATCACGATCGAAGCGATCGGAGCAAAACATGAAAACGAGCCTCCGAGGCGAAATCATCCGCGAAGTCGCGGAGTTGATGGAAGCCCTGCAGCAAAACACCCAGGACGTCGACGCCGTCCTGGGCGAGCTCACGGAAAGTGCGGTCAAAGCTGTACCCGGTGCTCAATACGCCGGCATTACAATCGCATCCCGGGATCGCGCGGTGCGAACGGCCGCGGCGACAGGCCGTTATCCGGCGCTGCTTGATGACATCCAGCAGCGTTTCCAAGAGGGGCCCTGTCTGTCGGCGGCCTGGGAGCAGCACATGATCCGGATCAAGGACATGGCCGACGAAGAGCGCTGGCCGGCCTACTGCCGCGCGGTCACGCAAGCCAGCCCGATCCGGTCGGTCATGGCGTTTCAGCTGTTCGCCGTCCACCACACCATGGGGGCACTGAACTTCTACGCCGAGCAACCGCATGCATTCGACGACGACGCGGTGGAGCTGGGACTAATCCTGGCAACGCATACCGCGCTGGCGTGGAACCTAGTGCGTCGCGACGAACAATTCCGCAGCGCCTTGGCCTCCCGCGACATCATCGGCCAGGCTAAAGGGATGATCATGGAGCGGTTCACCATCGACGCGGTAGAAGCATTCGAACTACTCAAGCGGCTGTCCCAGAACTCGAATACGCCGCTGGTGGTCGTGGCCCGCCAGATCGTCAACGCAGAACACCCCGGCCGATGACGTCGGCGGAGCAGGGCGCTGAGCGCGACGCCCCCGAAACCCGCGGCGAAGCGGCACGCCAGCGTGCTGGCGAGCTGCAGCAGCGCCGGGCCGACCTCGCGGCGGGCCTGCCGTCGAACGCCGAGACCGCCCAGCATGCCCAGCTACGTGCGCAGGAGTCGGCGCAACGCTCTAAACGTGCCCACCGGGCCGCCGCGAAGAGGCACCGCGACGCCGGTGCGGCACACCGGCGCAGTGCCGCCGCGCACGAGCAGGCGGCGATGCGGGCCGGTGATGCCAGCGTCGAGGCCCATCAGGATGCGGCCGAAATACACCGGGCCGCCGCGGCCATGCACGACACCGCCGCCATCGATCAGCAGGAAGCGGGTTAGCGTTTAGCCTTTTCAGGATTGCGCTTCCATCAATAGCAGCGCTCCGTTGACGCCGCCGTCTGACGGTGATTGAAAAGCTGTGCACAGCACGCGAACCGCAGTGGGTCGACCCCGCCGGTTGACGGCCTCGACCACTGACTCGCCCGGGTTGTCCGGATCGACGAACGCATTGCCGATCAGTGGCCGAACATTGTCCATTGGCAACCCGATGTCCAGGGTCGTGAGCACCGTCCCGGTGGTCTCCTCGGCGCGCAGGCCCCATAGTTCCTCGCAGCCGCGGTTCCACACCACCACCCGCATCTCGCGATCCACGACCACCATGCCGAGATGGACCGAATTAACCAGCGAATCGAAAAAACCGTGCGCATCATCAAGCTCAGCGCTGCGCTCGGTCAAGGCGTCGTTGATGGTGTGCAACTCGTCGTTGGTGGACTGTAGCTCCTCGTTTATTGTCTCGAGTTCTTCGTTGGTGGACTGTAATTCCTCGTTGGTGGTCTCCAACTCCTCCACCGTCGACTGCAATTCCTCGTTCGTGGTCTCGAGTTCTTCGTTGGTGGACTGCAGTTCTTCGTAGGCCGCCTCCAGTTGACGGTTGGTCGCGACCAACTTGTCCAACAGCGCCCGGGTCGCGGTGACATCGAAGAACACGATCGACACGCCCAGCAACCCGTTTTCGGCGTCGACGAGCGGGTTGACGTGGATCTCGAACCAGACGATTTCGGTACCCGGGCGCTGCCATTTGACATCGGGGACCCGGGCGGATCGGCGCTCCACCTTGGCCTGCTCCAGGTACGCCCGTAACTCGACCGGTCGATACGAAACCTCCAAGTCGCGAAGCAGGCGTCCAATATCGCGGGCTGACAGGCCGAACATCGCCTCTGCCTGCTGGTTGATCATCGCCACGGTGTCGTCCCCAGTCACCACGATCTGGGCCACCGGATTAGCACGAAATGCTAGCTCCCGCACCGCCATCAGAGCGGGGAGCTCGCCGTGTCGCTCATACATGGTCGCGCCCAGGTCGTAGCGGTCCAGGCCACTGTGCGACCCCGGGGCTTTGCGGAAGATCCGGTGTTTGAGGTTCAACGGCGTAAACCGATCAGCGTGGCTCAACAACATCTCGGCGTGCCCGAGGAACAGCCTACCCTGAGCGGCTAGCGCAAAGTGCAGCCTTCCCAACACGTTTCGTTGTGTCTCCGCGTTCATGTACATGAGGGTGTTGCGGCATACCAACAGATCCACCCGCGATATCGGCGCGTCCTTCACCAGGTCGTTGCGGCCGAAGATCACCGCACGACGCAGATCCTTATTGATCACATATCCGCCGTTGAACTGCTCGAAGTGCCGATCCAGGAGCTCCTCGGGCACTGACTCGATGGCCTTGACGTCGTAAGTCGCTGCTCGCGCCTCGGTCAGGGCGTCCTCGTCGACGTCGGTGGCGTAGATCTTCACCCGCCGGCGAAACGCATCCGGTCCCAGTGTGTCGGCCAACAGCATGGCAAGGCTGTAGGGCTCCTGACCCGAGGCGCAGCCGGCACTCCACACCCGGATCTGGTCGTCGGGCCCGCGTTCGGCGAGCAGCTGTGGGATGACATCTGTTTTGAGGTAGTCCCAGGATTCGGGATCGCGGAAAAACGCCGTGACGTTGATCAGGATGGTGTTGAATAGCGCCGAGAATTCTTCGGAACTGGCCTGGAGTGCGTCGAGGTACTGCTCGAAGTTTTCGTACCCGGTCTTCGCCATCCGGTGGCGTACCCGCCGGATCAATGTGGCGCGTTTGTATCCGGTGAAATCGAAGCCACGAGCATCCCGCAGGTATCGCAGCAGGGCCTCGAATGCTTCGTCTGTCTTCGTGTCCATCTCGTCCTGTGCCCGAAACCATCGCGAACCTGAACACTACTCGCGAGGCGATGGCTCGACTCCTTCTAACGCTGTTGCAGCGCTCGTCGTCGTCGAGCGGTCAGAGCCGGTTTTCCGGGCCGACGACTGCCCACACCGTCTTACCCGACGGAGTCGGTGCGCTGCCCCAAGCCCGGGACACCGCCGCGATGATCGCCAGACCGGACGCGCATTCGCCGCCGCGGAAAGGATCCTCGTGACGAACTGCCGGTGTCGAGGTGTTGTCCTGCACCGAGACGGTGACCAGCGCGCCGTCGCTCTCCAATATCACCACCGGGGCGCTGGCGGTGTGTTGCAAGACGTTCTCGACAAGCACGTTGACGATCACGGTTGCCGCGGGGATGAGATCGCCCTGCGACCAGGCTGCCAGGTATTCGGCCACCAACTCACGGGCCACCCGGAGACTGGCAAGAGAGGCGGGCAGCTCGGCCCGAGTTCGCCGCCGGGCACGTTGTGTGTCGTCGGCAAGAGCGGCCAAAGCCGCTTCGAGGCTGGCATGCACCGGCACGTAGCGCGGCACACCGGTACGTGCGATAGTGGCGCGCCGGGCAGCATGCGCACACACCAGCACGATCGGAACATCCGGCCAGGTACTGACATGCCAGCGTGCGCTGGTGAACACCGACCATGCGGAAGACGCGGGAACGTCGAGCGCGTTGACGTCGACGAGGACCGCACGCGGTTCGTCCAGCGCTGCCTTGATGACGGCGTCCCGCAGCCTAAGGTAGGTACTGCTGTCGAGGACACCGTCGACGGTCAGCAGGCAGGCGGTTCCCACGGTGTCCGCGAAAACCGCCACCTGGCTGGCCGGTCTAGCCATCGGGCTCACGTGGTCCTACGTAGGCCTCCGACAGCCGACTGCCGAGGACCGACATTGCATGCTCGGCCTCGTCGGCGATTGCCTGGTATCGCTCCCTCATCATCCCGCGACCGACCTGATCGGCCAGCCGGCGCGACAACTTGGATTTCTCCTGGAGGCTGCGCATAGCAACCCACATTGCGCCCTCGATTTCGCCGTCGCGTGCGTGTAGCAATGCGTCGGCCGTCCAGGCGTGACCGACGTGGCAGCGGTAATTACCCTTGCTGATGGCCTGTAGCGATCCATTGCAGTCTGGGCAGGTGTAGCCGGATGGCGGCCCCAGCTCCTCGGTGTCGAACTCGGTCGAGAACCGTCGGGCCATCGCGATTCGGTTTTCCAGGTCCATGCGGGCGTCGGGTTTCATCTCGCGCTCCTCGAATTCTCGTTCGGCCAATTGCTTGAGCACCCCGCCCACCTCATAGGCCGCGACTTCGTGGTCGACCACGCCGGCGTCGATCGCGTTTAGCGGCATGGCAGGAAATAGTGCATCGGGGGGTGATTGGGCGATCGTTGTGCCGCCGCGCGACCGGATGGCGGCCGATCCCAATGTGCCGTCGTCGAGCACGCCGGACAGCAGGACGCTGATCGCGCGCTGACCGAAGGCGAGCGCTACCGACCGAAACAGCGCGTTGATCGCCGGACGGTGGCCGTTCTCGGTGGGCCCCTCCGCCAAAACGATCCGGTGGTTATGCACGAGCAGGTGCCGACCTGGAACCGCGACCCGGATGGCGCCAGGCTCCAACGGCGCTCCGTCGATGGCCTGCTCGGCTGGCAGCGGCCCGCTGCGGTCCAAGATGCGGGCCAAAACGCTTGGCGCACCTGGCGGTAGGTGCAGCACCACGAGGATGGCAAACGGTAGGTCGGGCGGCAGGCCTGCGGCGAAATGGGTGAGTGCCTCGACTCCGCCGGCCGAGGCGCCGACCGCGACCACGTTGAGCGTTTTGTCCGGGACTGCCATTGCGCCTGCCACCATTCCCGGGTTACCCACAGAGCTGCAGCGGCAACCCTGTTGGCCGGGCGGTTGAGGTGACTATGCGCTTCTGCGGGCAATCCGGCAAGCCCGCAAACCTCGTTAAACGTGCGGTTGGCGTTCGATGTCTGCAAGCGCGAACGGTGGCGCCCCAACCCCGGCTATCGAATGCGCGCCCTGTGGTGTCTCTTCGGTGATTCGCGCGCGCACGCTTCGTTCACCTACCGCAAGATTCACCGCCCTGGCCCGTCGGAGCAGTTCGGTCGGCAGCTGGTCGAAAACAGTTCCCTGCCAGTGATATTGGCCGTCAATCGGGTCGACATGGCCGGTCAGCCGGACGCGCACCTGCCGGCAGGTGTCGGCCAAGGTCAGTGTCGCTGGGCCGTCGTAAATGTCCTCACTCGCACCGATGGACGACGATAGGTCAAACGCCGACGCCGCCAGACGCTGTGTTGGCCGGCGCAAATGAACCCGCTCGTTGAAGACTTGTTGGCTGCTACGACGCACCTCGATGCGGGTGTGGCCTTTCATCAGCTGCAGGCATTCGAGCACCGCTGCTTCGAAGTCCGGACCGTGGATGATGAAGTAATTGGGAAAGGCGTGTAGTGCGACCCCTAGGTAGGGCTCCATGCCGGCGTGCCAGGCCTGATGAATAGTCACGCCGCGGGCGCCCACCAGCGCGTGGGGTGGCAGCCCGGCCCGGACGGCGAACCCGGTGCCATAGACGATGGCGTCGGCCTCGTGATGGACACCGTCGGCGGTCCGGACGCCCGTCGCTGTCATCTGTTCAACGGGCGATGCGACGAGTTCGGCCTGGCGACGCAGGTATCGCCTGGCGCGCGCGATTTTGGGGACGACCCGGCGTGGCGCAAACGGGAAGACCTCGATCGACGCCGCCGAGGGTGTCCACCGGTCGATGAGCCGACCGGCGGTGGCATCGGCGCCGATCACGGCGATGCGCTGGGCGTCGGGTTCGAAATCCGGGCCGGGTGTCGCCGCGTGGAATGACGGCCCGCGAAAGTCGTCGCGGCCCGCCAGGCTCGGGGTCCACGGTACGAATGGTGACTCGCAGGCGACCACGACTTGGGCGTGGCAAGTCTCGCCAGCAGCTGTGGTCAGCGTCCAGGTATCGGTATCGTCGTCGAACGCCGAACTGGTCACCTCAATGTCTAGTCTGGTGAAGCCGGCGATGTCGCCGCCAAGGACGATGACGTCGTGGGTCACAGGAACTTGGTCCGCGCCCACCCTCGGCGTCCAATCGGGCCCATCAGACCGACTTCGTCGAGGAACTCCGCCAGCGGAGCGAAGCCAGCCACCTGGACTTCGTGGCGGTGCGCGCTGTTGCGTGCCATCCTGCGGGCCTGCTGGGCGTTCAAACCCGTCCGCGCATAGGGCACCGGATTGGTGAACAGGTAACGGAAGAACCACCCGCCCAAGCCGTTGACGTTGGCCACAAACCACCGCTCCAGCCGTCGCATCCGCGGTGTCCGCTTACGCAGGCCGTCGCGGGCGAACTGGATGTGGCGGGCTTCTTCGGTGACGTGAATCCGCATGAGGCGCTGGATGATCGGTTGCAGTTCAGGGTCGTCCATCATCTGGCGTTGCAACGAATCGAAGATCTCCTCGCCGATCAACGCGGCCACCCACAGCACCGAGCCGCGGAAAAACAGCGGCAGGGTGTTGATGATCATTCGGTGATAGAGCCGTGGGCGCACCGGCTTGGCGCCGACCCGCTCGATGGCCTTGCCGAACATCACCATGTGGCGGGTCTCGTCGCCCAGTTCGGTCAGCGCGTAGTGGGATGCCCGGCTGGTGGGGTCGTCGTGCATGAGCTTGCGCAGTAACGCCTGGTTCAAGATGTTTTCGAACCAGATACCCGCCGACAGGGTGTTGACCAGTTCCTGGCGGGACAGTTCGATGCGCTGGGCGCGAGTCATTTCCTCCCAGATCGGCGTCCCGTACAGCGAGACGGTCCTGGGCGGCAGATAGAACTTGTCCGGGTCGAGGGGGGCATCCCAGTCGATGTCGACGACTGGCGCATACGACTTCTTGACCGAGCCCTTGAGCAGGCGTTCCGAGAACTCCTCCCGACCAGGTCCAACCGGCTTCACCGCAGTGGTCATTGCGCCGCTCTCCCTCGCAAGTGGGTGGGGTCCCCGCATGGCAGGGGAGTGCCCCCACCCCATCGCTTGCTCTGCATCGTCGCCGGCGCGGGTCATCGACGTCCCTTTCTCGGGTGCTATGCCCAAGACGCTAGGGAGGGTGCATGGCATATGTCAATACCCCGGGTACCGGGTACCGCTGGTTACACGTGTTGGGTCGAGCCGACGGAGTAGGTTCGGCCCATGGGGCCATTTCTGATCCGCGCCGCGTTCACCGGGTTCGCCCTCTGGGTGGTCACCCTTGTCATCCACGGCATTAGCTTCGTCGGCGGCGACACCAGGTTGCAGAGGGCCGGCATCATCTTCGTCGTCGCAGTGGTCTTCGGTCTGGTCAACGCGTTTATCAAACCGATCGTGCAGATCCTGTCGATCCCGCTTTATATCCTCACACTCGGTCTGATTCACATCGTCATCAACGCGCTGATGCTCATGATTACGGCGTGGATCACCAGTCACACCACCCACTGGGGTCTGGCCATCGACCATTTCTGGTGGACCGCAATATGGGCCGCGATCGTTTTGTCGATCGTCAGCTGGGTGCTGTCGTTGGTGGTCCGTGACGTGCGGCGCACAACTCGGCGCTGAGCGGACAGGGGGATGCATGCCTGAACTGCCCGAAGTCGAAGCGCTCGCCGACCACCTGCGTCGCCACGCCGTCGGCCGGGTCATCGGGCGCGTCGACGTCGCCGCGTTCTCGGTGCTCAAAACCTTTGACCCGCCCATCACTGCGCTGCACGGCTTGACCGTTACCGGCGCGGAGCGGTGGGGCAAATATCTCGGTTTGCGGGTGGAAGAGCTGATCTTGATCACCCATCTGTCCCGCGCCGGCTGGTTGCGCTGGTCGGACAAGCTGGCCGCCGCGCCGCTGCGGCCAGGCAAAGGCCCGATCGCATTGCGCGTTCATCTGGGCACGCCTGGCGAAGCGCCGGGCTTCGACCTGACCGAGGCGGGAACGCAGAAGCGACTGGCAGTGTGGCTGGTCGACGACCCGATGAAGGTGCCCGGCATCGCCACACTGGGCCCGGATGCCCTGCAGCTCACCGTCGAGCATTTGAGCGGGCTGCTGGCCGGAAACACTGGCCGGATCAAGTCCGTCATCACCGACCAGAAGGTGGTCGCCGGCATCGGCAACGCCTACAGCGACGAGATCCTGCACGTCGCCAAGATTTCGCCATTCGCCACGGCGGGCAAACTCACCGACGCACAGCTGGCCATATTGCACGACGCGATGGTGTCGGTACTCACCGACGCCGTGACCCGCTCGGTCGGCCAACAGGCCGCCACGCTGAAAGGGGAGAAGCGGTCCGGCTTGCGGGTGCATGCGCGCACCGGTTTGCCGTGCCCGGTCTGCGGAGACACCGTCCGAGAAGTGTCGTTCGCCGACAAGTCGTTTCAGTACTGCCCGACCTGCCAGACCGGCGGCAAGGTGCTGGCCGACCGGCGCATGTCGCGGCTGTTGAAGTAGCTGCGCTTACCAAACGTTTCACTTAGTTTTCGCCGAACGTGAAGCCACGGCGAATATTTCGCGTTTTTTTCGCCGTGAATGCACGTTCGGCGAGCTATTCAGCCGGCCCGGCCGCGTTCG
Organism: uncultured Actinomycetota bacterium; assembly: GCA_963838755.1. GTDB lineage: Bacteria > Actinomycetota > Actinomycetes > Mycobacteriales > Mycobacteriaceae > Mycobacterium. The sequence continues at coordinate 27,004 of CAWISO010000034.1, read as the reverse complement.
ACGCGATAGCGGCGTATCAGGGCGTCGGTTGAGCTGTCCGATTGCTTGTCCGGCGACTTGTCGCCGGTGATGACCGGGATCAACTCCTTGGCCTGCGTCTTGCCCAGTTCGACGCCCCATTGGTCGAACGAGTCGATGCCCCACACCACGCCCTCGGTGAACACCTGATGCTCGTAAAGCGCGATCAATTGGCCCAATACTGATGGGGTGAGCCGGCTGGCCAGGATAGCGGTGGTCGGTCGGTTGCCGGGCATCACCTTGTGCGGCACCACGTCGGCGGGCGTGTCTTCGGCGGCGATCTCATCGGCGGTCTTGCCGAACGCCAGTACCTGGGTTTGGGCGAAGAAGTTGCTCATCAATAGGTCGTGCATGCTGCCGGTGCCGTCGGCGGTGGGCAGGTCGTCGGTCGGTTGGCTGAAGCCGATGAAGTCGGCCGGCACCAGCCGCGTACCTTGATGCAGCAACTGATAAAAGGCGTGCTGGCCGTTGGTTCCCGGTTCGCCCCAATAGATTTCACCGGTATCGGTGGTGACCGGCGTGCCGTCGGCGCGGGTGGACTTGCCGTTGGATTCCATCGTCAGCTGCTGCAGGTAGGCCGCGAAACGGGCCAGGTCGTTGGAATATGGCAGCACCGCGCGTGATTGCGCGCCGAAGAAATTGGAGTACCACAGCTCGATCAGCCCCAGCAGCACCGGCGCGTTCGACTCCAGCGGTGCCGTCCGGAAGTGCTCGTCGACGAGATGGAACCCGGACAGCAGCTCGCCGAACGCCGCACGCCCGATCGCGGCCATCACCGAGAGTCCGATCGCCGAGTCGACCGAATACCTGCCGCCGACCCAGTCCCAGAAGCCGAACATGTTGTCGGTGTCGATGCCGAACTCGTCGACCAGCTTCTTGTTGGTCGAGACGGCAACGAAATGCTGTGCCACCGCGTCGTCGCCGAGCGCGTCGGTCAGCCAGCGCCGCGCCGCGGTGGCATTGGTCAGCGTCTCCAGCGTGGAGAACGTCTTAGACGCGACGATGAAAAGCGTTGTGGCGGGGTCTAAGTCGGACAACGTCGCGATCAGGTCGGTGGGGTCGACGTTCGAGACGAACCGCGCCGAGATGCCGGCGTCGGCGTAGTGACGCAGCGCCTGGTAGACCATTACCGGTCCGAGGTCTGAGCCGCCGATCCCGATGTTGACGACGGTCGTGATGCGTTTCCCGGTGGCACCGGTCCATTCGCCGCTGCGCAGCCGGTCGGTGAAGTCGCCCATGCGGTCGAGGACCGCGTGCACATCTTCGACCACGTTCTGCCCGTCGACGACCAGCTCCGCTTCGCGCGGTAGCCGCAGCGCAGTGTGCAGCACCGCGCGATCCTCCGAGGTGTTGATGTGCTCGCCGGCGAACATCTCGTCACGCCGCTGCTCGAGGTTGGCGGTCCGGGCCAGGTCGGTGAGCAGCTTGAGGGTCTCGCGGGTGACCCGGTGCTTGCTGTAGTCGATGTAGAGGTCACCGACGGTGACGCTCAACTCGGTGCCGCGGTCGGGGTCGTCGGCGAAGAACTGGCGTAAGTGGGTTTTTCCGATCTGCTCGTGATGCTTGGTCAGGGCTTTCCAGGCTTGGGTAGCCGAGATGTCGGGGATTTCTCGATCGGCACTCATGCCCTCGACACTAGTCAGGGCCGCAGCTCATCGCCGAGTGTGCAGCTTTTGAGCCGAAAGGGAAGGCTAGTGACCGAGCCGGCCCCGGCCCAGTCGCAGCAACAGCATGGCCAGGTCCTTGCCGTCCGGCCCGAGCTCGCTGTAGCGCTCGATGACCTTCATCTCACGGCTGTGCACCAGCCGGGTGCCGCCGGAGGCCATCCGGGCCTTGCCGATGGTCCTGGACACCTCGGTGCGGCGCTTCACCGCGGCCAGGATCTCGGCATCGAGACGGTCGATTTCCTGCCGAAGGTCATCGATATCAGGTGCTTGTTCGGTTTCGATCGTCATTGGGGACTCCGGATTCTCATTGTGTGGAGGGTGTGGGGATTGTGGACTCATCCGGTTTCAGGCCTCACACAAGAGACGAGCCCCGAGTCCGGATGCGGACCACGGGGCTCTGGAAGCAGCTAAGCCACGGGCACCGCTGGCCGGTACCCGTAGAAAAATCGCCGCTGCATGTTGAGCACGAACTGAGTGTGCCACTTGACGGCCTGCTAACGCAAAGGTGTCGCCGGACGGCGGTAAGTTTGGACGGACATGACGAGTGCGCACGTGACTGATACCCGGCGGACACCTGACGCCGATGAACTCCTTGACGGCCTCAACCCCCAGCAGCGCCGGGCGGTGCTGCACGAGGGCTCGCCGTTGCTGATTGTCGCAGGCGCGGGCTCCGGTAAGACGGCCGTGCTGACCCGGCGTATCGCCTACCTGTTGGCCGCCCGGCGCGTCGGCGCCGGTCAGATCCTGGCGATCACATTCACCAACAAGGCCGCCGCGGAGATGCGGGAACGTGTGGCCGCACTGGTCGGTCCGCGAGCGCGATCGATGTGGGTGTCGACGTTCCACTCGACCTGCGTGCGGATTCTGCGCAACCAGGCGTCGCTGATCGCCGGCCTCAACTCCAACTTCTCGATCTACGACGCCGACGACTCGCGGCGTCTGCTGCAGATGATCGGCCGCGACATGGGCCTCGACATCAAGCGATACACGCCGCGGCTGCTGGCCAACGCCATCTCCAACCTGAAGAACGAGCTGATCGACCCGGAACGGGCGGTTGCCAACCTGTCCGGCGACAATCAGGCCGACGACTTGGCCCGCACCGTGGCCGCCGTCTACGCCGAATACCAGCAGCGGTTGCGGGCAGCCAACGCGCTCGACTTCGACGACCTCATCGGGGAGACGGTCGCGGTGTTGCAGGCCTTTCCGCAGATCGCCCAGCACTACCGTCGGCGATTCCGGCACATCCTGGTCGACGAATACCAGGACACCAACCACGCCCAATACGTTTTGGTGCGCGAACTGGTCGGTCCCGACGGCGACGAACCAGACGACGTCGCACAGGCAGAGCTGTGCGTCGTCGGCGACGCCGACCAGTCGATCTACGCATTCCGCGGGGCCACGATCCGCAATATCGAGGACTTCGAACGCGACTACCCCAACGCGACCACGATCCTGCTCGAGCAGAACTACCGCTCCACGCAGAACATCCTGTCGGCGGCCAACTCGGTGATCTCGCGCAATTCCGGACGGCGAGAGAAGCGGCTGTGGACCGACGCCGGTCAGGGCGAGCTGATCGTCGGCTACGTCGCCGACAATGAGCACGACGAGGCGAGATTCGTCGCCGAGGAAATCGACGCGCTGGCCGCCGGCGGCGACATCACCTACAACGATGTGGCGGTTTTCTACCGCACCAACAACTCGTCACGCTCGCTGGAAGAGGTATTCATCCGTGCCGGCATTCCGTACAAAGTCGTTGGGGGCGTGCGATTTTACGAGCGCAAAGAAATTCGCGACCTCGTCGCATACCTTCGGGTGCTGGACAATCCGGGCGACACGGTCAGCCTGCGACGCATCCTCAACACACCGCGCCGCGGCATCGGTGATCGCGCCGAGGCTTGCGTGGCGGTGTACGCCGAGAACACCGGTTCCAATTTCGCCGACGCACTGGAAGCTGCCGCCGAAGGCAAGGTGCCGATGCTCAACACCCGGTCGGCCAAAGCGATCGGGGGCTTCGTCGAAATGATCGATGATCTGCGTGGCCGTCTCGACGCATCGCAAGGAGACCTCGGGGAGCTGGTCGAGGCGGTCCTGGACCGCACCGGATACCGCGCAGAGTTGGAATCGTCTTCTGACCCGCAAGATCTGGCCCGACTCGACAACCTGAACGAACTCGTCAGCGTCGCACACGAATTCGCTACCGATCTGGCGAACGCTGAGGCGCTCGACGAAACCACCGACGTCCCCGACGATGAAGACGTACCCGACACCGGTGTGTTGGCGCAGTTCCTGGAAAGGGTGTCGCTGGTCGCCGACGCCGACGAGATCCCCGAACACAGCGCCGGTGTGGTCACACTGATGACGTTGCACACCGCGAAGGGATTGGAATTCCCGGTGGTCTTCGTCACCGGGTGGGAAGACGGGATGTTCCCGCACATGCGGGCGTTGGGCGATCCCAATGAGCTTTCCGAGGAACGGCGGCTGGCTTACGTCGGGATTACCCGGGCCCGTCAGCGGCTGTACGTGAGCCGGGCCAAAATCCGGTCGTCGTGGGGCCAGCCGATGCTCAACCCGGAATCACGGTTTCTGCGGGAGATCCCGCAGGAGCTCATCGATTGGCGCCGTTTGGACCCCACCCCGTCGTTCAGCGCGCCGGTAAGTGGCGCAGGACGATTCGGCTCACCGCGCCCGTCGCCGGCTCGTGCCTCGGCGAGCAGGCGCCCGCTGCTGGTACTGGCTCCCGGCGACCGGGTCACCCACGACAAGTACGGGCTGGGCCGGGTGGAAGAGGTGTCAGGCGTTGGTGAATCAGCGATGTCGCTGATCGACTTCGGCAGCGCCGGGCGGGTCAAGCTGATGCACAACCACGCCCCCGTCACCAAGCTGTAGACCCCTCAGTCCTCCAGCACCCAATCCTTGGTGGGCGGGATCAGCGCCAGCGCCGCGCTGACTACCGGTAGCAACGGCAGGGTGTGCACAATCCAGGCGACTCGCGCGCCGGCGATGAACACGCCGCCGTAAGTCAGTAACGCAATCACGGCACCCGCCACGATCAGGTAACGGCCCAGAGGTCGACGCAGCAGCAGCATGATCACGCCGGAGACCGTGGCCATCGCGAATATCAGCGCGAGGAAGGCGACTGCCACGCAGAACAGCCGGTCAGATTTCCACCAGCCGGCGATCAGATCCGTGGCCACCACCGAGGTGGCCCAACCGCTGATGATGCTCACCGCGGAGGCCGCTATCGCCGTCCCGGCGCTAGGTGCACCCGCCAGCGGGCTTCCCATCGGTGGGCGTGCGGTCGGCGCAACATTGCGGGCAGGCGGTGGCTGGCGCGGAATGTGGATGGTGCGGGCGTCGTCGGCGATCTGGGGGAGCGCCCCGGTCGGCGCTCGCCTGATGATGCGCGTCTGCGGAGTCTCCTGCGGGCCAGTGCCCGCGGGTACAGGTCCGTTCGGCTGCTGGGTGGGCGGATAAGGGCCGGGAGTAGGGTTGTTCGGCTCAGTCACTGGTCAACCGGCAAAAGTGCCGACGGACAGGCCCCGCTTAGCCAGCCACGGCACTGGGTCTATTCGCTGGGTACCGCCCAGCAGCACCTCGAAATGGCAGTGCGGGCCGGTGGAATTGCCGCGATTACCCATGGTGGCAATCTGATCGCCCGCCATGACCCGCTGGCCCACGCTGACCAGGGTGGTGTTGACGTGACCGTAGAGCGTGACCGTTCCGTCGGCGTGGCGCAGCTTGACCCACATCCCATACCCGGCGGTCGGACCTGCGTCGATGACAACCCCGTCGGTCACGGCCCTGATCGGGGTACCGATCGAGTTCGCAATGTCGATACCGGCGTGCAGCACCCCCCAGCGGTACCCGAAACCTGAGGTGAAAATCCCTTTTGTCGGCATGACAAACAGTGGCTGCTGCAGCCTGGCCTCGCGCTGGGCGCGCTCCTGGGCGAACGCGACGCCGTGCGCCAGCTCGGCGTTGTGCACCGCCACGTTCGTGGCGGGCTGCACGGTGACCATCTGCATCCCGCGCGACGAGGTGCTGATCGTCCCGCCGTTCATGCTCGCCGCGTCCGCGGTCAGCACGGTCTCGGCCTTCGAGCGATCAGAAGTGTGGGTGGCGGAATGCGCAGCAGCCGCCGCGGCACCCGCGGCCATCGCGCCGATCAACACCCGGCCTCGCGCCGCGCTGGTCACCTGCTTGCGATGCTGTCCTGGGCGCCCCGGCAGAGTCACCTCGTTTGGGCGTCTCGGCAGCTCATAGCGGTAAGAGTTGACGTGGCGCCCGGCCCTGCGCTCGACCTCGCTGGGGCCCACCAGCCGCAGCACCGTCAGGTTGTCGGTGTCGTCCAGGTCATCGAGCTCCGGCGCGCGCAGTACCTGGGCTTCTTTGTCGAACGCGGTGTTATCGCTGAAGTCCAAGTCATCGAGGTTGCCGAATTCATTGAAGGGGATGATGTCGGTGACCTCGTTGCGATCCAGGTCTGACCTGCGGTCGCGCGATCCCCAGGAGCCTCCTTGCGCAGCAGACCGCGCAAAAGTGTGCTGGGTCAACCTGATTTGTCCCTCGGGGCGTAACCATAACGTTATCTGGACCCTGAGACGTTAACCGCCGACCACGGGGCATGGCAAGCCGAGCCTGGAATCCGCGCGGCAATGTGATTTGAATCACCACAGGCACTGCGGTGAGATCTGCCACATCCACTGATGCCGACGACGGAACCTTCCGGCCGTGTCGATACAGTTCCCGCAAGCGAGCTTTGGGAAACCAGGCAAAACCCGGGCCTGCTTACGTATCGGCCGACACATAGAAGTGAGCCATGGATCTTTTCGAGTATCAGGCGAAAGAGTTGTTCGCCAAGCACGACGTCCCGACGACACCCGGGCGGGTAACCGATACCCCCGACGGGGCCAAGACGATCGCCGAGGAGATCGGCCAGCCGGTCATGGTCAAGGCCCAGGTCAAGACTGGCGGCCGGGGCAAGGCGGGCGGCGTCAAGTATGCCGCGACCCCAGACGAGGCCTACACGCACGCGAAGAACATCCTCGGCCTGGACATCAAGGGTCACGTCGTCAAAAAGCTGCTGGTGTCGCAGGCCAGCGACATCGCCGAGGAGTACTACGTCTCCTTCCTGCTCGACCGGGCCAACCGCACCTACCTGGCTATGTGCTCGGTGGAAGGCGGCGTGGAGATCGAGGAGGTCGCGGCCACGAAACCCGAGCGGCTGGCCAAGGTGCCGGTGGATGCGGTCAAGGGCGTTGATCTCGCGTTTGCCCGCTCGATCGCCGAACAGGGCCACTTGCCGGCCGAGGTGCTCGATGCCGCGGCGGTCACCATCTCGAAGCTGTGGGAGGTGTTCGTTGCCGAGGACGCCACGCTGGTGGAGGTCAACCCGCTGGTGCGGACTCCTGACGATCAGATCCTGGCGCTGGACGGCAAGGTCACCCTGGACGCCAACGCCGACTTCCGGCAGCCCGGCCACGCCGAATTCGAGGACCGTGACGCCACCGATCCGCTGGAGCTGAAGGCCAAGGAGCATGACCTGAACTACGTCAAGCTCGACGGTCAGGTCGGCATCATCGGCAATGGCGCAGGGCTGGTGATGTCGACGCTGGACGTGGTCGCCTATGCCGGAGAGAAGCACGGCGGGGTCAAGCCGGCCAACTTCCTGGATATCGGCGGCGGCGCGTCGGCCGAGGTGATGGCGGCGGGACTCGATGTCATTCTGGGTGACCAGCAGGTCAAGAGTGTGTTCGTCAACGTGTTCGGCGGCATCACCGCCTGTGACGCCGTGGCCAACGGGATCGTCAAGGCGTTGCAGATGCTGGGCGCGGATGCCAACAAGCCGCTGGTGGTCCGGTTGGACGGCAACAACGTCGATGAAGGCCGGCGGATCCTGGCCGAGGCCAGCCATCCGCTGGTGACGCTGGTGCCGACGATGGACGAGGCCGCCGACAAGGCTGCCGAGCTGGCGAGCGCCTAGACGTGGCGATCGCAAGCGCGGCGAAGCCGTGCGCAGCGGGTCGGCACAAGAGATTAAGGAGCACCACCGGAATGGCTATCTTCCTGACCAAAGACAACAAGGTCATCGTCCAGGGCATCACCGGCAGCGAGGCCACCGTCCACACCGCCCGGATGCTGCGGGCCGGCACCCAAATCGTCGGCGGTGTGAACGCACGCAAGGCGGGCACCACCGTCACCCATGAAAACAAAGATGGCCAACGCGTCGAGTTACCGGTGTTCGGCAGTGTCGCCGAAGCGATGGAAAAGACCGGCGCCGACGTGTCGATCATCTTCGTGCCGCCGAAGTTCGCCAAGGACGCCATCATCGAGGCCATCGACGCCGAGATCCCGCTGCTGGTGGTTATCACCGAGGGAATCCCGGTGCAGGACAGCGCATATGCCTGGGCCTACAACGTCGAGAAGGGTGGCAACACCCGCATCATCGGGCCGAACTGTCCCGGCATCATTACCCCCGGACAGGCGCTGGTGGGCATCACTCCGGCCAATATCACCGGGCCTGGGCCTGTCGGGCTGGTTTCCAAATCCGGCACGCTGACCTACCAAATGATGTATGAGCTCCGCGATTTCGGATTTTCCACGTCAATCGGCATTGGCGGTGACCCGGTGATAGGTACCACCCACATCGATGCGATCGAGGCCTTCGAAAAGGATCCCGACACGAAGGTCATCGTGATGATCGGTGAGATCGGCGGTGACGCCGAGGAACGTGCGGCCGCCTACATCAAGGCCAACGTGTCCAAGCCGGTCGTCGGCTACGTCGCGGGATTCACTGCGCCGGAAGGCAAGACGATGGGCCACGCCGGCGCCATCGTGTCCGGATCGTCGGGCACCGCAGCTGCGAAGAAAGAGGCTCTGGAAGCGGCCGGGGTCAAGGTCGGCAAGACTCCCTCGGAAACCGCCGAGCTTGCCCGGCGCATCCTGGAGAGCCTGTAGACAACATGAGCATCGATGTCCGCACGCCGGTCATTGTCGGTGTCGGGCAGGCCGCAGAACGCATCGACGACGCGTACTACCAAGGGATGTCGGCCGTGGAGCTGGCGGCCGCCGGTGCGCGCGCGGCCCTCGACGACTGCGGCGCTGACACCGCCAAGGTAGCGGCGTCGATCGACACCGTTGCCGGCGTGCGGCAATTCGAGATCTCCGGCCCGGCCAAGCCGGTTTTGGGCAAGTCGAACAACTACCCGCGGTCGGTGGCTAACCGGATCGGTGCGGACCCGGCCCGCGCCATCCTGGAAGTTGTTGGGGGCCAAGGCCCGCAGCACCTGATTACCGAACTGGCCGGCCAGATCGCCGCCGGCCGCTCGGAGGTCGCGTTGATCTTCGGCTCCGACGCCACGTCGACCAACCGCTATTTTGCCTACGCCGAAAACCGCCCGGACTTCTCCGAGACCGTGGAGGGTTCGCTCGAGGACCGCGGCCACGGCCTAGAGGGGCTCATCAGCCGCTACACGGTGATTCACGGGCTGGTCGACGCGCCCACTCAGTACGCGCTGCTGGAGAACGCCCGACGGGCCGGAACTGGGCTCGGGACCGCCAACTACCTGCGCCGGATGGGTGAGCTGTTTGCCCCGTTCACCAGGGTGGCGGCCAACAACCCGTTCGCCGCCGCCCCGGCCCAACGCAGCGTCGAGGAACTGATCACCGTCACCGAGAGCAATCGGATGATTTCCGATCCGTATCCGCGGTTGCTGGTTGCCCGTGATCAAGTGAACCAAGGCGCGGCGGCGCTGCTGATGTCGATCGAAGCTGCGCGTAAACTTGGTGTGCCCGAAGGCAACTGGGTTTATCTGCATGGTCACGCCGATCTCGAAGAGCAGAGCCTGCTGGATCGCCCGGATCTCGGGCACGCCCCTTCGGCGGTAGTGGCGGTGCGCGAGGCGCTGGCGGTCGCCGGCATCGGCATCGACGACATCGCCACCTTCGACTTGTACAGCTGCTTCCCGGTGCCGGTCTTCAACATCTGCGACGGCATCGGCATTGCGCCCGACGATCCGCGCGGGCTGACCCTGACCGGCGGCCTGCCATTCTTCGGCGGCGCCGGCAACAACTACTCGATGCACGGCGTTGCCGAGACGGTAGCCGAGTGCCGAAGCACGCCAGGCCAGTTCGGTCTCGTCGGCGCCAACGGTGGGATGCTGAGCAAGTACTCGGTCGGCATCTACTCGACCACGCCGGCGGAGTGGAGGCCGGACCGCAGTGCGCAGCTGCAGGCGCAGATCGGCCAAGCGCGCAGGGTGCCGGTCACCGAACACGCCGACGGCCCCGGCGCGGTCGAGACCTACACGGTCCGGCGCGACGGCGGTCGGCTGACCGGGATCATCATCGGACGGCTCGACGCCGACGGCAGCCGGTTTTTGGCGACCACCGAAGATGAAGAGTCGATCGCGGTGCTCACCGATGACGATCCACTGGGCATGCCGGTCGTCGTGCGCTCGTTCGACTACGGCAACCGCTGCACGCTGGGCTGACTAGACCGCGCTGGTGATTGCCGCGACCAGCCCATGAGTGTCAGCGACGGTAACGGTAAGTGCCGAGTGGTCACGCAGGCCGATCACGCGGTGGATCGGCGGCTCGAAGTGGATGCACACACCCGCGGCGGCATTGGTGCCGAACGTGAGTCCGTCGTCGGCCATTGATAGACGGGGGCCTACCGCGGTCCACCACCGGTATGGCCCGGTGATGTGTGCGTCTTGCACATTCGACAGCGGCGCGTCGACGTGAAAGGGCCCGTAACGGGCGAGCAGACGTCCATCGTCGGTGATGGTTACGCCCTGCGTGCCGGGGAAAGCCCGAAACGGCAGCCACAGCGGGGCCAGCCGCGGATCGTAGCGGTAGGGAAAGTGGCGGCTCATGGCTTAAACAGACGTGGCGAGTTTGCCGGCCAGTCGTTCTACGTATGCGGCGACCTCGTCCGCCGACCGGTCGGGCAACCCGAACAGCACCTCGGTCACTCCGAGTTTGGCCCAGTGCGCCAACTTCTCGGGCACCGGCTTGAAGTCCAGGGCCACGATCTGCGGCGCGCCGTCCCGACCGGCAGCCGCCCACGTGTCCTGCAACACCTTGACCGGCTCGTCGATGTCGAAGTCGCGCGGTGTGGTGATCCAGCCGTCGGCGCTGCGCGCGATCCACTTGAAGTTCTTTTCGGTGCCGGCGGCCCCGACCAGCACCGGGATGTGTGGCTGCACCGGCTTGGGCCACGCCCAGCTGGGTCCGAAGTTGACGAATTCGCCTACGTAGGACGCTTCCTCTTCGGTCCACAACGCCCGCATGGCCTCGAGGTACTCACGCAGCGCGGTGCGACGCCGCCCCGCCGGCACGCCGTGATCCGCGAGTTCGTCGGTGTTCCAGCCGAACCCGACGCCCAGGCTGACTCGCCCGCCGGAGAGGTGATCGAGGGTCGCGATAGATTTCGCCAGCGTGATTGGATCGTGCTCGACTGGCAGCGACACCGCAGTCGATAGCCGCACCCGCGAGGTGACCGCGCAGGCCGTCCCCAGGCTGACCCACGGGTCCAGCGTGCGCATGTAGCGGTCGTCGGGCAGCGAGGCGTCACCGGTCGTCGGGTGGGCCGCCTCGCGTTTGACCGGGATGTGGGTGTGCTCGGGTACGTAGAAGGTCGCAAAGCCGTGGTTGTCGGCGAGTGTGGCAGCCGCCGCCGGGGTGATACCGCGATCGCTGGTGAACAGCACGAGCCCGTAGTCCATGCAGTGAATTAGAACGTGTTCCAATCTTGCGGGCAAGCGCGGGGCCGCGCGGACATGCTCTGCCGGAAGGATGGCCGCAACTGACGGTCAGATTGGCTGTCCGGACACGCAGAGGTCCGCGGCGTCTGCCCCCCGGGGTGCGCTAGCGTGGATGATTGGCTCGCGTAAAGGCCCGCGCTGGCCGTCACGGCAATCAAGCGGTCCGAGGTAGCCTCGCGAGCAGCGGCGGCTGGGAAGACCAGCGCCGCACGACAGTGGCGCCCGCAACAGCACTGGAAGGCATAGGAGAAGCCATGACCTACCCGCCCGGCAGTCCCGGATATCCGCCCGCGCAGTCGCCCGGCTCCTACGGGGCCTCCTCCACGCCGTCGTTCGCGAAATCCGATGACAGCGGGAGCAATCTGAAGCTGTTGCTGACCGTCGGGGTGGTGGTTCTCGGCTTGGCGAGCTATCTGCTGAATTACGGCCTGACGATCAAGCACGTACTGCCCAACGGTGAAGAGCAGCTTGAAATCGGCAGCAACCTGTCAATTGACCTGGCCTTACTGGCGGGATTGCTGGCGGGGGTGAGTTTGTTGCCAAAGGCCAGGAACTACGCCGCGGTGGTGGCGGCTGTCTCAGTGCTGGGCGCCCTGCGGCTGATCGAAGACACCGTCGGCGCCTCCGGCCAAGGCTGGCAGCTCTGGTTAGCCCTCGCTTCCGGGGTGGTGCAGGCGGGCCTCGCGGTCACCGTCCTACTGCTGGATGCGGGCGTCATCACCCCACCGGCTCCGCGGCCCAAGTACGACCAGTACGCGCACTACGGACAATATGGCGGTTACTACGGTCAGCAAGCTCCCTACCAATCACCACAGCAGTCCGGCTACGGGGCCCAATATGGCGGATACCCGTCCGGGCCGTCGACCGGCGGTTTCAGCACGGGCGGCCCGCAGTCCGAACCGGTGCCGCAGTCTGGACCGCAGCACGGCTCGCCGCAGGGACAACATCAGGGCGGATCGCCCACGCCGCCAACGGGTTTCCCCAGCTTCAGCCCGCCGCCGTCGTCCGGGTCTGGCGGCCCGGGTCAGGGAAACTCTGCGAACCATGGTGGTGTTGGCCAAGGCCAGCAGTCATACGGCCAGGGACAGCACCCGCAGACGCCGTCGTCGCCGTCGGGCCCATCACCGTCTTAACCGTGCGCTGTCGGGCGCAGGAGTTCGCCACCCAGACGCGCCCCTGAGCATTAAGAGTGACGCGGGTGCAAGACAGTCGAGCGACGGGTGCCCGTCAGGCCCGTGACCTGCTGCGGGTGGCATTCGGCCCCGCGCTGGTGGCGCTGGTTGTCATCGCCGCTGTGACGATGTTGCAGCTGGTGATCGCCAACAGCGACATGACCGGCACGTTGGGTGCGATCGCCAGTATGTGGCTGGGTGTGCACCAGGTGCCGATCTCGATCGGCGGTCGCGAGCTGGGCGTGATGCCGCTGCTGCCAGTGCTGCTGATGGTGTGGGGCACCGCGCGCGCTACTGCGCTGGCCACACCGAAGACGGCGTCCTGGTTCGTCATCCGCTGGATCGTGGCGTCGGCACTGGGCGGACCGTTGCTGATCGCCGCGATATCGCTGGCGGTCATCCACGATGCCGCATCGGTGATCACTGACTTGCAGACACCGAGTGCATTGCGTGCCTTCTCGGCTGTGCTGGTCGTTCATGGCATCGGCGCGTCGATCGGGGTCGGTTCGCGGGTTGGCCGGCGGGCCCTAGCGGCGTCGCCACTGCCGTACTGGCTGGCCGACTCGCTACGGGCGGCAACGGCCGGTGTGCTGGCTTTGCTCGGGCTGTCCGGAATGGTCACCGCCGCCTCGCTCATCGTGCATTGGGCGACGATGCAAGAGCTCTACGCGATCACCAATTCGGTCTTTGGCCAGTTCAGCCTGACCGTGCTGTCGGTGCTATATGTGCCCAACGTCATCGTCGGCACGGCTGCGGTCGCCGTGGGTTCCAGCGCTCATCTGGGCTTTGCGACGTTCAGCTCGTTCACCGTGTTCGGTGGCGACATTCCGGCGCTGCCGGTGCTGGCCGCCGCCCCCAACCCGCCGCTGGGGCCGGCGTGGGTTGCGCTGCTGATCATCGGTGCATCGGCAGGGGTCGCGGTCGGGCAGCAGTGTGCACGCCGGCCGCTGCCGGTCCTACCCGCGATGGCCAAACTGCTAGCCGCGGCAGTGGTGGCGGCGCTGATCATGGCACTGGTCGGCTATGCGGGCGGCGGCCAGTTGGGCAACTTCGGTGACGTCGGGGTTGACCAAAGCACGTTCGGTTTCGCGGTGTTTCTCTGGTTCGCCAGCGTCGGTTGGGTCACCATCACGATGGCCGGCGGCATCCGATACCGGCCACGCACATCCAAGCCTGCGCCGCCTCCGCAGGAGGTTACTGAGTCAGGCGACCACGATCCCGACGGGCCCGACGGTTCCGATGTTCCTGATGGCGTGGTCGAGGCCGTTGACGCGCCCGCGCCCGCCACCGATCAGCCGTCACAAGACGAGGACGGTGATTGAGTGTCCGCTTCTCCCCCGCGAGCGGGTGGGGTCCCCGCGAAGCTGGGGAGTGCCCCCACCTCGAGCCGCTAACGGCCCGCCTCGTCAGCGGACGTAGGCTCGCCCTGTGCAGCAACCGTTCCGCGTGCCCCCAAGTGCACCGGCACGATTGGTGGTTTTGGCCTCGGGTACCGGTTCGCTGCTGGCTTCGTTGCTTGACGCCGCGGTCGGCGATTACCCGGCGCGGGTGGTCGCCGTCGGCGTGGACCGCGATTGCCGGGCCGCTGAAATCGCTACCGCCGCGTCGTTGCCGACCTTCACCGTGCGGCTGACCGATCACCCCGACCGCGACGCCTGGGACGCTGCGCTCACCGCGGCCACCGCCGCGCACACACCCGACCTCGTCGTCTCTGCGGGATTCATGAAAATCCTTGGGCAGAAGTTCCTTTCGCAATTCTCTGGTCGTACTTTCAATACCCATCCGACGCTGTTGCCGGCGTTTCCCGGCGCGCATGGTGTTGCTGACGCGCTGGCTTACGGGGTGAAGGTCACCGGCTGTACCGTGCACTTGGTGGACGCCGGCACCGACACCGGACCGATATTGGCCCAGCAACCCATTCCGGTGTTCGACGACGACAGCGAAGAGACTTTGCATGAACGTATCAAGGTCACCGAGCGGCGGCTGTTGGTGGATGTGGTGGCTGCGGTGGCAACCGGCGGCGTGACCTGGATCGGACGAAAGGCGACCATCGGATGAGCAGCGATGACCGGCAGGACACCACAAGGAGGCCGATCCGCCGCGCATTGATCAGCGTGTACGACAAGACCGGACTCATCGCGCTTGCCCGCGGTTTGCATGCGGCCAAGGTCGACATCGTTTCGACTGGATCAACAGCGAAAACGATTGCTGATAACGGTATTCCGGTGACCCCGGTGGAAGAGGTGACCGGCTTTCCGGAGGTACTGGACGGACGGGTCAAGACCCTGCATCCGGGCGTGCACGCCGGGCTGCTGGCCGACCTGCGTAAACCTGAGCATGCCGCTGCGCTCGAGCAACTCGGGATCGCGGCGTTCGAGTTGGTAGTGGTCAACCTGTATCCGTTCAGTGAGACGGTGGATTCCGGCGCGGCTGTCGACGAATGTATCGAACAGATCGACATCGGCGGACCGTCGATGGTGCGGGCGGCCGCGAAGAACCATCACAGCGTTGCGGTGGTGGTAGATCCGCTCGGCTACGACGGCGTGCTGGCCGCGGTGCAGAGCGGCGGATTCACTCTCGCGGAACGGAAACGATTGGCGTCATTGGCCTTTCGGCACACCGCTGAGTACGACGTCGCAGTCGCCGGGTGGATGCAAAAAACGCTGGCGCCCGAGCAACCGGCAATGAATTTTCCGGAGTGGCTCGGCGGCACGTGGCGGCGCTCGGCATCGCTACGCTACGGCGAAAATCCGCATCAGCAGGCGGCGCTCTACGTCGATGACGGCGCGTGGCCCGGACTGGCGCAGGCCGAGCAGCTGCACGGAAAAGAGATGTCGTACAACAACTTCACCGACGCCGACGCGGCATGGCGGGCGGCGTTCGACCACGAACAGACCTGCGTGGCGATCATCAAGCACGCCAACCCGTGCGGGATCGCGATCTCCGAGGTTTCGGTTGCAGACGCGCACCGCAAGGCCCACGAATGCGATCCGCTGAGCGCATTCGGTGGAGTGATCGCGGCCAACACCGAGGTCAGCGTCGAGATGGCCGAATACGTGAGCACGATCTTCACCGAGGTGATCGTGGCGCCCGCCTACGCACCTGGCGCCGTGGACGCGCTGGCCCGCAAGAAGAACATCCGGGTATTGGTGGCATCCGAGCCACTTGGTGAGGCCACCGAGCGTCGCCAGATCAGCGGCGGCCTGCTGCTGCAGCAACGCGATCAAATTGACGCGCCAGGAGACAACTCGGCGAACTGGACGCTGGCTGCCGGTTCCGCGGCATCCCCGGCCACCCTGGCGGATCTGGTCTTCGCATGGCGAACCTGCCGGGCGGTCAAATCCAACGCGATCGTCGTCGCCGCCGACGGCGCCACCATCGGGATCGGCATGGGCCAGGTCAACCGGGTCGACGCGGCGCGCCTGGCGGTGGAGCGTGGCGGAAAGCGGGTTAGCGGCGCGGTCGCGGCCTCCGATGCGTTCTTCCCGTTCCCCGATGGCCTGGAGACGCTGGCCGCCGCGGGCGTCACGGCGATCGTGCACCCCGGCGGGTCGGTGCGCGACGACGAGGTGACCGCCGCGGCTGCCAAGGCAGGCGTGACGCTGTATTTGACTGGGGCCCGGCATTTCGCCCACTGAGTGCGCCCCGCCGAGTTGATGCGCCGAGCCCGCAGATCCCATCGGTCCCAGCCGTCCCTCTGTCCGACGGGACTGAATGTGCCTGCCTTCGAGCGACAACCAGGGTGGATTCCGCGGTTCTCCAGGTTGTCGCTCGAAGGTGGGCAAAATGCGCCAGTCCACTCCGCGGGAACTGGTGTGGCAGATGTGACGTTAAGACTGCCGCCGTGAAGCGGCTGCAAAAGGCTCGGCATGACGCTTGTTGGCAGGCGTCGTAGCGTGGAGTGGTGACCGCACCGAACAACCTGCCCCGCACCGTCGGCGAACTGCGTGCCGCCGGGCACCGTGAACGGGGAGTCAAACAAGAAATCCGGGAGAACCTGCTGACCGGGCTCGCCGAGGGTGACGAGATCTGGCCGGGAATCCTGGGCTTCGACGACACCGTGCTACCGCAGCTGGAGCGGGCATTGATCGCCGGCCACGACTTCGTGCTGCTCGGTGAACGCGGCCAGGGCAAGACCCGCCTACTGCGGGCGTTGGTCGGGCTGCTCGACGAGTGGACGCCGGTGATCGCCGGCGCTGAACTCGGCGAGCATCCGTACTCACCGATCACCCCCGAGTCGATACGGCGGGCCGTCACCGTCGGCGACGACCTGCCCGTGGAGTGGAGACACCGCAGCGAGCGCTACACCGAGAAGCTGGCCACACCCGACACCAGCGTCGCCGACCTGGTCGGCGACATCGATCCGATCAAGGTCGCCGAGGGACGCAGCCTGGGAGACCCCGAAACCATCGCTTACGGCCTGATCCCGCGGGCGCACCGCGGCATCGTCGCGGTCAACGAGCTGCCCGACCTGGCCGAGCGCATTCAGGTGTCGATGCTCAACGTGATGGAGGAACGCGACATCCAGGTCCGTGGCTACACGTTGCGGTTACCGCTGGACGTGTTGGTGGTCGCCAGCGCCAACCCCGAGGACTACACCAACCGGGGCCGCATCATCACCCCGCTCAAGGACCGGTTCGGCGCCGAGATCCGTACCCACTACCCGTTGGAGCTCAACGCCGAGGTCGGGGTCATCCTCCAAGAGGCGCACTTGAGCGCACAGGTACCCGACCATTTGATTCAGGTGATCGCCCGGTTCGCCCGCTACTTGCGGGACTCCAACTCCGTTGACCAGCGATCCGGGGTCTCGGCACGCTTCGCGATCGCCGCCGCCGAGACGGTAGCCGCTGCCGCTCGGCATCGTGGCGCGATGCTAGGAGAGACGGATCCGGTGGCGCGGGTAGTCGATCTGGGCACCGTGATCGACGTGCTGCGCGGCAAGCTGGAGTTCGAGTCCGGTGAGGAAGGACGCGAACAGGCCGTGCTCGAACACCTGTTGCGTCGCGCCACTGCCGACACCGCGTCTAGAGCGCTCGGCGGCCTTGACGTCGGTCCGCTGGTGGTCGCGGTCGAGGGCGGTTCGGCGGTGACGACGGGTGAGCGGGTTTCGGCCAAGGATGTCTTGGCGGCGCTGCCGGATCTGCCGGTCGTCGACGCTATCGCCAAGCGGCTGGGCGCGGAGTCCGAGGGAGAGCGCGCCGCGGCGCTGGAATTGGCCTTGGAAGCCCTGTATCTGGCCAAGCGCGTCGACAAGGTGTCCGGGGAGGGCGAAACGGTCTATGGCTAACCGGCATTCGTCGCGCTATTCGGCGTATACCGGCGGGCCCGACCCGCTGGCTCCGCCGGTGGACCTGCGCGAAGCCCTCGAGCAGATCGGGCAGGACGTCATGGCGGGCACGTCACCGCGCCGGGCGCTCTCAGAACTGCTGCGCCGCGGCACCAAGAACATGCCCGGGGCCGACCGGCTCGCCGCCGAAGCCAACCGGCGGCGACGGGAGCTGCTGCGCCGCAACAACTTAGACGGCACGCTGCAAGAGATCAAAAGGCTCCTCGACGAAGCGGTGCTGGCCGAGCGTAAGGAATTGGCCCGCGCTTTGGACGACGACGCACGTTTCGGCGAACTGCAGCTCGATGCGCTGTCGCCGTCGCCGGCCAAAGCCGTGCAGGAGCTTTCCGAATACAACTGGCGCAGCAGCGAGGCCAGGGAATCCTACGAGCAGATCAAGGATTTACTAGGCCGCGAGATGCTCGACCAACGCTTCGCCGGCATGAAGCAGGCGCTCGAGGGCGCCACCGACCAGGACCGCCAGCGCGTCAACGAGATGCTCGATGACCTGAACACCTTGTTGGACAAGCACGCCCGCGGCGAGGACACCCAGCAGGATTTTCAGGACTTCATGGACAAGCACGGCGAGTTCTTCCCGGAGAACCCGTCCAATGTCGAGGAGCTGCTGGATTCACTGGCCAAGCGAGCTGCCGCCGCGCAACGGTTCCGCAACAGTCTGAGCCCGGATCAGCGGGCTGAGTTGGATGCGTTGGCGCAGCAGGCATTCGGGTCGCCGGCGCTGATGCAGGCATTGGGCCGGCTCGATGCCCACCTGCAGGCAGCCCGGCCCGGCGAGGACTGGGAGGGGTCGGCGCAGTTCTCCGGCGACAACCCGCTGGGCATGGGTGAGGGCGCTCAGGCGCTGTCCGACATCGCTGAGTTGGAACAACTGACCGAGCAGCTTTCCCAGAGCTATCCCGGTGCGACCATGGACGACGTCGACCTTGACGCGCTGGCGCGCCAACTCGGTGATCAGGCTTCCATCGACGCGCAGACACTCGCCGAGTTGGAACGCGCGCTGGTCAACCAGGGCTTCCTGGACCGCAGCTCGGACGGCCAGTGGCGGCTGTCGCCAAAGGCGATGCGAAGGCTCGGTGAAACGGCGTTGCGCGATGTGGCGCAACAACTTTCCGGCCGCCGCGGCGAACGTGATCACCGGCGGGCCGGCGCAGCCGGCGAGCTGACCGGCGCCACCCGGCCCTGGCAATTCGGCGACACCGAGCCGTGGAACGTCACCCGGACACTGACCAACGCAGTGCTCCGGCAGGCCGGAACCTCGACTCTCGACGGCCCGAACCCGTCCATTCACATCACCGTCGACGACGTCGAGGTCTCCGAGACCGAGACCCGCACCCAGGCTGCGGTAGCGCTGTTGGTGGACACCTCGTTCTCGATGGTGATGGAAAACCGCTGGCTGCCGATGAAGCGCACCGCGTTAGCGCTCGATCACTTGGTGCGCACCCGGTTTCGTTCGGATGCGTTGCAGATCATTGCGTTTGGGCGCTATGCGCGGACGATCAGCACCGCCGAACTGATGGGGCTGGAAGGTGTGTACGAACAGGGCACCAATTTGCACCACGCGCTGGCGCTGGCCGGCCGGCATCTGCGTCGGCACCCCAATGCGCAGCCCGTGTTGCTGGTGGTCACCGACGGCGAGCCCACGGCGCATTTGGAGGACGTCGACGGCGATGGATCAGCGGTGTTCTTTGACTATCCGCCGCACCCGCGGACCATCGCTCACACCGTGCGCGGCTTCGACGACATGGCGCGGCTGGGCGCGCAGGTGACGATCTTCCGGTTGGGTAGCGACCCCGGGCTGGCGCGATTCATCGATCAGGTTGCGCGCCGGGTCGAGGGCCGCGTCGTCGTTCCCGATCTCGACGGCCTGGGTGCCGCAGTCGTGGGCGACTATCTGCGAGCGCGCCGTCGGCGATAGCTATGCCTAGGTCTTGCGGTTCTTCCGCTTGATGCCCACGCCGCCCCACAACGAGAAACCGCGGATCTTCACCGTCGGTGCGCCGGGCGCGCCCGCGCCCGCGACATCATGGTCGAAGCCGCCCATCACACCGCGGCCCTTGATCTCGACGTTGACTTCGGGCGGCAGCAAGATCGTCTGTCCACCCATGATCGAACATGCGTGGATCTCGACCTCGGTGGAGGTGAAATCGGCATAGCGAAGATCAACCACACCGCCACCCCACAGCGCGAACGTCGTCAACTTCTTGGGCACGTTCCACCGGCCGCGCCGCTCGAAGGCGCTCATGATCGCCAACAGCAACATCGACGGTGCGGGTTTGCCCGCCCCGCTGCCCGGAGGGCCTACCGACGAGCCGATCAGATCGGACCGCAGGTTATCCAACTCGGCGTAGGTCCGCGCAGCGTATGCCCTGGTGAGTCGGTCTTCGTAGTCGCTCATCTGCAGGCGCCCCTGCGCGGCGGCGTCAGTAAGCAACTGGGCGATCTGTATGCGATCGGTCTCTGCGGCACGCGTCGGCGCGTTCGGCTGGTCTTGCGCGCCCGGTTGCGCCTCGTCGCTCATCAGTTACGAGCGTACGACGAACAGAATTTGCTGCAAGGAACTTCGCTAAACTGCCCCGTCGTCAGCAGCGCGAACCCAGCTGGGTGGCCGTTTCTGCAGGAAAGCGAGCATGCCTTCGCGCGCCTCGTCGGACACGAACAGCCGCGCCGAGTCGGCGCTGAGTCGTTCCGCGTCGCGATCGAAACCCTCCAGGACACCAGACGTCGTCAACGCCTTTGACGCGGCCAACCCCTGCGGTGATGCGCGTCCGATATCGGCGACCAGCGATGCCACCGCGGCGTCGACGTCGTCGACGGCCATCGTGATCAGCCCGATCTCAGCGGCTGTATCGGCGTGGAACGTCTCGCCGGTCAGGTAGTAGCGGGCGGCGGCCCGGGCGGACATCTTCGGCAACAACGTCAACGAGATGATCGCCGGCGCGACGCCGATCCGGGCCTCGGTCAGCGCGAAGGTGCTGCGCGGACCGGCGACTGCGATGTCGGCGGCGCCCACCAGTCCCATGCCCCCGGCCCGGACATGGCCGTCGATCGCGACGATGACTGGGAGCGGCGACTCGACGATCGCGCGCAGCAACGCGGCGGTCTCTCTGGCCCGCTCGGCGGCGGCCTCGAACGGATCCGCAGCCGCCGACACCGAGCCTTCCGACAGGTCGGCCCCGGCGCAGAAGGTGTTCCCGGTGTGACTGAGCACCACGGCTCGCACTGCGGCATCCTCGGTCGCGTCGCGTAGACCCTGGTGCAACTGGCTAACCAGCGTGGTGGACAGCGCATTGCGGTTATGCGGCGAGTTCAGCGTCAGCCGCGCCACGTGCGCGTCGACCGTGTACTCGACCAAGGTGTCCATCAGTAGGACCGGGGCAGGCCCAGCGACGTCTGCGCCACGAAGTTCAGCACCATCTCCCGGCTCACCGGCGCGATTCGGCCCAGCCGGGCCGACGCCAGCATGGCTGCGACGCCGTACTCCTTGGTCAGCCCGTTGCCGCCCATCGACTGCACGGCTTGGTCGACCGAGCGTGTCGCCGCTTCGGCCGCAGCGTATTTGGCCATGTTGGCGGCTGTCGCTGCGCCGGCGTCATCTCCGCTGTCATAAAGGGTCGCGGCTTTTTGCATCATCAGCTTGGCCAGCTCGACTTCGATGTGGCACTGCGCCAACGGATGTGACAGGCCTTGGTGTGCACCGATCGGCGTGGACCAGACCTGGCGGGTTTTGACGTAGTCGGCCGCTTTCTCCAGCGCGAACCGTCCCATGCCGACCGAGCTGGCTGCGCCCATGATGCGCTCCGGATTCAAGCCCGCGAAAAGCTGCGCGATCGCGGCATCCTGGGCTCCGACGAGGGCGTCGCTCGGCAGCCGAACGTCGTCGAGGAATACCTGGAATTGGCGTTCGGGGCTGATCAATTCCATGTCGATCGGAGTGTAGGTGAAGCCGGGAGCATCGGTTGGCACCACGAACAGCGCCGGTCGCAGCTTGCCGGTCTTGGCTTCCTCGGTGCGCGCCACCACCAACACCGACTGAGCTTGGTCGATCCCGGAGATGTAGACCTTCTGGCCCTTGAGGATCCAGTCGGTGCCGTCGCGGCGGGCAGTGGTGGTGATCTTGTGCGAGTTGGATCCGGCGTCCGGCTCGGTGATGGCGAACGCCATGGTCAGCGAGCCGTCGGCGATCGCGGGAATCCAACGTTTCTTTTGCTCGTCAGTGCCGAACTTGCTGATGATCGTGCCGTTGATGGCGGGCGAGACCACCATCAGCAGCAGCGCACTACCCGCGGCCGCCATCTCCTCCATGACCAGCGACAGCTCGTACATTCCGGCGCCACCGCCGCCGTACTCCTCGGGGAGGTTCACCCCGAGGAAACCGAGTTTGCCTGCCTCCGACCACAATTCATCGGTGTGCTCATGTGCGCGGGCCTTTTTCAGGTAGTATTCACTGCCGTAGCTGGACGCCCACGCGGCCACCGACTTGCGCAGCGCCTGGCGTTCCTCACTCTCAATGAAGCTGGTGTCGGTCATTTTGCATCTCCTAGTTGGTCACTTTCGGGCGCCTCGACGCGAGCCAGAATGGCGCCCACTTCGACTTGCTGGCCGGTACTGACGTGGAGCTGGGCGAGGATGCCGTCAGCCGGGGCGGTGATGGTGTGCTCCATTTTCATCGCTTCCAGCCAGATCAGCGGCTGACCGGCCGTCACCGTGTCGCCGACCGCCGCGGCGATCCGGATCACGTTGCCCGGCATCGGCGCCACCAGCGAGCCCTGCTCGACGGCCGAACCCGGCTCGGGGAAGCGCGGCTGGGCGACCAGGTGAACCGGACCGCGGGCCGAATCAACATAGACGTCTTGAAGATTGGGGCCATAGCGGGCGACGGTGAAGCTGCAAGCCACCCCCGTGTGATCGGCGAGCACCACCTCGTCCGCCGACAACGACACAAGGCGCACTGATTCACCACCGGCCAGCTCCAGTCCCCTTCTGGTGAACCGATATTCGACCCGGTGCTCGATGTCCGTGTCATCCCGATAGGTCTTGACCTGGTATCCGGACAGCAGATTGCGCCAGCCACTCGGGATCGAGGCGAGGACGGGCGCCGTCGCGCGGTTATGCGCGGCGTCGGCCAGCGCGGCGGCGATCGCCGACAAGCGGCTCACCGCATCGTCAGCCAGCGGTGCAGCCAGCTCCGCCAAACCGTGGGTGTCGAAAAACGCCGTGTCGGTGGCGCCGTCGAGGAACGCCGGATGACGCAGCACGTTGACCAGCAACTCGCGGTTGGTCCGCAGCCCGTGCAAGTGAGTGCGCGCCAGCGCGTCAGCGAGCACCAATGCCGACTGCCTGCGCGTTGGCGCATACGAAATCACCTTGGCAAGCATCGGGTCGTAATGGATCGAGACGGCGGAGCCGTCGACGACACCGGAATCCAGTCGGATGCCGGTACGCTGCCCCAGCGAAGCGAACTGGACGCGAACCGACGGCACGTCGAACGCCTGCACCAGGCCCGCCTGGGGTTGCCAGCCTCGCGCGGGGTCTTCCGCGTAGAGTCGGGCCTCGATCGAATGGCCTCGGGCAGCAGGGGGTTCAGCAGCCAGCTGACCGCCGTCGGCCACCGCGAGCTGCAGTTCGACCAGGTCCAGGCCGGTGGTTTCTTCGGTGACCGGGTGCTCGACCTGCAGCCGGGTGTTCATCTCCAGGAAGTAGAACTCGCCGTCGTCATCGGCGAGGAACTCCACGGTCCCGGCGCCGGTGTAGCCGATCGCGGCGGCAGCCAGCCGGGCGGCGTCAAACAGCTTGGCCCGCATACCCGGCGTGCGCTCAACCAATGGTGACGGCGCTTCTTCGATGATCTTTTGGTGACGACGCTGAATTGAGCATTCCCGTTCGCCGACCGCCCACACTGTGCCGTGGGTGTCGGCGAGAACTTGAACCTCGACGTGGTGTCCGGTGGGCAGGTAGCGCTCACAGAACACGGTCGGGTCCCCGAATGCCGACTGCGCTTCGCGGCGGGCTGCAGCGACTTCGCCGGGCAGAGCGGACAGTTCGCGGACCACCCGCATCCCGCGACCGCCGCCTCCGGCGGAGGCCTTGACCAGCACCGGCAGCTGCGCTTCGGTCACGGTGTCGGGATCGAGTTCGTCGAGCACCGGCACCCCGGCGGCCGCCATCAGCTTCTTGGACTCGATCTTGGATCCCATCGCCCGCACGGCATCCACCGGTGGGCCGATCCAGGTGAGACCCGCGTCAAGTACGGCAGCCGCAAAATCGGCGTTCTCCGAGAGGAATCCGTAGCCGGGATGCAGCGCGTCGGCCCTTGCGGCGCGGGCGGCAGCGATGATGGCTTCGGTGTTCAAATAGTCATTGGTATTGGACAGCCGCACCCGCGCATCGGCTTCAGCGACGTGCGGTGCAGCAGCATCCGGGTCGGTGTGCACCGCGACGGTGCCCAAACCCAGCCTTCGGCAACTGGCGAACACCCGCCGGGCGATCTCACCCCGGTTGGCGACCAGCACTCGCGTGACTGCCATCAGACTCACATCCGGAAGACGCCGAAGTTCGACGTCCCCATGATCGGGCCATTGGCGATGGCGGACAAACACATTCCCAGCACCGTTCGGGTGTCGCGCGGATCGATCACGCCGTCGTCGTAGATCATGCCGGACAACACCAACGGCAGCGATTCGGCTTCGATCTGGCCTTCGACGGCGGCCCGCATCGCGGCGTCCGCCTCTTCGTCGACCTGCTGCCCGCGGGCTTGGGCGGCCGCACGTGCGACGATCGACAACACGCCGGACAACTGAGCGCCGCCCATAACCGCGGACTTGGCGCTGGGCCAGGCGAACAAAAACCGCGGGTCGTAGGCGCGTCCGCACATGCCATAGTGTCCCGCGCCGTAAGACGCGCCGATCAGCAGCGAGATGTGCGGGACGGTCGAGTTGGACACGGCGTTGATCATCATCGAGCCGTGCTTGATCATCCCGCCCTCTTCGTAGTCCTTGCCCACCATGTATCCGGTGGTGTTGTGCAGGAACAACAATGGTGTGTTACAGCGGTTGGCGAGTTGGATGAACTGGGTGGCCTTTTGTGACTCCTCGCTGAACAGCACGCCGCGCGAGTTGGCCAGGATGCCCAGCGGGTAGCCGTGCAGACGTGCCCAGCCGGTCACCAGCGACGAGCCATACATCGGCTTGAATTCGTCGAAGTCGGAGCCGTCGACGATGCGTGCGATCACTTCACGCGGGTCGAACGGGATGCGCAGATCCGGTGGGACGATGCCGATCAGTTCCTCGGAATCGAACAGCGGCTCGGTTACCGGTGCGGGTGCGGGGCCCTGCTTGACCCAGTTCAGTCGCGCCACGATCCGTCGTCCGATCCGCAGCGCATCGAGCTCGTCGACGGCGAAGTAGTCGGCCAAACCCGAGATCCGAGCGTGCATCTCGGCGCCGCCCAGCGACTCGTCGTCGGATTCCTCGCCAGTGGCCATCTTCACCAGCGGGGGGCCGGCCAGGAACACCTTCGAACGTTCCTTGATCATCACGACGTGATCGGACATGCCCGGCACGTAGGCGCCGCCCGCGGTGGAGTTTCCGAAAACCAGTGCGATGGTGGGGATACCGGCTGCCGACAACCGGGTCAGGTCGCGGAACATCTGACCGCCGGGGATGAAGACTTCCTTCTGGGTGGGTAGATCGGCTCCGCCGGATTCCACCAGCGAAATCACCGGCAGCCGGTTTTGGAATGCGACCTGGTTGGCCCGCAGTATCTTTCGCAATGTCCATGGATTGCTGGTACCGCCTTTGACGGTGGGGTCGTTCGCGACGATCATGCATTCCACGCCGGCGACGGCTCCGATGCCGGTGACCAGGCTGGCGCCGACCTGGAATTGGCTGCCCCAGGCGGCCAGCGGACATAGTTCCAGAAACGGTGAGTCCGGGTCGACGAGCAGTTCGATGCGTTCCCGGGCGGTCAGCTTGCCGCGGGAGTGGTGGCGCTCGACGTACTTGGGCCCGCCGCCGCCGAGCGCTTTGGTGAGTTCGGCGTCGATTTCGGCCAGCTTTGTACCCGCCGCCGACGCCGCCTCGGCGTAGGTGTCGGCTTTCGGGTCGAGTGTCGACTGCAAGACGGTCACGATTGATATCCCAGGGTTTTGGCGGCCAGTGCGGTCAGGATTTCGGTGGTCCCGCCGCCGATCCCGAGGATCCGCATGTCCCGGTATTGGCGTTCGACCTCGGATTCGGACATGTAGCCCATGCCGCCGAACAGCTGAACGGCTTGGTTTGCCACCCATTCACCCGCCTCGACAGCGGTGTTCTTGGCGAAGCACACCTGCGCGATCAAGTTGGTCTCGCCGGCTAGTTGGCACTCCACCACGTTGCGCGAATAGACGCGGGCGACATCGATGCGGCGGGCCATCTCGGCCAGCGTGTTCTGCACCGACTGGCGGGAAATCAGCGGGCGACCGAAGGTCTCCCGGTCGCGGCACCATTGTGCCGTGATGTCTAGGCAACGCTGGGCGCTCGAATACGCCTGCGCGGCAAGCGCGATGCGCTCGGAGACAAAGGCCTGGGCGATCTGGGCGAAGCCGCTGTGTTCAGCGCCGACGAGATTGGCTGCGGGCACGCGCGCGTCGACGTAGGACAGCTCCGCGGTGTCCGAGGAGCGCCAACCCATCTTGTCCAGCTTGCGGGTCACCTGTAAACCAGGCGAGCAACCGGGTCCATCTTTTTCGACGACCAGCAGCGAAACCCCCGCCGCGCCAGGCGCGCCGGTACGAACCGCGGTGACGACGTAATCGGCGCGCACCCCGGAGGTGATGTAGGTCTTGGCGCCGTTGACGACGTAGTGGTCGCCGTCCCGCACGGCGTTGGTGCGGAGGTGTCCCACGTCCGACCCGCCGCCGGGCTCGGTGATGGCCAACGAACCGATCAGTTCACCGGCCAGCGTCGGGCGCACGAACGTGTCGATGAGCCGCGCGTCGCCGGAGGCGATCATATGCGGCACGGCGATGCCGCAGGTGAACAGGGACGCGAAAACGCC
>CAWISO010000033.1:0-47098 GCA_963838755.1 uncultured Actinomycetota bacterium | reverse complement strand
CGATGTCAGCCGATGCCAGCGCGGTGATCAGCCGTGCTGACGCATCGGACGGCTGGCCCAACGGTGTCGCGCCCAGCAAGAGTCGACCGTTGGTCATGGGCCCTCCTAGGACTGGTGCCGCAGTGGTGTCTCAATTGACTTGCATACCTGACTACACCCAGCCGTACAGCTGCGCGTCAATCGATCAGACCGGTCGGCTGAGTTCCTGTAACCGGGCGAGGGCCATGTCGCGTTGGTCTTCATCGAAGGCTTCGAGACGGGTGACGCGCTCACCGTCGAGAAGGAGCAGCACGACGAACGGAATCTCGATCGCGGCCCCATCAGTCGACGTGCCTTTCAGAGCCATGCGACCCACGATGCCTATCGCACAGCGCGCCAGGACCTCGGCGAGCTCGACCCATAGGTCGGGTACCAACGATTTAGTCGTCTGCATCGATGACAGCCAGTCGTCGATCGTGCCGTCGACCGATTGCGCCAGTTGTCGGTGATTGACGTACTCGGCACCGGCGAAATGTGTGGCGACCGCGTCCAAGTCGTGACGGTTGATCGTCGCGTTAAGTCGGTCCACCGCCTCGATGAGCTTGGGATAGGCAACCTCCCCTGATGCAATCCATCGAGCCGTGAGTTCGGCGAACGCGCTGTTGATGTCGTCGGGATCGAAGATCACGGTGTCGCGCATCAGCTCGTCGTCACCGAGTTCCATGACGTGCAAAAGCTCAACGGCGATCGGCCGATCGGCATCATCGATGTCGCGATAACATGCGCGCGTCAGCGAGAGGCGAGATCCCCTGATGGCGACGGGCTCCGTCTGCATCCGCCAGCTGCTGGGTGCCGCCTCAAACATGGCTTCGAGCGCCTTCTGCCGTCCTGGACCCTCGACTACGTCACGCAGGCCTTTTCGTCGGTCCTCATATCGACTGTCCGCACTGGCGAGCGCAAGGAGCCCCTCCACGTCGCGGCGGTTGAACGCGTCGGCTGCGCGCACCCAGGTTCGGGTCGCGGCGTTCTCAAATGAAGGCGACGGCTGATCGAGTTCGTCGAACCTTGCCAGGGCGGTGTCAATATCTGTCTCGTCGAAGACTTCCAAGCTGTTAATTCGATCGCCTTCGACGGTCAGCAGGAAGATCATTCGCCACTCGGCGACCAAGCCTTCTGGCGAGGTCCCATACGCCGTATAGGTGGCGAGAGCTCCGAGATTGTTTAAGCGATGCACCGCCTCGATGTGGACGCTGAGGTCTGGTGTGACGTCCCAAATGGCGCGCAAGGCTGCTTGCTGATCAGTCGCGTCGGTTACGGCGAGCTGCCGATGGTCGATGGTGACCCAGTCTGCGGCAGGGAGTTCGTGCCGATTGAAACCAGCGCATTCCCGCGCCATCACCGACCATGTGTGCGCGTAGGCGGCCGCTTCGCTGGCAAGGTACCGAGCGTCAAGCTCGGCAAAGGCAGCCTCTAGCTCGTCGACGTCGTACTCGACGTGCGCCACAATCCGCTCGTCGGAATCGATTTCGACGACGTTGAGCATCTCGACGCCGAACTCCCCTTGGCTAGGGTCGCGGTTCGAGGAACGAATACGACTG
The DNA here is from genome assembly GCA_963838755.1 of uncultured Actinomycetota bacterium. Classification (GTDB taxonomy): domain Bacteria; phylum Actinomycetota; class Actinomycetes; order Mycobacteriales; family Mycobacteriaceae; genus Mycobacterium. The sequence continues at coordinate 45,521 of CAWISO010000033.1, read as the reverse complement.
AGGGCGAGGCGCTCCCCGCGGGTCGCAATGACAGACGTTATGTTCGCCGCAGCGTCGACCACGGCTCGCAGGTTTGCGATCACGTCCTCGCGACCGTTCCAGAGCCCGGCATTGACCACGGGACGACGATCGTCGATGAAACTCTCCTCGGCGAGAGTCTCGGCTAGCGCCGCCCAGTTGCGTGCCCCGAAATATGCAAAGAAGTGGTCATCCGCCCGGGTTGCTGCATTCTCCAGTCGCGCCTGCGACTGCAGTTCATCAAATCTCGCGAGTGCTGCGTCGAGGTTTGCGTCATGGAATATTTCGCAGCGGCTGAACATTTCGCCTTCGACCGTAAGAACGTCGGTCTCGCGCCACTCGGCGTGAAAGCCCTGTTGCGAGGTTCCACGCCCAGCATGGGTAACGACCGCTCCTCGGTCGCTCAGCCGATGCACGGCCTCGATACAGCTGGTGAGATCTGGCATCAGTTCCCAGGTGGCGCGGAGAAATTTATCCAACTCACCCGCCTCGACTGTTGCCTGCAGCCGGTGGTCGATTTGCACGAAGTCCGGTGTCGTCGAGGATTGTTCGCGCCGATTGAGCGCTGCGTAGCCCGCGGCGATGACCGACCAGGTGTGCGCGTGTGCGGCGGCTTCGCCGGCGAGGTACCGGGCATCGAGATCCTGGACGGCAGCCTCGAAGTCGTCGAGATCGAATGCGGCGAGGGCCGTGATCTGTTCCTGGGCGTCGATCTCGACTACCTGTAGAAATCCGGCGTAGAACGCGTCGGGTTCCGCGTTGCTGCGGGAGTATCGGGCATGAGTAAAGGCGAGACGTTCCCCGCGGGTGGCAATGGCGTGGAACGCCGCGTTCGTGATCCCGAGGCCGGTCGCTGCCTGTAAATCGTCGAGCAATGCATTCTGGCCGTGTCGGATAGGGCTGCCAACGACGGGACGACGATCGTCTTGGTAATAACCGTCGGCGAGGATCCCAGTGATCGCATCCCAGTCGCGGGCGACGAAGTACGCGTGGAGACTTTCGTATACCCGCGTCGCCGTGTTTACCAGTTGCCGTGTCGCAGAGTGAAGTTCCTCAAATCTCACAAGGGCAGCGTCGATGTCTGCCTCATCGAACATCTCGCAGCGGTTGACGAGGTCGCCGTCGACCGTGAAAAGAGCGGTCTCTCGCCAGACGGCATCGAAGCCCTGTTGGGAGGACCCACATGCTGTATGCGTGAGGACCGCTCCGACATTGCTCAGCCGATGCACAACCTCTATGTGGATCTTAGTGTCCGGCACGACGTCAAAGGTGGCACGGATGTACGGCGCGAGCTCGCCGGACGCAAATGCGATGCCGCGCCGGTGGTCGACATTCACCCAATCCGGCGTCGTCGGGGGCACCTCGTGGCGGTTGAGCGCGGCATAGCCACCAACGATGGCCGACCAGATGCGCCTATGGGCGGCCGCTTCGCCGGCGAGGTAGCGAGCCTCAAGTTCCTCGTATGCGGTGTCGATATCGTCAGCGTCGAACACGATGGTGGCCGCGAACCGGTTGTCGCCGTCGATCTCTGTGATGGCGAGCATTTCGACCCCGAACTCCCCATGCCGCAGATCGCGGTTGGACGAACGGAGACCGGTGAGGACGAGGCGCTCCCCGCGGATCGCGACGACGGTCACCATAATGTTCGCCTCAACCTCGGCGAGGGCCCGCATGTCCGCGATTTGGTTATCGCGACCGTGCTGAACCCCGGCGTTTACGATGCGACGGCGATCGTCACTAGAAAAGTTGTCGCCCAGTGTCTCCGCCATTGCGGCCCAGTCACGGGCCGCGAAGTAGCTCCAAAAGCGTTCGTTCACTTGGCTTGCCGCGTTTTTCAGTCGGGGAGCCTGCGGCTGTAGTTCCTCAAAGCGAGCGAGCGCGCCGTCGAGGTCCGTCTCGTCGAATACCTCGCAGCGGCTGATCCGATCCCCTTCGACAATCAGCAGGTGGATCATGCGCCATTCGGCGTCGAAGCCTTCACGGGAAGTCCCACGCGCCATACGCGTGACGACTGCTCCAAAACTGCTGAGCCGGTGCACCGCCTCGATGTGAATGCTGAGATTTGGCGTGAGGTCCCAAATGACGTCGAATAATCCCGGCATATTACTCGTGTCGGTCGTTTCGAGTCGCCGGTGGTCGATAGTGATCCAGTCTGCCGCGGAGAGTTCGTGCCGGTTGAACGCCGCATTGATTCGTGCGATAACCGACCACGCGTGCGCATGCTCCGCTGCTTCGCCGGCGACGTAACGGGCATCGAGTTCCTCGAACGCAGCATCGATGTCGTCGAGGTCGAATGAGAAGACGGCGACGATCCGCTCATCGGCGTTGATCTCGACGATGCCGAGCACCTCGATGGCGAACGTCTCGGGTAGCTGGTCGCGCTGCGACCTAAGGACGCGCCCGAGGACTAGGCGCTCCCCACGGGTCGCGATCACGTCCAACGTGATGTACTTGATGCCGATTTCGGCGGCCGCGCGATAATTTTCGATCTCCGCATCCCGACCGTGTCGGATCCCGGCGTTGACCACTCGACGGCGATCGTCGGTGAAAAGATCGTCGGCCAGCATCCCTGCCATGGCGTCCCAGTCGCGGGCCGCGAATGAAGCCTGGAAACGCTCGCACAGGTGGCTTGCCGAGTTTATGAGCCGACGCGTCTGAAGGCTCAGTTCGTCAAAGCGGGCAAGCGCGGTGTCAAGCCGTGCCTCGTCGAAGATTTCGCACCGGCTGAGCAGGTCACCTTCGACTGTCAGAATCACGATTTCGCGCGACTCGATTTCGGCGCCTTCATGCCAAGTCGCATGGTTTATGTGAGTGACGACCGCTCCGCGGTTGGTCAACCGATGCACGGCCTCGATGTCGATTCTGGCTTCCGACGTCAGGTTCCACCAGGCACGGATGTTCGGGGTCAATGCATTTGCCTCAACCGTGCCGAATCGGCGGTGGTCGATGCTTGTCCAGTCCGGCGTTGTCGCAGGGAGCGCGCGCCGGTTAAGCGCGGCGTAAGCCTGCGAGATGGTCGACCACGTGCGCCCGTAGCCGGCCGCTTCGCCAGCGAGGTACAGTCCATCAAGCTCGGCTATGGCCGCGTCGATGTCGTCGAGATCGAACATGACGACCGCTGCGATCCGCTCGTCGGCATCAATCTCGACGATGTTGAGGGCATCGTTTTGAATCGACTCGTGATCGGGGCCTGTGGCGTGAAAACGCTCGAGAGTGAGGCGTTCGCCCCGGCTCGCGATGATCGTCGACGTCATGTTGGTCAACAAGGCGAGTTCGGCGGCCACCCGTGTGGCTTCGACCCCGGCGTCTCGACCATGCATCACTCCGGCATTCACGACCCGGCGGCGATCATCGAGGCAGTAGTCGTCGGCGAAGTCCTGTGCCAGGCCGTCCCAGTCGCGCGCCGCGATGTGCGCCGAAAGGCGCTCTGCCACCGAGTTTTTCAGACGCAAGGCCGGCAGGCTGAGCTGATCGAACGTCGCGAGTGCGGAGTCGATATCTCCCTCGTCGAAGACCTCGCTGCGGCTAATCATGTCGCCGTCAACCGTCGAAATATTGACCGCCCGCCACTCGGCGTCAAAGCCCTCTTGCGACGTTCCACGCGCAACATAAGTAGTGGCTACTCCGACGTCGTTCAGGCGGTGCACAGCCTCGATGTAGACCCGGCCGTGGGGCACGACGTCCCACGTCGCACGGATGAGCGCACCTAGGTCATCCGCCTCGACACGTTGCACCGGTCGATGGTCGATGTTGACCCAACCCGGCGTGATCGGCGGTAGTTCGTGCTGATTTAGCGCGGCGAAGGCGCGCGCAATGACCGACCACGTGGGCGCGTGGGCGGCCGCTTCGCCTGCAAGGTATCGCGAATCGAGCTCTTCGAAGGCAGCGTCAACGTCATCAAGGTCGAACACGACGATCCAGGAAATCCGGTTGTCTTCATTGATCTCGACAATGGCGAGCGCCGCAGCTGAAAACGCGTCAGATGGCTGGTATTGGCTTGCGAAGGCGAATCGATAGAAGCCGAGCCGCTCTCCGCGAGTCGCAATCGTCGACCTCACCAGAGTGCTCCAGAGGTCGCTGGTGGCCCGCCAATTGGCCATCTCGGCGTCTCGACCGCGTCGAATGCCAGCGTTTAAGATCGCACGGCGATCGTCGGAGGCAACATCGTCGGCGAGTAGTTCTGCCATGGCGTCCCAGTCGCGGACCGCAAAATGCGTGAAGAACTCCTCAACCACTCGGCTTGCCGTATTTGCCACTCGCCGTGCTAGATCCAGTTCCTCGAACCTCGCGATGGCGGTGTCCAGTTCTGCCTCGTCGAAAACTTCTAAGCGGTCGATGAGGTTGCCTTCGACTGTGAGAACGCAGACTACCCGCCACTCGGCGTTGACGCCCTCTCGCGATGTTTCATGCGACGCGGATCTGATCGACGGCTCCACGGTTAGTCAGCCGATGCACAGCGTCGATGGAGCTGCTCACGTGCGGCGCGAGGTTCCACGAAGCTAGTAATGCGGGCAGTTCACCGGGGGCAAACGAGGGCGGCCCACGCCGGTGGTCAATGTTGATCCAATCTGGCGTTGTGGGCAGCGCTTCGCGCCTGTTGAGCGCAGAGTAGGCCCGCGTGATGATAGACCAGGTGTGCGCGTGGGCGGCCGCTTCGCCGGCGATGTATCGAGCGTCGAGTTCGGCAATGGCAACCTCAACGTCGTCGACGTCGAACGAGACGATGGCCGCGATCCGTTGATCGGCATCGATCTCGATGACTTGTAGGACATCGAATTGAAACGCCTCAGGTCGCTCGTCGTTGCGCGCGTCGCCACGAATGAGGACAAGGCGCCCCCCACGGCTCGCGGTCACGACCGCGGTCAGGTACCCGACACCGAGGTTGGCGGACGCCTGCAAGTCTTTTATTAAGGCCTCTCGACCATGCCGGACCCCTGCATTTACGACCCGCCACCGATCGTCGATGGAAACGTCCTCGGCCACCATCTCGGCCACCGCGCCCCAATCGCGGGCCGCGAAAGATGCGCGCAAGCGCTCGCATATCTGGCTGGCCGCGTTTTCCAGCCGCGGCGCCGGCCGGCTGAGCTGATCGAACCTCGCGAGCGCGACGTCGATGTCTGCCTCGTCATAGACCTCGCAGCGGTTGCCCACGTCGCCGTCTCTCGTCAGAACTTCGACGATCCGCCACTCGGCGTTGAAGCCCTCCTGTGAAGTCCCATGCACCGCAAGGGTAATGACCGCACCCAGGCCACTCAGCTGATGCACGGCCTCGATGTACGTGCGAAGATGAGGCGTCAGGTCCCATGAGGCTCGTAGGTATTCGGTCAGCCCACTCGCCTCGATCGTGGCGTGTTGTAGCTGGTGGTCGACGATGACGTAGTCAGGTGTCGTCGCGGGGAGTTCGTGCCGGTTGATCGCTGCAAAAGCATCCGACATGACTGACCACGTGTGCGCGTGGGCGGGGGGTTCTCCGGCGAGGTATCGGGTGTCGAGCTCAGCGATGGCTGCGTCGAAGTCGTTGAGATCGAAGCAGAGGATTGCCGCGATCTGGTTGTCGGAGTTGATTTCGACGACGCCCAGCAGATCGTTGACGAATGCCTCGGACCTGTTATCGCCGCCCGAGGCACGCGCGAGGATGAGGCGCTCCCCACGGACCGCGATGACGACGAACGTCATGTACGTGATCCCGACGTCGGCAGCCGCCCGCAGGTTTGCGATCTCGGCATCTCGACCGCGTCGAAGCCCCGCGTTTACGGCCCGTCGACGATCGTCGGTGGAGATGTCGTCGGCCATCACGCTTGCAAGAGCATCCCAGTCGCGAGCTGCGAAGTGCGCCATGTAGCGCTCGACCGCTTGGCTAGCAGCGTTTTCCAGCCGCGACGCGGGCCGGCTTAGTTGGTCGAACCTCGCGAGCGCGGCGTCGAGGTCGGCCTCGTCGAATACTTCGCAGCGGTTGAACAGCTCGCCGTCGATCGTCAACAGGTCGACCCCGCGCCACTCGGCGTTGAAACCCTCGCGCGAAACACCATGCCCCGCATGCGTACACACCGCGCCGAGATCGCTCAACCGATGCACAACCTCTACGTAGGTCCGGATGGCTTGGCCGAGATCAATTCCGGCACGCACATATTCAAGCAATTCACCGGGCTCGAACGTTGCGCCGCTACGGTGGTCGATACTGATGCAGTCCGGCGTTACCGGTGGTAGTTCCCGCCGGTTGAGCGCGGCGTGGCCATCGATGACCAATGCCCATGTGTGCGCGCGCGCCGCCGCTTCGCCAGCGAGGTACCGAGCGTCGAGCTCGGCGATGGCGTCCTCGAAATCCTCGAGGTCGAAGGTGATCCAGGCCGCGGCCCGCTCGTCGGTGTCGATCTCGACTAGCCATAAGAGATCGACGCGGAACGCCTCGGGCTCCTCATCGCTGCGCGATAATCGGGAACGAATGAGGACGAGCCGCTCGCCACGGGTCGCAATGACGTCTGAAGTTGCGTTGGTGACCCCGAGGTCCGCGGCCAACCGGAAATCTTTGATCTCAGCGTCGCGGTCCTGCCGGATACCGGCATTCACCACCCGACGGCGATCCTGCGATGACATGTCGTCGGCCAGGACCTCACGCAACGCGTCCCAGTCGCGGGTCACAAAGCATGCCAGGAAGCGCTCGATCGCCCGACTCGCGGCGTTTTCGAGCCCTCGCGCGGGCGGGTGTTCCTCCTCAAATCGGGCAAGGGCGGCTTCGAGTTCGGCAAGCGCGGCATCCATGTCTTCGACGTCGAACAACATATGCAGCGTGATTCGACCCTCCGCGTCAAGGCCGAACAACTGCAGCAACTCGTCCCGCGGCGCCCCAGGGCTCACGTCCGCGGTGCCCACCTCCAATCGGGTGAGAGCGAGGCGCTCGCCCCGTACGGCGATAATCACGTGACGGTGCCGCACCATGTCGGTCTCGCCAATACGGCTTACCTCGCGCGGCCATCCGCTAGAGAGATCGACGCTGGTGAAGCCGACCACCTTCCGGCGACTCACGACAAAGACCTTAGGCGCGTACCTCTCCTCGACCTCGTCCCACGCTTGGCGATCGAAAGCAGCATCCAACTGGCGGATCGCCCGGACGCACGCGTTACCGAGCTCAACTCTCGGTTCTTCAGGCGGCGCCGAGGCAGACGCCACAGCGGGCTCGCCGGGACTGCGACGCGCTCTCTCAGCAAGGGCCGCAGCACCTTTCCGTTCGTAGAGGTCCACCGCCCGCTCGGCCGCGGCTCGCGCCCCTGCAATGTCGCCGGTAGTGCCTAAAACCGTTGCCAGCGCATTGCATGCATCGCCGTGATCAACTAAGGCGTCAGTGCGCTCGGCCACGCGCACAGCCGCCTCGGCCACCCGCCGGGCCTCATCGTGATCATTGCCGCGCGACAGCAGCTTCGCTCGCAGCGTGCGCCATGCGATCGATGCCTTTAGTGCGTGCCCGGCGAGACGCTCACTCTCCGTGCATAACTCGTCGGCCTCGGCGTCTCGGTCGAGCGCCAAACACGTGCAGCCCAGCAGCGCGGCCGTCTCCGCGGTATCGGCGTCCAGGCCCATACGACGAAACCCGTTGTACGCCTGACGCAGATGCGGTTCGGCCGCGGCAGGATCGTCGGCGACCAACTCGACGATTCCGGCAAACTGCTCGACCTCGAGCAGCGCGTGGCGCAGGCCCAGCTCGGTAACCGTACGCCGCGCGGAGTCGATCATCCGTCGGGCCGCTGCGGCGCGCCCGCGGAAGGCCTCCAACACAGCCTGGCACCGCGTCGACGTCGCTTCGACCGCCGGCGAGTCGGTCGTGATTCGCAAGAGCCGCACCACGTCGAGACACCGTCCGCCCGCACGCGGAACCGGGTTCGGGCCCCACAACGCAGCGAGCGGCGCGCCGGCCAACACTGCGTTGACCCGACGATGGTCACGCGCGCGGCGCGCCGCCGTGAGGGCGTCGTCCAGCGCGATTTCACCGTCGCCGATTCTGCCAAGGCGGGCAAGGCACGCGGCCCGAACCGTATGGGCGTTGGCTTCACCTGCAGCGTCGTCTAATTCGGCCAGCTTCTGGGCGGCCGAGGCTAAAGCGGTTTCAGCCTCGTCTAGTCGCTCGGGATGGATGAGCATCGACAGCTGGCCGTCGAAACATGTTGCCCATGCCGCTAGCCGTGGTGAATTGACTGTCGCGTCCTGCAATTGGGAGACCGCGCCTGCTGCCGAAGCCACGTCGCCCGCGGCCAGCAGAGCCTCGCAGCGCGCAACCAGCAGCTCGCCGGCCTGATCGTCACGGTCGGCCAGCTCGTCGTCCATCTCCTCCAAAGCGTGCAAGGCCTGGCCGAAGAGGTCGGCGGCGCCTTCGTAGGCGAGGCGTGCCACCGCCTGGTCGGCGGCACGTCGGCAGTACTCGACGGCCTTGGCCGCGTTTCCCGCCCAAGCACATTCGAAGTAGTGGTGCGCCAGTTCAGCTAGCAGCTCGTCATCGGCGCCGGGCTCGTTCTCCAGTGTCGCGGCGATGCGCTGGTGTAGCCGCATGCGCCGCACCGACGGCAGCTCAGCAAGCAGCGACTGTCGGACGATCGCGTGGTTGAACCGGTAGCGACCGCCCGGCTCTTCGATGACGATGCCAGCCTTGCATGCTTCGTCGAACGCGTCGACCAGGTCATCCTCGACCACGCGCTCGACGAGTTCTACGGCAAACCGGCTGCCGACGACCGCTGCCGCGGCAAGGGCTTTGTTCGTCTCGGCCGGCAGCCGTGAAAGTCGGCGGCTCACGGCTTCACGAACACCTTGTGGCAGCGTGCTCGGGTCCCAACGGCCGCCACTTTCGTCGACGTGACGCAGCGCTTCAATGAGGAAGAACGGGTTGCCACCGGTGACCGAGGCCAACGCCCGGGCGAGCTCTTCGTCGTCGTAACCGACTTCGGTGACGTACGCCGTCACGTCATCTTCGTCAAGGCCGCTAAGCGTAAGGCGGTTGGCGGTGCCATCACGGTGCAGGTCGGCGAGCATCGCCGCAAGGGGATGAGAGCGATCGAGGTCGGTGCTGCGGTATGTGCCGACAATCTGCACGCGCGCCCGATCGCCGAAGCGCAGCAGATGCCGCAACAACAGCAGTGTGGGCTTGGCCGCCCAGTGCAGGTCATCGAGGATCAGCACGACGGGTGCGCTCGTGGAAGCAACCTCCAGCAGCGCGACTACGGCGTCGAAAAGTGCATAACGTTCGGTGTCCGGGTCGGCGCGGGTTGGCGCGGCCAAATCAGGTAGGACATCGATCAGCCCGGGAACCAGTGGAAGCAATGCTTCAATGCCGCGCATCCCGCGAAGCCGGCTTGTGCCGAGGCATGGCACGAGCGAACGTAGCGCTTCCGCGAAAGGCTGGTAGGGCGCACCGAGATCTTCATCGCAGCGGCCGTAGAGCACGATCGCTTCTTGCAGGTAAGCCTGTTGGGACCACTCGCCAGCCAAGCGTGTCTTGCCTACTCCTGGTTCGCCGGCAATCAGCACCGCATGCATGCCGCCGACGAGCGCGGTCTGCCAGGCGGACACCAGTCGTTCGAGCTCTGGGCCGCGTCCTACGAACGGCCCGGGACCGGTCAGTACCGCAGGCAAGCCCGGCCGCTCGAGGGGCGCATCACTTGTCTGCGCCTGTCGGTCCTCGGCGGCGACCTCCAGCCGAAGCTCGAAAACGTGCTCCGGGCGCGCCAGGTTGCGGAGTTGACGCATCCCTAGGTCGGCGAGCACGACGTCGTCGGGCAGCGAGTCAACGACGAGCTCGGCGGTCGCACCAGAGCACAGGATCTGGCCGCCTATCGCCAGTGACCGCAGACGGGCGGCGCGGTTGACCGCCCGACCAAAGTAGTCGCCATCACGCAGCTCAACCTCGCCGGTATGCAGTGCAACGCGGATACGCACCGGCTCTTGCAGACCCCACGGTTCGTGGAAGATTGCGTCTTGCAGCTCGATAGCGGCGGCGGCAGCCGCTGAGGGTCGCTCGAAAACTGAAAACGTGGCGTCGCCTTCGCCGCGGGTCTTGATCAGCCGTCCTCCGCGGGAGGTGACGATCTGTTCGACGAGCTCGTCGTGGCGCGCGAGTGCCGCCGCCATCGCGTCGGCGTCGGCTTCCCACGCGGCGGTCGACCCCTCGATGTCGGTGAGCAGAAAAGTCACTGCGCGCATCACTGACGGAAGATTCTGTGCAACAGGGATTTCCAGTGCAGTGTCCTGGCCGACGATTGCAGCCTCGAGTCGGCGAAGATCCGGTCCGGGGTCGACCCCGAGTTCGTCGGCTAGCAGCGCCCGTACCCGTTGGTACGCGCCAAGGGCTTCACCCTGCCTGCCAGCGCGGTAGAGCGCGAGCATCAGCTGGCCCCAACGCCGTTCACGCAGCGGCGCCTCGGCCACCGCCGCCTCGAGCTCGCCGATGATCTCTGCGGCTCGGCCCGTCGCGAGCAGTGCGTCGGCTCGATCCTCCACGAGCGCGGCATGGCCCTCAATCCACCGCGTTTTTTCAGATGTTCCCCGCCGACTGTCGGGAAGTTCGAAGATTCCGCGCCAGAGGGCAAGCGCCTCCTCGAAGCGGGTCACCGCTTGGCTGGTATCACCAGCGGCGGCGGCATCGCGCGCCAGTCGGGCGGCCGATTGGTAGCGCGAGGCATCGACCTCGCTCTCGGCGAGGGTCCAACCCCCCCTTTCGGTCAAAACGAAGCCGTCGCCCAAGGTGCGACGCAGCGAGGAGATGTGGGTCTGCAGAGCTTTGCCTGCGGTGCGCGGCGGGTCCTCGCCCCAGAGCAACTCAATCAGCGTTTCGGCCGACACGACCGAACCGGTGTGTAGGCCAAGCATCGTGAGGATGGCGCGCGGTTTCGTGCCCGGAATCACGACCGGCGCACCGTCCCGCCGGACCTGGAGAGGTCCCAAAACCCCCAGCTCCACGGCTTGAAGCGTACTCACGTCAATGATCGTCGGTGAGACGATTCAACATGCGGTCAAGATTGTGTAAAGCTGCTCGACCACCAGCCATGGGCCACAGCCTACGATCGCTAATGATGACCGCCCCGCCGGACGAACTGGTCGCCTCCGAGCGGGCAGTCCCCGTGATCAGCCCCGGACCGTTGATGCCGGTGGCCGATTTCGGACCCGTCGACCGGCTGGAGGGCTGGGTGGTGACCGCGGTGATCACCGCGCTCGCGGCGGTGACCCGACTGGCCAACCTGGGTTCGCCGACCGATGTCGGCACGCCGATCTTCGACGAGAAGCACTACGTGCCGCAGGCATGGCAGATGCTGCACAACCACGGCGTGGAGGACAACCCCGGTTACGGCCTGGTCGTTCATCCGCCGGTGGGCAAGCAGCTGATCGCGATCGGCGAGGCGATCTTCGGCTACAACGGGCTGGGCTGGCGGTTCACCGGCGCAATCCTGGGCATCGTCATGGTGGCGCTGGTCGTGCGGATTGTCCGACGGATCAGCCGCTCGACATTGATCGGCGCGATCGCCGGACTACTGCTGATCGGCGACGGCGTCAGCTTCGTCGCGGCACGCACGGCGCTGCTGGACGGCTTCCTGGCTTTCTTCGTCGTCGCGGCATTCGGCGCACTGATTGTGGACCGGGATCAAGTGCGGGAGCGCATGCACGTCGCGCTGACCGAAGGGCGCAGCGACGAGACGGTGTGGGGCCCCCGGCTGGGTGTGCGCTGGTGGCGGTTCGCCGCCGGGGTGCTGCTCGGATTGGCTTGTGGCACAAAGTGGTCCGGCCTGTACTTTGTGGTGTTCTTCGGATTGATGTCGCTGGCTTTCGACGTTTCCGCACGCCACCAGTACCGGGTGCTGCGACCATGGTTGGGAGTCATCCGCCGCGACCTGGGTCCTACGCTCTACGCGTTGGTCCTTATCCCGTTCGGCGTGTACCTGGCCAGCTACGCGCCGTGGTTCGCCTCCGAGACAGCAATCGACCGACACGAAGTCGGCCAGTCCATCGGACCGCACAGCGATTTCCCGATGCCCGATGCCATTCGATCGCTGTGGCACTACACCGCCAAGGCCTACCAATTCCACGCTGGCCTGACCAACTCCGCGGGCAACTACCATCCGTGGGAATCCAAACCTTGGGCGTGGCCGATGTCGCTGCGACCGGTGCTCTACGCCATCGATCAGCAGAACGTTCCCGGCTGTGGCGCGCAGTCCTGCGTCAAGGCGGTGATGATGGTCGGCACGCCTGCGATGTGGTGGCTTTCGTTGCCCGTGCTCGGCTACGCCTGCTGGCGGATGATCGTGCGCCGCGACTGGCGCTACGCCGCAGTGCTGGTCGGCTACTGCGCCGGCTGGCTACCTTGGTTCGCCGACATCGACCGGCAGATGTATTTCTTCTATGCCGCCACCATGGCACCGTTTTTGGTGATGGCGATTGCGCTGATTTGCGGCGACATCCTGTACCAGCCGGGCCATGGCGGCGCCGAGCGACGCTCCCTCGGGCTGATCGCCGTATCGTGTTACGTCGCACTGGTGTTGACGAACTTCGCCTGGCTGTTTCCGGTGCTCACCGGCCAACCGATTTCACCGGCCACCTGGAATATGGAGATCTGGCTGCCCAGCTGGCGCTAGAGTGCGGCCGCGAAGCAGAAGCCACGGTCGTGGTCTGCCTCGGTTCTATCGCCCCAGCTTCTGACTCGCGGCGTGAAACCAAAATTGTCACCGCCACCGGCCATCATCACGCGCATGAATGCACCCATCATTGGCAGCGCGGCACTGGCCAACGGCACCCTCACGCGCGGCCAGCTGCGCTGGAATTACCGGCCAATCTTTCCTGATGTCTACATTCCGAAGTCAATGGATCGGTCGCTCCAGGTCGTGACCGCCGGTGCGTGGTTGTGGTCGGGTCGACGCGCGCTGATTACCGGACGTGCGGCGGCAGCGTTGCATGGCTCGAAGTGGGTGGACGAGCTCGCGCCGGTCGAACTGCTCTGGCGAAACAATCACCACCCGCCCGGCATCGTTGTTCACGACGAGCGATTCCAGCCGGACGAAATCGCCGCTGTCCTCGGTCTTGCGGTCGCAACACCCGCAAGGGCGGGATTCGATATCGCGCGATATCTCCCGACGGTCAGTGCCGTCGCCCACCTCGACGCCCTCGCCCGCGCGACACGTGTCACGAAGCAGGATCTGATGCACCTTGTCGATCGCTATTCCGGTGCGCGCGGGAACAAGCACGCGCGGAAGGTGATCGAGTTGATGGACGCCGGAGCTGAATCGCCTAAGGAGTCCTGGTTGCGGCTTGTCCTGGTCGGGGCGGGGCTGCCGCCGCCCAACACGCAGATCCGAGTCACCGACGGCGAACTCGTCGCATACCTCGATATGGGTTGGGACGAGCCGATGGTCGCCCTCGAGTACGACGGCGACCACCATCGCAGCGACCGAAGGCAATACGTCAAAGACATCCGTAGAGCTGAGCTGGTCCAGCGTCTGGGTTGGCACGTGCTCAAGGTCATCAACGAGGATCGGGCTGAGTCCATTATCGCGCGGGCAGGGGACGCTCTCGCGCGCCGCGGTTACGCACTGCCGTCGCCATCCAGAAGCCTGGGTCGTGGGGCGGCCTGAAATCACAGCCGTGGCTTCTATTTCGCGGCAACGAGCCTCAAAGCGGATCGCGGGCGGCGGGACACGACATGCACCGCGGGCCACCCCGGCCGGTGCCTAGCTCGGAGGCGGCGATCGTCAGCACTTCTACACCGGCATCCTCCAGGCGAGCGTTGGTCTGCGCATTGCGCTCGTAGGCGACGACAACTCCGGGCTCCAACGCCAACGTGTTGTTGCCGTCGTCCCATTGCTCGTGTTCGGCGACGACGGGATCGAGCCCGGTGTCGATGACGCGCAACTTGTCGATACCCATTGCGGCGGCTGCAGCTTCGACGAACCGCGCCTCGTCGGAGATCGTTACCCCGTCAGCGGTGCGTGCAATGGTAAAGGCGGATAACGTGTCGACGACATTTGCATACATCACCACCGCGTCGGTATCGACCATGGTGCACACGGCGTCCAGGTGCATTTGCGCGCGTTCCTGGGCCAGTGGCACGGCCAGCACAGTCTTGGCCAGTTCGTCGTCGAACAGGCTGCGAGCCAACGCTTCTGCTCCCGCCGGTGTAGTCCGCTCGCCCACCCCGATCGCCACCACGCCCGGGGCCAGCAGCAACACGTCACCGCCTTCGACAGGCGCGGTGCGGGATTCGTAAGCGCGCCGCACACCGGTGCATCGCGGATGGTGGGCATAGATGAGGTCAGTCAACGACGCCTCGCGGACCCGTGCTGGCAACGCCAGCGACGGGATCACCACCCGGGGCCCCACCCAGATCGACGAGTCGCGAGTGAACACCAGGTTCGGCAGTGGCTCGATGACGTAGTCGGTGCCCTGATGCATGCGCTGGACTAGCGACTGGTCCGCGCGCGCATCCGACGGCAACTCGCCGAAGGTCATGCCCGCCATCAGCACATCTGCCAAACTGGCCGGGTCAAGACCGCGCAGATAGCCCGAGAGCTCCTGCGCCAGAGGCGATCCGAGTCGCAGAGCATCGACGGCGGCGGCGATCCCCTGCATCCTGGCAGCACCACTGCCCAGCGCCTGCGTCAGTAGGTCGGGTAACAGCAGTACCTCGACGCCGCGGGCGCGAAGCAGCTCCGCGAACGCATCGTGTTCCTCCTGTGCGCGTGCGACCCAGGGTAATCCGTCGAACAGCAGATCGTCGTTGTTGCGCGGCGTGAGTCGGCAAAGCTCTGCGCCCGGTCGGTGCAGGATGACAACCCGCAGTACACCTACTTCGGAATCGGAGCCCAGCCGGCTGCTACTCACATCTAGCACCGTAACGCCAACTGCCACTTCAAGTATGGTTCAGGTTATGGAGACCCAGGAACTGCCGCCCGGAGAATTGGCCACTCGCGCCGGCGTAGCGGTTTCGGCTCTGCACTTCTACGAGCGGCAGGGACTGATCAGCAGCAGGCGCACGTCGGGCAACCAGCGCCGCTACAGTCGCGAGACTTTACGGCGGGTCGCCTTCATCCGGATGTCGCAGCGGCTGGGCATCCCGCTGGCCCGCGTCCGCCAGGCACTGGCTACGCTGCCCACCGATCGGGTGCCAAACAGTCGAGACTGGGCGCGACTATCCGCCGGCTGGCGAGCTGACCTCGACGATCGCATCCTGCATCTTCAACGGCTGCGCGATAACCTCGCGGACTGCATCGGGTGCGGTTGCCTGAGTCTGCGCAGTTGCGCGCTGTCCAATCCGGACGACGTGCTCGCCCAGCAGGGCCCCGGGCCGGTCCGCCTGGTTCGAACGAGTGTGCGATAGACTGGGTGCCGTGGCGATTGCGGTACAAGAGTCGTTGTTCGAGTGCAACGATCGGCGATCGCTTGGCGACGGAGCCTGGATCGACATCCGCTCGGGATGGCTGACCGTTGCCGACGACCTGCTGGGTGAACTGCTGGCCACGGTGCCGTGGCGAGCTGAGCGCCGTCAGATGTACGACCGAGTCGTCGATGTGCCCCGCTTGGTGAGCTTTCACGACCTCACCGCCGACGATCCCCCGCATCCGCGGCTTGGTCGGCTGCGCCGCCGGCTCAACGACATCTACGCCGGCGAGTTGGGTGAGCCGTTCACAACCGTGGGGTTGTGCTGGTACCGCGACGGGTCCGACAGTGTGGCTTGGCACGGCGACACAATCGGGCGCAGCAGCACCCAGGACACGATGGTGGCCATTGTCAGCCTCGGCGCGACCCGCACCTTCGCGTTGCGGCCACGCGGCGGCGGACCGTCGCTACGTCTGCCGCAGGCCCATGGCGATCTGCTGGTGATGGGCGGCTCATGCCAGCGGACCTGGGAGCACTCGGTTCCCAAAACGTCGGCATGCGCCGGCCCCCGGGTCAGTATCCAGTTCCGGCCTAAAGACGTGCGCTAGCTGCGGACGGCCGCGACCGATTTGACCAGTAAGTCGCGCGCCCGGTTGGTATCGATGGGCGAGACCGACTTGCCCGGCTTCAACAGCGGGTTGGCGGTGACGATTACCTGATAGTCGCCAAAGTGCGCAGAGTAGTTGTACAACTCTCCGCTGCGGGCCTTGCCGTTCACCGTCGTTTGCAGGACGCGGTGCACACCGAGGGTTCGCGTCCCGTCGATCTTCGGCGCGTCGACGACCTCGATGAGTCCGCGCAAGCGGCCGCCCTGGAATGCCACCTTTTTGCAGTTTCGCCCGGGGTCGTTGATCGGCACCGGCTCCGAAGTCTGTACGGCCATCGCGATGAAGCGATTTCCGTTGCCCTCTGCGGACACCGCGGCCATGTTTCCTTGCAGACCCGGTGGCATGTCCTCACCGACCACGAATGTCGCGCAGTCGGGGGGATCGAACGTCAGCCCCGGCGGGAGCTTATGCGTTGACAACACCTTGGGGTCGATAGCTGTCTTAGGGGTGTCCTTGACCTTGTAGTCCGGGCCGAAGTCCGACTTGACCTGAGTGATCTTCGTGATGTCGGCGGTGGGGGCGTTGTCCGACGATCCTTGAGATGAGCAGGCCGCCAGCAAGAAGGCGCTTGGAATCGCTACCAGGATCCTCAACATCGGGGTCAATCTAACGCACCGTCGTCAGCCGCGTAACGCCGACACCGATTTCACCAGCAATTCGGCCGCGAACTGCGGCGTGAGCGCCGGATCCAGAGAGCCCGGGTCGCTGACCACCGTGCTAAACGCGTAGTAGTTGCCCAGGTAGGCGGTGAAGGTGCTTGCCCGGGAATCGATTTCGTTCCCGCCTTCGACAGACGTGGTGATGTCGGTCGCCATGCCGAGGGTTTGCGCACCGTCAATGCGAGGCGGATCAAGCAGGCGAACGTGGGCGTTGGCGCGTCGGCTGGTCATGCTCCACTGCCGGCACCCGGCGACCAGGGACTCATCCAACGCCACGGGGCCAGTCGGCACAGCGGCGACCACTGCGTACACGATGCCGCCCGTTCCGGAGCCCGAGATGCCTTGGGCCGACTTCCCGTGCCCGCCGCCGGGGTCGGCCAACGCCGCACAGCGCGCCGGGATTGCCGCAGCGTCGCCGCCAAGACCCCAGCTCGCCGGCGGCGCGGTGACACCCGAGACCGCGGTCACTTCATAGCCGGGTGGCACTTCGCGTCCCGCTCGCCTGATGTTGCCGGGGTTGATATGTCGCGGCGCGGCGCTGGTCGACGGCGCCGGCGCGGGTTCGCGTGGGTGAGCGCATGCGACGAGCAGCAGTGCAACCGAGGCAGCAATCGAAAGCGATGCCGAGCTAGCCAACAGACCGAATAACTTGTCGTGCAAGGCGTTTGATCTTGTTCGCGATATCGCGGCTTAGCGGTAGATCACGGGGGTCGGGCACATCGATGACGGTGGTGACAACCCCGACGTCGTCTCGCTCCCAGAACGCGCCGTAGTGGTCCATGATTGTCCGCATCGCCACGTTGTCGGCGAGCATGCGACCGGAGAACTTTTCAACTCCATCTACCCGTGCCGCCAGGGCGAGGGCAGCGATCAGGAAGGAACCGATGCCGCGGCCCTGGTAGGCGTCGGCGACCGTGAACGCGATCTCGGCGACGACTGCGTCGTGATCATCTCGAACGAAGCGGGCGTCCGCGACCGGGTTGCCCTCGGCATCGGTCATCACCCAGACGAAGTGGTCGACATAATCGACCTCGGCCAGATAGTCCATTAGTGCCGGGCTGGGTACGCGCGCCGACATGAACCGCCGGTAGAGCGTTTCGCTGGAAAATTCGACGTGACCCTGCATGGTTCGCTCGCTGTCGCCAGGCAGCACCGGACGAAGCAGCAGTTCTGTCCCGTCGCGAACCCGTACTGGGATCGGCGCAAGGAAGGCCGCCAGCCGCTGGCGCACCGTGCGCACCAGCCGGCCCATGATCCCTGGGATGTGCACCATCCGAGCGAATGCGTCATTGTCGCCGATCCAGCCAGTCAGCGGTTCGGTGGTAGTCACCGTCGCCGTCCTCGGGATGTGCCGCAGCAACGCGATCTCGCCGACGATGGTGCCGGCGGACACGCGCTCGACAGTCTCCACGCCGTCGTCACCGACGTGCTTGATCTCGGCCGTACCCGATGCGATGAGCAGGAAAGAAACCGCCTGCTCACCCTGCTGCATGAGGCTTTGGCCCGCCGCGGCCTGTAGCGGTTGCAGGCTCGCCGCCAGCGGCATCAAGTCCTCGGCCGGGCATCCGTCGAAGATGTCCAATGCGGCGAGTTCGTCGGCGCGCATGGCGGTCTGTTCGGTCACCATGCCTCGCGGTGACCGATGCACCATGACTTGTCCGCCCCTGTTGCCGTCTCATCCGCGCGGTTCGGCGACCCCCGATCGCGGTTCGATGCTGCCAAGGGTATGGCTGGGTTCGGGTTGCAGCAACAATGCACTCCCCGAGTGTGCGCCTCCAGCGCTGCCGGTCCAGACTCACGGAATGACTATCAGCGACGATCCGGTGGAGACAACCCGCAATCTGCTCGATCGCCCGGCCACGGTACGGCATGGTTTCCTGGACGTGCTGGGTGAGTCAACGCCGTCTCCGGTGCCCACGTTTGCCCAGCGAGCGATGAACAGCGCGCTGGTGGCAGGAGTGTACGAACGGCTCTGGCGGCCGGTCGCATTCTACGTGGCCAGCGGCGTCACCACCGGCGCTGAGCAACGCCGCGCGGCGGACGCAATACGTCTGTCCAGCGTCGCCAGGTTGCTCGATGTCGCCTGCGGCCCAGGCAATTTCACCGGACAGCTAGCCCAGCGACTACCCGATGGCGGCCTTGCCGTCGGGTTGGACATCTCCGAACCGATGCTGACCCGCGCCGTGCTGGACAACAGCGGGCCGGGCACCTGCTACGTTCGCGGCGACGCAGCCACGCTGCCGTTCGGCGATGAAACATTCGACGCCGTCTGCTGTTTCGGGGCGCTGTATCTGATGCCTGAGCCGTTTCGGGTCGCCCGAGAGATGGTGCGGGTGCTGAGGCCGGGCGGTCGGCTGGCGATACTCACCAGCTACGGCGGGCAGTCTGCGCCGGTCCGGCAGGTGATGACCGCGGGTGCCCACGTGATCGGGCTGCGCATGTTCGACCGACATGAGTTCGTCGACCTGTTGACCTCATCCGGCCTGGTCGATGTCGAGCAACAAACCCAACGCATGTTGCAGTTCGTGACCGCCGGCAAGCCCAGGCCCGGTCAGGTCAGCGAATAAAAATCCTCTTCGGTCAGCTGTGAACCGACGGCCCCTCCGGCGGCCAAGGCGTGGGATTTGAACACCTGCGCCGCGGCGCTCGGCTGGTGATGGACCGGTTCGAACCTGCAATTCAGATTCGGTGGACGGTGTCGACCCCAGAGCAACACTTCGCTCGGCTTGGCGTTGCGGGCCGCAGACACCAGCCGACGGAGCTGTTCGCTTTTGACCAACAGGTCGGTCGCGACGGCCACCGCTTGTAGACGCGGCGCCTCCGCCCAGTCCAGACCCGACACCGTGGACACGACCTGGCCGCCCAATATCCGTATGGGCCTGTCGTCACCGTCCCCGTCGGCCACGGTGACATCCCAGCCCGCCATCGCCCGATCGAAGATCAGGCCACCGACCGAAGCCTGTCCGATCGACTGAATCTGTGATTGACACTACGAATATAGAGTAGTCTGGTGTCGAACCAAAACCTAGCGCACTGCCGAGACTGCTTTGACATCAAAACCAGGGGTGACGGCTCGCTACACTGCCGGCATACAAAAGCGACGCAAGCCCAATCCCGATCAGCGCCGCCGCGAATTATGTGACGCGGCGCTTCAGCTGCTCGCCGCCTACGGCGCCAAAGGCTTGAGTCATTTAAAGGTCGACGCGCACGCCGGCGTTCCCGACGGCACCACCTCGTTCTATTTCCGGACCCGTTCGGCGCTGCTGCATGCGGTAGCAGAGCGAATGGTCGAGCTCGATCTGGCCACCTTGCAATCGGTCGCCGACAGCACCGCCCACGAACACGCGGCCTCGGCGTCCACGCTGGCCAGAGTAGTTTTCAGCTCCGGGCAAGAACCGCATCTGAGCCGCACCAAGGCACGCTACGAGCTGACCATGCAGGCCACCCGCGATCCGGCCATGGCCGCCACTTTGCAGCGCGCCACCGACGCCTTCACCAAGCTGCACCACGACATCCTGGTGCAGCTCTTGCCGCACGGTGCCGAACTCGATGCCGCCGTCGTCGACGATCTGAGCAACGTCACGCTGACCTTCATCAACGGCCTGTTGCTGCGATTGGCCCACGGCGACCGGATCATCGACACCCCCGAACAGCTCGACGGCGTGCTGTCGGCCATCGTGGCAGGGATCCTGCACAGCAGGCATCAGGGCCGACTGACCCATGACGGGGGCGCGCCGCAGCCGCGGCGGCGGCGATCGCCGGGTTCGAGGCCAACCCGCTAGGCCGCCGGGCCTTGCCCCCAGCTGGGCTCATATGGTTCTCTACGACAATAGAGTTGGTCGATCGCGACTGAGCCGGCGAGCGCGGCCCTATTAAGCAGAAAGTAGAAATCGCCCGAACCGCCTCAGACGCTGACACACTGGCGGCATCGACCCCGGCGGTGCGGCGCATCGGAGAGCTGGAAGTTGTGGTGAAAGGCGAGATTTCGTGACAATCAGCACCGGTAACGACGTCTATTACGACCCATACGACGTCGTGCTCAACGCCGACCCCTATCCGATGTTTTCCCGCCTGCGCGAAGAAGCGCCGCTGTACTACAACGCCGCGCACGACTTCTACGCGCTGAGCCGGTTCGCCGATGTCGACAAGGGCCTCGTCGACCACCCAACGTTCAGTTCGGCGCGGGGCGTCATCCTGGAATTGATCAAAGCCAATCTCGACATTCCGCCTGGCCTGCTCATCATGGAAGACCCTCCGACCCATGACGTCCACCGCAAGCTGCTGGCCCGCATGTTCACCCCCCGCAAAATCGCTGCGCTCGAGCCCCAGATACGCGAATTCTGCGCGCAGTCGCTGGACCCCCTCGTCGGATCCGGCCGCATCGATTTCGTCGCTGATTTGGGAGCCCAGATGCCGATGAAGGTCATCAGCATGCTGCTCGGCATCCCCGAAGACGATCAGGAGTTCATCCGCGACCAGACCAACGCGCAGATGCGCACCGAAGCCGGCAAGCCGATGAACCACGAACGCGGTTTGGCGACCGGTGAAATTTTCGCCGCCTACATCGATTGGCGCGCCACCCATCCGTCTGACGACATCATGACCGAATTGCTCAACGTGGAGTTCGTCGACGAGACCGGCACTACCCGACGACTGACCCGCGACGAGTTGCTGATCTACCTCAACGTCGTCGCCGGTGCAGGCAACGAGACGACGACCCGGCTGATCGGTTGGGCCGGAAAGGTTCTTGCCGAACACCCGGATCAGCGCCGCGAACTGGTGCGCAACCCTGCGCTGATACCGCAGGCCGTCGAGGAACTCCTGCGTTTCGAGCCACCGGCCCCGCACGCTGCTCGCTACGTGACCCGCGACGTCAGCTTCCACGACCAAACTGTGCCCGAAGGCAGCGTGATGATGATGCTGATCGGGGCCGCCAACCGCGACCCACGCCAATTCGGTTCGGACAGCGAAACCTTCAACATTCACCGGCCGGCTCACCAGCACCTGGCGTTCAGTGTCGGCACCCACTTCTGCCTGGGCTCGGCGCTGGCGCGGCTGGAAGGCCGGATAGCCCTCGAAGAAATTCTGCAACGCTTCCCGGAATGGGACGTCGACATGAGCAATGCCCGGCTGAGCCCGACCTCGACGGTGCGGGGGTGGGAGTCGATGCCGGCACTGACGCCATGAAATGAGTTCTCCCCACTGGCTTTTGGCTTCCCGTCGATGCGGGCAGCACGCTCAAGTAGGCACAATACAGACGGGAGTCAGCCATGCCTGAGTACGACTACGAACAACTGAAGAGGGACGCAGAACCATTTATCAGGTTCGAGAAGGACAAGAAGAACCGGATCGCCTATATCACCTTCGACCGTCCTGAGGCGCAAAACTCGACCACGCTCGGTATGCGCCAGAACTACGCCGACCTGATTCACAAGTGCAACGTCGACGACGACGTCAAGGTCGTGGTGATCCGTGGCGAGGGCCAAGATTTCGGTAGTGGAGGCGACTTGCCCGAGCAGCGCCCCATGCTGGAGAACCCGGGCCTGCCGTTGCATCACGAACTCGCAATCAACGACGACGACGTCAAGTATCCGCCGGGCGGTTCGTACCGGTACCTGTCCACCGTCACCGACTTCTACGCCAAAGCGCGTGCCGGAAACCGTCCCCTTCAGGAGCTTCGCAAGATCAGCATCATCGAGGCCAAGGGCTACTGCTACGGGTGGCACTTCTACCAGGCCGGCGATGCCGATCTGGTGATCTCTTCTGACGATGCGCTGTTCGGACATCCGGCATTTCGGTACGTAGGTTGGGGACCACGCCTGTGGTGGTGGGCCGAGACGATGGGGCTGCGGAAGTTTTCCGAAATGTTGTTCACCGGGCGGCCATTCAGTGCCAAGGAGATGTACGAGTGTGGCTTCGTCAACAGCGTCGTGCCCCGCGACAAGCTCGAGGACGAAACGCAGAAGTACGCACTGGCATGCTCGAAGTCGCGTCCGACCGACACCGTCGCGGTACAGAAGACCTTCCTGGAGCTCTATAAGCAGCACAAGGGCGAATACTTCGGCAGCCTGCTCACCGGCATGGTGGAGGGCATGCTGCCGATGATTCAAAACGACGCGCAGGAGGTCGACCTCACCGAGGGCACCTTTGAAAAGGGCCTCAACAACGTCGTCAAGGACAACGACCTGAACTTCCCGCCCGAGTGGCGGCTCAGCCGCTCCGGACGGAGCAAGCCCTGACGCTTCGAGGTCGCGCATGTCGGCACTGACTGGAATCAGGATCGTCGAGCTCGCCGAATCGGTTGCCGGAGAATACTGCGGGAAGTTACTCGCGGACTTCGGCGCCGACCTGATCAAGATCGAGCGGCCGGATTCTGGCAGCCCTACTCGGGCGATGGCCCCGATCATCGGCGGGGCTCATACGGCCGGCGACACCGAACGCAGTGCGCTGTTCGCCTACCTGAACACCAATAAGCGTTCCGCCGTGCTCGACGTCTCCTGCTCCGCCGAGATCGAGAAGCTGCACCAGATCATCGCCACAGCCGACGCGGTCATCGACGATCACGCACCGTCTTGGACCGAAGCGGTTGGCGTGTCAGCGGCCCAGATTGCGCGTCGGCATCCCGCCGTGGTGTTCTGCTCGGTCACCCCGTACGGCGGCGCCGCTCCACCAGAGTTCCAGAACGCTACGAGCTTCAACGTGTTCAACAGCAGCGGGTGGGGTTATCACACTCCCAGCCATGCCGATCCCGCCAGACCGCCATTGAAGGGACCGGGCCGTTTCCTCGCCGACTACGAGGCGGGGCTCGACGCGGCATTGTGCATCGCCGCGTCACAGTTCTGGCATCTGCACAGTGGCAGAGGGGAATTCATCGACGTGTCGCAGCACGCCGTCCTGGTGTCGCGTGCCGACTGCGTGCTGGGCAGGTTCATCACCGGAGAGGTCGCACCGAAAAACACCCGCGACGACTACGACCAGCAGGGCCCAGCCTCATTCTTTGGGTGCGCAGACGGGTTCGTCTATCTCTACATGACCAGCCGCAATCACTGGACGGGTCTCAAAAAGCTGATGGGCCAGCCGGCTTGGCTTGACGAGTTCGACGACGACTGGCTCGAGTTCTCGGTAACGGCAGAGAAGGTAGCGACATTCCAAAACGGGTTCGCGAAGTGGATCGCTGGTATGACCAAAGATGCGGCAGCCGAGGAGGCACAGCGGCTGGGCGTCCCCTTGGTGCCCGTCAAAAGTGCTGCCGACCTGAAGAACTCACCTCAGTACCGTCACCGCGGCTTTTTCCAGCACGTGGCCCATCCGGTGTTGGGCACTGCGGCGTATCCGACAGTTCCCTACCTGATGAGCGCATCGCCGGCGCGCATCACCAGTGCCGCGCCCACGCTTGGCCAGCACACCGCCGAGGTCACGGACAGCATCGAGTCACCACGTCCGATGCCGGCGGTGAAGTCGGCCCAACTCAAACCGCCGAAGGTCTCACGAGGCGGACCGCTGGAAGGAGTGCGGGTCGTCGAGCTCACCAAGGTGTGGGCGGGCCCATACGCCGGCAAACTACTTGCTTTCCTGGGCGCCGAAGTGATCAAGGTCGAAACATCCGGCAACCCCGACGAGATGCGTGCTTACGGCGGCACCGACATCAACCATGCGCCGTTCTTTCTCAGCATCAACGCCGAAGTGCTCAGCGTCGAACTGGATCTCAAGTCAGCAGCTGGCACCGAGCGGCTTCGCGACCTGATCGCTCTCAGCGACATTGTCATCAACAACCTGCGGCCGGGCGCGATGGAGCGCCTGGGACTCGGCTACCACCAGCTGAAGTCCATCAAAGACGACATCGTCTCGGTGTCGATCAAGATGTGGGGCAATGACGGCCCGCTGGGCTACCAGACCGGTTATGCACCGTGCTTTGCCGCTTTGGCCGGGCTCGCTTCCCTGGTGGGCTATCCCGGCGGGCCGCCGCTCGGCACCAGCATGCGCTACGGGGACTCCACCGTCGGTGCCGCCGCGGCGTTGGCGGCCGTGGCGGCGTTGCTGCACCGCGACCTGACCGGAGAGGGCCAATTCGTCGATGTGTCGGCCGTGGAGACGCTGTCGTCGATGATCGGCGACCGGCTGCTCGAACAGGATATGACCCGAAAGCAACTCGCACCTGAAGGCAACCGCCATCCAGATATGGCCCCGCACAGCTGCTATCCCTGTTCGGGCGGCGACTGGATCAGCGTTGCGGTTGCCGACGACGGACAATGGCGAGTGCTGTGCGATGTCCTCGGTGCCGCCGCGCTCGCCGACGACGCGCGCTATGCCGCCATGCCGGACCGGCTCGAGCACACCGACGCTCTTGACCGAGACCTCGCACTGCTCACCGGCAGCCATGACGCCGACCAGCTGGCACAGCGGCTGCGCTGGGCCGGGGTGCCGGCCAGCAAATGCGCGACAGTCCTTGATGTGATCAGCGATCAGCTGCTGTGGGACCGTGAGTTATATCGCTTCGTCAGCGATCATCGGGAAGGACAACGGCCGATACTGGCAGCGCCGTGGCGAATGGCCACCGCGCCGGCGCAGATCACGCGGGGCGCTCCAGACCTCGGCGAGCACAACGACTACGTTCTACACGAACTCCTCGACACAGGTTCTTCATTGGAGCAGACATGACCGCGACGGCGACGATGCAGTGGGGGCACCACCCGCTTGCGGGGGTGGGGGTACTCCCCGGCTCCGCGGGGACCCCACCCACTTGTGGGGGAAGCGTCGCAAGTGACTAAGACGCTGGCCGGCACTGCAGCTTTGGTAACGGGCGCCAGCAGCGGGATCGGGGCCGCGACGGCGCGAGCGCTGGCGGCGCAAGGCGCTGCAGTCGCTCTGCTCGCCCGCCGCGCCGATCGGCTGAACCAGTTAGAAGTCGATATCGAATCAGCGGGCGGCACGGCACTGGCGGTGACCGCCGACGTAACCGACGCCGACCAGGTAGCGGCTGCGATACAGCAGACCGTTGCTGAGCTTGGTCGACTCGACACCGTGGTCAACAATGCCGGGCTGATGCGGATGGCGCCGGCTGCCGAAGCGCCACTGCAGGATTGGGACGACCTAGTGCGGGTCAACGTGCAAGGTGTCTTGTACGTCACCCGCACCGCGATTCCACACTTGATCGACGCGGCAGCCACCTCACCGCGTGGTGTCGCCGATCTGGTCACCATCAGTTCCACCGCAGGCTGGGTTGCCCGCCCCGGAACCGCCGTCTACTCACTGACCAAATTCGGCGTGAACGCGTTCAGCGAAGGCATCCGACAAGAGCTGCTGGGAAAGCGAGTTCGAGTCGGCGTGGTCGGTCCGGGCACCGTCGACACCGAGATCAGCGATCACCTGCCGCGCGAAACGCGTGAGGCATTCGACCGTCAGACCGCCGACATGGTTAAGTTGGCGCCTGACGACATCGCCGATGCCGTGCTGTACATGGTCACCCGCGATCGCCGGGTGGCCGTCAACCATATGTTGGTCCGCGCGGCCGAACAGACCTGGTGACCGACCCAGACGACCGTTGGGTCACCGGAGATCATTTCGGACTTTCCATTCCCTCCGACCCCGCTGCGTTACGCGCCGGCGGCACAGCGTTTCTCACTCGAGCATTCCGCACCTCGGGTGCCCTGGCCGCCGACAACGCCGTCACTCGCATCAGCGAGTTCCAAGAGATTCCGGGTGGAAGCACCGGGCGCAAACTCCTGCTGCGAGTCGAATACCAGCAACCTGACCCCAACCTGCACACCGACTTGTTTGTGAAGTTCTCCCGCGACCTGGACAACGCTGCTCGTGACCGCGGGAAAACGCAGATGGGGTCCGAAGTGCTCTTTGCGTCGCTATCGCGGGCACCCGACTTCCCCATCACCGTGGCCACCCCTGCGTTCGCCGACTACCACTGCAACACGGGCACTGGAATACTAGTCACGCAGCGAATTCACTTCGGAGTCAACGGTATCGAGCGCCAATACCATAAGTGTCTTGACTACGAGATGCCCGAACCGCTGGATCACTACCGGGCATTGCTGACCGCGCTGGCCCGGCTGATCGGGTACCACCGATCGGGATGCCTGCCGACTGGGCTGATCAATCAGTTCCCGATCGACCTGCAGGCGGCGCAGGTCGGTGAACGAGTACCGCTGGGGGCCGACAAGCTGGACCGGCGACTAGACAGACTCGCCGAGTTCACCCAGACCAGCCCGGGGCTACTGCCCGCCAACGTTCGCTCACCGCAATTCATCGCCCGCCTACGCACCGATGCACCCCGATTCCTGCGGCACGAGCCTGCCGTGTGGAGCTATCTGGCCGGTCAGACCGACCACCTCGCGCTGTGCCATTGGAATGCCAACGTCGACAATGCATGGTTTTGGCGCGACGCTGACGATGCCATGCACTGCGGTCTGCTCGACTGGGGATGCGTTGGCCAGATGAACGTTGCCATGGCACTTTGGGGCGCGATGTCCGGCGCCGAAACCGACATGTGGAACGAGCATCTCGACGATCTGCTCGCCCGCTTCGTCACAGAGATACGTCAGCGCGGCGGGCCGGATCTCGGCGTAAGCGAATTGCACCATCAGCTGATGCTGTATGTCGGAATCATGGCGGTCGCGTGGCTGCTCGATGTACCCGCGTTGATCCGTTCGCGTTTCGGTGATGCCGCTGCTTCGCTGAACCGGATGGATACCCGCATCAAAGACGACGAGAGTGTCCGGGCGCCGTTGCAGATGTTCACCAATGCGCTCAATCTCTGGGAGACACAGCACTTCGGTGATCTTCTGGATGCGGCACTGAAATGAGACTGCCGGCTACTCCCACAGTGGACTTGTGGTCAGCAACTCGGGTCCGTCGTCGGTGATGACCACCGAGTCTCGGCGAAGCACCGCGCCGACGCCTTCCTGCCACACATAGCCGGTGAGCGCCAGCACCATCCCAGGATCCAGGGTTTCCTGCTCGGCGGTGACCGGCAGCTGTCCGGAGACCACGGGCGGATCAAATCCCAGTCCCAGCCCGTGCGCGACGGCCATCGGCGGTAGCGGCTCGCCCGCCTGGTCGTAGGCGGCCAGCAGATCAGCGGCCTTTAAGCCGGGATGACAGGCTGCAATCAGCCTGTCCCACAGCTCGTTCGAGCGCTTATACAGCTTGCGGAGCGATTCACTGTGCGTGCAGCCGGCTTCGCCCACCGGCCAGGTCCGGCCGATCTCGCCGACATATCCCTCAGCCAAGGCGCCGGCCGTGAATACGACCAGGTCCCCGGAGCGCACCCGGCCGTCTCCGCTTGCGCGCCGCCAAGGGTGTTCCCGGGAGGCCACCCATGCAGCGTCCTGGGTAGCCGGTGTGCTCACCCCACCCGCGGCCATCGCCTCCAGTACGGCGCCCGCCAACGTCTGCTCCGAAAGCCCGGGCTGCAACTCCGCGACACCAGCGGCCATCCCCGCTTCGGCCACCCGCAGCGCGGTGCCCATCGCTGCCACTTCGTCGGACGTCTTGACCCGCCGCGCTGTTCGCATCGCTACTTCGCCGTCGACGAACTCGGCGTTCGGGAACGCAAGCGGCAGCAACGTCGCGAAAGTTGGTGTCAAGGCGTCGGTTCCGACTCGCCGGGCAGTTGCCGCACCGTCGACATTCTTCAGCACCGTGATGAGCGTCATTGGGTTCCAGGCCAGACCGTAGAGCCGATCCCGGCCGATCTCCTCGGGGATACCCTCGTCGGCGGTGCTGTTCAGGTATATCTCGCCGGTAGCGCGCACCAGCACGCATACCGGACCGAACGGCCGGGTCCCCCCGATCCACAACTGCGGCGCCCCGGTGACGTAGCGGACATTGGCCTGTCGTCCGAGCACCAGGATGTCAATGTCGTGGGCTTCCATCTGAGCCAGCGCCCGTTGCCGACGGCCAGTCCGCAGCGCGAGGCCGTCCGGCGAAATCTCAGTGGCCATCTGCGCTACTTCCCCCGCAAGTGGGTGGCGCCCACCGCATCGCCGTCAGCGCGGGCCATAAGGCGCATAGGGATAGTCGGTAATCGAGACGAAGCCATCGTCGGTGATCACTATGATCTCCTCACTGCGGTAGCCGCCAGTGCCGTCCTCCCACACCACCGGTTCCAGCACCAGTAACATGCCGGCCGGAAAGACGAACTTGTCGTCGAACTCCTCGCCCAGATCCGTTCCGATCATGGGTTGTTCGGCGGGGAAGGTGCCGATGCCGTGTCCGAGATAAAAGTGCGGCAGCCAGGGTTTGGACCCACCGTTGGCAGCGATTGCCGCTCGCGCCAGATCTCCTGAGGTCGCACCGGCTTTCGTCACGCGCAGCACCGCGTCGAGGATTTCCCGCCATTTGTCGAATTGTGCCTGCTGGCGCGCCGACGGCTGGTCACCGACCAGCCAGGTGCGGCCGAAATCCGAACAGTACCCGGCGTAGCTGATGCTGACATCGGTCCACAGCACGTCGCCCTTGGCGAGTTCGCGCTCGGCAGTCAGCAACGGCAGCGCGAGGTCACCGTGCGTCGTCCACACACCTTCGGCGCGCGACGGTGGCATCACCTGCCAGATCGCCTCCAGCATGTTGGCCGTGGCACCCAGTTCGAAAGCCCGCCGCACCAGCTTGGCCGACAGCTCCGTTTGCCGCACACCCGGTGTCAGCTCCTTTTGAACATCGGCCATCGCCTGCTCGGTGATGCGGGTCGCCGTGCGCAGGCATGAGATCTGGTCCGGTGTCTTGACCAGATTCGCCGCGCCGACCACCACTGCAGCATCCGACGGCGGGCCCCCGGGGAAAAGCCGATCCGCGGCGCGGCGCATCGCCCCGGTTAACTCGTCGACCGCGACGCTGGCTCCCGGCGGTATCAGCTCGGCAATCACCCGCGCCAGATACTCGACACCCTCCTCTAATTCGGGATAAAGCGGACCGTGCAGATGATCGGGCGGCAGCTGCGATTCCGACGCGGCGCCCTCACGAAAAGGTATGAACAGGTGAGGATGCGCTTCGCTGGCCAGCACGATCGCCACCGGCCGCTCGACGTGTGAAAGCCCGGCGTCCAGCACCGGCCAACTGGCGCCGGTGGCATACACGACGTTGTCGTTCATCAACAGGATCAGCGCATCGACGCCGTTGTCGGTCATCGCAGCGCGAAGCCGCGCACCGGTTTCGCGACGCATACGCGTCCAGTCAGGCTCGTCGGGGATCACGAGCTGCTGTGTACCAGGAGGAGTAGTCGCCATCTAAATGCCTAAAAAGCTCTTGATGTTTCCGCTGACGATGCGCGCTGCGTTTTCTGGACCGGCGGACGCGACGACCGCGGCCAGCGATTTCTCCGAGTAGCCGAAGGTACTCTCGTTGTGCGGATAGTCAGACGACCAAATCACCTTGCCGACACCGATCTGCTCGATCAGCCTCAGACCAAGCGGATCAACCATGAACGAGGCACTCATGTGGGTGTCCCAGCAGTAGCGGATGTCGTGCTGCAGCGTGTGGTCCAGCATGTGCTGATAGGACGCGAGCACATGCTCGGCATCCTGAAGTGCCGGCGGCACCCAGGCGATCGCACCCTCGAACCAGCCAATTCGCAGCCTCGGATGACGATCGAGGATGCCGCCAAAGATGTATTTGGAGAACATTTCCCGAAACCCATCGATGTTGACCATCATCACGACCGCGACGTTGTTGACTTCGCAGGGTGCCTTCGGTGGGGTTTCGCCGATGTGATGCGCTACCGGCAGACCCGAGTCCTCGAACACATCCCAAACCGGGCTCATCGCGCTGCACGCGTAATCGAGCATGTTGCCATCGTAATTATTTCCCGCCACGTGAACGGCAACAGCCGCCTACGACCATCGAGCCAGCCGGGCCCCCCTTCGGTCGCGTTCCGCCGTACGATTCGGCACTGAGCCATCGGTTTATAGCCGTGCTGGGCGTTGGCGTCGTCGAAATCAATATTGCGCTGGCCGGCGGCCAGGCTGCTAACGGTCACCACCCGCGCCGACGACGCCGCGCGCAGCAGCGGCAGCAGATGCCCTACCAAAGCGAAGTGCCCGAGGTGGTTGGCGCCGAATTGCAGCTCGAATCCGTCATCGGTCTGTTCGCGTCGCGGAGGCGTCATCAAACCCGCGTTGTTGATCAAAACGTCGATTGGCCGACCCTCAGCGATCAGCTCCTCCCCCAACGTCGCGACGCTGCTCAGCGATGATAGGTCCAGACGCTTGATCGTCAGCTTGGCATCGGGAACGTCCGCGCGGATCTTGTCGATCGCAGCCTCGCCCTTGGCCCGGTTGCGAATCGCCATCATCACGTCGGCACCCGCCATCGCCAACCGCTTGGCCAGACCAAATCCCCGGCCGCTGTTGGCTCCGGTCACGGCGGCCAGCCGGCCCGACAGGTCGGGCACCACCAGTGTGAGATCGCTGCCACTCACCATGTGACGGGTAGCTCGTAGAGTCCGTAGGCCAGCGCATCGTGCTTGAAGGGCAGCTGCTCCACCGGGATCGCGAGCTGCAGCGTCGGAATACGCCGCAGCAGCGTGTGCAGCACGATCTGCAACTCCATCCGGGCCAGCTGCTGCCCGACGCATTGGTGACGGCCGTAGCCGAATCCGACATGCGGGTTGTCGTGCCGTTGCAGATCGAGCTGATCGGGGTCGGCGTACCGACGCCGATCCCAGTTCGCCGGTGGTATATCGAGGATGATCCCCTCGCCCGCGCGGATCACCTCGCCGTCGATGTCGATGTCTTCGACGGCGACTCGGCGCTGTCCGGTCTGAATGATGCTGAGGTATCGCATCAGTTCTTCGACAGCGGTCGCGATGGTTTTCTGATCGTCAGTTTCGCGTAACAGTGCCAGCTGGTCGGGGTGCTCCAACAGCGCGACTATCGCCAGGCTCAGCATGTTGGCGGTGGTTTCGTGTCCGGCGATCAATACACCGGTGGCCAACTGGGCGGCTTCGCGTACGCTGAGCTCGTCGGTCTTGACCCGCTCGGCAAGGTCGGATACCAAATCCTCTTCCGGCTCTTCCATTTTGGCGCGCACGAGCCGGGCGATGTACTTTGCCAGCGCGACCGCACCTTCGGCTGATTCCTCGGCGGTCGCGTATCGCCCCATCCCCTTATGGGCCTGCTCTTGAAAAAACTCGGCATCGGAATACGGCACGCCCAGCAACTGGCTGATCACCAGCGACGGGACCGGCAACGCCACTGTGCTGACCAGATCAGCAGGCCCGGGGCCGGCGAGTATCGCGTCGATATGGTCGTCGGCGATTCGTTGCACGGCTGGACGTAAGCCCTCGACTCGCTTGAAGGTGAATGGTTTGGACAGCATGCGGCGAAACCTGGTGTGCTCCTCAGCATCTGAGGTGAAGACGGAGCGTGGCCGCTTGTGCACGGTGGCCAGCATGCCCTCATTCCAGTGCGGATAGCCCGGCAAGCGATCATCGACGCTAGCCCGAGAATCGGTGAACAGCGCACGGATCGTCTCATAGCCGGTGATCAACCAGGGCGTGCTGCCGTCCCAAATCCGCACTCGGCTCAGGGGTTTGGCAGCGTTGAGCACCAAAGCCTGCGGCGGTGGAGCCAGCGGGCATCCCGGCGACCGGGTCATCGGATAGTCCGGCACATCCGGTGCGGCCTCGTCCACGCGTCCGGTCACGATGTCAGACATAGCGCTCCTTGGGACAAAAGCGAACGGCAGATTACTGGGATGGCACGACCAGCGTGGGGTGAACTGGTGCCCGCCACAGGCCGACGATCGCGTCGATCAGCCCCTCGGCCGCAACCGGCCAGCTGGACCGTGAGGGCGGTCCGTGCTCGGCGAGCTCTCCTTCATGTTCGGCGCAGGTATGCATCAGCAGGTTGCGAGCCATCACCATCCGTTCGAAGCGAACCCG
Organism: uncultured Actinomycetota bacterium; assembly: GCA_963838755.1. GTDB lineage: Bacteria > Actinomycetota > Actinomycetes > Mycobacteriales > Mycobacteriaceae > Mycobacterium. The sequence continues at coordinate 12,948 of CAWISO010000033.1, read as the reverse complement.
CTTCGGAAGGTCAGGCAGACACCGGTTGATGCCGTCGATTGCCTGCACGAGCATCGGCGATGCCAGCGCATCCTTGGTGACGACTTGCCGGTAGGTGGGATCGGCCATCGCCTGAGCCGCGAAGCGGGCGTACCAGCACGGGTTCCCCAGAGCCGCCAGGTGGTCGGTGAGCGGACGCACCAGCGTGCCCACCCAATCCCGGAGCTCGGTCGAGTTGCCGATGCTAGCCAGCATCTGCCGCCGCAGTTCCTCAATCGGCAACCGGTGCTTGCTTTCGATGGCCCGCAGCAAATCGGTCCTGGTGCCGAAGTGGTAGCAAGCAGCCGCGTTGTTGCCCTGACCTGCCGCTTCGCTGATCTGCCGGTTGGACACGGCATACATGCCCCGCTCGGCGAACAACCGCTCGGCCGCTGCCAAGATCGCTTCTCGGGTGCCCGTCGAACGGTCGTTGCGCAGGACTCGTGCCGCGGTCACCGCCTTAGTGAACACCTGCGCGAGTATTAAATCAAGCGGTTTATTTAATGATGCGGCTGCGACGACCCTGGTCGTACCCTCACCCCGTCAACCGCGCCGTCGGGCCGGCATGACGTTGGTCGTACGAATAACGGACGACGACTTGGCCCGTCGCTACTTGGACCGGCGTCGATAGTCCCCCCGCGGCGACCGCAATTACCGCCCGTTTCCACGAATTGCGGGTTTGCTGAGTCGTCATTTCGCTACCCCCCGCGCAGCCGCTCCGTTCTGTATATACTTTCGCTTCTCGACCTTTGCCGCCTGACATCGATACCCCATTAGACAAACGTTCAATATTTCCGACCAGAAGTTCGGCGCGGCACCCCGAGCTACACAGCACAATCGGAGGAGACCTTGGCGCGCAACCTGGTCACCCTTGTCGCCACCCGGTTGATGGAGACGACGGCTTCCACTGTTGCTGATGTCAACGAACAGGTGCTCGCGCAGCTCGTCGAGCATCTCGACATCGATGCGGCCTTTTTGCGCCACAACGATCACAAGATCAGGGTGTCCAGGCTGGTCGCGGCATGGCCACCGCGGAAAGACCATGTCTCCCCGGATCCCATGGCCATCGCGCACTTCAGCAGCGCCGACCCGGTCTTGGCGCTGTGCGAGCACGGGAAGAAATTGGTTGTGATTCGGCCGGATCCAAGCGAGCCTGCCTACGCGCGCTGGGTGGCCGGCGCCCACGACCGCTGGGGCCTCGAGCCGTCCAAGATCACGGCGCCGTCGGCGGCCGCCGCGCCATTGATCTCGGGGGGAGTGACCACCGGCCAGCTCACCTGCCTGAAGTTCCGCCGCAAGAAATGGCGGACCGATGAGCTGAACACGGTTCAAACCATCGCATCCCTGCTTTCCCAGATGCAGGCGCGGATCGCCGCCGAAGAGAAGCTTCGCGACCTCGCGGAGCATGACGATTTGACCGGTCTGCACAATCGTCGAGCGCTGATCGCACACCTTTCCGACAGACTCGGAGCCGGGCGGCCCGGTCCGGTGCCAGTTTTGTACCTTGACCTCGACCGGCTCAAGTCGATCAACGACTACCTCGGTCACAGTGCCGGCGACTGGTTCATCCGGACCTTCGCCGAGCAGCTGCGTTCCAGAGCCGGCGCTCAGAGCATGACGGCTCGGCTGGGCGGGGACGAGTTCGTCGTCGTCCCGGACATACCGATGTCGATCGAAACCGCGGAAAAGGTTGGCGACGAGCTGTGCGTCGCGCTGCGCGATCGGATGGCACTGGGTGGGCACATGATCACCCGCACCGTCAGCGTCGGCGTGGCGGTGGGCATGCCCGGGCGCGACAACAGCAGCGATCTGCTTCATCGCGCCGACGAGGCAGTTCTGACAGCCAAGCGCGCGGGCGGCAACCACGTGGCGGTGTCCAGCGACGACATGTCCCTGCAGCGTCTGTTCCGCAACGACATCGAACTTCACCTGCGGGGCGAGATCGACAGCGAGGCACTGCTATTGCATTATCTGCCCGAGGTCGACTTGTGGACCGGTGCGATCGTGGCGACCGAGGCGCTGGTTCGGTGGCGGCACCCCACTTGGGGATTGCTGCTACCGGAGTCGTTCATCGGCGTGGCCGAATCCGCCAACCTCGGCGGGGAATTGGGCCGGTGGGTGATGCGAAGCGCCCTTTCCGAATTCAGCCGTTGGCGATCACATGGCGTGGGGCAAACCGCCACCTTGCGCATCAACGTGTCTCCTGCCCAACTGGTCACTCGTGGTTTTGTCAGCAGCGTGGCCGAGACCATCGACGAGTTCGGCATCGATGGCGGTTCGGTGTGCCTGGAGATCACTGAGCGTGCTGTGGTCCGCGACATCGAAAGCACCCGAAGAACTCTCGAGGAGTTGAAAGAGGTCGGCGTCCAGATCGCCATTGACGACTTCGGCACCGGTTATGCTGTCCTCTCCCATTTGAAGTCGCTGCCGGTCGATACGCTCAAAATCGACACGTCATTCGTCCGCGATCTGGGCACCAGTAGCCGTGACCTGGCAATCGTGCGGGCGATCATCGGACTTGCTGAAGCGTTCGGCCTGCAACTGGTAGCCGAGGGGGTGGAGACCCCCGCCGCGGCGTTGACGTTGATGCGACACGGATGTCATCGAGCGCAGGGTTATTTATTGTCGCGCCCGCTGCCCGGGAACGCCATGGAGTCATTGTTGTCGTCGCGCTGGATGCCGATGCCGTTCCTGGCTGACAGCCAGGCCCTGACCCCTAGCACGATCTAATGAGCGAGCCGGCCGAAAAGCGAGCGGACACCACGCGGGATCAGATCTTGCGCGCCGCCTCACACCAGTTCGCCCAACGGCCCTACTACGCCGTCGGCCTCGACGACATTCTCGCCGAAGCGCAATTAACCAAGGGCGCAATGTATTTCCATTTCCGTTCGAAGCACGCGCTGGCGCTGGCCATCGTCGACGAACAGATCGCCTGGGCGGGCACCGCAGTTCAGGACTTGCTCAACCGGCGGCTTTCCGGACTGGAAACCCTCATCGACGTCTCCTATCTGGTATCGGTTGCAGACATCAACCACGACGTCACGCGGGCGGCGTTCAACCTGCTCGAGTCGGTTGGCCGGACCGAGAAGCTGCAGGAGCGGCTGCTCGGGGGGTGGATCAAGCTCCTAGGAGAGATCGCCGAGCGAGGCATTTTCGAGGGCGACATCGTCGAAGATAACGATCCCGACGATGTCGGACGCCTGCTGGTTTCTCTTCATATGGGGATGCGCCAGGCCAGCACCCTGGACGAACCGGTCCAGTTGCTGCATGACTTCGAGACGGCAATGTCGACGGTGTTGCGGGGCATCGTGCAACCTGATCGGATCGGCTACTTCATCCAGTTCGTCAAGCGGCGCACTGCTTTGGCCGTCAAGGCCGTGTCGACCCCGCCGATCGGCTAGCGCTCGTCAGACCACAGCTGCTCGGTCAGATCCTGGAAGGTCGCGAGCGCAACCTCTTCATCGGCACGTATCAGCGCCGACCTGCTCATCAGCGCTCGAACACTTGAGCCGTCCCCGTGAGCCAGCTCTACGACCATGTTCGCCAATGCCTGGACGACGGAGACTGGGGATTCCGTGCTGGGCGCGAGGTGAAAGATCTGATCGAAGTTCAGCGCCCGCACTTCCTCTGGAGGACGCCCGACCATCTCTGAAAACGCCGAGTTTGCAAAGACCACAGTGCCGTCTTTCGCGATAGCGAGCACGGGAACCGGGATCCGCTCCAGCACAACCAGGGCGGGCAGCTGTTTGAGGATGGTCAGTGGTTCTTGGCCCTGCTTGCCGTTGCGTCTGCGCTCCACGAGTTGATTATCCTGCACGCGGAGCATTGGCAAGTACGCTTGTTCTAAATCCTCCAAAATTGGAAGTTTCTGAGTACGCGCTGGGCGCTCAATCAATATCAAATAGCGCTCGTATCGACGTCGCCTGAAAACACGGCCATTTACCACGGCGTCAGGAGAAAAAGACGCCGCCAAGCCTTCACCCTCCCGCTGCACACTGCAACCGCGGCTGCGGCCAAGCAGATCAACCCATAGGCCAAGTTTCCAGTCGTACCCTTCGCCGTCGTCCGTGCGTCGCGATGAAGTATTTGGGTGAGGCCGCCGATCCAGAGTGCCCCGAGAACGATCAGCGGTTTACCACGCCAAGTTGGTCTTCAATGCTCGAAAACATTAGGGAAATAAAGCGGATTTCGACCACGAGAATAGGTAGACGAAGTGGCGAACCACAGCCCGAGGTTGATGGGGTCGCTATCGCGGCGGAGACGGCGGATGGAATGGACGGGCGCCGAACTCCGTGCTTACTTGCGCCGATGGATCGAGCCGGCGCTGGCCGCGAGGCCGGGATCAGACCTCGGCGCAACGACGCGGGCCGGCGGTGACGGCGACTGATGCTGGAACTGGCCTTCGCGTATGAGGGCGGTGACGGCGACATCCCAGCGGTTTAGCTGGATCGGGGTGTTGAAGGGTTCGGGTATGTGGCGCTCGATGTGGGTGCGCAGGATGATGGCGCCAAGGCGCAGGATGAGCGGATTGAGCGCCGCCCAGACAGGGTCAAGATCCGCTCTCGTCTGGCGTCGTGCGTTGAGCTCATCCGCTTGGGCTGTACTGATGCCGACAAGACCGTCGAAGATCTGCGACCCGATCGAGTCGCCCTCGACCAGTGCGCGCCCCAGGTAGTCGACGACGTCGGCCTGCTCCGCGATGAGCGTGGTCACCCTACGCCCCATTTCAGCCAGCGGATCTGCCGGTGGCGCGGGTAACGGCGCTGATTCCACCGCATCGCCGATCACCTGGAGCACGTAGTCATCGACGGCGGCGATCAGCGCGGCTTTCGTGCCGTAGTAGTGCTGCACTAACCCGATTGACGTCCCGGCGGCCTCGGCGACCGTCCGTAGCGAGGTACGCGCGATGCCATGTGCTGCAAAGCTCTTCAGGGCAGCATCGCGGATCCGTTCCGTGCTCGACGGCTCGGCGGGGGCAGGGCGCCGCGGGATCAGGAATCGTTTTTCCACCGGTTCGACAATATAGCAGTATCGTGTCACAATATGATCGTATTGTGACACGATACGGACATATTGGCCGCTCAGGCGGCCAACACCATACGCCAGCTAGCCACCAGGAGCAGCCGTGCCGACCCAACGCCCCCACGACGTCCGGCAGCCAGTGCGCGGTGCCGCGTTGACGACCGCTTTGTGGGAGGAGCGAACGTGACCGTGATGCTCGACAAGCCGCACGCGCTGACGACCCCGCCCTGCCTCCGTGACCCGGACCGCTGGCTCGACGGCGGCGATGACCCCGAACTGAAAGCGCTATGCCGCGCCTGCCCGCGGCGGTGGGTATGCGCCAAGGAAGCACTGGAAACCCCTGGCGCCCAAGGCATGTGGTCGGGTGTGAACATTCCCGAATACGGTCGCGGTCGTACCTTTGCGATGCGCCAGCTACGCTCCCTGGCCGCCTACGGCGGGCAGCGGCCGCGAAAGTGATCGCGTCGGAGAGGTAGCGACTGCGGTCGGAAGGACGCAGCGACTTCGTCCGAGTGGCCGTAGAGAGCGACTCGGGCGTCACGAGACTCGCTGACCTGGCGAAATTCTGTGGAGCTAAGGGGATTCGAACCCCTGACCTACTCGATGCGAACGAGTCGACCTGGGCGTTTGTTTACCTGAGAGACGTTGGTCATGTTGAGAACCCGCAGGCAGGGCGTTGGGTCTGTTGGTCCCGAAAAGCTGCGATGAACTCTGATAGGGACCCAACAGGGACCGGCTGGGGACCGACCGACCGCCAGCACCCCGCCAGCAAACATCGGTTAGCCGCCTCGCTGCCGACGCCTGCGAGCGGTCCTGTTCTCGGGTTCCTGCGGCGGGATGTAGACAGGGAAGTCAGCCTGGGTACGGCGCTGGCCGTGGGGGTCAGCGATGACGATCTGGGCCTGCTGCCCGTCCGCCATCGGGGCCGTGCCGGTCAGGTAGCTCTGCCCGTCGTAGACGATCTCGCCCGAAGGACTGACAGTGACGGCTTGGGTCAAGACCACCACTGTTCCCCTAGCAACCATTGACGCCACCGGCACCAGGACCGGCTGCTCGCCCTCAGCGGTCCAGTAAGCGTGCAGCAACTGCCCATGCCACAGCGGCCCATGCATCAGCGGCGTCTCGACGTCGAACGTCGGCTCGGTGTCGTTCATCACCCGTTGCGGATCAACGGAGTGCTGGGCGAGCGCAGCACCGCAGAACTCGGTGGCGGCGACCAGCACGCTGCCGTCGGCTCGGTGGAAGAAGACATCGCCGTCGTCGGGGACGACGCCGTGCGGATTGCGGTTATGCCATTCCGCGGGAAGGCCGTTGACGTTCATGGTCCAGTTCATCTTGGTGATGTTCCAGGCCTTCATCGTCACGCCGAGCGTCGCGGCGACCTCAGCGGCCAGGTCGCTGTCGGCTCGAGTCGGCGTAATCGTCTTGATCCCATAGCTGTCGGCCTTGGCGATCGCCGTGTCGTAGAACCCGCTCGACGACACGAGAATCAGCAGGTTGGTTGGCAGCCGCTCGTGCTTTGAGTGCATCTCATCGACCCACCCCTTGCCCTGCTTGCGGGCGTGGTCTCGGCACTCGATGCTGATGTTGACCGTGTGACCGGCCAGGGTGCCCTCGGCGTAGATGTCGACCTCGCACTCCTCGCCGGACACCAGGTCGATGAGCATCTTCGATTCCTCGACAACCGCGCCATCGCCCAGCAGCTGAGTCAGCATCCTGATCAGCTTCTGGAAGTCGTTGGTCCGCTTGGGCATAACAGGTCAACGATACGTCGGCGGTCGTAGCGCGCTACGACAACGCGCGGTCGGGCCCCAGTCGGGCCAGGACCTACCCTGGAAGGTGTTAGGGGCGCATGGCCCAGAGGACGGGAGGGAAACACCGATGAACACACTCCGCATTGCCGAAGCTGGCGCGCACTATGTTGCCGCCGAGTTCTTGCGCCGCGAATACCCGGTCAACGTCATCAACGTCGGACGCAGCTGGCGGGTCGACGTGACTAACCGGGTCGGCGACACGGTCCGCGTGCGACCCCGCACCAAAACCACCGGAGACTGGCAGGGCAGCATTAACGAAACCGTTGGCGATGACGACTTGTGGCTGTTCGTCGACCTGTCGCACGGCGAACCGGCCTACTACGTCAAAACCGCCGAGGAGATGGTCGACATGATCCAGCGGGAGCACCAGGCCTACCTCGACCGCAACGGCGGCCACCGCGCCCGCAACGACGCCTCCGACCACGCGGCGATCACGTTGCCGTTTGTCCAGGACGGGTCCGGTGATTTCAGTCTGGTCGACCGGCTCCATGCTGCCGAACGCGTCAGGTGATGTAGCGCCCCGCCTATCCGACGTCGGGTACTGCGTGTAGCCGCCGCTTGTCGTCGCGGGGGAGGTCATTCCAGCTGATGGCCCGGCGGGCCGCCTTGTCGCCTAATCCCAGCAACACCGCCGCGATTCCCACCCCTAGGTCGCATGGTCAGAGGCTAAGTGGTATCGCCGTGCGCTCGAAAGGAAATCGACTCAGCTGTACTTGGCGTCGCAGCGCCCCCGGTACCGCTACGTTGAAGTATGAGGACCGACGCCCTCCGTGCGCGAATCCGCGACATCGTCGCCCCGCCAGCCGACAAGCTGCTAGAGGCGTTCTTCGACCCCACCAAGACGTTTGACGCCGGCACGTTCGCCACGCTGCCCGACAACCCGCGCGACAGGTTCTCGGCCAGCGACCTGCTGGCGCTGGCGATGCTCGATGTAGCGCCCAAGCCCCTTGCCGTGCGGGCGCTGCTCAAGCCCGACTTTTCTCGGCACCTTGCCGATCTTCGGGACGACCTCGACCTATGGGATGCCACCGACGAAGACCTGGCGCCCGCACTCCTGCTGTGGGAAGAGTTACACGGTTTGCCTCAAATCGGTCCGACGAGGGCCAGCAAGCTGCTGGCCCGCAAGCGACCCAGGCTGATACCGATCATCGACTCAGTGGTCAAAAAGAGCTACGGGCTGACGAAGCATGACAATTCATGGGTGGCACTGCGCGAGGCACTGAAGGATCGGCAGCTGCGGGACCAGATTGACGCGATCCGCCCGGCCGGTTTGACGTCGAGCATTACGACGCTACGGCTGCTGGATGTTGCAGCGTGGATGCGCGGCAGCCTCTCCGAGGCTGCCGACCGAGAGCGCAAAGCGTTGGGCCTGTAAGCGCCGGGACCCGACCACGCAGGTCAGTCGGTGTTCACTTTCGCGGTGAACATGGCATCAGTGCAAAACAGCACGCCACCAGGCGATTCCGTTTCCAATCACGCCAAAGTCGTGTTCACTCTGCTCGGCATGATGTTGTAACGAGCCGTCAACACGGCCAGGATCGGCCCGATAAGGCCCTGAGCCTGACTGAAATTCTTCGGCCATCAAACGGCAAACCCGCGCACCGTGGCGCGGGTTTGAAAGAGACTACTTTGGTGGAGCTAAGGGGATTCGAACCCCTGACCTACTCGATGCGAACGAGTCGCGCTACCAACTGCGCCATAGCCCCTGGTCGCTAGCAGGCTACCAGCCGTGGTTCGGAGTTGCCGAACCGTTACTGGCCGGCGGCACGCGGTAAATCCCGGTGCCAGCCGTAATCGCGCGCGTACGGCGCATAGTCGAGATGCTCGAACGTCGGATCCTCGTCGTCGATCTCCAGCACCACGGCCCCGGGGCGTCGCAGCCTTGCCGGGACCAGGTCGAACTCGCGGTCGTAGGTGTTCTCCACGCCCAGCCGCGAACGCGCCATCCGGTGCATCCGGCGGCGTTGTACCCGCGCCTCGATCCGGGTCTGCCGGCGTAGATAACCCAGGTAGAGCACTGTCAGCCCGGCGGTGCTGCCACAGAGCCACCACGCCGTGGGGGACAGCAGGAACGCCGCCGCCGCCGATCCCACCAATGCCAGCGCCATGATCATCAGCACCCGCTTACGGAAAACGTATTTGCGGGCGCTGACCGCGGCGGCGGTGTCGGCGTCGTATCGGTGCCGGCGCGAGGAGGCCGAAGTCTCCGTCGTCACCGGCTCCTCGGCGACCGGTATCCCGGATGTGTCGTCGACGTATTCGAATTGATCGGCGCCGTCTTCGTCCGAAGCGTCCTGGTCTTCGTCGTCCTCAGTGTCAAACTCAGCCTCGGTGTCCTCGCTGTCGTCGACGGTCACCGGCTCGGGCTGATCGGCCACTACCGCCGCGCTATTCGCCGCTTGAAGCGGCGCCGTCTCCTCGACACAGATGGCAGCCGCGGCTGTGACGATCACGCCCCCCGACTGTGGCGCGTCCTGCGCGGCGTCTTCGTCGAGGTCCGCAAGCTCCTCGTGTTCGTCCTCGTCGGGTTGCCAGTCCGGATCACTGCGGTGTCCTGCCGCCGGCCCGCCTCGCTTGATCAGCCGGGCGGCCACGCCGCTGTTGAGCACGCGAGTCGCCAATGCCACATCGCTGGTGCGCCGCACGGCTTCGCGCTTGCTGACCAACATCGGAACCAGCACGAACAGCCAGAGCACCACGAGCGATATCCACAACAGTGATTGCGGGATGCTTGGCATGGTGACCTGCTCCTTTCCCCGCCAGACTAGGCCGGGAGCCTGCGCATCCGGTCGAGGCGCGCCCAGGTCAATTACACACCTGTAATTTCGCCATTACAAGCACCATCAGCCACAAGTGTCACATTTGCAACAGCGTAGTGTCGCCGGGCTATGCCCAGCTCGCGTGGCCGTCGCGCACCAGAGCTGACGTCACCGATCCGTAGACCTCTTCGGCCGTCAGACCGACCAAGACGTGGTCGCGCCAGGCCCCGTCGACTTGGAGGTAGCGGCGCAGCAGCCCCTCCTCGCGGAACCCGACCTTTGCCAGGACCGCCCGACTGGCCACATTCTCCGGTCGAACGGTGGCTTCTACGCGATGCAGCATGACCGGGCCGAAGCAGTGATCGAGGCCTAACGCCAACGCTCCGGTGGCCACCCCGCCACCGGTAACCGAGCTGTCCACCCAGTAGCCGATCCACGCCGACCGCAACGCCCCGTGCGTGACGTTGCCGATGGTCAGTTGCCCGCAGAAGGCACCTGCCAACTCGATGACAAACGGCAGCATCCGGCCTTTACGGGCTTCTGACCGAAGGCTCGAACACACCGCGGGCCAAGACGAAAGCGTATGCCGCACAGTCCAATCGGTGTCGACGCTGGGCTCCCAGGGCTCGAGATGGGCGCGGTCGGTCAGCCGGATGCGGCTCCACTGAGCGGCATCGCGCATGCGCACCGGGCGCAGCCGGATCACACCGGCGGAAACCCGCAGCGGTCCGACGGTCATCGGCCAGCCGGGATGCTGTGAGCTCGAGCGCCAGAAATTCACAAGCAGGCGCCACCGGGTCGCTCAGCCACGCTGAGCCAGGAACGCAACATCGACGATCTCGCCGGTGCGGATCTGATCGGCCTCACGGGGGATCACCACCAGACAGTTTGCCTCTGCCAACGTTGCCAGCAAGTGTGATGAGGCGCCGGGAGCGCCGCCCAGCGCCTGCACCAGATACTCGTCGGTGTCCTGGTCACGCATCAACTGTCCCCTGAGAAAGCCCTTGCGGCCGGGCACGGAGGTAATCGGTGACAGCGTACGGGCCTGCACTATCCGGCGCATCGGTTGTCGCTTGCCCAGCGATAGCCGGATCAGCGGTCGGACCATCACCTCGAAAACCACCAGCGCGCTCACGGGATTGGCCGGCAACAGGAAGGTCGGGACACCGTCGCGGCCGAGTTGCCCAAAGCCCTGGACGGACCCGGGGTGCATGGCGACCCGGGTGACTTCCATGTCGCCGAGTTCGGAGAGCACCGAGCGCACGGCCTCAGCGGCTGCCCCACCTACCGCGCCGGCGATTACCACGATCTCGGCACGATTGATCTGACCCTCGACGACTTCACCGAGCACGGCGGGGTCGTTGCTGACGATCCCGACCCGGTTCACCTCTGCGCCCGCGTCCCGTCCGGCCGCCGCCAGGGCGTAGGAGTTGACGTCGTAGACCTGTCCATTGCCGGGAGTCCGCGAAATGTCGACCAGCTCACCGCCCACCGCCAGCACCGACAGCCGCGGTCGCGGATGAACCAGCACCCGGTCACGGCCCACCGCGGCCAGCAGCCCGACCTGGGCGGCGCCGATGATCGTCCCAGCACGCACCGCGACATCACCGGGCTGCACGTCGTCGCCGGTGCGTCGCACGTAGGCGCCCGATCGCACGCCGCGCAGTACCCGCAGTCGCGACTGCCCGCCGTCGGTCCAGCGCAACGGCAGAACCGCGTCGGCCAGTGTCGGCAGCGGGGCCCCGGTCTGCACCCGCACAGCCTGCCCAGGCTGCAGCCTGCTCGGGGTACGCGTGCCGGCCACGATGTTGCCCATCACCGGCAGGATCACTCCGCCGCGACCTGCGACCGCTTCCCCCTCCTCCCCCGGGACTACCCGCAGGTGATCGTCGCCGGCGTGATCATCGGCATGACCATTCGGCGCACCGGGCGCAGCCGCCCCCAGCACGTCGACACTGCGGACCGCATAGCCGTCGATAGCGGCCTGGTCGAAACCGGGCAGCGGGCGCTCGGTCACGACCTCTTCGGCGCACATCAGCCCCTGCGCTTCGGCAATGGCGACGCGCACCGGTCTGGGCGCCACCGCGGCGGCCGATACACGGGCTTGTTGCTCTTCCACCGAACGCACAGCACGCCTTTCTGCCGTCAAGCCGTGCCGGCACAAACGAGGCCTCAGCCCGGACCTGCCCACCCTGGGCCGACAGCGACGATCTAACCGCCCGCTAGCCTCCGGGCAGGCCCAGGCGACTCACCAGCCACCGTCGTAACTCCGGGCCGTAATCATCACGGTCCAATGCAAAGTCAACCGCAGCCTTGAGGTAGCCGCCGGGATTTCCCAAGTCGTGTCGAGACCCCCGATGCACCACCACGTGTACCGGACGACCTTCGTTGATCAGCAACGCGATCGCGTCGGTGAGCTGCATCTCGCCGCCCTCGCCCCGCTCGATACGGCGCAACGCGTCGAAGATGGCGCGGTCCAGGATGTAGCGGCCGGCCGCTGCATACATCGACGGAGCGTCTTCCGGCTTCGGCTTTTCCACCATGCCGTTGACCTTGAGCACGTCCTCATGGGCGCCGGGCACCGGTTCGACGTCGAAAACGCCGTAGGCGCTTATCTCCTCGGGCGAAACCTCGATTGCACACAACACCGTGCCGCCCTGCTCGGCACGCACATGCGACATCGTTTCCAGCACGCCGGTCGGCAGCACCAGGTCGTCGGGAAGAAGGACCGCGACGGCATCTTCGTCGGCCGACAGCGTCGACTCCACGCAGCTGACGGCGTGTCCCAGGCCCAGCGGCTCGGCCTGCACGACAGACTCGACCTTGATCAGCCCGGGTGCACGACGGACTTTGGCCAGCATGGCCTTCTTGCCGCGCGCCTCCAGGGTGCCCTCGAGCACCAAGTCCTCGACGAAATGCGCGACGACGCCGTCCTTACCCTCGGAGGTAATGATCACCAGCCGCTCGGCGCCGGCCTCGGCGGCCTCGGCAGCGACCAACTCGATGCCCGGGGTGTCGACGACGGGAAGCAGCTCCTTGGGCACCGTTTTGGTCGCAGGCAAGAAACGCGTACCCAAACCGGCAGCGGGCACGATCGCGGTGCGCGGCACCAGACCCTGTGAGCGTGACATCGTTCACACCATAATCCCAGCGGGCCCGAAATTCGGTGTGGCGGGGTGAAAGGCGCGGCTGTCATCGTTGATGGTATGGCGACCACGGCCAAGGCCGCACTACGCGAACGGCTGCTGGCGGCCCGGCGTTTGGTCACCGACGAGATCAGGGCCGGCGAGGCGCGGTCACTGAGCGAACACGTCGCCGCGGTGGTGGATCGCGAC
>CAWISO010000032.1:0-290171 GCA_963838755.1 uncultured Actinomycetota bacterium | reverse complement strand
AAAACGATAATGGAACGTTGCTGGAGATGTAGCTAAAGCGGTGATCCATATCCACTCGCCTTCGCGCTGGAGCAACCTGGGCTAATTATTTACTTTGTTGCGGCCGGACCGTGACGGAATGAGGTACCGTCATCCACTTGGGTAGCGGATGCCTGCTCATTGCTGGGTGGACGTTCGGTGACGGCCAGGAGGAACCGCCAGGCCCAGCTTCACGTCCAACACGGTGTGGATGACGACGAACGCCAAGCATTGCAAATTGAAGGGCTCGACCCCGACGATGCCGCGGTCATCGCGGCAATAGACCCTTGTCCAATGGGAACTCTCGCTCGGTACTTGAGTCACCGCACCCGCGCGACGGCAGTCCGTGCACAGTGTCCAAACCACGGCAACGCACTGATTTGGCGCATCTGGGCAGAGGTCCAGGTAGCCACGCACCAAGGTTGGAGCAAACCCATATCAAGCCACCGATTCCGCTCAAACGTGAGCACGAAATTCTCCATACTGGGTTCGTGCCCCCATCCCACCGGTCCCCAGTCCCAGGCGACCCGGGCGACCGTGGTGGCGACATCGTCATCCAGAAACAATTAAGGCAGGCACCGGATGAATAACCTCGACGAAGCCCTGCAAGCGATCACCGACCACAAGAAAGAACTAGTCGCCGTCGTGGTGCATCTCAACGATACGTACCTGATTGACGACCGCCCCGAGCGCAAGCTACCGGGCTTCGCCAAAATCGTTGCCACCATCGAACGGCTGCGGGAACATATTGAAAATGAGACCCAAAAAGATCTTCTCCTCGTGGTTCATAGTGGTGACTTCCTCAGTCCCTCCCTCGTCGGCAACTACAAGGACAAGCAGGGCAAGTACGACCATGGCCAGACGATGGTAAAGCTCCTCAACGCGGCGCGAGTTAACTATTGCGTGCTCGGAAACCATGAATTCGACTACGACGCAGAAGTCCTTGCCGATCGTCTCCGGGAAGCGGATTTTAAGGTGCTTCTCGCGAATACGACCGACGACAAGATTGAACTGATCAAAGAGGAACATCCTTCCGCGGCCAAACCCCATATCAAAATGGGACGATATGTCGTCTGGCCCGAGGGCGACTCTCCCCCTCGCATCGCGCTCACGGGTGTTGTCTCGGCAGATGTGCACAAGAGCTTCGTGAGCCCACACCCGACGGAACGCGACGCCAAAGGCAAGCGCAAGAAGGTGGAGTGAAAATTTACTCCACCGAACGAAGCCGTGATCCAAGCATGGAATGACATCAAAGACGACGAAGACGACAAGTCCACCACCAAAGTAGCGTTCACCACTAACATACCGTTCCGCTTTGTGCTCACACACGGCACGCAGAACGACGACAACCAGTTGCGACGACAGATCACTGAAACCCCACGCACCTACATTCTCGGGGGCCACGACCACCACATTGGTCACGTCGACTACGTCGAAAAAATTTACATTGGGAAGAATCTCGCCAATGCGGAAACCATGCGGGTGATCCTCCCCCTGGCCGGCGGGATATCCATTTTCAACGAGGTCTACGCCGCTTACGCACGTCTGCAGGAAAGACGGCCCGACCAGGTACTCCGGTACCCAGAGGATCTGGAGGCTGTCCTGCTGACCGCCTCTGACCTGGACAGGGAAGTGTTAAGGGATCGCATCGAGAAGGCGAAGCCGGATGAAGGGTTCCGAACCTCGAGGATGCGCTCAACGCAGCAAAATCCGACCGTGACATCCCTGCCTTCGTGCTGAGCTACGACGACCACACGAGGTCGACGCCGCTGCCGACCGCATCATCCAAAAAGCGCTGAAGAAAGTGGAGCAACCAGACGATGACCACGAGGTATGCGATTTCACCGGGACAATAGCCAAATTTGAAGCCCGCGACGCGTATATCCGGCGAGAACCGACGAACATGGGAGTCTTTGTCGCCGAGTGCGTTCGACTGGCAAGGCAACAGGAAAGCCGACCCGCCAACGACCAAGATCCCGTCGTTGCCATCATTAATTCGGGTGCATTCCGCTGTGACAGCGAGCTTAACCCAAGCTGAAAGTGCGCGACCTGCGCGAGACGTTTCTCTTCGACGAAAAAGACGCGATCATGGTCTTGAAAGTCTCCCGCAGAAGTCGTCGACAAACTCATTGAGCACGGCACGGGGCAGACCAAGCTCGGAACGGGAGCTTTCCCTCAGATTGCTGGCCACGAGGAGGGCGCACCCGGCGAGGTGTGGCTCGCGATCAGCTCCTTCCTCTTGACCCGAAGCGACAATAACGACGGCTATGACGAGGTACTGCACGAATTCTGGGGACTCCCCAAGGGATTACTCGACATCGCAGGACGCGGGATGAGGCAATAAAAGAGGCGGAACCATACGCGGTTCAGCATCATTGACGCAGTAAAGAAAAAAGCGAAAGCAGTAGACCCGCCGAGATGCTCCCTAAGCGTGCAGAAAAAGTCGTAGAAGGCAAGACGAAATCCTTCGGCTGCTCCGGACCTACCTCGAAACCTTTTACAAAGCATGTCTCCGGACGACCAGGTTCCAAGAGCGTGGCTCGGAACAGACGAACCCATCCCTCAGCGGCCCGCAATACGGGACGCCCGCAACGACGTGCGGGTATTCCTCAAAGAACTTCCCGCCGTCATAGAGTACTCAATGGTCGCGGCGTGCCCAAATAAAGGGGCCAATGGAGAGACGACTCGCGCGAGGCGTGGACGAAAGCAAAGATAGAGCTCCTCGCCCTTCATGACACCCTGTTAAACAAAGACGATCCCCATTGCGCAAGGGCGATAGCTATGGCTGGCTGTTCGACCTGGCCGCGCAAGACATACCGGGCTGGGGACTCTTGCCCGCGTTGACCTGATCGCAAGCCTCGCCACACCGCGCGACCCGCAGGTCATCACGCTGCCTTCGGCTCAGCAGCTGCATCAGATCGGTGCAAACGCGGCGACGATGATCCGCCTTTACATCGAGACGAAAGCGCAAGATGCGCCGCGACAGTGAGGCCGGAACCGTAAGACCCGGCCGCACGTCCAACACTGGTGTGGATGACGACGAACGCCAAGCCCCACAGGCTGAGGGTCTCGACCCCGACGATCCCGCGGTCATCGCAGCGATAGACCTTGTCCGATGGGAATTGTCTTTGGGTCGAGCCGATTGAAGGGCGGATGCGTCGGGGGCCTGGAGTAAGTAGTCATCGTGGCCGAGTCGACTCGCGACGACTTTCCCAACAACTACGTTGGCGACCTAGTACCCACAGAACGCGGATGGGTGGTGGTGCCGCCAACCTGCTGCCCAGACGGGCATGACTACCAAGACCCGGGTTGGTCGGTCAGCTCGGTGTGGTGTACCCGCAACGGTCGGCACATGGCGTGGCGGTGTTGGTGCGGCGCATGCTTTACGCGCCCCAGCCGGGCCAGCACTGCCGACTCCGAGACAGAGGCCCCGTCTCCATGTGGGAAGTGGAAGACGAACACCGCCGCTAATCCGATACCCCAGAGAGATTCCTCCGAATCTTCGGCGATCTTGGACGTTGCTCAGTTAGCCTCTGCTGGCTCCGGTGGGCAACCGGGGGGACACCGCCAAACCAGGCACAGCACGGAGGAACGAACAAATGCCAACCGGCGGCAGTAGTGAAGACAAGCAGGGCGGGCAGCCAGAATCAACGGGTGAGAAAGGCACAAAGGCCACCGAACCAGAATCAGCGATTATAGACCGAGTAGCAGGCGACTCTCTAAAGTTACTTGGGTTAGGGGGCACGTTTGTCTACGGCGCGTTATTCATTGGCTACCGTGACTACTACAGCGCTCTGGGAATACGTCCAGAGGACGTGGGTGTAAGCCATTTGTTCGTCTTATCGAGAAGCATTATCTTTATTTTTGTCGTCGGTATCGTTGCGGCAACGGTTGTATTTTTGGTCGAGGTTGTAGCGGCGCACCACGGGATCAATTGGAAAGAAGCTATGCTTATGATATTTGTGACCGTGTTGGTATTCGTGTACATCGGGGCGCTGCTACCAAATCGCTGCATATGGGGGGTTGATGCCCTAATCCTTATAAGTATTCTCGGACTAGGGGCACTGTTCGCCGTGGCGGTTTATCAGGAGCGGCGAAAACTAGCTTGGAATACTGGGCTGGCATTTACGGTATTAGTAGCCACCGTGATACCGGGGGCCGCCGTAGGTTGGCGGACGCACGAGCTCGGCGAGACGGCCTTGCGCGGACAAAGCGTGCCGCCGTTCAAAATACTCAATATTCCTGACATGGATGTTTCGACCGAAGAAATTCGTGCGGAATGGATTTGCGCGGAACGTGAGCGTCCGATGCTTTTTGACCCGCCACTGGAAAATGTTGCCGGAGGAACACCTGTGCAACCACGGAACAAAGTTGTCGACGGAACACTTTTAGGGGAGACCAGCACAAACATCTTTATCAGATTGCAGCAATCGGATAGCCAAGGTAAGGGCCGGCGTGACCAAATCATTAAGCTTCCGCAGGAATGCGTCATGCTTAGTCGTTATAGGACGTTCGCTGACGCCGACGCTTCCTAGAAGCTCCGACACCATCAATCGCCAAGCCATATTTGGTGGCTGGTCCCCGTCGTTTCGGTCCGCGCAGCCATGAGTAACGCCAGACTAAAAGAAGCAGCGTGAGCTACACCAAATGGCGGAAGCCGTAAAGCTACCCCACGCAGCTATCACGCGTCCCCCCTGCGGGTCATGGTCCGCACCGCAGCCAAGTGACCTCTTTGACGCGGTGACGACGAGCGCAATTTGTCTAGAACCTGCACCAACCGGCCTGCGGCCGGCGGATGAGACGAAACAGCTTTCGGGTTATCAAGCACGCGGGCCATGGCGATAGCCGCCGCCGCCAAACCCGGCCTGGGGCGTTCTAGAGCGTCGATCTCCGCCCTTACACCAGCCTCAACATAATCGCTGGTAGCAGGCTCACAATCCGGGTAGGACACCAAATGTCCGATATCGGACACCTCTGCTAACCCGCCAACCGCTTCACGCTCAAGCCGCCGACGCTCCCGCCGCGCATCCACAGCAGCCCGTTTACACAGGTCGCAGCGGCAACCACGGTTGTACGACGACTCAGAACCTCTGCATTCGCTCGACATATTTATTCAACTCACTCTTATTGGGCTGCAAATGTAGGACGTTCAAAACCCGTTGGCGAAATTCGCGGGGGGCCCTCGACTCCGATAAGCGCCTCGCTCCTAGAGAGCACTCGCCCCCTCTTATGATTTGGTGGCCAGCAGACCGCGTCTCTCGGTCCTGACTGACCTCCGTTCGGGACGCCCGCCAGGTGGTCATAAATAGCCTGCTGCTCAGCGACCGCCGCATCAATCCGGGCCATCGTCGCCGCATGCGGAGTGTGCACCTGATACCAGGCCCGGTCCATCTCCAACCGGCGCAATACCTGATGTGCACGACGCATCTTCGCCTCACCGCTGCGCTGACATCCGGACGAACACCAACGCCGCGGGCGACCACCCCGCGACCCCGGTGGCTGAATCTCGCGTCCGCAATTCGGGCACTCCGTTGTGGTACACGGTAGGTTTTCCGTCATTTTTGTTCCATTCTTCGAAAATATGTCAGCGCACACATTGGCCTGGCAGGGTCGCGTGATCTTGATTCTGTTGGGGATTCGAAGCCCCCCTATTTATGCAGTTCAGAGGCATATTTCAGACGGTGACCGGTGAACTGTCACCATCCTGACCAGCGCGTATGGCCGGCGAGGGTGTCGGCCGCGGCCACTTCCGGGTCGGTAAAAGTTTGCTGGAGGTGGGTAGAAGTTTGCTGGATGGTGGGCGTGGTCGGGGTTGGTGCTGACCGTCGACCGGGCCTGAGTCACTTCCTGGGTCATGCTGCCGTTACCTCCCATCGAAGACGTAGGCGGCGAGGCGATGGCATGTGGTGCTGCGCCGCGCACCGGGACGGGACAGGTTGACATTGCCGATGGCGTTCGGCTTGAGCAACGCGCCCGCGAACCGTGTAGCCGCGGGCGGTGGTGGCGCGGTAGACGTTGCGTGGTTCAGACCGGACTCTGCCGCGGTCGGAGACGCTGTAGAAGTTTTCCCACCCGGGGATCGGGCGCCATATCTCGTCGGTCATGCGGCGTCCTCCTTGTTTCGGGCCTTGGTCAGGGCTTGTTGAACGCGATCGGTTATCCGGGGGTGTGATCGGTCGGGCCGCCGGGTGGCGTATCGGGTTTCCGCCCACAGTCGGCCCAGTCTCCGGAATCGTGAGATGACTGAGATGACTGTGTTTTTCGGCCACTGCATTCCTGCTGGTCGGCTCCAGTTGTCTCAGTCATTTCAGTTGTTCCAGTCATCTCGTGCCCGGTAGGTGGGTCGTCGAGGTTGAGATGACTGTGGTCCGGCAGTGACCACCAGGTGAACCGGGGGAAGGTCTCGGAGTCCTTGATCACCACTTTCAGCTTGCTGGCGGTGCGGTTGATCGCGCTCAAGCTGAAGCCGTGCCCGTTGGGCGGCCTGGTGGTGCCAGCTTCCACGACCGCCGAACGCTTGACGCTCTTATCGGTCAGGAAGTCCCTCAGCCACATCTCGCACTCGTGGGCGACGGTGTAGACGTCGGTGCCGTTGCCGCCGTCGTCGTCGGGGTCGCGCTCGACGTCGGCCAGAAGTTCGCGGACGGACTTGTCGGTGCAGCCGACCCACTGGACCTTGCCGGCGCCGTCGGTGCACTCCACGATCCGGTATGTCAGGGTTTCCGGTTTCGCCGACAGGTTGTTCTTCTGCACCGCGAACGCACACAAAGTCTCGTCGTCCTCGGTTGCGCATTTAGCAACGAGCAATCCCACGCGGGCCGCGCCGACAATCGCGATCGAGCCACCGCCGCGATAGAGCGGGTTACCACCCTTGGCTTTGTTCAGGTGCCGCAATACCAAGATGGTGCAACCAGTGTCGGCGGCGATCCGGGACAGCGGTGCAAAGATCGACCGCACGTCCTGGTCTCTATGCGAATCGCGGGTATCGGGCATATAGGCCATCAGGACATCGACGATCACCAACTTCGCGTCGTAGAAGCGGATCGCTCGGTGCAGTCGGTCGACGTCGGCCAGGGTGATCGCACGTTCGAACGGCTCACCTTTTTCGTCGTATGCGATCGCGGCTTCGAGCGAATGCACCTTGGCAGGGTTGCCACCGGCCGCATCCAGTCGGGGGCGCAGTATCCGCCAATCCGTCTTCGGCGGACAGGATGATGACGTCACCGGAGCATTCACACCGGGCACCGCCAGGCCAAACCCCGCCCATCACGCCGTCTTCGGTCTCGTACTCGGTCGTGATCACCGATGCGAACGTCAGCGCTAACGTGGACTTGCCCAGCTCAGGATCACCATCGAAGACAACGAGTTTCCCCCGCGGCAATCGGCCCTTCCACAACCATTCCACCTGCTCGGCCTCGACGTCGGCCAAAGTGGTGATCTTCAGGTCGGATATGTCGATGTCGGCACTCATTCCACACCCGCTGTTCTGCGATGAACTGCAACAGCCAGATCGCGGTTGCCGTTGCGCCACATCGCCTGACACGTCGGTTGGTCTAGCAGTGCCGGCGTGCCGAGCTGGTCGAGCATGACAACCGCTGACACCGCAGCGTCAGCCATCACGTCGGTGAGCTCGCCGTCGCAGCAGTGGCGATCGTGTCCGGGGTCGCGGATGCAGCCGCAGATACCGGTAGGCGCAGAGCGCAGCTTGGCCCCATGTCGGCGCCGCAGACCCGCCAGCACGTCGTACGTCGGCTGCTGGGCTAATGATGAATTACTCTTTGGGGTACCAGCGGTGTGGTGGAGACCGGTGGTCACGTAGTCGGCGTCCTCGGTGCGGCAGGGGTGTCTCGCCCGGGGGCCGACTTTTTATTGGTCGTCCGTTGTCTTCCATGTTTTCTCCCGGTTTGGGTCTGTCGGTTGTCGCCAGGGTCGTGCGCTGGCTCAACCGACGCCAGCCTTAGGCGGGTCGCCCGTGCAACCGCTGAATTGGGAGTTCTCCCAGGCGATCACGTCTGACAACCGGTAGCGGACGTGGCGCCCAAATCGGGCGTATTTTGGCCCTTTACCCTGCGATGCCCATTGCGCCAGGGTGGCGACCGGAACTTTCTCTCGGGCCCCAAGCTCGGGGCGGGTAAGCCAGGTGTCTTCCATCTATCCTCCATTTGTGGGTTCATACGCAAATAAGAGCTGCTGCTGCGTACTTCTGGACTTTAAGCCTTCGCGTAGGTTACCGCAAGTTATGGGCTATGCTGCGTGTCATGCCACAGAACTGGAGTCCGAACCATTGGGGCGAAGCTCATGCCCATCGAGTCAGCGAAGAGATTCGCCGTTTGCGCGGATCGCGCTCGGCGCAATGGCTGGCAGGCCGGACCGCGGAACTTGGGCACCCAGTGAGCCGATCGGTCATCACCGATATCGAGAACGGGCGGCGACGGTACATAACCGTTTCCGAGCTACTGGTGATCGCTGCGGCGTTGGATACCGCTCCGATCGCGCTGCTATATCCCGGACCTTACGACGATGAGACGGCCGAAGTTCTGCCGCATGTCAACGCCACCGAATTGCAAGCAGTGCAATGGTTTTCGGGTGAAGACGAGCCTTCGCTTCTGTCCGCTGACCAGCAACAGTTTGACCGGAATATGAAGCGGTTACGTATCGCACGACGCTTACATGAGCTTGAAGGAGAGAAATCCCGTTATGTCAAGGCGCTGCTGGGGCCGCCCGACGATAAAGCTGATCTGGAGCGACGGTTAGGCGTCCACATTGAGCGGATCGTCGATGCGCTGACGGCGCAGATCGACGAGTTGAGGCGAGACCTCGAGGCCGAATATGGCAGGTAGGCCACCGCTGCGGATCGGCGCGCACGGCAAGATCACCCGTGTTCAGGTGACCCCAGGCGTGTGGGTTGCTCGTTGCCGTGTCCGTGACCTCGATGGCGTGACACGTCGCATTGAACGCATGACACCGGCCGGAGTGCCCGACGAATACGGGGCGCGAGCGGAGGACGCACTACGGGACGCGCTAGCGAGCCGGGCGTCCACCGGGCACCGGAACGATCAGCGGCACAACAACACTCGGGGAACTGCTAACCCGGTACATCGAACGCTGTCGGCAAGACGGGGAGCTGGCACCTAAGAGCGTCGACACGTACGCCGCGACATTGAACAAGGTGCGGCCACGTCTCGCGGATATCCGGGTGACCGAAGCGACACCGGGCCTACTGGACGAAATTCTCCGAGGCATCCGGCGCGACCACGGAGCTACCCGTGAACGACACACCAAGGTGGCGTTGAACGCGGTCCTGACAGACGCTGTACTGGCCGGTGCGATCGTCGCGAACCCGGTAAGAGAATTGGGCCGGCGTCGGCAACGGAAGGCCGATGTGAAGGGCGCCCCAGCACTCGCCGTCGACCAGGTGCGCGCGTTGCTGAAAGCGATCGACACGTCCGACGTGTGCGCCGCTAAAGACCTGCGGGACGCCGTGGTGTTACTTGCTGCGACTGGACTACGGCGCAGCGAACTTCTCGCATTGCGGTGGGAGGACGTCGATCTGACCGAGCGGGTGCTAACCGTCGCGGGATCAGTCGTCCGGTTGAAAGGGGTTGGACTCGTACGACAAGACACCACCAAAGGCGGCGGCGTACGTTCTGTGCCCTTACCTCAGTTCGCGGTCAACGCGCTGCATCGACGTAAAGGTGAGCCACAGCGACCAGATGCGGCGGGGGTCATCTTTCCGTCATCGGCGGGCACGCTCCGAGACCCAGACAACTTCGCTAAACAATGGCGGGGGGTCCGAGACTCCCTAGGGTTACCAGACGTCTCCTCGCACTCATTCCGCAAGACAGTGGCAACGCTGATCGATGACAGCGGGCTTTCGGCACGGATCGGTGCCGACCAACTCGGCCACGCCCGCCCATCTATGACTCAGGACGTCTATATGTCGCGCGGCCAGGTACACACTGAGGTAGCCACGGTCCTCGATCGGGCAGTGGGCATATGCGACGAATAAACGTCGGATCAGGTTGGTAGCGCTCAGGAAAATGCGCTCTGACGTGGCCAGGGCCGGGATCGAACCGGCGACCTTCCGCTTTTCAGGCGGACGCTCATACCGACTGAGCTACCTGGCCGGAAGGCATCGTGTGCCTCGCCGCGACGGCGACCCTGACGGGACTCGAACCCGCGACCTCCGCCGTGACAGGGCGGCGCGCTAACCAACTGCGCCACAGGGCCTCGCTTACTGCCTGCTCCGCGTCGCCGCGTCGCAGTACCCCCTACGGGATTCGAACCCGCGCTACCGCCTTGAAAGGGCGGCGTCCTAGGCCGCTAGACGAAGGGGGCCAGAACCGAATCTCTCCGGGGTACTCACAACATGGTTACGTTGGGAGCCAAGTCAGCTTAGGGCACCATGGACCGAATCCTCAAACGAGCGCCGCTGCACAACCAGTATCCTGTGCCTCGCGCCCCTATAGCTCAGTTGGTAGAGCTACGGACTTTTAATCCGCAGGTCCTAGGTTCGAGTCCTAGTGGGGGCACAGAGTGATTGTATTACCTCGGCTGATGCTTGACGTTTTGTGTTCGGGTGATGCCTGACAGTGTTTCGGCTGATGCTTGACAGTTATTTCGGTTGATCCTTGACACTCCTTCGATGAGGGAGTTGAGCGTGGCTGAGCAGAGGTATCAGGCTGTGTTGGCGGTGATCAGCGACGGGTTGTCGATTTCGCAGGTCGCCGAAAAGGTTGGGGTGTCGCGCCAGACGCTGCATTCCTGGTTGGCCCGCTACGAGGCTCAGGGCCTTGAGGGGCTGGTGGATCGGTCGCATCGGCCGGCGAACTGTCCGCATCAGATGCCGGCTGTGGTGGAGGCCGCGTTGTTGGAGTTGCGCCGGTCACGTCCGTATTGGGGGCCGCGGCGGCTGGTGTTCGAGCTGGCTAAGCGCCGGGTGAGACCGGTGCCCTCGGAGTCGGCGGCCTATCGGGCGCTGCTGCGCGCGGGCATGATCGACCCGAGTGTGCGGGATCGGCGCTCGCGCAAGTGGAAACGCTGGGAACGCGGCGTCCCGATGGAGTTGTGGCAGATGGACATCGTGGGCGGCTTCCCGCTGGCCGATGGCAGCTGCGCGAAAGCCTTGACCGGCATCGACGATCACTCTCGGATGTGCGTGGCCGCACGGCTGATGGCCCGGGAACGCACCCGTGCGGTCTGCGACGGGCTGCGCGCGGCGCTGGCCGCCTACGGGGTGCCAGAACAAATTCTCACCGATAACGGCAAGGTGTTCACGGGCCGGTTTTGCCATCCCCCCGTCGAGGTGCTTTTCGATGCGATCTGTCGCCAGAATGGGATCGAGCATCTGTTGACCCAGCCCCGGTCTCCGACGACGACGGGCAAAATTGAGCGATTCCACCGCAGCCTGCGCGCTGAGTTCCTCAGTAACGCAGCCCCATTCAAAAATCTGAAGGTGGCCCAGCAAGCCCTGGATGAGTGGGTGGACTATTACAACACCGCGCGGCCACACCAGTCCCTGGACATGGCCACCCCTGCCCAACGGTTCAGCCCAGCCCAGTCCTCGATGCCAGTGATCGCCATGGCTGCTGGGGGCCACGCCGACCGCAGTGGCGCCCACTGGGTCAGCCGCAGGGTGGGCGCCAACGGCGTGGTGGGCGTGTCCTGGCAGCAGGTCTGCATCGGCCGCCATTACGCCGGCGCCCGCTGTGATGTCCACGTCGACGGCGACCTACTGCGGTTCTGGGTCGGCGACAAACTGGTCAAAACCGCCGCCCGCACCAGCCGCGGCGAGGTACGAAACAAACGCGCCCTCCGCACCAGCGGACAGGCCTAAACCACAACACAGAGTGTCAAGGATCAACCGACATAGAAATGTCAACCATCAACCGACACTGAACAGGGGCACAGAGTGATTTGTATTACCTCGGTTGATGCTGGACAGTTGCTTCGGCTGATCCTTTGACGCTGGCCCGCCCGTTCGCCGTTGACCTGCCGGATTCCGGGTACTCACCGGCCCATGCAGGGAATTTCACGGCGCTCGTTCGGACAGCTTGCGGCCGGAGCAAGCGTGGTCGGCGCCGCCGGAGTGGCGGCCGCGTGTGGCACGCGGCAGCCCGCCGACTCGCCATCAACGCCTGCCGCTCCACGCCCGCCGTCGGGACCAGGTGTCGGGTTCGTGCTGTCCCACGAACAATTCACCACCGCCCAGCTCGTCGACCAAGCACAAGCGGCCGAGCAGGCCGGCTTCCGCTACCTGTGGGGCAGTGACCACCTTCAGCCCTGGCAGGACAACGAAGGCCATTCGATGTTCCCCTGGATCACCTTGGCGTTGGTGGGGCAGCGAACTCACCGTATTCCGTTCGGCAGCGGCGTGACGTGTCCGACCTACCGCTACCACCCGACGACCGTCGCGCAGGCGTTCGCGTCGCTGGCAGTGCTCTATCCCGGCCGGGTTTTCCTCGGCGTCGGCACCGGCGAGCGGCTCAACGAGCAGGCAGCCACCACCCAGTTCGGGTCATACCAGGAACGCCACGACCGGTTGATCGAAGCCATCCAACTCATCCGGCAGCTGTGGGGCGGACAACGAATTTCCTTCCAAGGGCGCTACTTTCAGACCAATCAGCTCAAGCTCTACGACCCACCGCCATCAGCCGTGCCGATCTTCGTTGCCGCGAGCGGTCCTAAAAGCGCGCGTCTGGCCGGGCAGTACGGCGACGGCTGGATCAGCCAGGCCAGCGCCGTCAAAAACCAAAAGCTAGTGACCGCATTCAATCAGGGCGCGCAGGACTCCGGCCGCAATCCCGCCACCTTGGGCAAGCGAGCCGAGATGTTCGCCGTCGTCGGCGACCAGAACGAAATCACCCGCGCCGCAGAACTTTGGCGGTTCACCGGCGGCGCCGTCGACCAACCCAATCCCGTCGACATCGAACGCGCGGCGCAGGCCAATCCGCTGGACAAAGTCATCCACGGCTGGACCACCGGCACCAATGCCGCCACCCACATCACCGCAGTGCAGGCCGTTCTCGATGCCGGCGCGACGCCGTTCATACATTTCCCGCAGCGAAACCCGCTCACCGCGATCGACTTCTACGGCACCGCGGTGCTGCCGCGGCTGCACTAGCGCCCGATCAGCTCAGCACGGCGTTGACGTAAGTTACGTCGGCGAAAGCCACCGCGACTTCGTCGTCGGGATAGACGAAGCCGTTGGCGGCATGCATCTGCGCGACCGTGCGGTGGGTAACGTACCAGCCACGCTGCGTGAGGTATTCGATGATGTGGCTGCGCTCGAAGTGGTAGACGAGTTCATTGAAATCGACGACGTCGAACCCCAGCTCGCTCATTCGTTCGTGATGCGCACGCCACCGGTCATCGGTGAAAACCGTTGTATCAGGTACAAACTCGTTGGCCAGCCGACTGCCTGCGGCGCTCAAAGCGGTGACGTTGTCGAACAACGCGTCCTGCGCCTCGGGCGGCAGATAGACCACTAGTCCCTCGGCGCTCCACGCCGCCGGAACTTGCGGGTCGAAGCCTGCGGCCTGAAGCGCCGCAGGCCAGTCGTCACGCAAGTCAACGGCAACGGTTCGACGCTCGGCCGTCGGCTTGGCGCCGAGCCTGCTCAGCGTCGACGTCTTGAAGTCAATGACCTCTGGCAGATCGACCTCGTAGACGACGGTGCCATCCGGCCACGGCAGGCGGTAGGCCCGCGCGTCAAGACCGGCCGCCAGGATGACTGCCTGGCGGATCCCGCTCTGCGTCGCGTCTAAAAAGAATCTGTCGTAGAACCGGGTGCGGACCGCCATCCCGCGTCCCATTCGGACGGGGTCGAATTCGGTGTCGTCAGTGACCGGAATCTCGTCGTTCACCAGGCGGGTGTAGACGTCGATGCCGACCGCGCGGACCAACGGCGCGGCGAACGGGTCGTCGATCAGCCCAGCCGCCGAGGCCAATGCCCGCTGAGCGGCCACCATCGTCGCCGTCGCTCCGACGCTCGTCGCCAGGTCCCAGCTGTCGCTTTCGCTGCGCGTGGACATCGGCGCTCCCATCTCGGCGTTTTCATTAATATAGACGACCTAGTTATTGCCTCTGATACCGGACGAAGGATCGGTCATGGATTTTGCTCAGCGAACGATCGAGCTGGCTCGCCAGAACGTCGTCGAGGGCGGTCGCCCATTCGCGACGGTCATCGCCAAGGGCGACGACATCGTCGCCGAGAGCGCCAACCGAGTCGCCCAAACCCGTGACCCGACAGCACATGCGGAGATTCTCGCCATCCGCCAAGCGTGCACGAAATTGCATACCGAGCACCTGACTGGCACCACCTGCTACGTGTTGGCTCATCCCTGCCCGATGTGCCTGGGCGCGCTGTACTACTGCTCGCCGGACGAGGTCATCTTCCTCACCTCGCGCGACTCCTATGAGCCGTATTACGTGGACGACCGTAAGTATTTTGAGCTAGCTACCTTCTACGACGAGTTCGCTAAGCCGTGGGATCGACGGCGGCTGCCGATGCGCTACCGATTCCGCGAGGACGCGTTGGATGTCTACCGGCTATGGCGGGAACGCAACGGTGGCCAACGACGGGTCGGCGACGCCCCGGCCCGCTGAAGCGGCCTCTTGACCGCCGACCACATGCATGCGCTATTATCTGCGTATGCATGCAGATAGCGAGAAGGCCCGTTTGCCCGATGATCAGGTCAGCCTGATGGTCGAGGTGTTTCGGATGCTGGCCGACGCCACGCGGGTGCAGGTGCTGTGGTCACTCGCCGATTGCGAAATGTCAGTCAACGAACTCGCTGAGCATGTGGGCAAGCCGGCACCGTCGGTCTCCCAGCACCTCGCCAAGCTTCGCATGGCCCGGCTGGTGCGCACCCGTCGGGATGGGACGACGATTTTCTACAGCCTGGAGAACGAGCACGTGCGACAGCTTGTCGTCGACGCCGTTTTCAACGCCGAGCACGCCGGTCCGGGGGTTCCGCGCCATCACCGCACTGACGCCGCACTGCATGCAGTTGCCCAACCACTCGCATAACGAAAGAGATGAGGAACATGTCGCACCACGACCACACCCACGAAGGACCACATGCGCACGAGCACGAACACGGCGACGTCACGCACTCGCACGCGCACACCGCGCACGAACACGAGCACGTCGAGCACGAGCACACCCACGCCCATGACGACGGGACTGAGCACAGCCACGGCCACGTGCACCAGTCGGGTCTGGAGGACGCTCACAACCACGCGCACTGAATAGCGCGGAGACAGTGCGTCAGACGTTGGGGCAGTAGTGTCTTGGGCTGTCGCGCTCGTCGAGCGGCGGCAAGTTGCGGGCCGGAGTGTGCACCAGCGGCGTATCGGACGGGATGCGGCCGGTGCTCCGGTCCCATCCTGCTCGGGCCCGCGGATGCTTGCGGTAACGCGGCGGCACGACCGCGAAGACCAGACGCACAAACTCGCCGAAGCGGCGGTGTAGCCACTCGTCGCGACGCGACCAGGTGTAGCCCATCAGCTCGCGCACCGCGGGGTGGTAGAGGCCGACCGTCAGCCAGACGAAGAACGGCGCCATCAGCTCGCGCTGTGCGGCCCAGAGCCAGTTCGGAAGCCATTGCGCGAAGGGCGGTTTGGGCAACTCAGTCAGGTTGAGGACCTCGCGGGCGGCAAAGTTGTTCTCCAGCACCTCGCGGCACATGTGGTCCCAGTAGACCTGAAAGTCTTCCCAGGTTTTCGGCACTGGCCGCATGCTCATCCCGTACATGCGGTACCACTGGACGTGCTCGTCGAAGAGCTGTCGCTTCTGCGCCTCGGTGATGCCGCCGCAGAATCGCTCGGCCACATGCAACGTGCCGACAAAAAAGGTGGAATGCGCCCAGTAGAAGACGTCGGGGTTCAGCGCGTGGTAGCGGCGGCCCTGATCGTCGGTGCCCTTGATGTCGACGTGGTAGTCGCGCACCTCGGCACCGGTCGTCGGCGCCCGTTCATCGTCGAACACAACACCCCCGATGGGGTACAACGATCGCAGCAGCCGCGGCCAACGCTCCCGGAAGAACGTCGAGTGATCTTCGACAGCGGCGCCTAGTTGCGGATGCATGTTCTGCATCGAGCCGGCCCACGGCCCCTGCAGCATCCCGCGCCAATCTCCGAAGTACCGCCAGGTCAGCGAGTCGGGACCGAGCGGCTGCGGCGGGGAATGGTATCCCAGCGGCGAAACCGGGCAACCCGCCGCGACCGGGGAACCCTGCGACGTATCTTGAGTCACTGGTGAAGTTTCCTGTCCGGGTCAGCAATCTGACTACATGCGTTGTCACCATCGAGCTTAGGAGTGATGTGCCGTCCGGTCAAAGTCGGGGGCGCTGGTCTGGTGTTCCGCTGGAGGACCGCCAGGCCCTGCGCCGGGGCGAGCTCGTCGCCGCCGGTGTGCAGCTGCTCGGCCAAGAAAGCGGCCCGGCGGTGACGGTGCGGGCGGTGTGCCGGGCGGCCGGGCTGACCGAACGCTACTTCTATGAGAGCTTCGCCGACCGCGACGAGTTTGTGCGTGCGGTCTACGACGACGTCTGCGCCCGCGCCATGTCGACGCTGATGTCGGCGACCACGCCGCGGGAAGCCGTTGAGCGATTCGTCGCGCTGATGGTCGACGACCCGGTTCGCGGACGGGTGCTGTTGCTGGCTCCGGAGGTAGAGCCGGTGCTGGTGCGGTCCGGGGCGGAGTGGATGCCCAGCTTCATCGACCTGCTGCAGCGCAAGCTGAGCCAGATCGGCGATCCGGTCCGGCAGAACATGATCGCCACCAGCTTGATCGGCGGCCTGACCGCACTGTTCACCGCCTACCTGGGCGGGAGGCTCGCGGCCACCCGCGAGCAGTTCATCGACTACTGCGTAGAGATGCTGTTGAGCCGGGCTGCGACGTACTAACGATCCGCTGAGCGCGCCACGAAATAAACTGAATGGTTAGGAACTTGAATGCTACCGGCATACACAGATATATTGACTGGAACCGACAGACACAGATAACTGGGAGGCGCCGTGCCGGATCCTCAAGACCTGGACCTGTTGCGTGAACTCGAGCCGGTTGTCGAGAAGAACCTGAACCGGCATCTGAGCATGCACAAGGCCTGGAACCCGCACGACTACATCCCGTGGTCGGACGGCAAGAACTTCCACGCACTCGGCGGGCAGGACTGGGAGCCTGGCCAGTCGCAGCTTTCCGACGTTGCGCAGGTGGCGATGGTGCAGAACCTGATGACGGAAGACAACCTGCCGTCGTATCACCGCGAGATCGCGATGAGCATGGGCATGGACGGCGCGTGGGGTCAGTGGGTCAATCGCTGGACCGCCGAGGAGAACCGGCACGGCATCGCGCTGCGCGATTACCTGATCGTGACCCGCGCCGTCGACCCAGTGGAGTTGGAGAAGCTGCGCATCGAGGTGGTGAACCGCGGCTTCAGCCCGGGCCAGAACCGCCAGGGCGATCTGTTGGCCGAGAACCTGTTCGACTCGATCGTGTACGTCACGTTCCAGGAGCTGGCCACCCGCGTCTCACACCGCAACACCGGCAAGGCGTGCAACGAGACGATCGCCGATCACCTGCTGGCCAAGATCTCGCAGGACGAGAACTTGCACATGATTTTCTACCGCGATGTCACGGAAGCCGGCCTGGAGATCGAGCCGAACAAGGCGATGCATGCTCTGCATCGGGTGCTGCGCAACTTCAAGATGCCCGGGTTCTCGGTGCCGGAGTTTCGCCGCAAGGCCGTGATGATCGCCGTCGGCGGCGTCTACGACCCACGTATCCACCTCGACGAGGTCGTGATGCCGGTGTTAAAGAAGTGGCGCATCTTCGAGCGCGACGACTTCTCCGGACAGGCTGCGCGGGAGCGAGACGACCTTGCCGTGCTGATCAAGGAGCTGGAGGTGGCCTGCGACAAGTTCGAGATCTCCAAGCAGCGCCAGCTCGAGCGGGAGGCCCGCAGGGGCGATCTGAAGATGACCGCCAGGCAGCTGCACCACACCGAGGGCAAGCTGACCCTGAGCCGGCGGTAGCCCGCGTTGCGAATCGGGCCCATCGCGCTGGCCAGCCCGGTGGTGCTGGCACCCATGGCCGGCGTGACAAACGTCGCCTTCCGCACCCTGTGCCGCGAGCTCGAACAAGCACGCGTCGGGACAGTCAGCGGGCTTTATGTCTGCGAGATGGTGACCGCGCGTGCCCTCGTCGAGCGGCATCCGGTCACCATGCACATGACGACGTTCTCCGCCGATGAGTCTCCGCGGTCGCTGCAGCTGTACACCGTCGACCCGGCCACCACCTATGCGGCGGTGAGAATGGTCGCCGACGAAGGCCTGGCCGATCACATCGACATGAACTTCGGCTGCCCGGTCCCCAAAGTCACCCGTCGCGGCGGCGGAGCGGCACTACCGTTCAAACGGCGGCTATTCGGTCAAATCGTCGCGGCGGCCGTACGTGGCACCGAAGGCACCGACATCCCCGTCACCGTCAAGTTCCGGATCGGCATTGACGACGCCCACCCCACCCATCTCGACGCCGGCCAGATCGCGGAATCTGAAGGCGCGGCCGCGGTCGCATTACATGCCCGCACCGCGGCGCAGCGTTATTCCGGTACCGCGGATTGGGAAGAGATCGCAGCGCTCAAGCAGCATGTGCGCACGATCCCGGTGCTTGGCAACGGCGACATCTTCGAGTCCAGCGATGCGCTGACCATGATGGCCGTCACCGGGTGTGACGGCGTAGTCATCGGCCGAGGCTGCCTGGGCCGGCCCTGGTTGTTCGCCGAGCTCTCGGCGGCGTTCACCGGTCGCCCGTCGCCCATCCCACCCAATCTCGGCGAAGTCGCCAACATCATCCGCAGGCACGGCGAGCTGCTGGCCGCCCACTTCGGTGAGGACAAGGGCATGCGTGATATCCGCAAGCACATCGCCTGGTACCTGCACGGCTTCCCCGCCGGATCCGAATTGCGACGGGCACTGGCGCTGGTCAAAAGCCGCGACCAGCTTGACGTCTTGCTGGACAAGCTCGATGCGGGCGTGCCTTTCCCGATGACCGCTACCGGACCACGCGGGCGCCAGGGATCACCCGCCCGGGTCGCGCTGCCGGACGGCTGGCTGGCCGATCGTGATGACTGCACGGTGCCTGCCGGGGCCGACATCATGCATTCGGGTGGCTGAATCTTGACGGTCCCGAGATCGCGTTTCGGCAGATGTCTCAGTACCATGTGGAACTTGTTGCATCGCCGGTGGCCGAGTCCGTGTCACCACCGCTGGCACGACTGCTAAGAAGACGACGCGACCACCCGGTCGGTGCGGATCGGCAGCGCGGCCATCGGTAGCGCTGCACTGATGGACGCGCACGATTAGGTCGAGCACCTCATCAGATTCGGAGGCCGGTAGGACATGAGTGACGGCGACATTGGCGCCGATAAAGCCACTCCTGATGTCACTTCCGGGGGTTCTTGTGCGTCGGACGCTGAGGAAGACTTCCGCAATGACTTCCACAACGAAGAATTAGGGCTAACCGGGGCGGTGCCGGGATCGCGAGGCGCCGCGCCGTGGGAGCGGTTCGGAGCGCACTCGCAGGGGTTAGCAGGTGTTGCCGTCGCTGATCGATGGCCGTCACCGACAATGACGACGCCGCCGATCGAACCTGTCACCGACAAACTCCGGGAGAGCGGCGGATGCCACGCCGACGGCGGGCTCACCGTCGCCGAGCTGATCGCCAAGATTGGCGGCCCGGTCACCGACCGACCGACTCATCGTCACGCGGCCTCCGACATCGAGGCGCCAGACGCCGACCCGCATCAGCCCGATGACGACCCGGACGACCGGTACGACGCCTATGCGTCGTCGGCCTCCACCGCATATCCCGTCGAGATGCCCGACCTGGAGCTCAGCGGCGGTAAGCGCCGTCACGGCAGGCCCGACACCGAGCAGACCACCGTATTGCCGAAAACGTCGGGCAAGCCAGCGCCGGCGGGACTCCTCAATGACCGTGCAGCTGACCTCGACGACCACGAAGTGCAGGAGTATCCCGAGCCAACACATCACCGCAGGCGTCGCGCTTTACTGATAGCCGGACGCTTTGTGATTGCCGCGATCGCGGCGCTGGCGCTGGCTATGACCGGCGGGGCTTGGCAGTGGAGCACGACAAAGAACCACCGGCTCAACATCGTCAGCGCATTGGACCCGCAGTCGCGGGATATCGTCGACCCGAATGGGCAGTACGGTGATGAAGACTTTTTGATCGTCGGCATCGACTCCCGAGCCGGGGCGAACGCCGAGATGGGCGCCGGGGATACCGAGGACGCCGGCGGCGCCCGGTCGGACACCATCATGCTGGTCAACATTCCGGCGAACCGTAAACGCGTGGTCGCAGTGTCGTTTCCGCGAGACCTGGCGATCAACCCCATCCAGTGCGAGGCGTGGAACCCCAACACCGGCGAGTACGGACCGCTGTACGACTCGGATACCAAAACCTGGGGCCCCAAAAATGTGTACACCGAGACCAAGCTGAACTCGACGTTCGCGTTTGGCGGCCCCAAGTGCCTGGTCAAGGAAATCCAGAAACTGTCCGGCCTGAGCATCAACCGGTTCATCGCTATCGACTTCGCCGGCTTCGCCAAGATGGTCGACGCGATCGGCGGCGTCGAGGTGTGCAGCACCACCCCGCTGAAGGACTACGAACTGGGCACCGTGCTGGCTCACTCCGGACACCAGGTCATCGACTCGAAAACCGCGCTCAATTACGTGCGAGCCCGCAACATCACCACCGAGAACAACGGCGACTATGGACGCATCAAACGCCAGCAGCTGTTTTTGTCTTCGCTGCTGCGATCGCTGATCTCCAAAGACACCTTCTTTTCGCTGAACAAGCTCAACACCGTGGTGAACACGTTCATCAAGGACAGCTACGTCGACAACGTTCAGACCAAAGACCTCGTCCAGCTCGGCCAATCGGTGCAGGGAATGTCGGCTGGCCACGTCACATTCGTCACCGTGCCGACCGGCCTGACCGACGCAAACGGCGACGAGCCGCCGCGGACGTCCGACATGCGAGCGCTGTTCAACGCCATCATCAACGACGATCCGCTGCCGGGCGAAAATGACCTCAACGCGACAACGAGCCCGCCCACCAAATCGGTGACCAGCAAGGCACCGCAGACCAGCCCGCCCGCCGATCCGCATCCCGAGCAGGTCCAGGAGGTGGCGACGGCGCCGCAGAGCATCACCGTGCAAGTGTCGAACTCGACCGCCAAGTCCGGCCTGGCCGCAACGGCCAGCACCCAATTGAAGCACCGCGGCTTCAAAGTCAAGACGCCAGACGACTATCCGAGCTCGCTGAAAGCCACCACGGTGTTCTTCTCACCGGGTAACGAGCAGGCCGCCGCCACCGTCGCGGCGACGTTCGCGCACTCAAAGCTGCAGCGTGTCACCGGAGTTGGACAGGTGGTCCAGGTGGTGCTCGGACCGGACTTCTCGTCGGTCGGCACTCCCCCACCGACCGGGTCGTCAGTCAGCGTGCAGATCGACCGTAATACCAGCGGCCTACCGGCCAGGCTTCCGGAGGACTTGTCGGTCACCAACGCCGCCGACACCACCTGTGAATAGCCATTGCACTATTCGCCGCGAATACCGGCATTCATGCTGAGTTCACACCCCCATGCATGCCGGTTCGGCGGTTGAGAACGTACTCTGTCGATATGCGCACGGCCTACCACGAACAGCTCTCTGAGCTCTCCGAGCGGCTCGGCGAGATGTGCGGGTTGGCCGGTGCCGCGATGGAACACGCAACTCAGGCACTGCTGCAGGCGGATCTGGTGCTGGCCGAGCAGGTCATCTCCGACCACGAAAAGATCGCAACATTAAGCACCAAGGCCGAGGAGAGCGCCTTCGTTCTACTTGCCTTGCAGGCACCGGTCGCCGGTGACCTTCGGTCGATCGTGAGCGCAATCCAGATGGTCGCCGACATCGACCGGATGGGTGCGCTGGCACTGCACGTCGCCAAGATCGCCCGTCGGCGTCATCCACAGCATGCGCTACCCGAAGAGGTCAACGGCTACTTCGCCGAGATGGGCAGATTGGCTGTCGAATTGGGTAACAGCGCGCAAGAGGTCTTGTGGTCCCGCGACCCGGAGAAGGCGGCGCGCATCCGCGAAGAAGACGACGCGATGGATGACCTGCACCGCCACCTGTTCAGCGTGCTGATGGACCGAGAGTGGAAGCACGGAGTCGCCGCGGCCGTCGACGTGACACTGCTGGGCCGGTTCTACGAGAGGTTCGCCGACCACGCCGTCGAGGTGGCGCGGCGGGTCATCTTCCAGGCGACCGGTCAGTTCCCGGACGAAGACGCGGTAGCCAAGTCTCGCTAGCCAAAACGCCCGGAGATGTAGTCCTCGGTGGCCTTTTGGGTCGGGTTGGAGAAGATCTTCTCGGTGTCATCGATCTCCACCAGTCGGCCGGGCTTGCCGACGGACTCCAAGTTGAAGAAGGCGGTGTGGTCGCTGACCCGCGCCGCCTGCTGCATGTTGTGGGTGACGATGACGATGGTGTAGTCCTGTTTCAACTCCGCGATCAGATCCTCGATCGCCATCGTCGAAATGGGATCCAGCGACGAGCACGGCTCGTCCATGAGCAGCACATCGGGCTGCACGGCAATCGCGCGCGCGATGCACAGCCGCTGCTGCTGACCGCCGGACAATCCACCGCCGGGACGGTCCAACCGGTCCTTGACCTCTTCCCAGAGGTTGGCGCCCCGCAACGCGTATTCGGCGGTGTCGTCGAGCAGCTTCCGTTTGCGCACGCCCTGCAGCTTCAGCCCAGCCACCACGTTGTCTCGAATCGACATGGTGGGGAACGGGTTTGGCCGCTGGAATACCATGCCGATCGCGCGACGTACCCCTACCGGGTCGATACCGGAGCCGTAGATGTCGTCGTCGTCGAGCAGCACGCTGCCGTGCATGCGCGCGCCGGGGATGACTTCGTGCATCCGGTTCAGCGTGCGCAACACTGTCGTCTTGCCGCAGCCCGACGGGCCGATGAATGCCGTCACGCTGCGCGGCAGCACCGTTAGCGAAACGTCAGCGACCGCGTGGAACGAGCCGTAATAGATGTTGACGTCCTTGAGGTCCAACCGCTTAGCCACTGAGCCTCCTGCCTAGCATCTCGGGCGCAAAGACTTTCGCGACGACCCTGGCCCCCACATTAATGACGGCGATCAGCAGGACGAGCGTGAGGGCGGCGCCCCACAGCCGATCGGTGGGAATCGGGTTGGCGCCTGCGCCTGCCGACGTCTGGTCGTACATCATGCCTGGCAGCGACCCCATGAAACCGGAAAACATGTCGAAGTTCATCACCTGCGAATAGCCCACCAGGATCAGCAGCGGAGCAGTCTCCCCCATCACCCTGGCCAGTGCCAACATGATGCCGGTGATGATCCCGGACAACCCGGCCGGAATCACGATGCGGACTATCGTCTTCCACTTCGGCACGCCCAACGCGTAGCTGGCCTCGCGCAGGTCCATCGGGACGATGCGCAGCATCTCCTCGGTCGCGCGAACGATCACTGGCAGCATCAACAGCACCAACGCCAGCGATACCGCAAAGCCGGACCGGGGAAAGCCGAGCGTGGCGACGCACAGCGCATAGATGAACAGCGCCGCGACGATCGACGGCACTCCGGTGAGGATGTCCACCATGAA
The DNA here is from genome assembly GCA_963838755.1 of uncultured Actinomycetota bacterium. Lineage (GTDB taxonomy): Bacteria > Actinomycetota > Actinomycetes > Mycobacteriales > Mycobacteriaceae > Mycobacterium. The sequence goes on along the minus strand of CAWISO010000032.1, from coordinate 266,448 downwards.
GGTGGTCAGCCTGCCCAGCACGGTGCCCCCGCCGTATTCGACCAGATAAATGGCGACGAATAGGCCAATCGGGATCGCGATGGCCGCGCACACCAGTCCCTGCATCAGGGTGCCGACGATGGCATGATAGGCGCCGCCTCCGGGCAAAAATGCCGTCATGTCGGCTTGAGAGTGCGTCCACCACACACTGGATTGCACAACGTTATAACCCTTGGCCAGCACCGAATAAAGCACCCAGATCAGCGGCACCAAAGCCACCAGCACCGATAACGTCACCAGCACGGTCGCTACCGCGTTGGCCAGTCGCCGACGCACACCGACGCCGGTGAATGTCCTTGCCTTGAGCGGGCGGTCCAAGATCGACGTCATCGAGTGCCCTTGCCGGCGACGGCGGCGCGCGCCGTGGCGTTGACCACGAAAGTGAGCAGGAACAGCACCAGTCCTGCAGCGATGTAAGCGCCGGCTTTGTATTGGTTGTTGAATTCCGAGGCGGTGGCCGCAATCTTGGTCGCGAAGGTGTAGCCGCCGTCGAACAACGACCAGCCGAACGCCGTCTGGGCGCCGCGCAAAATGATGAGCAACGCGACGGTCTCGCCCAGCGCCCGACCCAGGCCCAACATGGCACCGCTGATGTACCCGGAACGCCCGAACGGCAGCACGGTTGTCTTGACCACTTCCCAGCGGGTGGCTCCGAGCGCCAGCGCAGCCTCGATGTGGCTCTGCGGCGTCTTGACGAAGACTTCGCGGGTGACCGCGGTGATGATCGGCAGGATCATCACCGCCAGCACGATCCCGGCGGTGAAGATGGTCCCGCCACCGGCCACCGACACGTTGCCGGTGGCGAAAAGGAAAAGCCAGCCCAAGTGCTCATTGAGCCAAGTCGCGATCGGGCGTAATCGCGGCGCCAGCACATACAGCCCCCAGACCCCGTAGATGATCGACGGGACCGCAGCAAGCAAGTCGACCATATGAGCCAGCGGTCCCGCGATCCGGCGTGGCGAGTACTGAGTCAGGAATATCGCAATACCCAAGGCCACCGGCATCGCCAGGATCAGCGCAAACAAAGCCACGAACACCGTCACCCGCACCAGGTTGAAGATGCCGAAATGCATCGCCGCGGTGTTGGTGGTGACCCAGTTGCCGCCGTAGGTGAAGAAGTCCTCTTTGTCGCGCGCCAATGCCGGCATCGCCCGCCAGAGCAGAAACACCCCGATCGCGGCGACCAGAACAACGATCAGGACACCCGAGCCTTCCGACAGTGCCCGAAACAACCGGTCAGCCATCCGGGGCCTGGTGTGGCCCCAGGGCAGGGTGGGTGCAGCCGATGGCGCGAGCGAAGACGCCGCGACGTCACCGAAACCGGCACCGGCTGGAGTGGGCGTTGTCACCGTGTTCCCATCAATCGCTGATCACTGGATTGCATTGATCGCTACGACCAAGCGCTGCTTGAACTTATCCGGCAACGCAACATATCCGGCCGCCGAGAGGCCACCTTGCGCGTTTTGCGCGGCCACCGTCAACAATGACTTGACCGCTGCGGTGGTGGCCGGGTCGTAACCCTTGGAGCAGACGATCTCGTACGTGGCCAGGACCAGCGGGTAGGCACCGGCCTGCTTGGTGCTGTAGAGCGAGTTCAGGTCCAGCCTCAAGTCATTGCCCACGCCTGCGAAGGTGACGTTGTCGATGGCGTTGCGGGCCGCATCGTCGGTGAGCTTTACCGCTCCCTTGCCGGCGTTGATCTGCGCGTAGGGAACAGCGCTTTGATCGGCGAAACCTTTCTCCACATACCCGATCGCACCCGGAGTGGATTGGACAGCCTGGGTGACGCCGGCGGACTTCTGCGCGCCCTCACCGACCCCGCCCTGAAACTCGCTGCCGGTGCCCCTGATCCAACTCTTCGGGGCCGCCGCGGCCAGGTACTTCTGAAAGTTGTCGGTGGTACCCGAGGAGTCCGACCGGTAGATCGGCGAGATCCTGAGGTAGGGCAGCGCCACCCCGCGGTTGAGTGCGGCGATCGCTGGGTCGCTCCAATTGTCGATCCGGCCACTGAAGATTTTGGCCAACACGTCGGCACTGACCACCAGATCCTTGACGCCATCCAGGTTATAGGCGATGGCGACCGGCCCGAAAACCATCGGCAGATGCCAGGCCGGGTGCCCGTGGCAGCGCGCCGCTGCCGGATCGATCTGCTCGCGGCTCAGCGGTGAGTCCGAGCCGGCGAAATCCACATGGCCGGCGATGAACTGGTCGCGTCCCGCGCCGGACCCGGTCGGGTTGTATGCCAAAGTCTTACCGGCGCACAGCAGACCCCAGTCCTTATTGAACAACGCGATGGCATTCTGCTGAGCGGTGGAACCCTCCGCGGTCAGATCACTTTTCCCGGCGCAGTTCACCGGCCCCGTCGGAGGCGACATGCCTCCCAGGTTGCTATCACTGCCGCAGCCGGTCACCATGGCGCCCGCGATCACAGCTGTCGATACCGCCGCCACCAGCATTCCGCCCACTGGGTCGAGCTTCACCGATCTCGCTTTCTGGAGAACACCATGTACCACAGGTTCGCGACAGGGTCTGCCGAACTACCCGGCGAAGGTATGCGCCGGGCGTAGACGGTAGCAACCCGCCGCGTGAACGCGAGGTGAACAGCTCTAGCGAGCGTCTGCTTCCTCGCCGGATGTACCAGCTGTGACCTGTGCGTAGGCGGTGTCGACACTGTGCTGGACGAAACCCAGACGCCGATAGGTGCGTAGCGCGGCGGTGTTGTCCGACTCGACGTACAGCATCACCGTGGGATGGGCCGCCGCGGCCAGCCGCCGCGCAAGAAACGCGACGCCCACCGACGTCAGCACCGCGCCCAGGCCGCTGCCCTGCGCCGAGGGATCCACACCGACGACGTAGACCTCACCCAGGCCGGGCTGTTCGGGGTGCACCTTCGTCCAATGGAAGCCCAGCAGAGCATCCGTCCGCTCGTCGAAGGCCAGGAAGAGGCCTTCGGGATCGAACCACGCTTCGGTGCGCCGCTCGGTCACATCGGTTGCGCTCCAGCCGCCCTGCTCTGGATGCGCCGCGAATGCGGCGTTGTTCACCCGCAGCAGTTCGGCGTCGTCGGCGCTGCCGGCGTAAGTCCGGATGCGCACCCCGTCGGGCACCGCCGGCGCAGCAATGTCATGCAGCGAACGGCGCATCTGGACGAGTTCGCGAACCGGCACCAGCCCCAGCGCCGAGGCGGTCGCCTGGGCTGACTCGAGCGTTCCATGCGCCCAAAAGCGGTTTCGGCCAGCTGTTTTGGACAGGGCAGAGCGGATCATCGCAGCGCCGACACCGCGTCGGCGGGCTTGCGGGTGCACAACCAACTCAGCCATGCCGAACGTGTCGTCCTGCGGCGAAGCGAGATTCAAATAACCGACGATGGTCTGGCCGCCGTCCGGATGCCCTCCGGTGACCAGCAGGTGCCCGGTACGTGAATGCGCCAATTCCCGTAGGACTTGCTCACCGACGGGCGCCACCTCATCGATTTCGGTGGCCAACCAGACCAGTTCGCGTATCTGCTGCTGCTCCTGCGCGTCCAGCGCCGCGCGCCACTCGGGTGACGTCACTGGCTGCGCAACGGATCGACCAGCGGTTCTTGGTGGTGTTCTGGCTCAGGTTCGTTGTCGTCAGCACCGCCTACACCGCCCTGCTCGCCGATCGGCGGACGGCCGCGGGCCGGGCGGACCGCTTTGTAGCCCACGTTGCGTACCGTCCCGATTAAAGATTCGTACTCCGGGCCGAGTTTGGCCCGCAGCCGGCGCACGTGCACGTCGACGGTACGGGTGCCACCGAAGAAGTCGTATCCCCACACCTCGTGCAACAGCTGGGCGCGGGTGAATACCCGGCCGGCATGTTGCGCCAAATATTTCAGTAGTTCAAATTCCTTGTAGGTCAGGTCGAGCGGACGTCCACGCAATCGGGCGGTGTAAGTGCTCTCGTCGATCACCAGTTCGCCGAGGCTGATCTTGCCGATGCTCTCCTGGTCCTGCTGGCTGCCCCGCCGGCCGACAAGTAGTCGGAGCCGGGCGTCGATCTCGGCAGGCCCAGTGGTGGGCAGCAGGACGTCGTCCAGACCCCAGTCGGCGTTGACGGCCACCAGCCCGCCCTCGTGCACCACCACCACCGTCGGAATCGACCGTCCCGTCGAGCCCAGCAAACGGCATAAACCGCGCGCTGCCGGCAGGTCGAGTCGCGCGTCGACGATGACGATGTCGGCGTTGCCTGCCTCCAGCAGCGAAGAAACGTCGGCCGGCGCCGCGCGCACGGTGTGAGCGAGCAGCGACAACGACGGCAGGACCACGTCCGGATGCGGCTCCGCGGTCAGCAGCAGTAAGTCCAAGCAAGCCCCTCCAGCGTCGTGGGAAAGGCGTCTCCCAAACTCGCGGTCAGTACGTAGTCGTCGGCCAGTTATCCAACGATAGCGTGCTACCTGGTCTTCAGCGCGGCAAAGAGGGAGTGGTACGCCACAATATGCGGATGCATAAGGTGCTGGTCGGAGCCGCGGCGGCGGTGCTGGCCGTCGTGATCTTGCTCGCCGGAGCGGTCGGCGTCGACTTCGGGACCACCATCTACGCGGAGTACCGGCTTGCCCGCACACTGCGTGATGTCGCGCACCTGGGTTTCGATCCCTTCGTCGCGATTCTCGGGTTTCCGGTGATCCCCCAGGCGATGCGCGGGCATTACAACGAACTGGAAATCAAAGCCGCCGCGGTCAACCGCCCGGCGATCGGCGAAGCAACGCTCGAGGCCACCATGCACTCGATCGATCTCACCGACGCAACGTGGCTGTTCCGACCCGATGCCAAGCTTCGGGTCGGCAGGCTGGAGAGCCGGATCATCATCGACTCGCTGCATCTCGGCCGCTACCTGGGCATGCGTGACCTGATGGTCGAGGCGCCGCCGCAGGAGACCAACAACGCCACCGGCGGAACCACCGAATCCGGGATCTCTGGCAGCCACGGTCTGGTGTTCACCGGCACCCCGACATCGGCCCACTTCGACAAACGGGTCAGCGTCGCCATCGACCTGTCCATAGCCGATAACGACAAGGCCACCTTGGTGTTCACTCCCAGCGGTGTGCTGACCGGCCCCGACACCGCCAACCAGCAGGTCCCCGCCGACAAGCGCGATGCTGTGCTGGCCGCGTTCGCCGCCAGGCTGCCTGATCAAAGGCTGCCGTTCGGCGTGGCGCCGACAACCGAGGGTGCGCGCGGCTCCGATGTGATCATCGAAGGCATCACCGAGGGATTAACGGTCACCCTCGACGGGTTTAATCAGCCGTGATCCGCGCCAGCGACGATGCAGTGGGGCCCCCGCGAAGCTGGGGACGCAGCGATGAGGAGCGGCGCAGATGATTACCGCAATCGTGGCGGCTGGGGGAGTACTGGCACTGGCCGCCGTCGTCGGTTGGCTATTGACCCGCCGCGCCGGCGAGGTCCGGGCCACCGATCCCGAATCAAGTCTCGATGTGGACACCAGCGACCTCGGCCTGTCCGGTACCGGACCGACCGTCGTGCATTTCAGTGCCTCCTGGTGCGGGCCGTGCGCCGGGGTGCGCCAGGTGATCGAGCAGGTCAGCAAGGACCTCGGTGAGGTGGCGCATGTGGAGATCGACATGGACGCCAATCCAGATGCCGCGCGGCGGCTTTCGGTGCTGTCGTTGCCTACCACGTTCATCTTCGATGCCCACGGACACCAGCAATATCGAACAGCGGGCGTGCCCAAAGCGGCCGACCTGCGCTCAGCGCTCTCCCGGCTGTTGGCTTGATGACCTCAACGTTGGGTAAGCTGTGCGACGTGTCAACCCGGCTTGAGCTTGTGCTCACCAAGCGCCGCGCAGTAGATCTGTGCCGCATCGCGGGTTGCTGCTGTTGTTGTAGTTGCTGAGTAGCCGCGCCTTCTCGCGCCGCGCTCGGAGCAGCCATTCTGGTCTGCCCCCCTTCCCGTGCGACAGAAACAACTAGGAGTAGCACCGTGTCGAGCACCAACTTCGAAGGCCAGGCTATCGGCCAGGTCGATGTTCGCGGACCCCGATTCTCCGCCTGGATCACTACCGCGGTACTGCTGACCGTGCTGGTGGTCTCCGGGTTCAGCACGTTGGCCGCCGCGGTCATTTTGGGCCTGCAGGCTGTCGTCTTCGTGATCGGCGCGCTGGCTGGGCCACGGAAGCATCCCTACGGCCGAGTGTTCGCCGACGTCGTGGCGCCTCGGCTGGGACCCGTGAAAGAACGCGAGCCGGTGCCACCGCTGAAGTTCGCTCAACTAGTCGGCCTGATTTTCGCGGTCATCGGCGTCGCCGGTTTCGCCGCCGGCGCTCCGACGTTGGGTTTCATCGCCACCGCGTTTGCGTTGGCGGCTTCTTTCCTGAATGCGGCGTTCGGGATTTGCCTGGGCTGCCAGATTTACCCGCTGGTGGCGCGTCTACGACGTACTGGCCAAACCCAGGGCGCCGCTTAATTCATTCCTGAGCAACCGAAAGGATCTCTAACATGGCACGCTCCGACGTCCTGGTCTCCGCCGACTGGGCCGAGAGCAATCTCGACGCCGAACACGTCGTCTTCGTCGAGGTTGACGAGGACACCAGCGCTTATGACGGCGGCCACATCCCTGGCGCGGTCAAGCTGGACTGGCGTAGCGATCTGCAAGACCCGGTCAAGCGTGACTTCGTCGACGCTCAGCAGTTCTCCAAGCTGCTAAGCGACCGCGGTATCTCCAACGACGACACCGTGATTCTCTACGGCGGCAACAACAACTGGTTCGCGGCCTACGCCTACTGGTATTTCAAGCTGTACGGCCACGAGAACGTCAAGTTGCTCGACGGTGGCCGCAAGAAGTGGGAGCTCGACGCGCGGCAGTTGTCGGCCGAGACGGTGAACCGGCCCGCCACCAGCTACACGGCTAAGCAGCCCGATAACACCATCCGCGCATTCCGCGACGAGGTGCTGGCCGCCGTCAGCGTAAAAAACCTGGTCGACGTGCGCTCCCCCGACGAGTTCTCCGGCAAGATCCTGGCGCCCGCCCATCTGCCGCAGGAGCAAAGCCAGCGGCCCGGCCACATCCCCGGCGCGATCAACGTGCCCTGGAGCAAGGCCGCCAACGAGGATGGCACCTTCAAGTCCGACGATGACCTGGCCAAGCTGTACGCCGACGCCGGTTTGGACGGGTCCAAGGAGACCATCGCGTATTGCCGCATCGGTGAGCGGTCGTCGCACACCTGGTTCGTGCTGCGAGAGCTGCTCGGACACCAAAACGTCAAGAACTACGACGGCAGTTGGACGGAATACGGCTCCCTGGTGGGTGCCCCGATCGAGTTGGGAAGCTGAATATGTGCTCTGCACCGAAGCAAGGACAGACGTTGCCCGCCAGCGTCGACTTGGAAAAGGAGACGGTGATCACCGGTCGGGTCGTCGACGCTGATGGCCAGGCCGTTGGCGGCGCCTTCGTGCGGCTGCTCGACTCCTCCAACGAGTTCACCGCCGAGGTCGTCGCGTCGGCCACCGGTGACTTCCGGTTTTTCGCCGCACCGGGATCCTGGACGCTGCGTGCGCTGTCCCCGGCCGGTAACGGCGACGCCGTGGTGACGCCGTCTGGCGCGGGCGTCCACGAGGTCGACGTCAAGGTCGCCTGACCGGTCTCCCCGGCCGGCCGCAACGCCGTTGTCCAACTAGGCAAGATTGTTCGCCTCCTCAGCGGGCCCATTCAGGCCCGCATCGTCGCCGAACTAGACTTGTCCGCGTGGTGCTGTTCTTCGAGATCATGCTGGTCGCGGCGGTCGTGCTGATTTCGTGGTTCGCGCTGTACACGCTGTATCGGCTGATCACCGACGAGTCGTGACCCGCGCCGGCGACGATGCAGTGGGGGGACCGCCCGCTTGCGGGGGACGGAGCGATGCGGTGGGGGTACCACCCGCTGGCGGTGAAGAGCGGCGCTTGACCTCAGCTGAAGGCTTCGGTTCCGGTGACCGCGCAGTAGCCGCAGCCGCCCAACGCGCCAAAGTCACCGCCGGCCGCAATATCCCAGTCTTCGACGACCTGCCCATCCCCGCCGACACCGCGAATCTGCGCGAAGGCGCCAACCTGCACGATGCCCTGCTGGCGCTGCTCCCACTGGTCGGGGTGTGGCGTGGCCAAGGAGAAGGCCGCGGAGCTGATGGCGACTACCGGTTCGGGCAGCAGATCGTGGTCTCGCACGACGGCGGCGACTACCTGAATTGGGAGGCCCGGTCGTGGCGGCTTACCGACTCGGGCGACTACCGCGGACCTGACTTGCGGGAAACCGGCTACTGGCGCTTCGTGAACGATCCGCACGACCCGACGGAATCGCAGGCAATTGAGTTGCTGCTGGCGCACTCCGACGGTTACGTCGAGCTGTTTTACGGGCGACCGCTCAACCAGTCGTCGTGGGAATTGGTCACCGATGCCCTGGCCCGCAGCCGGTCGGGCGTGCTCGTCGGTGGGGCAAAACGGCTCTACGGCATCGTCGAGGGTGGCGACCTGGCCTACGTCGAGGAGCGAGTGGACGCCGACGGCGGACTGGTCCCGCATTTGTCGGCGCGGCTCTCGCGGTTTGCCGGCTAGCAGCCGTCGGCTGCTAGCCCCGATTGTGACCCCAACCCGCGCGAGCATGCGCTATCGTCGCAACGCAACTTGCCCTGTTCACCCCGCGCATGAGGGGGAGAGTGCCGTGGGACTCTTTGTCAGCTACTCGAGCCAAGACAGATCGCTCATCGAGCCTTTGGCGACCGCGCTTCGGCGGGCCCGCCAGCAGGTTTGGTTCGATGAAGACCTAGGCGGCGGCGAAGCTTGGTGGAACGAGATTCTCGAGCAGATCCGCGCTTGCGAGGTATTCGTCGTAGCGTTGTCGAATCACTCGCTGGAGTCCAAGCCCTGTGCGGCCGAGTGGCGCTATGCCCAGGCGCTGAACCGGCCGATCCTTCCGGTCCGGATCGGTCCAGTCGACAGCATGCGGGCCAATCCCCTTGCGGCGCTGCAGGTTATCGACTACCAGAACCCAACCGTGGACACCGGTATTCAACTCGTCACCGCTGTACACCAACTCGCGGCCCAGCAGCCGCCGCTGCCCTCGCCGCTACCCGACGAGCCGCCGGTGCCGTTCGCGTACCTCATGCGGCTCAGCGGCACTCTCACCGAGCAAGCCCTCGACCCGCTTCAGCAAACCCATTTGCTGACCGAACTCAAATCCGGGCTCGAAGAGGATGGCGACGATCCCGCTGCTCGCAACGACATCGCCCGGCTGCTGCGAATGCTGCGCGACCGAAGCGACGTCACCTATCGCACCCGCACCGAAATCGATGACCTGCTGAGTGCAGTCGAAGCGACGGCCGTCGCGCCAGCCACACCCGCGTCGCGACCGCAACCCGAACACCCGGCCGCTGCGGCTACCCCGCCCGCGGCCGCGGCCGCTGCGAAACCCCAGCCGTCCCGTCCCCCGGCAAGCGCCCCGCCGTCGGCCGGTCCCCAGTCCCAGCCGTCGACCCGGCCGAGCGTCCCGTCGGGTGACGACGATGCGGACACCGCGCCGCCATCCCGCAAGCGGTTGCTGATCGCCGGTGGTGCAGTACTGGCGGTGGTCATCGCTGTCGTGGCAGCTGTGCTGATCTTCAGCCAAAAGCAAAGCCCGGCGCCATCTTCGGCGCCGGCCGCTGGACCAGCCCCGGCCGCTGGCCCACCTCCCGTCGACCTCGGCTCGATTCTGCTCGGCGCTGCAGACGTCAGCACCATCATGGGTGCGAACATGCAACCCGCAAATCAAACCTCGCAGATGCTCACCGCACCTGGAACGCTGTCGAACGCGGCCTGCACCGGTGCCTTCGACGTCATCCAGGCGTCGGTGTATCAGGGGGGCGGTTTCACCGCGGTGCGCGGCCAGGGGTTGCACTCCTCCAATCCTCCCCACCGGGTTTATCAAGCCGCGGTCCAGTTTTCCTCCGTTGAAAGCGCTCACGCGTTCGTCAGGAAGTCCACGGGCGACTGGAACGCATGCGCAGGCCAAACTGTGACGGCGGTAAACGGTAACCAGACAACCACGTGGACCTTCGGGGACTTCAATGGCGCTCCGCCGAGGATTGTGCAGCGGCGTACCGAGGCAGGCGCTAACGGTCACGTCTGCCAGCACGTACTGAATGCGGTATCCAGCTTGGTCATCGAGGTGCATGCGTGCGGTCAAACCATCACCACCGAAGGCGGCAGGATCGCCGATCAGATGGCTGCCAAGATCACGCCGTAACGGCGGCCTGCGAGCCATTCTCGTACCCGTCATACCCGGGCAGCCGCATATCGGTTGCCGCAGAGGGTGTTCGGCTTGGCGGGTCGACCCTGGAAATGGACAGCCCCCGAGCCGTAGTTCCTGGTTGGACAGACCGGAGGCTCGGGGGCCGGGTGGCTGCGGGGAATTCGCCAGCGCGCGCAGGTGATTCCTCGCCCGGTGCAGCTAGCGTGCAGCCACCTCACATGTCCGTTGAGCTATCAATTTCGCGGACCACCTCCTTCCCTGTGTACGGCCGACCGTACCCGCTCCACGCCACGGGAGACAACTGAATTCAGCGATCGCTAATGACGGCGGCGTCGACCAGTTCGGCGAATTCGGCCGCCATCCGAGCGCGAGGCAAGGCCCGCCCGTCGAGGGTATGAACCCGGGCGGCCAGCGTCATACTCGACACCAACCAAACTCCTTGCGCAGCAAAAAGATCAGCGACACGCAGGGCCCGGTAGTCACAATCGTAACCCTTGGCACGAGCTACCTCGAACAGCGCCTGCTGCGTCGTCCCACGCAGGATCGGATACCACGGCGGCGGAGTAAACAGGCACGGGCTACCGCCGACGGCGGCGATCACCACGGTCGAACGGGGGCCTTCCAGAACGTAGCCGTCGGAGCTGACGAAAATCACGTCACCGGCTCCCTGCCGGGCGGCATGCCGCAGCGCGGCCATGTTGATGGCGTAGGAGAGCGTCTTGGCGCCGGGCAGAAGCCACGGCATCGCCTCGACACCGGTCGCGGGCAGCTCACGGGGCAACGTCACCGCGGCCACCCCGTCACGACGGACGGCCGCTACCCGGTCCGCCACCGGGCTGACCGTCACGTAGGCGGTGGGCGCCGAGCCGCGTTCGCGGCCGCGGCTGTAGACCAAGCGCATCGCACCCTCATCGGCGGTGTCCGCCGCCCACCGCTGCGTTGCCAGAATGATCGCATGTCGCCAGCTCGGCAGATCCGGCTCCGGCAGGTCCAGCAATTTGGCCGAGTGGCCCAGCCGGCCCAGATGCGCCTCAACCAGGCACGCGCCGCCATCGCGGACCAGCAGTGTTTCGAAGACGCCGTCGCCGCGGATCGCGGCGAGGTCGTCGGCGAACAGCAGTGGCATACCCGGCGGATGTACCTTGCCGTCGAGCGTGACGACCACACCCGGCTGGTCTGTCATGGACCAGAAGCCTAGTGGCGATGACAAGTGCGGCGAAGCCGGGCGTTGCGGGAACTCCCCAGCTTCGCGGGGACCCCACCCGCTTGCGGGGGACGGGTAGCCACGAAAAAGACCGATAGCCACAGGCCCGTAGAGTTGGTGTGTGTCTGCTGTTCCCGCCCCCGATACCGGGCCCGACGCCGGCGCGATCTGGCATTACGGCGATCCGCTGGGTGAGCAGCGCGCCGCCGAAACCGACGGCGTGGTCATCGACCGCTCGCACCGATGCGCACTGACGCTGGCCGGTGGCGACCGGCAGACCTGGCTGCACAGCATTTCGACCCAGCATGTCAGCGAGCTTCTTGACGGCGCGAGCACGCAAAACCTCAGCCTGGACGGGCAAGGCCGGGTCGAAGACCACTGGATCCAAACCGAACTGGGCGGCATTACCTATCTCGACACCGAGCCGTGGCGGGGCGGGCCGCTGCTGGACTATCTGCGCAAGATGGTGTTTTGGTCAGATGTGACCGTCGGCCCGGCCGATCTGGCGGTGCTGTCGCTGCTGGGACCGCGGCTGGCTGAGCCGCCCGTGCTCGAGGCGCTGGGCATCCCGGCTTTACCCGCCGAGATGACGGCAGTGCCGTTGGCCGGTGGCTTCGTGCGTCGGATGACCGGGGCGCGCGACGGCCAATTGGACCTCGACGTTGTAATCGATCGCCGCGAGTCCGCCGATCTGCAGCGCCGTTTGACGCACGCCGGGCTGCGCCCGGCCGGGGTGTGGACCTATGAAGCCCACCGAGTGGCAGCGGTGCGACCCCGACTCGGTGTCGACACTGACCAACGCACGATTCCGCACGAGGTGGGTTGGATCGGCGGTCCGGGGCAGGCAGCCGTTCACCTGGACAAAGGCTGCTATCGCGGTCAGGAGACCGTCGCGCGTGTGCACAACCTCGGCAAACCGCCGCGCATGCTGGTGTTGTTACACCTCGACGGATCGGTGGACCGGCCCGCTACCGGCGACGCAGTGCTGGCCAATGGCCGCGCGGTGGGCAGGCTGGGGACCGTGGTCGATCACGTCGATCTGGGCACGGTCGCGCTGGCGCTTATCAAGCGGGGGGTACCCGTCGACACCAATCTGGTCACTGGCGGCGACGGGCAGGCACCCGCAGTCATCGACGCCGATTCGCTGCCGCCCCTTGACGAGCCGGGCGCCGGGCGGATGGCCGTCGAACGATTGCGAGGAACGGCGCGATAAACGTCGTCGCAACCTGCAGGGCGCACCAGCACGCAACCACCGGGCACGGTAAACTGTCGCCAGGACAATAAAGACAAAAGATCGGAGCCGCCTACTTGTTGGGCCGCTCCGTTATTGCGCGAGGGGGTTCCCCCATGGGCCGCGGCCGGGCTAAGGCGAAGCAGACCAAGGTTGCTCGAGAACTTAAGTACAGCTCACCGCAGACCGATTTCGAGCGGCTGCGGCGCGAGCTGTCCGGGTCGGGCGATGACGATGCCGATCAGCTGGATGGCGACGACGGGGCTAGCTCCTGGAGTGACGAAGACGACTGGCGGCGCTAAAACCGGGGGTGCTGCCCGACGAGCTCGGCTCGCGGGCCTTCTTTTGTGCCCTTGTTAATTGCGCCCAGCACCCAGCAGTCCAAATGCCGGGCGGTCAGAATTGCCAGGGCCCGATCGGTGTCTTCCGGTGCTACGACGGCGATCATCCCGACACCCATGTTGAACGTCTTCTCCATCTCAGAGCGTGAGACGCGGCCGCGCTGAGCGATCATCGCGAACACCGGAGCCGGCGTCCAGGTGCCGCGATCGACCTCTGCCACCAGCCCGTTCGGGATGACGCGTTCCAGGTTGCCCGCCAGACCGCCACCGGTGACGTGGCAGAAAGTCCGGACTTGGGTCTCGGCGGCCAGCGCCAGACAGTCCTTGGCGTAGATGATCGTCGGCTCGAGCAGCTCTTCGCCCAGCGTGCGGCCGAACTCCTCGACGTAGCCGGCTAAATTCCCCCGGTCGATCTCCAGCAGAACCTTGCGGGCCAGCGAGTATCCGTTGGAATGCAGACCCGATGACCCCATCGCGATGATGACGTCGCCGGGCTTGACGCGATCGGGGCCGAGCACGTCGTCGGCTTCAACCACCCCGACGCCGGTGGCCGAGATGTCGTAGTGATCGGGCTCGATGAGACCGGGGTGCTCGGCAGTTTCGCCGCCCAGCAGCGCGCAACCCGCGCGAATGCACCCGTCGGCGATGCCCCCGACGATCGCGTTGAGCCGTTCGGGCACGATACGGCCCAAGGCGATGTAGTCCAGCAGGAACAGCGGCTCGGCGCCGCACACCACCAGATCGTCGACCACCATCGCCACCAGGTCCAGGCCGACCGTGTCGTGCTTGTCCATCGCCTGGGCGACTGCGAGTTTGGTGCCCACCCCATCGCTGGATGCCGCGATCAGCGGTTCGCGGTAATCGCTGCGCAGCGCGAACAGCCCGGCAAATCCACCGATCTTGCTGCGCACTTCGGGTCTGGTGGCTTTGGAAGCCAGCGGCTTGAACAATTCGACAGCGCGCTCCCCGGCTTCAATATCCACTCCGGCGGATGCATAGCTGACGCCCGGGTCTTTTCCGGAGTTCTTTGTCAGGTCGGCCATCGTCGATAAAGGCTACCGGTCGGCGCCCAACCAGGTATCGGTACCGCTAGGGATGGCGCAGCACGGCGGCCTGCTCCGCCTCCGGGGAGATTTCGCGACCGGCGACGTCGGCGGCCTGCGCTGCGGCCGCGGTGGCGAGCATGTGCTCGACGACGTTCTTGCCCAGTGCAGTCTCGCTGGGCAGCTCGATCGGGTATTTGCCCTCAAAGCAGGCTGAGCACAGCCGCGAGGCGGGTTGTTCGGTGGCAGCGATCAGACCCCGCAACGAGATGTAGCCGAGCGTGTCGGCGTTGATGGCGTGCCGCACCGCTTCGAGCATCTCGTCCTCGTCTTCCACGGCGTTCGCGATCAACTCAGCCGCCGAGGGAAAATCGATTCCGTAGAAGCACGGCCATTTCACCGGCGGCGATGCGATGCGCACGTGCACCTCAACGGCACCGGCCTCCCGCAGCATCCTGACCAGAGCGCGCTGAGTGTTGCCCCGCACGATCGAGTCGTCGACGACGATGAGCCGCTTGCCGCGGATGACTTCCTTGAGTGGGTTTAGCTTCAGCCGGATTCCAAGCTGACGGATCGTTTGCGAAGGTTGAATGAAAGTGCGGCCTACGTAGGCGTTCTTCATCAGGCCTTGCCCGTAAGGGATGCCGGCTTCCTGCGCGTAGCCGACCGCGGCCGGCGTGCCGGATTCCGGGACACCGATCACCAAGTCCGCGTCGATTGGGCATTCCCGGGCCAGCCGACGACCGATCTCGAGTCGGGCGCCGTGCACCGACCGGCCGGCGATCGTGCTGTCGGGCCGGGCCAGGTAGACGTATTCGAAGATGCAACCCTTCGGGTTCGGGTTGGCGAACCGGCTCGACCGGACCCCGTCGGCGTCGATGGCCAGCAGTTCACCCGGCTCGATGTCGCGCACGAACGACGCGCCGACGATGTCGAGCGCGGCGGTTTCGGAGGCCACCACCCAGCCGCGGTCCAGCCGGCCGAGCGACAGCGGCCGCACTCCATGCGGGTCGCGGGCAGCGTAGAGGGTGTTCTCGTCCATGAACGACAGGCAGAACGCGCCGCGCACCGTCGGCAGCAGTTCCAGCGCCGCCTGCTCCAAGCTGGAGTCTGCCGCCCCATGGGCCAACAACGCGCCCAACATGTCGGAGTCGGTGGTCGCTGTGCCGGGAACCCTGGTGTTGACCAATCCCGCGGCACGGGCACGGGCGACAAGCTCGCTGCTGTTCACCAGGTTGCCGTTGTGTCCCAAGGCCACCCCGGTGCCGGCCGCGGTGTTGCGGAACACCGGTTGTGCGTTCTCCCACGTGGTTTGGCCACTGGTGGAGTACCGGCAATGCCCGATCGCGACGTGCCCCTCCATCGCCGCCAGCGTCTGCTCGTCGAAAACCTGACTGACGAGGCCCAGGTCCTTGAAGACCAGCACCTGTGATCCATCGGCCACGGCGATGCCGGCGGCCTCCTGACCTCGGTGCTGTAACGCATAGAGCCCGTAGTAGGTGAGTTTGGCGACTTCTTCGCCGGGCGCCCACACGCCGAATACACCGCATTCTTCGCCGGGCGGGTTTTCTAGGTTTCCTGCGGGCACTGGCTGGTGGACGGTCACGGTGCGGCGGCTCCCTGGGAGGCGGTTGGTGACACCACGCAGTCTACGGTGACCGCCGCCGGGCAGCCGAATCCGAACAGCGTGTTGCGAGGTTTATCTAGCCCGCCGCGGGCCCGTTGAGCTGCGGTTTCGAATCGTTCGCCACACCAGTCCCAGCTGTCACGTGTGCCTTAATTCACTCCCTCAAGCGCACCAGCGGCAGCCACGTCTGGATCTCAGCAGCGCGTGCACCCGACAGCTGCATCGCCCCGGTCGCGTTGGCATCGGCCACCCGCAGCAGTCCGGTGGCCAGCAGCAGCCACGTCCGGGGATCGGTCTCGACCACATTGGGCGGGGTGCCTCGGGTATGCCTCGGTCCGGAAACGCACTGCACCGCAACAAACGGCGGAATCCGGACCTCGACGCTGGCGCCGGGCGCTTGTACCGCCAACGTTCGGGCGGTGAGCCGAACCGCGGCCGCCAGATCCGCGCGGCTCGGGACCGGGCGGGTGTCGTCGCGCAACCAGTCCGCAACGACCCGGACCGCGTCGCGGGTCTTCACCGGATCGGCGCTGTGACGGGCGGCCATACCTTAGGGTCTCAGAGTTGCCCGTTCTCCGACACGACGACGCTATTGGAGGGCCACGCCCAGTTCTTGCGCGAATACCTTGATCATGTGCTGGACGCCAATCTCGTTGCGCCCAATGATCATATGGTCATGTTGGCCATGCCTGACGCCTTCGCCGCACTGCGGGAGGATGGCAAAGTCTTCGTCCCGGACAGCGGCATGTACCCCTTCGAAGACTGCGTCGTATCCGGCCCTCATGTCATCGGTCGTGGCAGGGACTCGTCCCATCCAGCTGTGCCGAACCGTGCAACGGGTCGGCTCGCCATCGGGCAGCATGTCGATGATTTCCACGCCGACGGGGCTATTGGCGAGAATGAGGTTCGGATACACCCAGTAGATCACTCCCATATTCGCCAACGGTTCCAGGGATGCGGTGGGGTCGGTTTCCAGGTTGGTGATCCAGGTAAACGGAAAGCCGATCCGGTGGTGCTTGCCGAACTCGTCATAGACCATCGTGTTGGCGAAGGTGTTCTGTCCGATCAAGCTTTCGCCATGGACGTAGGGGAAGTGGTATCCCTCGGCGAACGCTTCCAGCGCACCCTTCCATGAGACGTCGGCCTTGAATTCGCGCTCGGTGTGATAGCCGTAGGACTCGTAGTTCCACAGCGCCAATTCGCCACCAAGCGCGCCGAGATGGGCGTCGAGGTTGATCGTCGCGTCGGCGGTCAGCACTGCCCAGATAAACCCGTGACGCTCATCTGAGGGCAGTTCGACCAATCCGTAGTCCTTGGTGTCGATGGAATCGAAGCCAGCCTGGCCGGGGATCCTGAACAGGTCTCCGGTGTTCTTGTACGTCCAGGCGTGATACGGACAGACGAACCGTGAGGCGTTGCCAGAGCCGCAGGCGGGCATTGCGCCACGGTGGCGGCAGTAGTTGAGGAAGACGTGGCTAGCTGTAGAGCGGTCGCGGGTCACCAATAGTGAAGCGCCAAGCACGGAGCGAACCACGTAGTCATTTTCTTCTGACACCTGCGCCGACGGCACGATGGCCAATGGCACCCTGCGCAAAATTTGCGATTCCTCAATCTCAGTGATCTTTGGATCGCGGTAATAGTGCAGCGGCACCCTCAGTTCGTGGTCAGCAAGGTCCGTCGTTTTATCCAGAGCATGACGCAAGCCTCGCCGCGTCAATACCTCGTCGGTGCCGCTGACAGGACGGTTGATCGTCGTCACCACCTCTTTTCTCCTAGTCGCCCGATTGACCATACAATCACTATCATCTGTATTGTCAAGGGCACGTCTACTGTGCGACGATCACACAATGCGGCGACACGGCTGGTCAGGAGACATCCCGGCTGATGACGATGAAGCGATCGCCCGCATCATCGCCGCGACAGGAAGCGCCATCGACGAACGCGGGACCGTCAGCGTGTCCGAGGTCGCTCAGTCACTCGGCGTGACACGTCAGACGATTTATCGCTATTTTCCGACCCACGAGGCGCTCTTGGCCGCCACTGCCCTGTCCTGTGTTGACGGATTCCTCAATCGGCTTGCCGCCCATCTGTGTTCGATCACCGACCCAACAGAAGCTGTCGTAGAAGGCATCGCCTACACATTTGAGCAACTTGCGAACGACAAATACCTCAGCCTGGTTTTCCAACCAGGCAAGGCGAGCGCCTTCACCGCCGGGGTGACCTCCGACATGGCGATTTCGTTCGGCCGCTCGATGTTGCAGCGGTTCGACGTTAACTGGAATGCAACGGGTTTCACTAACGGTAAGTTGGACGAGCTTGTCGAGGTCATGCTACGGATGCTGCAATCACTGATCGTGGACCCCGGGCGCCCCGCACGACGGGGTGGCGAACTACGACGATTCTTGCGGGAGTGGATTGGCCCGTCCGTCACCACGCAGGCCACCGCATCCACATGAGACTGTCGCCTGTCACCCTTGACCTCAATCGAAGTTGAGGCTCTAGCGTGGATGTATGTCGTTCAAACCACGCGAAATCGAGTTCATGAAGGCCGCCGACCTCGCCCGGCTGGCCACCATCCAACCGGACGGCACACTGCAGAACAATCCGGTCGGCTTCACCTACAACGGCGATCTAGGCACCATCGATATCCGCGGCTACCGGATGTCGAAAAGCCGCAAGTTCCGCAATGTGGCATCCAACAACACCGTCGCTTTGGTGATTGACGACATCGCGTCGCGCAACCCGTGGCGGGTGCGTTGTTTGGAGATCAGAGGCACCGCCGAACAAGCCGAGTCAGGCGACAGTGAGATCGATACCGCGATCATTCGGATCACTCCGCGGCGCATCATCAGCCTCGGCATCGACGACACAAGCAGCGAGCCGCACGATCTGGTAGCCGACAGCCGCGACGTGCCAACTACTGCCGACTAGCGCGAGACCGCCGCTGGATGCTCAATGCGGCCGCCGCGGCGGCCTCATTGATAGCCAAATGCGCCAGCATCGGCGCGCAAAGGCTGCCGGAACGGTCCGCCAGCCAACCGAATACCCAGCCCGCACCACCGGTGGCCAACACCGTGGGCAATACCGGGTCACCGGTCGCGCGGGCGTCGAGGATGTGGGACAGACCGAACGCGGCGGCCTGCAGCAGGCGGGCACCGGGGACGCCGTAAGCGCGCGCGGCCACCCTGGCTAACGCCGCCCGGAATGCCGCCTCCTCACCCCACACCGTACCCAGGGGTATCTGCACGGCCAGCCAGGCCCACGCCGGAGCCGGCAGTTGTCGTCCGATCATCGAAAGCCGCACGCCTGGAATGGATGTCGCTGCCAGAACAGCACTTGCTGCTGCCGATCCGGTGGCCAGCCCCAGCCGCAGACCGGCCCACAGCCGTGGCGGTCGAAGCCCCAGTGCCGGCCGCGTCACCAAGACCAGCAGCCCGCCGACGCCGGTCTGCATCGGCAATCGCCACCCCAGCGGTATCCGTGGAACGACAAAGCTCCAGCCGACCAGCCCGGCGGCCAGACCAAGTGCCCGCGCACAGCGGAAGTCATTGTGCTGCATGAGTTCTAGCCTGTTTGCAGCGCGGTACGGATGCGTTCGGTGTCGGCGGCTGTCCAGCCGTCCGGCGGGGCTACCGCGACCCAGCCGTCCAAAATGTCGTTGCTGTAGTTGTGGCCGTGCCCGCCGGGCACGCCCTCGGCGTTAGTTAGGTCAGCACTGACTTGCCAGAAGGTGACGACCGGATACCAGTGCATCAACGCGGTGCGGTCCTGGCCACGGGGTTCGGTGAGCCACTCGGGCCGCTCGGACAGCAGATCGGGCGTCCACCAGACGACCGGGTCGGATGGGTGCTGCAGGAACAGAACTCGAGTGCCCACCCATGGCGGCGCTGCCAGCGCACTGACGTCCGCGGGAGTATTGGCTTCGGAGAACCGCACGGTTCGCCCGTTGTCGTACCGAGGCTGGACCTCCGGGCTGCCGGGGTCACGCCGCACGATCAGCGCATGCCATAGCGGACTCGCTTGAGGTGGCCCTACCCACAGCACCGCGTCGAAGCCCATCCGACCGATGTCGGGCAGCCACCCGAAGGCAGCCTGCCCGGCCATCGAGCCCAGGCTTTCGCCGTAGAGCAACAACTTCGGCCGGTGGTCTGGCGGCAGTTGTTGCCAACGGCCGTGGACGGTGTCGATCAGCATTCGGCCGGAGTCCATCGACTTCTGCCGGTCCGCCAGAAACGAGATCCAACTCGGCAGATAGGAGTACTGCAGACCGACGATCGCGGTGTCGCCGTTGTAGATCATCTCCAGCGCGCGGGCCGCGACCGGGTCGATCCAGCCGGTGCCGGTCGTCGGCGCGATGACCAATACCTTGCGGGTGAATGCGCCGGTGCGCTCGAGTTCTCCGACCAGCACGGCCAGCCGGCCCTGGTCGTCGGGAGCGGTGTGCAGCCCGGCGTACACGCGGATGGGCTCCTTGGCGGGCCTGCCGTTGAGCCGGGTCAGTTCGGCTGCGTGCGGACCCGTCGCGACGAATTCGCGGCCCCGATATCCTAGTGAGCTCCACGGCGCCAACGATGCTGGGCTGCCGGACTTTTCGGGAAGCAACGGTCGTGACAGGCCAGCGGCGGTCGCGGCGTCCTGAGGCTGGGAGAGCGCGTTGGCCGCGACGAAAAACCCACGGACAAGGACACCGTTGATCAAGGTGATCAGCAGCGCCACGACGATCGCCGTGCCGATGAACAGCGCCACCTCGTCGTGCAGATGCCACCGCCGGATCAGCATTCGGGCCAGTAGCTTGACGGCGTCGATGAGCACCCTGAACGTGGACACCAGCAGTGCGCCGACAAGAATCGCGACGATCAGCGTGCGCAAGTAACCCGCGGTCGTCGGACCTTCGATGCCCATCAGCGCGGACACTTGACGCTGCCAGGAGGCCGCCGGGATCAGCATCAGCACACACGCCGTCGGCGCGATTGCGACGACCGCCGCCTTCATCCAGAACAGCACCGTCGCGGGGGGCGGCCACCAGCGGGCGTTCCGCAGCACCACCCGGTAGGTGGTCTTGCCGATCAACACACCCAAGCCGTAGCCGAAGGCCGCGTTGATACCGCCGATCAGCCCCTGGAACAACCAACTCCGCGGCAGCAGCGACGGCGTCAGCGACAGGCAGAAGAACACGGCACCCAACGCCACCCCGACGAATTTCAGCCGCAGCAGGCTCCACGCCCACACCAAGAGCGGATGCCGATTGTGGGTTTCGGCCGCAGCGCTGACCGCCTCGGCTGTGACCTTGCCGGAGTGCGTGCTCCCGGCCAGACGTCTTTCGGAGTCGGCCCTCATCGAAGCAGCGCCGCGAGCACTCCTTCGGATGTGCTGCGCAGTTCGGTCAGCGACACGGTGAACAAACGCTGGACTTCCACCGAGTCCGAATGTTGATCGACGACACCGATGCGGGTGGCCGGCAGTCCCCGCGCCTCACACATCGCGCGAAACCGACTCTCTTCGGTGCGGGGGACGGCGACCAGCGCTCGGCCCGACGATTCGGAGAACAACATGACAAAGGGATCGGCTTTCTCGGGAAGTACGATCCGACAACCTGTTTCACCAGCGAGTGCCGATTCCACGATGGCCTGCGCCAGGCCGCCTTCGGAGAGGTCGTGAGCGGCAGACACCAGGCCGTCGCGGGAGGCTGCGTTCAACACATCGGCCAGCAGGCGCTCACGAGCCAGGTCCACCGCGGGCGGAAGTCCACCCAGATGCTCAGCGGAGACCTGCGCCCAGATCGACCCGTCGAATTCGTCGCGAGTCTCGCCGAGCAGTATCAGCGTCTCCCCCGGCTCGGTGCCCATCGCCGTCGGGATGCGCCGGGTGACATCATCGATGACACCCAACACACCCACCACCGGGGTGGGCAAGATCGCCGTCGACCCAGTCTGGTTGTAGAAGCTGACATTGCCGCCGGTCACCGGAATCCCCAGTGCTGCACAGCCGTCCGCCAATCCGCGCACCGCTTGGGCGAATTGCCACATCACTCCGGGATCCTCGGGTGAACCGAAGTTCAGACAATTGGTTACCGCGACCGGGGTGGCACCGGTGACGGCGACGTTGCGGTACGCCTCGGCCAGTGCCAGTTGGGCGCCGGTGTAGGGATCCAGCAGCGTGTAGCGGCCTGACGCGTCGGTCGACACCGCGATACCGCGGCCCGTCGCCTCGTCGACGCGCAACATGCCGCCGTCGGCGTACTCGGCCAGCACGGTGTTGCCGCGCACATAGCGGTCGTACTGCTCGGTGATGAACGCACGACTGCATAAATGCGGGCTGCCCAGCAGCGCAAGCAAAGTCGCGCGCAGCTCGTCGCCGGTTGCGGGCCGCGGCAGCTTGGCGGAGCGGTCGGCGTTGAGTGCATCCTGCGATTCGGGGCGAGCGACCGGGCGCTGGTATACCGGGCCCTCGTGGGCCACCGTGCGCGGGGGTACGTCGACGACGGTGTCGCCGTGCCAGGTGATCCGTAACCGGTCTTCCTCGGTGACCTCGCCGATGGTGGTGGCCAACACCTCCCATTTGCGGCACACCGCCATAAAGGCGTTTACGTTCTCCGGCGCGACCACTGCGCACATCCGCTCCTGCGACTCACTGCAGAGCACCTCGGCCGGGGTCATGTTCTTCGTGCGGAGCGGAACGGTGTCCAGTTCGACCACCATGCCGCCGTCACCGGCCGATGCTAGCTCCGATGTCGCACAAGCTATTCCAGCGCCGCCGAGGTCCTGAATGCCGATCACCAGGCCGGCCGCGTAGAGCTCCAGGCAGCACTCGATGAGCACCTTTTCCATGAACGGATCGCCGACTTGGACCGACGGAAGTTTTTTTCGGCCCGACCCGGACTCGTCGCCGCCGAACGTTTCCGACGCCAACACCGACACGCCGCCGATCCCGTCGAGGCCGGTCCGCGCACCGAACAAGATGATCTTGTTGCCCGCGCCCGACGCGAACGCCAGATGGAGGTCCTCCTGCCGGAGCACGCCCACACACAGCGCGTTGACCAACGGATTACCGGCGTAGCAGGGGTCGAAGACGGTTTCGCCGCCGATGTTGGGCAAGCCCAGTGAGTTGCCGTAGCCGCCGATGCCGCGCACCACGCCGTCGAGCACCCGGCGGGTATCCGGGGCGTCGGCGGCGCCGAAACGCAACTGGTCCATCACCGCGACCGGTCGGGCGCCCATCGCCATGATGTCGCGGACGATGCCGCCGACCCCGGTGGCCGCGCCCTGGTATGGCTCGACGTAGGACGGGTGGTTGTGCGACTCCACTTTGAAGGTGACCGCCCAGCCGTCGCCGACGTCGACTACGCCGGCGTTCTCCCCGATGCCGGCAAGCATGCCGGCGCGCATGTCGTCGGTGGTGGTCTCGCCGAAGTATCGCAGGTGGACCTTGGATGACTTGTAGGAGCAGTGCTCGCTCCACATCACCGAATACATGGCCAGCTCGGCGTCGGTGGGCCTGCGGACCAAAATGTCGCGGATCCGCTGATATTCGTCGTCCTTGAGACCCAGTTCGCGGAACGGTTGGGGCTGGTCAGGAGTCATCGCAGCGTGCTCGACGGTGTCGATCACGTGAGTGGGCGCGGACGTCACGGCCACAGTCTAGGTTGACGGCCACGCGGCCACCGACGACACGAGCAGCGCGGCCCCTGTCGGCTACTGCCCGCCGGCCACACAGAACGCGTTGCCCTCGGGGTCGGCGAGCACCACCCAGCGAAAGTTGTCGCCGATGCTGTGCCTGCCGACCTCGCTGGCACCGGCGGCGGTGAGCCGAGATACTTCGGCATCCACATCAGCCGCGCTGAAATCCAGGTGCACCCGGTTTTTACCGGGCGTGGGATCGGCCACCTTCTGAAAACCGAGCCGTGGTCCTTCCGACCGGATCACCGCGA
The DNA here is from genome assembly GCA_963838755.1 of uncultured Actinomycetota bacterium. Taxonomy (GTDB): domain Bacteria; phylum Actinomycetota; class Actinomycetes; order Mycobacteriales; family Mycobacteriaceae; genus Mycobacterium. The sequence goes on along the minus strand of CAWISO010000032.1, from coordinate 242,797 downwards.
TGAACTCACCGGGAATCAGCTCCTGGGTCTCGCCGTCGAAATGCTCCGCCCACCAGCCGGCCAGCTTGGCAGGGTCGCTGCAGTCGAACGTCACCATCTCGGTCTTGAGTGTCATACCAGCGACCATAGGCCAGCACTGAAGACAACGAACAGTCTTGGCGGTGATGACGTCGGAGGTAATTGCGAGGCCCGAAGCGCAACGGCAGGCTGGCATCGACGCGCCTCACCGAAGCGCCCGACAGTTGGAGGGACCATGACCGACATCGGATCCGCTGCTCCTGCAACGGCTATGGATCCAGATACGCCGAAGTTCAGCGCACAGCTATGGGCGGCGTTCTGGGCAGCGCCCGAGCTGTCTCGCGGGATGAACATCCTGGCCGAGGACATCGTCGGTTACTGGCCGGGCAACTCCGAACCGGTGCGCGGAATCGAGGCGTACACGGCAAAGATCGCCGAACTACTGACCGCCGCACCGGATCTGCGGCTTGAACTTGTCGACAGCGCCACGGTGGCGGGCCCCGCCACCGACGAGCAGTTGATCTTTTTGCACTACGTCGGCCGCGGAACCGGCCCAGACGGACCCTTCGAGATCCGTGGGCTGGACCGGGTCCGCACTCGCAGCGGCATGGTGGTGGAAAACGTGATCCGCTACGAGCCGCTCTTCGTCGCGCAGCGCTGAGTGCCGACCGGGGGTCAGCGCGGCGACAAAAATGCCTGCAGCGCCCCCGCGTAGGCGACGACGTCGCCGGCGCCCATCAGTTCCCGCGCTGAATGCATGGCCAGCTGCGGCGCGCCGACGTCGACGGTCGGGATTCCGGTCCGCGCCGACGTCATCGGACCGATCGTCGATCCGCAGGGCAGGTCGGCGCGGTGTTCGTAGCGTTGCAGCGCTACTCCGGCCTGCCGGCATGCCAGCGCAAACGCGGCGGCGGTGCGTCCGTCGGTGGCGTACCGCAGATTTGGGTGCACCTTGAGCACCGGGCCGCCGTTGATCGCGATGAGGTGCCCGGGCTCGTGCCGTTCTGGGTAGTTGGGATGGGTAGCGTGCGCCATGTCGGCGGAGGCCACTATGGATCCGGGCAACCGCCGCAGGAAGTCTTCTCGCCCACCGCCGCCGGCCAGCACGATACGTTCCAGGGTGCTCAGCAGCAGTTCGGAGTTGGCGCCGTGATCGGAGGTCGACCCGACCTCCTCATGGTCGAAGAGGGCGAGCACCGGCAGGTATTCACCTGGCCTGGCGTCCAGTAATGCCGACAGACCCGCATAGCAGGACGCCTGGTTATCCAGCCGCGGGGCGCTGACGAATTGACCGTCAACGCCCGACAGCGTCGAAGGGGTCAGGTCGTGGGTCATCAAGTCGGCGCCGAGCACGTCATCGGGATCGATGCCGGCCTGCTCGGCAACATGGCCAAGGAACGATCGAGTGCCGCCGCCGGCTCCCCACACCGCGTTGACGTGGCGCTGCGGATCCAGCGTCAGCGACCTGCGGTCCTCGGCCAAATGGATGGCCAGCTGTGGCACCCGCAGGATCGGAACGTCGATCCGGACCAGCCGGTGCGCGATGCCACTAGGGTGTTGGCCGTTACCCGCCGAGCTCACCGACAAGCGACCGCTGACGCCCAGGTCGCGGTCCAGCCAGGAGTTCAGCCAGGCGCCCCCGTAGGGCTCCAACGCCACCACCTGCCAACCCGTGACCTCGCGGTCGGGGTGTTGCTTGACCCGCAGGTTAGGGCTGTCGGTGTGAGCGCCGATGACCCGAAACGGCCGACCGTCGGCATCGGTCCCGCTGTCCCAGGCCACCAACGAACCGGCACGTACTGTGAAGAATTTCCCTGTCGGCGGCCATTCGTCCGCCTCGGCCAGCTCGGAGTAGCCGGCTGCGCGCAGCCGCGACGCCACGGCGGCACACACGTGAAACGGCGATGGGGACGCGTCGATAAATTCGCACAAGCCTCGCGCCGTGGCCGCCATGTCCCCATCTTTTCATCACGGCATCCTTCGAGGCCTTCGGGCAGGTTAGGGTCGAACATGTGCCCTCAGATCGCCCGGTGCAGCCGCAACCGGTTCTGGAGCCGTTGACGCCGGCTGCGATATTCCTGGTGGTCACCATCAACGAGGGCGGCGAAGAGATCGTGCATGATGCGCTGCCAGGCATCGCCGGGCTGGTGCGCGCGATTGGCTTTCGCGAACCGCCCAAACGCTTGTCCGCGATCACCTCGGTCGGCTCTGACGCCTGGGACCGGTTGTTCGCCGGTCCCAGGCCGGTCGAGTTGCACTCGTTCGTCGAACTGGAAGGCCCGCGACATGCTGCCCCGGCCACGCCCGGCGACTTGTTGTTTCACATTAGGGCCGAGACGATGGACGTCTGTTTTGAGCTGGCCAACCGCATTCTCAAGTCGATGGCCGGTGCGGTCACCGTGGTCGACGAAGTGCACGGCTTCCGGTTCTTCGACAATCGCGATCTGCTCGGTTTTGTCGACGGGACCGAAAACCCCGATGGCGCACTGGCGGTCTCCGCTACCGCCGTCGGCGACGAGGATCCGGATTTCGTCGGCTCGTGCTATGTGCACGTACAAAAATACGTGCACGATATGGCGGCGTGGGAATCGCTGTCGGTGCCCGACCAGGAGAACGTGATCGGGCGGACCAAGCTTGACGACATCGAGCTCGACGACGATGTGAAGCCGAGTGACTCTCACATAGCGCTCAATGTCATTACCGACGACGACGGCACGGAACTGAAAATCGTGCGGCACAACATGCCGTTCGGTGAGATCGGCAAGGGCGAGTTCGGTACGTATTTCATCGGCTATTCGCGCACGCCTGAGGTTACCGAGCAGATGTTGCGCAACATGTTCATTGGCGACCCGCCGGGCAACACCGACCGCATCCTGGACTTCTCCACCGCCGTGACCGGCGGACTGTTCTTCTCGCCCACCGTCGACTTCCTCAACGATCCACCGCCGCTGCCGAGTTCACCGGCAGCGGACCCCGCGGTGGTTACCATGCCCGCGAATGGTTCACTGGCGATCGGCAGTTTGAAAGGAACCGGCAATGAATAACCTCTACCGCGATCTTGCGCCGATCACCGAAGGGGCTTGGACCGAGATAGAATTGGAAGCAACGCGAACCTTCAAGCGTCACATTGCGGGACGCCGCGTCGTCGACGTCAGCGAGCCGGGCGGTCCGGTCACCGCGGCGATCAGCACTGGGCGCCTGCTCGACGTGCAAGCACCCACCGATGGTGTCATCGCGCAGCTGCGTGCCAGCAAACCGCTTGTGCGGCTTCGGGTTCCATTTACCCTGTCGCGCGGGGAGATCGACGACGTCGAACGCGGATCGCAGGACTCCGACTGGGATCCGGTCAAGGCCGCCGCCAAAAAGCTGGCATTTGTCGAGGACCGGGCCATTTTCGAAGGCTATGACGCCGCGTCGATCGACGGCATCCGTAGCTCCAGCGGCAACCCGGCGCTGAAACTGCCCGCAGACGTCCGCGGCTTTCCCGACGTCATCTCGCAGGCGTTGTCCGAACTGCGACTGGCCGGTGTCGACGGCCCGTACTCGGTGCTGCTGTCGGCTGACGCCTACACCAAAGTCAGCGAGACCACCGAACACGGCTATCCGATCCGCGAACATATCCGACGACTTGTCGACGGCGACATCATCTGGGCGCCCGCCATCGACGGTGCGTTCGTGCTCACCACCCGCGGCGGCGATTTCGACCTGCAACTGGGCACCGACGTGTCGATCGGCTACCTTTCCCACGACGCCGACACCGTGCAGTTGTACCTGCAGGAAACCCTGACGTTCCTGTGCTACACGGCTGAGGCTTCGGTCTGCCTGAGCTCGTAGGCCCTAGAGGTCCAGTACGAGATTGCTTTGCGGAGCGGCCGAGCAGATCAGCACCGTTCCCGGACCGGGTGGTTCTAGCGGCGAGTGAACATACGTGGTCGTTCCGTCCACGACTCCGGTCTCGCAAACGTGACAAACTCCGCTTCGGCATGCGAAACGCGTTGGTACGTCGCAGGCTTCGGCCAGCTCGAGAATGCTGCGGTAGTCGGGCGACCAACGGACGGTGAGTCCGCTGCGGGCGAAGGTGATCGACGGCCCGGTGCCAGACGGCCCGGTCGGCAGATGGGGAGGCTTGCGCGCGCCGTCCTTCACGATGCCCGGGTTGATGGGCGGCAGGGCGCCGAACAACTCGCTGTGGATATGCGCTGGGTCGAGTCCCGTCGCGACGAGCGCGTCGCGCATGCTGATCATGAACTGAGTTGGCCCGCAAAGGTATGCCGAACCACCGGCTGGCAGTCTGAGCGAATCGATCGTCGACTGATCCATACGTTCCTGCGTCTGGGTGTAGTAGACGTGCTGTCGGGCATGGGTCAGGGACTCGATCAGAGCCGCGACTTCGGTTGCAAACGCTTGGGTTTCCGGATTGCGTACGGTGTGCAGCCACCAGATGTCGCGGGTGCTGCGTGCCGCCGCAAGCGCGTGCAACATTGCCAGGACGGGAGTTACGCCGATTCCCGCCGAGATCAACACCACCGGAGTGTCGCCCTCGGTGAGGTAGAAGTCGCCCCGCGGGGCAGCAGCCTGCAGGACTGCCCCTGCCTCGATGTGGGCGTGCAGCCATTGGCTCACCACGCCGTGGTCTTCGCGTTTGATGCTGATGCGGTAGGACCCTGCGGTGGGATCACCCGAGAGGGAGTAGCTGCGCATCGGCGTCGGCTGGCCGGCGTCAGGAATTCGCACGGTCAGATATTGGCCGGGCAGCGGCTGCGGCAGCGCACTGTGGTCGTTGGGTTCCAACCAAATCGACATCACCTGTGGGCTTTCTTGGCGCACTGCGCTGACTCGCAGTGGGCGAAATCCGTTCCATCCCGGCTCAACTCCGATAGCTGGCGCGGGCCGGGCCGCCGACCCCTCGTGTTCGGCAAGCAGGTCGTGGAACGACTGCATCCAGCCCGGGCTCAGCGCTGGAACGTCGATGATCTGGCGGAGCTGTCTGATGTTGCGGTCGGGCAGATACAGCAACGCGTCGACATCGACGACACTGAGCGCGTGACGGCCGCGGCGGGTCCGCACAATGTCGTCCCCGGCACGGACTTGGCCCTCCTGGATGACTCGGAAATAAAAGCCCGGACGATGCTCGGCGACGAGCAACTTGGGCATTTCCGGCTCGCCGAGGCGCATGCCCACCCGAAAGCAGGTGACGCGCGGCTGAGTGACCTCGAATTCGGCGCTGCCGATGCGGTAGCGGTCACCGACGCACACATCTTCATCGGCGAGCCCGGTAACGGTGAAGTTCTCACCGAAGTGGCCGGGCTCAAGGTCGTCACGGTGTAGGTAGCTCTTCCAAAAATCATAGGACTCGGTTTGATAGACCATCACCGCACGTTGCTCACCACCGTGCCCGGCGAGGTCACCCTGACCGTCACCGTCTAGGTTGAGGTGTCGGGCCATGACCGGACCGTCGACCGGGGTCTTCCACACGCCGGTGTAGACGGTCTTATCTGCCCATTGCACGTTCTTGGGCATGCCCACATTTATCGATATAAGCCGACCCACTGTTGACTCCTCGGGGATCCCTCGTGACGGTTTAACCAGTGGTTCGCCGCCCACCTTCAACGTCATACCGTCAGAAACGTATTGGTCATCGGGAAGAGCACGGCACCGCGATGTCGTTTTTGGCGGCGATGTGTTCAAAGTGATCCCGCTTGCCATCTTCGCCCATAGCGTCCCAGGCGCCGGTATCGATTACGCCGGGTGAGATCGCGTCGACCAGGATCGGGTAGCCGACTCAGCACCGCCCCTGCACGGCTCATACCAACGCCGGCAGAATGGGTTACCCAACCCATAATATGCTCCGCCGACGGACCCGTCAACCGCTGCGGCGACTATTGCCAGCCGATGGTTTTCATGCATAATGGGTTGTATAACCCAAAATCACCACCCGGTCGATGGCTCAGGAGGACTCATGCCAGTCGTTCATCATCGTTACGCCACGGTTGCAGGTCATCGGCTGTTCTTCCGTGAAGCGGGCGATCCCGCCGCACCCGCGGTGGTACTGCTGCACGGATTTCCAACCAGCTCGTACATGTTCCGAACTCTGGTTCCCGCACTCGCTGACAGCTACCACGTCATTGCGCCGGACCATCTGGGCTTCGGCCTCTCCGATGCGCCGCCGGTCGAGCAGTTCGACTACACATTCGATGCTTTGACCGAGTTGACTGAGGGTCTGCTGCATACGCTGGGCATCGATAGGTACGCGATTTACGTGCAGGATTACGGCGCGCCGATTGGCTGGCGGCTGGCGCTGCACAACCCGTCCGCGATCGCAGCGATCATCAGCCAGAGCGGCAACGCTTACGACGCCGGGTTCGTCGAGAGCTTCTGGAAGATCGTGCGTGCGTATCAAGACGAGCAGACCGCCGAAAACGAGGCCGCAGTGCGGAAATTCCTCACGCTGGATGCCACACGGTGGCAATACCTCACCGGCGTGCCTGACGAGACGCTGGTAGACCCCGAGTCCTGGTATCACGACTACGCGCTGATCTCCCGGCCCGGCAACGATTTCGTGCAATTGAAACTGCTGCGGGACTATGCGACCAATGCGCCGTTGTACCCGCGTGTGCACGAGTACTTCCGCACCAGCCGGGTGCCGTTGCTGGCGGTGTGGGGTCGTGGCGACGAGATTTTCGGCCCGGAAGGCGCTAAAGCATTCGGCGACGACCTGCCTGACGCCGAAATCCATCTGCTTGACGGCGGGCATTTCCTGTTGGAGTCAGCCCTCGACGAGGTCGCCGAGCTGACGCACACTTTCCTTGCAGAGGTGCACGCCACCGCTTGACATCCAAGTCCCCACACTGGGCTGAATATCCCATAATCGCAGGCATACGCAGGATAACCTGACGGAATGGGCCATCCAGAAGTTCATGACGAGCAACGGTTGACCCCCAAAGGCCGGGCCACCCGCGATCGAATCGTGCAGGCTGCCGCCGAGCTGATCATCAACGAGGGTCTCTCGGCGTCGAACATGGAAAGCGTGCGTAAAGCCGCGTCGGTCAGTGGCTCTCAGCTTGCGCATTACTTCACCGACAAGAGCGCGCTGATCCGGGCGGTGGTCAGGCGCCAAATCGGCACGGTGCTCGACTTCCATCGTCAGCCCAAGCTGCGCGAGCTGCATTCGCTCGACGACTTCGAGCGGTGGATCGATCTGAACATGCGCTATCTCCGACGCATCGGAACTTCCGGCGGCACCCCCACTTACCATGCCCTGACTGCGCAGCTGGCGAAGTCCGACGACATCACACGTGCCGCATTGGCGGCGGGCTATGTGCAATGGATCGAGTTGTTGGAACAGGCGATTCAACGAATGAAGGATCGCGACGTTTTACTCACCGCCGCCGAGCCGCGGCAGTTGGCACTGGCTATCGTCAGCGCTCACCAAGGCGGCGGCACGTTGGCGTTTACCTACCGAGCGGACTGGCCCCACGCGGATGCCACCCGGTTCGCGGTCAACTATTTGCGCATGTTCGCGACCGACCCCGCCGAACGCATCCCGCGCCCGCCGCGCCGCCCGCGGCGCCGGCAGGCGGCAAGCAAGGCCGCAACGTGAATGACGACAGCACATCGCGCTTGACCCGCAAGGGACTGGCGACGCGGACACGCATCGTGGCAGCCGCAGCTCGGCTGATGTTCGAGCGCGGCGTCGCCAACACCAGCATCGAGCAGGTGCGCAACGCCGCCCGGGTGGGCGGGTCGCAGATCTCGCATTACTTCCGCGACAAACGCGAGTTAACCCGTCAGGTCATCGCTTCCCGCCGCGCCGATGTGTTGGCCTTTCACACCCAATCGCAGCTCGGCGCGCTCGACAGCATTACACGCTTACAAGCCTGGGCTGACGCTTGCGTCGCTGATATCGAGACCGTTTACCGCAAAGGCGGATGTGTCTACGGTTCGTTGGCCGGTGAACTTATCGACTCCGACGACGAAATTCGCGACGATCTCGCGGCCGGCTACGACCAGTGGCTCGAACTCTTTGAAACCGGCCTGAGCGCGATGCGGCGCCGCGGCGACCTACGCCCGGAAGCCGAACCACGACACCTGGCCGCGTCGCTCGTCGTCGCACACCAGGGCGGCGCGATGCTTACGCACGCAATGGGCGACGGCGAACCGCTGCGGGTGGCCGTCAACGCCGCAGTCGACTATGTCCGGTCGTTCAGCGCGCGACCCAAGCCAGGCCGATCCACTACTTCTCGGCGCAAATCCAAATCTTAAGTCGGGTCGTTCGAGCGCTTATGATACTGGGTCATATGGCCCAATTATCGGCGAGAGCCGGAAGTGTTTGGAGGCGCACCCAATGTCCCTGACCGACGCGAACAACACACGCCCCGCCGCGCCCGCGGTCCTGCGCGAAGAGCCAGGCGGGGAAAGCATGCGTGCAATCGTGCTGGAGAAGTTCGGAGGACTCGACAGCTTGGTCTACACCGACATCCCTAAACCGCTGCCCAAGGACGGCGAAGTTGTCATCCGAGTAAAGGGGTTCGGTATTAATCACGCCGAAATGCACATGCGGCGGGGGGAATGGGCCGAAGCCGCGGAAGTCAGCGGCATCGAGTGTGTCGGCATCGTCGACTCATGCCCGAAAGGTGAGTTTCCGGTCGGAGCCAAGGTGGCCGCACTCATGGGTGGCCTGGGACGAACCATCAATGGCAGCTATGCCGAATACACCCGTGTGCTCGCGGCGAACGTCGCCGCCATCGACTCCGATCTACCGTGGTCACAGCTGGCGGCGCTGCCCGAAACCTTCGCGACCGCTTGGACATGCCTTTTCCGCAATCTCAAGCTCTCCGCCGGACAAACCCTCGTTATACGCGGCGCGACGTCGTCGTTCGGCCAGGCAGCAGTCAAGATGGCGGTCGCCGCTGGGGCCCGCGTCATCGCCACGGCCCGCAGTCGCTCGCGTTTCGCACTGCTCGAGCAACTTGGTGCCGCACGCGCCGAGTTGGAATCGCGGAGCTTGGCCGCCAGCATCGCGGAAGCCAAGCAAATCGACGCAGTACTCGACCTGGTCGGCAACAGCACCATCCTGGACTCGCTGGACATGCTTCGCCGCGGTGGCACCGCGTGCCTGGCGGGATGGCTCGGTGGCCTTGACCCCATCGGTGACTTCAACCCGCTGCTGCGCATGGCCAGCGGCGTGAATTGGTCTTTTTTCGGCAGCTTCGTGTTCGGCACTCCGGGTTTCCCGCTGTCCGACGTCCCGCTCCAAGCCATTGCCGCCCAGGTCGCCGCTGGACAACTCGAAACAGCTCCTTCCCGCGTCTTCTCCTTCGACGAGATCCACGAAGCACACCGGATCATGGAGGCCGGCGAAGCCGGCGGAAAAATGGTTGTCGTCATCGGATGAACTCCACACAAGCGCGGCTGAACTGATCAACGAGAGGACACACCATGGGATTGGCATGGCAGCAGGGCCCACTTGCTACGGGGTCCGTCGGACAATTCCTTACGCCAGAGCCACTGCCGCAGCCGATCCTGTACGCCGAGCCGCTGCGCCGCCGGATGCGGGTGCGGTTCGCCGAGCAATGGATCGCCGAGAGCGAAGACGTCGTGCTGCTACACGAGCCCGGCCGCTACCCGGTGGCCTACTTCCCCGAAGCGGGCCTTCAATCCGGCGTCTTGCTTGCCGAAGACCGCACCACCGAACACGCCGAACTGGGCAATGTGGCATGGTTCACCGTCGCAGTAGCCGACCGCAAGGCCAAACACGCCGCATGGCGATACACAGCGCTGCCCGCGTATGCCGCCGTGCTGCAAGGGCGGGTGGCCTTCGCCTGGCGCGGTGTGGATGCCTTCTACGAAGAAGATGAGCGCATCGTCGGACACGCTGCTGATGCCTATCACCGCATCGACATTCGCTCGACCTCGCGCCATCTCGTTGTCCGAGACGGCGATCGCGAGGTTGCCGACACCCGGCGGCCGCTGGCGCTCTATAAGTCCGGTTTTGCGCCACGCTGGTATGTCTTGCGCGACGACATCGACAAATCTTGTCTCAAAGCCGTTGAGGGTCAGACCTTCTGTCCCTACAAGGGCCTGGCCAGCTACTACGACATCGGTGACCGCAAACGAGCCGCCTGGTGCTACACCGACGCCTGGCAGGAGGTCGGAAGGGTGCGGCACCTGGTGTCGTTCGAACCCGACAAAATCGACGTCTACCTAGACGGCAAACAGCTACACCTCGAGCCCGGCCAAACCGTGATCTCGCATGGCATCGACCGCGGACTCGACGCCGACGAGATCCTGCAACGATGACTGCCTCTCCGTCAGTTCTGGTGTTCGACGTAAACGAAACGCTCATCGACATCGATTCCTTGGCACCACTTTTCGAGCGGGTTTTCGGTGATCCACAGGCGATGCGTGAGTGGTTCAACCAGCTCGTCATGTACTCGATGACCGCAACGCTATCGGGGCATTACGTCGACTATTTCTCCCTGGGGCAGGCAATACTGCAGATGCAGGCAGCCACCCACCGAATAGCCATTACCAACGACGACGTACGCGCAATCAAGGACAGCATGCTGACCATGCCGGCCCACCCTGACGTCGCCGATGGGCTGACTGCGCTGCGCGACAACGGCTTTCGCCTGGTGACGCTGACCAATTCGCCGCCCAATCCGGATGGGCCCAGCCCACTAGAACACGCCGGTCTGGCCCACTTTTTCGAGCGGGCGTTCAGCGTCGAAGCATGCCGCGCTTTTAAACCCGCGGCGACGGTGTACCGGTACGTGTGCGAGGAACTCGCCGTGGCCCCGGCAGACTGCATGATGGTCGCCGCCCACGTCTGGGACAACATCGGTGCGCAATCCGCCGGCTTCAGCGGCGCGTTGATTACCCGCTCTGGTAATGCAGTGCTACCGATCCCTAACTTGCCGCAGCCGACGATCGTCGCGAATGATCTGCGCGAGTTCGCCCAACAACTGTGCGCGTCGTGATGCCGCGCTTCGGTCAACCTCACAAATTTGGCGCGCCAGACGTCTACCGGGTAGACAGCAATTCCGAGAACCTCCTTTAGGAGTCCCGATGCCCACCGCAGCCGCCACGACTTCGACCCGCCACGTCGTGGTCGACGCACCGATCGGACCGTTGACCCTGGTCCGCGACGACGATGGCCTGACCGGTCTGTATTACCCCGGCCACTGGACCCGGCCGGACCGCAATTCTTTCGGGCCGCGAGTCGAACCCGGCGCCGATCACGGGTTCGACGAGGCCATTGCCCAGCTGTGCGAGTACTTCGCCGGCGAACGCCAGGAATTCGACCTGCCGCTCAACCCGCACGGTAGCGCGCAGGCCCGGCAGGTCTGGCAGCTACTTACCCAGGTGCCCTATGGGCAGACGATCACCTACGGTGAGTTGGCAGGCAAGCTCGGTGGTGGAATCAGCCCGCGCGACGTCGGCGGCTTGGTCGGCGACAATCCACTGTCGATCTTGCTCCCCTGCCATCGAGTGGTTGGATCCACCGGGAAGCTCGTCGGATATGCCGGCGGCCTGGACCGCAAACGATACCTGCTCGAACTGGAGAACGCGATACCCGCGCCGCCGCAAACGCTTTGGTAATGAAGCCGCCCTTCGAGAAGGTGGTCGCGCAGCACGGTGCTACCGTGCTGCGGGTGGTTCGCGCGGTCCTCGGCCACGCTGACGCTGACGACGCCTGGTCGGACACCTTCCTGGCGGCGATGAAGGCCTACCCCGACCTACCCGCCGATGCAAACCTCCAAGCGTGGCTGGTGACCATCGCCCACCGAAAGGCGATCGATATCCACCGCGCCACGTCCCGACGGGCGACACCGATCGCGAACACGCCGGATACGCCGTCGCGCGACCACGCCGAGGAATGTCACCTCGACCTGACCGAGGCGGTCGCCGCGTTGCCCACCAAACAACGTCAGGCGGTGGCCTACCACTACCTGGCCGGCCTGCCCTACACCGAGATCGCCACACTGCTCGACAGCACAGTCGCCGCTGCCCGGCGCGCGGCCGCCGACGGCATCGCCGCGCTGCGACGTACCTACGCGCACAACCTTGTTGACACATCAGAAAAAACGGAGTCCGCCGATGACCACACTTGACCTCACCGCGATGTATCCAGTCGACGACGACGACATCACCCGCCTGCACGCCCGGCTGGCAGCGGCCGCCGACCGCGACGACGTCCTCGACGTCGCCTACCGCACGGTCGACTCACCCGTCGGCTCACTGCTACTCGCCTCGACACCGGCCGGGCTGGTGCGACTGGCCTTCAGTAGTGAGGGGCATGACTTGGTGCTACAGAGCCTCTCCGATCGGATCAGCTCCCGGTTGCTGTACGCGCCGACGCGACTCGACGCCGTCGCGCACCAACTGGACGAATACTTCTCGGGTCGCCGCCACACCTTCGATGTGCCGCTGGATTGGCAGCTGTCCACGGGATTCCGCCGCGTCGTCCTGGGTCACCTAGCGGTCGACGTCAGCTATGGCACCACCGCCAGTTACGGCACCCTCGCACGACTTGCCGGTTCGCCCAAGGCGGTTCGCGCCGTCGGGACGACCTGTGCGACAAATCCCATCCCGGTGGTGGTGCCGTGCCATCGAGTTGTCCGCGGCGACGGCACGTTGGGCGGCTACCGCGGCGGCCCGGCCGCCAAACGGACCCTGCTGGATCTGGAAGCTGTCCAGCTCAGGCACCCAACTGCGTGACATCGCTGGCGGAATGTCACCCCGCCCCCGCCGGCCGCAGGTAGGGAAATGCAGGGGCGAATCGGGCCGGGTCGGGGCCAATGCCCGTTCCCAGCGGCGAGTTGGTCAGCAATGACAGCATGCAGTCCATCACGTTGTCGCGTAGCGATCGGCCGTTGAAGCCCGTGTAGTCGAACGAGGCGACGGTGCCGAGTTCATACGGCAGCGTAAGGGATCCGAATAACCCCGCTACCCGACGACCGTAAGCGTCAGGATCACCGGTCATACCGGCCGCGGCGGCATATGCGCTCACCGTCGACACAATGCTGGAGATGAACACCGAATCGTCGTCGGATGGTCGACCATGGTTGTAGCGCTCGCGCAGGTCGTCTCCGCCGAGGTAGATGTGGGTAAGCAATGGCAGCCCCCAGCGGGCTACCTGTTGCTCGGGGGCATGCCCGCACAGTGAGACCGTTGCCCACGAGTTGACGCGAGCGGCGTCGGCAATCAACCGGTTCGGGACTTCGAGGACAATTGCCGCAACAGTGCGGTCATGAAAGAAGTTGACCCGATTGTGAAATGCTTCGGGGTGGTAACTGCCCTTGGCAAACGCGGCCTTGAATGCCTCGAGCGCGGCTGCATCACCCGCGAAGGGGTCATCGACAACGGCAGCGAATACCCGGACGCCATTCTCGCCAGACACGACCTCGTTGGTTTGACCGCTGGCCAGCACGTCTCCGCCTAGGCCGGCGGGGAGGTGATTGGCTCGGCGAACTTCGAATCTCTGAATGTGATTGAGCTTCCCGGTGTTCGACGTTTCGTGGAAGATCTCGCCGAACCGCACCTTGAACGACACGTCCTCGCATCGGTCGCCGTCGGTGTCGAAGCGGAACGCGTATACGGCTTCGTCCCGAAAGGGCGCGGCGGTCTGCGCATTTGCTGCCGGGTTGACCGTCATTGCCATTGCGGTAGTCCCCGTGCCGCTACCGGCGAACAGATAGAAGTCACAGAGATTCAGCCGGGGGTCCTCGCGGGCGGTGGGTGTGTCGAAATGATGCGACAAGGTGGGCGTTCCTTCAATTCCGTTTACCGTGTTTGTTACCAGCTAGCGAATTCGACCAGGCTCGTTTGCATTGCGGGGTAGGCGCTGGCCGCAGGCGGAGGCACACCGTTGCGGACGTTTTGAGCGACCTGCACCGCGGCGTTGATGGCGGCGCGATATGGCAGTGAACCGGTGCTGACTCGACGCACACCTAGCTCCGCCCACTCGGCGAGGCTGAGCCCCCGGGCACCGCGAGCACATGACGACGTCGTACTGCTCGATCACTCGGCTTTCCAGCTTGGGCAGGATCTGCCCCAGCATCAGTTCTCTGAAATGCGGAGTCTCACGATGCGCGGCCAACGCGACACGCGGGGTGTAGCGCTCCAGCAACACGTAGCTTCGCTGGTCGCCCATGTTGAAGTACGCGTCGAAGCCAAGATCGCCCGGCTCTTTGCGGGACGCCTCGATTAGCTTGGGCAATATGGCCAGTACCGCATCGCGCATACCGTCGGCAGTGGTGTGGCGTGCGATCACTTGCAGTTCTGACAAGATCTCGTCTTCCCGCTACGGAGCTTTCTGGGTTACATGACCCATTCAATACTCGTGCCAGTAGGCTGTCAAACCGCGCTCAGGAGTCGGGCGGCGCGCTGACGTCGGCAGACAAGCGAAAGTAGGACCGAACGTGGCAGTAGCCGAAGATACTTACGACGTCGTGGTCCTCGGGGCCGGACCGGTCGGGCAGAATGCCGCCGAGCGCGTCCGGGCGGCGGGGCTCAGCGTGGCGATGGTCGAACGCGAGCTCGTGGGTGGTGAATGTTCCTACTGGGCGTGCGTACCCAGCAAGGCGCTGCTGCGCCCGGTCATCGCAATCGCCGATGCCGACCATCTCGACGGCGCGCGTGAAGCAGTCACCGGCTCGATCAACGCCGCCGGCGTGTTCGGTCGCCGGGACCGCTACGTGAGCAACTGGGATGACGCCGGTCAGGCAGATTGGGTGGCCGGAATCGGGGCAACTTTGCTCCGCGGCCACGGGAGGTTGGACGGGCCGCGCCGGCTGGCGGTCACCGCGGCGGGTGGCGAGGTTACGGTGCTCGCCGCCCGGGAGGCCGTCGTCATCTGCACGGGAAGCCATGCCGCGCTTCCAGATTTGCCGGGCATTGCCGAAGCCCGGCCCTGGACCAACCGCAAAGCCACCGACAGCGGTTCGGTGCCGAACCGCCTCGCCGTCGTCGGCGCAGGCGGTGTCGGCATCGAAATGGCCACCGCCTGGCAAGGTTTGGGTGCCGCCGTCACCCTGCTGGCACGTGGATCCGGCCTGTTGCCCAGGATGGAGCCTTTCGTCGGCGAGCTCGTAGGGCGCGGGCTTGAAGAATCTGGTGTTTCGGTGCGGGTCGAGGTGTCGGTGACCAGGCTGGGCCGACCTGACGCTGATGGACCGGTGACCCTGGAATTGAGCGATGGAACCGAGTTGGAAGTCGACGAGGTGCTGTTCGCGACGGGTCGCGTTCCGCTGACCGATGACATCGGTTTACCAACAGTAGGACTCGTCGCGGGTGACTGGCTTGATGTGGACGACACCTGTCGGGTGCGGGCCGTCGACGACGGCTGGCTCTATGCGTGCGGCGACGCCAACCATCGGGCGCTGCTTACCCATGAGGGCAAATATCAGGCCCGGATCGCCGGGGCGGCCATCGCGGCGCGCGCCGCAGGGCATCCGTTGGACACCGCGCCGTGGGGCGCGCACGCGGCCACCGCGGATCATCAAGCGGTGCCGCAGGTTTTCTTCACCGACCCCGAAGCCGCTGCGGTCGGTCTGTCGGCCGAGCAGGCCGAGCAGGCCGGTCATCGGGTGCGCACGGTAGACGTCGAAATCGGCGATGTGGTGATGGGAGCCAAGCTCCACGCCGACGGCTACACCGGACGGGCGCGCATGGTGGTCGACGTCGACCATGGCCATCTGCTCGGCGTGACCTTCGTGGGCCCGGGTGTCTCGGAGCTGCTGCACTCGGCCACAATTGCCGTCGCCGGTCAGGTGCCCATCGACCGACTGTGGCATGCCGTACCGTGCTTCCCCACGATCAGCGAGGTATGGCTGAGACTTCTTGAGGCTTACCGGGATTCGTTGGTTTAAGACTGGCCGGGCGTCGTCGCGCGACCGTCGGTGTCGGGGCGCGGTTCGCCCAGCCTGGCCCGGATCACCCCCCACGGGTCGGCGTATCGGCCCGGTGCGCCTCGATAGGCGCCGCGGCGTTTGAGCAGCAGCCGGACGAGGGGGCCGAGGAGGCGCATCGGGTAGCGTCGCCAGCCGGCGGCGGCGCGCATCTCCGCGAGCATGTCCGGCCAGGAGTGCTGCTGGAATGACAGCGTTTGCTGGGCGCGGGAGGCGTCCATCCAGTCGGTGACGAACCAGTTTTCGTCACTGTCGGGGTCGCCGGGCCGGCCCGCGGGCAAGACATCCGACAGGCCTCTCGCTGCGGCCAACGCGAGGCCGATGTCTTTTTGCCGGTGCAGGTGTGACTCGTCACCGCCGATCAGCAAGATTTCACCCGCGACCTCGGCGGTGGCCGCGGCGGCGAACGCGGCCGCGACGTCGCGGACGTCCACAGTGTGTAGGCGCCCGTCGGTGGGAAGCGCACTTTCGAAGAACAGCGCGTCTTTGGTGAACGGCATGGCGCCTGGCTCAACGCTGATCACGCCTCCAAGGCGCAGGATCACCCACTGCAGATTCGAGGACAGCACGTGCTCTTCTGCCTCGGCCTTGTGCGCGCCGTAGAGATCCGCCGGCCGCGGCGGTGAGTCCGCACGCACCAGCTCGTGATTCCGATGCGGATTGCGAGACCCGTACACGGCGTTGCTCGAAGCCTGGACAAAACGCGGAGGACGGGCATTGGACTCCGCGGCACGCAGCAGCGCCACGGTCGCGTCGACGTTGACGCGCCGCCCGAGTTCGCGGTGGCGATAGATCGCCGGGGGGATCACCGCGGCCAGGTGGATGATCACGGTCGGCGATACCTCGGCCACCAGCTGATTCACCTCACGCCGGTCGGTCAGATCCGCCCATCTCGCCTCGGCGCCGGCAGGGAATAACTCGGCCGCTTTACGCTGCGCGAGCGTGCCGAGGTCGGTGGCGATCACCTGGTGTCCGGCAGCGACCAGTTTGCGCACAGTCTGTGACCCGACGAGTCCGAAACCGCCTGTGACAAGAACCTTCTCGGCCATCTACTCCCCTGTGCGCGAATCATCCGTGGCGATCCCACGTGGCCACCGGGCGGCCGGCGGCATCATACGAATATGACATTCTCTTATTCGGAGAGTATCATATACGCTGGTAGATGCCGAGCCGCGACCGGTATCGTGCCGGACAAAGCAATCGCATCGATACGACAGCGGGGAACCATGAGCGACGGCACGGACGCGTTGCCTGCCAATCACGAGATCGCCAAGTGGGATCCGTCGTTCACCAAGCAGATCCGCAATGTCATCGCGCCAGTAATCAACCGGTGGTTTCGTGCGGAGGTACGCGGCCTGGGCAACATCCCCGGAGCCGGCGGCGCGTTGGTGGTGTCCAACCACTCCGGCGGCATGATGACACCGGACGTGTTGATCTTCGCCTCGGCCTTCTATGACACCTTTGGCTACCACCGCCCGGTGTACACCCTGGCTCACTACGGGGTGTTCATGGGTCCGCTGGACGGCTGGTTGCGTCGCGCCGGGGTCATCGAAGCCAGCCGGGAAAACGCCGCCAAAGCGCTGCACTCCGGTGCGGTGGTGCTGGTTTTCCCCGGCGGTGACTACGACTCCTACCGCCCCACGCTGAGCGAGAACACCATCGACTTCAACGGCCGCACCGGCTATGTCCGCACCGCTATCGATTCCGGTGTTCCGATCGTGCCCACGGTGTCGATCGGTGGGCAGGAAACCCAGCTGTTCTTGACTCGGGGCAACTGGCTGGCGCGCCGGCTGGGGCTTACCAAGGCGCGGATGGACATCCTTCCGGTGAGCTTTGGCTTTCCCTTTGGTTTGAGCGTGATCTTCCCGCCGAACGTGCCGTTGCCAGCCAAGATCGTCACCGAAGTGTTGGAGCCGATCGACGTCGTCGCCCGTTTCGGGGACGACCCCGACATCGAGGAGGTAGACGCGCACGTCCGTTCGGTGATGCAGACCGCGCTCGACCGACTGGCCCGCCAGCGGCGTTTCCCCGTCCTCGGCTGACCGATGGCCGGGGCCACCGACATGATCGGGCTGCTGCAGACCCTGCTGCGACCTGAATTGGCCAATCTCGCCAAGACAACCTGTGCTGAGTGCTTGCATGAAGCTGTCGCCACGCGAGTGGTGTCAAGGCGGTAATGAGGCAGGTGGGGCGTGAAAAGACTCAACGGTATGGACGCCATGCTGCTCTACAGCGAGACGCCAAACCTGCACACCCACACCTTGAAGGTGGCGGTGATCGACGCCGCTGACTTCGACGGGGAATTCAACTACGAGGTCTTCCGGCACCATGTGCGCCGCCGGCTGCACTTGCTGGACCCGTTGCGCTACAAACTCGTCGATATCCCGTGGCGGCTGCATCACCCGATGTGGCTGGAGGACTGCGAGGTGGACCTGGACTACCACGTCCGACGGGTTCAGGTACCGGCGCCCGGCGGCCGCCGCGAGCTCGACCAGGTCATCGGCGAGGTGGCCTCCACCCCGCTGGACCGTAGCCGTCCGTTGTGGGAGTTCCATTTCGCCGAGGGCCTAGCCGGCGGCCGGTTCGCGTTGATCGGCAAGGTTCACCACGCGCTCGCCGACGGCGTCGCCTCGGTCAATCTGTTGGCCCGGGCGATGGATCTCGAGGACGGCCCGACCGACGAGCGCGACAATGACGACGCCTGCGCCACACCAACGCCCGGTGATCTGCTGCGCGCCGCAGGACGCGACCATATGCGGCAGATCGCTGAGCTCCCCGGTCTCCTCCGAGATGCCGCAGTGGGGTTCAGCCGGGTGCACCGCCGCTCCAAGGAGCGTGGCGAACACCCCGATCTGGCGGCGACGTTCAACGCGCCGCCGACCTTCCTCAACCACAAGGTGTCGCCGCAACGGCGGTTCGCTACTGCAGCGCTGCGGCTGGCCGACGTCAAAGCAACCGCCAAGGCTCTGGGTATCACGATGACCGACATGGTGCTGGCGACCGCGGCCGGCGGCCTGCGGCAGCTCTTGTTGCGTTACGACGGCGAAGCCGACCGCCCGATCATCGCCTCGGTGCCCACCGCAACCGACAAGTCGGGCCGAATCACCGGCAACGAGATCAGTGGCCTGTCGATTTCGCTGCCGGTGCACGTCGCCGACGCGAGCGAGCGGGCGAAGCTGGTAGCGCTGGCGACCCGGATCGCCAAGGAAGACCACGAAATCCTCGGCCCACGCCTGTACGGGCAGATGATGGCTTATCTACCGACCGCGATTGCCCCGGCGGCATTTCGGTGGTTGGGTCGGCGCGACGCACCGAGCAAGATGATGAATGTGGCGGTCTCCAGTGTGGTCGGGCCGCGTCAGCGCGGTCACTTCGGCGGCGCCCCGGTCAGCGAGATCTACTCAACCGGTGTCCTCTCGCCCGGTGCCCCGGTCAACATCACCGTGTGGAGTTATGTCGACCAGCTCGGCGTGGCGGTGCTCACCGACGACCAGACATTCAACGACCCGCACGAGGCGACCGACGCTCTTAGTGACGCTTTCATCGAATTGCGCGCTGCTGCAGGGCTTTCAGAGCAGAACAGCGCGGTAGACACGCTGGCGGATCACGCGTTGCGCTGACCGCTATCGGGCAGCCAGAACGGAATCCAGCGCCGAATAGAACAGGCCGAGCCCGTCGTCCGATGGGCCGGTCAACGCCCCTATGGCATGCTCGGGGTGCGGCATCAGCCCGACGACACGGCCGTTGGCCGAGCTGACACCGGCAATGTCGCGCAGCGAGCCGTTGGGATTGCCGTGGTAGCGGAACACCACCCGGCCTTCGCCTTCCAGCTCGTCGAGCACGTCGGGCGAGGCCACATACCGGCCCTCGCCGGACTTCAATGGGATCAGTAAGTCGGCGTCCGGCTCAAACCGCGACGTCCATGCCGTCGCCGTCGACGCCACCCGCAGCCACACATCGCGGCAGACGAAATGCAGGCCGGCGTTTCGGGTCAGCGCACCTGGCAACAGCCCTGCCTCACACAGCACCTGAAAACCGTTGCAAATCCCTAAAACCGGCAACCCGCGTTCGGCAGCGGCGACGATTTCGCCCATCACCGGTGCGAACCTGGCGATCGCGCCGGCCCGCAGATAGTCGCCGTAGGAGAACCCGCCGGGCACCACCACGGCGTCGACATTCCTGAGATCGGCGTCGGCATGCCAGAGGCTGACAGCGTCGGCGCCGACGAACCGCACTGCCCGGGCAGCATCCACGTCGTCGAGTGTCCCGGGAAAAGTGATGACGCCGATCCGCGCCGTCACTGCGGCTCTCGGCTTACTGTCCAGTCTTCGATCACCGTGTTGGCCAACAATGACTCCGCAATCTCGGCGAGTGCCGAATCGTCGATGCTGTCGTCGACTTCGAGCTCAAAGCGTTTGCCCTGCCGCACATCTGAGATACCGGCATGTCCCAGCCGACCCAACGCGCCGACAATAGCCTGGCCCTGCGGATCGAGAATCTCGGCCTTGGGCATCACGTGCACAACCACCCGGGCCACCCGCGCTCCTCCTACTGATCTGCGTTTGCTCGACGCCAACTCTACCGGTCGATAGCGGGGCCGTCTTGCTAGCACGAGCCGATATAGGCCGCGCATACCGGCGCGCTCATGGCGTCCAGCACTTGGGCGTCGGAACTTATCGGCCAGGGCAGCTGCGGAGGCGCGGGAGACCACAGCGTCAGTTCGCTGAGGGTGCTGTTTTCCGGATGCGCGACCAGGTAGGTGTGCATGACCACTGGGCCGCTGATCACTGCGGCCAGCCGATTAGGCTCGTCGACGGTGATCGATGGCGACTCCGCCGCTGCCCCCAATTGGCAACCGCGCAGCGCGGCCGCGGCCACGGCAAGCACCGACGTCGCGTTTTGGCCACCGCGCATCGTATCGCCGCGCCAGTGCAGGACTTGAGCCTGCAGCTGCCACTGACCCTGCGGGTTGACTACGGTCGCCCGGCTCGCAACCGCTGAGTTACGGGTGTCCTGCGGGAACACCGGAGTCGCGCACACCTCCTCGAACCGGAACCGCGGCGTCGTCGTGCCGGTCATTGGCACCGCCACCCCAGCGAGCGACGGCCACCGGTAGGTCGAGTCCAGCGGTATCCCGGACGTCGAGATCCACGCAGTGTCCGGGATCTTGTCGCAGTCAGGTGGGCAGGTGTCCGGATCCGCGCGGGCGGCCGCCGATGACGCGCACCCGACCATCAGGCCGCTCGCCAGCAGCATCGTCGCCACGACTAGGCGCATGCCAGGTACCCCCTGAGCGCACAATCGTAGACATGCAACTGACACATTTCGGTCATTCCTGTGTACTTGCCGATTTCGGCCACGCCAGCGTGTTGTTCGACCCGGGGAATTTCTCGCACGGTTTCGAAGGCATCACCGGCCTGTCCGCGATCGTGATCACCCATCAGCACCCAGATCACGTCGACCAAGAGCGGCTGCCCGAACTCCTCGAGGCCAATCCGGACGCCGGGCTCTACGCCGACCCGCAAACCGCCGCCCAACTCGGCGAGCCCTGCCAGCAGGTGCATGTCGGCGACGAGCTGTCAGTCGGCGAACTGACCATTCGCGCGCTCGGTGGTCGGCATGCTGTCATCCACCCGGAAATCCCAGTGATCGACAACATCTCGTACCTGGTCGGTGACGGCGACCACCCCGCCCGGTTCATGCACCCCGGCGACGCGCTGTTTGTGCCAGACGAGCCGGTAGACATCCTGGCCACTCCCGCAGCGGCGCCGTGGATGAAGATCTCTGAGGCGGTCGACTACCTGCGGGCGGTGGCGCCGGCGCGGGCGGTACCCATACACCAGGGCATCGTCGCTCCGGACGCCCGCGGCATCTACTACGGACGGCTCAGCGAAATGACTAGCACCGACTTCCAGGTGCTGCCCGAAGAAAGCTCGGTCACCTTTTAGCGTTGCCGGAAATGTTTACTTCGGTCGAACCGACCGCGGCACCCGCCGGGCGTCGCAACCGCCACGGAAACCCCCACGCTGCGGCCAGCTGGCTGATGGCCTTGATCCTCGTGGGCGGCGTGGTCCTGCGCGCGGCGCCCTGGTTCCGGACAAACAACTTCACCGGCTTCCTGGAGTATGACGACGGGGTCTACTACGCCGCCGCGAAATCGCTTCTGCACGGCCTGATCCCGTACCGGGACTTCACGGTGGTGCATCCACCGCTGACTTGGGTCCTGCTGCTGCCCGCGGCCGCAGCGGGTTCGCTGTTCGGTGACCCAGCCGGCATGGCCGCGGCGCGACTAGAAGTACTGCTCGCCGCGTGCGTGAACATCTTGCTGGTCCGTGTGCTGGTGCAAGATCTGGTTAGCGAGTCGACCGACAGGCGACGCGCGCCCGGCTACCTGGCCGCGGCGTTGTACGCCGCGGCTCCGGGCGCGGTGATCGCGGGGCACACCGTGCTTCTGGAGACTCTGGCGACGCTGCCGGCCCTGTTGGGCATGCGGTTCTTGCTGCGGCGGCCGCTCACTAGCCGGCTGGCCGGGCTCGGGGCTGTGCTCCTGGCCTGTGCCGTCGGGGTGAAGCTGTTCGCGGCGGCCTACGTGGTCGTGGCGGCGACCTGGGTACTAGTCACCGCCGCACGGCGCTTGGTCGCGTTCGCCGGGGGGTTCCTGGGCGGGGCGTTCCTGATACTCGCGCCATACCTGGTGGCCACGGGTCCGTCGGTGCTCTGGCGAGATCTGGTGCAGGCGCAGCTTTCTCGGCCGTCCGACGGACCGCTCTCCATCGGCCAACGGCTGCGCAGCCTGTCCGGTCTCGGTCAGTTGTCCGTCGGGGTCGCGATCCCGGTACTCATGTCCTGCGCAACCTTGTGCTTGGTGGTTCTGACGCCGGCCGGCCGCGGATTATTCAGAAAAGCCCCGCAGACTCCGGTGTGGATCGGATTGACCGTGCTGATGGCCGCAGCGTTCGCGCGGTCACCGTCCTACTTCGATCACTACGCCGGATTCTTCGCCGCGCCCGCATCGATTGCTCTGGGCGCCTGCGTCGCCGCTGCCGGGCGGGCTGTCGTGCCACGAGTGGCTGCGGTCCTTGCAGCGCTGGTGCTCCTGACGGTCGCAGGCCTGGGAAGCGTCCGCGAAGCCGCTCGCCATGCGGGGCAGTCGTCGTTGGCCGTTGCCGCGGCGCGCGTCCCGAGATCAGCCTGTGTCTACTCCGACTCGGTCAGCCTGCTGATCTCAGCCGACAGGTTCACCCTTCCCAGCCAGGCGTGCCCAGGCTGGATCGACGGCCGCGGCCAGAAGTTGGTGTGGAGTATTGGGGCACCGCCGGATCGTCACTTCTACCCGCATGGGTTCGTGGTCGACGAACGGTGGCAGCAACAGACGCTGGCCCAACTGCGCTCGGCGGCCTTCCTGCTGGTCCGGCAGGACCCTACTCGGACGGATGAATTCGGGTTGGCGGTCAGGTCGTACGTGGCACACAATTTCCGTCGCCTATGGGTCGGACACGGCCCGGTCAGCACCCCGGAGCTGTGGGAACGCATATCGCGTCGTCCACCACCCCTGCCCCCAACGGGCGTGAACACCTTCTGACTGCGACGAAATCGTTCGCGCCGCGCGGGTAGTGCGGGCGCAGTTCCGATAGCGCTTACTCGCCGGGCAAGATTGAAGCGTGACGGTGAAGCAGACTAGCGGCGTGCTACGGGTTGGCGAGTTGGAGCGCACATTCGAAGACGAGCTTGTCGCGCGCTACGAAATCGCCAAGCTCCCCGAAGGGCGCGAGCGGGCCGAGTTCCTCTCGGAGCATGCGGCCGACATTCGCGTGGTGCTGACATCAGGGCCGCCCGGAGTCGACGCCGACACCATCGAGGCACTGCCCAACCTGGAAGTGATCGTCAACAACGGGGCCGGGTTGGATTCGATCGATCTGGAGGCGGCGAAGCGCCGCGGTATCGGCGTGAGCAACACTCCGGATGTGCTGTCGGACACTGTAGCCGACACAGCGCTTGGGCTGATCCTGATGACATTGCGCCGTTTCGGCGCAGCCGACCGCTTCGTGCGCGCTGGTCGATGGGCGCGCGACGGACAGTTCCCTTACGCCAGGGACGTCAGCGGCCTACAGGTCGGGATCTTAGGGCTGGGCCGTATCGGCTCGGCTATCGCGGTCAGGCTGCTCGGGTTCGACTGTGCCATCGCGTATCACAACCGGCACCGGATTGACGAGTCGCCATACCGCTATGCGGAGTCGCCGGTGGAGTTGGCCGAGTCGGTCGATGTTCTGGTCGTCGCCACTACGGGCGATCACAGGACTCACCAGCTGGTGAACCGCACCGTACTTGAGGCATTGGGACCCGAGGGTTACCTGATCAACATTGCGCGCGGCAGCGTCGTAGACCAGGACGCGCTGGTTGAGTTGGTAACCGGCGGGAGACTGGCCGGAGCAGGGCTGGACGTATTCGCCGACGAGCCGAATGTCCCGGCGGAGTTGTTCAATCTGGACAACGTCGTCCTGTTTCCACACATCGGCAGCGCGACGGCCCGGACCCGCCGGGCGATGGCGTTGCTCGCGATCCGCAACCTCGACAGTTACCTCAATACCGGCGAGCTGGTGACACCCGTATTGCGGCCGCGTCCATGACGGCGGGAGCGGGAATAGCCCGGTCGGGCCCCGGCGTTCCCATCCGCAAAGTCGGCAGATAGGGGTGCGGATGAAATTCGGGATCGCGACGTTCGTCAACGACGACACAATCGACACGGTATCGCTGGCGCGTGCGATAGAAGAGCGGGGATTCGCCTCGCTGATGATCGCTGAGCACACGCATATTCCGGCAAGCCGTGAATCCCCTTACCCGATGGGTGGTGAGTTGCCGTCGATCTACTACCGAACCCTTGACCCGTTTGTCACGCTCGCCGCAGCGGCAGCTGTGACTTCCACAATCGAGCTATTCACCGGAATCGCACTGCTCATCCAACGCGATCCGATCATCACCGCGAAGGAAACCGCGAGCATCGACCTGATCTCCGGTGGCCGTTTTGTGTTCGGCGTCGGCGCCGGCTGGAACATCGAGGAGTTGCGCGACCACGGCACGGACCCGAAGACGCGTGGCGCGCTACTGGACGAGCGAATCGAGGCGATCAAGGCCCTATGGACAACCGAACCCGCTGAATACCATGGCAACTACGTCAACTTCGACCCGTCATACAGTCGACCCAAGCCGGTTCAGAAACCGCATCCGCCCATCTTCATCGGTGGCAACTCCGATGCCACCGTCAAAAGGGTGATCCGGCATGACGCGGGCTGGATATCCAACCCGCTCCCAGTAGAGGCGCTGACCAGACGCATCGATCAGATGCGTGACGGCGCCGTCCACGATGTCCCGCTGGCGATGTTCGGCACCCCCCAGAAGCCGGACTATTGGCGCGCCACCGAGGAGCTGGGTTTCGGCCAGCTGGCGCTAATGTTGCCCACCAGACCGCTCGACGAATCGCTTCGGCTGCTCGACGAATACGCCGCCCTGGTGAACCAGTATGGCGGCTAAGGGATTTCGGCCAACTCTCGCCAGATCTTCTAGGCGATGTCGCTTGCCGCACCCCGGCCGGCGGCCCGACCAGAGAAGATGCACCCGCCGAGGAATGTTCCCTCCAGCGCCCGGTAGCCGTGTACACCGCCGCCGCCGAAACCCGCGACTTCGCCCGCCGCATAGAGCCCGTCAAACGGAGTGCCGTCGGCCTTGAGAACCCGTGAGTCCAAGTCGGTTTCCAGCCCGCCCAACGTCTTTCGGGTCAGGATGTGCAACTTGACCGCGATCAGCGGCCCGGCCTTCGGATCCGCCAGGCGGTGCGGAGCAACCACCCGGCCTAGCCGGTCTCCGAGATACCCGCGGGCAGCACGGATCGCGGTGATCTGGCCGTCTTTGGTGAAACGGTTGGCTACCTCGCGGTCGCGCGCAGTGACCTCGTCGGCGACGGTCGCATAATCCAGCGGCAATACATCGGGCAACTTGTTCATGGCGGACACCAACTCGCGCAATGACTTGGCGCTGACGAAGTCGACACCGCGATCGACGAAGGCCTGCACCGGGCCCGGCGGGCCTGACCGGACCCGCGACGCCAGCAGTTGGCGCAGGCTACGCGCAGTCAGGTCGGGATTCTGTTCCTGACCGGATAAGGCGAATTCCTTCTCGATGACCTTGGCGTTCAGCACGAACCAGGTGTAGTCATAGCCTGACTTGGCGATGTACTCGAGCGTGCCCAGGGTGTCGAAACCCGGATACAGCGGTACCGGCAGCCGCTTGCCCTTGGCGTCCAGCCACAACGACGACGGGCCCGGGATGATTCGGATCCCATGCCGCGGCCAGATCGGGTCGTAGTTTGTGATGCCCTCGGTGTAATGCCACATCCGGTCAGGGTTGATCACCCGTCCGCCGGCCTTCTCGGTGATCGCGATCATCCGGCCGTCAACATGGGTGGGCACCCCCGCGAGCAGTTGCTCGGGCACCCGGCCCATCCGCTTCGGCCAGTTGGCCCGCACCATATCGTGATTACCACCGATACCCCCGCTGGTGACAATCACCGCCGGGGCACGAAAGTCAAACTGCCCAACAGATTTTCGCGACGACGCGACACCGCGCGGTTCCGCCGACGGCTCCAGCACGGTGCCCCGGACTCCGGTCACCGCGTCGCCCTCGACGATCAGCTCGTCCACCTGGTGCCGGTACGCGAAACGTACCCTGGGGTGGTCGAGCAGTCTGCGCGCGAAGATCTCGACGATGGCCGGACCGGTCCCCCAGGTGATGTGGAAGCGGGGCACCGAGTTTCCGTGTCCCTGCGCGTCGTAGCCGCCCCGCTCAGCCCACCCCACCAGCGGGAAGATCTGCAAGCCCCTGGCCCGCAGCCAGCTGCGTTTCTCCCCTGCGGCGAAATCGACGTAGGCATGCGCCCATTGCCTCGGCCAGTAGTCTTCCGGCCGGTCAAAGGCCGCGGTGCCCAGCCAATCCTGCAGAGCGAGTTCGTGACTGTCGCGGACGCCCAGCCGGCGCTGCTCGGGGCTGTCGACAAAAAACAAGCCGCCGAACGACCAGAATGCCTGCCCGCCAAGGTTGGCGCTGTTCTCCTGATCGAGAATCAACACTCGCATCCCGCGGTCGACCACCTCACACGCGGCTACCAGGCCGGCTAGGCCAGCTCCGACGACGATGACATCAGCGGCCGATCCCGCTCCGGTATCGCTCATGGCGCTACAGAGTAGCGACCCGGGAGGTCAGGCCGCGTCGCGAACCGTCTGATCAGCCCGCCACTGGTACACCGTCGGCGCGCACGCATGCAGCAATGCCAGGTCCACCGCGTCCAACACCGCTTGCAGTGGGCCGGGCTTGCGCAGGTGAGGGGCCGCGACCGCGACCCGGACGATGCCGCCACGGCGCGCGACGCGCTCGGCCGACAGCACCAGCATCCGACACCACCACGGCTCGGCCAGGAAACCTTCTCCAATACCCAGTATCCGTGCGCGCACCGTCGTATGCCGGACCAAATCGGTAATCCCGTGCAGGTCGGCAAGGGTACGAAAACCATTGTGCGGCAATGCCTCGACTGTGCCGGGCGACGCCGTCCAGCTCGGTGCCGCAAACAACCGGGTGCGCAGCCCGAGATGCTCGAGCACCCGGTCAGCGGCCATCAGCCGCAGGTTGGCCTCATGGGCGGGCAGCGCCGCGAATTCGCCGCGGCGTTTCTTGGTCGCGGCTTCGTCGTAGCCGTTCAGCAGTATTACGTCCCCGGCTGTGCGCCTGCCGACCAGCCATTCCACGGTGCGCGGATCACGATCGAGGCGGTAGTCGCCCTTCAGCCGCGGGGCCACCAGCAGCGATACCGGAACCGCCCGGGAGTCCATCTGTGCGCAGAACCCGTCGACGTCGTCCAACGTGCGTTCACAGATCCCGGAGACCGAGACGATCAACTTCCCATACACACCACAATGGTGACGACGTCAGGTGTCCAAATGGTGACGTACACGCTGCCACCAAGCGTCGATCAGCTCCACGACCAGCTAATTCGGCAGCACGGCCTCGATGGCGGCGATTACCTCCGGTGCGTCTGGCTCCGTTCGCGGACGGAACCGGTTGACCACTTTTCCACCGGGAGCGATCAGGAACTTCTCGAAGTTCCATTGCACGTCGCCGGCCTGCCCGTCGGCGTCGGCAGCCTTGGTGAGTTCGGTGTACAACGGGTGCCGGTCCGGGCCGTTGACCTCGGTTTTTGCTAACAGCGGAAACGTCACACCGTAGGTCGTCGAGCAAAATGCCTGAATTTCCTCGGCGGTGCCGGGTTCTTGGCCCATGAATTGGTTGCACGGAACTCCCACTACCGTTAGCCCGCGCTCTTTATAGTCCCGCGCAAGCTGTTCCAGCGAACTGTATTGCGGTGTCAGACCACATTTGGACGCCACATTGACGACAAGCACCGCACGGTGTTCGTAGTCGGCCAGCGACGTTGGACGGCCATCAAGGGTTGTCAAAGCGATCTCGGTCACAGTCATGCTCTCAGAGGCTACTCGAGGTCGACTTTTATTTGATTAGCTAGCTAGTTTCTCGTTAGTCTGGCGATTATGGTTTCTCGCGCGGCTGCGTCGACTCCGCATACCGACCTCGCCGCCGGCGACCTGCCTGACTTTCCAGATTCGCTCGACGGGGGCCTGCTGCGCATCGCGGGTGTCTGCATCCTCGCCTCGGTAATGGCGATCCTGGACGCCACAGTTGTCGGTGTCGCTCAGCGCACGTTCATCACGGAGTTCGGATCCACTCAGGCCGTTGTCGCATGGACGATAACGGGTTACACGCTCGCGCAGGCCACCGTGATCCCGTTGGCCGGTTGGGCATCCGACCGTTTCGGCACCAAGCGGCTGTTCTTGGGTGCGGTGTTGTGGTTCACCTTGGCGTCGCTGCTGTGTTCACTGGCGTCAAACATTGACGAGCTCATCGTGTTTCGAGTGATACAGGGATTTGGCAGCGGGATCCTAGTGCCCCTGATATTGATCATTTTGACGCGCGAAGCCGGTCCGAGGCGGCTCGGCCGGCTGATGGCGGTGCTGGGTATCCCGATGCTCCTTGGCCCAATGAGCGGGCCGGTCCTGGGCGGCTGGCTGATCGGCGCTTACGGCTGGCAATGGATCTTCCGGATCAACCTGCCCCTCGGCGCGATCGTGCTGACCCTTGCGGCGTTGATGTTTCCGCGAGATCGTCCACGACCATCGGAGACGTTCGATTTCATCGGCATGCTCTTGCTGTCGCCCGGGTTGGCATCGTTGCTTTTCGGAATTTCATCGGTTCCGCGGCACGGCACCTTCACTGACCACCACGTATGGATACCGGCGATCATCGGAGTGACCTTGATCACCGCGTTTGTTCGGCATGCGCTGTACCGCGTGGAGCACCCGCTGATCGACTTGCGGCTGTTCAAGAACCCAGTGGTGACGTTCGCCAACACGTCAATGTTCTTGTTCTCCGTTGGATTTTTCGGCGTCGTGCTGCTGTTGCCCAGTTATCTCCAACAGGTGCTACATCAAACGCCGCTGCAGTCCGGGCTGCAGATGATCCCGCAGGGACTGGGGGCCATGTTGACGATGCCGCTCGCCGGTATGTTGATGGACAAACGCGGGCCTCGCAATGTCCTGCTCGTCGGTATTTCGCTAATCAGTATCGGGTTGTCCGTATTTGCCTACGGCGCCTGGAAACAAGCGGACTACCTACCGATCCTGCTGATCGGACTGGTGGTTACCGGCATAGGCCTGGGCTGCACAATGACACCGCTATCCGGCGCGGCGGTGCAGGCCCTTGCGCCCCACCAGGTGGCGCGTGGGTCGACGCTACTCAGCGTCAATCAGCATGTCGCCACGTCGGTCAGCATCGCACTGATGTCGGTCATATTGACCAGCCAGTTCAACCGCAGCGAAAGCATCAGCACGGCGGAGAAACTCGGAATCCTCCGCGGAAAAGGCGGCAAGCAGTGGCCGCCGGTGCCGTCCCACCACGAGATCTCCCCAGATTTCACCATCCGTTTGATGCATGACCTCAGCCAGGCCTACACCCTCGTCATCGTGGTGGCCGTCGTTCTGGTTGCGTTGACGCTGTTACCTATCGCGTTCCTGCCGAAGAAGCCCCCGGTAGCGGCCAAACGTCGGACGCCGGTGCCAACGCCCTAAACGGCGTTAATCGTTGGACAGCATCCTCGCAATCCGCCTGCTGCTGCATCGGGGCGATGTTCTTAAGTCGATGAGGACGCAGCTACCCCTGCGCGCCGCTGTGGAGGTCGTCTACCTGGCCGCGGCCATAGTGGTCGCGATCGGCGGCAGCTAGCAACCAGGCGTACTGATAGGCGACCTCTTTCCAACGCTCGTAGCGCCCACTGATACCACCATGGCCGGCGGTCATCTGAGTCTTCAACAACACCGCATTACCGTCGGTTTTGCTGTGCCGCAACGCGGCTACCCATTTCGCGGGCTCCACGTAATAGACCCTGGTGTCGTGCAGCGAGGTCATCGCAAGGATCAGCGGATACTTCTGCGCGGTGATGTTCTCGTATGGCGAATACGATTGCATGTAGTGATAAACATCGCTGTCACTCAAGGGGTTTCCCCACTCATCCCACTCGGTGACGGTCAGCGGCAGCGACGGGTCCAGGATCGTCGTCAGCGGGTCGACGAATGGCACCTGCGCCAGGATTCCGGCGAAAAGATCGGGTGCCATGTTGGCCACCGCCCCCATCAGCAGTCCACCGGCGCTGCCGCCCAGTGCGACCAATTGCTCTGGCTGGGTCAGCCCGGAGTCCACCAGATGGTTCGCGACCGCGACGAAGTCGGTGAAGGTGTTCTTTTTCTCCAGCAGCTTGCCATGCTCGTACCACAGCCGACCCATCTCGCCACCGCCACGAACATGTGCAACGACGAACACCATCCCCCGGTCCAGCAGCGAGAGCCGGGCGATGGAGAATCGCGGATCTTCACAGATCTCGTACGCGCCGTAACCGTAAACCAGTGCTGGGGAAGGAAATTCGACATTGGCCCGGTGCACAATCGAGACCGGGATCCGGGCTCCGTCGGCTGCCTGCGCCCAGTCGCGTCGTTCTACGTAGTCCTCGCGCCGGTAATCGCCCAGCACCGGCTGCTCGCGCAGGAGAGTGCGTTCGCCGGTGCGGAGATCGATGTCGTAGATCTGTATCGGGGTGACGAACGACCCCGCGCCGATCCGCAACTTGGGTGAGTCCCAATTCGGGTTGGCACTCAGGCCGGCCGACATCAACTCGGAGTCGAACGAGATCTCCTCTGGCCGTCCGTAGCCGTCACCCTCGATGGGCCACAGCTGGATTCGCGGCAATGCCTCGCCGCGGTAGCTGACCACCAGATGGCCGGCAAAGGCGTCGACGGCGTCCAGCCTGACGTCGTCGCGGTGACCGATGAGCGTGCGCTGCGCGGCGGGATCGTCCACCGGCGCCTCCACCAAAGTGAAATTCACCGCACCGTCGTTGTGCAGGATCAAAAACCGGTCCTGCCCATCGATGACGGCGTGCTCCATCGCGTACTCGACACCGTCGCGCCGCGGGAGCACCGTGACGAACTCGGCCTCCGGATCACCCGCATCCGCGTAGCGGACCTCCGAGGTGATGGCCGACGCCGAGACGATCAGCACGTATGCATCGCTACGGGTACGGCCCACCGCAAGCCAAAAACGTTCGTCGGGTTCGTGGTAGACCTTCTCCGCCGGAAGACCTGAGGCCAGTCGGTGCCGCCACACCGCATCCGGGCGCCAGGCCGCGTCGAGTGTGGTGTAGTACACGGTCCGGTTGTCGGTCGCCCAGGTCGCTCCGGCGCCGATGCCCACGATTTCGTCTGGGTACTGCTCTCCAGTGCGGAGGTCCCTGAATCGCAGCGTATACCGTTCATCACCAATCATGTCGACGGAGTACGCCAGCAGATTCCCGTCCACGCTGACACTGGCCGCACCCAGTGCAAAGAAGTCGTGTCCCTCCGCTTCGACGTTCTCGTCGAGCAGCACCTGCTCACCGGGAATCTCGGTGTGCTCGTCGAAGGTCGGCGGATGCCAGTCGGTTGGATCGGCTACCGGGCAACGGCATTGGACTCCGTACTGCTGACCTTCAAAGCTTCGGGCGTAATACCACCAGTCGCCGCGACGGATCGGTACCGACAGGTCGGTTTCCTTGGTCCGTGCCTTGATCTCGTCGAAGATCCGCTGCCGCAACGGCTCGAGGTGGGCAGTTGTCTGGTCGGCGTAGTCGTTCTCCGCCTCTAGATAGGCGGTCACCTCGGGATTGGATTTATCACGCATCCATTCATACGGATCGACGAACACGTCCCCGTGAAACTCGCGCCGACTCTCTACCCGTTTGGCAATCGGCGGCTGGTCTCTGATCGCGTCACTCATGCGCTGGGCCCGATCCAGTCGTCGAACCGTTCCCCTGAGATCCGTTCGTAGGCATCGATGTAACGCCCCCGGGTGGCGTCGATAATGCTTTCGGGTAGCGGCGGCGGGGGCTGGGATCCATTGCGATCCCAGCCGGACTCGGGACCGGTCAGCCAGTTACGGACGAACTGCTTGTCGAAACTGGTCTGCACCTCCCCGGCTCGGTATTTGGCCGCCGGCCAGTACCGCGACGAATCGGGTGTGAAGATTTCGTCCGCGAGCACCAAATTATCGTGAGAGTCGATACCGAACTCGAACTTGGTGTCGGCGATGATAATTCCTCTTTTCAGCGCGTGGTCGGCGGCCTGGACATAGGTTTGTAAAGTGCGGTCGCGCAATTGGTTGGCGCGGACCCCGCCGACCATCTTGATTACGTCCACGAACGTGATGTTTTCATCGTGTTGTCCCAGTTCGGCTTTCGTCGCGGGGGTGAACAGCGGCGAGGAGAACCTGCTGGCCTCGCAGAGCCCCGGAGGCAATGAGATGCCGCAGACTTTGCCGGTCTGCTCGTAATCGAGCAATCCGGAGCCGGTCAGATAGCCGCGGGCGACGCACTCCACCGGAACCATCTTGAGCTCTTGCACTACCAACGCGCGGCCGAGTACCTCGTCCGGGATCCGCGGATCGTCGGGCGGACCGGCGAGGTGGTTGGGGGCCTCGACGAGGTTGAAGAAGAACACGCTCATCGCGGTCAGGATGCGACCCTTATCGGGAATCAGGCTGTCAAGCACGTAGTCGAACGCGGAAATCCGATCGGTGGCAACGAACAGCAGGTGGTCGTCGTCGATGCGGTAGAGCTCGCGGACTTTGCCACTGGCCAGGTGCCGGTAGTCGGACAGAGCGGGACGCATCGGGACAGCGTAGCCGGGTGACGACGCGAACCTAGAGGCCCGGTGCCGGGGGTCTCCCCGTTTACGGGGGCGAACCCGGTAACCAAACCGAGCCGGCAGCTTACTGCCTACTACAGCCGACCCTGTGCTGGGATCAGGGCTATGAAATCGCGCCTTCTTCCCTACGCCACGACGCCGGGCCGACTGTTGGCTCAATTGTTCAGTGACGTCGTCATAGTGATATGGACATTTATCTGGGTGCTCGTCGGCGTGGCCGTACACAGCGCGGTTGCGACCATCGCGGGGGTTGGCCGGCAGGTCGAAGGCGGCGCGAACGGTGTCGCCGACAGCCTCAAGTCGGCCGGCCATAGCGCCCATCGCATCCCACTGGTCGGAGATGCCGTCAGCAAGCCGCTCACCGCCGCCAGCAAGGCCGCCCTCGAGATGGCCGGCGCGGGGCACGACCTGGACACCACCGCGACCTGGCTGGCGGTGCTGCTGGCGCTGGCCGTTGCTGCGCCACCGATCCTTGCAGTGGCAATGCCTTGGTTGGTGTTGCGGATTCGGTTCTTCCGCCGCAAATGGACCGTGAGCGCGCTCGCTACCACCCCGGCCGGCGAACAGTTGCTGGCGCTGCGGGCACTGGCCAACCGGCCGCTGCGAAAACTCGCCGCCGTGAGCCCCGACCCAGTCGGCGCATGGCGCGTTGCGGATCCCGGCGCTATCCGAGGGCTGGCCGCCCTCGAGCTGCGGTCAGCGGGGATTGCAGCCAGACCGCACTAGCCGCGTTGGCGAAGGAGCGCGCGCCGCAAACGCAGTAGGCCGGCGACGGCCACGATCAGCCAAACCGCGAAGGCATCCCAGAAGAAAACCAACGAAATCGTCTGCATCGCCCGGACACCTACCTCGGCCGCCATGGCGTCAGTGGCCACCGAGTACATACCCAGCGGGAACACCACTGACCACCAGGCACCAGTGAACTGTAGGACGTCGGGCCGTTGGGTGATGCGGTGCAGGCCGAAGTAGATCAGCGGAGGTATCCACAACGTGGCCGCCGCCCAGGTGACGATGGTGACAGTCCGCACGGCTGCCGCCAGCCATCCGGAAACCTGCTGATGCAACTCATCGCCGGCCAACGTCGCAATAGCGAGGCTCCCCATCATGATCCACGAGTCGGGCGCGAATCCTTCTCGGTGGCGTCGTTCGACCACTGCACGCCACAGGATGAGCCAGGTCATCAAAGCATAAATACCGATCGCCACCGCCCAGACGGGCGCGGCAACGAGCAGCCAGCCGCGATGACCGGTGTAGTAAGAGATCTGGCTCATCACAATGGCAAGACCAGATGTGCCGACGCTTGCCAACTCCCAGGCACCGTGGGCATGGTCGCGCAGCGCCGCCCAGCGGTGCGCCGACATATTGCGAGCGGTAAGCACAATCAACACCAGCCACGCCAGCAGCGCGACGACGCCGAGTACTCGCAACATGGCAAGGTTGAAGGACAACCGGGTGTCCAGCACGGCGCACGCGGCGACGAACGTGAACAGCTGAAGGGTGACGTCGGGATCGGTCAAGTCCCAGAATAATTTTCGACTTTTGGCGACCGCGGCCGCGATGACCACGGCTACAAGCAATCCGAGACTCAGTGATGCCAGGACGCCCAACATGTCGCTGAGCTTCGAGTAGCGGTGATTACGCGCGGCGATCGACACGATTCCGATCGCCATCACCGCAGCGAACACGTCCGGCTTCGGCTCGATATTCGCTGGCCGCAGTTGCACAAACCTCAGCGTAATTCCACGACCAAGTGCCGGATGCCGGTATGCCGATTGCTGCGGGTCCACTCCACCGGCCGCACAACCTGCACGGTGCCGAACCGCGTCAGCAGTTCTTCGTAGACGACCCGCAATTCCAGCCGGGCCAGGTTGGCGCCCAGGCAGTAATGCACACCTTGCCCGAAGCCTAGATGCGGATTGGGTTTTCGGGTGATGTCGAACTTTTCAGCGCGCTCGAACACGCTGGCGTCGCGGTTGGCCGAGCCCTCCCATACCTGGACTTTCTGGCCCGCCTCGATCGACTGTCCGCCGAGCATGACGTCGCAGGTGGCGGTGCGCCGCTTGGACGGCGACGGTGACGTCCACCGGACGATCTCCTCGACCGCAGTCGGTAGCATGTCCAGATCCGCACGCAGCGCGCGCAATTGCTCCGGATGCTCGGCCAGCGCCAGTATCCCTCCCGCGACCGCATTGCGCGTCGTCTCCGCACCGGCGCTAAAAAGCAGGCTGAAGAACAAATACAGCTCGAGATCCGACATGGCCGGCGCGGCGAGGTCGTCTAGATCGTCCAGCTCTGCGTTGGCGACGACCGACAACATGTCGTCGGTCGGCGCAGCACGCTTCGACGCGATCAACTCCTGGCCGTAGGCGTACATCCGTGACCCGGCCTCCTCGGCTGACAGCTGCGCAAGTGACGCCTTGCGCGATCCGCCGAAGTCGAATTGCGGCTCAATGGCTTCGAAGAGCCAATGTCGTTCGGATTCCGGCACTCCCAGCAAGATGCAGATCATCTGCATGGGTACTTCGGCGGCGATGTCACCCAGAACGTCGAACGGTTCGCCGGGCACCACCGCATCTAGCAGCCGACGCGCCCGGGCCCGAAGATCGTCTTCGACAGAGGAGATCATTCGCGGCGTCAGCCCAGAGCTGACGAGCCGCCGGATCTGTGAATGCCGCGGGTCGTCCATCATGTTGAGTACTTGGCCCGCGATGGCCAGATCCTGCAACAGCGTGCCACCGAAGGGTCGATCACCGCCGGTGACAGATGAGAAGGTCGCCGGATCCTTCAGCACGGCAAGCGTTTCCGCATAGGTGGCGACGGACCAGAAGCCCTCGGAGTCGGGGGTATTTTCGGTGGGCTCGTGCCAGTACACCGGCGCTTCTCGACGGTGGAGCGCGAACAAGTCGTGCGGAAATCCTGCTGCGAAATTGTCCAGATCGGTGAAGTCGACGTCCGGGAGCGCGGCGGCCAGAGTCATAGGATGGCACCCGGCGTGTACTTGGCCGCGTCCGGATAGCGGGTGACCAGCGCGTCCACCGCCGCTACTGCCGCGTCGACTTGGTCGCCGGCGGCTCCGGTGAAGGCCTGCTTGTCGGCCAGTGCGGACTCGAGTGCCGCACGGTCCAGCGGCAGCCGCGGGTCGGCGGCTAGCCGCTCGACCAGTTCGGGCTCGGCACCGCGTTCACGCATCGCCAGCGCGGCGGCCACCGCGTGCTCTTTGATCACCTGATGGGCGACCTCGCGACCCATCCCGGCCCGCACCGCGGCGATCAACACCTTGGTGGTGGCCAGGAATGGTAGGTAGCGATCCAGCTCACGTTGGATGACAGCGGGGTAAGCGCCGAATTCGTCCAGCACCGTCAGCATCGTCTCGATCTGCCCATCGACGGCAAAAAAGCTGTCCGGCAACGCCACTCGGCGCACCACTGAGCAGAACACGTCGCCCTCGTTCCACTGCGCGCCGGCGAGTTCGGCGGCCATCGAAGCATACCCGCGCAGCACTACCTGCAAGCCGTTGACCCGCTCGCAACTGCGGGTATTCATCTTGTGCGGCATCGCCGACGAGCCGACCTGCCCCGGTGCGAAGCCCTCGGTAACCAAGTCATGGCCGGCCATTAGCCTGATGGTGTGCGCCAGTGATGAGGGCCCGGCGCCCAGCTGCACCAGAGCAGACACCACCTCGTGATCCAGCGACCGCGGATATATCTGCCCGACACTGGCCAAAACCGTTGTGAATCCCAAGAAATCGGCAACTCGTCGTTCCAGCTGAGCCAGCTTCGTCGCATCACCGTCGAGCAGGTCGAGCATGTCCTGAGCGGTGCCCATCGGGCCTTTGATGCCGCGCAGCGGATAGCGGTCGATGAGTGCCCGCAGCCGGGTCAGCGCCAGCAGGAATTCCTGCGCCGCCGAGGCGAACCGCTTGCCCAACGTGGTGGCCTGCGCCGCGACGTTGTGGCTGCGTCCGGCCATCACCAGATCGCGGTTGGTCACTGCGCGCTCGCCTAGTCGGGCCACCACCGCCACGCCATGAGCGAACACCAATTCCAGCGAGCGGCGAATCTGCAGCTGCTCGACATTTTCGGTCAGGTCGCGGCTGGTCATGCCCTTGTGCACCTGTTCGTGGCCGGCTAGCGCGTTGAACTCCTCGATGCGGGCCTTGACGTCATGGCGCAGCACCCGCTCACGGGCAGCAATCGAATCCAGGTCGACATCGTCAAGCACCCGTTCGTAGTCGACAACGACGGCTTCGGGAACCTCGACCCCCAATTCCGCCTGCGCCCGCAACACCGCCAGCCATAGCCGCCGCTCGGCGACAACTTTGGCCTCAGGCGACCAGATCGCCACCATCTCGACGCTGGCGTAGCGGTTGGCCAGCACGTTCGGGATTGTCACAAATACACAGCTTACGGCCGCGAGGCCCGCCTATCAGGCACAGTAGCCCCATGCACTTCGTTGGGCTCGATCTCGCGTGGGGCGAGAAAAACAGCACCGGAGTCGCGGTCGTCGGTGCCGACGGCCGACTACTGCACATCGGCGCCGCGCAGGACGACGCGAGCATCGAGACCGCGGTGGCGCCTCATGTCAGTGACGACTGCCTGGTGGCGATCGATGCACCGTTGATCGTGAAGAATCCGACGGGACACCGGCCGTGTGAGGCGGCGCTCAACCGTGACTTCCACCGGTTCGAGGCGGGGGCGCGTCCGGCATTCGCCGGAAAGCCCGAATTCATTGATCCTCGCGGCGCGCGGATCGCCACAGCACTCACGCTCGACATGAATCCCATGTCAAATTCGTCACGACGCGCCATCGAGGTGTATCCGCACCCGGCGACCATTGTGTTGTTCGGCTTGGAGAAAACGCTGAAGTACAAAAAGGGTTCTTTCGAAGGCCGTCAAAGTGAGTTGCTGCGATTGATGACGCTGATCGAGGGACTCGACACCGCGACACCGCGGCTGCGGGTGAACCACAACGTCTCGTGGGTGGAACTGCGCAAGCGCGTCGCCGCTGCGACTCGACCGGGACAGCTCGACAGAGACGAGGATCCCGTCGACGCAGTGGTGTGCGCCTACGTCGCGCTGTACTCATATCACCGGCCGGAAGACGTGACCGTGTACGGCGACTTCGCTACCGGCTATATCGTCACTCCGACTCTGCCGCCCGATTTGGCATCCCCGCCGAGGCGGCGGGCGGCCACGCAACCGGACACCGACGAACTACGGGAGCGGCTCGCGCAGGTCGCGGCACTTCTCGAAGAGGCGCAGCTCGGCTTGACCGCGATCCGCCGGCAGCTCGACCGCTAGCCCGTTACAGCGCCAACCGGCGCGACCTCGCCGAAACACCAGCGCGACGAGCACCACACCCACTGTGCCCCAGTTGATTTCGAATGCGATGAAGAATTAGCCGTTAAAAACCGCGATGCGGTCGACGCCGATGTGATGCCCGCGCACATCACCACGAATGCCACCAGGAAAGTAATGAACGGCTTATCGAACGCTTTCTGCGCGTAAAGCGCGGCTCCTGCGGCTTGCGGATATTTGGTGACCAGCTCCAGGTAACTCAATGCGGTGATCGCGGCGATCGAGAAGGCCAGCAGAAACGGAACCCAAGCTGCGCACCGACTTCGGCGGCCACATCGCCGATCATGACCCGGCGTAGTCGCGGCTGTTGCAGCGCGTCGACCGGTTCGATCTCAGGGGCCCGGATCATGGCTCCTCCCGGCACGTGTGATGCAACGTGGTTTCAGCGTTTCTTGCAACGTTCCTACCATGGGTTTAGGCCGATCCACGGTGCCGCACATCCAGTGTTAACGCACTTTCAACAGGTCGCAAACATTGCGTCCAGGAGCCCAAAAGGGCGGTTTACCGGCTAGTTCAGCCGGCCGGCAGCTCAAGCCGCAAGGGTTGCCGGTCGAACGGCGCCAGTGCGTCAATGATGTCAATCACAGTGGCGCGCGCCACAGCGCGCGGATTTTGCTCGTCGTCGACCAAGGCGGAAATCACCGCACCGTCGACCGCGAAGACCAACGCCGAGACCAGCTCGAGACGCACGGTGCGTCCTGAGCGCCCGATGACTTCGGCGATCGCGTCGACGCGCTGGCGCAAGTTGCGCCGCTGAATCTCGCGTAGCGCGGACAGCCGAGCACAGGCGATGCAACTCTCATAGCGCGAGATCAGCTGCTCGGTGAGATGCGGGCCGGATTCGTCGCCGACGAGCAGGTCGACGAGCAGGTCGGCGATCGTCTCAGGCCCGCGGCGCCGGCGGGACAGGGTGGCGACCCGGGCCCGCAGCTGCGCCACCTCCAGCATCCCGACGTGCGCGACCGCGCTGCAGATGAGGTCGTCGAGGCTAGAGAAGTAGTAGGTGGTCGACGCCAGCGGGAGGCCCGCCCGGCGCGCAACCGCCCGGTGACGGACCGCCTCGAACCCGCCTTCGCACAGCAACTCGGCGGCGGCGCTGACAAGCGCGTACCGTCGACGTTCTCCTTTGGGAGTGACAGCTGCCGTCACCCACGTAATCGTGCCAGTCGGGGTGGCACCGCATTGCCCTTTCGGGCAAACGCCAGTCCGGTAGTGGCATCATGACCCGCATGCCGGACTTGAGTCGTCGCGCTGTGCTCCGCCTTGGCGCTAGTGCGGCGGCCGGCGCCGTCGGCGGCTACGCGTTGGACAGGTTGGTGGCTTCGCGACCGCCGCTTAGCACGCCGGTGACGATGACCGGTACCGGTGTTCCGCTGGTGCCGCGCCCGCCGCTGGAACCGGCCCCACCGCTTCAAGCGGCCCCGACGATGGTGACCGGCTCGTTCGTCTCGGCCGCGCGCGGTGGGGTAGCGACCAATTGGGCGATCGCTCGCCCGCCCGGTCAAACCAAACCCCTGCGACCGGTGATTGCACTGCACGGCAAGGGAAGTAGCGCGGCTACCGTGATGGACGGCGGTGTCGAACAGGGTCTGGCCCAAGCGGTCGGTGCCGGCCTGCCGCCGTTCGCCGTGGTCGCCGTCGACGGCGGCGGAAGCTATTGGCACAAAAGGGCTTCCGGCGAAGATTCCGGCGCCATGGTATTGAACGAGTTGATCCCGATGCTGGACACCAAGGGTCTGGATACCTCCCGGGTCGCTTTTCTGGGCTGGTCGATGGGCGGTTATGGTGCACTGCTGCTCGGCGGTCGACTCGGAGCCGGCCGCACCGCGGCGATCTGCGCGGTGAGCCCGGCGCTGTGGTTGTCGCCGGGGGCAGCCGCACCCGGCGCATTCGACGGCCCCGACGACTGGTCGGCCAACTCGGTATTCGGGATGCCCGCGCTGGCGTCTATTCCGATCAGAGTGGACTGCGGTAACGGCGATCCGTTCTATGCCGCGACACGGCAGTTCGTCGCTCAGCTGCCCAACCCGCCGTCGGGCGGGTTCTCCCCCGGCGGCCATGACGCATCATTCTGGAGCTCGCAGCTGCCCGCCGAAATGACCTGGATGGCACCGCTGCTGACTGCCTGAGGGTTATCAGAAGGCTTACCATATCTGATACGATAGTGCGTTACAGAGCGTTTGCTGTGCCTGCGCGGCTACGGGCGCTATGCCTACGGCGACCGCTTCCCGGGGCACACGGAGGTTAGCCGAATTGGCAAAGCAGGTCGCGGACAAGCGACAGCGGCGTGAACGTGGATCGATCAGCGTCGACGAAATCATCGACGGTGCTTTCGAAGTGGCCCGGCAAGTCTCGGTCGATCACTTGAGCATGCCGCTGCTGGCCAAGCACCTCGACGTCGGGGTGACGAGCATCTACTGGTACTTCCGTAAAAAGGACGACCTGCTGAGTGCGATGACCGATCGCGCGCTGGGCCAGTACGACTTCGCAACACCATTCGTCGAAGGCCGGGATTGGCGGGAGTCGTTGCGCAATCACTCCCTTAAGATGCGTGAAACTTTCCGGAGCAATCCGATCCTCTGCGACCTCATCTTGATCCGAGGCACCTTCGGTCGAGAGGCAACGCAAGCCGCGTTTCAGAAGCTCGAGAAGGCGGTCGCCACTCTGGTCGAGGCGGGCTTATCGCCCGAGCACGCGTTCGATACCTACGCCAGCATTTCCGTTCACACCCAAGGTGCGGCAGTTCTAGAACGTCTGCACGACAAATCCAGCGGAGTGCAAACCTATCGCAGCGGCACGACTCCGGTAGTCGATCCCGAAACCATGCCACTCATCGCCGAATTCACCGAAAAAGGCCACCGCATCGGAGTGGCCGACGACATCAACTTCGAGTTCGGCCTGAACTGCATACTCGAGCATGCCAAGCAGCTGATCGCCGGACGCCGAGAAGCGGTTTAGACCTCGATAACGACGGCGCCGCCCTGGCCGCCGCCCGCGCACATCGCCGCCACACCGATCCCGCCACCGCGGCGGCCCAATTCATACACCAGTGTGGTGAGCATCCGCGCGCCGCTGGCCGCAATGGGGTGGCCCAGGCTGCAGCCACTGCCGTAGAAGTTGACCCGATCCTCGTCAAGCCCGTATTGGCGGCACGCGGCGATCGGCACCGACGCGAACGCCTCGTTGATCTCCCAGAGCGTGACGTCCCCGGGGCTCATACCGGCGCGGTCCAACACCTTGCCGATCACCTGCACCGCGCCAAGACCGGTGTCCTTCGGGTCGACGCCGACCGTGGCCCACGTCTTGATCGAGCCCAGCGCGGTAAGCCCGGCGGATCGGGCGAAGTCATCGTCGGCCAGCGTCAGCGCAGCAGCCGCATCGTTGGTCCCACTGCTGTTGCCGGCGGTGATGGAGAATCCCTCGATCTCGGGGTGAAGGACTTTCAGCGAGGCCAGCTTCTCCATGCTGGTGCTGCGGCGAGGATGTTCGTCCACGCTGAATTCAACCAGCTCGCCCTCTGGGCCCTGGATCTTCAGCGGGATGATCTCGTCGACAAAGGCGCCGCTGTCGATCGCCCCGATGGCGCGTTGGTGCGACCGTAACGCCCAGGCATCCATCTCCTCGCGACTGATCCCGACTGCTTTAGCGGTGTTCCAGCCCACCGTGATCGACATGTCGCGGGTTGGCGCATCGGGAGTCTCCACGTGCGTGGGCGGGAGCCACTGGTCTTGGAATTCCAAGGTCGGCCCGGGGATGCGTTGTTTCATCAGCGGAGTCATCGACAGCGACTGCACTCCGCCGCCGACGACCACACGCTCTACGCCGGAACCGATCTGCGCGGCCGCGTTGGCAACCGCGGTGAGGCTACCCGCACAATGCCTGTTAACCGCCTGGCCGGGTATCCACGCCATGCCCGAGGCCGCCGCGGCATAACGCGCCAGATCGCCCCCGCCGTAGTGGGATTCGGCAAAGATCACATCGTCGATGTCGGCCGTCTCGATTCCGGACCGTCGGACCGCTTCTTGCAGAATGGTGGTGGCGAGGACCTCGGGTGGAGTATTGACCAACGAACCCTTGAACGATGTCCCGATGGCGGTCCGGACAGCACTGACGATGACGGGCTGGGGCATGTGATCAACCTTCGGTACTGCTGCTTGCGGCGGGCGACTTCGAGACGCCAATCGTATCAGCTACCGTAGCGGCGACGATATCGGCGGACCTGCCCACGGGCGCCCCGGCGCGGTTGCGGGGCGCAGGCCGGCGCCGATAGTCATTTTCAGGACCCACGATTGGCAGCGCTTTTCGGGTTGAGGCTGGTCAGGTGTCCGCTCTCGACACCTGCAGCCGGGTCGAGTTCGCAGTCGATGATCGCCGGGCCCTTCGATGCCAGCGCGTCGGTCAACGCTGACTGCACCTCGGAGGGGGTCGTGACGTGATAACCCTTGCCGCCGAAAGCCTCTGCGATCAGCTCATGTCGCGCATGAGGGCTCAGGACAGTAGGCGCGGGATCGGTACCCGAGGTCTCGTCACCGCGATAGACCCCGCCATTGTTGAGGATGACGACAGTGATCGGCAGCCGGTATCGGCACATCGTCTCGAACTCCATGCCGCTGAAGCCGAATGCGCTGTCCCCCTCGATGGCCACCACCGGTTGGCCCGTCTCGACCGCCGCGGCAATGGCGTAACCCATTCCGATACCCATCACTCCCCACGTCCCGCTGTCGAGTCGATGACGCGGCAGTTGCATGTCAATCACATTGCGGGCAGTGTCCAACGCGTTAGCGCCCTCATTGATCAGATAAACCTCCGGATGCTCTTGCAGCACATCGCGAACCGCGCGCAACGCGTTGTGAAACCGCATCGGGTACGGATCCTCGGCCAAACGCTCGCGCATCGATGCGTCGTTGCGGGCCCGACGCTCGGCGAGTTCGCCGGTCCACGCCGCCGGTGCGGCGATCCGATGGCCGTCAACGCGATCGAGCAGTGCCGACATCACCGAGCCGATATCACCGGCCAGCGGCGCGGCGATCGGCCGGTTGCTGTCGAATTCGGAGGCCGCGATATCGATCTGGACGAACTGCGCGTGAGGCGACCACCGCGGTGATTCGCCATGACCCAATAGCCAGTTGAGCCGGGCGCCGACCAGCATGACCACATCGGCGCGGGCCAGCGCCAATGAGCGCGCCGCCGCGACGGACTGTGGGTGGGCGTCGGGCAGCAGCCCCTTGGCCATCGACATCGGCAGATAGGGAATGCCGGTGGTCTCCACGAACTTCCGAATGACCTCGTCGGCTTGCGCGTATGCCGCACCCTTGCCGAAGACGATCAGCGGCCGTTGCGCCTGAGCCAGTAGGTGTAAAGCGCGATCGACTGCATCGGACGCCGGCAATTGAGCCGGATCGGCGTCGATGACCCGCCAGACCGAGTTCGCTGCGGCCTGTGCGTCGATGGTCTGTGCGAGCACAGCGCCTGGGATGTCGAGATAGACGCCGCCTGGTCGACCGGAGACCGCGGTGCGGATAGCACGAGCGATGCCCAGACCGATGTCCTCTGCGCGCCCGATGCGGTATGCCGCCTTCGTGAACGGCCGAGCCGCGCTGAGTTGATCGAGTTCCTCGTAGTCGCCGCGTTGCATGTCCACCAGCGGCCGCTCGCTTGAGCCCGAGATCTGGATCATCGGGAAACAGTTCGTCGTGGCGTTGGCCAGCGCCACCAGACCGTTGAGGAATCCAGGTCCGGAGACCGTCAAACACACCCCGGGCCGGCGGGTGAGGAACCCGGCGGCGGCCGCGGCGTTACCGGCGGAGGTCTCGTGCCGGAAACCGATGAAGCGGATTCCCGATTTCTGCGCGAGACGGGCGAGATCGGTGATCGGGATACCGACGAGCCCGTAGATAGTGTCGACACCGTTGCGCTTAAGGGCGTTGACGAACACG
The DNA here is from genome assembly GCA_963838755.1 of uncultured Actinomycetota bacterium. Lineage (GTDB taxonomy): Bacteria > Actinomycetota > Actinomycetes > Mycobacteriales > Mycobacteriaceae > Mycobacterium. The sequence continues at coordinate 198,230 of CAWISO010000032.1, read as the reverse complement.
TGGAAGCCGTCGGTCAGCTCGGGAGGTACCGATTCATTGCTCATGGTCTTCACTGTTATCCGATTTCCCGCGGCCGTCCAAGACCGAGTAGTAACGGAGGAGATATTGGACGCTCGCGCGACATCAGGCATCGTGCAGGTGAGGTCGCGGTTTCGCGCCGGAAAGGAGTGGCGATGATGAAGGCCCAGCACACGGGTTCGAGCCCACGTATCGCCGATCTGGTCGCCGCGACGGCAAGTCGGCATCCGGAGGCCCGCGCGCTGGTCGTCACCGCCGACCGCAACGCGATCACTTACCGCGACCTGGTGCGACTAGTCGACGATCTGGCCAACCTGCTGACCCAAGGCGGCCTGTTCGCCGGCGATCGGGTCGGCCTGCGGGCACCCAGCAGTGCTGAGTTCGTCGTCGGATTATTAGCGGCTTCGCGCGCGGAGTTGGTCGTTGTCCCGCTTGATCCCGCATTGCCAGCCGCCGACCAGCATGCCCGGCTCACGGCCTCCGGCGGACGTGTCGTCTTGGTCGACGCCGAAGCGACAGGGGAAACTGGCGAGACTGGTCTGCCGCACTGGCCGATCTCGGTGACAGTGAGCGGGAACGCCACCACAGCTTATGTCGACACCGCGGTGGCGCCTTCCCCGGCGAGCGCCCAACCGGACGGGTTGCGGCCGGACGACGACGCGCTGATCATGTTCACCGGCGGCACCACCGGTGCGCCGAAGATGGTTCCGTGGACCCATCACAATGTCGCGACCTCGGTCGGCAACGTCGTCGCCAGCTATGGACTTGGAGCCGATGACGCGACCGTCGCGGTGATGCCGCTCTTCCACGGGCACGGGCTGATTGCCGCGCTGCTGTCGACTCTGGCATCCGGAGGGACTGTGCTGATTCCCGCTCGCGGGCGGTTTTCCGCGCACACATTCGATGAGGATCTGCGCGCCGCGAGCGCGACCTGGTTCACCGCAGTGCCAACGATTCACCAAATCTTGTTGAGCCGCAAGAAAACGGATGCTGGCCCACAACGGGCTCGGCTGCGCTTCATTCGCAGTTGCAGCGCGGCGCTCAACCCGGAAACGGCCGAAGCGTTGCAGACGGCGTTCGGGGCATCGGTGCTGTCCGCCTACGGCATGACCGAGGCGACCCACCAGATGGCAAGCACCAGTGCAGGCGAGATGATGACGGCCGGCCTTGTCGGCCAGTCGACGGGAGTGCAGGTGCAGGTCGTCAGCGACGACGGCCGACCCTGCGGGCCGGATGCCGTCGGGGAAATATGGGTCCGCGGCCCCACCGTGGTGCGCGGATACCTGGCCAATCCGCGCGCGACCGAGCAGACGTTTACCGATGGTTGGTTGCACACCGGCGATCTGGGATCGCTATCGAGGACCGGAGAGCTGACGCTGCGTGGCCGCATCAAAGAACTCATCAATCGGGGCGGAGAGAAGATATCGCCCGAACGGGTCGAAGGCGTGCTGGCCGGTCACCCGAATGTTTTGGAAGCGGCCGTCTTCGGTGTTCCGGATCAGCTTTATGGGGAGACGGTGGCTGCCGCTGTGGTGCCCGAACGGTCCGCCCCGCCGACCGCCGCCGAACTTACCGAATACTGCCGGGAGCGACTCGCCGCCTTCGAAGTACCCGCCAGCATCGCGCTGACCGACGATCTTCCCCACACCGCAAAAGGTTCGGTCGACCGCCGAGCGGTGGCCGAGAAATTCGGGAAGGCGATTGACCGGTGAGCCAGTTCGGATGGGATCTGCCGTACGCGTGGCCCCGCAAACCCGTGCTGGCAACCCACGTGGTGTGCACGTCGCAACCGCTTGCCGCTCAAGCAGGTCTACGGATGCTCGCCGACGGCGGCAACGCGGTCGACGCGGCAATCGCGACCGCGATCGCGCTCACTGTGGTGGAACCGGTCTCCAACGGCATCGGCTCGGACGCGTTCGCCATTGTTTGGGACGGCCGGAAATTGCACGGATTGAACGCGTCGGGGCGCTCACCGGCAGGCTGGACACCAGAGTACTTCGGCGACAACGCTGTTCCTGCGCTTGGATGGAATTCGGTCACCGTGCCGGGCGCGGTGTCGGCGTGGGTCGAATTGCACGCCAAGTTCGGGAGACTTCCGTTCGAGCGGCTCTTTGAGCCCGCGATCTCCTATGGCCGCAACGGCTTTCTCGTCTCTCCGACGATCGCCGAGCAATGGGCGGCACAGGTGCCGCTGTTCGGTTCTCAACCGGGGTTCGCCGAGGCGTTCATGCCCGACGGCCGAGCACCGAAGCCCGGTCAGCTGGTCACCTTTGCCGACCATGCGGCGACGCTAGAGATGATCGCCGCAACCAGCGGCGAGGCGTTCTATCGAGGAGAACTCGCGGCGAAACTCGAGGCCCATTCGACCGCCAACGGCGGAGTCATGCAGGCTGCTGACTTGGCCGCACATCAGGCCGACTGGGTCGGGACAATCACCAGCTCTTATCGCGGATATACGCTCCACGAGCTTCCGCCCAACGGCCAGGGTATCGTCGCCTCGATCGCCTTGGGCATCCTGGAGACCTTCGACATGGCTTCGTTCCCACCGGATTCCGCCGAGAGCACGCATCTGCAGATCGAAGCGGTCAAGCTTGCTTTCGCCGACGCACAGGCCTACGTCTCCGACATCGAGCACATGCCGGTGCGTCCGGAGCACCTCTTGGATAAGGATTACCTGCGGCAGCGTGCAGCGCTGATCGAACCGGACCGGGCCAAACCCGCGCCGGCCGGCACGCCGGCTGGCGGCACCGTGTATCTGACCGCCGCCGACGCCTCGGGCGTGATGGTGTCGATGATCCAGTCGAACTATATGGGATTCGGCTCCGGCGTGGTGGTTCCGGGTACCGGGATCGCCCTGCAGAATCGTGGCGCGGATTTCGCTGTGGCACCCGAACATCCGAACCGGGTGGGCCCAAACAAGCGGCCGTACCACACCATCATCCCGGGCTTTCTGACCAAAGACGGCGCACCGGTGATGAGCTTCGGGGTCATGGGTGGCACGATGCAACCCCAGGGGCACGTTCAGGTGGTGTCGCGCATCGTCGACCATGGTCAGAACCCGCAGGCAGCCTGTGACGGGCCGCGCTTCCGCTGGGAGCAGGGCCTTCAGGTCAGCTGCGAGAACGGATTTCCGTCCTCGACGCTGGACAAACTGTCCTGCCGCGGCCACCAGCTAGTGGTGACGGCGGACGACTATGGCCAGTTCGGCAGCTGCCAAGCGATCTGGCGCCTCGACGACGGCTATCTCGCGGTGAGCGACCCTCGCCGCGACGGCCAGGCCGCGGGCTTCTAGACCTGGATCTTGCCTTCCGCGGCCGCTAGACCGATGTCAGTACGAAAGTGACTTCCGGGCAGCCGAATTGAACGCAGCGTGTGGTAAGCGGCCGAACGGGCGGCCGCCAAGTCCGGTCCGGTACCTACTACCGACAGCACGCGGCCGCCCGATGAGACGATCTCGCCGTCGTCGCGTCGGGTAGTTCCGGCATGCAGAACCCCGTCGCTAGCCGATCCGACGACGACATCTCCGAGGCGTGGCCGGGCCGGATAATTTTCCGCTGCCAACACCACCGTCACTGCCGCACCGTCGCGCCAATGCAGTTCGCCGAAGTCGGCCAGCTGTCCGGTGGCCGTCGCGTAGAGCAGCTGCCCCAGCGGCGAATCAAGCAGGGCCAGAACGGATTGCGTCTCTGGATCGCCGAATCGGCAGTTGAATTCGATGACCGCGGGCCCGTTCGCGGTGATCGCCAGACCCGCGTACAGCAACCCGGAGAAATGGCTGTCGCGCCGGACCAGTTCGGCTGCAACGGGTTCCACGATCTTGCTGACTATTGCCTGGTAGACAGGCGACGGTAGCCACGGTAACGGTGCGTAGGCGCCCATGCCGCCGGTGTTGGGTCCGGTGTCGCCATCGCCGACCCGCTTGAAATCCTGTGCCGCCAGTAGCGGTACCACGGTGTGGCCATCGACGACGCAGAACAGCGACACCTCGGGACCGTCCAGATAAGACTCCAATAGCACCGGATGTCCAGCCTCGAGCAGACTCGCGGCGTGCGCACGTGCGACGTCACGATCCGCCGTCACCACCACACCTTTCCCGGCGGCCAGCCGGTCGTCCTTGACCACCCAGGCAGGCTGGCCGGCCGCTGGCCCGAACCGGTCCAGTGCGGCATCCAAACGTGCTGGACTGTCGACGATCTCACTTGACGCGGTGCGGACACCGGCCGCCGCCATGACATCTTTGGCAAAGGCCTTGGAGCCTTCGATGCGGGCCGCGGCCTTGCTGGGCCCGAAGCACGCTATACCGGCCTCGCGCAGGGTGTCGGCCACCCCGAGCACCAGTGGGACCTCAGGGCCGATGACCACTAGGTCGGACCCGAGCCGACGGGCCAGAGCGACGACGTCATCGCCAGACGTGATGTCAACCTGATGCTGGTCAGCTATCGACGCGGTGCCGGCGTTGCCGGGAGCGACGGCCAGCGTCTCGACCTGCGGATCGTCGCGGAGCGCCAGCAGCAAGGCATGTTCGCGGGCACCGGACCCGATCACCAGGACGCGCACGAAACGTCACTCTAGCGGGCTAGTCGATGGTTTTACCCGTGTGCATCTTGACTGCGTCGTCGACGTTGGCTTTCTTGTCATTTGCGGTGCCCTCAGCAGCGGCCTTCTTCCGTTTGGCCGACACTCTCTTGATCACGCCGTCGAGCTTTGAGCCCAATGGAAAGCCGACGTAGTGGGTGAGGAAGATTGCCATCTCACGCAACTCTTCCCTGGTCAACTCCTCGTTCTGGAGAACTGCGTTGACTTGAACCTCCAACAACTCCTCTTGGTTCAGAGTGGTCAGCACGCCGATCAGCATCATTCGCCGATCGCGCATCGACAAACCCGGCCGCGTCCAGATTCGGCCGAACAGGTGCTCGACGGTCAGTGCGAAAAATTCACCCGGCACATCCGGCATCTCCCACGCATAAACCTCGTTCATCTTGTCGAGGCCCTTGCGACGCAGCTCGTCCATTACATCTCTTCCTTCGTGTGCGGTACCCCAAGGCCGGGAGCGAGTCGCTCCAGCGCGAGCTTGGCCAGCGGCAGGTCGACTGACAAAGCCTCCCCCAACGCCAGGGCCAGACCCAGATCCTTTTCGCCCAGTCCCCGCGCATGGGTGAACCCGTCATACAGGAAGTGGCCAGGCTCAAGGTCTTTCGTATCATCGCGGTACATGATTGACCCGGGGCCGCCGCTCAGTTGGTCGGTATGACGCACCACGTTGCCGAGGTCCTGGAGGTTCAGTCCGCTGGCCTCGGCCAGCTTCCACGCTTCACCCACAGCCGCGTACGCGGTGAAGGTGAGCATGTTGCGTGCCAGCTTCATCCGGGTGCCCGCACCGGGTGGGCCGGCGTGCACCACCAACTCCGCCCAATGCGAGAAAGGTTCTTTGACACGGGCGAAGACTTCGCCGTCGGCTCCCACCATCGTCGCCAGTTGACCGAAACGCGCCGCTCGCGTGCCGCCGCTGACCGGCGCATCGATGACGTGGATGTCCTGCGGTTCCAACTCGCGGGCGAGTTCCTCCGCGGTGGTGTCGCTAATCGTGGAGTGAATCGCGATGATTGTGCCGGGCTTGGCGTGTGACGCTAGCTCGCCGACGACCGCGCGCACCTGCTGGTCATTCAGTACGGTGACGCTAATGATGTCGGCGGCGGCGACGTCGGCGACGCTATCAGCAAGGCTGACGCCCTTTTCGGCCAGTGGCGTCATAGCCTCCGTCCGGACGTCGTAAACCGTCAGCCCGCCGGGCCACTCGCTCATCTTTTTGGCCATCGGCATGCCCATGTTCCCCAGCCCGATGTACCCAAGGGCGACGTGTTCCGTCATGACCGAATCACCTGTCCGCCGTCGACATTGAAGATTTGACCAGTGATCCACGAAGCCTCGTCGGATAACAAGAACAGGCACATCCCGACCAAATCCTCAGGTGTTCCCATCCGTGACAACGGTAGCCCCTTGACGATGTCGGCAACCATTTCCGCGGGCGTGGTGTTCCGGTTGGCTTCGGTATCGATGGGCCCGGGTGCGATCGCGTTGATCCGGATGTTCTGACCACCCAGTTCGCGAGAGAGCTGTTGGGTCAGCCCGTTGAGACCCACCTTAGCCAGGCCGTAGTAGTTCGAGTAGAGCCACGCGGCAGTGGACGACTGGTTGACGATTGCGCCGCCGCCGCGCTTAGCCATCTTCTTGTACACCGCCCGGGTACACCACAGCGCGCCGTCGAGGTTGACGCTCATGAATTTCTTGTAGTACTCCGGATCGATGGTGAGCAGAAAGTCAAGCTTCATGCCCCCGAAAATCGCCGCATTGTTGACTAAATAGTCGATGCCACCGAACTCGGCCAGCGTGCGGTCGCCCATCTCCTTCGCCGATATCGGGTCGGAAACGTCGACCGCAACGCTGATGGCCGTGCCGCCGTCGGCAACGATCTGCTTGGCCACCCCTTCGGCTGCCGCCGTGTTAATGTCTGCGACCACCACCGCAGCGCCCTCACGGGCCAGGGCCTCGGCGTAGGCCTGACCTATGCCGCCACCCGACCCGGTCACGATGGCAACTTTGTTGTCGAATCGCATGTATCCCTTTCCGTCGAGTGTGGGCTTATGGCACGGTTTCCACGCCGCGGCGTGTCATAAGCCCACACTCGGCACGATCATGTCGCGGCTGTCGCAATGGTTTTGATCTCGAGGTATTCCTCGAAGCCGGCCAGACCCATCTCTCGTCCGTTGCCGGACTGCTTGTAGCCGCCGAACGGTGCGTCTGCCGAGTACCACACACCGCCATTGACGTTGACTGTCCCGACCCGCATGTGCGATGCGAATTTCGCTGCTCGATCCGCGTCGGCACTAAAGACCGTGCCCGACAAGCCATATGGCGAGTCGTTCGCGATCCGCAACGCGTCGTCGTCGCCGTCGTGGGCGATCACCGTGAGCACCGGCCCGAAGATCTCCTCACGGGCAGGCCTGGCATCGTTGGTCAGGCCTGCGATCACAGTGGGCTCGATGAAGAAACCGACGTCGCGATTGGCCGGTCGACCGCCCCCGCAGGCAAACGTTCCGCCCTCGGCAATTGCGAGATCGAGATAGCTCTGCACACGATCCCGTTGGCGCGCTGAGATCACCGGGCCACAAACGGTTTTAGCGTCGGTGGGATCGCCCGGCTTGATCGACCCCATGGTGGCCGCCGCGATGCTGACGGCCTCGTCGTAGCGGGCCCGCGGCACCACAAGCCGCGTCGTGATCGCGCACCCCTGGCCGGCATGCATTGCCGCGGTGAACGCCGAGACCGAGCAAGCGCCGCCCAGGTCGGCGTCGTCGAGCACGACAAACGCCGACTTGCCGCCAAGCTCCAAGAACACCTTCTTGATGGTCGCCGCGGCATCGCTCATTACGCTGCGCCCGGTGGCCGTAGAGCCGGTGAACGAAACCATGTCTACCCCAGGATCTTTAGCCAACAGCGCGCCCAAGCTGTGGTCGCTGGAGGTAATGATGTTGACGACCCCGGGCGGAAAGTCGGTGTGCTCGACGATGATTTCACCGAGCACCGCCGCACACCACGGGGTATCTGGTGCCGGCTTCAAGACGACGGTGTTCCCGGCGGCCAGTGCGGGACCCAGCTTGGCGAGGTTGATTTGGTGCGGGAAGTTCCACGGGGTGATTGCGCCGACGACGCCGACGGCTTCCCGCACGATGGTGCGTCGGGTGGGAATCCCCATCGGCGCCGCCTCGCCGAGATCGGAGTTCCACTGGTAGGACTCCGCTGTGTCGGCCGCGAAACCCAAGTCGCCGACCGGGCCCTCCAGTTGGGCGGCGGCGGTGAGCATTCGCGGCGCGCCAACCTCGGAAATCGTCAGCTCCCGCAGTTCGTCGATGTGGGCGCGCATCGCGTCACGCAGCTGACGTATGCACCGCACCCGAAGCTCGGTATTACGCGACCAGTCCGTGTCGTCGAAGGCGCGCCGGGCCGCCTCGATCGCGCGACCCATGTCCTCGACGCCGGCGTCGGCCGCGGCGCCCAACACTTCCTCGGTAGCCGGGTTGACGGTAGGAAAGGTTCCGCTGCTGCCGCTCGTCAGCTTGCCGTCGATGAGTAGCGCACTTACGCCCTGGGCCAGCAGTGCCATCTTCACCTCCGCGTGCCAATTATTGATGGACACCTGTCCGGAATACTCCAGGTGAACCATAGCCGCGAAGTTCGTTAGAGTGCAAGGGCAGGAGCGCTGGCGGCCGATGAAAGTCGTGTTTTACTGCAACTTTGTTACTCATCCTTGCCCCACACCGGATCCATCAGATAACTTGGACATGTGTCCAGCGATCCACTGATCGCGATTACTTCCCCGGCCGGGGAAGTGCCGCGCAACCGGCGGCAGGAAGAGACCTTCCGCAAAGTCTTGGCCGCAGGGGTCGAGCTCCTGCGGGAGAAGTCCTATGCCGACCTGACGGTGCGCGCGGTAGCCGCCCGCGCCAAAGTGGCCCCGGCGACCGCCTACACCTACTTCTCATCGAAAAATCATCTGATCGCCGAGGTCTATCTGGATCTGGTGCGACGAGTCCCCTACTTCACCGACGTCAACGAGCCCATGCCGAGCCGGGTGGATAAGGCCTTGCGTCACTTGGCGCTGGTCGTCGCAGATGAACCCGAGGTCGCCGCGGCGTGCACTACGGCATTGCTGGGCAGCGGCGGGGATCCGGCGGTACGGTCCGTGCGCGACCGGATCGGCGCAGAGATTCACCGCCGCATCACCTCAGCCATCGGGCCCGACGCTGATACCCGCATCGTGTCCGTACTGGAGATGGCGTTCTTCGGGGCGCTGGTCAACGCCGCCAGCGGGGCCTACACCTATCACCAGATCGCCGACCATCTTGGCTATGCGGTCGGTCTCATTCTGAAAACCGGGGAAAACCGATGACCCTTCAGATCGACAAGCCACTTCTGGACCCGTACGACTACGACTTCCACGAGGATCCCTACCCGTACTACCGGCGGCTGCGGGACGAAGCCCCGCTCTACCACAACGAAGAGCTCGGCTTCTGGGCGTTGTCGCGACACCGCGACGTGCACGAGGGTTTTCGCAACAGCAACACGCTGTCCAACCGCGACGGCGTCTCGCTGGACCCGGTCTCGCGCGGACCACACGCATCGAAGACGATGTCATTTTTGGCCATGGACGATCCCGCCCATCTGCGGTTGCGCACGCTGGTGTCCAAGGGGTTCACGCCGCGTCGGATCCGGGAACTCGAGCCGCGGGTCACCGAACTCGCGGTACGGCACCTCGACGCCATGCTGGAGAAGGCAGGGTCGGACACCGTGGACTACGTCGCCGAATTCGCCGGCAAACTGCCGATGGACGTCATCTCCGAGCTGATGGGTGTTCCGGTAGCAGACCGCGACCGGATCCGCGCCATGGCCGACGGAGTGATGCACCGCGAGGACGGCGTCAACGACGTGCCGGCCTCAGCGATCGAGGCGTCGCTCAACCTCATCGTGTACTACCAGCAGATGATCGCTGATCGCCGCAACAAGGCAACCGACGATCTGACCTCGGCATTGCTGGAAGCCGAGATCGACGGCGATCGGCTCACCGACGAAGAAATCCTCGGATTCATGTTCCTGATGGTGATCGCAGGCAACGAGACCACCACCAAACTCCTTGCCAATGCTGCATTTTGGGGTCACAAGAACCCGGATCAGCTCACCGGAGTCTACCAAGACCTGTCGCGGGTGCCGCTGTGGGTCGAGGAGACACTACGTTACGACACATCCAGCCAGATCCTGGCCCGCACCGTTTCCGGCGAGCTCACCCTCTACGACACGACGATCCCCGACGGTGACGTCCTGCTGCTGCTGCCCGGTTCGGGGCACCGCGATGAACGAGTGTTCGACGATCCCGACGACTATGTCATCGGACGCGAAATCGGCTCCAAACTACTCAGTTTCGGCAGCGGCGCGCACTTCTGCCTGGGCGCCCACCTGGCCAGGATGGAGGCTCGGGTGGCGCTCACCGAACTGTTCAAACGAATCCGCGGATATCAGGTCGACGAGGCCAATGCCGTCCGCGTCCATTCCAGCAATGTCCGCGGATTCGCCCACCTGCCGATGACTGTGGAGGTCTCGTAAATGCCGCGTTTCGAACCACATCCGGTCCGTAGACCAGCGATCGTCGCTGGCGCATCGTCGGGTATCGGAGCGGCCACCGCCGTCGAGCTAGCCGCGCACGGCTTTCCAGTGGCATTGGGCGCGCGGCGCGTTGAGAAGTGCCAGAAGATCGTCGAAGCTATCCGCGCTGACGGGGGTGAGGCGATCGCGCTTCCCCTCGACGTCACCGACGCCGAATCGGTGAAGGGATTTGTACACCAGAGCACCGAACAGCTCGGCGACATCGAGATCTTGGTCACCGGCGCCGGCGACACCTACTTCGGTCGACTGCACGAAATCGACACCGCGACTTTTGAATCGCAGATCCAGATCCACCTGATCGGGGCCAATCGACTGACTACCGCGGTGCTGCCGGGCATGGTCGAGCGTCAGCGCGGCGACCTCATTTTTGTGGGTTCCGATGTGGCGCTGCGTCAACGCCCCCACATGGGTGCCTACGGCGCGGCAAAGGCCGCACTGGTGGCGATGGTCACCAACCTGCAGATGGAGCTGGAAGGCACCGGAGTGCGCGCGTCGATCGTGCACCCCGGTCCAACGAAGACCGGTATGGGTTGGAGTCTGCCGCCCGAGTCGATCGGCCCGGCTCTGCAGGACTGGGCCAAGTGGGGCCAGGCACGCCACGATTACTTCCTGCGCGCCAGCGACCTCGCCCGCGCGATCACCTTCGTCGCGGAAACGCCCAGGGGCGGTTTCGTGGTCAACATGGAACTTCAGCCCGAGGCACCGCTGGCAACGACGAAAGAACGCCAGCAACTCAAACTGGATGAGAAGGCATTGGATTCATGACTTCGCGAAACGACGATGCGGCGCGAGTCACGAGCGCCGGTGAGGAGTGAGCAGATGACGACCGCCATCGTGCCGCGGGTTTCTGGCGGCGAAGACGAACACGGTCATCTCGAGGAGTTCCGCACCGACCCGATCGGGCTGATGCAACGCACCCGCGACGAATGCGGGGACGTGGGCTGGTTCCAGCTGGCGGACAAGCACGTGATCCTGCTGTCCGGCGCTGGTGCCAACGAATTCTTCTTCCGGTCTGCCGACGAAGATCTCGACCAGGCCGAAGCCTATCCGTTCATGACGCCCATTTTCGGCAAGGGCGTGGTGTTCGACGCCAGCACCGAGCGCCGCAAAGAGATGCTGCACAACTCGGCGCTGCGCGGCGAGCAGATGAAAGGCCACGCCGCCACCATCGAGGGCGAAGTAAAGCGGATGATCGCCGACTGGGGCGCGGAAGGCGAGATCGACCTGCTCGACTTCTTTGCCGAGCTGACCATCTACACCTCCACGGCCTGCCTGATCGGCCTGAAATTCCGCAACCAGCTCGACTCCCGGTTCGCGCACTACTACCACGAACTGGAGCGCGGCACCGACCCGCTCTGCTACGTCGACGCCTACCTGCCGATCGAAAGCTTCCAGCGCCGCGACCGAGCCCGTAAAGACCTGGTGGCGCTGGTGCAGGAGATCATGCACCAGCGAATCGCCAACCCGCCAACGGACAAGAGCGACCGCGACATGCTCGACGTGCTGGTCTCGATCAAAGACGACGACGGCAATCCGCGGTTCTCCGCCGACGAGGTCACCGGCATGTTCATCTCATTGATGTTCGCCGGACACCACACCAGCTCCGGTACGTCGGCGTGGACACTGATCGAGCTGATCCGCCACCCGGAGGTCTACGCCGAGGTAATCACCGAACTGGAGGACCTGTACTCCGACGGCCAGGAAGTGAGTTTCCATGCGCTGCGCCAGATTCCGAAGCTGGACAACGTGGTCAAGGAAACCCTGCGCCTGCACCCGCCGCTGATCATCTTGATGCGCGTCGCCAAAGGCGAGTTCGAGGTAGAAGGCTTTCCGATCCACAACGGTGATTTCGTCGCCGCGTCCCCGGCGATCTCCAACCGAATTCCCGAGGACTTCCCTGACCCGCACGCCTTCAACCCCGACCGCTACAACAAGCCCGAACAAGCCGACATCGCAAACCGGTGGACGTGGATCCCGTTCGGCGCCGGGCGGCACCGCTGCGTCGGTGCGGCTTTCGCCATCATGCAGATCAAAGCCATCTTCTCGGTGCTGTTGCGCGAGTATGCGTTTGAGATGGCACAGCCGGCCGATAGCTACCGCAACGACCATTCCAAGATGGTGGTGCAGCTGGCCCAGCCCGCCAAAGTGCGCTACCGCCGCCGTACCGGGTGGTGACGATGGGCTACAGGGTGCACGTCGACCTGGACCTCTGCCAAGGGCACGCGATGTGCGAGCTGGAAGCGCCCGACTACTTCCGGGTGCCCAAACGCGGCAAGGTCGAAATCCTCGAGGCCGAACCGCCCGAGGATGCCCGTGACGAAGTCGAACGGGCAGTCGAAATGTGCCCCACCCAAGCACTATTGATTAAAGAGAAAGAGGACTGAGGAACAATGGCGTCTTTTCAACGCTCAGAGCTCGAAGAGTGGGTCGGCCGCTGGCTGCAGGCCAATAAGGACTGCGAAAAAGCTGGCGACTGGCGACCGTTGGCGGACTTCTACGCCAGCGACGCCACTTACGGCTGGAATATCGGTCCAAAGGAAGACGTGATGTGCGTCGGAGTCGATGAGATTCGGGACGTCGCGCTCGGCTTGGAGATGGAAGGTTTGGAGAACTGGGTGTATGAGTACCAGAAGGTGCTCATCGACGACAAGCAGGGCGAAATCGTCGGCTTCTGGAAGCAGATCGTCAAGAAGACCGACGGCAGCCAGGACGAGATCTACGGCATCGGCGGCAGCTGGTTCCGCCTCAACAACGACGGGCTCATCGAATGGCAGCGTGACTTCTTCGACTTCGGTCACGTCGCGAAGATGTTTGCGACCCTCATCGAGTCCGGCGATCTGAGCACTGGCATGCAGAACCGAATAGAACGCAGCCTGGCCGGCGAGAAGCTGCCCGGCTACTATCCCCTGGGCCAGGCGCCGGTACCCATCTGGTGATGCCCGCGCGCAGGTTGACACTCCCCCGCTGTTTACTGTGTGGTGACGCAGGTCATAATGGACGGTAAATGAGAACACGTTCTAAATTGCCGTCCGGCCCAGGGCCGGCCCCTTTGCCCGACACCCGGGTCAAGGATGCTGATGGAGGTCTTTTATGAAAACAAAGGGCGCGCTGATCTGGGACTTCAACCAGCCGTGGTCGATCGAGGAAATAGAGATCGGCGACCCGCAGAAGGATGAAGTCAAGATCCAGATGGAAGCGGCCGGGATGTGCCATTCCGACCATCACCTGGTGACCGGCGGCATCCCGATGGGAGGCTTCCCGGTCCTCGGCGGCCACGAGGGCGCCGGCATTGTCACCCAAGTGGGTCCGGGTGTTGAGGGCTTGGCCGAGGGCGATCACGTCGTGCTGTCCTTCATTCCGTCCTGCGGCAGTTGTCCGACCTGTCAGGCGGGCATGCGCAATCTGTGCGACTTGGGCGCCAACCTGCTGAACGGTGCGGCGGTAAGCGACGGCACGTTCCGCATCCAGGCGCGCGGCCAGAACGTGTTCCCGATGACGCTGCTGGGGACGTTCTCGCCGTACATGGTTGTACACAAGAGTTCGGTGGTGAAGATCGATCCGTCGGTGCCGTTCGAAGTGGCCGCTCTGGTCGGCTGCGGCGTCACTACCGGCTACGGATCAGCGGTTCGCACTGCCGACATCCGGCCCGGCCAGGATGTCGCGATCGTTGGCATCGGCGGCGTCGGTATGTCTGCGCTGCAGGGTGCGGTCAGCGCCGGTGCGCGGTACATCTTCGCCATCGACCCGGTGGAGTGGAAGCGCGACCAGGCGCTGAAATTCGGCGCCACCCACGTCTACCCCGACATCAACGCCGCAATGGCGGGCATGATGGAGGTGACCTACGGCCTGATGGCTCACAAGGTCATCGTCACCGTCGGCGAGCTGCACGGCGCCGACGTCGAGAACTACCTGATTCTGACCCAAAAGGGCGGCACCTGCGTGCTGACCGCGATCGGCAGCTTGCTGGACAACCAGGTGACGCTGAACCTGGCGATGCTGACCCTGATGCAAAAGAACCTGCAGGGCACCATCTTCGGCGGCGGCAACCCGCAGTTCGACATTCCGCAGTTGTTGTCGATGTACAAGGCCGGCAAGCTCAACCTCGACGACATGATCACCCGTCAGTACAAACTGGAGCAGATCAACGACGGCTACCAGGACATGCTGGACGGCAAGAACATTCGCGGTGTCATCCGCTACACCGACGCCGATCGGTAGTGACTCTGTTGCCGAGCGGCCAGCTATAACACCAGATTTCGCGAGAAGCGTGCAATAAGCGTCCGCTTGTGACGGCACCGACGAGGAGCGAAATGTCCCAGGAAACCGTTCAGCAGTCACCGGCGCTGGCCGCCTCACAGTCGTCGTGGCGATGCGTACAGGCCCACGATCGGGAGGGCTGGCTGGCGTTGATGGCCGACGACGTCGTCGTCGAGGACCCGATCGGCAAATCCGTCACCAACCCGGACGGCACCGGCGTGCGGGGCAAGGACGGGGTCGCGGGGTTCTACGACACCAACATCGCCGCCAACCACCTCAGGATCACCTGCGAGGAAACCTTTCCATCCAGCGACCCCAACGAGATCGCACATATCTTGGTGCTACGCAGCAAGTTTGACAACGGAATCACCAGCGAGGTGCGCGGTGTGTTCACCTACCGCGTCAACGACGCCGGGCTGATCACGAATATGCGCGGCTACTGGAACCTCGAGGCGATGAAATTCGGCGCCGACGAGTGAGCCCGCTGCTGGCCGACCGCGTCGCGGTGGTGGTCGGCGGGTCGCGAGGCATCGGCGCGGCTGTGGCGACGTCGTTGGCACAGCACGGCGCCGGCGTGGTGGTCAACGGCCGTGACGGCGACGCCGCGCAAGCCACCGTCGACGCGATCACGGCTGGCGGCGGCCGCGCGGTGGCCCAGTCCGGTTCACCATCTGATCAGCCCACAGCGGAGTTGTTGGTGGACAGATGCATTGACGACTTCGGTGGCATCCACATCCTGGTGAACTGCGCCGGTATCGCCGAACCTGCGGGCTCGTCCATTCTCGACATCAGCCCAGCGCAGTTCGCCGAGTTGCTCGACGCGCACCTGGGCACCGTATTCGCCACTTGCCGCGCGGCCGCACCGAAGATGGTCGCGCAGGGCGGCGGCAGCATCGTCAACACGAGCTCGTTCGCGTTTCTGGGTGACTACGGCGGCACCGGCTATCCGGCCGGCAAGGGCGCGGTCAATAGTTTGACGATGGCGATCGCCGCGGAGCTCAAGGAGCATGGCGTGCGCGCGAATGTGGTGTGCCCCGGCGCCCAAACGCGGTTGTCCACCGGGCCGGACTACGTCTCGCACATCACCGAGCTGAACCGGCGCGGGCTGCTGGACGAAGCCTCGATGCAGGGATCGCTGGACGTAGCGCCACCGGACTACGTCGCGTCCACCTATGTTTATCTGGCCAGTGATCTCGCCGCGCAAGTGACCGGCCAAATCTTCGTTGCCTCTGGTGGTTTCATCGGCCGGTTTCCGCGGCCCACGCCCGTGCTGATCGGGTACCGCGACCACCACGATTCACCACCGTGGTCGGTGGCAGAGGTTTCGGCGTTGATCGACGGCGGAGCTGCCTAGCCGGTCTGGTGACGGAACACCAGGCAGACCTTCAGCGCCGTCTTCGGACCTATCATGCCGAACATGTTTCCTTCCACGGCAAACTGCTTGCGTGCGACCGTCGTCTGGGCGGTTAGCCGCACCGCGCCGTCGTCGAGAACCTCGACGTGGGCCGCAAGCGGTAGCGGCGCTGTGATGCCCTTGGCGGTGAGATTAGCGTTTAGCCGGACAGTATCGCCGCCCGTGGGCTCACCGCCGGTCACCGCGACGGTGATGTTCGGGTACTTCTCCACATCGAAAAAGCCTGGCGAACGTAAGTCCTCGTCGCGTTTGCCCAGTCCGGTGTGCACCGAGGCGGCCTTGACCTCGATTCGGCCGGATACTGTTCGAGCGTCTCGAATTTCCCCGTCGCCGCTGAACTCGGTGAAAGCGCCACGGACCTTCATCGCGCCCCACAACGTCTTGTTCTCGAACCGGATCGAGGATTGCTCCGGAATCACACTCCACAGGCCAACCGACTCTGGGCTGCTGAGAAACGTTGTGACAGCCAGCATGTCACCTCCCTGCAGGTCGGCGAAGGTTGATCGCGCAGAGGCGCCGTCAACCCGTCGGCATTGGCACCACCTATAGTTCGACGATAGTCCTCGCGGCCGATCCGTAACACCAAACCGCGTCAGTTGCCACACCGCCGAGGGTGGCTCATATGCTGGAGTCCATGGCCCGCGTCGGCGACGATGCAGTGGGGGTACCACCCGCTTGCGGGGGACGAAGCGATGAGGAGCGGCGCTCATGACTAGTGTCTTCACCAAAATCATCAACGGAGAACTGCCGGGCCGGTTCGTGTACGAGGACGACGAGGTCGTCGCTTTCTTGACCATTCAGCCGATGACGCAGGGGCACACGCTAGTGGTCCCGCGAGCGGAGATCGACCAATGGCAGGACCTCGACGAAGCTGTGTTCGGTCGGGTTATGGCGGTGGCCCAGTTGATCGGGAAGGCGGTTTGCAGGGCGTTCGACGCCGATCGTGCCGGGGTGATCATCGCCGGCCTCGAGATTCCCCACCTGCACATCCATGTCTTTCCAACCCGCAGCTTGAGCGATTTCGGCTTCGCCAACGTCGATCAAAACCCCTCTCCGCAATCTCTTGACGAGGCGCAGGCCAAGATCAAAGCGGCCCTCGCCGAGCTGGCTTGAGCTCGTTGTCTACCTCCGCGAAGCAATTCGGCTTGGTTGTCCGGCTCTGCGCGCCGGGCGGGTCGAGGCCTGATCGCGGCGCGAACCGACCCGGGCCGGCGTGTCGGCGATGCGGGGCAGGCTGACGTAGAAGCGGCAGCCCTGGCCGGGCGCGGTGGTCACGGTGACCCTGCCACCGTGGGCTAGGACCAGCGAGTCGACGATCGACAGTCCCAGGCCGGTGCCGCCGCTGATCCGCGCGCGCGACGAGTCGGTGCGATAGAACCGTTCGAAGATGCGCAGCGCATCCTCCTGGCTCATGCCGGGTCCTAGGTCGACGACCTCCAGGATCGCGTCGTCGCCCTCGGTGCCGACCCGCACTGTGATGTCAGCGGTCTCCGGCGTGTGCTGCAAAGCGTTGGTCATCAGGTTGCCAAGCACCTGCCGCAGCCGGGGCTCGTCGCCAAACACCTCAGGGGTACCGGGACCGTCGAACACCTCCATGGTGATCTTTCGCTGCGGCGCGATCGCCTGCGCGTCGTGCACCGCATCGGTGGCCAGCGCCAGCAGGTCTACCCGGTTCTGCTCGAGCGGACGCTGCGCGTCCAGCCTTGCCAGCAGCAGCAGATCATCGACGAGCAGACCCATCCGGCGGGATTCGCTCTCAATCCGCGACATCAGCATCTCCATGTCGCGGGCAGCCCCTTGGCGATACAACTCCGCGAAGCCACGAATGGTGGTCAGCGGGGTACGCAATTCATGGCTCGCATCGGTGATGAACCGTCGCATCCGTTCCTCTGATGTGCGTGCCTGCGCCGCCGAGGATTCCGAAGACGCCAGCGCCCGCTGGATCTGCGCGAGCATTCCGTTCAGCGCCGACGAGAGCCGACCCACCTCGGTTCGTGGATCTCGTTCGGGGACACGGCGATCCAGCTGGCCGGCGGCAATCGCCGCCGCGGTTTGTTCGACCTCCGTCAGTGGTCGCAGGCTTCGATGCACCGCCCAGTACCCCGCCACGCCGAGGACCAGCAACACCGCCGCGCCGAGACCGAGCTGCAACCAGACCAGGGACCGGACCGTCTGCTGGACATCGGAAAGGTCGTAGGCGACGGTGACCACTCGATCGCCTGGCCCGCGAACCGTCACCGCGCGCCATTGCACGCCAGATTTATCGACCGATCCGACCGTCGTCGGTTCGGGGCCCACGTCGTTGTTGGCGGGCAATGCCGGTTCACCGTTGCGATCGTTGACGACTGTCCACGTGTGGCCGTCCGGGGAAATGGCGCGCAGATAGTAGTTCGACGGCGGGCCCTCTGGGGTCGACCCCCGGCGTACCGGGGACGTCTCCAGCGGTGCCTGCGCCCAAGCGCGGCGCGACGCCTCGTCCAGCATCTGGTCGACCCGTTTGATTTGGCTGTGTCGCAGGATCGAGGTGACCGCGATGCCGGATGCTGTCAGTCCACACGCGGCCAGCAACAAAGTGGCGGCGACCAATACGACCCGCAACGACAGCGCGGCGCGATGGCGTCTCGGCATCACCTTATTCTTCGCCTACGCTAAACAACTTGACCGCGCAACCCCGTTGATTCTCATCGCGGCTCCCGCAGCACATAGCCCACCCCGCGCAGGGTGTGCAGCAGCCGCTTCTCGCCGGTGTCGATCTTGCGCCGCAGATACGACACATAGGACTCGACGACGTTGACGTCACCGCCGAAGTCGTAGCGCCACACATGGTCCAGGATTTTCGGCTTGCTCAACACGGTCCCGGCATTGATCACGAAGTAACGCAGCAGGGTGAACTCAGTGGGGGACAACGACACCGGTTCGCCGGCCTTCCACACTTCGTGAGTGTCCTCGTCGAGTTCGATGTCGGCGAAGGACAGCCGGGCATTGCGCTGCTCGGTGACGCCTTTGCCGGTGCGCCGCAGAATAACTCGCAACCGAGCGACCACCTCTTCAAGACTGAACGGCTTGGTGACGTAATCGTCGCCGCCAAGCGTCAGCCCGGCGATCTTGTCCTGCAGCGAATCCCGCGCGGTGAGAAACAGCGCGGGCGCGTCGATGCCGTCGGCGCGCAGCCGTCGCAACACCCCGAAACCGTCCATTCCGGGCATCATCACGTCGAGGATTACCGCATCCGGCTTGACTTCGCGGGCCAAATCGAGCGCAGCCGGCCCGGTCGTCGCGGTGTGTACCTCAAACCCCTGGAACTTGAGGCTAACTGACAGAAGCTCAACAATGTTGTCTTCGTCGTCGACGACGAGTACCCGCGCTTCGGGAGTGGTTTCTGCTGCCGTTGCAGATGTCATGGGTCTCATTCCCTCGTATTTAACTAAGGGAACCCTCCAGGGAAGTTGTGTAGTTGCTGTGAGTTCAATGGGAGCCGGATGACCGACAATCCGCGCAAGGCGGCCCGGCCTGCATAGACTCAAGAGATGAACCTCGGCAAAAGCCTGGCCAGCATTGCAACCGCCCCGGCGCGAATCGGACTCGCTGCCGCCGACGCGGGCCTTGGCGTTGCGGCCTCGGCACTGGGCATCGCGCACCGAACATTGGGTGAGACGGGCACGTCGAGCCGGTCCAATGCGGTCGCGCACATGCTGGGCATCGACGACGCCATCACCCGAGCCAACCGGCTGGCCCGGTTGCTGGACGACGATGCGCCACTGGGGCGTGCCCTCGCGACCGACGGGCCGATGGATCGGCTGCTGCGCCCCGGTGGAGTGGTCGACCTGCTAACCCAGCAAGACGGGGTAATCGACCGGCTGACCGCCGAGGGTGGCGGGCTGGAACGCGCGCTGAAGCCTGGTGGGTTGGTGGATCAGCTGGTTGCCGACGACGGGCTGATCGAGCGACTGCTCGCCGAGGACGGGCTGGTCGAGCGCCTGCTCGCCGAAGGCGGTCTGGTCGACAAATTGACCGCCAGGCACGGGCCGCTCGAACAGCTCGCCGACGTTGCCGACACACTGAGCCGGCTGACCCCCGGAATGGAGGCACTGGAACCGGCCATCGCCACCCTGCAGGATGCCGTGATGGCGCTGACCATGGTGGTCAACCCGCTGAGCAACATCGCCGAGCGGATTCCGCTGCCTGGCCGCCGTCCGCAGCGCCGCTCGTCGGCGCGGACAGTGCGGTCCCAGCGGGTTATCGACCGCGAGCGATCGGGCCGCGACGACGAGTGAGCCGCTAGGCTTGCACCGGCTAAACCGGCCTCCTTAGCTCAGTGGTAGCGCGACCACTCGCCTTGGTAAGCGGTCGGATGTTATTTGAATGCTCGGGTAAAGCGTCAATAGGACTGGCCTTGGGCATACCGCTGTCGCCGGTAGTAGCGACCGCTGCCGCGATTCCTCGCCTTGTACGTCGGGAGCTGGCTGTCACAGTTGGGACAAATGAGCCGCAGATTCTCGCGACGATTATTGCTCGCGTCTCCATTGATGTGGTCGATGATCAGCGCGAGGGTCACGCCATTCCACTTACCGTCGATGCCGCAGATCGCACAGCAACCGCGCTGCTGCTCATAGAGGAAGTCCCGGACGTAGTTGCCTTGGTACGACGTGCGACCACAGACTCCGGTGTCGAGCCAGGCTGCCAACAGCAAGCGTCGGCGGCGTGAGTGTTGCATGCATTGGTGCAGAACACCTTTAGCCGACTGCCTTCGAGACCGACTCCGCACCCGAGACAGGTCATTGACACAACACGACGCTATCCCTCAGTACCTACAGGAATGGAGCCGCGTGAGAGACTCGAACTCTCGACATCCGCTTTACAAGAGCGACGCTCTACCAACTGAGCTAACGCGGCCGGGGCCGGCTCGTTGAGCCATGCCGATTCTACGACGGGGTGCTGCCGTCGGAGCTACGCGCCGACTGAGCCGGCGGAGGTGCGCGGTCAGTGTCGTCCTGTCGGGCGGCAGCTCGCGGCAGAAGCGCCTTGATAAGCGAGCGGTCGTCAGTTCAATCCTGACAGGGGGCTCCGACTAAAATCAGCTGCCTGCTTGGTCCGGGCAGTACACCTTGATGGCGTCCCTGATGAACTGCGCAGCCTGCCCGCTCGTCAAACCCTGTGACTCGAGTTCGGTGTAGATGTTCCCGATCTCGGCAAGGTAAGGGCCGGGCTGGGCACCGAAGCGAGGAATAAACACGCCGGTGCGCGGAAGATCAGCGGCGTCGCAGCGTTCGTGGGCAATGGCGATCATCTGATCCGGGGGGCCATTGATCCCATCCTTCGAGAGCAACGCCAAAAACTGGTCGTCCGGGGCGTCGGCGTGTGCGATGCCTGCCGCCAGCAATAAGGCTGAGGCAGCGAGCACCGGACGGAACGGACCCGCAGCCATGGTTGAGTTTGACACCGCCACTGACAACTCGCATCCCGTAGCGGCGATGTCCCCACGTAGGTTGTCTTGCCATGAGGATGACGGTTCTCGGCAGCGGCGGATGGATTCCCACGAGTTCGCGCCAGACCAGCTGCTACCTGATCACCTCGGGTACCGAAGCTTTGGTGTTCGACGCGGGAACGGGTCTGGGCGCGCTGCATATCGACCCATCCCTACTGGATGGCGTGTAGACCGTGACGATCGTGCTCAGCCACTTCCACCTCGATCACGTGACAGGGCTTGGCTTCGTCAGCGCACGCGGGCTGGGCGGCCGGGAGCTCACGATCGCCGGCCCGGGCGCAATGTCCTATGGCCAGCCCACTCGCTCCATCGTGGAGGCGCAGCTTCTCGGATCCCCGTTGCAGACGACCTCACCGGTGGCGTCGGTGCGCTGGGCGGAGCTGGGCTGGGACACCTTGGGCTTCGCCGGTCACGAGGTCGAAACGTGGGAGCAGACCCGGCACACCCTGCCATCGGCAGGTTTTCGCATCGGCGACCGCATCGCCTATTGCACCGACACCGAGTTCGACCCGCAGACCATCCGCCGTACAGCGGGGGTGAGCACGCTGCTGCACGAGGCGTGGGAACCGGTCAATGCCGAGCGGGGTCATACTTCCGGCGAGGAGGCCGGCCGCATCGCCGCCGAGGCAGGTGTGTCGCGCCTTCTGCTCACGCACAACCACCCGTTGCCGGGGTTCCCGAGCTCACAGCGGCAGCCGCCCAGCCAGCGTTCGCCGCCGCCGTGTCGGCTACCGACGGGGCGGTTCTGCAGCTGTAGCCGCATCCAATACCACGATTTGGCCACAATTGGGCGGGTTGTCGTCGTCTGCACCGCGACCCGTTGTTGCTGGTAGGGGCCGTTTCCATCGGCCCTGTAGGCTTGAAGCTGTTAGTTGGCTCACTACGCGTTGCACAGCAAACTGCCGCATACTGAACGGCAAGCACGAAACGTAGACCGCGCAAACTGCAACCCGGGGGTCACGCGCGGCACCCATAGACATCGAGGTTGTGGTGGGAGACCTGCAGCGATCCAACGCTAAGCATCGCCGTCGTGCGACGCCGAGGGCAACGCGGCGCCGCCCGTTCGCGCATGCCTTCTGGGCGCTGGTCGCGGTCTTCTTGGTGCTGGCGACCGGATCGGCATGGTGGACGACCCACGGAATGCTAGGCGGGATCACTGTTTCGCAGGCCCTGGGCTCCGACGATCCGAAATCCAGCGGCGGCGCGATGAACATCCTGCTCATCGGGCTTGACTCGCGAAAGGATCAAGACGGAAACGACTTGCCGTGGGCCTTGCTCAAGCACCTGCACGCCGGCGACTCCGACGACGGCGGCTACAACACCAACACCCTGATCCTCGTCCATGTCGGCGCCGACGACCGGGTGACCGCGTTTTCCATCCCCCGCGACGACTGGGTGGCCTTCAACGGCGTGCCCGGCTACAACCACATCAAAATCAAAGAGGCCTACGGGCTCACCAAGCAGTACGCCGAGCAAAAACTCATCAACAAGGGTGTCAGCGACCAGAAAGAGCTGGAGACAAAGGGCCGCGAAGCCGGCCGCACCGCGACGCTGAAGGCGGTGCGCAACCTGACCGGTGTTCCCATCGACTACTTCGCCGAGGTCAACTTGGCCGGTTTCTACGACCTGGCCCAGAGCCTGGGTGGCGTGGAGGTGTGCTTGAAGCACGCCGTATATGACTCCTATTCCGGCGCCGACTTCCCGGCGGGTCGCCAAACGCTGGACGCCCAGCAGGCGCTGTCGTTCGTCCGGCAGCGGCACGGCCTAGAGAACGGTGACCTGGACCGCACTCACCGCCAGCAAGCCTTCCTCTCCTCAGTCATGCGCCAGCTCCAGGACTCGGGCACGTTCACCAACATCGGCAAACTCAAAAGTCTGATGACGGTGGCGCGCAAGGACGTCGTCTTATCGTCTGGCTGGGACGAGGACCAGTTCCGTCGGCTGGGCGCGCTGGCCGGCGGTGACATCCAATACCGAACGTTGCCCGTTGTGCGCTACGACAACATCAACGGTCAGGACGTCAACATCATCGATCCCGCCACGATCAAGGCCGAAGTGGAAGCCGCATTCGGTGACCCATCGTCGGACACGACGATGGATACCTCTACCGAGCCGAGCCCGTCGACTGTTGTCGACGTGATCAACGCGAGCAACACCAGCGGGCTCGCCAGCCAGGTGGCCCGCACCCTGAAGAAAGACGGCTACTCCACCGGTGCGATACGCGACCGCGTGCGCGGTGAGCCCACTGCCACCACGATCGAGTACGCACCCGGCGCCGAGGCCGACGCGCGCAACTTGGCTACTCTGCTGGGCATCGACGCACTGGACAAACCGAATCGCGCCTTGGAATTCGGACACATCGAGGTCGTCGTCGACGACAACTACTCGGCGCCGTCCCAGGACGATTCCAGCTCCCAAGACGAATCCGGCTCGGCCTCAAGCCTTTCCGGTGATTACGGCTACAGCTACCACCAATCAAGCACGGACACCACCGATCCGACCCCCGATCGGGGTGCGCCGATCGACGGCGGCGGCGTGCCCTGCGTCAACTGAGCTAGGCGGCATCCTTCCGCAGCAAGAACGCCAGCACCGTGCTCTCGAAGGCGTCTTTGGCCTCGATCATCGTCCAGTGCCCGCAGTTTGGGAACACGTGCATTTCGGCGTTGGGGATGGTGCGCATAGGAATTAGCGCCATGTCCATTGGGCTGACTCGGTCGTCGCGGCCCCAGGTGATCAGCGTCGGCGCCGTGATCCGATGCATGTTCGCCCACGGCTGCGGTCCCTTGGACGACTCCATGGCCGTGATCAGCTGCGTGAAGGCTTCCTTGCTGTACATCCGCCGGGCCGCGGCCAGGGTCTGTGGATCGGTGGCGTGCGTCCACCGCTCCTCGATGAGCTCATCGGTCACCGATACCGGGTCATAGACCATCGAATGCAGCCAGCGGACGAGTCGCTCACGGCTCGGCTGCTCGGTGAACTCTTGGAGCAGCCGAATGCCTTCCGGCGGACCCGGACTGAGAATGTTGCGACCGATGCCCCCGATGGTTACCAACCGGTGCACCCGCTCGGGGTGAGTGATCGCGAAGTTGAGCGCGACCCCACCGCCCATCGAGTTGCCCACGATGTCGACGGTGTCCAGGTTCAGCGCGTCGACGAAGCGCACCAGCGCATCCAGTGCGGTGATCATCGGGTGACCTCCGAAATCGTCGCTGACACCGAAGCCGGGAAATTCCAGGATCAAACACCGGAAGAATCCGGAGAACGCGTCCAGCACCCCGCGGAAGTTGCGCCATCCCGTGACTCCAGGACCAGATCCGTGCAACAACAGCAGTGGCGGCCCTGTTTCGGTCAAACCTGACTCGTGATAGCGCAAGACGCCTGCGTCGGTGGTTATTTCGCGAAGCGTGTCCTCGTAAGTCACGCTCTGCCGTCGGCGCCACTCCTGCTCATCGCTGCGTCCCCCGCAAGCGGGTGGTACCCCCACTGCATCGTCGTTGGCGCTCACGCGTGCGTACCGCCGTCGATGCGGATCTCGGTGCCGGTGATGAATGCGCCGTCGTCGGACACCAGCATGGCGATGACTCCGGCGACGGCGGTCGGATCGGCCATTCCGGCGCCGCTGGACTCCAGCGAGGTAGGCATGATCGGCATCAGGCGGGTGAAAAGTGTCCAGTCCGCGTCTTGCGGGATGTATCCGGCTGTGGCATCGGTGATTCCGGACTTAATACTTCCGGGCGCCACGCACACCGCGCGCAGTCCTTTACTGGCGTATTCGAGTGCCAGTGCGTGAGTGAAGGACTGGACCCCGCCCTTACTGGCCGCGTAAGCCGCCATGTAAGGATGGGCGAAAGAGGCCGAGGTCGAACTGAAGTTCACGATCGCGCTGCGTGGGTTCTCCAATAGCGTCGGCAGCGCCTCGCGGACCACCAGGAAAGTCCCGGTCAGGTTGATCCTGATGATCTGATTCCAGGCCTGCAGGTCCATCCGATCGGTGTGCGCGGCGCGCAAGATGCCGGCCGCGTTGACCACCGAATCCAGCCCACCCAGTGTGTTTACCGCCGAGCGCACCCCGTCGATCACCGACTCCTCGTCGGCGATATCCATCTCCAAAGTGGTCAGCCGCTCGCCGGCCCCGGCCTCCCCCGCCCGGGCCTGGGTCTTGTCCAGCCCGTCAGCGGCGACGTCGGCGGCGACGACAGCAGCGCCCTCGTCCAGCAGGCGCAGCGCGGTGGCCTGACCGATGCCGGATGCGGCGCCGGTCACCAGGATCCGATTACCTGCTAGTCGCTTCATCTCACTCCTGTCTGGTGTCACTGGCCCATAACATATTTCAGCGTCGGCCCAGCAGTCCACCCGCCGTCGACCGCGATCTCGGCGCCGGTGACGTAAGCCGCGTCGTCGGACAGCAGATAGCCCACAGCGCCGGCGATCTCCTCGGGCACGGCGACTCGTCCCATCGGGGTGTTGGGATAGTTGCCCTCGCCGACCTGGATCCCGACATTGACGGTCATCGGGGTGTAGGTCATGCCGGGGTGCACCGAATTGACCCTGATGCGATCAGAACCCAATTCGACAGCCGCGATCTTCGACAGCCCGCGCACACCCCACTTCGAGGCGCCGTAGCCCGCAGTGAACGCCAGACCGAATAAACCTGCCGCGGATGAGATGTTGACGATCGACCCGCCGCCTGCCGAGCGCATCGGTCCGATCACCGCCTGCAGACCGTTGAACACCCCGACCAGGTTCACCTCCAGGACCGTCCGGAAGTGCGCCAGCGGTTCATGCTCGATGTACTGACCGGTCGACACCCCCGCGTTGTTCACCAGACCATTAAGCGTGCCGAATTCGGTGAGGATGAACTGCACCGCCTCCGACCACTGCTCCGGGTCGGTGACGTCGAGACGGGTGTAACGCGCCTGCGCGCCGAGCTCCTCGGCCAACTGCTTGCCCTCGTCGTCGAGCAGATCAGCGATCACCACGCTGCCGCCGCGCGCGACGATGTGGCGTGCGAACGCTGAGCCGAGCCCTCCCGCGCCGCCGGTGATGATTACAACCTTCCCGTCAAGTTGTCCCGAATTATGCTCCATGACAACGTCTTTCACTAGTTATCTCCACCTTCGCCGCAGACCCGGCATCAAACGACCTTCAGTAACAAGAATCCCTTGTAGCCGGTGTCGGCGGCCTCGACGCAGATATCGTTGTACGTCGCGAATCCCCCAACGAACAACATGAAGCCTCGGGGCTTTCCCGGCACGTTGGCGCCCATGTACCAGGAGTTCGCCTTGGTGAAAAGCGTCATCTCGGCCCGCCGCGCTAATTCGGCTACCCAGCCGTCCACGGCGTCTCGGGTCGGTTCTATTGCGGCGTAGCCGTGATTGTCGAGGTAGCTGATGGCCTCGCTGATCCAATTCACCTGCGCCTCGGCGTGTAACACCATGTTCGCCAGGACCGCCGGTGCTCCCGGGCCCGAAATCAAAAACAGGTTGGGGAACCCGTCGACGCCCAACCCCAGATACGTGCGAGGTCCGTGCGCCCAGTCGTCGCGCAGCGTCGCACCGTCACGGCCGATGATGTCGATTCTGCCCAGCGCACCGGTCAGTGCGTCGAAACCCGTTGCGAACACGATGGTGTCGAGGTCATAGTGGGCATCGGTGGTGTTGATCCCAGCGGCGTCCACGGATTCGATCGGGGTGGCGCGCACACTGACCAGCGACACGTTGGGCCGGTTGAACGTCTGAAAGTAGTTGCTGTCTGTGCAGATTCGCTTGGTTCCGATCGGGTGATCGTTGGGAATCAGCAGGTCGGCGATCACCGGATCGTCGATCACCGCCCGGACTTTCTCCTCGTAGAACTTGCGGGCCTCGTCGTTGGCCGACAAGTCGCTCATCTGGTCGGGGAATGTCTTGGAGTACAGTACACCGCCCAGCTGCCAGCGCTTTTCGAACGCCGAGCGGCGCTCCTCGGGCGTGTACTCCATGGTGGGCCTCGGTGCAGTGATGTGCGGTGAACCGCCCCCGCTGCGCCACGACACCCGGCGTCGCTCAGCGTAGCCGGCCTTGATGTCGTCGAGTTCCTCGACGGACAACGGCCTGTTACCCGCCGGGATGCTGTAGTTGGGGGTGCGCTGGAAGACGTAGAGGTGGGCGGCCCGCTCGGCGATGATCGGAATCGATTGGATGCCAGAGGACCCAGTGCCAATGACCGCCACCCGCTTGCCGGTGAAGTCGACGGGATCGCGAGGCCACGCAGCGGTGTGGTAGATCTCGCCTGCGAAGCTATCCAGGCCGCTGAAGTTCGGGGTCATCGCGTCCGATAACGGGCCGGTCGCCATCACACAGAACCGGGCCGAAAGCACCTGCCCGCTGTCGATGGTCACCGTCCAGCGCAGCGTCGTCGCGTCGAACACCGCCGAGATGACCCGGGCGTTGAACGCGATGTCGCAGCGCAGGTCGAGTTTGTCCGTGACCCAGTTCAGGTAGCGCAAGATCTCGGCCTGGGTGGCATACTTCTCGGTCCAATTCCACTCCTGCTGCAGTTCGTCGGAGAACGAGTAGCAGTAATCGACGCTCTCGACGTCACAGCGCGCGCCCGGATACCGGTTGTAGTACCAGGTGCCGCCCAGCTCGGGCGCGGCCTCGAGCACCCGCACCGAGAGACCCTGCGCGCGCAATTTGTGCAGGGCATACAGACCGGCGAACCCGGCGCCCACCACTACGACATCCAAGGCTGCATCGAGGTTCACAAGCATTCACTGTAGGTACATCTGCCGCGCCGCGTCCCGCCCTTCCCGGTCACCGGACGGTGCGGGCGAGCTTTCCGGCCATCGGGCATACGCGGGCACCGCGCTGCGTCGATGTCAGACCATCTGTTCATGTCAGAAGTCGCGCACGTCGAAGTTGACCTCGACGGTCAACGGCATCGGTGTAGCGGGCCCCGCACCCATACCCTGGTCGACACGTTGCTCGATGCGGGCATTGATGTGCCCATTCGTGCCGGGAGGGCCGCTGTGGTTCGTGTGGCCACGTCGTCGTGGGTGAGGTCGAACATGGCGGCGTGCGACATCCTCGGGCCCGAGGATTTACGGGACGGCCTGTTTCTGACGTATCAGGCCAGGCCGGTGAGCGCCGACGTTCACATCGAGTTTTGATCGCATTTTCGTCCGCTCACCGGGATCGCCTTCGGGTCCGGCACCGACTGCGGTACACCATTAGGTAAGCCCTCACACGTAAGGACGACAAACATGAGCGAGCGGATAGTTGACCAGGTAATGGAACTAGGCGACCAGTTGCGCGACCAGGCCGCCGAAGCCGAGATGATTGGCCGGCTCACTGACGACACGGTCAAGCTCATGAAAGGGGCTGGCCTGATCCGGCTGCTGCAGACCAAGCAGTACCGGGGATTCGAGGCCCACCCGCGTGACTTTGCCGAGACAGTGATGGCCACCGCGGCTCTGGATCCGGCTGCCGGCTGGATTGTCGGCGTGGTAGGCGTGCACCCCTACCAGTTGGCTTATGCAGATCCGAAGGTGGCGGCCGAGGTCTGGGCCGACGATGTCGACACGTGGATGGCGTCCCCGTACGCGCCGCAGGGTGTCGCCAAGCCGGTCGACGACGGCTACATCTTCAACGGCCGCTGGCAGTTCAGCTCGGGAACCGACCACTGCGACTGGATCATCCTGGGCGCGATGCTCGGCGACGGCGAGGGCAAACCGCTTATGCCGCCCCAGATGCTGCACATGATCCTGCCGCGCAAGGACTACGAGATCGTCGAAGACTCGTGGAATGTGGTGGGGCTGCGCGGAACCGGCTCCAAGGACGTAATCGTCAAGGACGCGTTCGTCCCGACTTACCGGACCATGGACGCGACGAAGGTGATGGACGGCACCGCCCAGCGTGAGGCCGGCATGACCGAGCCGCTGTATCTGATGCCGTGGTCGACGATGTTCCCGCTGGGCATCTCGGCGGCGACGATCGGCATCGCCGAGGGAGCGCTCGCCGCGCACCTGGACTACCAACGGGAGCGCGTCGCCGCCACCGGAACCGCGATCAAGGACGACCCCTACGTCATGTACGCCATCGGCGAGGCCGCAGCCGACATCAATGCCGCCCGCCAGGAACTACTGGCTAACGCCGATCGCATTTACGACATCGTGGCCTCCGGCAAGGAAGTGTCGTTCGCGGACCGCGCTGCCGGTCGCCGGACACAGGTTCGCGCGGTGTGGCGCGCGGTATCGGCGGTCGACGAGATCTTCGCCCGCTCGGGCGGCAATGCGGCGCGGATGGACAAACCGCTGCAGCGGTACTGGCGCGATGTGCACGTCGGCCACTTGCACGCCATCCACATGCCCGGCACCACGTATCACGCGTCGGCGCTGAGTTCGTTGGGCATCGATCCGCCCGAGGGTCCGCTGCGGGCGCTGATTTAGGAGCGCAACGTGAGTGACTTGAAAAGCCTGGGCTACATCACGATTTCCACCAATGACATCAACCGCTGGCGGCAGTTCGCCTTCAGCGTTCTGGGCTTCGCGGAAGGCAAGGGACCCGACACTTCAGCGCTCTACCTGAGGATGGATGAGCGTGCGGCCCGGCTCATCGTGGTGCCCGGCGAGACCGACCGGGTACTCACCGTCGGCTGGGAAGTGCGCGATCACCCCGGGTTGCAGCGGGTCAAAGCAGCTCTCGACGGCACCGGCGTGCCGTTCAAGCAACTGTCCACCGATGAGGCCGAGGCCCGCCGGGTGGAAGAGGTGATCAGCTTCGAAGACCCGGCCGGCACCACGCTTGAGGTGTTCCACGGCGCGGTGCTTGACCATAGCCCGGTCATTACCCCGTTCGGCGCGAGATTCATCACCGGCGATCAGGGCATGGGCCATGTCGTCGTACCAGCCACCGATCCCAACGGGCTGTTCGATTTCTACACCGACGTACTGGGATTCCGTTCCCGCGGTGCATTCCGCGTGCCGCTGCCGAAAGAGTTTGGCCCGGTGCGGGTTCGCTTCCTCGGGATCAACGAACGACACCACAGCCTGGCAATTGTCCCGGCCGCACATCAGCGCGATCCACGCCTCGTCCACATCATGGTTGAGGTCGACACGCTCGACGCCGTGGGTCAGGCGCTGGACCGCGTCAATGCTGAGGGCTTCCAACTGTCGTCCACCCTGGGGCGCCACACCAACGACAAGATGGTGTCGTTCTACGTCCGCGCTCCCGGCGATTGGGACATCGAATTCGGCACCGACGGCATGCGGGTCGACGAAACCTATTACACCGCAGAGGAAATAACGGCTGACAGCTACTGGGGTCACCAGTGGGTCGGAGAGATGCCTGCGGCAATGAGGCTCTGATGTCACAGACACCCGAGACCGACGTCACGCCCGTTGCAGCTAGCTCGATCACCTCTTGGGACCATGAGGCCGATGTCGTGATCGCGGGCTACGGGATTGCCGGCGCCGCCGCGGCCGTCGAAGCCACCCGCTCCGGGGCCGAGGTGCTGGTCCTGGAGCGCACCGGATCCTGGGGCGGCGCAGCGGCGATGGCGGGTGGATTCATCTACCTCGGCGGTGGCACCGCGCTGCAAACTGCCTGTGGCTTTACCGATTCCGTCGACAACATGGCGGCGTTTCTCAATGTCGCCATGGGCCCCGGCGCCGATGAGGACCGAATCGCCGATTACTGCGCAGGCAGCGTTGCACACTTCGACTGGCTCGTGGGGTGCGGCGTGCCGTTCAAGGCCGAGTTCTTCTCGGAGCCCGGCTGGGAGCCCATGGGCGACCAGGGGTTGATGTATAGCGGCGGCGAAAACGCCTACCCGTTCAACATCATCGCCACCCCGGCCCCGCGCGGCCACGTCCCGCAGATGTCGAACAAGAAGCAGGGCGAGGCAAGCGCCGGCTTCATGCTGATGAAACCGCTCGTCGAAACGGCCACCACCGCGGGGGCGCAGGCGCTGTACGACGTACGGGTTCAATGCCTGATCGTCGAATCCGACGGCAGAGTGGTCGGGGTCCGCGCCCGCCATTACGGCACCGAGATGACGATTCGGGCCCGCACCGGGGTCGTGCTCGCGACGGGCAGTTTCGCCTACAACGACGCGATGGTGGCTCGCTTCGCCCCGCGGATCGCCGGACGTCCGGCGGCCTCGATCGAGCAGCACGACGGCCAGGCGATCCGGATGGCGCAGGCGCTCGGCGCAGATCTGGCCCATATGGACGCCACCGAAGTCGCGATCTTCATCGACCCGCAACAGCTGGTACGCGGCATCCTGGTCAACGGCCGCGGTCAGCGTTATGTCCCCGAGGACACCTACCCGGGTCGAATCGGGCAACTCACCCTGTACCAGCAGGACAATGTCGCGTACCTGATCATCGACGGCGATGCGCAGGAGGAGGCGATGGCCTCGTGGTCACCGAAGTTCATGCTGCGCCCGGCGACCTGGGTAGCCGACACCGTTGACGACCTGGAACGCGACATCGGTCTGACCCCCGGATCACTGCAGGCGACCGTGGCGGCGTACAACGACGGCGTCGCGCGCGGCGAGGATCCGCTGCTACACAAGAAGCCCGAGTGGTTGAAGCCGATCGGCTGCCCGGTCGGCGCGATCGACCTGCGGGAGAGCACCGGCGGCTTCACGTTGGGCGGGCTGGCCACCACGCTCGATGCCGAGGTGTTGCACGTCAGCGGCGAGCCGATCCCGGGGCTCTTCGCTGCTGGCCGGTCGACGGCCGGCCTAGCCGCGTGGGGTTACGCCAGCGGCATCTCGCTCGGTGACGGCAGCTTCTACGGCCGTCGCGCGGGTCGCTGGCCGCCAAGGGCTGACCTGGGCTGATCCATCTGCCGCCGGCGCGCACCGACTCTGCCCGACGGCGATTTTTGGGTCGCTAGTGACAGCGGCCACGTGACTGTGATACAACGTCACTATTACTAATAGTAATATGCCACTTAGGCATATAGGGGTTTGGAGAACCGATGTCAGGGACCATGAACGCCGTAGCGACCGTCGAACAGGCCACCCCGAGCGCGGTCATCGACCGCATCTCACTCGTCCTCGATGCGTTCGACGGACCTGGGCGGCTAACGCTCGCCCAGATCGTCCGCCGCACCGGCCTGCCTCGCTCATCGGCGCACCGGATGCTCGAACGCCTGGTGCAGCTGCGCTGGTTGCGCCGCAGTGGCCGCGACTACGAGCTCGGCATGCGTTTGGTGGAGCTGGGCTCGCTGGCGGTGCATCAGGACCGCCTCGTCCGGGCAGCCACCCCGCTGCTGGGCGAACTGCACCGCGCCACCGGGCTCGTCGTGCATTTCGCCGTGCTTGACGGGCCCGACGTCGTCTACCTCGAGAAGGTCGGTGACCGGATGATCGGCGCGATCCCCACCCGGGTTGGCGGGCGTCAGCCCGCGCAATGTACCGCGGTCGGCAAGGCGATCCTGGCCTACAGCGACGAGGATGCCGAGGTGGATCTGCAGGTCCGCAAGACCAAGTATTCGATTTCCAGCAGTTCGCAACTCGCAGTCGAGTTGGCCAAAGTGCGGGCTCACGGCGTGGCGTTCGAGCGCGAGGAGTCGGTGCTCGGCTTCGGCTGTGTCGCAGCCCCGATCGGGAACCCGGGCGAGGCCGTCGCCGCGGTGTCGGTGTGTGGTCCGATGAATCGCGTGATGTTCGATCAACGGCTAGCGGCCCCGGTCCGGATGACGGCGATGGCCATTTGGCGCAACGTCGAGGACGGCCCGCGGCGGGTTGCACCGACTTTGCAGCCGCTACGGCCATTGGTGCCACGGCGGCCGGCTCCCGCGTCGCGGCCTGCCTTGCAGTACGCGTGAACCTCGATCCACAGATCGCCGCCCTGATCGAAGAGCTGGACGCCGGCTTCCCGCCGGTCCACACCATGACCGGGGCGCAGGCCAGGGCGACCATCCGCTCCCGATTCGTGGCGCCCGCCGAGCCCGAGCCGGTCGCCGAGATCTGGGACCAAACCATTCCGAGTCCCGGTGGTGACATCCCGGTACGCATCTACCGGCCTGACGGTGAAGGCCTGCCGATTCTCGTGTACGCGCACGGCGGTGGTTTTGTATTCTGCGATCTCGACAGCCACGACGGGCTGTGCCGCGACATCGCCAATCGTGTTCCCCTCGTGGTGGTTTCGGTGGCGTACCGGCTGGCGCCCGAGCATCGCTGGCCCGCAGCGGCCGACGACTTCTATGCAGCCACCGAATGGGTGGCCCACAACGCATCGAGCTTACGTGGCGACCAGAGCCGAATGGTTGTGTGCGGCGATAGCGCCGGCGGCAACCTAGCGGCCGTAACCGCACTGATGGCCCGCGACCGCGGCGGCCCGCCACTGGCAGCCCAGCTGCTGATCTACCCGGTGATCGGGGCCGACTTCGATAACAAGTCGTATCGCTTGTTCGGCAAGGGCTTCTACAACCCCAAGTCGGCGCTGCAGTGGTATTGGGACCAGTACGTGCCGGCGCTTGCTGATCGGGCGCATCCGTACGCCTCGCCGCTGCACGCCAACCTGGAGGGGCTACCGCCCGCGGTGATCGTCCTGGCGGGCCACGATCCACTTCGTGACGAGGGTATCGCCTATGCCGAGGCACTCAAGGCTGCCAGTGTTGCGACGGTGAAGGTTACCTTCGACGGGGGCATCCACGGGTTCATGACGATGCCGATGCTCAACATCGCGCAAGAAGCCCGGCGACGGGCGTGCGGGGAACTGGCCCAACTGTTGTGCTGAGCGATCAGGAGGACGAGGTTTTCCCAATGGCCGGGAGGGCGCCCTTCCATCGTTTCGCCGCGCACCTACGGTCGGGCTATGGCTGACGGTCGAGTATTCGTCATCGACAGAGTGGTGACCAGACCCGGATGTGCAAGGAACTTCGTCAACGCCTACCTTGCCGAGTACGTGCCCGGGGCACGCTCTCGCGGCATGACACTATGCGACGTCCTGGTTAGTCCCCCGATCTGGTTCGAGAATCAGCCAAATACCGTCACGATTACCTGGACACTGCCCAGCGCGCAGGCGTGGTGGGAGATGACGTGGCAGGGCCGGCCGGATCCGGCATTGGGCGAATGGTGGTCGCAGATTGGCGAACTGGTTATGGAGCGGTCTCGGTCGGTCGCCGCAGCGGCTGACGACGTCGACAAGCTATGCGATGTATAGCGTCACTCGCTTGCTCGAGGTCGCAGATGAACATCGGGACCGGGTGCTGGCTTCCGTGCGCGTGGTCGCCGATGCGACCCACCCACGTCTCCGCCGCGTCGAGCCGACGCTGCCCGGGTCTCGCAACGGCGGCGACATCCTGGTCCACTTGAGGTTCGACTCCAGGGATCAATGGCTCTCGGCTGCGGACGATTTGGCTGCCGTTCTGCGCGACCCCGCGGTCACCCGGGTCAACGGAGCTACTTACCCGGGTACCGCCACACGCAATCACAGCGGCGCGGGCACGGTGTATCGCGTCCTGCTATTGCGAGTGTTGCCCGACACCGAGCCCGGCACCGTCGCATGTTTTGAAGACGAGCTGTCCTCGATGGCCCAGTACATACCGGCCATCAGGACGTGGCAGCTGAGCCGTGTCGACGAAGCGATCGGGACATCGCGGTGGACCCACGTGTTCGAGCAGGAGTTCAGCGACCTCGACGGACTAATGGGCCCATACCTGATGCATCCCATCCACTGGTCGGTGGTGGACCGCTGGTTCGACCCGGAATGCCCTGACGTGATCATCCGAGATCGAGTGTGCCACAGCTTTTGTCACTGTGAAAATCAAGTCGGATCCAGGGCCAACCGTAGCCCGCTGGTCTCGTAAGTCCTTTTCTGTAGTCCTATTTGAAAGCCGCTGTGGTTCTAGGAGTTGCGGTTAGATCCCGGCGGCCTGAATGTTCGGATTAGCGGTAGCGGGTGGTTCCAGTGGCGGCAGCTCGAACTTACCGTCGAGGCTGTGCACCGGTAGCTGCTGCGACCACGGATAGTGCAAGCTGAAGGCGACCAGGCCGGTACGTTCCGCAGCGGGCAGATGGCACATCGCGAGCACCGTCTCGGCCAGATACTCGACTGGCTCGGTCGGGAAGGACTCTGGAATCAGTTGTGCTGCACCGGGTGTGCGAACAGCAGTCGACGGGCCAACGCAGTTGACCGCGATGTTGGCGTCAAGCAGTTCGGCAGCTACACCTTGGGTAAACCGGTGTAGCGCGGCCTTCATCGAGGCGTAGATCACATCGCCAGAGGTCTTGTTGTACTCCCGGTATGGCCGCACCGGTGCCACTCCGGTGACCGAGCCAATGTTGACGATCCATCCCCCTCCTTGTTCACGCATATGGGGCACTGCAGCCTTCGTTAGGACAAACGGCGTCCGCAGATAGTGTTCGACCGTCCGGTCGAACGTCTCCACCGACATGTCGTCAACCAACGCGTAGTCAGCGAAACCGGCGTTGTTCACTAAGATGTCGATGCGGCCGGCGCGGTCGAGGAACGCGTCGATAAGACCGTCGCGCGCAGCGGCGTCCTCGAGGTCGGCCGCCAGACTGAACGCCGCCCCACCGGCGTTTTCGATAAGCGCGATGGTCTCGTCGATCGTCCCCGGGATAGCCGAGCTAACCCCCGCGCGGGTAGATTCCGACGGCTGGTAGGCGCGCGCCGTCACCGCCACAGTCGCACCTTCCGCCGCCAATCGCTGGGCGATCGCACGTCCGATTCCCCGGCTACTACCGGTCACCAAAGCCGTTTTCCCACTGAGTAGTCGGCTCATCGCAGGGTGAAGTCCTCTTCGATCGGCGCCCGATGCTGATGCCACACGTCGACCAGCCGATACGGCGTGGCAACCACCACCCGTCCCGAACCCGATCGGTAGTAAGTGTGCGCAGTCGGCGTATGGCACCAAACAGTACGGCTCATCGCCTCGTCAATCTCGGCGACGTAGTCCTCGTATGCCCGCTGGGTGACCTCCATGGTGGGGGCGCCGCGCAGCGCCATCAATTGCAGGCATTCGATGATGTAGTGCGCCAGCACCTCCATCGAGAAGTTCGCGCCTGCACCGTGGCCGGGGCTGTAGTTCGGCGCCGACATGGTGAACAGATTGGGGAAGCCGGGCACAGTTCCGCCGCGGTAGGCGCGGGGGCTGTCGCCCCATTCGTCGGTCAGCCTCTTGGTGTCGCGGCCGCGGATGTCGATGGTGGACAGAAAATCCAAGTAGTAGCCGGTGGCGTAGATGATGACATCGAGTTCGATCTGCCGACCGTCCTGGGTGACAATGCCTTTGGCGTTGACCTCGGCCGGTTCGCTGGCTTCCACGTTGACGTGGTTGCGGGTCAACGCCGCGTAGTAGCCACCTGGATCGCGGATGATCCGCTTGCCGTATGGTGCGAAGTCCGGGGTTACCTTCCTGGCCAGCTCGGTGTCTTTCCCGAAGGTCTGCTCGATGTACTCTCGGCACATCTGCAACAGCGCATCGTTGGCCGGCGAGATGGACAGGTGGTCCTTGGCCCACTCTGGGTCCTGAAGGATGATCGGGTAGTTGTTGTCCGCCGTTCCCCAGTAGGACTTCAGACGATTCCATTTCGCGTAGTACGGCAGGTGCCGCCCGAGGTAGCGCCGATGTGCGGGCACCTCGTCGGTCAGCCGCTTACGGGGTGCCACCCAGTGCGGCTGACGCTGGAACACCGTCAGGTGTTCCACCTCGTCGACGCAGGCATCAACGATCTGCACCGCTGTGCAGCCGGCGCCGATGATCGCCACCTTCTTGCCGGTGAGATCGAGCGATGAATCCCACAGAGCTGAATGAATGCTGATGCCCGCGAAGGTATCCCGGCCCTTGACATCGGGCCAGCGCGGACGATTGAGGTAGCCGGCGGCGGTGACCACCACGCTGGCATAGGTGATGTCGCGCTGTCCGTCGGCGTTTACCCAGCGGATCTGCCACTGCTTGCGATCGTCGTCCCACCACAGCGCGTCTACCTCGGTGCGGAACCGGGTGTGCTCGCGCAGCTTGTGCTTGTTGACCAGCGCCACCAGATAGGCCTGGTACTCCGCGCCCTGGGGGTAGTAGCTGCTCCAGTCCGGATTCACCTCACGCGACAGGGAGTAGTACGCCGACGGCGTGTCGACGCCGATGCCCGGGTAGGTGGTGGTCAGCCAGGTGCCACCGACCTCGGCGTTGCGGTCGAAGATCTCGTAGGACACGCCCTCCCCGGCGGCGGCGAGCGCGACGCTGATCCCGGCGATGCCGGCGCCGATGATGGCGAGATGCAGTGTGTGGGGGATCGGCGCGGTGCGCGGCAACGTCGGCTGTGATCGCCGGAAGCCGCCCTGTTCGAGCAGCAGGTCCACCTGCTCGTCGTCAACCTCCGAACCCAACGCGATTGGCAGCAATCGGGCGAAGAGGTCCCGGTCGTTGGCGGGCACCGCGCCGGCGCGCCGGGGGCTCCCCAGCGCATCGACGACGGCGTTCACCAGCGCCTCGGCCGTGTCGGGGTCGGTGACACCCGCCCGTTCGGGTGGGTCGAGAATGTGCGAGATCTTGGGCGCATAGGCGGCGATCACCGAAGGGTCGCCAGTGAGCTGAGCCAGCACCGCCACCAGTACGCCCGGGTCGGCTTGACGCAAGTTGTCGCGGAGTTCGTCGGGGTCAGGCGCGGTCGGGCCGGTGGACGACGTCGATTCCGTAGCGGCGGTCATGACATGGAGTATCGAAGCGCGCAGGCGAGTCGGGCACCGGTCTGTCTACTCAGCGGGAGGCGAATAGCCGCAAGACGGGTTTCTGGACCTACCCTTCGACCCGTGCATCCCGACGACGACCCAGACACCACGATCGCTCAATGGCGCTCCTGGCGTCTGTGCTCGGACCGGATGTACACCGACGCGCACGCCGGTGCGGCAGGGCACCCCGCGGTCAACGCAGAGACGGCGATCCTCGACGAGCATGACACCCCGGTGGCCACCGGTGTGGTAGGCGAGATCGCGCACCGCAGCCCGCATTTGATGCTGGGCTATCTCGACGATGCGGACAAGACCGCGCTGGCTTTCAAAGGCGGCTAGTTCCATTCCGGAGACCTCGGCTATTACGACGAGCACGGAATGTTGCGTGTCGTGGACCGCAAGAAAGACATGATCAAAACCGGCGGCGAGAACGTCGCAAGCCGTGAGGCCGAGGAAGTTCTCTACCGGCACAGCGGTGTCCAGGAGGTGGCGGTTTCCGGCCTGACGGACCCAGTATGGGTGGAAGCAGTAGTAGCGGCGGTGGTGCCTCGCGACGAGGTCACCCTGACCGAAGAAGACCTGCTCATCCACTGTCGCAAGCACTTGGCTGGGTTCAAGACACCCAAACGGGTGTTGTTCGTCGCGTCGCTACCAAAAATCCCAGCGGCAAACTGCTCAAGCGTTCGCTGCGTGACCAGTTCAGCCTCGAATCGACCAGCCATTGTGGAATCTGATGACCGGCCGACGCAACGCGGTGTTCCACTGACCGGGCATCAGAGCGGTTACCGGTGCCAGAGCGGAGTTGACTGGCTTCCATGACTAACGACATCACGCTATCGGAATTGCAAGAGTTCATCGCCGGCTTCTGGTACCACTATGACGAGGCGCACTACGACGAGCTGGCGGCCAGCTATTCGGAGGATGCGCGCTACGTGAGTCGAAGCGATTCAGGCGCAAGCCCTTTCGAAGAACTGATGTCGCCCAAGTTGCGAGGCCGTGACGCCGTCATGGAGTGGATGTCGGAGCATCGTAAACAGAGCCCGTATCCGCTCCGCCACCATGCCACCAACGTGCACCGTACGGGCGCCGACGGTGCTATCACCCGCGCGCGGTTCTACATTTTCGTCAACCAGATCGCCAATTTCGTGCCGTTCGCGGTGTCCAGCGGCGTAGCCGAGGTTGGTGTGCGCCGCGGTGGCAACGGCCTGGAGTTCACAGATATGGAGGTCATCCTCGACACCACCAACTCGGTGCTCCTCTCCGAGCTACACGCCGTCAGCACCACCGGTTCGTGAGCGCCCGCGAGAAGTTCTCCGGCGGCGTGGCCGTCATCACCGGGGCCGGCGCCGGCATTGGCGCGGGCCTGGCGCGGTGCGCCAGTCGATTGGGCATGACCGTAGTTCTCGCCGACATCGACGCCGCCGCCGTCGCAATATTGCGTACCGAGCTGTGCGCAGCCGGTTGCGTGGCTCTCGACGTTGTGTGCGACGTGCGCGACCCCGACGCCGTTCAGGAACTCGCCGACAAGACGTACCGGGATTTGGGCCCGGTACGTCTGCTGGTGAATAACGCCGGAATCGAACAGTTCGGCTACCTGTGGGACACGCCGGTGGCCAACTGGCAGCGCGTCGTCGACATCAACATCAGCGGCGTCTTCAATGGCGTGCGGGCGTTTCTGCCGAAGATGATGGCCGCCGATGCGCAAGCCTGGGTGTGGAACCTGTCGTCGGTCGGCGCAGTGGTGGCGGCTCCCTTGCAGGCGCCCTACATCATGAGCAAGCACGCGGTGCTCGCGTTGACCGAGTGTCTGTATCTCGAGGTTCACACAGCTGGACACGACCACCATATTCACGTGCAGGCCGTGCTGCCCGGCGCAGTAGCGTCCAACATCTTCGAGGCGGCCGGCGGAGTGACCGACGGCGACGTTGCGGCGGCCGAATTGCAGCGCTCGACGATGCTTGACATCAAGGCCGAGGCCATGGATCCGCTGGCAGCTGCCGAGACGGTGTTCGAGCAGGCCGCCGCGGGCCGCTTCTACCTGCTCACTCAGCCGGAGTTCGTCGGGTCGGCGATGGCCGAACGTGCGGATGTGCTTGCCTCGCAACGACCTCCGGTACTGCTGACACAACGCCGCTTCGATCCGTCGCGGCACTGACGTCGTGACTCCCAAGCTGGATCCCGACGCCGCCGCGCGGATAGCCTCGTTCGGTCCCATCCCGCCGATGCGCCAACGTGGGTTGGCTGCGGTGCGTGCCGCAATCGAGTCCGCACCGCTGCCCGACGCCATGCCCGCGATGGCCAGCATCACCGACGCTGCCATTACCGGATCCGCGGCTTCAATTCCAGTTCGGATCTACTGTCCCACCCGCGATTCCGCGCAGCCCGTGCTGCTTTATTTCCACGGCGGTGGACTTGTCATGGGATCGAACCATTCGTTCGAACCATTGGCCCGCACCCTGGCAGCGGCCTCCGAAGCCGCCGTAGTGGCCGTCGACTACCGGCTGGCCCCGGAGTCGCCTCAGCCCGCGCAGTTCGACGACGCCTATGCCGCGACCGAATGGGTGTCCCGACACGCGCACGAATTGGGGGTCGACTCTGGCCGACTCGCGGTGGTCGGCGACAGCGCAGGCGGTTCGCTGGCCGCGGCGGTTGCGCTGGCGGCCAGAGATCGGACAGGACCGGACATCTGTTGTCAGGTGCTGATGTATCCCGGCCTGGACAGAGATATGGCCGCGCCGTCGATAACCGCGTTGACCGACGCACCGTCGCTTACCCGGGACGACATCGATTACATGCACGAGCTCGCCGACCTCGGCGGCGTCGCAGCCCGCAACCCCTATCTGGTACCGGCCTATGCGACCGACCTGTCCGGTCTGCCGCCGGCGATCGTTGTGACTGCGGCCTGCGACCCGATCCGTGACTGGGGTGAACGGTATGCGACCCGGCTGCGCGACGCCGGCGTGCAGGTGACGTTGACCCGCTACCCAGGTATGTATCACGGATTTCTGATGCGATCAGATGCCACGGCACGGGGGCGACTGGCAATCGCCGAGGTGGGTGCGTTATTGCGGGCGAAGTTCGCAAACCCGCTCCGATTTGATGTCCCGATCACCGGGCAACAGGCAGCCGCGCCGCAATGAGGCTGTTCAGAATCACATCAGAACTGGCAGAAGGAGACCACTGATGCTCACCGACGAGCGACGGATGGAGCTTTCCGATGTGTTGCGGCCGACCGCACCGCCTCGCGAGATCGCGAATGTCTACACCGATGATCAACGCGAGCGTCTGCTTGACGTCGTGCACACCGAAGGCCCGTGGAAACTGATCATCGCCCAGCACTTTGCGTCCGCCGACGAATTGATCGCGACCATGAGTGGTTCATTTCCAGAAGGGTTCACCCCCTCGCTGGATCTCTTCCTCACCCCCACCTTCCGCGGCTACCTGGCCAACTACGGCGCGGTGCTCTACCCGCAGCTGCATGACTGCTTCTACAACGAGCAGTTCCTGAATATGGCCAAGAGCTACTGGAATGCTGAATACGCCAAGCCGCAGCTGATGCTGTTCAACATCAACGGGCCGTGCGCCAATCGCGATCCGGGACACCTGGATTCGCCCAGCTTCCGCGGTGTGCGGCATGAGAACGCGCCGACGTGGCTGAGCAGCGTCATGGGCAAGTCTGGTCTCTTCCAGGATTACCTGATCAAGATGGCGCAGGTGATCACCTGGTTCTCGCTGGATAGCGGCAGCGGGTTCACCTATTGGCCTGACGGACCGTTGCGGGCGCCGAGGCGAGTCCTGCCGCCGATCAACAACCGCGGCGTCGTAGTGCAGAACGAGATGATGGTGCACCGCGGCGAGGCGAACGGACCGCTGGATCAACAGATTCCGGCTGGCTTAGCATTCGACACCGTATTCACCGGCGATCCCGACGACCGCGACCACTGGCTGCTGAAGAACGGCGACGCGCGGATCGCGCGCCACCACACCGACGAGTTGCGGTTCCTGGTGCACTGGTCGGCTGAGGTCTTCTCCGACTACGACGAACTGAAGAAGAACATGGAAGGTTCCGACGATCTGACCGTCGAGCGGGCCATAGACATGATGGTCGACGACGTCAAAGCCAGGGGGATCAAGCTCGACGTGCCCAGCGAACCCTTGCACGATCCAGCGTTCATCGCCACGCTCAATGCGGCCTACGATCTGGGCGGGCCGTCCGCGTACCCCGAGGAAGCGCCTATTAGCGCCTTCGAGATGGCATGACGACGTGTGGCTGCGTCGATCGAACCGCGATCGTCGAACTTGTCAACAGGTACGCAACGTGCCTCGATAACCGCGACTGGACGGGGCTTGATGACGTGTTCCACCCGGATGCGAAGGGACACTATGGATCCCTGACCAAAGGCCGCAGCGCGATCATCGCCTCCATTCGCAGCTTCCTGGGCGGGTGCGGACCATCGCAGCACCTGCTCGGTAACTACAACGTCGACGTCGACGGCGACCACGCCAGGTCATCGACACAAGCGCGTGTCATTCACCTCGGCTCGGGTGACCGCGCGCACCTGACGCCGTACGAAGCGATCGGCACCTATCACGACGAGCACGTCAGAACACCTAGTGGATGGCGAATTATCAGCCGGCACTTTGACGTTCGAATCTCGATCGGTGATATAGGCGTACTGCATCCAGGCTGATTGAGGAAAGGCGCAACTTGCAGAGGTTTGACAACCGCAGGGTCATCGTATCTGGGGCAGGCTCAGGCATCGGCGCGGCAACCGCACACGCCTGACCCACCAGCTATGTTGCTATGTGCACCGTTTCATCGACCACTGGCAAGTCACCGTGACGGACCGCGTCGACAATCGAGTCGGACAACGCCGAACAGGCGAGGAACACAACTCGTCCCGAGTATGCAGCCAAATTCTGGGGGTCACGGCGCTCGAGGCAACCGGCGGACGCTTCGGCATCCCACTGCACACTGGTCTGATTCCAGCTGCTCTTTCGCGCCAGTACGTGAACGCCGCAGTGCCGGCAGGCCACCGACACCATCGGACAGTCGGACAGCCGGTTGTCGATCCGGACCGTCATCAGATGGTTCCCGCCACAGACCTACCGGCGAGGTTTGCTTCGACCACCTCCATCCACTCCTCGCGCGGGCTGGTGGTATCGAGCTCATGCTCGAAGCGATTCACCATGTCCGGCGTCACGCCAGCGACATCGACGTAAAACTGCTCATACCAACGTCGAAGCTGATAGACGGGTCCGTCCTCCTCACATAGCAGTGGATTGTCGATGCGAGCCTTGTTCTTCCAGATCGCGACATCCTGCTCGAAGCCCATCTTGACGAAGTCCCCCAGAGCGACTGCGGTCTGCACCGCGAGCTTCTCTGGTAGCACCTCGGATTTCTTCACGATGATTCCGTACTGCAATACAAACGAAATGGCGTCGATCGGGTAGTGGCAGTTGATCAGCACGGTGTGGTGGTCGGCGTCCGCGTAGTGGTAGGTCAGGTCGTCGATCATGAAGGAGGGGCCATAGTAGGACGCGACCGATGTCGTGCCGAGCATCCGTGCGCCTTCGGTTCCACCCAGGTCGGGACGGCCCGCACTGTTCATGTACTGGGTCGCCACGTGCCCTTCGAAGATGTTCTTGAAGTGCGTGGGCAATGAGCCGTGAATGTAGAAGAAGTGCGCCATGTCGACGACGTTGTCGATGATTTCGCGGCAGCTGGTATTGACGATCGTTGTGTACCAATGCCAGTCGGTCCACTCATCACTGGCCGCCCCTTCTATCCGCGGAA
Organism: uncultured Actinomycetota bacterium; assembly: GCA_963838755.1. Classification (GTDB taxonomy): domain Bacteria; phylum Actinomycetota; class Actinomycetes; order Mycobacteriales; family Mycobacteriaceae; genus Mycobacterium. The sequence continues at coordinate 154,357 of CAWISO010000032.1, read as the reverse complement.
TGGTCACCTCTGGTGGAGGCGGATTGCCCTCGGGGTCGTTCCAGACAAACAGCATTCCGTCTTGCTCTAACGTGGTCCACTTCGCCGTGCGGGCCAGCCTGGGTATCCGCTTGCTGTAGGGCACGCGCTTGCACCGGCCGTCACCGCCCCAGCGCCAATCGTGGAATGGGCACGCAATCTCATTGCCCTTCACCTCGCCCTCGGTGAGATCGCCGCCCATGTGACGGCAATAGCCATCGAGGGCGTTGATCTTGCCGTCCTCGCTTCGAAAGACCACCAGCTTCCGACCGAATGCGTGCACAGCGTGCGGCTTGCCGTCGCAGAACTCCTTGGTCAAGCCCAGGCAGTGCCAGCCGCGAGCGAATCGGGACGGGGCCGACGCAGCTTCGATCTCCCGAATCTCGTCAGTATTCGAGTGCAATGTCATGTCGTGGTTGTACAACCGTTGGCCTACGGCTGGCGGCGACCGTCCCGCTGGCAGGGAGAAAGCGGTTACGGTGCCGATTCCACGACCTACTGTCGTCTCTGTGACGACTGGTCAATCAGCCACAATTCCTGCTGGCATCCGGGTGCGCGACAAGTTGGTCGACCTTCTCGTCGTGGGTTCCGGCACGGGTATAGCGGCAGCATTGGCCGCCCACGAATGTGGATTGCGGGTGTTGATTGTCGAGAAGTCGTCTTATGTCGGCGGCTCGACCGCTCGCTCGGGCGGGGCGCTGTGGTTGCCGGCGAGCCAGATCCTTGAGGAGAAGGGCGCCGGCGACACCCCGGAGCGTGCTGAAGCGTACCTGCGGTCTGTGGTGGCCGGTACCGCGCCCACCGAGCGATCCATCGGCTATCTACAGCACGTCACCGCGACCGTCGATATGCTGCGGCGCACCACACCGATACGGCTCACATGGGCGAAGGACTATTCGGACTATCACCCCGAGGAGTCTGGCGGAACCGCCGCCGGCCGCACTTGCGAGTGCCGACCGTTGAACTCCGCAATCCTCGGTGAGCACCGGGCCCGGCTGCGACCCGGGGTCATGGAGGTCAAGATTCCCATGCCCACGACGACCGCCGACTACCGGTGGATGAACCTGATGGCCCGGGTACCGCGGAAGGGAATACCGACCATCGCCAAGCGTCTTGGCCAAGGAGTGGGAGGACTGCTGCTGCGCCGGCGCTATGTCGCCGGCGGGCAGGCCTTGGCCGCCGGGCTCTTTGCCGGTGCTCTGCGCGCCGGTATTCCGATCTGGACCGACACCGAGTTGCGGCGGTTGACCATCGATGGCGGACGGGTCACCGGCGCAGTGTTGCGCCACGGCGGGCGAGAGGTCACCATCACCGCGCGGTGCGGGGTTGTGCTGGCCGCCGGTGGGTTCGACCACAGCATGGCCATGCGGTGGAAGTTCCAGTCCGAATCACTCGGCCAGCACACCAGCCTGGGCGCGGAGACCAACACCGGCGACGCGATCCATGCCGCTCAAGACCTCGGTGCCGCAATCGATCTCATGGACCAGGCGTGGTGGTTTCCGGCCGTCGCGCCGCTGCCTGGGAAGTCCCCATTGGTGATGCTGGCCGAACGGTCCCTGCCAGGTTCACTGATTGTCGACCAGAGCGGCACCCGATTCACCAACGAGGCAACAGATTACATGTCATTCGGCCAGCGCGTGCTGGAACGGGAACGCTCGGGCGCTCGGGTGGAATCCATGTGGATCATCTTCGACCAGCAGTACCGCAACAGCTATGTCTTTGCCGGCGAACTGTTTCCGCGCATGTCGATTCCGCGGTCATGGTACGAGGCCGGGATCGCCCATCGTTCGCATGACCTGGCGGAACTGGCCGTCAAGATCGGTGTTCCCGCATCACGGTTCACCACTACCGTGACGCGGTTCAACGAGATGTCGCGAGCCGGATACGACGCGGAGTTCCAACGCGGAAGCAGTGCCTACGACCGCTACTACGGCGATCCGACCGTCACCCCGAACCCAAACCTCCGTGCCCTCGACAAGGGACCGCTGTACGCGGTGAAGATGGTGCTGAGCGACCTGGGCACCTGCGGCGGTCTGCGCGCCGACGACCACGCCAGAGTGCTGCGTGAAGACGGCAGTGTCATCGAAGGCCTGTACGCGATCGGGAATACCGCGGCCAACGCTTTTGGAACCACGTATCCCGGAGCGGGGGCGACTATCGCCCAAGGCCTGGTATACGGCTACGTCGCTGCCCGCGACGCGGCAGGGACCTGATCACTCCGGTTCTTCGGCGTCGGCCTTTTTTTCGATCTCGTACCAGAATTCCGGTGTGGGCCAAGGGATCTTGGGAGGGCCGCCTTTCCCGGGCTGGGGGAAGGCGGCTTCCGCCTCGTCAAGCTCCTTGATCATCTTCAGGGCCAGCTCCCGCTCGTTGGCGTAATAGCGCTCCGCCCACTGCAACGCGACGCGGGCGTATGCCCAGGACGGATCGGCACCGGCCCACCGCGCATCCTTCGCGGCCTTTCGGTGCATCTCATCGGCATACGCGACGTGTTCTTGCAGCAGCTCCTTCAGCCGCTCCGGCCTGGTGAGATGCCCCAGCGTCACTCGTAGCAGCGGGGCATGCTTGAGCGTCGGCGGGTCGACTGGTACCTCGTTCGCCCAACAGGTCACCGCGCTCAGCCCCTCGTCGGTGATCTTGTACAACCTGCGATTGCGAGTGCCGCCGGTGTTCTCGACGCGGGAGGTTACCAATCCCAGCTTCTCCAGCTTCTTCAGCTCGGAGTAGATGTGGCTGTAGGCCGGGCTGTCGTAGAAGAATCGCATGCTCCAGTCGATCCACTTGCGGATGTCATAACCCGAAAGCTCATGCTCGTATGACAGCATGCCGAGCAGCGCCCAGCTGGTCGCCGCAAGATTCGGCTTACCCGGTGAATCGTTGCCTGCCATTTCGCCAGGTTAACAACCCGGGCCGTTGGCCTAAAGGCAACTGACCACTGGCTGGGAGACGGCATTGCTGGACGGCGCGCCGCGACGCACGCTGTGTCCGATACGACGGCGATGGAGGTGCCATGACCGGCGAGTTCAGCGCAATGTCTGGGATATCCGACGCGGAGCTGGCGAGGCTGGAGTTGGTATCTAGGCCGTTGGCCGATTCGGTGCGCCGCCTCATCGACGCCACCATCAGAACGCAAGTCGACGCAGCGACCCTAGCCGCCGTCAAAGAGAAGATTGATTGCGCGACTGAGGAACTAAGCACGGCACTGATGCCGGACTCGTTCGGTGTGCGACAAACGGACGATGGTCAAGCGATGGCGTGGGGCAACGTTGTGATCGGTCTGCGTAATCCGGTCGCCCCTCCCCTGGCCATCAACCACGGGGCTGACGGCATGGTGTGGAGCGACTTCACCCTAGGAGCAGCCTACGAAGGGCCCCCCGGCCACGTTCACGGCGGGGTTTGCGCAATGATCCTCGATCACGTCCTGGGCGCAACCGCACACAAGCCCGGAAGGCCTGCCTATACCGGCACTCTTAACGTCCGGTATCTCCGGGGCACGCCGCTCGGCCCGCTTCACGCAGAGGCACACATCGACCGGGTTGAGGGCGTCAAGACCTTCGCGAGCGGCCATATTGGCGACGCCCAGGGCGTCACCGTCCAGGCTGAAGCCGTGTTCCTTTACCCGCGGGAGAGCCGGCCCTGAAAGCTAGCTGCGGGCTGGAGCCAAGCGCTTGAGTGCCAGCCCGCCTTCGAACGGTCGGTAGCCAAATGCAGCTGGGGCCCGATAGCCGGTGTCCTCAAGCGGCGTGTGCACCTCATCGACGGTGGGCCCGATCTTGGCGGCGAGCGGCGCGAGTGCATCGAGGTCGAACCGGTATAACCGACCGGCGTTGCCGCCTAGAATCTTTCGGCAGGCGTCCTCTGATCTGTCGTGCAGGGCCCAGCGGATGGCCAGCTTGGAGTGCGGCGTGAAACCTTCTTCGTGGGGATAGTCGCTGCCCCACATGATGTGCTCCGGACCCATGAAATCGATCATCCCCGAGTCGAATGGCGCCAATTCGCTGGCCAGATAACAATTCCGCTGGACGTATTCGCTCGGCGTCATGGTCAGCTGGTCGACGGACGACCCACCGAACATCCCGTAGGTGCGGTTGTGTGCCTCGGACTTCATGGTGGGCACCATGGCGTCGAGGATGCCGACCTGCCCCGGCACCCACAGCGTGCCCTGCTCGGTCGGCACGAACCGAAGTGTCGGGTACCGCTCGAACACCCCGGCCAGGATGAGGTGTCCGAGTGTGCGCTGGGCCCACAGCGCCATTTCGGTGATCAGCACCGCGTTGGATGCCGGCTGGTCCATCGGCATTTCAGGGCTGCCGGCGCCGGCGTGCTGCACGACCGTGAGATCCAGATCCGCGCAAAGCGCCCAGAGCGGTTCGTAGCGGGTGTGGAAGAGCGGTGCGACGTGAGGGTCACCCGGCGAGACCGGCGGAATGAGCACGCCGCCGAAACAGTTCTTGTCGGCGCCCCAGCGGATTTCTTCCATCGCCAGCTCGAGGTCGTTAGGAAAGATCTGAATCAATCCGCGGCGCCGAGCCGGCGCCAACGAACAGAAGTCGATCTGCCAACGATTGTGGGCTTGCACGCCCGCCCAACGCTTCTCGAAGTCGTCGCGAGTCCGGGGCAGGCTGATGGTGATGTTTGGGGTGGTCGGGAAGAACGGCGGAACCGTGTTGGGCAGCAGCACCTCAGCGGCCACCCCGTCGGCGTCCATATCGGCAATCCGAAGCTCGCTATCCCAGTTCCGGCTGGCGGTAGCGATGATCAGGTCATCGAACGGGCTGACGTAGGTCTTCGCCCATGCATCGAACTCATCGTGCAGCGCCACGGGCAGATACTGCTTGTAGTCACCGATATCGGCCCCCGCGTGGGTGTCCGTGGAGATGACGACATAGCGATCGATCGTGTCCCAGGTTGTAGGCATCGCATCCTCCGACGTTGTCGCTATTAGAGGCTAGCCTTCCAAATAGCCCGACGACCGCAAGATCACCATCTCATTGAGCGGACCATCGGTTTGATCGCCGCACCCTCAGACCACCCCGCGTAAGCCGTCGGCACCGAACACCGGTTCTAGCAGCGCGGTGAAGTCCGGGCCGCGTCGGAGCAGGTGCCCGCCGTCGACGTTGATGATTTGGCCGGTGATCCAGCCGGCGGCGTCGCTGAGCAAAAACATTGCCGCGTTGGCGATGTCTTCGACCTCACCCATCCGAGGTAGCGGGGTGCAGACCCGGTAGTCCTCGGACAGTTCCGGCGAGTCCGTGATCGGGGCAACCATGTCGGTGCGGATCAGGCCGGGACGGATGCTGTTGACCCGCACCCAGGACGGGCCCAGCTCATCGGCAGCCAGCTGCATCAGGTGATCCACCCCTGACTTGGTGACCCCGTAGGCGCCGAACCAGCGGTGGGTGTTGCTGGCAGCGATCGAGGAGATGCCGACAAACGACCCGCCACCGCCGCGCACCAGTTCGCGGGCGGCGTGCTTGAGCACATACATGGTGCCGTTGAGGTTGAGGTCCACGGTGCGTCGCCAGGCCTCGGAGTCGATCTGCGTGATCGGCCCGATGGTCTGCGATCCGCCCGCGCAGTGCACCACGCCGTGCAGCCGGCCATGCCATGCCGTCGCGACATCGACGGCGCGGACGACTTCGTCTTCGTTGGTCACGTCGGCCGGCTCGTATCGGATCGCGCCACTGCTCGCCTTGCCCGCCTCGATCTCTCTGACCGCCGCCGCCAGCCGATCGGCGTTACGCCCGATGATCATCACCGCGGCCCCGGAGGCGACCAGCCCGGCGGCTACGCCCTTGCCGATTCCACTGCCACCACCGGTAACCAGATAAGTCCGGTCTTCGAACGAAAGCTGCACGCCAGCTATCGAACCATGCGAGCGTCTCCGCAGATCAAGCGGCAGGCAGTCACACGTGGCACACCAGGCTCGGGGAACAAACGCATGATTTGCCCGCGTTCGAGCGACAATTCATTTCGTTGATCAGAGAAATCGCTCGAAGGCGGGCACAACGCCTATCCCCTCCGGAGCGGGGCTGCTGTGACACTTGTGACCTGACGTAGCGTTACGGTTCGTCGCGGCGGGCCACCTTCGATGGCTTGGCCGTGCGCCAGTCCTCGACATCTGGCGGCAGCCCGACCGGCCACCTGTTCTCGTTGTGCGCCGCCCAGTGCGCGTGTCCCAGCTCGTGAATATGGAATGCGTGGCGCAACGCTTCGGTGAAACCCATCGCTTCTGATGCCGCATTCACCGAGTCCTTGATCAGCATCGCCGCCATCGTGGGCCGCTCGGCGATGCGCCGAGCGAACTCCAAAGTCTTTTCCTCCAGCTCGTCGACCGGGAAGACCTTGGACACCATGCCGAGCCGGTAAGCCTCGTCGGCGTCCAGCGAATCACCGGTCAGCAGCAGCTCTTTGGCTTTGCGCGGGCCGAATTCCCAGGGATGCGCATAGTATTCGACACCGGGCATGCCCATCCGGACGGCTACCACGTCGCTGAACTTCGCGTTGTCGGCTGACACAATCAGATCACACGCCCAGATCAGCATCAAACCTGCGGAGATGGCGTTGCCCTGCACCTGGGCGATGGTGATCTTACGCAGATCGCGCCAACGACAAGTGTTTTGGAAGAAGTAGTGCCACTCTTGAAGATAGGTCTTCTCCGCTACCGGATCGCGGTTGGCGCCGTTTATCCGGAAGCTCGGCAACTGTGCCGGACCAGGCATGCGCTCCGCCAACGCCAACTCTGAGCCCAAGTCGTGACCGGCGGAGAAGTTACGGCCCCGCGCGGCCAAGATCACGACGCGCACATCGTCGTCGCTCTCAGCGCGCAGGAACGCTTCATCGAGTTGAACCAACAGACCGCGGCTCTGAGCGTTGTGCGCCTCGGGCCGGTTGAGCCAGATCCGCGCGATTCGGCCATCATCGAGCGTTTCGTAGGTCACCAGCTCTTCGGGCTTCGCGTCAACCGCGCTGGTGCCCACCTCGTTGGGGACTGCCATTCGCCACCTCACTCGCCTCGGCTGGTGCTTACACATTACGGCCAGCCCGTAACGCGCTCGTCGGCGGGTTGCTACGCCGGCTGCAGGTGAATACGCACTTCGCCTACAGTTATGTCATGCCCGCTAAACCTGATCCTCATGAAATCGAAGATGTGGCGCCGCTGACCGACAGCACCGCGAGCCAGGCTCGGCGGGTGGTAGCGGCCTACGCGAACGACGCCGATGAGTGCCGCGTCTTCTTGTCCATGCTCGGTATTGGGCCGGCGAAAATCGAGGTCTAAATGCCCCCCGCCGGAGGCCGGCGCTCGAAGGATGCTGTCAGCGGGGACTCCGACTTCGTCGCAGTCGCTAACCGATTGCCGATCGACATGGAACGGCTGCCCGACGGAAGCACCACGTGGAAGCGCAGCCCTGGCGGGCTGGTCACGGCACTGGAACCGCTGCTTCGCCGCCGTCACGGGGCCTGGATCGGCTGGCCGGGCATCACCGATACCGACGTCGACACTGTCGATGCACCCATCGTCGAGAACGACCTTCGGCTTCACCCAGTACGGTTGTCAGCCGACGACGTTGCCCAGTACTACGAGGGGTTCTCTAACGCCACGCTGTGGCCGTTGTATCACGATGTCATCGTCAAACCGATCTACCACCGGGAATGGTGGGAACGCTACGTCGACGTCAACCGCCGATTCGCCGAGGCGGCCGCACGTGCCGCCGCCCGGGGAGCGACCGTCTGGGTGCAGGATTACCAGCTGCAGCTGGTGCCGGCGATGCTGCGCGAACTGCGACCCGACCTGACCATCGGGTTCTTTTTACACATCCCGTTTCCGCCGGTGGAACTGTTCATGCAGATGCCGTGGCGCACCGAGATCGTCGAAGGACTGCTCGGCGCGGACCTGGTGGGATTCCATCTGGCCGGAGGCGCCCAGAACTTCCTGATTTTGTCGCGACGCCTAGTCGGTGCGAACACCTCTCGCGGTTCGATCGGCGTGCGCTCGCGATTCGGTGAGGTGGACTTCGACGGGCGCACCGTCCGGGTGGGCGCCTTCCCGATCTCCATCGACTCCAGCGATCTCGACGGCAAGGGCCGTGACCGCAACGTCCGAAAGCGGGCCAAGGAGATCCGGGCCGAGGTCGGCAACCCCCGCAAGATGCTGCTGGGCGTCGACCGGCTGGACTACACCAAGGGCATCGACGTGCGGCTCAAGGCCTTCGCCGAGCTGCTCGCCGAAGGCCGGGTCAAGGGCGAAGACACCGTGCTGGTCCAACTCGCCACGCCCAGCCGCGAACGGGTCGAGAGTTACCAGCTGCTGCGCAGCGATATTGAACGCCAGGTCGGTCACATCAACGGCGAATACGGCGAGGTAGGTCACCCGGTGGTGCACTACTTGCACCGCCCGGTGCCCCGCGACGAACTCGTCGCCTACTTTGTAGCAAGCGACGTCATGCTGGTCACCCCGCTGCGGGACGGGATGAACCTGGTTGCCAAGGAGTATGTCGCGTGCCGCAGCGACCTCGGCGGTGCCCTGGTGCTCAGCGAATTCACCGGCGCCGCAGCCGAACTCCGGCAGGCATACCTGGTCAATCCGCATGACACCGAAGGCGTCAAGGACGCGATTGAGGCAGCGCTCAACCAGTCGGGCCAGGAGGGGCGCCGCCGGATGCGCGCGCTGCGGCGACAGGTGCTGGCCCACGACGTCGACGGCTGGGCTCGGTCATTTCTCGAGGCATTGGGCGAGGCGCATCCGCAGAACAGCTGAATCGGTAATGCCACCGGACGTGCGCTGCAATACTCTTCTACACCAGCCGGAAGGGAGCGCGAAGATGAGCATGTCCCGAGGCCTGATCGCCGCCGCCGCAATGGCAGTCATCGCAGCAGTCACAGCCAGCCCCGCCAAGGCGCTAGGACCGCCACCGGACGGCATGTACAGCTTCACCGAAGCAGGAGTCCCCGCGGCGACGTGGAAGATCTCGGCTCTCTGCGACGCGCCGTCGCGCCAGCGCGCCATTCCCGACTTCACCGACCCGGTCATCGCGGCCGACCTGTGCGCGCTGAACGTCACCAGCACGACGCCGCGGGCGGCAACCAACCGTCAGGAAAAGATGGCGAATTACACCGGAAGGGCTCGGTTGACCAGCGACCTGTGGACCTTCGACGTACCGAAACCGGACGGGGTCGCATGTCCGGACGGCAGCACCGCGGCGTCGACGGAGACCTACGCGTTCGACGACGTATCGCTGGCCGGCACGCACACCAGCATCCACGGCGACGTCTGCGGCCTGCAACCCGCGATGCGCAAGACACCGTTCACACTGGCGTTTCAGGGCCCGCTGCCTAATCCGATCGATCGCTACCCGTTGGACTGCAACGAGATCGGGCAATGCCGCTGAGCCGCTAAATAGGCGTGATGTAGCTGATCAGCCATTTGCCGCCGACTCGCTGGTAGTCGACCCGCAACCGGCTGCCGTCGTAGAGCGGCTGGCGCGATTTGTCGGTCACCGTGCGGTTCATATAGACCATCACCGACGCCGAGTTCCGTTGAGCGGCCATGACTCCCACCCCGACCACGCTGGCCTGCACGACCACCTCGCGTTTGCGAGCCTCCGGGATGATCTGCTGATTGGCGCTCTTCTCGAACTCCTTGCGATAGCCCGGTGTCAGTAGCGGATATGCGGCATCCAAGCTGCGCTCAACGGTCTGGTAGTCGTAGGCGAATACCTGCGGGATTTCTTTGGCGGCCAACGGCGGGAGCACCGCGCGGGCCGACTGCTCGCCGCGGGTCTGCACCCGCTCCCAATAAAACCAGCCGCTTACCGCGGCTAACCCGACGAAGGCAGTGGTCAGCAGGGTGACGACAGCGGCGACCAGCCACCGCATCAATTGCCTCCGTTCGGATACTTCAGGTCATAGCCGGTCATTCGCCCGTTGTCGTCCTCGTGCACGATGACGCGCATCCGGTAGGGCATAGACGGCTTGTTGACGCCGTCGGTGTCGGTGACGGTCACCCGCACCGACACCAGCACCGAGGCGTTGTCGGTGACGCTGTCGATGTCCTCCAGCGCCGCGCCGTTGATGACCGCTTCCGAACTCGCTTGGGTATCGCGGAAGAGCGCCTTGATGTTTTCGACGTTGTTGTTCGAGCTGAGCATGCCGTGCAGCGGCCCGCTGGTTCCGTCGACGAATCGAGCCACGCTCTGGTCGATGGTGTCTGGCGTGTAGCTGAACATGTTCACCACCGTCTGGGTGGCGGTATCTACGAAGCGCTGGTCGTGCGCCTGCTTAGCGTCGGCCTGGCGCTGCTGGTGAATCTCGAACCCCAGCCCGCCGGCCAGCACCGCGATTCCGAGCAGCCCGACGGTCAGCGCGATCAGTCCCACCAACTTGCGATGGGCGCGCCGGCGACGGGGCGCCCCGACCGGCGTAGGGCGCCGTTTGACGGGCTCGGCGGGCAAGTCGACGCTGACCGCGGTGGTGGCTGCCTCACCGCCGGCCGGCCCGGCGGCCCGCGAGGCTCGACGTCGCGTGGGCCGTGCCGACGACTCGACTTCGGTCACGACTGCCTCGGATCGCGCATCAGGTCCACCCAGTTCTCGGCGCTCGACGTATTGCCGGGCGCGAAGATACCAGTGCCTCCTGCGGGATCCTGAAAAACTCCGGTGCTCTGGTCGTAGGTGGTGTAGGCGGCACCGTTTGCCTGCGGCGCCGGCACCGGCCCCGGCGGCGGTCCCCACGGCTTCTCGGGCGGCGGATATGGCGGTGGGGGCGACAGGCCTTCCGGTGGCGGTGGCGGTGGTACCGCCTTCGGGAACGGTATCGCCGGTGGCTGCGGCGGGTAGGGCGCAGGCGGTATCCATGCCTGCCGGCCGTCCGTCCCCCCGACGTTGGGCGGTGGCGGCGTGGGGAACGGCTGATTGGGCGCCGGGCCGGGCCCGGGGACTTGCCCCGGCGGCACAAAACCCGGAGCATACGCTGTTCCCGGATCGGGGTCGGCGCCTGGCGGGATGAATGGGAACTTGTTGGGCGGCAAAATGTTCAGCCCATTCGTCACCGGGGTGCCATAGGGGATCGGCGGTCCGCGCCACGGGTTGGTACCGGTTGGCACATATCCCTTCGGATCACGGCAGAGCGCCACCGTCGGCGCCCGCTTGCCGGGAAACTCCTGGCACGGGTAGTTACGCGCGCCACGCACCGTCGACGGGTCGTTCTGGGCGGTCTTGCAGTAACTGTCGGTCGGAAGCTCGCGCACGGTCTCGTCGGCGGGTGTCCGAATCATCGGCGGCGGAACGAAGCCGACATTGCACGGCGGCGGGTCGATGTTGATCTTGAAATCGAGCTTGGCGCCCTCGTCCTGCGGCTCGCCGTTGGCCGCGGTGATGATCGCAGCGAACAGCGCTGGCAACACCACCAGCAGTTGCTCGATCGACTTGTGATAGATGACGCCGACTCTGCCCAGGTTGGCCAGGTTGGCCGCCAGCATCGGGAACGTCGGACGGATACCGGAAAACGCGGTGTTGGCTTCGTCCGCGGCGGGCGGAACGACCGCCAGCAGCTCGCGCAGCTGTGGATCGGACTGCCGCACCTCGGAAGTGAACCGCGCCAGCCCATCCGATAGCGACTTGATGTCGTTGCCGGAGCGGATCTGGGCTTGCAGGAACGGGCCGAGCTGATCGATCAGCTGCGAGGTCTGCGGATAGTAGGCATTGGCCTCGTCCACCAACAGCCGCGACGATTGGATCAGCCGGGCCAGCTCCGGACCGGTTCCGTTGAATGCGGTGAAGGTTTCGTGCAGCAACTCGCGCAGCCGGGTATCGGCGACGCTGTTGACCAGCGTCTCCGACTGGTGCAGCAGTGTTGCGATGTCGACACCGATCGCGGTGTTGTCCCTGTCGATGCGAGATCCGTTGTGCAGCTTGGTCGACGCCGGATGTTGGGGAGGCACCAGGTCGATGTACTGCTCGCCGATGGCCGACACGCTTCTCACGGAGGCGGTCACGTTCGACGGGACGGCGGTGCCGCTGTTCAGTCGCATTATCGCGTCGACGCCATTTGGGTTGAGCCCCACCGAATCCACTCGGCCGACCGCCACACCGCGATAGGTGACGTTGGCATTCTTGTACAGGCCGCCGCCGGCGACGAAGTCGGCGGTGACCTGATAGGTGCCGATGCCCATCGCGGCCGGCAACCGCAAGTAGAAGATCGCCATGATGGCGACGGCGATCACCGTGACCACTCCGAAGATGGCCAGCTGGACTCGAGTCAGGCGATCCAGCATCAGTTGTTCCCTGGCGGCGTGCCCGGTGGAATCTTGAATGGGTCGGCGGCCTGCCCGGATAGGTTGGCGTTTTCCCCGATCAGATAATCCGGTGGGTTGAGAATGTCCTTCATGTGCAGCATGTTCGGGTCCAGCGGCCACGACGTGGTGAAGAATGTCTCACCCAGCCGGCGCACCGTGAGGTCGAAGGTAGTGAACACGTTGAGGTAATCACCGCGCACCGCCTGTTTGATGCCGAAGTTCGGGAATGGGAAGGTCAGCAATATCTGCAGCGAGCTGATGAAGTTCTTGCGGTTGTCGGCCAGCGCTTTGGTGTTGGCGTAAATCGCCTTGAGGTCTTCGGCGAAATCCACCTTGGTTTGGGAGAGCACGTTCGACGCGACCGTCGCCACGTTCTTGAGCCCGGCGAAGGCTTCGACAATCTTGTCCCGGTTCTTGTTGAGCACCCGCAGTGCCTCGGGAAGCGAATCCAACGTCCGCCCCAGGCTGTCTGTGTTGCTCCCCAGGATCGTCGAGAACCGGTCTAGGCCGTCGATCGCGGCAACGATGTCGTTGGCCTGCCTGTTCAATCCCGCGGTCAATTCGGCCAGCCGGGGCACCAGGTTGGCGAACTGGCTTTCCTGGCCCGCCACCGCTTGGTAGGTCTCGTCGGTGATGTCTTGCAGAGCACCGAGGTTGCCCTTGTTGACAACCACGCCGAGCGCGGAGAGCACCTCCTCGGTGGTCGGGTAACGACTAGTGCGGCTCTCTTGAATCGTCGAGCCGTCGGCCAGCCTGCCCTGCGGGGGCTGCTTCGTCGGGGCCGCCAGCTCGATGTGCTGGGAACCCAGCAGCGAGGTCTGTGCCACCCTCGCGACCGAATTTGCCGGCAATACCACGTTGCGGTCTACCGCCAATTGGACTGCGGCATAGAAGCTTCCGTCCGGGCGTTGCATCGCGGCGATGCCTGACACGCTACCGACGGTGACATCGTCGACCATCACCGGTGAGTTCTGCGGCAACGTCGCGACATCAGCTAAATCGACGGTGATCGAGAAGGCGCCGGGACCATGGCCGGCAGTGCCGGGCAGCGAGATGGAGTTCAATCCGGCGAACTCGCAGCCCGCGAGCAGCACGCTTCCAATCGCTAATACGCTGCCCCGCAGCCAGATCCGCCTCATCGGCCGGCCCCTTGCTCTGCCGGTAGCGGTTTCGACGGTGCGCCGGGAGCGGGGCCTGGCAGCGGACCGAACTGGCCTGCCCCGGGCGCAGCAGCACCAGATACGGCACCATTGGTCTGCGGGACCAACAGGGCCTGCAGGTCGGTCGGGTTAGGCGGGTGTACGCCAGGCGCCGGTATCCATTTCAGGTCTGGAATCGGTGTCTGCGCCTTGGCCTGGGTCGCCGGCGTGTCGTAGATAACCTGACCCTTATACGCGGTGATCGAATTGAGCGGATGGAACATGATCGGTGGGTAGTTGAAAGTCAGCCGGCGCAGCGGTGGGCCCAACCGCTCCCGGCAGATCTCAGCACGTTTGTAGTACTCCGGCGCGGACAGCCCCGCCGCGGTTTCGAAGGATCCGCCGCAGATGAACTGCACCGGGTTGGAGAACTCCGGGATTGATATCAACCCGTTCAAGGTCCCTTGCGCGGGGTCATAGATGTTGTAGAAGTTGGCGATACCAGGCCCTGCCACATGCAGCACCTGCTCGATGTCTTCGCTTTGATCGCTCAACACCTTGGTCAAATCGTTGAGTTTGTTGACGGTACCGATCAGCGTCGAGTTGTTCTGCTGCAGAAAGTCTTTCACGTCGACCAGCGCTTGGTTGAGGGTAGCCAGGGTGTGGTCGAGATTCGTCGAGCTCCTGGCGAGCACCTGTGACACCGATGCCACATGCCCGGAGAACGCGACGATCTGCTCGTTGCTCGAAGACAACGCATCGACTAATACCTGCAGGTTCTTGACCGTGCCGAAGACGTCGGTGCGCGAATCTCCCAGCCGGCCGGCGACTTGCGAGAGTTCGCGGATCGCGGAGTGGAACGAGTCGCCGTTGCCGTTGAACGTGTCAGCCGCCTGATTGATCACTTTGCCCAGCGGACCCTGCAGTTGTCCGGCCGCGGGGCTCAACTGCCTGGCCAGATCGGTTAATGACGCTTTGACCTCGTCCCATTCCACTGGCACCGCGGTATGGGCCAATTCGATACTTGCCCCGTCAGGCATTACCGGCCCGCTGGTGTAGGCAGGGGACAGCTGGATGAAACGCGCCGCAACCAGGTTGGGCGACATGATGATTGCCCGGGCGTCCTGGGGAATCTTGACGTCGCGGTCCACCGACATGATGATTTTCACGTCTTCTGCCCGCGGTTCGATCGACACGATCTTGCCTACCGGTACGCCAATAACGCGGATCTGGTCTCCGGGGTACAGTCCGACCGCGGAGGTGAAGTAGCCGACGATCTTGTTGTTGCCGGTTTGACCGGGCAAGACCAGGTAGACGCCAGCCGCAATAACTAGGGCAAGCACCGCGATCAGCGTCAGCCGCAACCCGCGGTGGCGCTGCTGGATCGCCGAGTAGAGGGTCATGGCGACTGCGGCCTTATCCGCCAACGCTCCTGGACCATTCCGCGCAGATAATCCGCCAAGCTGGCCGGGAGCTTGCCGGGCTGGAAGACGAAGTCGAACATCGTCGCAATCAACGGCCCCGGCAACACGCTGAACACGTTCACGTTGAAGCCAGGACCGGAACCGACCACCTCACCCAGCGTGGTCGCATACGGGGGCAGCCGTTTCAGCGCTTCGCTGATGTAGTCGCGACGGTCATTCAGGTCGTCCAACACCACATTGAGCTTCTCCAACGCCGGGCCGAACTCCTTGCGGTTGTCAGCCACGAATCCCGAAAGCTGTGCGGAGACATCGTCGATGCCGGAAATCAGCTCTGCCAGCGCGGCGCGACGCGCGTCGAGCGCTCCGAACAACTGGTTACCGTCGACAATCAGCTTGTTGACCTGTCCCGCTCGCTCGGCGAGCACGGCGGTCACCGATTTAGCATGCGCCAGTAAGCTTTCCAGCGCCTCGTCGCGGCGGTTCAACGTGCGCGACAGTGAGGTGATGCCGTCCAGCGCGCCACGCAGCTGCGGGGTGGCGTCGTGCAGCGCGTCGGTGAGAACCTGCAGCGACTTCTCGAACTGGGCCTTGTTCAATTCGCCGGCGTTTTGGCCCAGGTCCTCGAGCGCGGAGCCCAGGGCATACGGCGTCGTCGTTCGGCTCAGCGGGATTGTCGTGGCGATACCCGTCCCCGCCGGGGTCACTGCGATCGCCCGCCGCCCGAGGATGGTCTCGGTTCGAATCGCCGCCAATGACCCGTTTCCGACGTTGACGTGGGGATCGACGGTAAACGCCACCTTGGCCGTGTCCCCGGCAAGCGCGACATTTTTCACCTGGCCGACCTTGATACCCGACACATAGACGTCGTTGCCGGGGTCGAGCCCGCCGGCGTCGGCGAAGTAGGCGGTGAAGGACCGGCCTTGCGGCCAGAACGGCAACTTCGTGTAGCCGAACGCGACCAACACAATGCACACCACGAGGACCACGCCGAAGATGCCGGTCCGAAGCGGATCGCGACCGCGGCGATCTGCGCTATTTGACAAAAGCGCACCTCCCTTTGCTCGGGTCCAGCTGCCCGCCCATCGGGATTGAGATGTCGCTTCCAGCGGGTCCGTTGATCTTGATCGTTACCGAGCAGAAGTAGATGTTGAAGTAGGCACCGTAAGCACCAAGCGCGGACAGCCGCAGGTAGTCCTCGCCAAGTTGCTCAACGTCGTTGTTCACCTCAGGCATCCGATCGGTGATCTCGGTGGCGATCGGTCGGGTGTTTTCCAAGACGCCCTGTAGCGGTCGGCGTGAGCGTTTCAGGAAGTCGGTCAGATCCGAGGTGGTCGTGGCCAAGGGCGGTATCGCGCCTGCGATCACGTCACGACCCTGGGCCAATCCGGTGACCAGTTTCTGCAATTCGTCGACACTGGCCGAGAACTGCGCCCCCTTGGCGTCGACGGTGGTGAGCACGGCGTTGAGGTTGTCGATCACCGCCCCGATAGCTTGGTCGCGGGCACCCAGAGTTGACCCGAACGCGTTGGTGTCGGCCAGCAGATTGGACAGCGCCCCGCCCTGACCCTGCAGCAGTTCGATTACGTAGCTACTGATGGTGTTGATTTTGTTGGCGTCCAAGCCCTTGAGCACCGGACGCAGGCCACCCAGCAGCGCGTCGAGGTCCAGCGCCGGTTGGGTGTGCTGCTGATCGATGGTCGCTCCCGGCCGCAGCTTGCGCAATTCTCCGGGGCCCGAAGTGATTTCCAGGAACCGGTCGCCGACCAAGTTCTCATAGCGAATCACCGCCCGCGTCGACGAGTAGACCGTGTAGCGCTTGTCCACGCTGAAAGCCACGTCCACGGTGTTGTTCGGGTTGAGTTTGACGTCCTTCACCGAGCCGACCGGCACCCCGGAAATGCGCACTTTCTGTCCGGGCTTCAGCCGAGTCGCGTCGATGAAGTTGGCATGGTAGGTGTTTGACGGGCCGAAGCGGAACTCCCCGAAAATCACCACCAGGCCGACAGCCACCAGCAGCATGGTAACGGTGAAGATTGCGACCTTTATCAGCATCGCACGGTGCGATTCGAAGACGTCGGCCATCAGAAGTCGTCCCGTTCTGCGAACGAGCCGTGGAACAGCCACTGCAACGTCGACGGCGCATCCACCTGCATTTCAGTGAACGGCTCATAGGGGATGTTGGCGTTGTCGGTGACCAGGAATGGTGCGCGGTACCAAGAACCCTGGGTCTGCTTGGTGGGTAGGTCGGGTAGCCCGCGGCAGTTCGGCCCGCCGGAGGCGTTGACGATCGGCAGACTCTCCGGATAGGTATACGACGGCGCGCCCAAGACGAAGCTCGACGAGGTGAACAGGCCCGCTTTCTTCACACCCAGGATCGGCGCAAATTCCTTGATGCCCCGGTCGATGGCGCCGAACAGGCAGCCGAACTCCGGCGAGTAGTCAGCGGTGACCTTCAGCGGAGCCCGTAGCCGTTTGATGGCGTCGATGAGATTCTGCTCGGCCGGTGCCAGCGTGTCATAAGCGTTGTTGGACAACCCGATCGTCGCCAACAGAGTGCTGTTCAGGTTGCTCTGCTGATCCACGACCGTATTGGCGATCGTCGGCGTGTTGTTGAAAACAGTGACCAAGTCGGGGGCAGCGTCGGCGTAGATGTTGGCCGCCGCGGCCGTCTTCGCGAAATCCTGCTGCAGAGTCGGCAGTTTCGGATTGAGTTGCCGGGTAAGGGTATTCAGCCCCGAGAGTAACTCGCCTAGATCATTGCCATGTCCCCGCAGGCCTTCGGCAAGCGCGCTCAGCGTCCCGTTCAGCTCGACCGGGTCGATCTTCTGCAGCAGCCCCATGAGCGACTGAAATAGCGTGTTGACTTCCAGCGATACCGCCGAGACCGCCAAATGCGCACCCGGGCGAAGGGCAGTCGTCGACGGTGACTTGGGGGGAATGAACTCCACTGACTTGGCGCCGAAAATCGTGCTGCTGGCGATGTGGACCGCAGCATTGGCGGGAATATAACGCAGCTCGCCGCTGGCGATGTCCAATGTCAGCTGCGCCATATCGTCTTTGTAGATGATGTTGCCGACCTTGCCGATCTGGATGCCGCGGTACTTGACCTTGTTACCGCGGTCCATTTCCAGCCCGGCGCGCGGCGCGGTGAGGGTGACGTTGTCGATCGACGTAAACGCCGCGGTGTACGACAGATAGGTCACCACCGCGAACGCCGCCAACAGAGAGGCCAGCAGCGTCGCTGCCAGCCTGACGTGGGTGCGTTGCGCACCGGTGCTTGCCATCGTCCCCCCGCCTACCTGCCCAGCTCCTCTTCATCGCGCTGCGCGCTCTGCATCGTCACTGTGCTCACCCGGAGAGGTTGAAATTACCGGATGCGCCGTAGACAGCCAGCGAGATGAACAAAGTAATCACGACCACAACGATCAGCGATGTCCGCACCGACTGACCGACCGCCAGACCGACGCCCACGGGTCCGCCAGAAGCGTTGTAGCCGTAGTACGTATGGATCAGCATCACCCCAATCGACATCACGATGGCTTGCAGGAACGACCAAAGCAGGTCGGTCGGGATTAGGAAGGTGCTGAAGTAATGGTCGTACAGACCCGCCGACTGCCCGTTGATGAACGTTGTGGTGAACCGAGCGGCGAAAAACGAGGCCAGCACCGCCAGCGAGTACAACGGGACGATCGCGATCAGGCCCGCGATCAGCCGAGTGGACACCAGGTAGGACACCGAGTGCACCGCCATCGCTTCGATGGCGTCGATTTCCTCGGCGACCCGCATCGCCCCCAGCTGGGCGGTGGTGCCGGCGCCGATGGTGGCGGCCAGGGCGATACCGGCCACCACTGGGGCGACGATTCGGACGTTGAGGAACGCCGACAGGAACCCGGTCAACGCCTCGATGCCGATATTGCCCAGCGATTCGTAGCCTTGTACCGCGATCACGCCGCCCGATGCCAGCGTCAAAAACGCGGCGACACCGACTGTCCCGCCGATCAGCACCAGCGCGCCGGTGCCCATCGTCATTTCGGCGATCAGCCGCACCGTCTCCTTGCGGTACCGGGTGAGCGCATTCGGGATATACCGCACCGACTCGCCGTAAAACAGCGCTTGCTCCCCGAAGTTGTCGACCGGTCCGGCGAACCGGCTGAAGAAGCGGCGGATGCGCAGCGTGGCGTCGTAGGTCATGGGCGCCACTTCTCAATCCCGGCCGTGCCTGGATCTTCGTCGATGTCGCGACTCATCGCGTCACCTGCTCAGCACTCGAACGCCGATCGCCGTCATGATCACGTTGATCACGAACAGACAAATGAACGCATAGACCACGGTCTCGTTGACGGCGGTGCCAACACCCTTCGGTCCGCCCTTCACTGTGAGCCCCCGATAGCAGCCGACCAGGCCGGCAACCACACCGAACAGCAACGCTTTGATCTCGGAGAGCACCAGCTCGCCGAGGTGGGTCAGCACGGTCAGGCCGTTGACGAACGCCCCGGGGTTGACGCCTTGCAGCAGCACCGAGAAGACGTAGCCGCCGGCGATGCCGATCGCCGACACCAGCCCGTTAAGCAGCAGTGCGACGAACGTCGAGGCCAGCACCCTGGGTACCACCAGGCGCTGGATCGGATCGATGCCCAGTACCCGCATCGCGTCGATTTCCTCGCGAATGGTGCGGGCCCCGAGATCGGCGCAGATCGCGGTGGCGCCGGCGCCGGCCACCACCAGCACGGTGACGACGGGTCCCAGCTGGGTGATGGTTCCGAACGCGGTGCCCGCGCCGGACAGGTCGGCGGCGCCGATCTCGCGCAGCAAGATGTTGAGCGTGAACGCGACTAGGACCGTGAATGGGATAGCGACCAAAAGCGTCGGGATCAGTGAGACCCGGGCGATCATCCAGGTCTGTTCGAGGAACTCACCGACCTGAAACGGCCGACGGAACGCCGCACGGAAAGTCTCGAGCGACATTTCGACGAACCCGCCCACGGCCCGAGCCGGGACCGCGAGCTGTTCGATCAACTCTGTTCCCCTTCTCGCGCGGGTGCTGCAAGTTCGCCAGCGATGCCTCTGCGTCCCCGGTTGGCGCCGCCTCCGCTTTGTTCTCAGGAGGCAGCGCTCCGCGTGAGCCGGATCATACTAACTAGAACACGTTCAAGTGTCAAAGAACGGGAAAATTAGACAAAAGTTAGTAGTTTGACCTGGTCAGGGCTATTGTGACGCAGGTCATCCTGTAACGTGTTCTAGTCCCCGCGGAATCGAGACACTAAGTCTCGGGCTCCGGACAATTACTCCATCAAGCCGGTCGCCGCAAAATTTTGCTCCGGGTCACGTCCAGCAAAGTAATCGCGCAGCGTGGCACTGAGCTCTTGCGCGTCCCATGCCTGCGCGTCTGATCTGAACTTGTGCTCCGCGACGGGTGCCGACACCAGGGTCACCTGGGGGCCGTAGACGATGAAGACCTGGCCGTTGACCTCCGCAGCCGCGGGGGACGCCAAGAAGCGCACCAAGGTGACCACGTGCTCGGGCGAAAGCGGGTCGATCTGGTCGTCACCGATCTCAGGAGCCTCCCCAAACACCTCGGCGGTCATCGCGGTCCGAGCGCGCGGGGCAATCGCGTTAGCGCGGACCCCGTAGCGGCCCAGCGCCCGCGCCGCAGTCAAGGTGAGCGAAATGATCCCCGCTTTGGCGGCGCCGTAGTTGGCCTGTCCCACCGGGCCCACCAACCCCGCCTCCGACGAAGTGTTGATGATGCGGCCGTAGACCGACCCACCGTTCGCCTGCTTGGCTTTCTGGCGCCAATAGGTGGCGGCGTTGCGAGTCAACAGAAAATGCCCACGTAGGTGGACCGCGATCACCGCGTCCCAGTCCTCGTCGGACATGTTGAACAGCATCCGGTCGCGGGTGATGCCGGCGTTGTTCACCACGATGTCCAGTCCGCCCAACCCGTCGGCCGTGCTGACCAGTTCGTCCGCGGTGGCGCGCTCACTGATGTCGCCGGCGACCGCGACGGCCTTCGTGCCGGCGGCGGTGATCTCGTCGATGACGTCGGAGCGATCCAGCGCGGCGCGAATGTCGTTGACGACGACGGTGGCACCGGCGCGGGCCAGGCCGAGCGCTTCGGCACGGCCCAGCCCTGCGGCCGCGCCGGTGACCACCGCGACCTTTCCGGACAGATCGGTCGCGTTCGTGCTGCTAGTCAATTTATGAATACCTCTAGTCTTCGCGTTTCAAGGCCGCTCTGGGGCATTCGGCAATCGACTGCTCGGCGAGCCCTTCTTGATCGGCGGGGACCGGGTCGGTCTTCACCACCGCGTAGTCCTCGTCGTCGAGGTCGAAGATATCGGGCGCGATTCCCAGGCACACTGCGTTCCCTTCACACCGATCGCGGTCCACTATCACCCGCACAACATTCTCCTTATCCTGCTTGAACGTGGCTGCGAATATGTATGACCACCATACGACCAGCTGCGGACGCGTCCGGCGCGACGGTCGCTGGACCGTCAGACTAGAACGTGTTACAACTCAGAAAAGCGAATGGGTAGCCGTTGATGCAGGCTGCCGCACGATTTACCGACGAGGAGGAGGGCGGCGGAGAATGCGCATCAGTTACACCCCAGAGCAGGAGGAGCTGCGTCGCGAACTGCGCTCGTACTTCGCCAAGCTGATCACCCCCGAGCGCCGCGAGGCACTGAGCTCGACGTCAGGCGAGGTCGGTGAAGGCAACGTCTATCGCGAGACGGTCGCACAGATGGGCAAGGACGGGTGGCTCACCCTGAACTGGCCCAAAGAGTACGGCGGCCAGGATCGCTCTCCAATGGATTCATTGATCTTCACTGACGAGGCCGCGATCGCCGGCGCACCGGTGCCGTTTCTGACCATCAACAGCGTCGCGCCGACCATCATGGCCTTCGGCACCGAGGAACAGAAGAAGTTCTATTTGCCCAAGATCGCGTCCGGGGACTTGCATTTCTCGATCGGCTACTCCGAGCCGGGCGCCGGCACCGACTTGGCCAACCTGCGGACCACCGCGATACGTGACGGCGATGACTACGTGATCAACGGCCAAAAGATGTGGACCAGTCTGATCGCCTATGCCGACTACGTGTGGCTGGCGGCCCGCACCAACACCGAAGCCAGAAAACACCGCGGTATCTCGATGCTGATAGTCCCGACCAGCTCTGAAGGTTTCTCGTGGACGCCGGTGCACACCATGGCTGGCGTGGACACCAGCGCCACCTACTACCAGGATGTCCGGGTCCCGGTGGCCAACCGGGTGGGTGAGGAGAACGCCGGCTGGAAGCTGGTCACCAACCAGCTCAACCACGAGCGGGTCGCGCTGGTGTCGCCGATGCCGATCATCATGGCGCTCAATCAGGTACGGGAATGGGCGCAAAACACCAAGGACGGCGGCGGTGCCCGACTCATCGATTCGGAATGGGTGCAACTCAACCTGGCCCGGGTATACGCCAAGGTCGAGGTGCTCAAGCTGATCAACTGGGAGTTGGCGTCCTCGAATTCCGCGACACCGTCGCCGGCGGATGCCTCGGCGGCCAAGGTGTTCGGCACCGAACTGGCCACCGAGGCCTACCGGCTGCTGATGGAGGTGCTGGGCACCGGTGCCACGCTGCGACAGGATTCGCCCGGAGCATTGCTGCGCGGCCGGGTGGAGCGAATGCACCGGGCTTGCCTGATCCTGACCTTCGGCGGCGGCACCAACGAAGTCCAACGCGACATCATCGGCATGGTGGCGCTGGGCCTGCCCCGCGCCCACCGCTAATTGCGCAAAGGATTCTCGATCATGGACTTTTCGACAACCGAAGCCGCTGTTGACCTCGGCGGCCTAGTGAACACCATCGTCGACGCGGTGTGCACGCCTGAGCATCAGCGCCAGCTGGACAGCCTGGACCAACGGTTCGATCGCGAGCTATGGGGCAAGCTTGTCGATGCCGATATCCTCTCCACCGCCGCACCGGAGTCCTTGGGCGGAGGCGGTTTCGGCGTGCTCGAGGAGACCGCGGTGTTGGTCGGGCTGGGCCGCCAACTTGCTGCGGTGCCCTACTTGGAGTCGGTGGTGCTGGCCGCCGGTGCACTGGCCCGGTTCGGCTCAGCCGAACTCCAACAGGAGTGGGGCGTCCCGGCGGTGGGCGGCCAGAAGATCCTCGCTGTCGCGCTGAATGGCGAGATGGGTGACGGGCCGGTGCAGGCCGCGCCTTCGGGAGACGGTTATCGCCTGTCGGGAACTCGCACCCAGGTTGGCTACGGGCCGGTGGCCGACGGGTTCTTGGTGCCGGCCGAAACCGACTCCGGTACAGCTGTTTTCCTGGTTGCCGCCAGTGACCCGGGAGTCTCTGTGACGGCGCTGCAGACCACCGGCTTGGGCAGCGTGGCAGGCCTTCGGCTCGAAGGTGTCGAGGTCGGCCGCCAACGAATAGTCGGCAGCCAAGACGTGGTGAGTTGGATAGGGACCTTGGAAGTGCTGGGCCGCACGGCGTTTCAGCTTGGAGTACTGGACCGCGGGCTGCAGCTGACTGCGGAATATGCCCGCACCCGTGAGCAGTTCGATCGCCCGATCGGCAGCTTCCAAGCGGTGGGGCAACGGCTGGCCGACGGCTACATTGACGTCAAGGGATTGCGACTGACCCTCACCCAGGCGGCGTGGCGACTCAGTGAGGATTTGCCTGCCGACACCGAGGTCGCCACTGCGGCATTCTGGGCCGCCGACGCGGGACATCGCGTGGCGCACACCATCGTGCACGTGCATGGCGGTGTCGGCATCGACACCGACCATCCGGTGCATCGTTACTTCCTGGCCGCCAAGCAGACCGAGTTCGCGTTGGGCGGTGCCACCGCGGCGCTGCTGCGTATCGGCCGTGAACTGGCGGACACTCCTGCCTAAGCCATGGAGCACCTGCCTACCGTCACCGACTTGCTGAAACCGCTTGTCGATGTACAGGATCGGGGCATCTACTTCGAGGACTCGTTCACCAGTTGGCGCGACCATCTTCGGCACAGTGCAGCGGTGGCGACGGCGTTGTGCGCGCGACTTGATCCCGCGAAGCCGCCGCATGTCGGGGTGCTGCTGGAGAACACACCGTTCTTCTCGGCCGTCCTGGTCGCCGCAGGAATGTCGGGAATCGTCCCGGTGGGCCTCAACCCGGTGCGCCGCGGCGCCGCCTTGGTTCGCGACATCGACCACGCTGATTGCCAGCTGGTACTGGCTGACACGAATTCCGCTGCGACACTCGGCGATATCGAACACGTCAATGTCGACTCCGGGGAATGGACCGACGAGGTCAGCGCACACCGGGACGCCGAGATGGCTTTCCGGGATGCCGAGCCCGCCGACCTGTTCATGTTGATCTTCACCTCGGGCACCAGCGGAGAGCCCAAGGCGGTCAGATGCAGTCAGGGTAAGGTCGGGATCGCCGGCGTGACGATGACCGAGCGGTTCAGTCTCGGCCAGGACGATGTCTGCTACGCATCGATGCCGCTGTTCCATTCGAATGCAGTGCTGGTGGGATGGTCGGTGGCGTTAGCCTGCCGGGGCTCGCTGGTGTTGCGGCGCAAGTTTTCTGCTTCTGGGTTCCTGACCGACATCCGCCGCTACGGCACAACGTATGCCAACTATGTCGGCAAGCCGCTCTCGTATGTGCTCGCCACACCCGAGCGTCCAGACGACGCCGACAATCCGCTCCGGGCGGTGTACGGCAATGAGGGGGCGCCCGGCGACGTCGAACGTTTCGCCGCGAGGTTCGGCTGTGTCGTCATCGACGGATTCGGGTCGACCGAAGGTGGGGTGGCGATCAGCCACACACCGGACACCCCGCCGGGCGCGCTCGGCCCACTGCCTGACGGGATCGAGATCGTCGACGTCGACACCGGCCAGCCTTGCCCGGTCGGGATGGTGGGCGAGCTGGTAAACGTCAGCGGCCCGGGCCGTTTCGAGGGCTACTACAACGACCCCGAGGCCGACGCGCAACGCATGGCCGGCGGGGTTTATCACAGCGGCGACCTGGCTTACCGCGACGAAGCCGGCTACGCATATTTCTCGGGCCGGCTTGGTGACTGGTTACGCGTCGACGGCGAAAATCTGGGCACCGCACCGATCGAGCGGGTGCTGCTGCGCCATCCGGACGTCACCGAGGTGGCGGTGTATGCGGTTCCGGATCCGGCCGTCGGCGATCAGGCGATGGCCGCGTTGGTGCTGGCGCCGGGCGCCGAATTCGACGCGGACAAGTTCCGCGCGTTCCTGTCCGAGCAGAACGACCTGGGGCCCAAGCAGTGGCCGTCCTACGTCCGCGTCAGTACGACGCTGCCGCGCACCGCGACGTTCAAGGTGCTCAAGCGGGAACTGTCGGCCGAAGGCATCGACTGCGCCGATCCGGTGTGGCCGATCCGCCGTTAGACATCACTGAATCGCCGGACAAACCGATGCCAAGAATTCGTGTGTTCGTCGCCGCGACTCGGTCCGGGCCGTCGCGTCGTTTCCCAACGGCACAATCCGCAAGGCCAGGTCGGTGACACCGGCGTCGGCGTATCGCCGCAATCGAGCCAAGATGGCCCCCTCATCGCCGACGGCCATGGTGTCGCCGACATCTTCAGCGTCGCCGTGCTCGAGAAGGCGGACATAGTTGGGCGAGAAGTCTGCATGTCCTAACACTTCGCTCGCGTATGCGCGGGCATCGTCAACTTCGTCAGTTGCACACAGCGCGACCGGAACCCCTGCGACAATGCGTGGTGCACCGCGCCCGGCAGCAGCCGCGGCACAGGTGATGCTCGGTACGACGTAATCGCCTATAGTTCGCTCATCGGCCATCCACAGAATGGTGCCGCGCGTTCGTTCGCCGGCCAGGCGCAACATTCTGGGCCCGAGTGCGGCGAGCAGGGTTGGCGTCTCTGAGACGTCGGTGACATCAACCAAACCGTGGACGCGATAACTGGTGTTTTCCACGTCGACAGTTCCGGCTCCGGCCAACGACGGTGCCAGCACATCCAGGTAGTCGCAC
The DNA here is from genome assembly GCA_963838755.1 of uncultured Actinomycetota bacterium. Classification (GTDB taxonomy): domain Bacteria; phylum Actinomycetota; class Actinomycetes; order Mycobacteriales; family Mycobacteriaceae; genus Mycobacterium. The sequence continues at coordinate 128,481 of CAWISO010000032.1, read as the reverse complement.
ATCAGCTGGACTGGCCTGTCATAGGACAGCCCGAGTTGACCCTCGACGATCCAATGATGCGACACCCCGATGCCGAGTGTGAGTCGACCCGAGCACACCTGCTGAGTGGTGAGTGCTTGTTGGGCCATGATCATCGGGTGGCGAGTCTGAATAGGCAGCACTGCCGTGCCTAGCTCGATGCGATCGGTGGCCTGGCCGATCAGCGCCAGCGCAGTCAGGACATCCAAGTAACCCGGCACCTGCGGCATCCAAAACGAGGCGAACCCAGTTTGTTCGGCCGCGCGGGCATCGTCGATGAGTGCGGCCAGACGATCCTTGCGTGGTCGCTCCTTGTCGGAGCCGACCATCAAGCCGATCCGTGTCGAACCTTTCGCACTATGGGACATAACGATCCCACTCGTGCGGCACCACAGCGTAAAACGGCGCGGCCAACAGCGGTTGTACTTTTGCGTCGTGCCAGCGTCTCGCCAGCACCAGTTGCAGCCGCCGCCCGGTGTCGACCGGGTCGTCGTCCAGAAAGCAATAGGTGATGCACTGACCTGGCCGCGCGTTGGCCAGGTTCGAGTCGACGTTGGTCGCTGAAGCGGACCAGAGGCCGGCGACGCCTTCGACATCAAGCAATTCGGTTACCGGCGCAGCTTCTTGCTCGACTAAAAGAAACACACCCCGTACCGGCCACCACGGGAGCACATCGGCCCCTACTTTGATGCGCGGTGCCGACACCTTGCTGTGCACCTCGTAGACGCCGCGCTCGACCGGAGGTAGCAGGGCGCGTACTCGGCCGGCATCCCCAAGCGCCGTCGCCAGGTCCAAGAACCCGCCTAGTCCGCCGGGATCGGCGAAAAAGTAAGTCATCACGTGATCAATGGCGTCAAACCGATCGTGGCTGATCGCGCGCGCCGATCTACAAGCCGGGGTCGACACCACTCGAAGCGAAGCCCGGACTGCCGCGAGGCGATGTTGTTCGGGGCGGTGATCGAGCGTGTGCCATCGCAGATAGTCGGCGTCTGCTCCATCGGGGTGCCGAGTCGCCATCGAGACGAACAAGGTGCCAATGCCACCGCTTCCCGTCTCAAGAACAGCGGTCACGTCGTCCGATGGTGTGCCGGGCAGCTGGGTCACGTGCTGTCCTTGAGTTGGATTTCGGGATGACGGGACTTGATCATCCGCTTAAAGCCCTCGCGCCAATGCACTTTCGTTCCTCCGAGCACCTTGTGCATGAGGGTCACATCAGGCCACAGCGGAGTGTGCGCCTCGGGCGTGTAGTGAAAGGTCGGCTCGATACCGACGAGTTCGCCCATGTACGCGCAGTACTCTTCGACGCTGACCGTCTCACTGCCGGCCCAGTTCACCACAACTGGAGGTGTGGCGGCGACCTCCATGGCACGAATACCCAGCTCGACGTAATCGTCTTCGTAGATCGGGTTGTAGTTGTTTGGCTTCTCGGGGTAAAGGCGGATCGGTTTGTGGGCCAACATCATTTCCAAACGATCAGCGGGTGCGCCGCCTTCTGGTCCGTACGTCGAGCAAATCCGGATGATCGTCAGCGGGACGCGGTAGCGATTAGCGATCCACGTGCATACCTCCTCGGCCGCAATCTTCGAGAAGCTGTAGTTCGCGCGCAGTGGGCTGCCGGGCGGATCGGTCTCGGTCAGCGGTCGGCGCCCCTGATAGGCGTAAACGGAACCCGTTGAACAAAGCACAAACCCTCTTGCAGTGCGGCAGTGGTACAGCAGGTCGCCCGATCGTCGGGCATTGGTCTCGACAGATCGGATCCAGTCGTCAAGACCCGCGTCGACTGCCGCGTGGAAGACATAGCTGAAATTCTCAGGGAGCTGTGAGAAGTCACCCGTGCTCAGGTCCAGCGCGATCGGCCTGACGCCAGCAGCGACCAGCTTGTCACGCGCTGCCGGGTCCCTCAGCCGGGCGACGCCCCAGACTTCATTGCTCCTCGCCAGCGCTCGTGCGATCGGGAACCCAATCTTGCCCGTTGCTCCAGTGATGAGAATCTTTTCCCCGCTGAGCAATTCGTCTCCCTATGTCAACGACTCATCGGCAAGGGAGGCTACCAACATCAGCTTCTCGGCGACCCACTCTGGTGCGGTGATCATCATGTCGTGGCCAGTGTCCAACTCCCAGAACCGACCGTCAGCTTTCTGTTTCAAGGTCTCGACGGGACGGACTTTGATGAACATCGTCGTGCAGATGTACGACTGCGGGATTTTGGCGACTGCATCCTCATCAGTTAGGCGCAGTGGCTGGTCGAAGCACTTCCACGGGTGCGGCGTCAGGCGGGCCGTCATCCACTCGACCTGGTCGGGATTGTGGACTCCGTAGTACGGAATCGTCTTGTTGTCTATGTACATACACATCTCGACGCCGTCGACGATGCGGCTGTCTGAACGCGCCAGCGCCATCAGCGGCCCGGCGATATCAACCAGAGACTGCCCGTCAAAAGGTATCGCAGCGTCCAAGTAGACCAGGTGCGCAATGCGTTCAGTCGCACGATCCGCCACGCCGGTGATGACCATGCCGCCGTAGCTGTGGCCAACCAGGATGACGTCGCGCAGATCCTCGAAATGCAGCAGCTTGACGATGTCGGTGACCTGGCAGTCCAAGTCGACGTCGCAGCGGAAGAGGTGTTCATGCACCAGAACGTATGTGGCCAAAAGCTTCTCCTTGTCGTCGAGACGGAAGCGCGGTGCCAATTGACGTTAACATCGGTAACACATACTGTAAACCTTCGCGGCTGATTGAGGCCGCGAATATCAACTACTTGCGATTACGCCCTGAAGCATATACGGTCAGCGCTGCGGGCGGTCGTGATCGACAGGAGTAGGTATGACTCGTTTCCCCAAGCCGCCGGAGGGCAGCTGGACCCAGCACTACCCCGATTTGGGGACCGGGCCAGTGTCCTACGAGGATTGCATCTCTCCAGAGTTCTACGAGCTCGAGCGGGCGGCGATCTTCAAGCGAGCGTGGTTGAACGTCGGTCGCGTTGAGCAGCTTCCACGCAACGGTAGCTACTTCACCAAGGAACTGAAGGTCGCCAACACTTCAATTGTGCTGGTGCGTAATACCCGGGGCGAGATCAACGCGTTTCACAACATCTGCCGGCACCGCGGCAATAAACTGGTGTGGAACGACATGCCGCTGGAGGAAACCAGCGGTTTCTGCCGGCAGTTCCGGTGTAAGTATCACGCCTGGCGTTACGACTTGGACGGCAACTTGACCCACGTACCACAGGAGGGTGAGTTCTTCGACCTGGACAAAAACCGCTATGGGCTGGTGCCGGTGCACTGCGACGTGTGGGAAGGTTTCATCTTCGTCAACTTCGCCGCCGAACCCCAGCAGTCATTGCGGGAGTTCTTGGGCCCGATGGTTCTCGGCTTAGAAGGCTATCCGTTCCGCCAGATGACCTCGCGGTGGTGTTACCGCTCTGAAGTCAAGGCAAATTGGAAGCTGTACCTGGATGCGTTTCAGGAGTTCTATCACGCGCCGGTTCTGCACGCGAACCAGTCGCCGACCAAGTACTCGAAGGCGGCCGCCGAAGCCGGCTTCGAGGCGCCGCACTATCGCATCGACGGGCCACATCGCCTGGTTAGTACCTCGGGTGTGCGAACCTGGGAGATGGACGCCGATATGCGCAAGCCGATCGACGAGATCTGCCGCAGTGGGCTTTTCGGGCCGTGGGACAGCCCCGATATCGGTCCGCTGCCCGCCGGCGTCAACCCGGCCCACTGCGACCCCTGGGGTTTGGACTCGTTTCAACTATTCCCTAATTTCGTCATTCTGATCTGGGGGCAGGGCTGGTATCTGACCTATCACTACTGGCCGACGTCATACAACAGCCATGTCTTCGAGGGCACCTTGTACTTCCCGCCGCCGCGGGCTCCTCGTGAGCGGGTCGCGCAGGAGCTGGCAGCGGTTACCTTCAAAGAATTCGGCCTGCAGGACGCCAACACGTTGGAGGCAACGCAGAGCATGGTCGAGTCGCGTGCCGTCGACGGGTTTGTCCTCAACGACCAAGAGGTGCTGCTGCGGCATCTGCACCACGAGACTGCGGCGTGGGTCAACACTTACCAGCGCTCCGCGGCGGGAGTCTGACCTGATGACCGCCAAGCTGCCACCCCAATTCGTCGATCTCGAACCGTTTTCGCAGTGGTGTCTGCCCACCGAACCAGAGCGCTACCGTAAACGACTCGGCAGTTCGATGGCCGAAATGCAAGCCTTCTACGACGCCATCACGCCGCGCGCTGAGGACGCGCTGGCCTACTGCGACAAATTCAGCCTCGACGATCTGCCCGAGGACGTCATGAATTTGATGCACCTGCTGTACTCGATGGTCATGGTGTCCTTTCCCGTCGAGTGCTGGAAGCAGCCCCGCGTTCCTGATTCCGGGGCAGCGACGTTGGATTGCGTCAGCGAACCCGTTCCGTGATCGTGCTGCGGGCCGCCCGCTGGGCGGATGTCGACACCGGCCAGGTGCGATCACCGGCAGTGGTCGCCGTCGATGGCGATCGGATTTCGACGATCAATCCCGCTGATTCACAACCGGATTCGTCTACCGAGATCGACCTCGGCGACGTGACGCTGCTGCCGGGGTTGATGGACATGGAACTCAACCTGCTCATCGGCGGCCCCGGCGGGCCAGAGGGTTTGCCGAGCCCGATGCATGGCGTGCAGGACGACCCGGCCTACCGCACTCTGCGCGGAGCCGTCAACGCCCGCACCACGTTAGACGCGGGTTTCACCACGGTGCGCAACCTAGGGCTGATGGTCAAGACCGGCGGCTACCTACTCGACGTGGCGTTGCAGCGCGCAATCGACGACGGCTGGCACATCGGTCCACGGATCGTGCCGGCCGGACACGCCGTCACACCTTATGGTGGGCACCTCGATCCGACGGTCTTCCAACGGCTGGCGCCGGGCATCATGCCGCTGTCGGTGGCAGAAGGCATCGCTAACGGTGTTCCCGACGTGCGAGCCTGTGTGCGTTACCAAATTCGCCACGGCGCCAAGTTGATCAAGGTTTCCGCCTCCGGCGGGGTCATGTCGCATAGCACGGCACCTGGATCGCAGCAGTACTCCGACGAGGAGTTCGCGGCGATCGCCGACGAGGCCCACCGTGCCGGTGTCCGAGTAGCGGCGCATGCGATCGGCGACAGCGCGATCCGCGCGTGCATCAAAGCCGGGATCGATTGCATCGAGCATGGTTTCCTGGCCACCGACGACACCATCCAGATGATGGTTGACCACGGCACCTTCTTGGTCTCCACGACCTATCTGACCGACGCGATGGCGGTCGACCGGGTGGCGCCCGAGCTCCGCAAAAAGGCGGCTGAAGTCTTTCCACAGGCCAAAGCAATGCTGCCCAAAGCGATTGCCGCCGGGGTGCGGATTGCCTGCGGCACGGACGCCCCGGCGATCCCGCACGGCCAGAACGCCAAGGAACTCGGTGCGCTCGTCGACCGCGGCATGACACCGATGCAGGCGATCCGGGCGGCCACAGTCATTAGCGCGGAGCTGATCGAAGCCGACCACGAACTGGGCCGGCTGGCCCCCGGCTACCTCGCCGACATCATCGCCGTCCCCGGCGACCCGTCACACGACATCACCACCACGCTCGATGTGCGGTTCGTCATGAAAGACGGCCAGATCTACAAGCGCCCTTGACGGCGCGGCAGGGATGACGATGGAACTGACCGACAACATCCTGTGGTTGCTCAAGCAGGCGTTCCACTTCTCGCTGAAGACCGTCAATGACGCGATCAGCAAGCACGGGGTGACCACCGCTCAGATCGGCCTGATGCGTCAGCTGGCCAACGAACCCGGACTGTCCGGGGCTGAGTTGGCCCGCCGCCTCCTCATCACTCCGCAGGGCGTCCAGTTGGCGATCACCGCGCTGGAACAACGCGGCCTGGTGGAGCGCAAGCAAGACCCCCAACATGGACGGATCCTGCAGACCTATCTCACCGATCACGGTCGCGCGGTCGTTACCGCCGTTCTCACCGACGCGCTGGCCGCCCACGAGCAGGTGTTCGGTGTTCTGGACGCCGGCGAGCGACAGCTGCTGCACGATCTGCTGGCCCGGGTGGTCGAACAGGGCACCGGAAACCCTCTGTTCGCCGATCACACCGACGAGTCAACTACTTGATACGAATCGCAAGTACTTGATACTCTCAGGACGATGGCACAAACGATGAACGGCGCGCCGAGCCGCGACGGCTTCGCCCCCCTTCGAGTCAAAAGCGTGGTGCGCGAGACCGTCGACGCGGTCTCGCTGATCTTCGATGTGCCGGAATCGTGTTCCCACCAATTCCGCTACCTGCCCGGCCAGTTCCTCACCCTGCGGGTCAACGTGGGCGGCCAGGAACATCGCCGCTGTTATTCGATGTCTTCATCGCCGGTGATCGCCGAAGACCTGCGGATCACCGTCAAACGCGATGCCGACGGCGTGGTGTCCAACTGGCTCAACGACACCGCCACTGCCGGCGACGAAATTCACGCGGCGCCACCTGAGGGCCGCTTCGTGCTCGGTGATTCCGATCGCGAGCTGGTGGCGTTCGCCGGCGGCAGTGGCATCACTCCGGTGTTCTCGTTGATCCGCTCGGCGCTGGCCGGAACCACCCGGCAGGTACGGCTGTTCTACGCCAACCGCAGCCGCGAGTCGATCATCTTCGCCGACTCGTTGGCGCTGCTTGCCGAGCGACACCCCGACCAATTGGTTATCGAGCATCATCTCGATGAGGACAGGGGGGTAGTGCGGCCGAATGAGATCGAGTCGTTCATCGCCGCCGCCGGTGATGCCGAGTTCTACATCTGTGGGCCCCGGGCGTTCATGGACACCGTGGAAGGCGCGCTGCTGAGCAGCGCGGTGCATACTGACCGCGTGCATCTGGAGCGGTTCGACGTTGTCGACGAACCGCCCCCGGCTCAAACGCTTACCGAGGAAGTGACTATCAAGCTGGACCGGCACACGACGGTGGTCCCGTATCGGGCGGGTAACACGGTACTGCAGATCGCCCGGTTGGCAGGGTTGCGCGCGCCGTCGTCCTGTGAAACCGGTTCCTGCGGAACCTGTATGGCCCGCCTGGTGGAGGGAGACGTGCGGATGATCAACAATGATGCGCTTACCGAGGACGAAGTTGACGAGGGCTGGGTACTGACCTGTCAATCGATGCCGACTAGCCGCTCGGTGAAGGTGGTCTACGAATGAGCGATATCGAGCGGGTGGCGGTGGTGACCGGCGGCGCTTCCGGCATGGGTGAGGCGACCTGTCACGAGCTGGGCGAGCGCGGTCACAAGGTCGCGGTGCTAGACGTCAATGGCCAAGCTGCCCAACGTGTGTCCGAGGAACTGCGCGTAAAAGGGGTCGCCGCGCTGGCTGTGTCGGCAGATGTGACCGACCGGCCCGCGGTCGAGGAAGCATTCGCGAAGGTGCGCAGCGAACTCGGCCCGGTGAGCATCTTGGTGACCAGCGCAGGCATGGTGGGTTTCGCGCCGTTCATCGAGATTACCCCGGAATCCTGGGCAAAAATCGTTGACGTCAACCTCACCGGGACATTTCACTGCTGCCAGGTGGCACTGCCGGACATGTTGGCCGCTGGATGGGGCCGGATCGTAATGATCTCGTCGTCCAGCGCCCAACGCGGCTCGCCCGGCATGGCCCACTATGCCGCGTCGAAGGGCGCGCTGATCACATTGACCAAATCGCTTGCGCACGAATATGCCTCGGCAGGAATCACGGTCAACAATATTCCACCGTCGGGTATCGAAACCCCGATGCAACACCAATCACAAGCCGCGGGCACGCTGCCGTCCAACGAGGCGTTGGCTCGTCGTATTCCGGTGGGGCACCTTGGCACCGGTGCCGACATCGCGGCCGCCGTCGGATTTTTGTGCTCGGACGAGGCCGGCTTCATCACCGGCCAGGTGCTGGGCGTGAACGGCGGGGCCGTGATGTGACAGCGTCATTCCCCGCCTTTGCCCAGACTGCACCATATTTCGATGATCCAGGAGGTTCACATGGGGCAATGGCCCAAGCCAGCCGAGGGTAGCTGGACCGAACACTATCCCGACCTGGGCACCGGAGGAGTTTCGTTCCGCGATTCAACGTCACCGGAGTTCTATGCGCTTGAACGCGAGGCGATCTTCAAACGGGCGTGGCTCAACGTCGGCCGCATCGAGGAACTTTCCCGCGTCGGCAGTTACTTCACAAAAGACATTGCGGCGGCAGGTACGTCGATCATCGTGGTCAAAGGTAAAGACCAGGTGATCCGCGCGTTCCACAACGTCTGCCGCCACCGCGGTAATAAATTGGTGTGGAACGACTTTCCCAACGAGGAAACCAACGGCTTATGCCGGCAGTTTACGTGCAAGTACCACGGCTGGCGCTACGACCTCAACGGCGCGCTGACATTCGTGCAGCAAGAGTCAGAGTTTTTCGGCCTCGACCGCGACTCCTATGGCCTGCGCTCGGTGCGCTGTGACATTTGGAACGGCTTCATCTTCGTCAACTTTGATCCGCAACCGCGGCAGACGCTGCGGGAGTTCCTCGGGCCGATGATCACTGGGCTCGACGACTATCCGTTCGGCGAGCTCACCGAGCGCTACGAATGGGTGGCCGACAACAACAGTAACTGGAAGATCTTCGCCGACGCGTTCCAGGAGTATTACCACGTCCCGTCACTGCATCCCCAGCAAGTTCCCTCCAAGGTGCGTGACCCCAACGCCGGGTTTGAGTGCGCCCATTTCCAGATCGACGGTCCGCACCGGCTGGTGTCGACGGCAGGTACCCGCCGCTGGCTGATGGCGCCGGAGTACATGTACCCGATCGAAAGAGCTACGCGTAGCGGGCTTGTCGGCCCATGGCGAACCCCGGATCTGGGTGAGTTACCTGCCGGGCTCAATCCAGGTGGCATCGATCCTTGGGGTATCAGCAATTTCCAGATCTTCCCCAACCTGGAGATCCTGATCTACGGCGGCTGGTATCTGCTTTATCGGTATTGGCCGACGTCACACAACACCCACCGATTCGAGGCGTATACCGCTTTTCACCCCGCCCGTAGTGTGCGGGAACGCATCGAACACGAGGTTGCCGCCGTGGTGCTCAAGGAGTTCGCGCTGCAAGACGCCGGGATGCTCGGCGGCACGCAGGCCGCACTGGAGACTGGCATCATCGACGAATTTCCGCTCAATGACCAAGAGATCCTGGTCCGACATCTGCATAAGACGGTCGGCGACTGGGTGGCCGACTATCAGCGGGAACGCACCCCAGTGGGGGCGGGCCATGGCTGACACCTTGCTGCCCAGCGCCTTTGCCGAACTCGAACCGTATGCCGAAGCCTGGTGCCTATCAACCGAATCCGAGCGGTGGGACAAGCGGATGGCCAGCTCGATGGCCGATATGCGTGAGTTCTACGACGCCTTCTTTCCCAGGCTGGAAGAAGCAATCGAGTATTGCGACAAGTTCTCGCTGGATGACCTGCCCGACGACGCGCTGAACCTGCTTCGCCTCATCTACTCGCTGATCATGGTCGCGATGTCGGTAGAGATCATGCATCAAACCCGACCCACCGACGCCGCTGACGCTGTCATGATCCGCATCAGCGAACCGGTCCCGTGAGACAGGACGTGGGATGAGTCTGCTTACCATCAACAAGCTCACCGCCTCGGTGGGTGCGGAAGTCGTCGGCATAGAATCCGACCGGCTCGTAGCCGACGACACGTTAGCCGACGCAGTGCTCGACGCGCTGGAAGACAACGGCGTGCTGGTCTTCCCGGGGCTAAATCTGAACCCCGAACCACAGGTAGCATTCTGCTCCCGGCTTGGTGCGGTCGATCACTCCTCCGACGGCCACCATCCAGTGGCGGGCATATATCCGATCACGCTGGACCCGTCGAAGAACTCGTCAGCGAGCTACCTGCGTGCCACCTTCGACTGGCACATCGACGGTTGCACCCCAACCGGCGATGAATGCCCGCAAAAGGCCACCTTGCTGTCCGCGCTACGGGTCGCCGACCGCGGCGGCGAGACTGAGTTCGCCAGCTCGTACGCGGCCTACGACGCACTGAATGACGACGAGAAACAACGCTACGCGTCGTTGAAAGTTGTTCATTCGCTGGAAGCCTCACAGCGCCGCGTGACACCCGACCCGACACCCGAGCAGCTGGCACGGTGGCGTTCGCGCCGCACCCACGAACATCCGCTGGTCTGGACGCATCAGAGCGGTCGCAGATCGCTGGTGCTCGGCGCGTCCGCGGATTACATCGTGGGCATGGACCTCGACGAGGGCCGTGCGCTGCTCGTTGAATTGTTGGAACGGGCCACCGTCCGCGACAAGGTCTACAGCCACCGATGGTCAATCGGTGACACGGTAATCTGGGACAACCGTGGTGTCCTGCACCGCGCGGCGCCCTACGACCCGCACTCGCCGCGAGAGATGCTGCGCACTACCGTGCTCGGCGACGAGCCGATTCAGTAGCTTTGCGACATTCCGTTAGAACCGACTTTGAGAGGCTGTCGGGCGCCCTCTCGGCGACTGTCGGCGTGGCAATCGCTGCTGCCGACGGAACCTCCTTGGCGTCGTTGGGCACGTGGTCGACCGGCGCGGCATGGTCAACGATAAAGGTTCCATTGGCTATTGCGACCGCGCGGGCTGGGTCGGGCAACGCCGAGCTTGTGAGGAAAACGATCGCGCAATCAGATAACGCCGCCGCCGAAACACTATGGTCGCAACTCGGAGACCCGGCCGCGGCGGCAAAGCACGTGCAAGCTGTCATCCACGCCGCGGGCGACACAACCACCGTGGTCGAGTCGCGCCGACTTCGCCCCGGCTATACGGCATTCGGTCAAACGCAGTGGCCACTGGCTCAGCAAGCGCAGTTCGCGGCGCGGCTGCCCGGCGTTCCCGATGCTTCCCGGATCATCGATTTGATGCGCAACCTCGCTCCCGACCAGCGCTGGGGTCTGGCCGCGAAAGGCTATGCCGCCAAGGGCGGTTGGGGCCCAAGCCTAGCCGGGGAATACCTGGTTCGGCAGTTCGCGATTGTACCGACTGCTTCCCTGAACGTGGGTGTCGCGCTGGCGGCCGAAGCCCATGACGGCGTTTTCGAGACCGGAGTCGATATCGTCAACAAGCTGGCCGACTGGCTGGTCGATCACCTCGCCGAGTTAACCCAGGATTGACGGCACAACGGCGTCGATCAGGTGCGGTCCAGGTTCGGCGAAGGCCGCGCGCAGGGCATCGGCGAATTCCTCGGCGCTGGCGACCCGGCGCGCCGGAACTCCCATGCCCTCGGCGATCTTGACGAAATCCATGGTGGGACGCGACAGGTCCAGGAGATCCAGTGCTTTGGGGCCAGGCGCTTCGCCGGCGCCGACCCGCCCTAGCTCAATCCGCAGAATGTCGTAGGCGCTGTTGTTGTAGATGACGGTGGTGACGTCGAGGTTCTCCCGCGCCTGCGTCCACAGCCCCGAAATCGTGTACATCGCCGATCCGTCGGATTCCAGACACAACACCGGCCGGTCGGGGGCGGCGACCGCGGCGCCCACCGCGGTCGGAATGCCATAGCCGATCGCTCCACCGGTCAGCGTCAGCCAGTCATGCGCCGGCGCGCCCGCGGTCGCTGCGGCCAGCGGCACACTCGACGTGTTGGATTCGTCCACCACGATTATCCGTTCCGGCATGACCGCGCCGATCACCTCGGCCACCGCCGCGGCGGACAGCGCACCGGTCGGCAACGGTGGACGCGACGCGGATGCCAACGGCGCGGTGCTGCCCGGCGCCAGCTCGTCGGCCAGCGCGCGTAGTGCGTCGGCCGCGCCGGTGTGTTCGGCGAGCACGTGTACCTCGCAGCCTGCGGGCACCAGATCGCTGGGCTTGCCGGGGTAGGCGAAAAACGAAACCGGCGACTTGGCGCCGGCCAGCACCAAATGCTTGGCGCCGTCGAGTTGGGCCGCCGCAGCCTCACCGAAATACGCGAGCCGCTCGACCGCGGGGATCCCGGCGCCGCGTTCGAGCCGGGTCGGGAATGTTTCGGACAACCAGCGCGCACCGGTCGCCTGGGCAATTCGCGAAGCAGCGGCCAGTCCGGGGGCGCGAGTGGCGTCTCCGCCGATGAGGATCATCGTGGGTTCGCCCGATCGCAGCACCTCCGCCACTAGCCCCCCAGCGGGCGCCAGCAGCGGGTCGGCACCGGTGGGCTGCGCCGGCGGTGCCGAGCCGTCCTGGGTTGCGTCGGACCAGGACACGTCGGCTGGCAAGATCAGCGTCGCGATTTGTGCACCCACCCGGCTGACGGCAATCGCCTCGGCGGCATCGGCAGCGACGTCGGCACCGTCAGTTGTCCGACGAACCCATCCTGACACGCTGCCGGCGAGTGCGTCGATGTCGGATTCCAATGGTGCGTCGTACTTTTTGTGATAGCTGGCGTGGTCGCCGACCACCACAATCATCGGGACATGAGCGCGACGAGCGTTGTGCAGGTTGGCCAAGCCGTTGCCCAGCCCGGGTCCCAGATGCAGCAGCACCGCGGCCGGCCGGTCGGCGATGCGGGCATATCCGTCGGCGGCGCCGGTGGCTACGCCTTCGAAAAGCGCCAGCACGCCATGCATTTGTGGAACTGCGTCCAACGCGGCCACGAAGTGCATCTCCGAGGTTCCTGGGTTGGCGAAGCATACGTCTACGCCGCCGTTGACAAGGGTGTTGATCAGGGCTTGCGCGCCGTTCACTCGATTGCCTCCAGTTTGAAAACGCGCCTGGCGTTACCGTGCAGAAAGTCGCGCCGGGCTTCTTCGCTGAGGCCGAGACCGTCGAGGTCCGCCAAGGCATGCGTGTGGGCAATCATCGGATAGTTGGTGCCGAACAGCACTTTGCGTTGTCCGGTAGCGGTTTTCATGAACCGAACGAGTTCCTCTGGATACCTTCGCACGGTGTATGCCGAGGTATCGATGTAGACGTTCTCATGCTTACGGGCCACCGCGACCATTTCCTCGGTCCATGGGTAGCCGATATGCCCGCACACGATGACCAATTCCGGGAAGTCCAGGGCCACTTGGTCAATGTAGGGGATCGGGCGGCCGGTCTCCGAAGGTAGCAGCGGGCCCGTGTGACCCACCTGGGTGCAGAACGGCACCGCAGACTCCACGCATTCGGCGAACAGCGGGTAGTACCGACGGTCGGTGGGCGGAGCGTTCCACAGCCAGGGCAGCACCCGCAAGCCGACAAAACCTTGCTTGATCCGCCGGCGAAGCTCACGGACCGCCTCCATCGGACGATCGAGGTCGACCGTCGCCAAACCGGCAAATCGCTGGGGATGCATGCCGACCCATTGGGCGACCTCATCGTTGGACACCAGATCTTGGCCGTTGGGGCCACGCCAGGCGGTCAGCAACCCCAGCCCGACGTCGGCGGCGTCCATCGCAGCAATAGTGGTCTCGATCGGGATATCGGTATCTGGAATCGACCCGCCGGTCCAGCGCCGCAGCGAGGCCAACATGTCGCTGCGCAGGAATCGCTGCGTCGGATGCTGCATCCACACATCGATCGTCATCGGGGTCTGACTCTAGACCGCCAGAGCGGCCCGTGCGCAGGCATGCGTCCGCGGTGCGTGCCCGCCGCCAAACAGCACGACATGGGCGAGCAGCGCAAAAAGTTGGTGCAGCCCGATGCGTTTGCGCCACCCCGGCTTCAGCGATCGCACGCGCTGGTAGCCGGCAATGACGGCGTCGTAATGCGGGCAGCCGAACAGGGCGAGCATCGCCAGGTCAGTCTCCCGGTGCCCGCCGTAGGCAGCCGGGTCGATCAGCACTACCCCGTCGGGTGTCCACATCACGTTGCCGCCCCACAGATCACCGTGCAGCCGGGCCGGCGGATCCCCGTCGTCGTAGTCGCCTGCTCGGCAGCGTGCCCCGACGGAGTCGACCGCGGCACGAGTCGAAGCGTCCAGACGCGGCGCCGCCAGCTCGGCCATCGGGGACAGCCGCTCGTCGGCGTAGAACTCGCCCCAGCTTGGGTGCGGCCGCAGCGACATCGGCAACGGCTGCGACAACGGCCCGAAGAATCCGGACCCGTTCCATCCGTGGGGCCCAGCGCCGAACGCCGCGGCTCCCGCGTCGTGCGTGATGGCGAGCCGACTGCCGAACTCGGCCGCCGCTTCGGAGCTTGGGTTCACCGAATCAAGCCGCCGCAGGGTCAGGTTCGTCTCGTCAACGGAAACAACGGGCGCGCAGGCCACGCCGCCCTCGACACTGGAAAGCCAACGCAAACCGGCGGCCTCCCAAGCGAAATAGCCGGCCGGCGCGTCCGGGCGATGCTTGACGAATTCGGTCACACAGCTAGGTGTATCAGGCAGTTGCGTGAGCGGCATGCACGTCGTCGGCCGGACGCGCCTCGGTCTGCTCCTTGGCCCACCGATAGTCCGGCTTGCCGGCCGGCGAACGCTTGACCTCGTCGACCAGCCAAAGGCTGCGCGGCACTTTGTAACCCGCGATCTCTGAACGCACGAAACTGTCCAACTCCGATAGCGTGGGCCGCGATCCCGGCCGGGCCTGCACGACGGCCGCCACGTGCTGGCCGTAGCGGGGGTCGGGCACACCGACCACCAACGCATCGAAGACGTCGGCGTGGCCCTTCAACGCTGCCTCGACTTCCTCGGGGTAGATTTTCTCGCCGCCGCTGTTGATCGACACCGAACCGCGGCCGAGCATGGTCACCGAACCGTCTTCTTCGACCTGCGCGTAATCGCCGGGGATGGCGTAACGCACGCCGTTGATGGTCTTGAAGGTTTCGGCGGTCTTCTTCTCGTCCTTGTAATAGCCGACCGGGATGTTCCCCTTCTTGGCGATCAGACCGCGCACGCCGGAACCGGGCGTCACCTCGTTGCCGTCCTCGTCGAGGACGACGGTGCGGTGATCGATCGTTACCCGCGGGCCACCGCTGTGCGGCACGTCTTTCGCGACGATGCTGGTGCCGCCGAAGCCGGTCTCCGAAGAGCCGATCGAGTCGGTGATGACCCGGTTGGGCAGCAGCTCCAGCAGTCGCTCCTTAATGCTGGGCGAAAACAGCGCTGCGGTGCTGGCGAGCAGAAACAGCGAAGACAGGTCGTACTCGTTGTCTTCGTCCTGATGGGCCAGCAGCGCATCGAGCAGCGGTCGCGCCATAGCGTCACCGGTGAAGAACAGCAGGTTCACTTTGTGGTCGTGGATCGTGCGCCAGACCTCGTCGGCGTTGAATTCTGGTGCGAGCACGGTAGTTTGGCCTGAGAAGATCGACATCCAGGTGGCCGACTGGGTAGCGCCGTGGATCATCGGCGGAATCGGGTAGCGGATCATCGGCGGATTCTGCGCGGCGGCCTTGGCGAGGTCGTACTCGTCCTTGACGAATTCGCCTGTGGCGAAGTCGGTTCCACCGAACAACACCCGGTAGATGTCCTCGTGGCGCCACATCACGCCCTTGGGGAAACCGGTGGTACCGCCGGTGTAGAGCAGATAGATGTCGTCGGCGCTGCGTTCGCCGAAGTCACGCTCGGGTGCGCCCTGCGCGATCGCCGCGTAGAACTCGACGCCACCATAGCGCTGGTAGACCTCGTCCCCCACGTCGCTTTCGTCCTCGACGACGAGGACCGTCTTAACTGCTGGGGTGTCCGGCAGCACGTTGGCGACCCGGTCGGAGTACTGGCGCTCGTGGACCAGGGCAACCATGTCGGAATTTTCGAACAGATAGCGAAGTTCGCCTTCGACGTAGCGGTAGTTGACGTTCACCAAGATCGTGCCGGCTTTAACGATGCCCAGCATCGCAATGACGATCTCGTTGCGGTTGCGGCAGTACAGGCCGACCTTGTCGTCCTTTTGCACGCCCTGATCCAGCAGGTAGTGCGCCAGGCGGTTGGCCTTCTCTTCCAGTTGAGCATAGGTCAGCTGCTCGTCGCCGCAGATCAGGGCAACGCGGTCAGGGACGGCGTCGATGGCATGCTCAGCTAAGTCGGCAATATTCAGGGCCACGGACCCCAAATTAGAACGTGTTACATTTCCTGACAAGTCCGAGGCCCGCATGGAGGAAGGCGATCACCCGTGAGCGAGTCCGAAAAAAGCGCCGACGCCATCATTGAACAGCGCGGACACACTCTGATCTTGACGCTGAACCGGCCCGAGGCCCGCAACGCGCTGAGCACGGAAATGATGGAAATTATGGTCCAGGCCTGGGACCGCGTGGACAGCGACGACGACATCAGGTGCTGCATCCTGACAGGAGCAGGTGGCTACTTCTGCGCGGGCATGGACCTCAAGACAGCAACCAAGAAACCGCCGGGCGACTCTTTCAAGGACGGCAGCTACGATCCGTCGCGGATCGACGCTTTGCTGAAGGGTCGCCGGCTGACCAAACCGCTCATCGCGGCGGTGGAGGGACCCGCGATCGCCGGCGGCACCGAGATCCTGCAGGGCACCGACATCCGGGTCGCCGGCCAGAGCGCCAAGTTCGGCATCTCGGAGGCCAAGTGGAGCCTGTACCCGATGGGCGGTTCGGCGGTGCGACTGGTTCGCCAAATTCCCTACACGGTCGCCTGCGATCTGCTGCTGACCGGGCGGCACATCACCGCCGGGGAGGCCAAGGAGATCGGCTTGATCGGGTACCTCGTTCCCGACGGCGAGGCACTGACCAAGGCACTTGAGATCGCCGAAGTGATCTCCAACAATGGACCGCTGGCGGTGCAGGCCATTTTGCGCTCGATACGGGAGACCGAAGGCATGCCCGAAAACGAGGCCTTCAAGATCGACACTCAGCTGGGCATTTCAGTGTTCCTGTCCGACGACGCCAAAGAAGGCCCGCGGGCATTCGCCGAGAAGCGCACTCCACACTTCCAAAACCGCTGACGCGCCTGGGCGTTAACATCTGCCACAGCAGTCTCTGCGGAAGAAGGCTAGCTATTTGCCCACCTATCAGCGACAACTACCACTGGATTGCGCGACCCCCCGTCGGTCCTAACGCGGTGTCGCTCGAAGGTGGGCACAACGTGTGTGTCCACCGCCAGAGGCCAATGAGGCTATTGTGATTGACTGTGCGCCAGGCGCAGCGGCCTTTAACTTAGCGGCGCGCTCGGGGTGAACGCCACCGGCATCTTCTCCAGGCCCGAGACGAAGTTCGCCGGCCGCAACGGCAGCTCGGCACCCGACGCCAGCCGCATGTCCGGAAGGCGTTGCAGCAGACGAGTCTGCATGATCGACAACTCCAGCCGCGCAAGCTGGTTGCCCAGGCAGAAGTGCGTCCCGAAGCCGAACGCGAGGTGGTTGTTCGGGTAGCGCTCGATATCGAAGTTCTCCGGATCGGAAAAGACGCTCTCGTCGAAGTTCGCCGACTCGAACAGCAGGATCATCTTTTCGCCCTGGTGCAAAGCGGTGCCGTGGAATTCGGTGTCGGCTGTGATGGTGCGCGCCATGTTCTTCACCGGCGCGGTCCAGCGAAGCATCTCTTCGATCGCGTTCGGCAGCAATTTCAAGTCGCCGGTCAGGCGCTTGTGCTGATCGGGGTGCAGCAGCAGCTGCCTGGTTCCGCCGGACAGCGTGTGACGGGTGGTCTCGTCACCGCCGATCAGCAGCAGCAAAACCTCGGTGACGATCTGATGGTCTTCCAGGCGTGATCCTTCGACCTCGGCGTGCACAAGCACGCTCACCAGATCGTCGGTCGGTTCTTCTTTGCGGGCCGTGATCATCCCCATCATGTACTCGCTGTAGGCAGCGAAAGCATCCATGGTGACCTGGAAATCCTCTTGGGCCGCAGTACTACTCAAAAAGCTGACCAGATCGTCGGACCACTTGAGGAACATCTTGCGTTCCTCCGGACGCACACCGAGCATGTCGCCGATGACCGCCATCGGCAGCGGCGCGGCGAGATCCCAGACGAAGTCACACTCGCCGCGCTCGCAGACCGCGTCGATCAACGTGTCACAAAGTGCACTGATCTTGGACTCGAGGTCTTTTACCCGCTTGCGGGTGAAACCGGAGTTGACGAGCTTGCGGCGCAACAGATGTTGCGGGTCGTCCATCTCGATCATCATCTCGACGCCGTCTTGGTCGGGTCGGATGCCGCCGGCGTTCGAGAACAGCTCAGGGTTGCGCTCGGCTTCGATGACCGCTTGATACGTCGACGCGGCGGCCAACCCGTTGCGGTCCCGGAAGACCGGCTCGTTCTCCCGCATCCAGCGGTACACCGCCCGGGAGTCACCCGCGTAGAAAGCGCCGTCCGTCAGATCGACATCCGGCCTAGTCATCGTCATAGGATCTCCTGGGCATCGCCGAATGTCATTTGTACCTGGTCAGCAGAACTGGACAGTATCGCGCGCTTCGGAAGGCCCAGCGACGCCAACTCTTTCGCAAAAGGATGATCGCCCAGCCGAACGCGTACTCCACCAAGTCGGTTTCGCACGCCGTCCAGCGTGTGTTCGAAGGCAGTCTCGCGAGTGACTCCGTCGCGATGCGAGTAGCTGAGCTGTTCTTGGTGACGCGGCGTCACTCGAAGTGGTAGGCCGCGCTTGAATTCCATGCCGACGATCAGTTGGCCGTCGACACGGCAGTCGAACCCAAACTGGCGGCCTTCTCGAACGGTGAAGTCCGCCATGACTTTCGGGTAACCCCAGATCTTGGTTCCCGCCTCAAGCGTGAACGCCTGATTGACGGGCAGGTGATGGATGAAGGCCCCGGCTGACTGCAGGGCGCGCGGTCCGCTTGCGTTCGAACCGGGAGGATTGACCATCACGCTGGTGCCGAACTCGTAGTACTGGCCGAGGTCGCCGTCGATGTAGTGCATCAACATCAAGACCACCACCGCGCGCCCGGGCAGGTAACGGCAGACCTGCAGACCGCTGTAGCCGATCAGGTGCTGGGCCGCGTCGGCGTCCACCGAGAACATCGCCATGTGCTGATTTGCCTTGCGGATCTGCACCGGCATCGTGATCACCGTGCCGGCGATCGTGTGCTGCGAGGCTGTCATCGGGCCAATCTAGAACGTGTTCTATTCGTCGGGCAATACCCGATTAAACCAACGTGGCCAGTTCGTTGATCTGCTCGGTGCTGCGGCCGCTGAGGACCATCATCGTGACACCTGCCGCCTCCCAGGCCTTGATCTGCTTACGGACGTAGTCCAGGTCGCCGACGATCGCGGCGGCGTCGATGACCTCGTCGGGGATGATCGACGCGGCCTTGTCCTTCTGGTTGCTGCGGAAGAGCTTCGTCACGTCGTCGACCACTTCGGCATAGCCCATCCGGCGATAGACGTCGGCGTGGAAGTTGGTGTCCTCGGCGCCCATCCCGCCCATGTAGAGGGCTATGTAGGGCTTCATAGCCGCGAATGCCGCGCTGCGGTCGTCGGTGATGACGATGTTGGCGGTCGCGCAGATCTCGAAGTCGTCGCGGCTGCGCCGAGCGCCGGGACGGGCAAAGCCCTCGTCGAGCCACTCGTTGTAGGTATCGGCCATGCGGGGCGTGTAGAAGATGGGCAACCACCCGTCGCAGATCTCGGCGGCCAGCGCGACGTTCTTCGGCCCCTCGGCACCCAGCATGATCGGGATGTCGGCCCGCAGCGGATGCGTGATCGGCTTGAGCGGTTTGCCCAGGCCCGTCGCTCGCTCCCCGGTCAGCGGCAGCGGGTAGTGCGGTCCATCGCTGGTCACCGGCTTTTCCCGGGCCCACACCTGACGGATGATGTCAATGTATTCACGCGTGCGGGCCAACGGCTTGGGAAACGACTGGCCATACCAACCTTCCACCACCTGCGGACCCGAAACCCCAAGACCGAGGATGTGCCTGCCGCCGGAGAGGTGATCCAGCGTCAGGGCTGCCATTGCGCACGCGGTCGGCGTACGTGCGGAGAGCTGCACCACCGAGGTGCCCAGCCGGACCCGTCGGGTCGATGCTCCCCACCAGGCCAGCGGGGTGTA
This sequence comes from uncultured Actinomycetota bacterium, assembly GCA_963838755.1. Classification (GTDB taxonomy): domain Bacteria; phylum Actinomycetota; class Actinomycetes; order Mycobacteriales; family Mycobacteriaceae; genus Mycobacterium. Next base: position 108,546 of record CAWISO010000032.1, on the reverse strand, counting down.
GGCGTCCGATCCCCACGCTTCGGCGGTGAACACCGCATCGAAACCGGCATCCTCGGCGGCGGCCACGAGTTCGGCATGGTTCTCGGGGGGCTGAGCACCCCAATATCCCAGCTGGAGTCCGAGCTTCATCGCAAGCCGCCTTTCTTGCAGGTCCCGACCGTATCTTGAATCCATTCTTAGAACCTGTTCTACTCGATGCTGTGACCACCAGCCAAAGCAGCCCGGTGCAGATCGATACGCATCAGCCGGTTCTCTCGGCACCTTTGAAGTTGTCCTTCGACTACACCCGTTCGGTCGGACCCACCCTCAGTCAGTTCTTCAGCGCGCTGCGTGAGCGACGCATCGTCGGTGTCCGCGGCTCTGATGGCCGGGTCTACGTCCCGCCCGCCGAGTTCGACCCCGTGACCTACGAACGACTGACCGAGATCGTACCGGTGGCCAGCGTCGGGACCGTGCTGTCGTGGACCTGGCAGGCCGAGCCTTTGCAGGGACAGCCGCTTGACCGGCCATTCGCCTGGGCGCTGATCAAGCTCGACGGCGCCGACGTTCCACTGCTGCACGCGGTGGATGCCGACGCATCCGAAAAGATCAGCACCGGGGCGCGGGTGCATGCCCATTGGGTGGACGAACCGGCGGGCGCGATCACCGACATCGCCTACTTCGCGCTCGGCGAGGAGGCCGAGGCCGTTCCCGAGGCGAGCGACGACCGTGAGCCTGTGACGATTCAGGTGACGCCGAGCAGCATCGAAATCCAGCACACCGCTTCGCTTCCCGAGAGCGCGTTTCTGCGCGGTCTGGAAGAGGGCAAGCTGCTCGGCGCCCGCACCGGCAAGAACGGGAAGGTGTACTTCCCGCCCAAGGAAGCCGACCCCGCAACCGGCCTCGAACTCGACAACTACGTCGAGCTGCCCGACAAGGGCACGGTGACGACGTTCGCGATCATCAACATCCCGTTCGCCGGCCAGCGCATCAAGCCCCCGTACGTCGCGGCCTACGTCCTGCTCGACGGCGCCGATATCGCGTTCCTGCACCTGATTCAGGAGATCGACGCATCCGAGGTGCGAATGGGCATGCGGGTGCAGGCGGTGTGGAAGCCCCGCGAGCAATGGGGGCTGGGCATCGACAACATCGAGTACTTCAAGCCGACCGGCGAACCAGACGCCGACTACGACACCTACAAGCACCACCTGTAAGAGGACGTAACGTGACCGATCGCGATGTAGCTGTCGTCGGATTCGCCCATGCTCCACATGTGCGCCGCACCGACGGCACCACCAACGGCGTCGAAATGCTGATGCCGTGTTTTCATGCGCTTTATACCGAGCTCGGGCTCGAGCAGACCGACATCGGCTTCTGGTGCTCCGGCTCGTCGGATTACCTTGCCGGCCGAGCATTTTCGTTCATCTCCGCGATAGACTCGATCGGAGCGGTACCGCCGATCAACGAGTCGCACGTGGAAATGGACGCAGCGTGGGCACTCTACGAGGCCTACATCAAGCTGCTGACCGGCGAGATCGACACCGCGCTCGTCTACGGCTTCGGCAAGTCCTCAGCCGGCACCCTGCGCCGGGTGCTTTCGCTGCAGACCGATCCGTACACCGTCGCGCCGCTGTGGCCCGACGCGGTGTCTATGGCCGGGCTGCAGGCCCGGTTCGGTCTGGACTCCGGCAAGTGGACGGCCGAGCAGATGGCGCAGGTCGCGCTGGACTCGTTCGCTGTTGCCGAGCGCACCGATTCGGAGAAGCCGGCGAAGAGCATCGATGAGCTGCTGGCCCGGCCGTTCTTTGCCGATCCCCTTCGGCGCCACGACATTGCACCGATCACCGACGGCGCGGCGGCTGTCGTGCTGGCCGTCGGCGACAGGGCCCGCGAGCTGCGAAAGAACCCGGCCTGGATCACCGGGATCGAGCACCGCATCGAGACTCCGGTCCTCGGAGCCCGTGAGCTGACCACGTCCCCGTCGACGGAGGCGTCGGCCAAGGCGGCGACGGGCGGAGACACCGGCTCGATCGAGGTGGCCGAGATCTACGCACCGTTTAGCCATCAGCAGCTCATCCTGACCGAGGCGATCGGGCTGCCGTCATCGACGAAGGTGAACCCGTCGGGTGGCGCACTGGCGGCCAACCCGATGTTCTGCGCCGGTTTGGAGCGCATCGGCTTTGCGGCACAAAACATTTTTGACGGCTCCGCAGGACGGGTGCTCGCGCACGCGACCAGCGGCCCGGTGTTGCAACAAAATCTCGTCGCCGTGCTGGAAGGGAAATAAATCGTGGCGGGCCAGTTAGCTGCGGTGCTCGGCACCGGCCAGACCAAGTACGTCGCCAAGCGGCAGGACGTTTCGATGAACGGCCTGGTGCGCGAGGCCATCGATAAGGCATTGGCCGACTCTGGGTCGACCATGGACGACATTGACGCGGTCGTTGTCGGCAAAGCGCCGGACTTCTTCGAGGGCGTCATGATGCCGGAGCTGTTCATGGCCGATGCCGTGGGCGCGACCGGCAAGCCGTTAATCCGGGTGCACACCGCGGGCTCGGTCGGCGGGTCGACCGGTGTGGTCGCGGCCAGCCTGGTGCAGTCCGGCAAGTACCGGCGTGTTCTCGCGATGGCGTGGGAGAAGCAATCCGAGTCGAATGCCATGTGGGCGTTGAGCATTCCGGTGCCGTTCACCAAGCCGGTCGGCGCCGGCGCCGGCGGCTATTTCGCTCCGCACGTGCGCGCCTACATCCGCCGATCGGGCGCGCCGACGCACATCGGCGCCATGGTGGCGGTCAAGGACCGGCGAAACGGTGCCAAGAACCCGTTGGCGCACCTGCATCAACCGGATATCACGCTGGAGAAGGTGATGTCGTCGCAGATGCTGTGGGACCCTATCCGCTTCGACGAGACCTGTCCGTCGTCCGACGGCGCCTGCGCAGTGGTGATCGGTAACGAGGAGATCGCCGACAAACACGTCGCCGAAGGTCATCCGGTGGCATGGATCCACGCCACCGCGTTACGCACCGAACCGCTGGCGTTCTCCGGCCGCGACCAAGTCAACCCGCAGGCCGGACGCGACGCCGCCAAGGCACTGTGGAAGGCAGCAGGCGTCACCAGCCCGATCGACGAGATCGACACTGCCGAAATCTATGTTCCGTTCTCGTGGTTCGAGCCGATGTGGCTGGAGAACCTCGGGTTCGCACCCGAGGGCGAAGGCTGGAAGCTCACCGAAGCGGGCGAGACCGCGATCGGCGGACGGATTCCGCTCAACGCCTCCGGCGGCGTGCTGTCGTCGAACCCGATCGGCGCATCCGGTCTGATTCGGTTCGCCGAAGCCGCGATTCAGGTGATGGGCAAGGCGGGCGACCACCAGGTTCCCAACGCCCGCAAGGCGCTGGGCCACGCCTACGGCGGAGGCTCGCAGTATTACTCCATGTGGGTGGTGGGGGCCGACAAACCATGAAGTACACCTGCAGCATCGCTATGGGGCCCGTCATTCAGCTGGTCGACATCGCCAGAACCGCGGAAGAAGTGGGGTTCGACGCGATCGCGCTGCCGGATTCGTTGTTCTACATGGAGAAGGCGGCCGCCGATTACCCATACACGCCGGACGGATCACGGATGTGGGACGAGAACACACCGTGGGTCGACCCGCTGATCGCCGCCGCGGCGATGGGCGCGGTCACCTCGACACTGCGGTTCTATACCAACGTCATGAAACTGGGCTCACGAAATCCACTGCTGCTGGCGCGCCAGGTCGGCTCGGTGGCCAACCTGACCAACAACAGGTTTGGCTTTGGTGTGGGAATCGGCTGGGCACCAGAGGAATTCGAATGGTGCGGAGTGCCCTACAAGCGCCGCGGCGCACGTGTCGACGAGATGATTGAGGTCATTAAGCTGGTGCTGGCCGGCGGAATGGTCGAATTCCACGGCGAATTCTACGACTTCGACCGGTTGCAGATGAGTCCGGCGCCCAGCCAATCGGTGCCGTTCTACGTCGGCGGCCACACCGAAGTCGCGCTCAAACGTGCCGCGCGTGTCAGCGACGGATGGACCAGCGCGATGATGACCTGCGACCAGCTCGCCGACACCATTAGCAAACTCAAGGCGCTGCTTGCCGAGTACGACCGCCCGGATGTCCCGTTCGAATACCAGGCGGTCTGCATCGACAAGTTCGGCGTGGACGGTCACCGCGAATTGGCGGAGGTCGGTGTCACCGACAACATCGTCGTCCCTTGGGTTTTCGACGGGCTGACCTTCGACGCGCCGCTGGAGAAGAAGAAGGATTCGCTGAAACGCTTCGCCGACACCTATATCCACTCGGGATGGCAGGCATGACCGCGCCGGCGACGATGCGGAACGAAGTGACGAGGAGTGGCGCCAGATGAACGAGTCGCCTGCGCACTTAGCCGGCCAGCGTTCCCGCGACGCGGTAGGGGCAAGAGACAAAGACGCGTGGCTGGCGGTGTTCGCCGACGACGCCGTCGTCGAGGACCCGATTGGGCCGTCGCATTTCGACCCGGAAGGCAAGGGGCATCGCGGTCGCGATGCGATCGCGGCGTTTTGGGACAAAGCGATTGCGCCGACCGACAAGATCGAGTTCGTCTTCCGCGACACCTATCAGTGCGGCAACGAGGAAGCAAACGTCGGCCACATCCTCATCACGGCGGCCGGCCACCAGGTCACCGCTGAAGGAGTGTTCACCTACAAAGCCGACGACGACGGCCGGTTGGTGGCACTGCGAGCGTACTGGGAGGTCGACCGGGCGACCGCAAGCGCGCGCAAGATCTGAACTCAGCACTCCTTTCCCTCGTAATCAAGTTATGGAGGGCGTGGACGAGCCCGTTGTCAGCGACGATCCCATCCGGGTACGAGGCGATTTCGACAACCCCTCACGATGGCTATGGCTCTTCAAATGGTGCTTACTTGCGGTTCCGCATTATCCGATCTTGATAGGTCTCTACCTGGCGTATCCGGTGCTGACTTTGGTTGCCGGCGTCGCCATCTTGTTCACCGGACGGTATCCCCGCCCGCTCTTCGACTTCAACGTCGGGGTGCTGCGCTGGTCGTGGCGCGTCATGAATTACCGATTCCCGATGAACAGCACCGACAAATACCCGCCTTTCACGCTGGCGTCGCGACCCGACTACCCGGGTGATCTCGAGGTCGACTATCCGGAGCGGCTCGAGAACTGGGCAGTGCTGGTGAAGTGGTGGCTACTGGCGCTCCCCCAGATACTTCTCTGCTGGGCGATGGAGCCACTGCTGCAGCTACTGTGCGTCATCGCACCCTTCTGGCTCTTGTTCACCGGCACGATCCCGCAGGGCATGTCCGATCTTTTGTTGGGCATGGTCCGGTGGCGCTATCGGGTGGCGGTGTACGTCTCGTTGATGCGCGATGAGTATCCGCCGTTCCGAATGGATTTGGGTAGGCGATGACGCACCGTAATCCGCTGTTCCCGTATATCTATCGACTCGGCATGCCACTCTTCGACCGACTGTTCTACCGTCGGTATCGCCGAGAGGCGATGAGCAACGCGTCCGGCCGGCTGCTGGTAGTGGGTCTCGGGCCGGGAACCGACTTGCTGTTCCTTCCGTCCGGGGTGACGTCGGTCGCTGCTGTGGAGCCGGAGGCAGCGATGCGCCGAATGGCTTGCGCTCTGGCTTGCCGCCATGGCATTGCAGTCGACATCGTCGATGGAAGAGGAGAGGCGATTCCATTCCCGGACAATAGCTTCGACTCGGTGCACGTCGGGCTAGTGTTGTGCTCGGTCGACGATGTGGCCGCGACGCTGGCCGAGATCCGGCGAGTGCTCGCACCTGGCGGCAGGTTGGTGGTCCTCGAGCATGTCCGCGGAGATGGTGTGATGGGCCGGTTCCAGGACCTGATCGCCAAGCCGTGGTCTTGGTTGGCTTCCGGTTGCGAGCCGAACCGTCGAACGGTCGACGCAATTGCCGCGGCCGGATTCGACACTGACGGTTTGCGCAGCATCCGACGCACCCTGGTGCCGCCGCCGTGCACACCTCATCTGCGAGGACTCGCCACCGTGGTCACAAACGATGCTTGAATGCGGCGAGACAGCGTTGTCAAACCGTTATCGCTGATTCATCTTCTGTTCACTATCTCGCAAGACAACGTTCACCACCGCTTCGTGTCCCCAGTTACAGTCGATTGCTCGCGCGAGCGAGCCGCCGGCTGTGGGCGACCCACACATCATCACCCAATCGAAGGAGGCAAGTCGTCGGCTGCGGGGAGCTCGCAACGCACATCATCCAAAGATTCAAGAATTGGAGTCTCCCATGAGTGCTCGGGGTATCAAGCTCGTCGTAGGCACAGCCGCCGGCGCTTTCCTCGCCGCTGGGCTCATTTCGTTGGCAACCGGACCCGTCGCCCATGCGGACGAGAATGTGGGCTCCGCGGGGGCTGACACAGACTTTCTCTCCCCCTTTATCTCCCCAGGGAGTGAAACGGACTTTATGAGTGGACCTCTGCAAAATTTCGGCCTGTTCACAGACCAGTCGTTTGCCGACCCTGACGACAATGAGTTTGTTGCGATGATTCTTCAAAGTCAGCCACTTGGCTTCACGGACGTTTTGACGTCCGGGGCTGACCCGTCGGACAGCTTGGCCGCCTTTGGGGCGCCGGGGGACACAGGCATAGGGGTGGCCGGCGAAACGATAAACACGTTCATAGTTCCGACCGACCCAGCTCTCGATAGCACGATCGTCATTCCTTTCACGGATCCCCTCGCCGAGCTGTTTACTGCCCTTCTTCCACTCGGGTTCTGATCGCATCCGGAAGAACTAGTCCACGCCCACAGCGTCGATGATGTTCAGCCGCGCCGCCCGCCGCGCGGGGGGCAGCGAGCCGAGCAAGCTGATCACCAGCGCGCCGGCGGTGAAGACCAGAGCCATCGGACTGGGCCGGAAGCCAACGGTGAAATTCATCATGTCGCCGCTGACGAGGCTGTACAGCCACTGGTCCATCAGTCCGAACAGAAGGCCGCAGACACCGCCGATGACACCGATGGCGCCTGCCTCGGCGACGATCGTCTGCAAGGTGAACCGCTGGCTGGTTCCCATCGCCCTCAGCACGCCGATCTCTCGGCGCCGTTCGAGCACCGATAGCGTCAATGTGTTGAAAAGCGCTACCGCCGCAACAAATACAACAATCATCCATACGGCGTTGGCGATGAACATGCTTTGGTGCAGTGGCGCCTCGAGTCCTGCCAGCGCCGCGCGACCGCTGTATACGTAGTTCGGCATGGGCACCACATGGCGGACGTCGGCCAGCAGGCGATTACGATCCACACCTGCAGTCGCGGTGATCTGGAGCGCTGTCGCCGCCGGGCGGTCGAACCACGCCCGCATTTGGTCGAGGTCTATCCCGACCGTGCCGATGACCGTCGAGAAGTATGGCACCAGGGCCAGCACAGCCGTCCTCCGCGGGCCATGTGGGGTCTGCAACCGGAGGTCGCTGCCGACCCGGACATGAAGAGTTTTGCCGAGGTTCTGCGAGAGCACCACGCCCCGACCGGCGAGCACCTCGTTGCGTACCCCCTCACCGACCGCACGATAGAGCGGATCGGCGGACCCGGCGGAAAATCCGTCGAGCATCACACGCGTGCCGCCGACCTCGGCGAACCCGAATGCGCCCTCGGTGACACGTGTTACGCCCGGCACTGTGGCGACCCTGCCGGCAAGACCTTGCGGCAGAGCGTCGACGGGATAACTGTCGGCAGGATCTGCGCTTACCCACACGTCGATGGCCGCGACCGGTGCAAAGATGGCCCGCGCCGAACGGATCATGTCGGCATTGGTACCGGTGATCACGACGGTGGTGACAACTGCGATGAGCACGGTCATCACGGTGGCCCACACTCGCCGCGGCGCACGCTCGATCGTCGCCGCCGCGAGTGGCCCAACCGATCCGAACATCCGGGCTGTTGCAGCGGTGGCTTTGACGATGGGCATGGTGAGCCCGAAGCCCAGCGCGATCTCCGCGGTGAACAGAGCAAAGATTGCGGCGAACGCGAAGGTACCTCGCTGGTCGACGACGACCAGGATCGATGCCGCGAACACCGCGACCGCTCCAATCCCGAATGCCGTCCGCAGCCATCGCGGCACGAAGTCCGCCGCTGAAACCCCCACGGGCGCCAAGGCCTCGATCGGTGAAACCTTATACACCTGCCGCGCAGCCATCGCAGCCGCTGCGGAGCTGGTAAGCACCGTCGCCGCGAGCGCGACGGGTATCGCGTAGCCGGGTAGCCAGTACTCGACTCGTGCTTCGAGACCTTGGGTGATCGCTGGTGGCAATCGACCAATCGCGATGCGCCCCAGGAGTATTCCGATGCTAGATCCGACTGCCCCGCCGACCACTCCGAGAACGGCAGCTTCCGCGAGTAAATCGCGAACGATTGTGACGCGTCGGCCACCGATCGCGCGCAGCATCGAGATGACCGATCGACGTTGGGTGATCGCCATGGTCATCGTGGTGTAAACCAGAAACGCCCCGACCATCAGCGCAACGCCCGAGCCCATCAGCGCCATATAGTTCATCAGCTCGACGCCGTCGCCGGCTCGGGTTGCCCGCAAACTCGGATCTGCCACGATTGCCCGGCCGTTCACCACGGCAGTGATCGCGGCACGCACCGCAGCGAGATTGGCGCCGGGCTTCGTAGTGATCAGTATCGAGTCGAGCTGACCTTTTCGACCGGTGACGTTCTGCGCCAAAGCAAGTGGGGCGAGGACGAAATGTCCGCCGTTGAGATCCGCAAGTTGCTTGCCGGTGAGCACTTCCGTGACTGCGACCGACGCCGAGCCCAGCTGGAATATCTCGCCCTTGGTATGACCGACACCAGGCCCCACCTGGACACCGTTGGGATTGACGGATAGCTTCTCTAATGGTCGTTTGACTGCGTCTTTCAAAGCGCCGCCCAACGCGGTGCTGCTCGCGTCTGCCCCGAACAGCAGAACCGGACCCGATGTCGTCGATGCAGATGTACGAATCATTGGTGCCGCGGTCGCGACGCCACGAACGGCGGCGACATCGGCCGTTATCGTGTCGGGAAATCCTGCGTCGGTAATACCTGACACCTCGAGCGCCGCGATGCCCGCGATCCCATCGGTTAATCGGTTGACCGATCCGGTAATCGACCCAAAGATGCCGAATACCGCGACCAGATACATTGCGGACACGGCCATTACGGCGATCGAGGCCGTCGTACGGCGACGATGCACAACGAGTTCGCGGAGGCTGAACACGCGTAGCCTGCTCCCCGCAGCAGCGATCGTCGAGCCGAATCTCATCCAGGAACCACTGACAACTCGTCCGAGCCGACTCGCCCGTCCTGAAGAGTGATCACCCGGTCAGTCGCCGTCGCGGCATCGGAGTTGTGAGTCACCATGACCACTAAGCGGCTCCCATCGTCCTCGTGCGCCACCTCGGCAAGCAGCTTCAAGATCGAAGCGCCGGTTGTGGAATCGAGGTTCCCCGTCGGCTCGTCGGCCAGGATCAGCGGCGGGTCCATCATCAATGCGCGCGCCAGCGCCACCCGCTGCATTTGGCCGCCCGACAGTTCGGCCGGCCGGTGCTGGGTCCGGTTACCAAGCCCAACCCGCTCCAGCAGCCGAACCGCGTCCGATTTGACCTTGCCCAGCCGAACACCGTCAAGCAACTTCGGGACCGCCACGTTTTCCCACGCCGATAAGGTCGGTAACAAATTGAAGAACTGAAACACGAACCCCACCCGGCGATGTCGAAATTCCGACTGTTGTTCGTCGCTGAGGTGACCGATTTCGTCGCGATCGAATTTGATCGAACCAGAATCAGGGGAGTCCAACGCGCCAAGCAGATGCAGTAATGTGCTCTTGCCCGCGCCCGACGGGCCGACTACCGACACAAACTGCCCGCCCGCCAACCGCAAGCTCACGTTGTCAAGTGCGCGCACGGACTGGCCGCCGACCCGGTATTCGCGCACCACGTCGCGGAGTTCGATCGTCAATTTCTGCCTTGGTGTAGCGCAGGTATCGAGTCGTCCGATCATGGCCCTCCTGCAAGACCGCAGCATTCAGCCAGCCGCGACAACCTGTACGCGACCGACTGCCATGCCCATGTGACCGTCGCGTCGCAAAGGCACTGATATGAGACATAACGAGTCCGAGCCACAATCAGTTCAACTAAGTTCAGCCAGAATTAGGGCACATGAAGTCTGCGTCAACAGATTTACAGCGGGTGTATGATTCAATCCACAATACTGGCCAAATCCCCGCGTTTGCAAGGTCTTTGAAAGGAGCTGCTTGCCCCATCACCTGCGCCAAAGCTGTGAACTCTCATGCAAAGGAGGCCGATCCGATGTCGCTGTCAGCGCTTGAAGATATCGCCGCCCACACCGGAAGTACCGAGCCGATCGAGGGGCTCACCCGGATCGAGACCAGCCCGCGGGAGAAAGCAACCCCGATCATCATGGAAATGATGCACTCGGTCTACCCGCACGACCAGATATTCGGCCAGTACATCACGATCAATGATTACATCGACTGCCCGCCCGATGAGCTATTCGCCTACATGGCCGATACGCGCTGCTTAGAGGAGTGGACCTATAGCTTGCGCGGGTTCACCGAAACCGACGAGCCGGGGCTGTGGGTGGCCTACGACCGGTTGGGGTCGGAAACCAGGATTTATACCCGCACGCGGTCGAACGTGCAGGCGCGCACCGTGGACTATCAGTGCGCGTGGGATCAGGGCAAGCACCTTTGGATGGTCTATCTCATGCGTGTCATCGATGCACAGGAGGTATTCGACAAGCCAGGCTCGGTGGTGTTATGGACCAACTGCCACCATCCGTTCTACGACCATAACCCCTATCCCGACGCTGCCCCGCCGGAAAGGCCGGTCTGGGTAGGCGACTTCTGGGATATGTTCGGCGCCGGCCACTTGCTGGAGCTGAAAAACCTCAAGGCGATTGCTGAATACCGCCACCACAACGGGCTGCCAGTGACACCGGACTGGATGCGACAGCCGCAAGATGAGCACCCCGGCTGATAAACCGGCGTCAGCTGGAGATCGTGTAAACCGCGTTCGGGCTGGGTTTTACAGCTACCACGTCTAGCCGGGCGGTGAACGATGCGGGCTAAATCGGCTCTAGGCCAGTCAAATAGCGTTGCGCCAGGTCTTGATAGGCCTTGGGGTTAACGTTCACCCACATTTCCGCACCCGTCCCCGCGATCGGGCCCTTGACGGTGGCCGGTGCCCCGACCACCAGAACCTCGTCCGGGATCTTGGTGCCACCGACCACCAATGCGCCTGCCGCGACCATGCTGCGCGCGCCGATCACCGCACCGTCGAGGACAGTGGCATGGTTGGCGATCAGCGCCTCGGCGCCGACATGGACGCCGTGGATGACGCACATATGCGCCACCGTCGCGCCCGGGCCGATGTCGACCGGGATGCCGGGCGGCGCGTGCAACACCGATCCGTCTTGCACATTGGCGCCCTCGCGCACGATGACGGGAGCATAGTCGGCGCGCAACACGGTGTTGAACCACACCGACGCACCTGCCTCGATCGTGACATCGCCGATCAAGGTGGCGGTGGGAGCGACGAAGGCGGTGGGAGCGACCTTGGGCGATCGGCCTTCGAAGGAAAACAGCGGCATCGTTCACATATACCGCAGGTGGGGTACTCCGGCAGGCAGAGGCTGCCTGCATCGTCGCAGTATTGGCCCCTGTCGTTGCGCGATCCCGTGGAAAAACTGTAACGTGTTCTAGTTAGAAGCTGACGAAGTTGGAGGCGTCATGGCTACCGAGACTGCCGGTATTCGCGAGATCGACGCCGGCGCCCTGCCCGACCGCTATGCCCGCGGCTGGCACTGCCTTGGCCCGGTCAAGGATTACCTGGACGGCGAGCCGCACGGGATCGAGGCGTTCGGCAGCCATCTCGTCGTGTTCGCCGACTCGCATGGGGATCTGCACGTCCTCGACGGTTACTGCCGGCACATGGGCGGCAACCTGTCCCAGGGCACCATCAAGGGCGACGAAATCGCCTGCCCATTCCACGACTGGCGGTGGGGTGGTGACGGCAAGTGCAAGCTAGTGCCTTATGCCAAGCGCACGCCACGGTTGGCCCGCACTCGATCCTGGACGACCGACGTGCGCAGCGGTTTGCTGTTCGTCTGGCACGACCACGAGGGAAACCCACCGCAGCCCGAGGTGCGGATACCAGAGATCCCCGAGTTCGATAGCGGCGACTGGACCGACTGGCGGTGGAACTCGATCCTGATCGAGGGCTCCAATTGTCGAGACATCATCGACAATGTCACCGACATGGCGCACTTTTTTTACATCCACTTCGGTCTTCCGACGTACTTCAAGAACGTCTTCGAGGGCCACATCGCCTCGCAGTATCTGCACAACGTCGGGCGGCCCGACGTCAACGATCTGGGCACCTCATACGGTGAGGCGCACCTGGATTCGGAGGCGTCCTACTTCGGCCCGTCGTTCATGATCAACTGGCTGCACAACAAGTACGGCGACTACAAGGCCGAGTCGATCCTGATCAACTGCCATTACCCGGTGACCCAGGACTCGTTTGTGCTGCAGTGGGGTGTGATTGTCGAGAAGCCCAAGGGCATGGACGAGGCGATGACCGACAAGCTGGCCAAAGTCTTCACCGAAGGCGTCAGCAAGGGCTTCCTGCAGGACGTCGAGATCTGGCGGCACAAGACCCGCATCGACAACCCGCTGCTGGTCGAGGAGGACGGTGCCGTCTACCAGATGCGGCGGTGGTATCAGCAGTTCTACGTCGACATCGCCGACGTCACACCGGATATGACGGACCGCTTCGAGATCGAGGTGGACACGACCATCGCCAACGAAAAGTGGCACGTCGAGGTCGAAGAGAACCTGCAACGGCAGGCCTCTGACACAGAGGTCCAAGAAACGAAGGCGGAGCAGCCGGCGACATGACTCCGCGCCGGCGAGAGGAGCCGCCCGACGTCGATCGGCTGGCCCGGTCGATGCTGATGCTCCATGGTGATCACGACCACCACGACGAGCCGACACCGGCCGTTGGTGGCCAGCGCAGTGGATCCTGGTCTAAGGCAACGGCTTTCGCCGATGACCCAGAGCGCGCCGCCGCGGTACGTGAGGCCACGCAGGCCGACCGCACCCGCTACCTGACGTCGGGTCTGCAGCCGGTGGACTGCCGGTTTTGTCATGCCACGGTCAACGTCAAGCGCCTCGGACCGGGACATACCGCGGTGCAGTGGAACACCGAAGCCACCCAGCGCTGCGCCTTTTTCGCCGAGTTGCGGGCTTCCGGTGAGCACAGCGCGCGGACCCAGTCCTGCCCGAAGCTGGCCGACAGCATCGAACATGCCGTCGCCGAGGGTTGTCTGGACGCGGTGTCCAGCGCTCCTCCGCCCGGCGACGGCTAGCCACTACAGCCCGGCGAAGCGCTCCTTGACTTCTTCGGCAGTCAGCCCATAGTCGGCCAGCGAATACTTGTGTTTGGGTGCGCGTTCGCCGGATTGGCTTTCGGCATGGCTTCTTTCGATGGCCTGCCGAGCCTGGTCGGTCAGCGGGATGTCGAAGTGGCGGTAGATCTCGGCCACCGTGGCGAGCGGGTCGGCGATCAATTCGCGGTAGTCGACGTCGTAGAACTGAGCCGGGTCATATCTGGCGCGGGCAGTGTTGAACCGCTCCAGGCCCCGCGACCAGGTTTCCATTGCGTCAGCGCCGATCTGCGCGCCGTCGAAGGTCGTCGACCAGCCTTCGGCGGTGTGCTGCGCCAGTGAGCACATCGACGCCATGATCGTCTCGACCGGTCGATGCGTCTGGATGACGAGTGCGTCGGGGTAGGTCGACATCAGCGCGTCCAGCGCGAAGAGATGGCTGGGATTTTTGAGCACCCACCGCTTGTCGGCGTCGTTGAGTCCGATCAGCTGAAGGTTCTTGCGGTGCCGGCGATACGCCGGCGTCCAGTCCTGCTGCGACAGCCACTTGGAGTAGCTGGGCAGGTGCGCCAGCGTCTCGTAAGACACCGAATGCAGCGACTGCCGTAACAGCTGCCAGCATTCCTCCAGCTCGTATGCGGCCATGAAATGCAGGCCGGTGTAACCCGGGTTCTCCTGATGGTGCTGGGTGAACTGCGCGTCGAGTTGGCGATACAGCGGGTTGGATTCCCAGGTGTCGCGTGGCGGACGCGGCTGCGGGAATTCGGCCAGCCACATATGCAGACCCTGGTGGGCCGGGTCGGCACCGAGCAGTCGGTGCAGTGCAGTGGTCCCGGTTCGTACCAGGCCCGTGACGAAGATCGGCCGTTCGACACCGACGTCGACGTGTTGCGGGTATTGCTTCCAGGCGGATTCGGACAGCAGCCTGGCCACTAGCGCGCCACGCAGAAAGAACCGATTCATCTTGCTGCCCAACACGGTAAGGCCGGCGTCCCGTCGGTACGAGTCCAGTAGCACGCCCAGCGCTTCACGATAGTTGTCGTCGTCGGCACCGAAGTCGTCGAGGCCGACCATTTTGGTCGCCGAGGCATGCAGTTCGTCGACGGTTGCGATGTCGGTGCGTTCGGCGCGCATCAGGTGTGGTACTCCCCGCAGTTGACATCGAGCGTCTGGCCGGTGATGCCGCTGGACAGGTCGCTGGCCATGAAGAGAATCGCCGACGCTACCTCGTCCTCGGTCGGCAGTCGCTTGAGGTCGGAGTTCGCCGCGGTGGCCTGATAGATTTGCTCTGCCGTGGTGCCGTACTTGCCGGCCTGATGGTTGAAGTAGCCCTGCAACGTGTCACCCCAGATATAGCCGGGTGCAACGGAATTGACGCGGATGCCTTTCTCTCCCAGCTCGGTGGCTAGCGACTGGGACATGGCCAGCAGCGTCGACTTCGCCATCTTGTAGGCACCGTACTTTGCCTGCGAGTGCCGGATCACCATGGAGTTGACGTTTACGACCGAGCCTTTCGACTCGGCCAGCGCGGGCGTGAAACCCTGGATGAGTCGCAGCGCCCCGAGGGCGCTCAGCTCGATCGCATCGCGGATGTGCTGAAATGTGGTGCCGGCCAATGGCTTCATCGATGGCACCCGGAACGCGTTGTTGATCAGCACGTCGGCTTTGCCGTAGGCCTCCATGGTGGCGTCGACGAGATTGGCGACCTGATCGTCGTCGGTTATGTCGGTGCGCACCGTCACCGCCCGGCCCCCGTCGTCGGCGATCTGCTTGGCGACGTCGTCGAGGCGCTCGGGGGTGCGAGCAGCCAGCACTAGGTCGGCTCCCTCGCGTGCGCATCGGTGCGCCAGCGTCGTGCCTAAGCCTGGGCCGACGCCACTGATCACCACCACCCTGCCCTCGAGCATTCTGGTCATCCCAGCATCCTTGCCGCAATTTGTTGCTGGCGCTGTGCAATTCGTGCACGCCAGGCATCTTCAGAAATTTTGTTGTCCTGGTAGTATGGCAACGCGGCCGAGACAGCGTCGATGTCGACCAGCTCTACGCTGGGTCCATCGGCCTCGGTGAGCTGGCGCGAGACCCGCTGCCAACGGAACTGCAGGAATCCACGTCGATGCCCCAGGGTTTCGACCCAGTTGGTGACGCCGGGGTTTTTGTCGGCGACCACGATCCGGATCTTGCCGTCGGGATCGGCTTGCGCCTGGCCGGAATTCAGCGATGTTTGGTGGTTGATGTAATCCAGCGAGATGTACCACATGCTGCCCAGCTGGAAGCCGAGGTAGGGCGCATCGGTCACCGGCAGCGTGATGACCAGGGCCTGATCGGGCCGCAGCTCGAAATGCCCGACAGTGGAGTACTGCGTGGCCAGACCGCCCGGAGTTAAGCGTGGTGGGACCATGGTGTTGGCTGGAATGTCAAGATAGAACCACTGCGGAAACTGCAGCCAGGTCTTGATGCGGTTGACGAGTTGTTTTCCTGCTGTGGCGTAACGCTTTTCGATAACAGCGCGGGTCAATGGCGGTGGTGCGGTGCCTGCGGTGTCCAGGCGTTCGATCGCCACGGTGCCGCGCCGCTGCGACCAATCTCCGTAGACCTCGCGGATCACCAGCTGGCCGGGGCTGTTCGGTCGCACCTGCCATTGGAAGCTGCCGTCCGCCGCGATCTCAAGCTCACGGTCGTCGAACGCGGCCTGGCTGGCGGGCACGTTGTCGTCCGTGTACTCACCGCCCAGCAACTGGAAGCTCAGGTCGGTGGTGGTGCCGCGGACGCCGGTGATCAGATAATCGTGGTCTGGTTGGACCCGGCAGCCGAAGTAGAGGGTG
Source organism: uncultured Actinomycetota bacterium (assembly GCA_963838755.1). Taxonomy (GTDB): domain Bacteria; phylum Actinomycetota; class Actinomycetes; order Mycobacteriales; family Mycobacteriaceae; genus Mycobacterium. Next base: position 92,295 of record CAWISO010000032.1, on the reverse strand, counting down.
TCCGGGTTGTCCAAGCCCATCTTGGTGAACGGTCCGGTGCCCGACAGCAGCATCGGGTGATCCCGCTCGTAGTCGAACACCATATGCGTGCAGGCAGCCACACACCCCGCCAGATATTGCAACCCCTCGAGCAAATCGGCTTCGGTCTCGATATGCGGTGCGGCGGCAACCAGTTTTTCGGCTTCGGCAATTGCGGAGATTAGCGGCTCAGAGCAGAGAGGAGCGGACACGCCTTGACGCTAGAACGTGTTCTATTTTTCGTCAATGGGCGAACATTCCGCGTGTTGGCGCGGGCAGTCACCGACGAGGGTCGCTCACTCCGCGGCTATGGCGCGCACTGCTGCGACAGGTCGATCAGGTGCTGCCGCACGTCTGGATGCCGATTCAGGTAATCCATGACGTTGCCGTTGTCACCCTCTTCCTGCGACTTGGCCTGCAGCTGTTGGTGGAGGTCGGGATGCCGCTGTAGATACTGGTCGATGGAATTACCCACCGTCTGATTGCATTGGGCGTTCGCTGGGCTTGCCAGGGGCAACGCAATCAGCGTCGAGGCGGCTGCAGTCAGCAGACCACCAGCGAGCAGACCATACAGTCCGCGGCGACGGGACCTCGGGTTTCCAGAAGTCGTGGTCATCGATTAGCTCCTTTGGGCACTGGCGATTGCTTCGATGTAGTAATCGAGGGTACCCACGGACGCGTTACCGCAGCCTTTGCTGAAGCTGTGAGGCTAATGTGTAACGGCCTCCCGGCCGTTTGCGGCTTGTTCGCGCTTGATCTCCAGCGCGATATCGATGAGCTGGTCTTCCTGACCGCCGATGAGTTTGCGCTGACCCGCCCGGTGCAGCAGCTGGTGGGCCGGGACGTCGTAGCGCTCTGCCTGGCGAACAGCGTGCTTGAGGAAGCTCGAGTAGACCCCGGAGTACCCCATGATCAGGGCATTGCGGTCGAGCAGGCATTCGGCCGGCATGGCAGGCCGTACCACGTCCTCGGCGGCGTCGGCGATATCGAAGAAGTCGATACCCGTCTTGACGCCGATCTTGTCGAACACCCCGATCAGGGCTTCTACGGGCGCGTTGCCAGCACCCGCGCCGAACCGGCGGCACGAGCCGTCGATCTGCTTGGCACCCGCGCGCACGGCCTCGACCGAATTCGCGACCCCCAGTCCGAGGTTTTCATGGCCATGGAAGCCGACTTGGGCGTCGTCGCCGAGTTCGGCGACGAGTGCTGCCACCCGGTCGCGCACCCCTTCGAGGACCAGCGCTCCAGCGGAGTCGACCACGTACACGCACTGGCATCCGGCGTCGGCCATGATGCGCGCCTGCGCGGCCAGTTTCTCCGGCGGAATGGTATGCGCCATCATCAGAAATCCGACGGTTTCCAGCCCCAGCTCGCGGGCCAGGCCGAAGTGCTGTATCGACACGTCGGCCTCGGTGCAATGGGTGGCGATCCTGCAGATCGACCCGCCATTGTTCTGGGCCTCCTTGATGTCCTCCTTGGTGCCCACTCCGGGCAGCATCAGGAAGGCGATCTTGGCCTCTTTGGCCGTCTCCGCGGCCAGCTTGATCAGTTCCTGCTCGGGCGTCTTGGAGAATCCGTAGTTGAAGCTCGAGCCACCCAACCCGTCACCGTGGGTGACCTCGATGACCGGCACACCCGCAGTGTCCAAGGCGGCCACGATGGCACCCACCTCGTCCTTGGTGAACTGGTGGCGCTTGTGATGCGAACCGTCCCGCAGCGACGTGTCGGTCATCCGAACGTCCCAGATCGAGTTGAAGAAGATCTCCCGGGTGCTCATGCCTTTGCTCCTCGCGCCGTCGCGGACAGGGACTCCTTCGCGATCTCCTCGCCCACCTTGGTGGCCGCGGCGGTCATGATGTCGAGGTTGCCCGCATACGGGGGCAGGTAATCGCCGGCACCCTCGACCTCGACAAAGGTGGTAACCAGGGCCTGGCCACCGGAGTGTAGCGACGGGTCGTCGAACTGCGGCTCGTTGAGCAGCCGGTACCCGGGCACGTAGGTCTGCACCTCGGCGACCACATCGCGGATGGATTTGGCGATCGCATTGCGGTCGGCGTCCTCGGGGATCGCGCAGAAGATGGTGTCACGCATGATCATCGGCGGCTCGGCCGGATTCAAAATGATGATCGCCTTACCGCGTGTGGCGCCGCCGATGGTTTCCACGCCCTTGCTGGTGGTCTTGGTGAACTCGTCGATATTGGCGCGGGTGCCCGGCCCCGCTGAGGCTGAAGCAACCGACGCCACGATCTCTGCGTAGGGCACTTCGACAACCCGCGAGACCGCGTACACGATCGGGATGGTTGCCTGGCCGCCGCAGGTGATCATGTTGACGTTCGGCGCATCGAGATGCTCCCGCAGGTTCGCCGGCGGGATGACGGCCGGACCGACGGCAGCCGGCGTCAAGTCGATAGCGCGAATTCCCGCTTCGGCATATTTCGGCGCGGCGTCCTTATGGACGTAGGCGCTGGTGGCCTCGAACACCAGGTCGGGTTTCTCGGACTGGGCCAACAGCCAGTCGACGCCCTCGTGGGTGGTCTCCAGCCCCAGCTTGCGCGCTCGCGCCAGCCCTTCGCTTTCCGGGTCGATGCCCACCATCCAGCACGGTTCCAGCCACTCCGAGCGCAGCAGTTTGTAGAGCAAGTCGGTACTGATATTGCCCGACCCGACAATGGCCACGCTCGCCTTGGACGGCATGTTTGCTCCTCTATTCGAACGATAACCGGACGGACCCCAGGCCGGCGAACTCAGCGACAAAGTTGTCGCCGGGTCGGGCGTCGATGGCTCGGGTGCACGAGCCCGGTAAGACAATGTCACCGGCCCGGAGCCGCACACCAAAGCTTTCCACTTTGCGGGCCAGCCACGCCACCGCGGTCACCGGGTTGCCCAGCACGGCGTCGCTGCGGCCCTTGGCTACCACCTCACCGTTGCAGGTCAGTACCGCGTCGATCGCGGTGATGTCGATATCCTTCGGCGCCACCCGCGCCGCGCCCAGCACGAAGCCCGCCGAGGAGGCGTTGTCGGCGATGGTGTCGCACAGTGCGATTTTCCAGTCGGTGATCCTGGTGTCGATCAGCTCGATGGACGGCACCAAAGCTTCAGTAGCCTTGAGCACGTCGTCTTCGGTGCAGTTTGCGCCCGGCAGGTCGTGGGCCAGGATGAACCCGACCTCCACTTCCACCCGCGGGTACAAATACTGGGCCGTTTTGACCGGGGTGTCCTCGAAAACCTGCATCTCGTCGAGCAGATGTCCGTAATCCGGCTCGTCGACGCCCATCATCTGCTGCATCGCCAGCGAGGACAGACCCACCTTGTGTCCCGCTACCCGGGCGCCCTCGGCGACCCGCTGGCGGATGTTGATCAGCTGGATCTCGTAGGCGTCCACGACGTCGATCTCGGGGTGCGCGGCCGTCAACGGCGCGATCGGCTGGCGGCTCCGCTCGGCTTGCGCGAGGTCGGCGGCCAGCTCATCACGGGTGGCAACCGGGATCATTTAGCCGAAGTCCCCTCGTTGGTGTGACCGGGGCGGTAGCGCCCAGCCCCGGCAATTCTATAACGTGTTCTACATGACAGCTCAGGAGTTCGACGTCGTCGTGGTCGGGAGCGGCGGCGCCGGCATGGTTGCTGCCCTCGCTGCCGCCCACCGGGGTCTTTCGACAATAGTCATCGAGAAGGCCGCCCACTACGGCGGCTCCACTGCGCGCTCGGGGGGCGGAGTGTGGATTCCCAACAATCAGGTCCTCGAGCGTGACGGCGTCAAGGACACGCCGGAAGCGGCCCGCACCTATCTGCACGGAATCATCGGCGACGTCGTCGAACCCGAACGTATCGACACCTATCTGCAACGCGGGCCCGAGATGCTGTCGTTCGTGCTGAAGCACACGCCGCTGAAGATGTGTTGGGTGCCCCAATACTCCGACTACTATCCCGAGGCCCCGGGCGGGCGGGCGGGTGGCCGGTCCGTCGAACCGAAGCCGTTTAACGCCAAGAAACTCGGAGTTGACATGCCCAGGCTGGAGCCGCCCTACGGCAAGGTCCCGCTCAACGTCGTTGTCATGCAACAGGACTACGTACGATTGAACCAGCTCAAGCGTCATCCGCGCGGAGTGCTGCGCAGCCTGAAGGTGGGTGCGCGGACCATGTGGGCCAAGGCGACCGGCCAGAACCTGGTCGGCATGGGCCGCGCCCTGATCGCTCCGCTGCGGATCGGGCTGCGAGAGGCCGGCGTCCCGGTGCGGCTCAACACAGCGCTGACCGACCTTTACGTGGAAGACGGCGCGGTTCGCGGCGTCTACGTGCGCGACACCACGACGCCTGAATCCGGTGATCCTCAACTGATTCGGGCCCGAAAAGGCGTGATTCTCGGCTCCGGCGGATTCGAACACAACGAACAGATGCGGGTCAAATACCAGCGCGCACCTATCACCACACAGTGGACGGTCGGCGCGAAGGCCAACACCGGCGACGGCATCCTGGCTGCTGAAAAGCTCGGCGCAGCACTCGAACTCATGGAAGACGCATGGTGGGGTCCGACCGTTCCGCTGGTCGGCGCACCGTGGTTCGCATTGTCGGAGCGCAATTCGCCCGGCTCGATCATCGTCAACATGTCGGGCAAGCGATTCATGAACGAATCCATGCCTTATGTCGAGGCGTGCCACCACATGTACGGAGGCGAGCACGGACAAGGCCCGGGGCCTGGTGAGAATATCCCGGCGTGGCTGGTTTTCGACCAGCAGTACCGTGACCGGTACATCTTCGCAGGATTGCAGCCAGGACAACGTATTCCGCGCAAATGGCTGGAATCCGGCGTAATTGCCCAGGCCGATTCGATCGAGGAGCTGGCAGCCAAAGCCGGCCTGCCGGTCGACGAGTTCGCCGAGACGGTTGAGCGTTTCAACGGCTTCGCACGCTCGGGCGTCGACAGCGACTACCACCGCGGCGAGAGCGCCTACGACAGGTACTACGGCGATCCCACCAACAAGCCGAACCCGAACCTCGGCGAGATCAGTCATCCGCCGTACTACGCCGCCAAGATGGTGCCCGGCGACCTGGGAACCAAGGGCGGCGTCCGCACCGACGAGCACGGTCGCGCATTGCGCGACGACGGCAGCATCATCGATGGCCTTTACGCGGCTGGCAACGTCAGCGCCCCGGTGATGGGACATACCTATCCCGGGCCAGGCGGCACCATCGGTCCTGCGATGACGTTCGGCTACTTGGCCGCACTGCACATCGCTGACGAGGCCTGAGATGCCCATCAACCCCGACGTCGCACTGGCCGCCGAACTCGATCCGATCGAATTTTCTTGGCACAGCAGCGATGTGCAGCTCTACCACCTCGGATTGGGTGCGGGCGCCGACCCGATGGACCCACGCGAGCTGCGTTACCTGGTCGATGACACCCCGCAGGTGCTGCCGACGTTCGGCAACGTGGCGGCCACGTTTCATGCCACCACGCCGCCGACTGTGCAGTTTCCCGGCATCGACATCGAGCTAGGCAAGGTTTTGCACGCCAGTGAACAGGTGACCGTGCCGGCGCCGCTGCCACCGTCTGGCTCCGCGAAGGCCGTAACCCGATTCACCGATATCTGGGACAAGGGCAAGGCCGCCGTGATCTGGTCTGAGACCACGGTGACCTCGCCGGACGGGACGCCGCTGTGGACACAGAAGCGGTCGATCTTCGCGCGTGGCGAAGGTGGGTTCGGCGGGGAGCGCGGGCCATCACCGTCTGCTGCCGCGCCGGACAGGTCACCGGATCTCGAGCTGGACATACCCGTGCTGCCGCAGCAAGCTCTGCTCTACCGGCTCTGCGGCGATCGCAATCCGTTGCACTCGGATCCCGAATTCGCCGCTGCCGCGGGCTTTCCGCAGCCCATCCTGCACGGCTTGTGCACTTACGGCATGACCTGCAAGACGCTTGTCGACGCGCTACTGGATGCTGATGTCGCCGCCGTCGGGTCCTACGGCGCCCGTTTCACCGGGGTGGCCTACCCGGGCGAGACACTGAAGGCCGCCGTCTGGAAAGACGACGGCCGGCTGCTCGCCAGCGTCGTCGCACCCGCCCGCGAGGACGCGGTGGTGCTCAGCGGGGTGGAGTTAATTCCTGCGTAACTGGGTCGTACGCCGAGCGTCACGCTGGTGTGGCGTCGACCGCTGAGTGGACCGCTAGCGTGACGCTCGCTGGACCAATGCAGACCGAACCCGTTGGATGATGTCGGCCGGCCTATCGCCGGCGACCACCCGGACGACGATCCAGCCAAGACGCGCGACAAGCTCAAGTCGACGGATATCCCACGTGTATTGGCGCTTATCGGTGCGATGTTGATCGCCGTCATACTCGACTGCGACTTTCACGTCGTCCCGACCCATATCGAGGTAGGCGACTGTGTTGCCGTTTTGATCGTGCACGGCGATCTGTGTCCGCGGACGAGGCAGACCTGCCTGAATGAGCAGCAGTCGAAGCCATGTCTCTTTGGGCGACTGAGCGCCTGCATCAACGAGGCTGAGGGTGGTCCGAGCTTGGCGGATACCGCGGCGGCCCGGATAGCGCTGGGCTAGTAGGTCGACGTCGGGTGACGCTCAGCATCGATTGACACGCTAACGCGACGCTCGGCGAAGGGCGCGATGCACCGGGCCTAGCCGAGGATCAGGCCTGAGGTGGGAACGCCGGTGCCTGCGGTCACGAGCACATGCTCGACGTCGGGTACCGGGTTGACCGATGTGCCGCGCAATTGCCGCACGCCCTCCGCGATGCCGTTCATGCCGTGGATGTAGGCCTCGCCGAGTTGTCCGCCGTGTGTGTTGATGGGTAGTCGCCCGCCGATTTCGATGGCGCCGTCGGCGATGAAGTCCTTGGCTTCACCCTTGCCGCAGAATCCCAACTCCTCCAACTGAATCAGCGTGAACGGAGTGAAGTGATCGTAGAGCACCGCGGTCTGGATATCCGACGGCTTTAAGCCGGACTGCTGCCACAACTGCTGGCCCACCAGGCCCATCTCCGGCAGGCCGAGCTCGGGTCGGTAATAGCTGACCATCGTGTACTGGTCGGGGCTGGAGCCCTGTGACGCGGCCTCGATGATCGCCGGCCGCTGCTTGAGGTCGCGCGCGCGCTCAACCGATGTCACGACGATCGCGACAGCGCCATCAGTCTCCTGGCAGCAGTCCAGCAGGCGCAACGGCTCAGCAATCCAGCGCGAATTCTGATGGTCCTCAATAGTTATCGGCTTCTCGTAGAAGTATGCCTTCGGATTCTTCGCGGCGTGGCGGCGGTCAGCCACCGAGATCGCGCCAAAGTCCCGGCTGGTCGCCCCGGACATCTGCATATACCGCCTGGCGATCATCGCCACCTGCGCCGCCGGTGTGGAAAGCCCATGCGGATACGAAAAGGAATTGTCCGCCGCCGTCGAATCAGCTTGGGCTCTCGCATCACCCACCAACCGGGTCTGCACCTGGCCGAAGCGCATGCCGGAGCGCTCGTTGAAAGCCCGGTACGCCACCACAACGTCGGCAATACCGGTCGCGACGGCCATCGCGGCATGTTGGACGGTCGCGCACGCGGCGCCGCCGCCATAGTGGATCTGAGAGAAGAACTTCAGCTCACCGATCCCCGCCGCGCGCGCTACGGCGATTTCCTTATTGGTGTCCATGGTGAAGGTGGTCAGACCATCGACGTCAGCGGGGCCCAGCCCGGCGTCGTCGAGCGCGTCGTGCACCGCCTCGGCGGCGAGCCGCAACTCGCTTCGACCGGAGTCCTTGGAGAAGTCAGTGGCACCAATGCCGACGATGGCGGCGCGACCGCTGAGCAAGCCCGGCGACATCAAGCATCACCCATCGTGAGGGTAACCGTCGCAATGACGTGATCGCCAAGGCTATTGCGGCCGAACACCTTTACTGTAACCAAGCCGTCCTGCACTGAGGTGACCTCGCCGGAGAAGGTCACCGTGTCGTAGGCGTACCACGGCACACCGAGCCGCAGCCCGATCGACTTGATCAATGCCGACGGTCCAGCCCAGTCAGTGACATAACGCTGTACCAGACCGGTATCGGTGAGGATGTTGACGAAGATGTCCTTCGAGCCCTTGGCCTGCGCCTTGTCCCGGTCGTGGTGCACGTCCTGGAAGTCACGGGTGGCCAGCGCCGTCGAGATGATGAAGGTTGGGTCGCCGTAGAGCTTGAGTTCGGGCAGCACGGTCCCTGCGTCGACAACCGGGACGCTCATGCGTCCGGCTCCCACGCGTGCAGGGTCCATTGCGGACCGCTACCGCTGGCGGGGAAGTTGATATAGATTGCGTGCACCGGCATTCCGATTCTCACCGCGGCGGGATCGACGTTGCGAAGCTCACCCAACATGCGCACGCCCTCCTCGAGTTCGACGAGCGCAATGACGAATGGCAGCGTGCGGCCCGGGACCTTCGGCGCGTGGTGCACCACGAAGCTGAACACGGTGCCCTTGCCGCTGGCCACCACGTAGTCGATCGGTTGGGCTTTGTCCTGCCAGACTGCAGGCGCCGGCGGGTGTTGCAGGCTGCCATCCGGGCGCAATTGAATCCGTAACTCGTGCGCGTTGACGCCTTCCCAGAAGAACGCCGTATCGCGTGACAGCGAAGGCCGCATCATTGCCTCGGGGTCGAGATCTTCGGGCACCAAAGCCGCCGAATCGGACTCGCGGGGTTTGAATTTTAGGATACGCCAATTCATTTCGGCAACGTCCTCGTCACCGACCTGCCAGATGATGTGCTGGTTGATGAACCAGCCCTCGCCCAGAGCAGTCTGCTTCGGCCCGATGACGTCACCCATCTCGGAGCTGACGCTGACTTGCTCGCCAGGCTGCAGGTATCGGTGATAGGTCTGCTCGCAGTTGGTGGCGACTACTCCGATGTAGCCGGAGTCGTCGAACAGCTTCATCATGGGGCCCAAAGGGTCGTCCTGTGGACGTTCTCCGCCCAAGCCGAACATCGTCCAGACCTGAATCATCGCCGGTGGAGCGACGATTCCCGGATGGCCGACGGCACAGGCAGCGGCGTCATCGACATAGATCGGGTTGCGATCGCCGATCGCCTCCACCCAGTTGTTGATCATCGGCTGGTTTACCGGGTCGCGGCCGGCACGCGGCTTGGGGTCACCGGCCGCTTTGATCTCTGCGACGGCCTGGTGAATGTCGGTCATCTAGGCACTCTCGGCACCTTGAGGCCCGCGGCCGCGATCATCTCGCGCATGACCTCGTTGACGCCGCCGCCGAATGTGATGACGAGATTTCGTTTGGTCTGCGAGTCGAGCCATTCGAGCAGCTCGGCGGTATCCTGCTCGGCGGGGTTGCCGTACTTGCCAACGACCTCTTCGGCAAGTCGGCCGATGTACTGAATTCGCTCCGTGCCAAAGACTTTTGTGGACGCCGCATCGGCCACGTTGATGTCCTCGCCGGCGGCGGCCACCTGCCAATTGAGCAACTCGTTGATCCGCCACATCGCATAGATCTCACCGAGCGCGCGTTTGACGTCGTGGTGATCGATCGGCGTGACGCCGTCGCCACCTGGCTTAGATGCCCAAGCATGCACCCGGTCGTAGATACCGGCGACCCGCCCGGCGGGGCCGAGCATCACCCGCTCGTTGTTCAACTGGGTGGTGATCAGCCGCCACCCGGCGTTCTCATCACCGACCAGCATGTCGGCCGGCACCCGGACATCGTTGTAGTAGGTGGCGTTGGTGTGGTGGGCGCCGTCGGACAAGATGATCGGTGTCCACGAGTAACCGGGATCTTTCGTGTCGACGATCAGAATGGAAATACCCTTGTGCTTCACGGCTTCCGGGTCGGTGCGACAGGCCAGCCAGATGTAGTCGGCGTCATGGGCGCCCGTGGTGAAGATCTTCTGGCCGTTGACGATATACTCGTCGCCCTGACGCACCGCCGTGGTCCGCAACGACGCCAGGTCGGTGCCGGCCTCCGGCTCGGTGTAGCCGATCGCGAAGTGCACCTCACCGGCCAGGATCGCGGGCAGGAACTTCTTCTTCTGCGTCTCACTGCCGAACGCCTGAAGTGTGGGCCCTACGGTCTGCAGGGTAACGGCTGGTAGTGGCACATCGGCCCGATGGGCCTCGTTCACAAAGATCTGCTGCTCGATCGGACCAAAGCCCAGGCCGCCGAACTCTTTTGGCCATCCGACACCAAGCTTGCCGTCTTGGCCCATCCGCCGGATCACCGCTCGGTAGGCGGCGTTGTGGCGGTCTTGCTCCATCGCTTTCATCTCGTCAGACGAGATGAGGTTCGAAAAGTATTGGCGCAGCTCGGCTTGCAGCTGGCGCTGCTCCGGGGTCAGGTCGATGAACATTGCGCTCCCACCAGATCGAGGCGACGCGAAGGGCCGCCCAGCAGTCGGGTCAGGTCTTTGATCGTGGAGTAGTACCGGTGCATCGGGTAGGTGATATCCATGCCCATCCCGCCGTGCAGGTGGTGGCAGATTTGCATCACCGGCGGCGCCTGCGAGGCGATCCAGTAGCCGAGCACGTCCAGGTCATCGCTGGCGTCACGTCCCTGCGCCAGTCGCCAGATCACCGACGTCGACGCCAAATCGATCGTGCGCGAGGCGATGTAGACCTCGGCGAGCTGCGCGGCGACGGTCTGGAAGGTGGACAGCGGCTTGCCGAACTGGTGCCTACTCGCCACATAGTCGGCCGTCAACCGCAACGCGCCGGCGACCAGGCCGGCAGCGTAGGCACCGATTGCGGCCATCGCCAGCTGGTTTACCCGCTGCACGGTCGCACCGGTCAGAACGTCTCTTTCACTCACCGCGACATCGGAAAACGTGACGACGTATTCGTCGGATCCGTTAGATGTCGGCGTCTTGGCCAGTTGCACGCCCTCGGCGTTCGGCGATACCACGACGACTTCGCTGTCGGCTGTAACGATCATCCACTCGGCGTTTTCGGCATACCCGACACCGACTTTGGTGCCGGAGAGTCGACCGTGCACAAAGGTCGTTGTCGGCCGCTCCGGCAACGCGGTGCCGGGTTCGTTCAGTGCGGCGGTAAGCAGCGAGCCCTTGGCCACCCCGCCGAAGTAGCGGTCCTGCTGGTCTTCGGTCGCCACGTCCAGCAGCGGCACAGTAGCCAACCCCAGGGTGGCCAGCGCAGGACTGATCAAGCCGTGGCGACCGATCTCGGTCAGCGCCGTCGCGACCTCGGGCAGCCCGACGCCGTCGCCACCCAGACGCTCGGGCACCGGCAGCGCAGTGACGCCGCCGGCGACAAGCGCGTCGAAGCTCAAATCCCTCTCCAGCACCGACGTGACCACGTCGGCAACAGCCTGCTGCGCCGGGTCGGGCGTGAAGTCCATCAGTGCGCCACCGGGCACTTTCCGGTGTAGTCAACCTGCCAGTGCTTGATGCCGTTGAGCCACCCTGACCGCAGCCGCTCGGGCTTCGAGATCGGCTTCAGATCCGGCATGTGGTCGGCCACGGCGTTGAAGATCAGACTGATCGTCATCTTCGCCAAGTTGGCGCCAATGCAGTAGTGCGCACCGGTGCCGCCAAACCCGACGTGCGGGTTGGGATTCCGCAAGATGTTGAATGAGAACGGATCTTCGAACACCTCGTCGTCGAAGTTGGCCGAGCGGTAGAACATCACCGCCCGCTGGCCCTTTTTGATCTGCACACCGGACAATTCGTAGTCCTCGAGCGCGGTCCGCTGAAATGCGGTGACGGGAGTGGCCCAGCGGACGATTTCGTCCGGCGCGGTGTCCGGGCGCTCTTTCTTGAACAGCTCCCACTGGTCGGGGTTCTCCGAGAACGCGATCATTCCGTGCGTGATGGAGTTACGCGTGGTCTCGTTGCCGGCGACTGCGAGCATCACGACGAAGAACCCGAACTCGTCATCGGAGAGCTTTTCACCCTCGATGTCGGCCTCGATCAGCTGGGTGACGATATCTTCACCGGGGTTCTTGGCGCGGTCCTCGGCCATCTGCATCGCGTAGGTGATCAACTCAACTGACGACGCCGCCGGGTCGATGTGGGCGTACTCGGGATCCTCGTTGCCGGTCATCTCGTTGGACCACCGAAAGATCTTGTCGCGGTCGTCCTGCGGAACACCCAGCAGACCGGCGATGGCCTGCAGCGGCAGCTCACACGAGACCTGCTCGACGAAGTCGCCGGTGCCGGCAGCGGCGGCAGCCTTGGCAATGTTCTGCGCGCGCGCGTCTAGTTCATCACGCAGCCGGCCGACGGCCCGAGGGGTGAAACCGCGCGAGATGATTTTGCGTAGCCGGGTGTGGTGCGGGGCGTCCATATTCAGCATGACGCTGCGTTGCAGATCAACCTGCTCGCGCGTCATCTCCTGCGGCCAGACCGGAATGGCGCAATCCTGCTGGCTCGAGAAGACGTCGCTGCGTACCGAGATCTCCTTGACGTCTTTGTGCTTGGAGATGGCCCAGTAGCCTTTGTCTCCAAAGCCGCCGGTCCCGCCTGGTACGTCTACCCAGAAGATCGGCTGCGCCTTGCGCAGTTCGGCCAGCTCGGCGACCGGTAAGCCCTTGACGTTGACGTCCGGATCGAGAAAGTCGAACCCTGCGGGGAAGTTGGGGATGGGCATCAGTGCGCTCCTCAATGCAACGTGTTCTAGTTCCAGTAAAACATGCCTTCACCGCAGACCAAAAGGCGTCGGGGCATCCTCGCTTGTCAGGGTAATGAAACGTGTTCTAGCCTGACCTCATGGGTAACCCGGTAATAGTCGAAGCCACCCGCAGCCCCATCGGCAAGCGCGCCGGATGGTTGTCCGGGCTGCACGCCACCGAACTACTGGGCTCGGTTCAAAAGGCGCTCGCGGCCAAGGCCGGTATCGACGCCGGCGACGTCGAGCAGGTCATCGGCGGCTGCGTGACACAGTACGCGGAGCAGTCCAACAACATCACCCGGACGGCGTGGCTGACCCTGGGTTTGCCCGAGCACGTCGGCGCCACCACCGTCGACTGTCAGTGCGGCAGCGGACAGCAGGCTAATCACCTGGTCGCCGGGCTGATCGCGGCCGGCGCCATCGACGTCGGCATCGCCTGCGGAATCGAGGCGATGAGCCGCGTCGGGCTGGGCGCCAACGCCGGCCCCGACCGCAACTGGCGCGCGGAGTCCTGGGACATTGATCTGCCCAACCAGTTCGAGGCGGCCGAGCGCATCGCCAAACGTCGCGGCATCACCCGCGCCGACATCGACGAGTTCGGGCTGGCCTCTCAGCTGCACGCCAAGCAGGCCTGGGACGAGGGCCGATTCGACCGGGAGATCTCACCAATTGAGGCACCGGTCCTCGACGAGCACAAGCAACCGACCCGCGAGCGGCACATGGTGAGCCGTGACCAGGGTCTGCGCGACACCACGCTGGAGGGTTTGAGCTCACTCAAGCCGGTGCTGGACGGTGGTATCCACACCGCGGGCACGTCCTCGCAGATCTCCGACGGCGCGGCGGCGGTGCTGTGGATGGATGAAGAAAAAGCCAAGGCCATCGGTTTAAAGCCCCGGGCGCGCATCGTCAGCCAGGCGCTGGTCGGCGCCGAGCCCTACTACCACCTGGATGGCCCGGTGCAGTCCACAGCGAAGGTGCTGGAGAAGGCCGGCATGAAGATGGGCGACATCGACATCGTCGAGATCAATGAGGCGTTCGCATCGGTGGTGCTGTCGTGGGCGCGGGTGCACGAGGCCGACATGGCCCGGGTCAACGTCAACGGCGGCGCGATCGCGTTGGGGCATCCGGTGGGGTGCACCGGCAGCCGGCTCTTCACCACCGCGCTGCACGAGCTGGAGCGATCCGACCAGAGCACGGCGCTGATCACCATGTGCGCCGGCGGGGCGCTGTCGACCGGCACCATCATCGAGCGCATCTGAGGTGGCTGCCAAATAATGGCTGTCAGCGACGACGACCGCATCGCCGCGGCCCAGTCCTACATAGACGCATTGTCAAACCACAACGGCGATGGGGTCCCGTTCGCGCCGGACTGCATTCGGATCGAGCAGGGCGTTAAGACCGGCTTTTCCGGGAAACACCTGCGGCGCAGCCTCAATCGCGGACCACAGTACCGAGTTATCGCGGGGACGACGAAGCCCGAGTACACGATCGACGGCGATGAGGTGCGAGCGGTCTACAACGTGCTGACCAAGGCGTCCTTTGGCGGACGACGGGTCGCTGCCCGAGTGGACGAAACATTCGTCATCCCGACCGGGAAGACCAGCATCCAGCACATCAGGATCCGCTTCCACCCGTTCATCCAGCGAACCTAGGATTACTGGCATGCCGAAATCACCACCACGATTTCTGAATTCGCCGTTCTTCGATTTCTTCATCAAATGGATGTCTCGCCTCAACACCTTCATGTACCGACGCGGTGGCGGGGAAGGGCTTGGCGGGACGTTCCAGAAGATCCCCGTCGCCCTGTTGACCACCACCGGCCGCAAGAGCGGGCAGCCGCGAGTCAGCCCGCTGTATTTCCTGCGCGACGGTGACCGGGTGATCGTCGCCGCCTCGAAGGGCGGCGCCGAAAAGAACCCCATGTGGTATTTCAACCTCAAGGCTGATCCGAAGGTTTCGGTCCAACTCAAAAAAGAGACACTCGACATGACCGCGCGCGACGCCACCGACGAGGAACGCGCCCACTACTGGCCGGAACTGGTCAAGATGTACCCGTCGTACGACGACTACCAATCCTGGACTGACCGACGGATTCCGATCGTCGTCTGCGAACCCGCACGCTGACGTGACCCGGCAGCGATTGATCCGCAACTCGCGGTTCCTCGCCGTCGTGCTCAAATACTTTGCCCGCGCTCATATCTGGGTGTACCGACGCACGAACGGCCGGCTTGGCGCCAGGTTGCTGTGGTTTCCGGCGGCTCTGCTGACCACGATCGGACGTAAGTCGGGTGAACCGCGCACCACCCCCGCGCTGTACCTGCGCGATGGCGACCGGGTGATCTTGCCGGCATCTTTCGGCGGTCGAAGCGAAAACCCAAATTGGTACCGGAACCTCAAAGAGAATCCCAGCGTCGAGGTACAGATCCGCTCGGAGCGGCTGCGACTTTCCGCCCGCGATGCCACCGACGACGAGCGAGCTCGCTACTGGCCTCCGCTGATCAGGATGTACCCGCCCTATCGGGGTTACCGCGATGCCACCGACCGGGTCATCCCGCTGGTGGTGTGCGAACCGGCGTAGTCGTTCACTCCAATGTGCCCGAACAGAGAGCTTGGCTGCGGTAAATTGCCCTTGCCCCGACGCCGCGGCGAATGGAGTAGTGATGAGGAATCGATATCGCTATGTAGCCATCGGGCTGCTCTCGACGGCCATGATGTCTATCGGCTCGGCGATGGCATGGGCCGATGACGGATCGATAATCCTGGACTTCGTCCGGCACGGACAATCAATCGACAACGCGGCCAACATCCTGGACACCCAGCCGCCCGGAACTGGACTGACCACGACCGGCTACGACCAGGCAGACACCGTCGCGCAGGCGATCTACTCGGAGTACGGACACAACATCGCCGGAGTCTTCGCATCGCAAGAGATCAGGAGCGAGGAGACGGCGGCGCCCTTGCTTGCGGAGCTGGCGGCTAAAGGAGATATCGTTCCGTACCAGGTCTTGTCCGGACTCAACGAGATCCCGGCCGGCGCCTTCGAGGGCGACCCGACGAACAGCCTCGAGGGCATCTTGTACCTTCTGGCGCCGCTTTCCTGGGTATTCGGCGATGTATTGGTGCCCGAGGTGGGTGACCCCAGCGTGAACGGGGTGACGTTCGACGAGAGCTTCGGCAACGCCGTCCAGACCATCTACGACAGCACCGCCGCGGGCAGCGGCAGCACCCCCACCGACGTGGCATTCTCCAGCGAAGGGGGGATCGCTGTCTGGACGATGATGAATGTCAAAAACCCCGATTTTTCCGTCCTCCTGCAGGAGCTGGTCAAAAACGAACAGTTCCTGCCCAACACGGGCCAAGTCGTGGTCGAAGGCAGCCCCGGAGATTGGACGCTGGTCAGCTACGACGGAACAGCGGTGCCGCAGGATCCGGGATTAGGCACGGAGTTGTTCGTCGACTTCCGCAACCTGATCGAGGCTCCGCAATTCGCCGGTTACGACATTTACGAAGCCTTGCTGACCGGCAATTCGGCGACGATTGATGCAGCGCTTCAGGCCGGTATCAGCCAAGTGGACAGCGCACTCACGCAGTTCCCGGTCGAGGCGTTCGACCAGATCGTCGCCGCTTTAGGTGGCGCGATCTGAGCCATCGCGTTGACGGCGGACACGTTCCGCGCCGGTCCTGGGCGGCTGTTGGGCTAGGCGCCGTAGACCGGCACCGGAGGCCGAGACTTGGCGAGTAGATCGCTGACGACCGGGGCCAATTCGGCGGGATCCCACCTCGCGCCCTTGTCGATCTGGGGACCGTGTGCCCATCCCTCGGCGACGCGAATGATGCCGCCCTCGACCTCGAACACCTTCCCGGTGACATCACGGGATTCGGTGCTGCCCAGCCAGACGACCAATGGCGAGATGTTCTCGGGTGCCATCGAGTCGAAATCATCGTCTTGGGTTGCCATCATCTGCGCGAAGACGGTCTCGGTCATGCGGGTGCGCGCTGAGGGAGCGATCGCGTTGACAGTCACGCCGTAACGACCCATTTCAGCGGCAGCGACGAGGGTCAGCGCGGCAATGCCGGCCTTGGCTGCGCTGTAGTTACCCTGCCCGACACTGCCCTGCAGACCGGCGCCGGAGCTGGTGTTGATGATCCGTGCCTCAACGGTTTTGCCTTCTTTGGAGAGCCCGCGCCAGTACGACGCCGCGTGCCGCATCGCCGCAAAGTGGCCCTTGAGGTGCACCGCGATGACGGCATCGAACTCTTCCTCGCTGGTGTTGGCCATCATCCTGTCGCGCACGATGCCGGCATTGTTCACCAGGACGTCCAAACCGCCGAATGTGTCAACGGCGGTCTGGACGAGGGTGGCCGCCTGATCCCAGTCCGCGATGTTGGAGCCGTTGGCTACGGCTTCGCCTCCGGCTGCGGTGATCTCGTCGACGACGCCCTGCGCGGCGCTGCCGCCGCTTGCGGGCGACCCGTCCAGGCCCACGCCGATGTCGTTGACCACGACGCGCGCGCCCTCGGCGGCGAAGGCCAACGCATGCGCGCGTCCGATACCGCCGCCTGCCCCGGTGACGATGACCACGCGGCCGTCAACTATCCCCATTTTTACCCATCCCGTTCATCTTCTCTACTTGATCGCGCTCGCGGTCGTGGTGGCTAGATAGTGCGGCGGCTCGCCGCCGCCGTGCACCTCTAACGAGGCACCACTGATGTAAGACGCCGCGTCTGAGGCCAAAAACGCTACGGCCCATCCAACGTCGGCAGGTTTGGCTAGCCGTCCGAGTGGCACGTTTTGCGAAATCGCGGCGATCGACTCAGCGTCACCATAGAACAGTTCCGATTGTTCGGTCTCGACCATGCCGACCACGCAGGCATTGACCCGCACCTTAGGCCCCCATTCCACGGCCAGTGTCTGGGTCAGACTTTCCAGGCCGGCCTTGGCCGCCCCGTACGCGCCGGTGCCCGGCGACGGTCGCCTGCCGCTGAGACTGCAGATGTTGACGATCGACCCGCCACCTGGCTGGTCTTGCATTTTGTCGTTGGCGTACTGCGAAACCAGCAGAGCACCAATGAGGTTGAGTTCGATGATCTTGCGGTTGAATTTCGGGCTGGACTCCGCGGTCAGCACATACGGCGAACCGCCGGCGTTGTTGACGACGAGGTCGATGCGGCCGTGTCGCTCGACGATTTTGTCGATCAACGTCTTAACGGCTTCCTCGTCGCGAACGTCGCACGAGTGGAATTCATAGGGCAGGCCCTCGACCGCGCGCCGGGCGCAAGTCACCACGGTGGCATCCTGGCCGGCCAAGACTGAACTGATGCCGGCGCCGACCCCCCGAACGCCGCCGGTCACCAGTGCCACCCGGCCTGCGATCCCTAAGTTCATCGCGGGGTCTGCTTCGGCGCGGGTCACTGTGCTAGCGTACCAAGCAAGTGCTTGCTTAGGTAATCGTCCCCAAGGAACTGGCCGAGGATCTCGATGACAATCACCTCCCGCACCGTCGAACCGGGAATAGTCGCGGTCACCGTCGACTTTCCCCCTGTCAACGCCATCCCGTCGCGCGGCTGGTTTGAACTCGCCGGCGCCCTAACCGCCGCCGGCGATAACCCCGACACCCACGCGGTGATCCTGCGCGCAGAGGGCCGCGGATTCAACGCCGGGGTAGACATCAAGGAGATGCAGCGCACCGAGGGATTCACCGCGCTGATTGACGCCAACCGGGGCTGCTTCGCCGCCTTCCGGGCGGTCTACGAGTGCGCGGTGCCGGTGATCGCCGCGGTCAATGGATTCTGCGTCGGCGGCGGCATCGGCCTGGTGGGCAACGCCGACGTGATTGTGGCTTCCGAGGATGCGACCTTCGGGTTGCCCGAGGTCGAGCGCGGAGCCTTGGGCGCGGCCACCCATCTGTCCCGGTTGGTGCCACAGCACCTGATGCGGCGGCTGTTCTTCACCGCGGCCACCGCGGACGCCGCTACTCTGCACCACTTCGGCTCAGTGCACGAGGTGGTGCCGCGGGACGAACTCGACGAAGCCGCGCTGCGGGTGGCCCGCGACATCGCCGCCAAAGACACTCGGGTAATCCGCGCGGCCAAAGAGGCGTTGAATTTGATCGACGTCCAGCGGGTCAACTCCAGTTACCGCATGGAGCAAGGCTTTACCTTCGAACTCAACCTCGCCGGCGTTTCCGACGAGCACCGCGACGCGTTCGCCGGTACCGCGAAGGGTGAGAAGTCGAAATGAGCGACAAGCGCACCACGCTCAACGACGCCGTCGCGGAACTGCGCAGCGGCATGACGATCGGTATGGGGGGCTGGGGGTCGCGGCGCAAGCCGATGGCTTTCGTGCGCGCTCTGCTGCGCACCGATGTCACGGACCTGACCGTGGTCACCTACGGTGGGCCCGACCTCGGCCTGCTGTGCTCGGCCGGCAAGGTCAAGCGCGCCTACTACGGGTTCGTGTCACTGGACTCCCCTCCGTTCTACGATCCATGGTTTGCCAAGGCCCGCACCGCCGGATCCATCGAGGCCAGGGAAATGGACGAGGGCATGCTGCGCTGCGGACTGCAAGCGGCCGCACAACGGCTTCCATTCCTGCCGATCCGCGCCGGGCTCGGCAGCTCGGTCCCGGACTTCTGGGAAGGCGAGCTGGAGACAATTCGTTCACCGTATCCGGCGCCGGACGGCGGACACGAGACGCTGATCGCAATGCCCGCACTGCATCTGGACGCTGCCTTCGTGCATCTCAATCTCGGTGACTCGCGAGGCAACGCCGCATACACCGGCATCGATCCCTATTTCGACGACCTGTTCTTGATGTCCGCCGACAGGCGGTATCTGTCGGTAGAGCGCCTGGTCTCAACCGAAGAGCTGATCAAAGCGGTGCCGCCCCAGGCGCTGCTGGTGAATCGGATGATGGTCGACGGCGTCGTGGAAGCGCCCGGCGGTGCACATTTCACCACAGCAGCACCGGATTACGGTCGAGACGAGAAGTTCCAGCGCCACTACGCCGAGGCGGCTTCGACGGACGACGGTTGGCAGAAGTTCGTGCAGACCTACCTGTCCGGCGGCGAAGCCGAATACCAGGCGGCTGTGCGCAAGTTCGCAGAGGAGGCAGCTTCGTGACTGACACCGCGAGCACCCGAGGCGAGGTCTGCGCGGTCGCGTGCGCCGAATTGTTCAGAGACGCCGGGGAAATCCTTGTCAGTCCGATGACCAACATGGCCTCGGTCGGCGCACGGCTCGCGCGCTTGACCTTCTCCCCCGACATCTTGTTGACAGACGGAGAGGCTCAGTTGTTGGTGGATACCCCCGCGCTGGGTGCGGGTGGGGCCTTCGAAGGTTGGATGCCCTTCGGTCGAGTGTTCGAGACATTGGCCCGGGGACGACGGCATGTGGTGATGGGCGCGAATCAGGTTGACCGCTATGGCAATCAGAACATTTCGGCGTTGGGTCCGCTCCAGCACCCGACCCGGCAAATGTTCGGCCTTCGCGGTGCACCGGGAAACGCGATCAACCACGCCACCAGCTATTGGGTGGGAAACCATTCGAAGCGAGTGTTCTGCGACGCCGTCGATGTGGTCTGCGGAATCGGCTGGGACAAGGTAGACAACGAGAACCCGGCCTTCCGGTTCGCCAACACGTACCGGGTGGTATCCAACCTCGGTGTGTTCGACTTCAGCGGGCCTAGCCGTACCATGCATGCGCTGACGTTGCACCCGGGTGTTTCGCCAAACGACGTACGGGAGAACACTTCGTTCGAGGTGCACGGTCTCGACGAGGCAGACGAAACCAGGCTGCCGACCGACAATGAATTGCGCCTGATCCGTACGGCCATCGATCCTAAAGCGCTGCGGGATAAAGAGATACGATCATGAGATTGCGCACACCGCTGACCGAGCTGGTCGGTATCGAGCACCCAGTGGTACAGACCGGGATGGGCTGGGTCGCCGGCGCCCGCCTGGTTTCGGCGACGGCCAACGCGGGCGGCCTGGGCATCTTGGCGTCGGCCACTATGACTCTCGATGAACTGGCCACCGCGATCGGCAAGGTCAAGGCGGCCACCGACAAGCCGTTCGGTGTCAATATCCGCGCCGATGCCGGCGACGCCGACGACCGGGTGGACCTGATGATCCGCGAGGGCGTCAAGGTAGCATCCTTCGCGCTGGCGCCCAAGCAGGAGTTGATCGGCAAGCTGAAAGACGCCGGTGCGGTGGTGATTCCATCGGTGGGTCTTGCGAAGCATGCCCGCAAGGTGGCTTCTTGGGGCGCTGACGCGGTGATCGTGCAGGGCGGCGAGGGTGGCGGCCACACCGGGCCGATCGCTACGACGCTGCTGTTGCCGTCGGTGCTTGATGCGGTGAACATCCCGGTTATCGCGGCGGGCGGCTTCTTCGACGGTCGAGGCTTGGCAGCGGGGTTGTCTTACGGCGCCGCCGGGGTGGCCATGGGTACCCGATTTTTGCTCACGTCGGATTCCACCGTGCCTGACGCGGTCAAGCAACGTTATCTGCAGGCCGGCCTAGACGGGACCGTCGTCACTACCCGCGTCGATGGCATGCCCCACCGCGTGTTGCGCACCGGGCTGGTCGAGAAGTTGGAAACTGGCTCCCGGGCACGAGGATTCACCGCGGCCGTGCGCAACGCCGCGAAGTTCAAGCAGATGTCGCAGATGACCTGGTCGTCGATGATCCGCGACGGCTTGGCGATGCGGCACGGCAAGGAACTCAGCTGGTCGCAAGTGGTGATGGCGGCCAACACCCCGATGCTGCTCAAAGCCGGCCTCGTCGAAGGCAACACTGATGCCGGCGTGCTGGCTTCCGGTCAGGTGGCCGGCATCGTCGAGGACCTGCCGTCGTGCGCCGAGCTGATCCAGACGATCGTCGCCGAAGCCGTCAAACACCTACAGGCTGCGGCGGCCCTCGTGCAGTGACCGGTCACCCATAGTCAGGACTGTACGACCATCAGGGTGTGCCCGGACGGGTCGCGAAACCAGAACATCGGTGGAACCGGCTCACCCATGCGAGCTACCTGAGCGTCGACGTCGACGCCGAGCTCCTTCATCGCCGCGTGGGTGGCGTCGATGTCGCTGGTGGTCAGCGTGATACCGGTGTTGGTCGGTTGCACCGGTCCGCCGTCCGGCGGGGGTGGGGCAAGCGCGATGCCGGTCGTGCCCTCGGGTGGGTAAACCTCGATCCATCGGTAGTCGCCACCGAACGGCTGGTCGGTTCGCTTCTCGAACCCGAGCGACTCGTAGAACGCGACCGCCTTGTCTTGCTCGGGTGTCGGCACGCACACCAGGCTGATCGTCGTCAGGCCGGTCGTGGTGGTTGTCATGTTGTCCCTCCTGGTTGGTTGGTTGTTACACACTTCGAAAACGGTTACGACGCGACATCAGACGCGGTGTCGGCAGCAGTGCCGTACGCCCGGGCGATGTCCTGAGAGCCTGCCCAGCGGCTATACGTGGGCGACTGAGGCCAGTCGTCCGGTGAATCCTGCCACTCTTCCTGGCGGCCGTACGGTAGTAGATCGATCAATGCGAACGAGTGACTCAGCTGTTCACACCCCCGCCCGTCGGTGTGCCAAGTGCGGTACACCTTATCGCCGTGACGCAGAAAAACATTCACCGCGAACCCACCGCCCGGCGGTGCGCCGACGTCTGCACCGAACGAACTATTGGCGGTGGAATACCAGGTCATCTGATTACCCACCCGCCGCTTGTAGGCGATTGCTTCGTCGATAGGTCCCTGCGTGACGATCACGAATCGGGCGTCGTAGTTGTCCAGAAACTCAAGCCGGGTGAACTGCGAAGTAAATCCAGTACAACCAGGACACTGCCACTCCTCACCCGGGAACCACATGTGGTTGTAGACGATGAGTTGTTGTTTCCCGTCGAATACATCGACTAACCGCACCGGGCCGGTCTCGGATTCCAATACGTAATCCGCCATCTCGACCATCGGTAACCGTCGTCGTTGTGCGGCGATGGCGTCGAGCTCGCGGGTGGCCGCCTTCTCCCGGACCCGCAGCGCATCCAGTTCGCGCTGCCAGGCCTCTTGGTTTACGACTGGTGGCAGTCCTGCGGTTGTCACGACAAATCCTCCGTTACTATGTTTACGGCGTCAACATTGGTAATGTTCACACCGTACACTTCGACCCCGAGGAAGGTCAAGGGTTGACTGACTCAAAGGCCGGCTATCATCACGGAGATCTGCGCGCGGCGTTGATCGACGCCGGCCTTCAACTCACCCGTGCCGGGGGGCCCGATGCGCTGACCATTCGGGAAGCGACTCGGCGAGTTGGGGTTTCGCCCAACGCCGCCTACCGTCACTTCGCCGACCGCGAGGCATTACTACAGGCCGTCGCGACCGCGATCCAGCATCGCATGACGGCGAGGATGCAGACCTCCGTGCGCAGGCGGGGCTCAACTGAGGTGCTGCGGGCAGTCGGCGTTGGCTACATCAGATTCGCGCTGGACGAGCCAGGGTGGTTCGCGGTCGCATTTTTCGGCGGCGCCCAGCCCGACCAAACAGCCAGCGCACCACCCTATTTAGCACTGGTCGAGGCGCTCGACGCCATGGTTGGTGCGGGCGCGCTGTCGCCCGAAGAACGGGACGGCGCCGAGTGGCCCTGCTGGTCGGCAGTGCACGGGTTCGCCGAACTGGCGCTGCACGGACCGCTGCGGCGCGCGAACCGCCGCGAACTGGACTCGCTGGCTCAGCGCACGGTCGACGACATCATCGCGGGCCTGTCACGCCGAGCGTGAAACCACTGCGAAAGATTTTCAAAAGAATCGCAGCCACTGCACGCTCGACGCAATGGGTTAGAGCCGTTCAATGATCGTGACGTTGGCGGTGCCGCCGCCTTCACACATCGTCTGCAGGCCGTAACGGCCGCCGGTGCGCTCGAGCTCGTGGAGCATGGTGGTGAACAGCTTTGCCCCGGTGGCGCCCAATGGATGCCCGAGTGCGATCGCGCCGCCATTGGGGTTGACTTTCTCCGGGTCCGCCTTGATCTCCTTGAGCCAGGCCAACACCACCGGCGCGAACGCCTCGTTGATCTCGACGGTGTCGATGTCGTCGATCGACAGCCCAGTCTTCTCCAGTGCGTACCGGGTGGCCGGAATCGGCCCGGTGAGCATGAATACCGGGTCGGCACCGCGGGCGCTGATGTGGTGGATGCGGGCGCGCGGGGTGAGCTTGTGGTCCTTGACGGCCTGTTCGGAAGCCAGCAGCACCGCGCTGGCGCCGTCGGAGATCTGGCTGGCTACCGCGGCGGTCAGCCGGCCACCCTCCGACAGTGTTTTGAGGGCGGCCATCTTCTCCAGCGACGTCTCCCGTGGGCCCTCGTCAATCCGGAACCCATCCACGGCGACGATCTCGTCGTCGAAGTGTCCGCTCCGGATTGCGGCCAGCGCCCGCTCGTGACTGGTCAGCGCGAACTGCTCCATCTCCTCGCGGGAGAGGTTCCATCGTTCGGCGATCAACTCCGCGCCGCGGAACTGGGAGATCTCCTGATCGCCGTAGCGGTGCAGCCAATTCTTTGACTCGCTCGTCGGCGAGGTGAACCCGAGCTCTTTGCCAACCACCATCGCCGAGGCGATCGGGATCTGACTCATGTTCTGCATGCCACCAGCCAAGATCAGGTCAGCGGTGTTTGCCAGGATTGCTTGAGCGCCAAAAGAAATCGCTTGCTGGCTGGAGCCGCATTGCCGGTCGACGGTGACTCCGGGAACCTCTTCGGGGTAGCCCGCGGCCAGCCATGTGTTGCGGCCGATGTTGCCGGCCTGCCCGCCGATCGCGTCGACACAGCCCACCACCACGTCGTCGACGGCGGCGGGGTCGATATCCACGCGTTCGAACAACCCGTGAAATGCCGCCACACCCAAATCGATCGGATGCACGCCGGCAAGCGACCCGTTGCGCTTGCCGACAGCGGTGCGGACGGCCTCGACGATGTATGCCTCCGACATTGTTAATCTCCTTCTTTGGTGATTCCGCCTAGGACGATAGCGAGGTACTGCTGACCCACCTGCTCGGCGGTGAGCGATCCGCCGGGTTGATACCAGCGCACCGACACCCAGGTGGTGTCGCGGATGAAACGGTAAACCAGGTCGACGTCGACATCGGGACGGAAATAGCCTTCTTCGATGCCCTGGTGCAGCACGTCGACCCACATCTTGCGCTGCTGCTTGTTCAAGTCCTCCAGGTAAGAGAACCGGGGCTGCGGCAACAGCCGCTTGGCTTCATCCTGGTAGATGACGACCTGGGCATGCCGATGCTCGATGGCGTCGAAAGACGCCATGAACAAGCCCTTGAGTCGCTCCAACGGATTTGGCTGCGTGTCAATGATTTCCTGGTAGCGGCTGAACAGCCAGTCCAAAAAGCTGTGCAGCAGCTCGTCCACCATCTCTTCCTTCGACGCAAAGTGGTGGTAGAGGCTGCCGGACAAGATACCGGCACCGTCGGCGATGTCGCGCACCGTGGTTGCGCGCAAGCCGCGTTCGGCGAACATCGTCGCCGCCAGTTCCAGAAGCTCGTCGCGTCGGTTCACGGGTGTTGACTCGACACCGAAATTACTTCTCCAGTCAGGTAACTGGAGTAGTCGCTGGCCAAAAATGCGATGGTGGCCGCCACCTCCCAGGGCTCGGCCGCCCGTCCGAACGCCTCCCCGGCCGAAAGTCGATCCAGCAGCTCGGCCGAGGTGGTCTTATCCAGGAACTTGTGTCGGGCAATGCTCGGCGATACCGCGTTGATCCGCACTCCGTAGTCGACGGCCTCGATCGCGCTGCAGCGGGTCAGTGCCATCACCCCGGCTTTGGCCGCTGCATAGTGGGACTGCGAGTGCTGGGCGCGCCAGCCAAGGACGCTGGCGTTGTTGACAATAACCCCGCCGTGGTCGGCATCCCGGAAGTAGCGCAGCGCTGCCCGGGTCGCGCGAAACACAGATGTCAGCGTGAGGTCCAGTACGCGGTCCCATTCCTCGTCAGTCATATCGGCCACCGGGGTTTGCCCGCCCAGGCCTGCGTTGTTGACCAGCACGTCGATGCGGCCCATCCGTGCGGTGGCCGACGAGATCAGCGCGTCAACCTGCGCGGAGGACGTGACGTCGCACAGCACACTTTCGACACGACCCAGCCCCAGACCGGCCAACTCATCACGGGTGTCGCCCAACCGTCGTTCGTGGTGGTCGGAGACGACGACGTCAGCGCCTTCGACAAGAGCGCGCCGGGCGGTGGCTGACCCGATGCCGGTGCCGGCGGCCGCTGTGATAATCACGACCTTTCCAGTCAGAAGCCCGTGTCCAGCAACCTCTTTCGGCGCAACCCCCAACGTCATCGAGCCTCCCTGGGTAGGCCGAGCACTCGCTCGGCGATGATGTTGCGCTGAATCTCGTTCGAGCCGCCGTAGATGGTGTCGGCGCGGGTGAACAGATACAGACGCTGCCACTCGTCGAAATCGCCGCTGCCTAACACCATCCCCGCCTTGGCCCGCACGTCCATCGCGATCTCGCCGAGTTCCCGATGCCAGTTGGCCCACAACAGCTTGGAGACATTGTCTTGTCCCGGCTGCTCGACGTCCATCGTCGCCAAGGCATACGAGCGCATCGCTCGCAGGCCTGCCCACGACCGGGTCAGGTGTTCGCGGATCAGTGGATCCTCGACGGCGCCAGTGCTTTTTGCGAGTTCTACGACACCTCTCAGCTCCCGCGCGTAGATGATCTGTTGACCTAATGTCGATACACCGCGCTCGAAGGTCAGCGTTCCCATCGCAACCCGCCAGCCGTCACCCGGGTCGCCGACCACTAGCTCGACATCGGTGCGAGCATCATCGAAGAACACCTCGTTGAACTCCGAATCACCCGTCAGTTGGACGATCGGGCGGACCTCCACTCCCTTCTGGTCCAGCGGCACCAGCAGATAAGACAACCCGGCGTGGCGCTTAGAGCCCTTCTCGGTTCGCGCCACCACGAAGCACCACTGCGCCCAGTGAGCCAGCGATGTCCACACCTTCTGACCGTTGATCACCCACTCATCGCCGTCGAGCACCGCGGTAGTGGCCACATTGGCCAGATCGCTGCCGGCGCCCGGCTCGGAGTAGCCCTGACACCACAACTCGGTGACGTCGAGGATTCGCGGAAGAAACCGTTGCTGTTGTTCAGGCGTGCCGTACGCGATCAGGGTCGGACCCAACAGCTCCTCGCCGAAATGGTTGACCTTGGCAGGCGCGTTGGCAATCGCGTACTCCTCGTAGAAGGCCACCCGGTGCGCGACGGACAGGCCGCGGCCGCCGTGCTCGACCGGCCAGCCCAGACAGGTCAGACCGGCCTCGGCGAGACGCTGGTTCCAGGCGCGCCGCTCTTCGAACGCTTCGTGTTCGCGGCCCGGTCCGCCGAGCCCCTTGAGCCCGGCGAACTCACCGACCAGGTTCTCGGCCAGCCACTCGCGTACCTCGGCCCGGAACTCCTCGACGCCTTGCACCCCTGTAGGCTAACCTACCAAGCACTTGCTTTGTTAGTCCGGCAAGGATGCGGGCCCCAGAGGAGTTCGATGTCGAGCGATCCGCAGACCATTCCTGCGGTGTTGGACCACATCGCACGCGAGCTGCCCGCCCACAATGCGCTGGTCACGCCCGATCGCACGGTGACCTTTGCCGCACTGCGCGACGACGTTCGCCAGGCCGCGGCGGCGATGATCGGACTCGGTGTAGACCCCGGCGACCGGGTGGCGATCTGGTCACCGAACACCTGGCACTGGGTGGTTGCCTGCCTGGCCACCCACTATGCCGGCGCCACGGTGGTACCACTGAACACCCGCTACACCGCAACCGAAGCCACCGACATTTTGGTCCGCACCGGTGCTCCGCTATTGGTGGCGATGGGTGAGTTCCTCGGCACGGACAAGATCGCCGGTCTGGACCGGGGCGCTTTGCCCGGCCTGCGTCACATCGTGCGGGTGCCGGTGAACGCCGATGACGGGACGTGGGAGGACTTCATCAGTCGCGGCACGGACGTCAGCGTCGCTGACGCGCGCGCGGCGGCGGTCCGCCCAGACGACGTCTCCGACGTCCTGTTCACCTCGGGCACCACCGGCCGCAGTAAAGGTGTGCTGTGCGCGCACCGACAATCGTTGGCCGGCTCGGCGGCGTGGGCCGCTTGCGGCAAGCTCACCAGTGACGATCGCTACTTGTGCATCAATCCGTTCTTCCACAACTTTGGCTACAAGGCCGGAATCCTGGCCTGCCTGCAAACCGGCGCGACGCTGATCCCACAGCTGACCTTCGACCCCGAACAGGCGATGCGCGCGGTCGCTGAGCACCGAATCACCGTGCTGCCCGGACCACCGACCATCTACCAAACCCTGCTCGACCATCCCGCCCGTGGCGGCTACGACCTGAGCTCACTGCGTTTCGCGGTCACCGGCGCGGCCACCGTGCCGGTCGTGCTGATCGAGCGGATGCAGACCGAACTCGACATCGACATCGTGCTGACCGCCTATGGCCTGACCGAAGCCAACGGGTTCGGCACCATGTGCCGCGCCGATGACGACGCTGTCACGGTGGCGACCACGTGCGGGCGGCCGATCGCCGATTTCGAACTGCGCATCGACGGCGCTCAGGGCGAGGGAACAGGAGAAGTGCTGCTGCGTGGGCCCAACGTGATGCTCGGTTATCTCGACGATCCGCAAGCCACCGCGGCGGCCGTGGATGCCGAGGGCTGGCTTCACACCGGCGACATCGGAAAGCTCGACGCCGCAGGCAATCTTCAAATCACCGATCGGCTCAAGGATATGTACATCTGCGGCGGATTCAACGTCTACCCAGCCGAGGTGGAGCAGGTGCTGGCCCGCATCGACGGCGTGCTGGACTGTGCGGTGATCGGTGTGCCCGACGAGCGCCTCGGTGAGGTCGGTCGGGCGTTCCTAGTGACACGGCCGGAAGCCGGGCTCGACGAACAGGCGGTGATCGCCTACACCCGTGAGTATTTGGCCAACTTCAAAGCCCCCCGTTCGGTGAGGTTTGTCGACACGCTGCCGCGCAACGCGGGCGGCAAGGTGGTCAAACCGCTACTGCGAGAGATGCCGTAAATGGACCTTGACTTCGACGACGAAACACTGACATTCCAGCAGGAGGTGCGCGAGTTCCTGACGGCTCATCAGGAGGATTTTCCCAGTAAGTCCTACGATACCGCCGAGGGATTCAAGCAGCACCGGCACTGGGACAAGGTACTTTTCGACGCGGGACTGTCGGTCATCACCTGGCCAAAGAAATACGGTGGCCGCGACGCGACCCTGTTGCAGTGGGTGGTCTTCGAGGAGGAATACTTCCGCGCCGGCGCACCCGGACGAGCCAGCGCCAACGGCACCTCGATGCTGGCGCCGACGCTATTCGCCCACGGCACCGACGAACAGCTGAATCGGGTCCTGCCCAAAATGGCCAGCGGCGAGGAGATCTGGGCGCAGGCTTGGTCGGAGCCCGAATCCGGTAGCGACCTCGCCTCGCTGCGTTCGACGGGGACCCGCACCGACGGCGGTTGGCTGCTCAACGGCCAAAAGATCTGGAGCTCACGGGCACCATTCGGCGACAGGGCTTTCGGGTTGTTTCGCTCCGACCCCGAGGCGGAGCGCCATCGCGGGCTGACGTATTTCATGTTCGACCTCAAAGCTGACGGGATCACCGTGCGGCCGATCGCCCAGCTCGGCGGCGACACCGGTTTCGGCGAGATCTTCCTCGACGACGTGTTCGTGCCCGACCACGACGTGATCGGCCAGGTGCACGACGGCTGGCGGGCCGCGATGAGCACGTCGAGCAACGAGCGCGGCATGTCGCTGCGCAGTCCGGCACGCTTCCTGGCCTCCGCCGAGCGCCTTGTGCAGCTGTGGAAGGCCAACGGCGACAGCGCCTTCGGTGATCAGGTGGCTGAGGCGTGGATCAATGCCCAGGCGTATCGGCTGCACACCTTCGGCACCGTGACCCGACTGGCGAACGGCGGTGAGCTCGGGGCGGAATCCTCGGTGACCAAGGTGTTCTGGTCGGACTTGGACGTTGCGGTGCATCAGAGGGCGCTGGACATCCGCGGCGCCGACGCCGAGCTGGCGGGCCCGTGGACCGATGGGCTGCTGTTCGCGCTCGGCGGCCCGATTTATGCCGGCACCAACGAGATTCAGCGCAATATCATCGCCGAGCGGCTGTTGGGGCTGCCCCGGGAATCCCGAAGGTGAGATGCTGTGTTTTTTGACCTTGACGCGCAACAGCGCGATTTCGCGGCCAGTATCGACGCGGCGCTCACGGCGGCCGATGTGCCAGGCGCGGTGCGCGCCTGGGCCGAGGGTGACACTGCGCCTGGCCGCAAGGTCTGGGCGCGGTTGGCCGACGTGGGAGTCACCGCATTGGCGGTGCCCGAGCGGTTCGACGGCCTGGACGCGCACCCGGTGGACCTGGTTGTCGCGCTGGAGCGGTTGGGACGTTGGTGTGTACCCGGTCCCGTCACTGAATCCGTTGCGGTAGCACCGATCCTGATGGCCGACGACGACCGGTGCGCCGGCTTGGCCGCCGGCGAGCTCATCGTCACTGTCGCGATTCCACCGCAGGTGCCGCGAGCGGTGGACGCCGAAATGGCCGGGCTGACCCTGTTCGCTGATTTGGCCGGAAAAGTCAGCGAAGGTCAGCCGGGCGATCAGCATGAGTCCGTCGACCCGAGCCGGCACCTGTTCGACGTGAAACCTGTCCGCGAAGCGTGGCAGGCCGACGTCGCGCGTGCCTACGAATTCGGCGCCTTGGCGACCGCCGCCCAGCTTGTTGGGTTGGGCCAGGCGCTGCTGGACGCCGCGGTCGACTACGCCAAACAACGCGCTCAGTTCGGCCGAGTCATCGGTTCCTACCAGGCGATCAAGCACAAGCTGGCTGATGTGCATATCGCTCTCGAGCTGGCCCGGCCACTGGTTTACGGGGCGGCGCTGTCGCTGGCCGATCAGTCCCCCGACACCGCACGCGACGTGAGTGCGGCCAAAGCGGCGGCGTCCGACGCCGCGTTGCTGGCCGCCCGGTCAGCGCTGCAGACCCACGGTGCCATCGGTTTTACCGCCGAACACGACTTGTCGCTCTGGTTGCTGCGGGTGCAGGCGCTGCGTCCGGCGTGGGGTGACCCGGCCACCCACCGACGGCGAGTACTGAAGGCGCTGACGTGACCACTAGTGACGAACGGGAACTGCTGCGCGAAACGGTGGCGGCGCTGGTGGCCAAGCACGCCGCGCCGGCCGCAGTGCGCCAAGCGATGGAATCCGAGCGCGGCTACGACGAGTCGCTGTGGCGGCTGCTATGCGAGCAGGTCGGCGCCGCCGCGCTGGTCGTGCCCGAGGAATACGGCGGTGCCGGCGGCACTCTCGGTGACGCAGCCGTCGTCATCGAAGAACTCGGCAAGGGGCTGGTGCCCAGTCCGCTGCTCGGCACCACGCTGGCCGAGTTGGCGTTGCTGACCGTAGCTGAGCCCGACGCCGACGCGTTGGGGTCGCTGGCCGAGGGCGCGGCGATCGGCGCGGTGGTGTTCGATCCCGACTACGTGGTCAACGGCGATGTCGCCGAGATCATCATTGCAACCAACGACGGCAAACTCGACCGATGGACGGCGTTTAGCGCTGAGCCCGTGGTCAGCATGGATCCCACCCGGCGGCTGGCTCACGTCACACCGCAATCCACCGCACCGGTGGGCACGGACCCCGGTATCGCCGACCTTGCGGCGATCCTGCTGGCCGCCGAATCGATCGGCGCCGCCGCGCGCTGCCTGGAGCTCACCGTTCAGTACGCCAAGGAACGTCAGCAGTTCGGTCGACCAATCGGCAGCTTCCAGGCACTCAAACACCGGATGGCCGATCTCTACGTCGCGTTGCAGGCGGCGCGTGCGGTGGTCAACGACGCTTTGGCGGGACCGTCGGCGACATCGGCGGCGTTGGCCCGGGTCGCTGCCATCGAGGCGTTCAGCACGGTGGCCGCCGAAGGCATTCAGCTGCACGGCGGTATCGCGATCACGTGGGAACACGATATGCAGCTGTACTTCAAACGGGCGCACGGTAGTTCGCAACTGCTGGGTCCGGCACGCGAACACTTGCGGAGGCTGGAATCCGAAGTGTTCTACCGTTGACCGCATGAGCTTTTCCGTCGCTTTGCGCGCCGGGGTCCCGCCGTTCTATGTGATGGACGTGTGGCTGGCGGCTGCCGAGCGCCAGCGCACGCACGGCGACCTGGTGAACCTGTCGGCGGGACAGCCCAGTGCCGGGGCCCCTGAGCCGGTGCGCGCCGCAGCGGCCGCTGCCCTACATCTCAACCAGCTCGGGTACACGGTCGCGCTGGGTATTCCTGAGCTGCGTGCGGCGATCGCGGCGTCGTATCTCGACAAGCACGGCTTGCAGGTCGACGTCGATGACGTGGTGATGACGACGGGGTCCTCAGGGGGCTTTCTGCTTACCTTCCTTGCCTGCTTCGACGTCGGCGACCGGGTGGTGGTCAGCACCCCCGGCTACCCGTGCTATCGCAATATTTTGACCGCACTTGGCTGCGAGGTCGTGGTGATCGAATGCGGCCCGGAGACTCGATTCCAGCCCACCGCGCAGATGCTCGCCGAGCTCGACCCACCGGTACAGGGTGTCGTAGTGGCCAGCCCGGCCAATCCGACCGGAACCATCATCGCGCCCACGGAGCTATCGGCGATCGCGTCCTGGTGTGATGACGCCGGGGTGCGACTGATCAGCGACGAGGTCTACCACGGATTGGTCTACCCCGGTGCGCCGCAGACCAGCTGCGCCTGGCAGACATCACGAAATGCAATGGTGGTCAACAGCTTCTCCAAATACTTTGCGATGACCGGGTGGCGGTTGGGCTGGCTACTGGTACCACAGGAGCTGCGCCGGGCAGTGGACCGGCTGACCGGAAACTTCACCATCTGCCCACCTGTATTGGCGCAATACGCTGCCGTCGCAGCATTCACCCCCGAAGCCGTCGAAGAAGCCGACGGGCATTTGCATCAGTACGCCGTCAATCGCACCATGCTGCTCGATGGTCTGCGTGAAATCGGCATCGACCGGCTGGCACCCACCGACGGCGCATTCTACGTCTACGCCGACGTCTGCGATTTCACTACGGACTCGATGGTCTTCTGCTCAAAGCTGTTGGCCGACACCGGAGTAGCGATTGCACCGGGCATTGACTTCGATCCTCAGCACGGCGGGTCGTTCGTTCGGCTGTCCTTTGCCGGACCGACCAGCGACATCGAAGAGGCGTTGCGCCGACTTGAGCCTTGGCTGCTCGGCTCGTAGCCTGCTGCCGTTATCTGGGTTCAGCCCAAGATCGGCGGCACTACTTTCGCCGGTACCGCGCGCGGCCCGTGCGCGGGATCGTTGCTGCCTTCCAGAGCATTGAGCACCATGGTGGCCGCCCGCGGCGAGCCAGCGATCGCCAAGTGGTCGCTGAAGTCGTGGCGGCAGGTGTCCTGCACGACGATATTGATCACGTCGTCGTCGGGTCCACCAGGAACCTGTCCGCTGGTGTACGGACGAACGAACTCGTCGTGGCGGGTCGATATGTTCACATAGCCGATGCCCGGCACGTACGGTCCGCCACCGGAATTGAGCGCCGCAAGAAACTCCGAGCCACGCATCATCTGCTCCGCGGCGGCGAAGTGCACATGGTGGGCGACGTCCAGGGCGATGCGAAACTCGACGGGTCCTGCGAGCTTGTTGGTGAACACCTCGGTTCCCTCCCACAGCGGCGCCAGCGAAACGTACCTGTTGATCTTGTCGGCGCCGCCCAACTGCTTCGCGTAATAGCCGGGAACCAGGGTGCCCTGGGAATGGCCCACGACGTCGACCTTGTCGGCACCGGTCGCATCGAGCACCTTGTCGACGAACTCGCCGAACTCAACGGCCGACTCCTCCAGCGGCGCCATCCCGCCCAGCGCCGACAATGGCCAAGGCGCGGCCTTGACTGCCCCAAACGTCAGTGTGAACGGCGAGAACCCTTGCTGCACCAACAGCGGCACGTAGAGGCCCCAGTTGGTCTGGGCTCCGCCGGCCGTCCCGTGCATCAGGATGACCGGATTCGGGTGAGCTTTCGACATCGGTCGATCCCACTGGTTCGCACCGGGCAACGTGCCCCCGGGGTTGAGGATTTCGGGCGTCACGCCGGCGAAGAAGTCGTACGACACCTTGCGGCCAGCGTCGGTGCGCAACGACTCGACTTCGATCCCAGCGGCGCGCATCGCGGCCACCGCGGGCCGCTCGATCTCTTCGCCGACGTGCACACAATTGACCAGCACCCGCTCGCTCAAGTGCAGTCCCGTCCGGATCGAGTCGCCGCCGAGTCGCTCACCGACTGTGACTCCCGAGCGGGCGGCATGGGACCCGATCCGCAACGAGAACTTTGCCACGTCGGTGATGACGTGGGCGGCGTGAGCGTCGATAGCCATGACCGCCGAAATTACTCTTCCAATGACCGATTAGGTCGAGATCGGCTCACCATGGCTGCTGCAGCTAGGCGACTCGTGCCTCCACCACGCTGAGGGGTGAAGCGGTCTGCACTACTCGGGTCATCTGGAATCCAGCTTGGCTGAGCAGGTTTCGGTATTCAGCGACGGTGCGTTCGCGTGCCGCCAGATTCAGCAGCATCTCCAGGTCCGCCCACTTGCCCGGAAAGTCGCGGTCATGGTCGGGGATGACCAACTCGACCAGCAACACCGTGGCCCGGGGGCCGGCCGCGGTGCGAACATGACGCAAGATCTGCACTGCTTTCTCGTCGGGCCAGTCGTGCATGATGTTTTTCAGGACGTAGGCGTCGCCGCCGCCGGGTACACCGTCGAAAAACGATCCCGTCTCAATACGCACCCGATCGGCGACATCGTGTTTGCACAGCAGGCTCGGGACGCTCGCGACGACCTGCGGCAGGTCGTACAAGACACCCCGCGAGTCCGGTGCTGCCGCCAAAATGGTGGCCAGTAATGGACCCTGCCCACCTCCGACATCAACGATGGTGGGGTACCTGCTGAAGTCGTAGCCGGCGACCACCGCCGCATCGGTTAACGCCGAAATGGCCGTCATCGTCCGGTTGAACAGGTCGGCATGGTCGGGATTCTCGGCGAAATAGTCGAAGCTCTCCTTGCCGTGCAGTACCGGGACCACAGATCGTCCGGTTCGGATCGAATCCACCAGCCGCGTCCATCGCAGGCGTTGCTCGGGTGAGCCGTAGAACCGGGCCGCCCACGCCATCGACACCGGCGCGTCGTAACGCAGTGAGGCGGCAAGGGGATTCAGCTCATATCGGCCGTCGCGGCGATGACGGAAGACACCGCGGCCGATCAACGCCCGCAACAGCCGTCGCAGCGCGTCCGTGTCCGCGCCCACCTTGTCCGCCAATTCGTCGAGCGGCAATGGCCCCTCGGCGAGGGCGTCAGCGACTCCGAGTTCAGCTGCCACCGTGATCGCCTGCGATGTCCAGGTCGCGATGATCAGTTCCATCATCGCCGCCGGCGCAGGTGCCAGACGTTGATTGAGCCGACCAAGATGGTGCCGAATCCACTCGACAGCGCGGGCCACTTTGGCGGGGGGCACCTTTGCGGGCGTTGACATCACCTCACCACCACAGGTAACGCGGTCCCAAGGTCGCGATTGAACTCCGCCGCGATATCGCGGTGACTGGACCAGTGCAGGAACCTCGTCAACGCCCACGTCACGAACCGGTCCGAGACTAGCGCCGCCGGTCGTAGCACAGACTCCGGGCGAGACACCTGCTGCGTTGTCAACCAGGACACCGCCTTGACCTTGCGCCGCCTGGTGTTCTCGTACCAGCGCAGGGCGGGGCCGAGCTCCCTGTTAGTGCGGTTGCGACCATTTCGGCAGCCCGCCAGCGCCTTGCGCAACACCATCGTGTCCAGCAGCGCCTGATTTGTCCCCTGCGCCAGCGTGGGTGGCATCGTATGCGCGGCGTCGCCGAGCAACGTCACCGCGCCCGCGCCAGCACGGGGAATCGGGTGCCGAAAATGCGGGAACGGTGACGGAGCCAGATCATCGTCGGTCAAGGTCGCAAGTACTTGATCGACCGTGTCGGACCATCCGGTGAAATGGGACCGGATCATCTCGATCGGGCGTTGCGGTCTGACAAAGTCGGGAGACCACGGCAAGTCGAACCACCACTGCAGGCCAGAATCACCGGCCGGCCACAAGCCGAGATTGCCGTGCTCTCCGATCATCATCGTCGCGGCGTGCGGATCGGCGATGCCCGGGAAAGTCGCGAGTCCCTGCCAGCTGCACCAGCCGGTCGGCTTCGCGGGTAGCGCGCCGACGATACCGCGAACCACCGAATGCAGGCCGTCCGCACCGATCAACAGATCCCCGTCGGCTGCGCTGCCGTCTTCGAAGTCCACCCGCACACCATTGCCAGTGCTGACGACCGCCTGCGCACGGGCGTTGGATCGGATGCGATCAACTGGGAAGCCTTTCAGCAGTCGTTGCAGCAGGATTCGACGCGGAACCATCCGAACCGGTGCGCCCAGCCGGTTCACCATCGCGTTGAGGTCCATGGTGGCCAGCGGGCGACCGGTGGATGTCATGATCCGCACGGTGGACAGCAACTGCCCGGCTCCGGCCATCTCGACACCGAGATGTTGGAGAACCGTGCCGCCATTCGACCAGATCGTCACGGCGCCCCCGCCTGCCGTCACGTTCGGCCGCTGGTCGAACACGGTGACGTCATGGCCGTCGCGCAGTAAGCCGCGGGCGACGGATATGCCGCTCACACCGGCGCCGACGACCAAAATTCGAAGCCTCAATCGACGCCCCGCCCTAGTCTTCGACGTGCCGCTGGTAATCCCACCGTTCGAGTCGCGCCTGCAGCCTCACTAGACCGAATCCGACGAAGGGCGTGACGACGGAGAAGTAGACCACCAGCAGCGGACTCATCTGAACAAACCTCTCGCAGAAATCTTTCTTTTAACCGTCTGCTGCTACCACGCGATACATCGACCAAAAGTTCATCGCGGCGCTTAGCATCCCGGGATGACCGATTTCTCGGATCTGCCGACGGATGATCAACAGACGATCGGCACTACCCTTCTGACGTTGCTGGCAGGGTTCCGCGACCGCGATGCGGAGGCGCTGCGCGCCGTGTATTCCGCCGACGCCGATTGGGTCAACGCATTCGGCACGGTCAAACGCGGACGCGACGACATCGTCGACTACCTCGGGGGCCTGTTCGCCGACGACAATTTCAACCGCGGCGAACCCGACGGTCCACCCGAGACCAGTTTCCGGGTGCTGACGCCCGAGGTCGTTCTGGTATCAGCACACTTGCGGATCAAAGGTCAGGGCCTGGTCGGCGGCGCAACGGTTGACCGGGACAACTTCTCGCTGCGCGCACTTCAGCGCCAGGCGGACGGATCATGGGTCATCGTGTCAGAGATGTTTCAGGATGCGAACACCGAAACCACCTACGCGCGATGAGGAAGTCGGCTCGATGAGCCTGGTTATCTCCGCGGCCGAGCGGGCCGCGCTGGCCGAGCTCGCGCAGTTCCCGCTGTTCGCCGCGATGACAGGGCGACGGTCGCGCCGATTCCCTGTCGGCGGTCGGATTCCCGCCGGTGCACTCGCATATACCAGTCGACGACCTGTACAGCCGTTATCGGAAGTCGAACGAGCATTGCTCGTTTCGGTTGCCGGCGGCGTCACCGGTTGGAACTTCGGCATCACACACAACCCCAGCTACGCGCCGTTGTTTCCCAACTACTCCGGCAGCGCGACGGGTCGAACCTTCCCGTCGGCCGCAGGCTTTCACACCAGCCAGCTGTTCTTTACCGACGACACCGGCAGCTATCTGTTGCCCAACCGCGACGAGCGCCCGCGCGAATTCGACAGCATCGAAGAGTGGATCGGTCATACTGCGGAGTCCTATGTGCGCATCTCGGACACCCGCCTCGAACTGCCCCGCGAGGAACCGCACATGGAAGGTCACAACATCTGGGTCAGCAACCATCCAGGCAGCCTGCTGGCGTTTCCGGTGGCTGATCTCGCCGAGCACCTGATGGAGAACTTGTGGTTCTTCGCGGCCAACGGCTATCTGATCTTCGATGACATCAATCACCGCAATATCCCTGGCCTCGAACGGTTTTCTTCGCTTCCGCATGCCGACGACCCGATCCCGCTGTCGTTCGTTGAGCAATACACGCTCACCGAGACGAGCGCGGAACTTTCGATTGCCACTAACAACGGAGTGCTGGCATTGCAGGCGATGGGTCTGGGCGGCTGGACCTATGACGGGCTCAATCGGTTGTCGGTGTTGGGTGGGTCTGGTGACCCGAACGCACCCGGGTTGGGATTCGTCGCCGACGACGACGAGCGCTGGTCCTTCCCCAATGTCACCGGGCTGCCGGGATACTTCGAGACGCTCAGCCCGCCGCACGTGCCGTCGGTCGCGGCGGGCGTAGACAAGCTCGTTGCGCGAAAGTTCGGTGAAGGCGGGCCATTTCACCCCGATACACAAGGGCCGTGGTCGGATACACCGAAGGTGCGCGGCTCCGCGCTGCCGCCGGACGGCATTCAGGAAGTCGTCACCTTCGAAGCGTCCTACATCTACGATGCCTTTCGAAAGCTGCCCGGCACCGTGCCGACCGTGCACGTGCTGATGTACCTACAGGCGCAGCATCTCGACATCGACTTCTACGACCGGTTTTTCGCGCCCGGTGCGTACCTGCCGACGCATGCAGATCACCAAGGACGCTGGCATTAGCCGGTGCCTTCCCTAGATAACGGGCTTTTGAAGCCGGCCGGAGCGAAGGAATCCGGATCGGCGAATTCCCAGTCCGACCGCCACGAGGCCGGCGTGTGGTCGAGCAGTTCTCCCGGTCCGAGCCACTCGTAAAGCTCGGCGTACGAACGCTGCTCGGTGGGCGATACCGCTTGCGCAGCGTGCGGATTGTCACTAACACCCCCGCCAGAGCCGTCAATATTGCGACACAACCAAACCGGATCACATCGCCGAGCGTAGCGTTAGCGCGTCAGAGCCAAGTGTCCTGCGTGGTCATCGTCAGGAACGCCTCCAGGTCGTCACGCCACTGCGCTGGGGTGGTCTTGTCCGGCTCAATGCCGGTGTAGTCGCCGCGGTAAAACAGTAGCGGGCGGGGCTTGATCTTCGGGACCTCCGAGAGCGACTGCACCGCGCCGAACACCACGAAATGGTCACCGCCGTCGTGCACTGAAGCCACCGTGCAGTCGATGTATGCCAGCGATCCGTCGATCACCGGCGAGCCCAAAGGCGATGCACTCCAATCGATACCGGCGAACTTATCCGGTTCCTTGGATCCGAACCGTGCCGAGACGTCCTTTTGGCTCTCGGTCAACACGTTGACGCAGAAATTTCCGCTAGCCTCGATCGCCTTCCACGAGCGCGACACCTTGGTCGGGCAAAACAACACCAGCGGTGGCTCCAGTGATAGTGCTGCGAACGACTGGCAGGCGAAACCGACCGGGGCGTCGTCGTGCACAGTGGTGATGATCGTGATCCCGGTGCAGAACTGGCCCAGCACCTGCCGGAAGGTGCGCGAGTCGATCTGCTCCTCCATGGCTAGCTCTTGAAGCCGACGGTGAAGTCGTGGCCCCATAGGCTCACAGCGGTGCTTTCCCGAGCAATCCAGTCGTGGTCGTCGACCTGTCGGCCCTCACAGCCGAACTCGACATCGAACCCGCCGGGTGTCTTCATGTAGAAAGACAGCATCAGGTCGTTCACGTGGCGGCCCAGGGTGGCCGACATGGGTACCTTGCGGCGCAACGCACGATCCAGGCACAGGCCCACGTCGTCGGCCTCCCCGACTTCGACCATCAGGTGCACGATGCCGCTGGGCGTCTGCCCGGGCATGAAGGCCAGGCTGTGGTGACGCGGGTTGCATCCGAAGAAGCGCAACCAGGCCGGCGGCCCGTCGGCGGGCCGGCCCACCAACTGCGGTGGCAGCCGCATCGAGTCACGCAGCGTGAAGCCGAGCACATCGCGGTAGAAGTGCAGCGACTCTTCGTCGTCGCGGGTGGTCAGCACCACGTGCCCAAGGCCCTGCTCATTGGTGACGAACTTGTGCCCGTACGGGCTGACCACCCGACGGTGCTCCAGCGCGGCGCCGTGAAACACTTCCAAGCCGTTTCCCGAGGGATCGGAGAACCGGATCATCTCGTCGACCCGGCGATCCGCGAGTTCGGCAGCAGTGGCCTCTTTGTAGGGCGTACCCTGCACGTCGAGACGGTCCCGGATTTCCTGCAGGCCTGCGGCATTCGCGCATTCCCAGCCTGCCTCGGACAACCGGTCCTGCTCACCGGGCACGATCACCAGCCGGGCCGGGAAATCGTCCATCCGCAGATAGAGCGCGCCCTCGGTGCCGCCGCTTCCTTCCACCATGCCGAGGACTTTCAGACCATACTCACGCCAGGCTGCTATGTCGGTGGCTTCGATGCGCAGGTACCCCAGCGACCTGATGCCCGTCGAGCTGTTCATTACGCACCTCCCAGGAAATCGATGGTCAGTTTGTTGAACTGGTCGAACTTCTCCACTTGCGCCCAGTGTCCACACTGCCCGAATACGTGCAGTTGCGCCCGCGGAATCGTCTTCAGCGCGACCAGGGCGCCGTCCAGCGGGTTGACCCGATCTTCGCGGCCCCAGATCAACAGCACCGGTTGGCGCAGCCGGTGGACCTCACGCCACATCATGCCGAGCTCGAAATCGGCCCCGGCAAACGACTTTCCCATCGCTTGGGTAGCCCTCAATGATTCCGGTGTGCTGGCCAACGCGAATCGCTCCTCGACAAGCTCCGGGGTGATCAGCTTCTGGTCGTAGACCATGACCCGCAGGAACGCCTCGAGATTTTCGCGGGTGGGCGCAGATGAGAACTTCCCGAGCCGTTTGACACCTTCGGTCGGGTCAGGCGCAAACAGGTTGATGCTCAGCCCGCCGGGACCCATCAGCACCAACCGTCCCGCTTTGTCGGGGTAGTCCAGCGCGAACCGGACCGCCGTACCCCCGCCTAGTGAATTGCCCACCAGCGGTACACGTCCCAGACCCAGCTGGTCGAAGAGCCCGCCGAGCGCTCTGGCCGCGTAGTGGTTGAACTGGGCGTGTTCGGCACGTTTGTCGGAGAGGCCGTAGCCGGGCTGATCAACGGCAAGCACGTGAAAACGCTCGGCCAGTACCGGAATGTTGCGTGCGAAGTTGGTCCAGCTCGCCGCCCCGGGACCGCCACCGTGCAGCAGCACCACCGTCTGATCGTTGCCGACACCAGCTTCGTGGTAGTGCAGCTTCAACGGTCCGTCAACGTCTACTTCCGCAAAACGCGAAGTCGACTCGAAGGTCAACTCTTCAGTCGCGGTCATGCGTTAGACCATGGTGTCGCCGGGCGGCAGCCCGAACTCGTGGTTCCCGAAGATCACATACGCCCGCTCGGGGTCGTTGGCCGCGTGCACCCGGCCCGCGTGCGCGTCACGCCAGAAGCGTTGCACCGGCGCATCATTGGCCAGCGCTGTGGCACCGGAGGCCTCGAATAGCCGGTCGACCGAAGCGATCGCGCGACCGGTGGCACGCACCTGATCGCGGCGGGCACGAGCGCGCAGTTCGAACGGGATCTCTTTGCCGGCGGACAGCACCGCGTACTCATCGGCGACGTTGCCACTCAACTGGCGCCACGCCGCGTCGATGTCGCTGGCTGCCTCGGCGATACGAACCTTGGCGAACGGGTCGTCCTTGGCCTTCTCGCCGGCGAAAGCCGCGCGCACTCGCTTGCCCTGGTGCTCGACATGCGCGTCGTAAGCGCCGTAAGCCATGCCGACGATCGGCGCCGAAATAGTGGTGGGATGCATCGTGCCCCAAGGCATTTTGTAAACCGGAGCCGTGTTGGTCTGGTAGCCACCCGCGGTGCCGTCGTTCATCGCCTTGTACGACAAGAACCGGTGGCGGGGTACGAAGACGTCCTTGACGACGACAGTGTTGCTGCCGGTGCCGCGCAGGCCGACGACATACCAGACGTCGTCGATGCGGTACTCGCTGCGCGGGATCAAGAAGCTGCCGAAGTCCACGGGTCGGCCGTCCTTGATGACCGGGCCGCCGAGGAACGCCCATGTCGCATGGTCACAGCCCGACGACCAGTTCCACGAGCCGCTGACCAGATAGCCGCCGTCGACCACGACCCCGGCACCCATCGGGGCATAGGACGACGAAATCCGCACATTCGTGTCGTCGCCCCAGACCTCGTCTTGGGCCTGCTGGTCGAACAACGCCAGATGCCAGTTGTGCACGCCAATGATCGAGCTCACCCAGCCGGTCGAACCGCAAGCACTGGCCAGCCGGCGAGCGGCCTCGTAGAACAGCGCGGGATCGCATTCCAGACCGCCCCACTGCTTGGGCTGCAGCAACCGGAAGAAACCGATTTCTTGAAGTTCGCTCACGGTGGCATCCGGCAACCGGCGCAAGTCCTCGGTCTCCTGAGCGCGCTGCCGCAACTTGGGCAGCAGCTCGTCGATACCATTCAAGACCGACTGGGCGTCACGTTGTTCAATGGACGTCACTGCATTGCCTCCCAGGAGTGCGTACTTAGACAGAGACTAGAACACGTTCCGATTTGTGTCGAGCAGGCTGTTCCTGCGGCTGGTAGCGATACCTAGGGACCTTTCTGTAACCTGTTCTAGTTATGACCGCAAAGGAGGGCGAGCTGGTGACGGACTTTGCTCTCGGCCAGGTCGCCGACGAGCCGCTCGGCAGCCATGTGCTTGAACTGCAGGTCGCCGATGTGCTCGCCGAGACCGACGACGCCCGGTCGCTGGTGTTCGCTGTGCCCGACGGTGCCGACATCCCCGCTGCCCGGCTGCGCTACGCACCCGGGCAATTCTTGACGCTGCGGGTCCCCAGCGATCGCACCGGATCGGTGGCCCGCTGCTATTCGCTGTGCAGCTCGCCATTCACTGATGACGCGCTCACGGTCACCGTCAAGCGGACCATCGACGGGTACGCATCCAACTGGCTGTGCGATCACGCCCATCCCGGCATGCGAATCCACGTGCTGGCGCCGTCGGGCACGTTCGTACCCAAGACGCTCGACGACGACTTTCTGCTGCTCGCCGCGGGCAGCGGGATCACGCCGATCATGTCGATTTGTAAATCCGCGCTGTCGCAGGGCAGCGGGCAGGTGGTGTTGCTCTACGCCAACCGCGACGACCGCTCGGTGATCTTCGGTGAAGCACTGCGCGAGTTGGGCGCCAAATACCCCGACCGGCTGGCCGTGGTGCACTGGCTGGAGTCGCTTCAGGGGCTGCCGTCAGCCACCGCGCTGGCCCACCTGGCCTCCCCTTTCACCAAGCGGCAAGCGTTCATCTGCGGACCGGGACCGTT
Organism: uncultured Actinomycetota bacterium; assembly: GCA_963838755.1. Lineage (GTDB taxonomy): Bacteria > Actinomycetota > Actinomycetes > Mycobacteriales > Mycobacteriaceae > Mycobacterium. The sequence goes on along the minus strand of CAWISO010000032.1, from coordinate 49,294 downwards.
CATGGACGCCGCGCGAGAGGCCCTCGAGACTCTGAAAGTGCCTGCACAGCAAGTGCATATCGAGGTCTTCCGGTCGCTGGACACCGATCCCTTCGCCGCGGTGAAGCTCGAGGACGACGGTGACGAACCACCGGCCACCGCGGTAGTCGAACTGGACGGACAGACACACACCGTGTCATGGCCGCGGCGGGCAAAGCTACTCGATGTGCTTTTAGACGCCGGCCTGGATGCGCCATTCTCCTGCCGCGAGGGCCACTGCGGGGCCTGTGCCTGCAGCCTGCGCACCGGCAAGGTGAACATGGAGGTCAACGACGTCCTGGAGCAGCAGGATCTTGACGAAGGGCTGATACTGGCCTGTCAGTCCCGTCCGGAAACTGATTCGGTCGAAGTTACCTACGACGAGTAGCCGCGGCGTAAGTTCTGCTCATGCGGCTGGCAACGACATTGCTGGGCGTCGGTCTGGTGCTTGCCTCGGCGCCGTTCGTCGGCGTCGGCGTCTCGTCGGCCGCCAGCAACAACGCCACCTCGACATTCCCCCTCGACGGTCCCAACCAGCTGGAGACTTATGCCCGGCTGGATTGCCACGGCGGGATTGGCAGCTGCGACTTCACCGTAGGCGCCGATATGAAGACACCCGATGGAGTGACCGGATTTCCGCATGACCTGTGGTCGCGGCAAAGCTCCGAGGTGCGCTCCACCGACCGGCTGGCCTACATGGACGTCCACGCCGACGCGCAGTATGACCGGGTCCACAAAGACGGCGGGACCGATGAGATCACCACGATCTATCTGGGCGAGGGACCGCCGGAAAAATACCAGACCACCGGCCGGATCGACTCGACGGACTGGCGGACCGGGCAACCGCGGACCAACGTCAACGTGATCCTCTGTACACACATCCAGGTGGTCTACAGCGGGGTCAACATCACCTCGCCCAGTACCTGCGCGCAGGCCAACTTCTCCTGACGCCGAGCCTCGACTTGTTCTGCGGAATCAGGCAATTGGCGCCGACAACTCGACGTTGGACCCGTCAAAGCTTCTGCGACAACACCGTAGCGAAGGTGTGGGTGTCGCCCGGCCAACGCGCCGACACGTAGCTGCCGTCGTCGACGACGAACGCGGGCCGCGAGTTGGTTGCGGTGTCTCGCACAATTCCGGACGTCTTGATCCGCCACTGCGGCGAGCCACGCGGGACGTCGCAGAAGTCTGTTGGGTTTTTGAGGGCGCGGGTGACTTCGGACTGCACGGACATGTATCCAGCAGGCTGCCCGGGTTCCTCGGCATAGGTGCGGTAGTAGTTGGGGTCCCAGAACCGGGTAATTCGGGAGATACGCCACGCGGTGCGCTCCAGCGCCCAGGTCAGCGCGGTGGTCCGGCGTCCGTAGAGCACCGAGTGACCAGTCGCGGGATCAACGCTGCGGGCAGCAAGCAGCACCCCATGACAGATCGCTGCGACGATCAGTTGGCGAGCGAACGCGTCGACGACCAGTCGGTGCAGCGTGACGCTGTCGATGAAGGAGCGCATCCCGCGGGCGCGGTGGCCTCCGGGCAGCAGCAACGCATCGATGCCGTCCAGCGAACTTCCAGACCAGCTGGACGGATGCTGATACTCCGGCGAGCCCAGCATGGCCTGATAGGCCCGGCGGGCGTCCTTGTTGGCCCGCAGCATGCGCCCCACCACGGTGATGACACCCAACCCCGGTAGCGCAGACCAGAAGTCCAATCCGCGGCCGGTGACCATGATGTCGTCGGCCTCCCCGGGTGCGCCGCTTTCGGTGGCGAAGACGACCCGATGACCGTTTGCCGTCAAGACATGCCAACTGACCGCGACCTCGGTCGGGTCGAAGTCGCGATCCGGAATCGGGATCAGCACGGCACCCATCAGTGGAATCTGAGCTTACGGCTCCGACGATCGCAGCCGTCAGCCGTTTGACACCACAAACTTCGTCTAATGCGCAATGCTCGACCTATGGAGAGTTACCGCCGCGACGGATTGGTCTTCGATGTCCGCGATGCCGGTCCGCCTGACGGACCTGTCGTGGTGTTGCTGCACGGCTTCCCGCAACACAACGACAGCTGGAACGCCGTCATTGACCGGCTCACCGATCAGGGCTACCGCTGCCTGGCGCCTAACCAGCGGGGCTACTCACCGGGTGCCCGGCCATCCCGCCGCCGCGACTACCGCATGCCCGAACTCGTCGCCGACGTCGGCGCACTCATCGACGCCAGTGGCGCGCGGCGAGTCCACCTCGTTGGACACGACTGGGGAGCCGCGGTCGCGTGGGCTGCCGCAGCCGAAATGCCTGAACGGCTCGCAACCGTGTCGCCGATATCAGTGCCGCATCCCGCCGCGTTCATCAAATCGTTCGCGACCAGTCGTCAGGGGCTGGCGTCGTGGTACATGTACCTGTTTCAGTTGCCGCGGATACCGGAATGGCTGCTCATGCGCCGCAACGGTGCAATCGCCTCCGTTTTCCTGCGGCGGGCCGGGCAGCTACCGACCGCGGCAGAGCGCGATGTACAAGGCATGGTCGAGCCCGGGGCCATGACGGCGGCCATCAACTGGTACCGCGCGATACCGTTGTCCAACCTGCGCGCCAACAACCAAAAGATCACTGTGCCAACGCTGTACGTGTGGAGTGACCAGGACATCGCGTTGCTTCCCAAATCAGCCCATGACACCGCTCGATACGTCAGCGGGGAATACCGATTCGAGATCCTGCCCGGTGTCTCGCACTGGATACCCGACGAACAACCCGACAAGCTAGCCGATCTGCTGCTCGACTGGTTCGCCGCACACCAAGTCAGCTGACCGCCGTCAGCGCGGCAGACCGAGTAACCGCTCGGCGGCCACTGTGAGCAGAATCTGCTCGGTGCCGCCTGCGATCGTCAGGCACCGGGTGTTGAGGAAGTCGTGCACGATCTTGTCCTCGACCGCGCCCGCCCCCTCGGACAGGTCCATCCGGTACTCGGCCAGCGCCTGCCGATACCGCACCCCGATGAGTTTGCGGACGCTGGATTCTGCGCCCGGATCCTGGCCGCCGACGGCGAGCTGCGCTATGCGCTGATCGAGCAACGAGCCGGCTTGCGTGGTGATGATCAACCGCGCTAGCTGATCCTGTTGGGCGACATCGAGTTCCATTTCGGCTACCGCGGCAAGCAGCTCTTCCATCGGGTTGCCTAGCGCGGTGCCCGCGGCCATCGCGATGCGCTCGTTGGCCAGCGTGGTGCGGGCCAGCCGCCAGCCGTCGTTGACGTCACCGACCACCATCTCGTCCGGGACGAACACGCCGTCCAGGAAGACCTCGTTGAACAGCGCGTCGCCGGTGATTTCGCGCAACGGCCGGATCAGGATGCCCGGCGAACTCATGTCGATTAGAAAGTAGGTGATCCCTTTGTGTTTCGGCGCGTCGGGATCAGTGCGGGCCAGGCATACACCCCACTGAGCCTTGTGCGCCGACGACGTCCACACCTTCTGGCCGGTCAGCTCCCAGCCCCCGTCGACCCGAACAGCTTTGGTACGCAGCGACGCAAGATCGGAGCCGGCACCCGGCTCGGAGAACAGTTGGCACCAAAAGACTTCGCCGCGCATGGTGGCCGGCACGAAGCGCTCCACCTGCTTAGGCGTGCCATGCTCGAGAATGGTTGGTGCCGCCCACCAACCGATGACCAGGTCAGGGCGCACCACACCGGCCGACGACATCTCCTGATCGATCAGCAGCTGCTCGGCAGGCCCCGCGCCACGGCCATGCGGGGCAGGCCAGTGCGGTGCCAACAGCCCCACTTCGGCCAGCGCCACCTGACGCTTGTCATCGGGCAACGCTGCGACCGCGGCGACCGCTTCGGTGATCTGGGGTCGCAGATCGGCGACCTCGCTCAGGTCGATACTCAGTCGGCGGCGCACTCCGGCCTGGGTCAGCTCGGCGGTCCGACGCAGCCAGCGTGCCGATCCGCCGAGAAACTGCCCGATTCCATAGGCCCGACGCAGGTACAGGTGTGCGTCGTGTTCCCAGGTGATGCCGATGCCGCCGAGTACCTGGATGCAGTCCTTGAGGTTGGCTTTGGCGGCCTCGATCCCGATGCTGGCCGCAATGGCCGCGGCAATGGACAACTGGCGGCCATCGCGATCGCCGGCGGCGACGGCGGCGTCGGCGGCGGCCACCGCCGCCTGCTCGGCACGGCAAAGCATCTCGGCGCACAGGTGCTTGATGGCCTGAAAGCTGCCGATTGGCTTGCCGAACTGCTCGCGCACCTTGGCATAGGCAACGGCGGTATCCAGCGCCCAGCGGCTGATTCCGGCCGCCTCGGCGGACAGCACCGTCGCAGCCAGGTCCGGCACCTGGTCCGCCGCGGCGTCCAGCACGGTAGCGGGCGCCGACGTCAGCACCACCCGCGCCAACGGCCGGGAGAAGTCGGTTGCCCGCAGCGGTTCGATCGCCACTCCGTCCGCGGCAGCCTCGATTAGCAGCCATTTCCCGCCACCTGGCAACAACAGCAGGCCCTCGCCCGCCTTGCCCGGGGCGCCCAGCACCTGCCGCACCGTGCCCGAGGCCCGCGAGGTCGCAACGTCGAACTCGACCTCACCCCGCAGCGCCACCCCGACGGTGCGCTCGCCCGACGCCAGTCCGGCGCGCAGTTGCGGGTCGTCGACGACCAGGGTGGCCAACGCGGTGGTCGCCACCGGGCCGGGAACCAGGGCCTTGGCGGCCTCCTCGACCATCGCGCACAGATCCTCGATGCTGCCGCCAGCGCCGCCACAATCCTCGGGCACCGCGACGCCGAACAACCCGAGGCCGGCCAGGCCCTCGAAAACCGACTGCCAGGCTTTCGGCTCACCCTGTTCGATATCGCGGACCGCGGCCGTCGCACCGGACCCGGCGGCCCAGTCGCGCACCAACTCACGTGCCGCGAACTGTTCGTCGGTGATGGTCTTGCCCATCGTCATGCCACCGGACTCCTCGGTCGACGTCGAAAACCGCTGCCCGAGACGCCCCGCGCAGCACTAGAACGTGTTCTAATAGTGCCAGCGATCGAGCGTCAAGTCGAATGGCATCGCAGCAGGACATCGGAGTGTCCCGGCGTCACGGAGGTGAGAAATTCGCGCTCGGCATGCGTATCGTTTTGAGCGAGGACGCAAGAAAAGGAGCTGTCCGTCAGATGTCCGCTTCCGTTCCGGAGCCAGCCCCCACCGACTCCGGTCAACCCTCGAGCCCGTCGACTGCGCAGCCCCGTGAGGTGATGAATGTGGCGGTATTGGCCGAGTCCGAACTTGGGTCCGAAGCGCAGCGGGAGCGTCGCAAACGCATCCTGGACGCAACGATGGCGATCGCCTCCAAGGGGGGCTACGAGGCAGTTCAGATGCGCGCGGTAGCCGACCGCGCCGACGTCGCGGTGGGCACGCTCTACCGTTATTTCCCCTCCAAGGTGCATCTGCTGGTTTCCGCGCTGGGCCGGGAATTCGAGCGTATCGACGCCAAGACCGACCGCTCGACATTGACCGGGGCAACGCCCTACCAGCGGCTGAGCTTCGTGGTCAGCAAACTCAACCGCGCGATGCAACGCAACCCGCTGCTGACCGAGGCCATGACGCGGGCCTACGTCTTCGCCGACGCGTCGGCCGCTGGTGAGGTCGACCACGCCGAGAAGATCATCGACTCGATGTTCGCCCGGGCAATGAGCGAGGGCGAACCGACCGAGGACCAGTACCACATCGCCCGGGTGATCTCGAATGTGTGGACATCGAATCTGCTGGCCTGGCTCACCCGCAGGGCATCGGCCACCGACGTCAGCAAGCGACTCGACCTCGCGGTGCGGCTGCTGATCGGCGACGGGGAACACTTCGAGATCTGACCGCCGACGTTCACGCCGGCGGCCCGGCGGTCCGTCCACGAATCAGCTCGGTATCGAGCACCTCGAGCGTCGGGTGGATATCACCTTTGTCCAACAGCTCGCCGGCCAGGCGGCCCTTTTGCAGGCTCGGTTGTGCCACCGTGGTCAGACCGCGGCGTCGCGCTTCGCCGATAAGGTCAAACCCGGTCACGGTCATCTGACCGGGAACATAGATCCCGCGGCCGCGCAGATAATCCATTGCCGATAAAGCCAACACGTCGGCGGTACACATCAGCGCGCTGATCCGGGGATTGGCTTCGAGCGCCAGCTGGGCGGCCATGCCGCCCGCCGCCGCGGTGTGCTCGTAGCTTTCCACCACCGTCAGCGAGTCCGGGTCGACGCCAGCTGCGGCCATCGCGTCGCGGACGCCAGCGATGCGTTCGCTTTGCACATGAAACGTCGGTGAGCGCAGGCGCTCGGAATCGACCAGGCCTTGACGACGATCGCGGCGTAATCGCATGGTCAGCAAACCGATCTCCCGGTGCCCCAAACCGAGCAGGTACTCGCCCAGCTCGCGCATCGCCGCCCTGTCGTCGATGCCCACCGCAGATGCGCCCGGGACGTCTTTGGGCTGGTCGACCACCACCAGCGGCAGCCGTCGTTGCTGCACAATCTGCAGGTAGGGGTCGTCTCCGGCTGCCGAGTAGACCACGAATCCGTCCACCCCCGCGGCAAGCACGGACGCTGTGCCGTCCGCGAGACTGCGGCTCGGGCCAACCGCCACCAGCAACAACCCCTGGCCACGCTCCTCACACGACTGGGCAAGTCCGGCAACGAAATCCAGCGCTGCCGGGTCGCTGAAGGAGTAGGTCAGTGGCTCGGTGATCACCAGACCTACGGCACCTGCCCTTCGCATGCGCAGCGACCGTGCTACCGGATCGGGGCCGGCATACCCCAGCCGTTTAGCGGTAGCGAGCACCCGTTCACGCAGCGCGGGTGAGAGCTGATCGGGCCGGTTGTAGGCATTCGAGATGGTGGTGCGCGATACCTTGAGCTCAGCCGCCAACGACGCAAGGGTCGCCCGCCGTCGCGGCGTGGGGCTCATGGCGTGAAAGGCTACCGGGCATCGTCTGGCGTGCCGGTGTTGGTGTTCGTCTTAAGCTAACGATCGTGGCCTCCATCGACCTCAATGCCGACTTGGGCGAGGGCTTCGGCGTCTGGCGACTCGGTGACGATGACGCCATGCTGCGCATTGTCACTAGCGCCAACGTTGCCTGCGGCTTCCATGCAGGTGACCCAGCCGGCCTGTTGCAGGTGTGCCGGCTGGCCAACGAACACGGCGTGCGCATCGGCGCACAGGTGAGCTACCGCGACCTGGCCGGGTTCGGCAGACGTTTCATCGACGTCACGCCGGAGGATCTGCTCGCCGAGGTCGTCTATCAGATCGGGGCATTACACGGACTTGCCCAGGCGGCGGGCGCAAGCGTGTCCTACGTCAAACCCCATGGCGCGCTATATAACACGATTGTGACCAACCGGGAGCAGGCGGCCGCCGTCGCCGAGGCGGTGCACATGGTGGATGCCGGCCTGCCGGTGCTCGGGTTGACGGGTTCGGTGTTTTTCGAGGAAGCCCACCGGCGTGGTCTGCGGACTGTCGCGGAGGCATTCGCCGATCGCGCCTACCGACCGGACGGCCAGCTGGTCTCACGCCGGGAGCCTGACGCGCTGCTGCACGATCCGGTCGCCATCGCCGAGCGGGTAGTGGCCATGGTCACCACCGGACAGCTCACCGCGGTCGACGGTTCAGCGATCGAGGTGCACGTGGAATCAGTTTGCGTGCACGGTGATTCACCCGGTGCGGTGCAGATCGCCACGGCGGTGCGAGACCGGCTGAAAGCTAACGGGATTGACGCGAAGGCATTTTGCTGATGCGGCTGCGTTTAGGACGTCCGGACATCGCGCGGCATGCGCACCGGTTTGCTGTGCCGGTCGCCAACTCCAGTACGCCGCTGTCGGTGATGTGGCTGGGGGTGACCACGCTGCTGCTTGACGACGGGTCTTCAGCGCTAATGACCGATGGCTTCTTCTCCCGGCCCGCCCTGGCGCGAGTGGCGCTGGGCAAGCTCTCACCGTCGTCCGCCCGGGTCGACGGGTGCCTGGCGCAGGCCAAAGTAACTCGGCTGAATGCGGTGATGCCGGTGCATACGCATTTCGATCACGCGTTGGATTGCGCGCTGGTCGCCGATCGCACCGGCGCGCAACTCGTCGGAGGCGAGTCGGCGGCCAACGTCGGCCGTGGTTATGGGCTCTCCGAGGATCGTCTGGTAGTTGCTGTGCCCAGCGAGCCAATTCGGTTGGGTGCGTTCGATGTCACGCTGATGGACTCCGAGCATTCCCCACCCGACCGGTTTCCCGGTGGCATCACCGCACCGGTGGTACCGCCGGTCGGGGTGTCCGCGTACCGGTGCGGCGAGGCCTGGTCGACGCTGGTGCATCACCGCCCATCGGACCGGAGGCTGTTGATTCAAGGCAGCGCCGGTTTCGTGAAAGGCGCGCTGGCCGGCCGGCGCGCCGAAGTGGTCTATCTCGGCGTTGGCCAGTTAGGCCTGCTGCCGGAGCGTTACCTCGTCGACTACTGGACGGAGACCGTGCGCACCGTGGAAGCACGCCGCGTCGTGTTGATCCATTGGGACGATTTCTTTCGCCCGCTGTCAAAGCCATTGCGGGCGTTGCCCTATGCGGGAGATGACCTGGATTTTTCACTTAATGTCCTGGGCAAGCTGGCCACCGACGACGGCATCGCACTGCTTATGCCGACGCTATGGCAGCGCGAGGACCCCTGGGCCTGATTTTGACGCTGGTTCTGGCTCTTGTGTCGCTGGCTGTGGTCCTGGCGTTCGCGGTCGCCCGTCCCCGCGGTTGGCCCGAGGCGTTCGCCGCCGTGCCCGCCGTTGTCGTTTTGATAGCCGTCGGCGCGATTTCCATGCACGACGCGGCCGCCGAGGCGGGCCGGCTGTCGCGCGTCGTCGCTTTCCTGGGCGCGGTTCTGGTGCTTGCCAAAATGTGCGACGACGAAGGTCTTTTCGAGGCGGCCGGGGCAGCAATGGCGCGTGCCAGCTCCGGGTCCAGGCGCCTGCTGCGGCAAGTGTTTGCTATCGCTGCGACCATCACCGCGGTACTGAGCCTGGACGCTACCGTGGTACTGCTGACGCCGGTGGTGCTGACCACGGTTCGCCGACTGCGAGCCCCAATGCGTCCACACGCCTACGCGACCGCTCATTTAGCGAACGCCGCGTCGCTGCTGCTTCCGGTATCGAACCTGACCAACCTGCTCGCATTCCACGTCACGAAGGTGTCATTCACCAAGTTCACGTTGGTGATGACGCTGCCGTGGCTCGCCGCTGTGGCTACCGTCTACGTCGTCTTCCGGGTGTTCTTCCGGCGCGATCTCCACGTCCAGCCCGAACGTCCGGAGGGCGAACCCGCGCCGCCGACTCCGGTTTTCGCCCTGGTGGTGGTGGCACTGACGCTGGCCGGGTTCGTCATCGCGGAGGCGGCCGGGGTGGCGCCGGCGTGGGCGGCGCTGGCCGGGGCGGCGGCGATGGCGGTACGAAGCCTGGCCCGACGTCACACGACCGCGGTGGCGATCGTGCGCGCGGTAAACCTGCCGTTTTTGGTGTTCGTGCTGGCGTTAGGCGTTGTGGTGCAGGCGGTTATGAACAACGGCGGGTCCGCGCGGATGGCGGCAGTGTTGCCGTCCGGGTCCGGTCTGGCCGCACTGCTAGGGTTCGCGGTGGTGGCCGCCGCGCTGGCCAACGTCGTCAACAACCTGCCCGCCACCTTGGTGTTGGTACCGTTAGTGGCGCCCAGCGGGCCAGCGGCGGTGCTGGCCGTACTGATCGGGGTGAACATCGGCCCCAACTTGACTTATGTGGGTTCACTGTCGAACCTGTTGTGGCGCAGCGTGTTGCGCCGCTACGACGTGTCGGTCAGCGTCGGCGAATACACCCGGCTCGGGTTGTGCACCGTGCCCACCGCGTTGGTGGCCGCGGTGCTGGCGCTGTGGGCTGGTGTGCAGCTGACGGGACTTTGACCCTGCTTACCGGATACCAGGGCCGTCAAAACCTTTCAGGCTAGCGTCGCCGCTGGCGAGCGATCTCGGCCAGCACGATCCCCGCGGCCACCGACGCGTTCAACGATTCGCCTACGCCGGCCATCGGAATCGACACCACCGCGTCGCAATTCTGTCGCACCAGCCGCGAGAGCCCCTTTCCTTCCGATCCGACCACCACCACTATCGGGCCCGAGCCGTCCAATTCGTCGAGCGTTGTGTCGCCGTCGGCGTCCAGCCCGACAAGCTGCAAGCCGCGACCGGCCCAATCTTTCAGTGTCCGGTTGAGATTGGTGGCGCGCGCGATGGGAATCCGTGCCGCCGCGCCTGCGCTGGTTCGCCAAGCCACGGCTGTCACCGACGCGGAGCGCCGCTGCGGGATCAGCACCCCGTGCCCGGCGAACGCCGCCACTGAGCGAACGATCGCGCCCAGGTTTCGCGGATCAGAAATGTTGTCCAGCGCGACCAGCAGCGCCGGTGGGGCGCCCATGGCCACTTCGAGCAGCTCGTCGGGATGGACGTAGTTGTATGGCGGTACCTGTAACGCGATCCCTTGATGCAAGCCGTTGGTGGTCATCCGGTCCAGATCAGAGCGCGGAATTTCGAGGATCGCGATACCGGAATCGGCTGCTAGCGTGACGGATTCGGTGAGACGCTCGTCGGCCTGGGCACCGAGAGCGACGTAGAGCGCGGTCGCCGGAACACCAGCCCGCAGGCATTCCAGGACCGGGTTTCGGCCCAGTACCGTCTCGACGTCGTCTTGGACGCGTTTGGCCGGCCGGCGCGGCTGCGACTTAAGCCGCTTGGCCGTCGGATGGTGGGGCCGCATATGCGCCGGCGGGGTGGCGCCGCGGCCTTCTAGCCCGCGCCGGCGTTGACCGCCGGAGCCCACCGTCGGCCCCTTCTTGGTGCCGGGTTTGCGTACCGCGCCGCGGCGTCGCGAATTACCGGCCATCGGTCGGGGATCCCAGCGACCACTGCGGCCCGTCGGGAGTGTCGGTGACCTCAATGCCGGCGTCCTTGAGTCGATCCCGGATCTCGTCGGCCAGCTTCCAGTCGCGCTGCTCACGGGCCTGTTCGCGGCGCTGCACCTCGGCGCGCACCAGCACGTCGACCGCGCTCAGCGCCGCCGACGTTTCGTCGTGCGACTCCCAGCGCTCATCGAGCGGGTCGCAGCCCAGAATGCCCATCATCGCGCGGATAGCCCTGGCGTTGGCCAACGCGCTGTCGTGGTCGCCGGCGTCCAGCGCCCGGTTGCCCTCCGCGCGGGCACGATGCACCTCGGCCAGCGCGACCGGCACCGCCAGGTCGTCATCGAGTGCTGCCCCGAACCGCGGTGTCCACTGTCCGGGATCCACGGCGCCGACCCGCGTGCGCACGCGGTGCACGAAGTCCTCGATCCCGACGTAGGCGTTGACCGCGTCTCGCAACGCGGTCTCGGAGAACTCCAGCATCGAGCGGTAGTGCGCGCTGCCCAGGTAGTAGCGCAGCTCGGCGGGACGGACCCGTTGCAACATGGCCGGAATGGACAATACGTTGCCCAACGACTTGCTCATCTTCTCGCCACCCATGGTGACCCAGCCGTTGTGCAACCAGTACCGGGCGAACCCGTCGCCGGCCGCGCGGCTTTGCGCGATCTCGTTCTCGTGATGCGGGAAGACTAAATCCATTCCGCCGCAATGAATATCGAACTCCGGTCCGAGATACGTGCGGGCCATCGCCGAGCATTCCAGATGCCAGCCGGGACGTCCGCGCCCCCACGGCGTCGGCCATGAGGGCTCACCGGGTTTGGCGCCCTTCCACAGCGTGAAGTCCCGCTGATCACGCTTGCCGGTAGCCACCCCTTCGCCTTGATGCACGTCGTCGATCTTGTGTCCGGACAGCTGGCCGTAGTCGGGGTAGCTCAGCACATCGAAGTAGACGTCGCCGCAGCCGGTATAGGCGTTGCCGGATTCGATCAGCCGCTCGATCAGCTCAACCATCTGGGTGATGTGGCCGGTTGCCCGCGGCTCCGCCGATGGCGGCAACACGCCGAGCGCGTCGTAGGCGGCGGTGAACGCCCGCTCGTAGGTGGCCGCCCATTCCCACCACGGCCGGCCCGCCGCGGCGGCCTTGTTGAGGATCTTGTCGTCGATGTCTGTGACGTTGCGGATGAATGCGACGTCGCAGCCGCGGGCCGCCAGCCAGCGCCGCAGGATGTCGAAGGCCACGCCGCTGCGTACATGGCCGATGTGCGGCAAGCCCTGCACGGTTGCGCCGCAAAGGTAGATGGAGACGTGCCCGGTCCGCAGCGGAACGAAATCACGCACGGCACCCGACGCCGTGTCGTGTAGCCGCAGCTGGCCGCGATCGGTCACGACGTGCCAGCTTACCGGGCCATACGCGCTGCTCGGTGACCAGCGCGGCGGAGAGCCCATACATGTCCGCGGGCAAGGGAAACGATCATTGGGATGCGAGAGACTCCCCATCAGCGGCGGCTAGCGGGCAGTTGCTTCGACTGCGACCAGCAATGCTGTGGCGATCGCGGCGCGGCCTTCGCCGCGCCCGGTCAGCCCCAGTCCGTCGGTGGTGGTAGCCGACACCGATACCGGGGCCCCCAGCAGATCCGACAAAACTCGTTGGGCCTCGGCGCGGCGCGGGCCGATTCTGGGTCGGTTGCCGATCACCTGTACCGCCGCATTGCCGACTCGGTAGCCCTGCCGGGCGATCAGGTCGGCGACGTGGCGCAGCATGTCCAGCCCGCTGACGCCGGCCCAGCGCGGGTCGTCCACACCGAACACCTCACCGATGTCCCCCAGTCCGCTGGCCGACAGCAGCGCGTCGCACAGCGCATGCACGGCCACGTCGCCGTCGGAGTGTCCGGCGCACCCGTCGACGTCGGGAAACGACAAACCCAGCAACCAGCACGGCCTGCCGGCTGCAATTGCGTGTACATCGGTGCCCAGACCGACCCGGACGTTCACTGCTGCACGATCGCCTGCGCCAGCAACACGTCCAAGCGGGTGGTGATCTTGAAGGCCAGCGGGTCGCCCTCGACGACCCGCACCTGACCGCCAATGTGTTCCACCATCGACGCGTCGTCGGTGAAATCAGCCGTTACGGCCAGCTGATAGGCACGCAGCAGCAGCTCGGTGGCGAACCCCTGTGGGGTCTGCGCGGCCCGCAGGCCGGTCCGCTCCGGGGTTCTCAACACCACACCGTTGGCGTCGATGGCCTTGATCGTGTCGGAAAGGGGCAGCACGGGGACCACAGCCTCATGCCCGGCCTGTAACGCTTCGACCACGCGCACCACCAGCGCGGGCGGAGTCAGGGCCCGCGCTGCGTCGTGCACCAGCACGAAGCCGGATTGTTCTGCGTCTGCCAACGCTGCCAGCGCCCGGCCTACCGACTCGCTGCGATTTGCCCCTCCAGCGATGACGGTCGCCTGGCGCCCGAGGATCAGTTTGGCCTGGTCGGTGCGGTCGGCGGGCACCGCAACCACCACGCGGTCCACGACGCCGGACTCCAAAAGACCGCTGACAGCGCGTTCGACGAGCGTGCGGCCATCCAGTTGAAAAAACGCCTTCGGAACGCCAACGGCCAACCTTTGGCCGGTCCCGGCGGCCGGGACCACCGCGACTGTTTCCGTCACCCCGGCCCCTGCGCGTCAGGGATTCAAGACGCGGCGGCCAGAACCTCGTCGAGGATTGTCTCCGCCTTGGCGTCGTCGGTGCTTTCGGCCAATGCCAGCTCTCCGACCAGAATCTGCCGGGCCTTGGCCAGCATGCGCTTCTCGCCGGCGGAAAGGCCACGCTCCTGGTCGCGACGCCACAGATCGCGGACGACCTCGGCGACCTTGTTGACGTCACCAGAGGCGAGCTTCTCCAAATTGGCCTTGTAGCGGCGCGACCAATTGGTCGGCTCTTCGGTGTGCGGTGCGCGAAGCACCTGGAACACCTTGTCCAAACCTTCCTGACCGACCACATCGCGGACGCCGACGTATTCGGCGTTTTCAGCGGGTACTCGAACGGTCAGGTCTCCCTGCGCCACCTTCAAGACGAGATATTCCTTTTGCTCCCCTTTAATGGTTCGGGTTTCTATCGCCTCGATCAACGCAGCACCGTGGTGTGGATAGACAACGGTGTCTCCGACCTTGAAAATCATCTGATTCGAGCCCCTTTCGTTACTCCATGCTAACACGCGGCCCCGACACGTGCGGAACAACGGTGCAGGTCAGGGGCACCGCACGTGAAGAGAGGGGGTTGACAGACTGGAAAATTCATGCAAGGCACCGACCGATCGGAAACCCGTTCGGCATCCCCCGAAAGCTCGAGCGTGCGCTGTTCGAGGTGATATTGATCATACCCGCCCAGGTCTGAGCCCTCAGCTACCGCCTGCCCTACCGACCTACTACTGTGCATAGTCGAATCGCTGTGCCGTTGGCAGGCCGAGCAGGAGGCTTTGAGTGAAACGCGTCGACTACGCCCGCTCGAAACGCCGCTCGAACCATCGTTCTCCTGTCGCGGCCCTCGCAGCGGCAGCCTTGATCGGTGCCGTGGCACTGTCCGGCTGCGGCACTGGGCAGCTTTCGCAAACCGCCAGCATGGAGTCGGCCGTCGACGGAAGTCAGGCAGTGCTCAACAACGTCGCACTGCGAAATGTCCGCATCCAGGCGCAGCAGAACCGTGACTATCTTCAACCGGGCACGACCGTGGATCTGGTGCTGGTTGTCATCAATCAGTCGCCGGATGTCAGCGACAAACTGATGGGCATCGCCACCGATATCGGCAAAGTGACCGTGACCGGTGATGCCACGTTGCCCGCCGGTGGAACGCTGTTCGTCGGAACGCCAAACGGTCAAAACCGCAAAGCCCTGGACGCCGTGGAGGCCGCCGACAACGTCAAGGCGACAGTGCAACTGTCCAAGCCGATCACCAACGGCCTGAATTACAACTTCACCTTCGACTTCGAGAAGGCCGGGACGGCCAACCTGGCCGTGCCGATTTCCGCTGGCGAGGCCCCACGGCAGGGCGAACCGGCGGCGCCGGTCCTCGAACCGTAGAGCCGCCCCGACCTGTCGGACCCGCCGGATACGGTCAGCGGGTGGCCAAGGCACGTTCTCAGTACCGCTGCTCGGAATGCCGCCATGTCACCGCCAAGTGGGTAGGTCGCTGCCTGGAGTGCGGCACTTGGGGCTCTGTCGGCGAAGTGGCGGTGCTTTCCGCTGTCCGAGTTGGCACCCGCCACCTGGTGGCACCGTCGTGTGCTGCGGTTCCGATCAGTTCCATCGAGCCGTGCACCGCCCGGCATTTTCCTACCGGGGTCGACGAGCTCGACCGTGTGCTGGGCGGCGGGGTGGTACCGGGATCTGTCACGCTGCTCGCCGGCGACCCCGGAGTGGGCAAGTCGACGCTGCTGCTCAAGGTCGCTCACCAATGGGCAACATCGGGGCGGCGCGCGCTGTATGTGTCCGGCGAGGAGTCGCTGGGCCAGATCCGAATGCGCGCCGACCGGACCGGCTGTAGCCACCATGAGCTCTACCTGGCCGCCGAGTCGGACCTGCAGACAGTGCTCAGTCATTTCGATGCGGTGCAGCCCACCCTTGTTGTCGTGGACTCGGTGCAGACGATGGCCAGCACCGATGCTGACGGCGTCACCGGCGGCGTCAACCAGGTCCGTGCGGTAACCACCGCGCTGACCGCCGCGGCGAAAAGCAGCGGTGTGCCACTGATCCTCATCGGCCATGTCACCAAGGACGGGGCGATCGCCGGACCCCGTTCGCTTGAACACCTCGTTGACGTGGTGCTGCATTTCGAGGGCGATCGTAACTCGCTGCTGCGCATGGTCCGCGGTGTCAAGAACAGATTCGGCGCAGCCGACGAAGTCGGGTGTTTTCTTCTGCAGGACAACGGGATTGAGGGTGTCGCCGACGCGTCCGGGCTCTTTCTGGATGAGCGGCCCCAGCCCGTCGCGGGCACCGCCATCACGGTGACTCTCGATGGCAAGCGACCGCTGATCGGCGAAGTCCAGGCGTTGCTGGCCACACCCTCGGGTGGCTCGCCGCGACGCGCCGTCAGCGGGATCGACCATGCCCGGGCGGCCATGATCGCCGCCGTGCTGGAAAAACACGCTCGCCTGAAAATCGCGGTCAACGACGTCTACCTATCCACGGTGGGCGGCATGCGGCTGACCGATCCCTCGTCGGACCTGGCAGTAGCGATTGCGTTGGCTTCGGCGTACGTCAACCTGCCGCTGCCCGCCACCGCGGTGATGATCGGCGAAGTCGGTCTGGCCGGTGACCTGCGGCGGGTCGCCGGAATGGAGCGCAGGCTGGCCGAAGCCGCCCGTCAGGGGTTCACCACCGCGCTGATCCCGCCGGGCTGCGCCGCGGTGCCGACCGGTGTGCGAGCCCTCGAAGCGGCCACCATCGTCGCCGCGTTAGAGCACATGCTCGACATTGCCGAACATCGCAACACTGGATCTGCGCCACCACATCGCCTGGATGTGGCATCGAGGGGGCACAATGACTGGCAATGACTGTTCGCAAAGCAACAACGAACGGCGAGGCGCCGCCGGCGCGTCCCACCCTGCGCGAGTCCGTCGCACGGCTGGCGCCGGGTACCGCGCTGCGCGATGGCCTAGAACGCATCCTGCGCGGCCGAACGGGTGCCCTGATAGTCCTCGGCTACGACGACAGCGTCGAAGCGATCTGCGACGGCGGCTTCTCACTCGATGTCCGCTATGCGCCGACCAGGCTGCGCGAGTTGTGCAAGATGGACGGCGCCGTGGTGCTGACCACCGACGGCAGCCGGATACTACGGGCCAACGTGCAGCTGGTGCCCGACCCGTCGATACCCACCGACGAGTCCGGAACCCGACACCGCTCGGCCGAGCGGGCCGCCGCCCAGACCGGCTACCCGGTGATCTCCGTCAGCCATTCGATGAGCATCGTGACGGTCTACCTCGGCGGCGAACGCCACGTGCTGGCCGACTCGGCGACCATCTTGTCGCGGGCTAACCAAGCCATCAACACGCTGGAGCGATACAAGATCCGGCTCGACGAGGTCAGCCGGCAACTTTCGCAGGCCGAGATCGAGGACTTCGTCACCCTGCGCGACGTGATGACGGTGGTGCAACGGCTCGAGCTGGTCCGCAGGATCGGCCTGGTGATCGACTACGAAGTTGTCGAGCTGGGCACCGACGGACGTCAGCTGCGGCTGCAGCTCGAAGAACTACTCGGGGGCAACGACGACGCCCGGGAGTTGATCGTGCGCGATTACCACGCCAATCCCGAGCCGCTGTCCAAATCCGAGGTCGCGGCCATACTCGACGAGCTGGACGCGTTGACCGACACGGAGTTGCTTGACTTCACTGCGCTTGCCAAAGTCTTCGGCTACCCATCGACAGCAGAGGCTCAGGACTCGGCGATGAGCTCACGCGGCTATCGGGCGATGGCCGGTATCCCCCGGCTGCAGTTCGCCCACGCCGACCGGCTGGTCCGCGAATTCGGCTCGCTGCAAGGCCTGCTGGCGGCCAGCGCCGACGACATGGAGGCGGTCGAAGGGATCGGCGCCATCTGGGCCCGCCATGTGCGGGAAGGGCTGTCGCAGCTGGCCGAGTCGACGATCGCCGACCCGCTCAGATAAGAGCCGAACCGTCAGTTAGCCGCCGGAGCCGGGCAGTGGACCGGGGCCGGGGGGCGGACCAACCGGCGCCACACCTGGCAGCCCGGGCGCCGGTAGAGGTACGGCACCCGGTGGTAGCGGAGGCGCGAGGATGAACGGAACCGCTGCCGAGCGCAGGTTTCCCAGCTGCACGACGAGGTTGTAGGTCCCGGGGCCGATCGGTTGCCGCGGCAGCGGGCAGTGCGGAGCCGATCCCATACCTGTCCAAGTCACCGCGGTCGTCACCTGCTCGCCCGGCGCGAAAGTCTTGACCAATGTCTCGTTGGACGGCGCACAGTCCAGGTTGGACCACAACCGCTTGTTGTCCAGCGAGTAGACGTAGGCCGCCAGCACGGCCGCTCCGACATCGCGCTTACAGGCCACCAGCCCGATGTTGGTCACCACCATGGTGAATTTCGGCTGGTCGCCGATCACGTATTGAGGGGCGTTGGTCAGGCCGAAGACGGCCAGGGTGGAGTCGGGGCAGTCATCGCCTTCCTTGAGCACAGGCGGCGGTTGTACGGCTGCCGTCGGTGTCTCGGCCGGCTGGTTGGGGTTTTGTCCCGCCGGCGGCTGCACCGGCGTCTTGACCTCCGGCGCGGCGGCCTTCTCTTGCCCGGCAGGCTTGCCGGCGGTGTTGGCGCCGGCACTCCCGCTCATCACGGCGACGATAACCGCGACCACAATCCCAATCGTGACTACCGCAATGCCCAGCGCCAGTCCGCGGCGTCGCCAGTAAATCTCCGGCGGTAGCGGGCCATGCGGTTCCAGATCCAGCACATTTACACCGTAAGCCCAGGTCACGTCGACAGGCCCGACCCGACTCGGCGTGTCGCCCAGTTAGCTGAGGTCTGTTGGGTACGCGGCGCGCCGAACCGCCGACCGAGCAGGTAGCCGGGGCCACCAGAACCACCGTCCCAACAGCGCTACCAGCGACGGCATCAAGAAAGTCCGAACGATCAATGTGTCTAGGAGCAGGCCGATCCCGACGGTCATGCCGACCTGCTCGATGCTGACAGTGAAAAGTCACATCGGCCGCATCTTCGTCAAACTGGATCTACGTGATCGAGCTGCGGCCATCATCTACGCCTACGACCACGGTCTGGTCACACCGCGGTAGTCGACCTAGGGTTCGTTGCCGGGTTCTTCACCGACGTCGCCGATCACCTCGCGCAGCACCACCCGCCCCTCGGCGAGGTGGTAGGTGGCGCCCACAATCGCCAGCTCACCGGCGCCCACCCGCTCGGCGATGGTTGTCGAGCGGGCCAGCAACTGAAGGCCGGTCTCGACCACGTGGCGCGCCTCGAACTCGTCTGCCCGGTGCAAACCCTCGCGGCGGCCCAGCAGGATCGACGGCGTCACCCGCTCGACTACGTCGCGCACATAACCGCCGGGCAGTACGCCGTCGTCCAGCGCGGCCAGCGTCGCCTTCACCGCACCGCAGCTGTCGTGGCCGAGGACCACGATCAGCGGCACGCCGAGCACCACTACGGCGAACTCGATCGAGCCCAGCACTGCAGAGTCGATCACGTGCCCGGCCGTCCGGACCACGAACATGTCGCCCAAGCCCTGATCGAAGATGAGCTCGGCGGCCACCCGGCTGTCTCCACACCCGAAGAGCGCCACAGTCGGCTTTTGACCTTTAGCCAGGCTGGCGCGGTGCTCGACACTTTGGCTGGGGTGCTCGGGCTGGCCGGTGACGAATCGCTCGTTACCCTCTTTGAGTGCTTTCCACGCTGCTACCGGACTGGTATTGGGCATGGCGTTCATTCTGCCGCAGGTCGCTATGAAGCTCTCTCTCACGCAAAGTGAACTTCTCGACTGGTACGACCGGTCTCGACGCGACCTGCCGTGGCGGAACCCCGGCGTGACGGCCTGGCAGATTCTGGTCAGCGAGTTCATGTTGCAACAGACCCCGGTGTCGCGGGTACTGCCGATCTGGCGCGATTGGGTGCTGCGGTGGCCAACAGCTTCGGCGACGGCGGCAGCCAGCCCGGCTGATGTCGTGCGCGCCTGGGGCAAGCTGGGCTATCCACGGCGGGCCAAACGCCTGCATGACTGCGCCACCGTGATCGCCCGCGACCACGCGGATGTGGTTCCCGACGACGTCGACACCCTGCTGACGCTGCCCGGGGTCGGCAGCTACACCGCCCGCGCGGTGGCCTGCTTCGCCTACCATCAGCCGGTGCCAGTGGTGGACACCAATGTGCGCCGGGTGGTGGCCCGCGTCGTGCACGGCCGCGCCGACGCTGCCGCGGTGTCAACGGTCCGCGATCATGCCGACGTGTCCGCGCTGCTGCCCAATGATTCGTCAGCGCATCGGTTTTCAGCGGCGCTCATGGAGTTGGGTGCCACCGTTTGCACCGCGCGGGCCCCGCGCTGCGGGCTGTGCCCGTTGAGTGCGTGCCAGTGGCGGCAGGGCGGCTATCCTCCCGCACCAGGCCCGGCGCGTCGCCCGCAGACCTACGCCGGAACTGACCGCCAGGTCCGGGGCCGGTTGCTAGATGTATTGCGCGCCAATAAGTCCCCGGTCACCCGTGCGGAGTTGGACATCGCGTGGCTGACCGACACCGAGCAGCGCGACCGCGCGCTGAGCTCACTGCTTGCCGACGGACTGGTGACACAGACGACCGACGGGCGGTTCGCCCTGATCGGCGAGGGGAATTAGCACGCAGTCAGAAAGGACTCCACCGCCTGCCGGTATACCTCCGGTGCCTCGTCGTGCACCAGGTGGCCCGCGCCCGGAACATGCAAATACCCTGTCTGGTAACCGGTTTCATCCATCGTGCGCATTTGCCCTTCGGGAGTCACCGAATTGCCCGCCTCGACCAACAGAACAGGCGACCGCACAGCCTGCCACTGCGCCCAGTAATCGCGGGTGCCCCATTCTGCTGCGATCTCGATCCACCGGGCGGTGTGACCGTGCAGCCGCCAACCGGTCGCAGTCCGGTCGAACGCCTCCAGGAAATACCGGCCCGCGATTTGCCCGAATTCGGCGAATATCTGTTCGGCAGAGCTGAATTCGACTGGCAGATTGTGCAGCCACGGCTCCCACGGGCCGGTGGTGCGGCCCCGGAAGTCCGGTGCCATGTCCTCAACCACCAGCGCCGAGACCAGGTCGGGACGTTCGGCGGCCAAACACCAGGAGTGCAGACCACCCATGGAATGCCCGACTAGCCGAGCCGGCGCCTGCAACGCGGACACCGCATCACCGAGGTCGGCCACAAATCGTTCGGTGCTGATCGGGTATGGATCAGCGACGTCACGACCGCGGTGCCAGGGCGCGTCGTAGGTGTAGACAGCACCCAGCCGGGTCAGCCACCGCAGCTGGCGCGACCAGGTACTGCCCCGGCCCATCAGGCCGTGCACCAAGACCACCGGGCTACCTCGTCCGCCGCGAGGGGTCAGCAGATCGGCCGCCATGCACCTATCTTGTCCGGCTTGCCCCCGCAAGCGGGGGGCGCCCACTCCCCAGCTCCGCGGGGACCCGATCGGCCGCCGCGGCCCGTATCGGCGCCGGACGGATCGCCCCCAGGCGGCACGGTAGCCTAACGGCATGCCAGTGGTGAAGATCAACGCAATCGAGGTGCCAGCGGACGCCGGCCCCGAATTGGAGAAGCGGTTCGCCCATCGCGCGCATGCGGTCGAGAACTCGCCGGGCTTCCTCGGCTTTCAGCTGCTTCGCCCGGTCAAGGGCGAAGACCGGTATTTCGTGGTGACCCAGTGGGAATCCGAAGAGGCCTTTCAGGCGTGGGCTACCGGGCCGGCTATTGAGGCGCACGCCGGGCACCGGGCCAACCCGGTGGCGACCGGCGCGACGCTGTTGGAATTCGAGGTTGTGTTGGACGTTGCCGGATCCGGCCAGCGGGCTCACTAGGGCCAGGCGGCGCCACGTCCGGTTCCGCGTCGGGGCACTGACAGCCGCCGCCACGCTGGCCGCCGCCCTGACTCCGGGTTGCGCCCCGCCGCCCACTCCGTCTGCCAACGCTGCAGGGGCCGGCGTGCGGATCGACATCAGGACTCCGCCTGGCCTGCGGGCCCAGCAGACGCTCGACATGCTCAACTCCGACTGGCCAATCGGCCCGGTTTCAGTTGCCACCCTCGCCGCGGCTGACAAAGTCAAGCCGGTCGAGACCACCATGGAAAAACTCTGGTGGGACCGTCCGTTCACCCTCAGCGGAGTCGACATCAAAGCGGGCACGGCCACGCTGCAGCTGACCACGTCCTACGGGGGACGGCAACAGGTCCGGATACATGCCGGCGACGACACCCTGGTGGACCGGTTCGACGTCATCACCCAGGCGCCAACGATTTCTTCTTGGCATGACATCGATGTCGCGTTGGGCAATACCGGCGCCCGCTACTCGTGGCAGGTCGCCAAAGTCGACGACGGCCGCTGCGACCGGGTCGCGGGCACCAACACCGCACTATCACTGCCGTTGGCGTCGATCTTCAAGCTGTATGTGCTCTACGCAGTCGAGGACGCGGTCAAGGCCGGAACGGTGTCCTGGGACGATCAGCTAACCGTCACCGAAAAAGGCAAAGCGGTCGGTTCGGGAATGGAATTGCGGGTGGGAGCGCATATTTCGGTGCGGACCGCCGCCGAGAAGATGATCGCCACCAGCGACAACATGGCCACCGATATGCTGATCGAAAAGGTCGGCACTCAGGCCATCGATAACGCCCTGGCGGCCGCCGGGCATCACGACCCGGCCGCTATGACACCGTTCCCCACCATGTACGAGTTGTTCTCCGTCGCGTGGGGGCAGCCGGATCTACGTCAGCAGTGGAAGCAGGCCACCACCGCAGAAGCTCGGGCCCGGTTACTGCAGCAGGCCAATTCCCATGTCTACCAACCGGATCCGAATCGGGCCCACGTCCCGGCTTCGGGTTACGGCGCGGAATGGTACGGCAGCGCAGAGGACATCTGCCGGGTGCATGCGGCGCTGCAGACCGGCGCGGTCGGCAAAGCCGCCGCCGTCAAGCAGATCGTGGCGGACGCGCCCGGAATCGATTTGGATCGGCGCGAATGGCCGTACGTCGGCGCGAAGGCCGGGGGCTTGCCGGGCGACCTGACGTTCAGCTGGTATGCCCTGGACCGGACAGCGCAGCCATGGGTGGTGAGCTTCCAGCTGAACTGGCCACGCGACCACGGGCCCAGTGTGACCAGCTGGATGCTGCAGATCGCTAGCCAAGTCTTTTCGCTGTTACCCGCTCAACGTTGAGGTCGAGGCCTGCCACGAGTGGCCAGCTACGGCACGAGCTTGCCAAGAAGTGTGCCTTAACCGGCCACCCGGCAGCTGTTTACTGCGTGGTCGTTCCTGGCCCGCCGGCGGCGTGAGCCCCCGCCTTGGCCAAATCCACCTCGGCCGGCTCGGCCGGCTTGCGAGTCCCGGTGAACGTGAAAACCGCATCCTCGCCGGCGCCTTCGCCGTCCCAGTTGTCCACGTCCACGGTGACAATCTGGCCTGGACCGACCTCCTCGAACAGGATCTTCTCGGACAGCTGGTCCTCGATCTCCCGCTGGATGGTGCGACGCAGTGGACGAGCACCCAACACCGGGTCGAAGCCGCGCTTGGCCAGCAACGCCTTGGCCCTGTCGGTCAACGCCAGTGCCATGTCCTTGGTCTTGAGCTGCTTTTCGACTCGGCCCGCCATCAGGTCGACCATCCGGATGATCTCCTCGCGAGTCAGCTGGTGGAAGACGATGATGTCGTCGATTCGGTTGAGGAACTCCGGCCGGAAGTGCTTCTTCAGCTCGTCGTTGACCTTCTGCTTCATCCGCTCGTAGTCGTTCGCGCCACCACCCTGGGTGAAGCCCAGGCCGACGGCCTTGGAGATGTCGGCGGTACCGAGGTTGGACGTGAAGATCAGCACGGTGTTCTTGAAGTCGACCGTGCGGCCCTGGCCGTCGGTCAGCCGGCCGTCCTCGAGAACCTGCAAAAGGCTGTTGTAGATCTCCTGGTGCGCCTTCTCGATCTCGTCGAACAGCACCACCGAGAACGGCTTGCGCCGCACCTTCTCGGTGAGCTGGCCGCCCTCCTCGTAGCCGACGTATCCCGGCGGGGCACCGAACAACCTCGACGCGGTGAACCGGTCGTGGAATTCGCCCATGTCGATCTGGATGAGCGCATCGTCGTCACCGAACAGGAAGTTGGCCAGCGCTTTGGACAGCTCGGTCTTACCCACACCGGAGGGGCCGGCGAAGATGAACGAACCGGATGGGCGCTTAGGATCCTTCAGCCCGGCACGGGTACGACGGATCGCCTTAGACACCGCCCTGACTGCGTCCTCCTGGCCGATGATCCGCTTGTGCACCTCGTCTTCCATCCGCAACAGCCGGGTGGTTTCGGCCTCGGTGAGCTTGACCACCGGGATGCCGGTCCAGTTACCCAGCACCTCAGCGATCTCGTTATCGTCCACCTCGGCGACCACATCCATATCGCCAGAGCGCCATTGCTTTTCCCGCTCGGCGCGCTGGGCCACCAGTTGCTTTTCGCGATCGCGCAGGCTGGCCGCCTTCTCGAAGTCCTGCGCGTCGATCGCGGACTCCTTCTCGCGGCGCGCTTCGGCGATCTTCTCGTCGAACTCGCGCAGGTCTGGCGGAGCGGTCATCCGGCGAATCCGCATCCGGGCGCCGGCCTCGTCGATCAGGTCGATCGCCTTATCCGGCAGGAACCGGTCGTTGATGTAGCGGTCGGCCAGGCTGGCGGCGGCCGTTATGGCCGAATCGGTAATGGACACCCGGTGGTGCGCCTCATAGCGGTCCCGCAAGCCCTTGAGGATCTCGATGGTGTGCTCCACCGTCGGCTCTCCGACCTGCACCGGCTGGAAGCGGCGCTCCAACGCGGCGTCCTTCTCGATGTACTTGCGGTACTCGTCGAGCGTGGTGGCGCCGATGGTTTGCAGTTCGCCACGGGCCAGCTTGGGCTTCAAGATCGACGCCGCATCGATAGCGCCCTCGGCGGCACCTGCCCCAACCAGCGTATGCAGCTCGTCGATGAACAGGATGATGTCGCCGCGGGTGTTGATCTCCTTGAGTACCTTTTTGAGGCGTTCCTCGAAGTCACCGCGGTAGCGGCTGCCCGCCACCAGCGATCCCAGGTCCAGCGTGTAGAGCTGCTTGTCCTTCAGCGTCTCCGGCACCTCGCCGTGCACGATGGCTTGGGCCAGGCCCTCGACCACAGCGGTCTTGCCGACGCCGGGCTCACCGATCAGCACCGGGTTGTTCTTGGTGCGCCGGCTCAACACCTGCATCACCCGCTCGATTTCCTTTTCCCGCCCGATGACCGGGTCGAGCTTGCCTTCCATCGCGGCCGCTGTGAGGTTACGACCGAACTGGTCGAGGACCAGCGACGTCGACGGGCTGCCGGATTCGCCGCCGCGACTGCCCGTGCCGGCCTCCGCCGCCTCCTTGCCCTGATATCCGGAGAGCAGCTGGATCACCTGCTGACGCACCCGGGTCAACTCGGCGCCGAGCTTGACCAAAACCTGGGCGGCAACGCCCTCACCTTCACGGATCAAGCCGAGCAGAATGTGCTCGGTTCCGATGTAGTTGTGGCCGAGCTGCAGCGCCTCACGCAGGCTCAGCTCGAGCACCTTCTTGGCGCGCGGGGTGAACGGAATATGCCCTGACGGCGCCTGCTGCCCCTGACCGATGATCTCCTCGACCTGGCTACGGACGCCCTCCAGCGAGATGCCCAGCGACTCCAGCGACTTTGCGGCTACGCCTTCGCCCTCATGAATAAGTCCCAACAGGATGTGCTCAGTGCCGATGTAGTTGTGGTTGAGCATCCGGGCCTCTTCTTGCGCCAGGACGACGACCCTGCGGGCACGGTCGGTAAATCGCTCAAACATTGGTGGTTACCTGCTCTCCCTCACCATCGGTACAGCGGACGGAGTCGCTTACCTCCATCCACTGTAATGGGCAGCTGGCCGGCGTTCCTACTTGCTGTCGTTACGGCCGCACGTAACTTCACCGACGAAACACAGCCGCAACAGAGCAACGCGGCAAAACACCGAAACGTTTCCTTCGTCGAACGACGATTAGTTCGCCAGCAGCGAAAGCCGGACCCGCCCGTGCTTGGGGCTGGTCCGGCCACTCTCTGTGAGACCGAAGGGCTCGCCTGTCAGGTCGCTGCGTGGAAAGCGTCGATGACGTCAGCCGGTATGCGGCCTCGCGTCGACACGTTGTGCCCGTTGCGACGGGCCCATTCGCGGATCGCAGCGCTCTGCTCGCGATCGATGGCGCCGCGGCCGCGGCCTGAGCTGGACCGTCCGCGGCGACGTCCGCCGACTCGACGGCCGGCGTCGACCCACTGCTTCAGGTCGTGGCGTAGTTTGGTGGCATTTTTGGTTGAAAGGTCAATCTCATAGGTCACTCCGTCGAGGCCGAATTCGACGGTTTCATCGGCGGCGCCCTCACCGTCGAAATCATCGACCAAGGTGACGGTCACTTTCTTCGCCATTGGCTGAGCCTCATACTTTCTTCCTGAGCACTTAGGAGTGCAGATGTCGGACCGCCCCCGCGTCATCAATCTGCCATAAGAAGGCGTGGTATTCAATACACGACGCACCATAGGTCAGTTGCTATGCGGACGAACAATTGGGAACAAAACAGTCTCTCTAATTGACAGACCGGTCAAAGCCATCAACAACCGATCGATACCCATTCCGGTTCCCGTGCAGGGCGGCATAGCGTACTCCAAGGCAGTCAGAAAATCCTCGTCGAGCGCCATCGCTTCATCGTCGCCGGCAGCCGCCGCTCGCGCCTGCTCAGCGAACCTCTCCCGTTGCACCACCGGGTCGATCAATTCTGAGTATCCCGTCGCAAGCTCTACCCCGCGCAGATACAGATCCCATTTCTCGGTCACCCCTGGGATACTGCGATGCTGACGCGTCAAAGGCGTTGTCTCTACCGGAAAATCGCGAACGAATGTAGGTGCGGTCAAGCGAGCGCCGACGGCGTGTTCCCACAGCACCTCGACTAGCTTGCCGTGCCCATATCCGCGGCCTTCAGGAACTTCGACTCCAAGCGACTCGGCGATACTCCGCAACCGGTCAGCGCTGGTTTCTGGGGTGATCTCTTCGCCGAGCGCCTCGGATAGCGATGGATACATTTGTATCGCCTGCCATTCTCCGTCGATGTCATAGACACTGCCATCGGGCAGCGACAGTTCTCGGGTGCCGATCGCCTCGTCGGCAACATGTTGAATAAGCTCGCGGGTGACGATCGCCGAATCGTCATAGGTTCCATACGCCTGGTAGGTCTCCAACATGGAGAATTCTGGTGAATGAGTGGAATCGGCTCCTTCGTTTCGGAACACCCGATTAAGTTCGAAGACCTTGTCGAACCCACCAACCACGCAGCGCTTCAGGAACAGTTCCGGCGCGATCCGAAGGTAGAGATCGATGTCGAGAGCATTGGAGTGGGTGACGAACGGCCGGGCCGCTGCGCCGCCGGCCAAAGTTTGCAACATCGGCGTCTCGACTTCGAGAAAGCCGCGTTGCTCCAAAGCGCTCCGTATCGCGTGAATGACAGCGATCCGCAGCCGGGCCCCCGTGCGTGCCTGGGGACGGACTATCAGGTCGACGTAGCGTTGCCGCACCCGCGACTCTTCATTCATCTCTTTATGTGCCACCGGCAGTGGCCGTAACGCTTTGGATGCCATTTGCCAGCTATCGCCGAGCACGGACAACTCGCCTCGCCGTGAGCTAATTACCTCGCCGTGCACTCCGACGATATCGCCGATATCGACGTCTGCTTTCCACGCATCAAGCGCTTCCTGACCGACGCTGGCCAAGCTCAGCATTACCTGCAGGTGGGTGCCGTCGCCCTCATGGAGTGTCGCAAAACACAATTTGCCCGAATTACGGGCAAACACCACCCGTCCGGCGACAGCGACGATGTCTCCGGTGGTCGAATCGGCCGGCAGGTCGCGGTAGGCGGCCCGGATCTGCGCCAGGGTGTGGGTGCGCCCGACTTCCACGGGGTAGGGGTCGCGGCCCTGCTCCTCCAGGCGAGCGCGCTTGTCCCGGCGGATCCGGAATTGCTCGGGAATGTCCTGAGAAGGATCTTGACCGCCGGCGCTCACGACCTGCCAGCTTAAATGAACGTTTGCGCCATCGAGTGTGCGGTTACGGCGCCGACCGTGAACGTGGGGCGGGAAATCTGCGATTCGGCCGCCGAGCATTCCCCCTGGAATCCAGGATGCACACTCGACGAGCAGCGGTCGATTTCGTCGGGCCTAATGCGCCGTCTTGAGCCGTCCCCGCTGATTGTCCCGGTTGCGTTCGAACACCAGCCGCAGCCCATGCAGGGTTAGGTGCTGGTCATAGTGGTCGACGGAATTCAGTTCCGGCAGCAGCAGCGGCGCGGTGTGGCCGGTGGCCACGACCGTGATGTCGTCGCCCGCGAAACCGTCCACGTCGTTGCGGATGCGGCTGACCAGACCGTCCACCAGCCCGGCGAAACCGAAAACCGCACCGGCCTGCATGCATTCGACGGTGTTCTTGCCGACCACAGAGCGCGGCCGGGCCAGCTCGACTCGCCGCAGCACGTTGCGGGCTGCGGCGGCATCCGAAGACACTTGCACTCCGGGCGCGATTGCGCCGCCCAGAAATTCACCTTTGTCAGATACCACGTCGACGCAGATCGATGAACCGAAATCCACGACGATAGCTGCGCTGCCGTACCGTTGAAAGGCGGCCAGACAGTTGACAATACGATCAGCGCCGACTTCTTTCGGATTGTCGACCAGCAGCGGGATGCCGGTGCGGACGCCGGGCTCGATCAGCACATGCGGTATCGACGGCCAGTACTGGCCGAGCATGATCCGCAGCTCGTGTAACACGGACGGCACCGTGGACAACGCGGCCGCCCCGGTGAGCCGATCGGAGTCGTCACCGATCAGGCCATCGATAGTCAGCGCCAGTTCATCGGCGGTGACTTCGGATTCGGTGCGAATCCGCCACTGCTGAACTACTTTCGCGTGCTCTCTCGAACCAGAGAGCAGCCCGACAACGGTGTGTGTGTTGCGGACGTCGATTGCCAGCAGCACGGCTACCAGACTCTCATCGCGGTGAAACCAACTCGCCCGCGTCGGCAGGCACGAACGCTGGATCGTGGCCGAGGTCGATCGGCCGGTTCGCCGCGTCGACGAAGACGATCCGCGGCTGGTAGCGGCGTGCCTCGGCGTCCTCCATGGTCGCGTAGGCGATCAGGATGACCAAATCACCGGGATGCACGAGATGCGCTGCGGCCCCGTTGATCCCGATCACGCCGCTACCACGCTTGCCGGTGATGGCGTAGGTGACCAACCGGGCGCCGTTGTCGATATCGACGATGGTCACCTGTTCGCCCTCGAGCAGGTCGGCCGCGTCCATCAAGTCGGCGTCGATCGTCACCGAGCCGACGTAGTGCAGGTCTGCCTGCGTGACGGTTGCCCGGTGGATCTTCGACTTGAGCATCGTTCGTAACATCAGTTCCTCCAGGGTGATTCGAGAGCGGGCTCTCGCCCGTCCACGCCGACGGTAGTGCTGATTTCAATCGCGGCGTTGTCGAGCAGTCTGGTTTTGCCAAGCCGAGCAGCAACCAGCAAGCGGGCAGCGCCGAAAAGTGGCGCAGGGCCTAAAGCAACGTCGCGGACTTCGAGGTAATCCACGTCGATCGCGGGCACCTCGGACAGCACCGCGTGAGCTGCCTGCAGTGCGGCATCCGCACCGCCGGATGCCGCATGCATCCCGGCCAGCAGAGCGGCCGACAAGATGCCGGCCAGTTCGCGTTGGGCAGGCTCGAGGTAGCGGTTGCGCGACGACATCGCCAGTCCATCGGTTTCGCGCACGATCGGCACACCGGCCACCCGAGTATCGACGTTGAAGTCGGCGACCATTTGCCGTACCAGGACCAGTTGCTGATAGTCCTTCTCGCCGAAGAAAACCCGGTCCGGACGCACAATCTGCAGCAGCTTCAGCACCACGGTGAGCATGCCGGCGAAGTGGGTGGGCCGGGCGGCGCCTTCAAGTTCGGACGCCAGCGGACCCGGATGTACGGCGGTACGGGCGCCGTCCGGATACATCACCGCAGCGCTTGGGGTGAAGGCTATTTCAACTCCTTCGCCGCGCAGCAGCGCCAAGTCGGCTTCCAGGATCCGGGGGTAGGCGTCGAGATCTTCGTCGGTGCCGAACTGCAGCGGGTTGACGAAAATCGACACCACCACCACGGCACCGGGCACGCGTTTAGCGGCCCGGACGAGGGCCAGGTGCCCGTCGTGCAGCGCACCCATGGTCGGCACCAGCATCACCCGCCGCCCGGTGTGCCTAAGCGCGCGGCTGACCTCGCCGACATCAGCGGGACTCGAGTACACGTTGAGTTCGTCGCCAGTGAACTTCGGCGGCTTTGTGGCGGTCATGGCGCGAGCACCTGGAGCACATCCTCGGGCGCATGTGCGCGCTGCGCGGTGCGCAGCGCATTCACCCGGTAGGCCTGAGCCAGTTGCGGGTCGACCGCCGCCAACGCGCTGAGATGATCGGCGATCGCGCTCGCATCACCGCGGGCGACTGGACCGGTGAGCGCCGCCTGTCCGCGTTGCAGAGTGTTTTCCAGCGCCGCGCGGGCCAGCGGTCCCAGTATTCGTTCGGCGATCCCTCCGGGCTGATCGTCGACCAGCTGTTGGCCGAGGAGCACGGTCCCCGACAGCGCGGCCCGCAACCCTTCCAGCGCGTCGGCGAGCACCGTGACGATGTGATTGCCGGCGTGAGCCAGCGCGGCGTGATACAGCGGCCGCGCGTCCTCGCGGACCCGGAACGGCTCGCCGCCCATCTCCAGCACCAGGGATTGGCCAATCGCGTAGCCGACCTCGTCGGCCGCGGTGATCCCAAAGCAGGTGTCGGGCAGCCTGGCGATGTCTTGCTCTGAGCCGGTGAACGTCATCGCCGGATGAATGGCCAGCGGTATGCAGTCCTGCCTGCTCAGCGGCGCCAACACGTCGATGCCGTTGGCCCCGGAGGTATGGGCGACGATGGTGCCCGGCCGCACCGCCGATGTGGCCGCCAGCCCCGAAACCAGCGTCGCCAGCTCGGTGTCTGGCACGGCCAACAGGAGCAGTTCGGCGTTGCCGGCAACCTCCGGCACGGGCGACACCAAAGTGTCGGGTAACCAACGCTGAGCGCGTTGGCGCGATGCCCGCGAAACCGCGCTGCACGCCACCACCACATGATCGACGCGCTGCAGCGCGACGCCGATCGCGGTGCCCACTCGACCAGCGGAGATGATCCCCACCTTGAGCCGGGCTGGGCGCAATCCGTCGAACTGCACCATCGCAGACGACCCTCACAAGTCTCTTGGTTTCGTTCCAGTCCCGCGCTGCGGGTACCGGACGGTCGTTAAGACTCTACCGCGGCGGCGACAAAATGCGCTGTGGCGTTCGCCTCAGTCCTCGCGGCGCCGGCGCCGGCCGCCCCCGGACGGGCTTGTTTGCAGCCGTGCCAGCAACTCGGCGACCGATTGGCCACCGGACGGCGGGCTATCAGGGTCCGCATCGGTGCTGCGATGCCGTGGCATTGGCGGCGGTGGAGGCGACATTGCCGGGGCCGGCGCCGCGTCTCCGTCGATGCCGGAGGCTGCGTAGTCGAGCTCGTCGCTGGAATGACGGGCCCCCGCGCGGCGGCTTTGCGGCGGCTCGGTCGTGCTGGAATGCCGGCCCCGCCGGTCAGCCGACGGTGCTGCCGCCGACGGCGTTTCGTCGACGCTAGGCGTGTCCAGCGAAGTGGTGTCGCGGGACGGAGCATTGTCATGCACCCAAGACCCAGCGTCACCGTGGTTGTCGCGCGAATCGGAAGTCCAGTTGCTGCCTGGTGCTCCGGCTGGTAGCCACTGTTCCTCCGAGCCCACTGGCCGCCAGCCGGGAAGCGGGTCGCGAGGACCGGGAGACTCAGCTGCAGGCGGCGACCAGGGCCGCTGCTGTTCCGGTGCTGGCTCGGGTTGCTGCGGCGCCTCTGGCCGCCGGTGCGAACGCCGCGGCGGCGAGGGCTCTTGGCGCTCGGCGCCGCTCGCAGAGGGGACCTCCGACGCGGCCCACCCGCCGGTCTGCGACGGATGGGCGGGCTGCGCCCAACGACGGCCCTCAGCCCGTCGTTCTGCCCCGCTCGCACGCGAACCCCCCGGCATGGCCCAACCGGTGGGCGGCGTCGCCTGCTCTTGCTCGTCTTGAGCGTCGCGGTCAGCTTGACGCCGATGCGCACCGCGGGCGGCCTCGGCGGACTGATGCGCATAGGCCGGCTGGTAGGTGTCGGCCGTCGGCTGTTGCGGAGCAGGGATCAGCGGTTCCTCAGGCACATCGATGATCGTGTCGTCGACCACCGCAGCAGGCTCTTCGGCACGCACCGAGGTGACCCGGTTGGTCCGCTCACGTGCGGTTTCGTTCTCGCGATCCCAGTCGCTGTAGCCACGCACAGTTCTGCGCTCGGTCTCCAGTGCCGGCCGCTCGCTGAGTTCAGCGTCAAACAAGATCTCCAGATTGGTGCGCAGCGCCGCCAACTCGGCTCGCAACGCGGAGACCTCGTCGGCGGCGTGAGCGCGCAGTTCGCTGGCTAGCTCGCGACGCAGCTGGGACTCCACGGTGAGCTCATATTCGCGGCGGGCCGATATTTCCCGGTCCAATTGCAGGTCGTAAACCAGCTTCAGGTCCCGCGCCCTGGCCTGATCCACGTCGCTTTGCCGGCGGTAGATCACCGACACGAACGCAGCGACTACCGCTGCCCACAGAGCAAGAATCACCGCAAGCTTGAGCAGCTCTACTCGGTTGGTGAAAACCAGCGCGGAACTGGCGCCAATAGCCAGCACCAGCAACGCCGTCAGTAGTAGCCAACCCGGTCTGCGGCCGCCGCGCCGGACCCTGGCGCCGCGGGACAGATCGGTCATGGCCCGACTGTACCGGCCCGAGGTCATTCCGCGTGTCGCCGTGTTCCGGCGATTCTCTTGTGTGCTCATCGCTCACCCCCTTCCCGCACCCTTCAGGACCCCCACCGCGGGCCGGCTCGTCGCCCGGCTCAGCTAATTTTCCGCGCCCTCACCGTGGTCGGTCGGATCCGCCGGGGACTTGCAGCAGTGTTGCAGCCACAACGCGGCGATCACCAACGTCAGCGCACTGACGGCCGCCACCGCCGTGCCTGCGGTGTCTTCGCCAGCCACCCTCAGCCACGACCGCCGCGGCAGCACGTACACCAGAACCGCGACCCACCACCCCAGCGCCAATGCGCCCACCCAGGCCGACGCTTTGGCAACGACCAGGCTGCGGGCAACCGACAGCGGGTGCAGCCAGCCTGGCCCGTCTCCGATCTCGCCCTCGCTGATCTTGGCCCGGACATAACGGCCCCACAGCGCCTCGGCGACGCCCACCGTCAGCAGCGATAGACCGGTGAACACCGTGATCGGTGGAAACCACCGGTATAGCAATACAACCAGCAGGTAGCCGACCACCGCAGTGCTGATCACCCCAGCCGTCAGGTCGCGTTTTCGGGTCGGGCCCATCAAGTTCCTGGCGCCGTGTGGGACCCAGAGTCGGGATCAGGGCTTTGGCCTTGCGGCGTGAGCACCAGCGCGGTCAGCTGCACGCTGGCGCGGTCAGCTGGATCCAGCTCGGCGAGTAATTTTGCGACTGGCCGCTTTCCGCCGGCGACCGTCAGCATCGCGTCCGGGTCGACGTCGAGCCACGGAATCATCACGAAAGCCCTCAGATGAGCCAGCGGATGCGGCAGCGTCAGACCGTCATTGAGGGACAACACTTCGAGGTCCCCCGCTGGCGACGGCTGACAGCAGCTGATCAAGTCCACATCGAGGGTGCGCGGGCCCCACCGCTGCCCGCGCACACGATCCGCCGCCTCCTCCATCCCCTGCGCAAGACGCAGCCATCCGTGACCGTCGAGCATCGGGTCCTCCGCGATCAGCACCGCGTTGAGGAACGGGCCCTGTTCCACACCGCCCCACGCGGCCGTCTCATACACCGGAGAGACGACCCGCACTACCTCGCCCAGCCGATCGAGCACCGACTGCAGCCGTGCCAGCCGGTCACCGAGGTTGGATCCGATCGACAGCACCACGCGTGTCATCGCACCCCTCCCGCGGGAACCACCGAACCTCGTCCGCCGCGCCGCGACCGCCGCGCCACCACAGCAACATCGGTAAAAGACTGCGGAATCGGGGCCTGCGGTTTGTGCACCGTCACCTCCACGGCGTGCACCCGCTGGTCTTTCATCACATCCTCGGCGATCTCGCCGGCCACGGCCTCGATCAAATTGCGGGCCGGCCCGGCGATGATAGCGGCCGCTCGCTGAGCCAGGACCCCGTAGTCATAGGTGTCCGCTAAGTCGTCGCTGGCGGCGGCCTCAGCCAGGTCGATCCAGGCAGTGATATCGACGACGAAGTCCTGGCCGTCGGCCCGCTCGTGGTCCAAGACCCCGTGGCGCCCGCGAACCGTCAAGCCCCGCAACTCAATTCGGTCAGCCATCAGATCCGACACTTCCCCCTTGCGTCCACGCCTGGACGACCTTGACGGCGTCGACCGAGGCTCGCACGTCGTGAACCCGCACACCCCAGGCGCCATGCAGGGCGGCCAGCGCCGAAACCACCGCGCTGGCTGTCTCACGCCCGTCAGGCGACCGTATCGCTCCCTCGGGGCCGGCCAATAAGGCACCGAGGAACCGTTTCCGCGAAGCGCCTACCAGTACCGGGACGCCACTCGCCACCAGCTCCGGTAGCGCGTGTAGCAACGCCCAATTATGCTGGCCGGCTTTGGCGAACCCAAGGCCGGGATCGATTATCAGTTTTTCTGGGTCTGCGCCTGCGGCGACCGCGTCGTCGACGCTGGAGAGCAGCTCGGCGCGCACTTCGGCCACCACATCGCGGTAGCGCGGTACTTCATGCGGCCGGTCGGACGACATCGGTCGCCAGTGCATCAACACCCAAGGCACATCGGCCTCGACCAGCAGTCCGGCCATAGCCGGATCGGCGCGTCCGCCCGACACGTCATTGACCATTTGGGCGCCACTTTCCAGTGCCGCCCGCGCAACACCGGCGTGCATGGTATCGACACTGACCGTAATGCTTTGCGAGGCAAGCTCTTTGATGACCGGCACGACACGAGCAGCCTCTACTCGGGGGTCTATTCTGACGGCGCCGGGCCGCGTCGACTCCCCACCGACATCGATGATCGCCGCGCCGTCGGCAGCCAACGCCAAGCCGTGCTCGACGGCGCGGTCAGCGTCCAGGTAGCGCCCGCCATCCGAGAACGAGTCGTCGGTGACGTTCACCACCCCCATGACGTGGACGCGCGTGGTGCTCACTTGCGCAAGATCAGGTCCAGCGCCTCAGATCGAGATGCACTGTTGGACTTGAACTGTCCGCGCACAGCCGACGTGGTGGTGACGGCACCGGGTTTGCGGACACCCCGCATAGACATGCACAGATGTTCGGCCTCGATGACGACGATGACCCCTCGCGGGTTGAGTTTGCGCATCAGGGCATCAGCGATCTGGGCGGTGAGCCGCTCTTGTAATTGGGGCCGCTTGGCATAGAGATCGACCAGCCGCGCGATCTTGGACAGCCCAGTCACCCGGCCGTCGTGACCGGGGATGTATCCCACATGCGCCACCCCATGAAACGCCACCAGATGGTGCTCGCAGGTGGAATACAGCGGGATCTCCTTGATCATCACCAACTCGTCGTGCTGCTCGTCGAACGTGGTGTCCAGCACGGCGTCGGGATCGGTGTAGAGACCGGCAAACATCTCCTGATAACTGCGGGCGACGCGCGCCGGGGTTTCCTGCAGACCGTGCCGGTCAGGGTCCTCTCCGATCGCGTACAGCAACTCTCGGATCGCGGCCTCGGCGCGCGGCTGGTCAAACACCCGGCTGCTCAGAGTTGCGGTTCGGGAATTCGGCTGTGCTGTTGATGACATGGGAGTCTCGGTCGTTTCACCCGTGTGCCGACGGGTTGGACGGGCTCGGGTCGCCGCCCTGGGGGTCGACGGCCTTGCCGGCCTCGGGCGCTGGCACGCCCGGCGGCGGATACGGCGGATACGGCGGATACTGCTGACCCGGGGCGCCCGGGTAGTTGTGCGGTGGCTGCGGACAGTGCGGCTGCGGCGGGGATGACGGTGGGTACCAGTGGCCCGGCGCCTGTTGCGGTGGCGGCCATCCAGGAGCGTGCCAGCCGGCCGGTGCACCGTAGTCGGGTTGGGTCGAGTGCTGCGCTGCCGCGCCAGCAGCGCCTTGAACGCCTCGGCCTTCGCCGGCACCGCCTGGCGCGCCGTGCGAACCGTTGGCGCCGTTGGTTGCTCGATCGACCTCGGCCTGGGCGGCATCCCGGGCGGCGGCGGCGATGGCGGCTTTGAATGCGGGTTCGGGCGCCGGCTTGGGCCAGGGCTCGCCCCGCTCGATCGCCAATTCGCCAGGTGTTTTGATCGGCGGCTTGTCCGACGGAATGCGGCCACCGAAGTCGTCGAAAAGGGTGAGCCGGGGCCGCTTTTCGACGTCAGCGAAGATCGCCTCCAATTCGGCTCGGTGCAGGGTTTCCTTCTCCAGCAGTTCGCCGGCGACCGTGTCGAGCACGTCGCGGTATTCGGTGAGAATCTCCCACGCCTCGGTGTGCGCGGTCTCGATGAGTTTCCGGACCTCTTCGTCGATTTCGCGCGCCACCTCATGGGAGTAATCAGGTTGGTTGCCCATGGTCCGTCCCAGGAAGGGATCACCGTGCTCGGTGCCGTATTTGACCGCGCCGAGCTTGGAACTCATCCCGAGCTCGGTGACCATCGCCCGGGCGACTTTGGTGGCCTTCTCGATGTCGGAGACCGCGCCCGTCGTGGGCTCGTGAAACACCAATTCCTCGGCGGCACGCCCGCCCAATGCCATGACCAGCTTGGCGATCAGTTCCGAGCGGGTTTGCAGGCCCTTGTCATCCTCGGGCACCGCCAGCGCGTGGCCTCCGGTGCTACCCCGGGCCAGAATGGTGACCTTGTAGACCGGGTCGATCCCCGGCATCGCCCAGCCCGCCAGCGTGTGCCCGGCTTCGTGGTACGCGGTGATCTTTTTCTCCTGCTCGCTGATGATCCGGCTCTTACGGCGCGGCCCGCCGACCACCCGATCCACCGCCTCTTCCAAGGCGGCGCCGGTAATGACAGTGCCGTTCTCGCGGGCCGTGAGCAGCGCCGCCTCGTTGATGACGTTGGCCAGGTCGGCGCCGGTCATGCCGACGGTCCGTTTGGCCAGCCCGTCGAAGTCGACATCGGGACCGAACGGCTTGCCATTGGAGTGCACGCGCAGCACGGCGCGGCGACCGGCCAGGTCCGGGCTGGACACCGGGATCTGACGGTCGAATCGGCCCGGCCGAAGCAGCGCGGGGTCGAGGATGTCGGGGCGGTTGGTGGCCGCGATCAGGATGACTCCGGTGCGGTCGCCGAAGCCGTCCATCTCGACCAGCAACTGGTTGAGCGTCTGCTCGCGTTCGTCGTGGCCGCCGCCCAGCCCAGCACCGCGCTGACGACCGACTGCGTCGATCTCGTCGACGAAGATGATGCATGGGCTGTTCTGCTTGGCCTGCTCGAAAAGGTCGCGCACCCGGGACGCACCGACGCCGACGAACATCTCGACGAAGTCCGATCCGGAGATGGTGAAGAACGGCACCCCGGCTTCGCCCGCGACGGCCCGCGCCAGCAGCGTCTTACCTGTTCCCGGCGGCCCGTAGAGCAGCACGCCCTTGGGAATCTTGGCGCCGAGAGCCTGGTACCGCGACGGGTTCTGCAGGAAGTCTTTGATCTCGTAAAGCTCTTCGACCGCCTCGTCGGCGCCGGCGACGTCGGCGAAGGTGGTCTTTGGCATGTCTTTGGAGAGCTGCTTGGCCCGCGATTTGCCGAAGCCGAAGCCCATCCGGGCGCCGCCCTGCATCCGGGAGAACATCATGAACAGGCCGACCAAAAGCAGCAGCGGCAACACGTAGATCAACAGCGAGCCCAGGAAGTTGCCTTGGTTGACGACGGTACTGACCTGAGCATCTTTACTGGTCAGCGCGTCGAACAGCGGGACGGCGTAGCCCGTCGGGTACTTGGTGATGATCTTGTCGGACCCGTCGGTGCCGCTGCTGGCGGCTTTCAGCGTCAACCGCACCTGCTGCTCGCGGTCGTCGATCTGAGCACTCTTGACGTTGCCGCCCTTGATCTGGGCCATCGCCACCGAGGTGTCGACCGGCCTATAGCCGCGCGTGTCGTCACTGAAATAGAAGAATGACCAACCAAGCAGCAGCACGACAGCGATCGCCGTGAGCGTGCGGATCACGTTTTTCCGGTTCATCAATCATCGGCCGTAGCGGCCAGGTCCTTCCCAATACACGCAGCTGGAATAGTCCAGGTTACCGCTGGTCTGATTGCCCGGCTCGATCCGTCCGCAGGCTGACCGCCACGTCCGAATCCAAATGTTCGTTTCCACCAGCAGTGAAACTCCCACACGAGCCGGAAATCATGCCATTTAGGTCTGCCGCAGAAAACAACGAATGGCGGTTCCCGACGGTTGTCATCACAGCCCCGAGCACCTTTCGGGCGGACCGGGCTTGTGCTTTGGTGAGACGGTGTCTGAAACCGTACCCGTTAGGCAGCGCAGCATCGAAACCAATGGCGTGCGGTTACACACCGTCGAAGCGGGTGAGCGCGGCGCACCCGTCGTTGTGCTGGCGCATGGCTTTCCCGAGCTCGCCTACTCGTGGCGCCACCAAATCCCGGTGTTGGCGGCCGCCGGATACCACGTGCTGGCCCCGGATCAGCGCGGCTACGGCCGCTCTGATCGGCCCGAGGCGATTTCCGACTACAACATCGCCGAACTGACCGCCGATCTGATCGGACTTCTCGACGACGTCGGCGCCGAGCGGGCAGTGTTCGTCGGCCACGACTGGGGAGCTCCGGTGGCGTGGGGCTCAGCCCAGCTGCATCCGGACCGGGTAGCTGCGGTGGTCGGGTTGAGCGTGCCTGCCGTGCCCCGCGCCCAGGTCCCGCCGACTCAGGCGTTTCGGCTCCTCTTCGGCGACAACTTCTTCTACATGCTCTATTTCCAAGAGCCAGGGGTGGCCGACGCCGAACTCGACGCCGACCCGGCAAAGACCCTCCGCCGGGTGATATTGGGTCAGACGGCGCCGGGTGATCAGGCGTCCGCATTGCGAATGCTTCGGCCCGGACCGCAAGGTCTTCTTGAGCGAATACCCGAGCCCAATGGGCTGCCGAGCTGGATCAGCGCCGACGAACTCGATCACTACATTGCCGAGTTCAC
The DNA here is from genome assembly GCA_963838755.1 of uncultured Actinomycetota bacterium. GTDB lineage: Bacteria > Actinomycetota > Actinomycetes > Mycobacteriales > Mycobacteriaceae > Mycobacterium. The sequence continues at coordinate 10,405 of CAWISO010000032.1, read as the reverse complement.
CCGCACTGGCTTCACCGGCGGCCTGAACTGGTATCGGAACATGGACCGCAACTGGGAGATCCAGGCCAATCCGGTGGCTACCACCATCACCGTGCCGGCGATGTTCATCGCAGGCACCGCGGACCTGGTGCTCGGGTTCATGCGGCCCGACCGGGCAAAGGAAGTGATCACCGGCCCCTACCGCGAGGTGCTGATTGAAGGCGCCGGTCACTGGCTGCAACAGGAAGAGCCAAACCGCGTGAACGAATTGCTGCTGGAATTCTTGGCTGATCTGAAGCTCGGTTCGGGGCCGTCATGAACCGTCCGCTGAACTTCGGTGTCTTCATCACACCATTTCACCCCACCGGCCAATCTCCCACGGTGGCACTCGAATACGACATGGATCGGGTAGTCGCCCTGGACCGTCTGGGCTTCGACGAAGCTTGGTTCGGAGAGCACCACTCTGGCGGCTATGAGCTGATTGCCTGCCCGGAGGTGTTCATCGCCGCGGCAGCAGAACGGACCAAACACATCCGGCTGGGTACCGGTGTGGTGTCGCTGCCCTACCACCATCCGCTGATGGTGGCCGACCGGTGGGTGCTGCTAGATCATCTGACCCGGGGCGGGTGATGTTCGGTGCTGGACCGGGCGCCCTACCGTCGGACGCCTACATGATGGGCATCGATCCGGTCGAGCAGCGCCGGATGATGCATGAATCGCTGGAGGCGATCCTGGCGCTGTTCCGCGCCGCACCCGGTGAGCGGATCGACCGCCACTCGGACTGGTTCGCGCTGCGCGATGCCCAGTTGCACGTCCGCCCCTACACCTGGCCTTACCCGGAAATCTCCACGGCGGCAATGATTTCGCCATCCGGTCCGCGGCTGGCCGGTGCGCTGAACACGTCGCTGCTGTCGCTGTCGATGTCGGTGCCAGGCGGATATGCGGCGCTGGATAACACCTGGGACGTCGTGTGCGAGCAAGCCGGCAAGGCCGGGCACGACGAACCCGACCGGGCGAACTGGCGAGTACTAGGCATCCTGCATCTGGCCGACAGTGCAGATCAGGCGATCGACGACTGCACCTACGGCCTGCAGGACTTCGCGAAGTACTTCGGCGCGGCGGGGTTCGTGCCATTGGCTAACCTGGTCGAAGGCGCGCAGTCGCCGCACGAATTCGTCGAAGACTATGCCTCTGAAGGCAATTGCTGTATCGGCACGCCCCAGGATGCGATCGGCTACATCGAAGATCTGCTGGTCCGGTCGGGCGGATTTGGCACCTTCTTGTTGCTCGGCCACGACTGGGCGTCGCCGGAGGCGACCTATCACTCCTACGATCTGTTCGCCCGCAAAGTGATTCCGCATTTCAAAGGGCAATTGGAAGCACCTCGGGCATCGCATGAATGGGCCAAAGGGAAGCGCCAGCAATTGCTTGGTCGCGCCGGCGAGGCGGTAGTCAAGGCGATCACCGAACACACCGATGAACTCAAGATGAAAAGCGAGAACAGCTGATGCGTGCCGCGGTGTTACGCAAAGGCCGCATGGTCTATCGCGATGACGTGCCCGAGCCGGTGCCCGAATCCGGCCAGGTTCTGGTCGCGGTGCGGTCGTGTGGAATCTGCGGGACAGATCTTCATTTCGCCGCCCACGGCGACGAGATGCTGGCGTTGACAGAACAAATGGCGGAGAGCATCGGTGCCGCCGGTATGAAGGTCGATCTGAAAGATGATGTCTTCATGGGTCACGAATTCAGCGCCGAAGTCCTCGAAGCAGGACCTGACACAGACACTCACACGCCCGGCACGCTCGTCACTTCGATTCCGGTTCTGCTGTCGTCCCGTGGGGTTGAGCCGATCTTGTCGAGCAACACCACTATCGGCGGCTACGCCGAGCGGATGCTGCTCTCGGCGCCGCTGCTACTGCCGATCCCGAATGGACTCGATGCCAAGCACGCTGCGCTGACCGAACCAATGGCGGTTGGGCTACACGCTGTTAATAAATCGAATATTCAGCGCGCCGAGACGGCGCTGGTGCTCGGCTGCGGACCGATTGGTATCGCGATCATCGCCGCGCTTCGGTGCCGTGGTGTCGAAACCATTGTGGCTGCAGACTTTACACCTAAACGCCGTCAGCTTGCCGGAGCAATGGGTGCGCATCAAACCGTCGACCCAGCACAAAGTTCACCGTTCGACACGACCAAACCTGCTGTGGTGTTCGAGGCGGTCGGGGTGCCCGGCATCATCGATGAAGTGTTGCTGCGCGCCAAGCCCGGTACCCGGCTTGTCGTAGCCGGAGTGTGCATGCAACCCGACACGGTGCATCCGCTCTTCGCCATTGCCAAGGAGATCAACGTCCAGTTCGTTCTCGCCTACGATCCGAACGAATTCGCCGGCACTTTGCGCGCAATCGCCGAAGGCGACATCGACGTCGCACCTGTGGTCACCGGCGACGTCGGCCTCGAGGAGATCGGCGCGGCCTTCGATGATCTGGCCGACCCCGGACGGCACTGCAAGATATTGGTCACGCCGTAATCTGCGCTTCGCCGCGCGATTTGACCTGCCGTTGTTATATCTTGAGCCAAGCTGGCTAGCTGACCATGTCCTCCGGAGGAGGCACCATGTCAACCCCGGGGCGGAGCCTGGCACAGCAGATGCTGCGGCGCCGACCGGTGAGCGGTGCACCGGTCGCCGGCGGGGCCTCGTATCACTTGCAACGCAGCCTCGGAACATTCCTGCTCACCATGTTCGGCGTCGGCGAAACGGTGGGTGCGGGCATCTTCATCGTGCTCTCGCAGTCGGTGCCGCAAGCCGGCCCGGCGGTGGTCATTTCGTTCATCATCGCCGGCGTCGCGGCAGGTCTGGCCGCGGTCTGCTATGCCGAGATGGCGTCGGCGGTACCGGTTTCCGGGTCGGCGTACTCATACTGCTACGCCACGCTGGGTGAGCTCGCGGCGATAGGCGTCGCAGCATGCCTGCTCCTCGAGTACGGCGTGTCCACCGCCGCGGTGGCTGTCGGGTGGAGTCAGTATCTGAACAAGCTGCTCGACAACGTCTTCGGTTTCCATCTGCCGCAAGCTATTTCACAGGGGCCGTGGGATGCTGAGCGTGGCTTCATCAACCTGCCTGCGATCGTGTTGGTGGCATTGTGCGCGATCCTGTTGATCCGTGGCGCCAATCAATCCGCTAAAGCCAACGCCGTGATGGTGGTGATCAAACTTGGCGTACTGGTACTTTTCGCGGCCATCGCGTTCACCGCGTTCAAAGCGGACCGCTTCGCCGACCTGGCACCATTCGGCGTCTCGGGCATCAGCTTGGCCGCGGGCACAATCTTCTTCGCCTACATCGGTCTCGACGCCGTATCCACCGCCGGCGACGAAGTCAAAGATCCGCAACACACGATGCCCCGGGCAATCATCTACGCCCTGCTGATCGTCACGGGTATCCACGTGCTTGTCGCTGTTGCCGCAATCGGTAGCCAGCCCTGGCAGGAGTTCAAGGGTGAAGAGGCAGTGCTGGCCGTGATCTTGGATCACATCACCGGAAACACCGCAGGCAGCACCCTAGTGGCCGGCGGCGCGGTGATATCCATCTTCTCGGTCACCCTGGTGACGTTGTACGGCCAGACCCGCATTTTGTTCACGATGGGCCGCGACGGCCTGCTACCAGCCACATTCGCGAAGGTAAGCCCGCGCACGATGACACCCGTCGGAAACACCGTGATAGTTGCCCTCGTGGTGGCAATCCTTGCCGCCCTGGTGCCGCTGGGCCGGTTGGCCGAAACGGTCTCCATCGGCACGCTGACCGCATTCATCGTGGTGTCAGCTGGCGTGATCGTTCTGCGTATTCAACAACCGGATTTACCCCGCGGTTTCAAGGTGCCGGGCTATCCGGTGACACCGATCTTGTCGATCGCGGCGTGCGCCTACATTCTGTACAGCTTGCACTGGTACACCTGGATTGCGTTCAGTGCCTGGGTGGCGGTGGCGCTGGTCTTCTACCTGGTCTGGGGCCGTCGCCACAGTGCACTCAATGGCACCGGAACTGACGGCGCAGCGGCCGTGGCCATCACCGAAGACGTCACCTAGCCGAGCCGCCGGACGACGCTTCCCCAGAGCAGTTATGGTGCCAACCATGACGGTGTCCGGACGTGCTGGCCTGGCAAGCCGGATCGCGCTTGCGTTGGGTTTGGCGTCCGCCGTCCTGTCTGGCTGCGACAGCGACAAGGGATCTGTCGGGGACAATCCACGCCAGGTAACCGTTGTCGGCTCCGGCCAGGTCCAGGGCGTCCCCGACACACTCACCGCCGACGTCGGTATCCAGTTCACCGCGCCGGATGCCACCGCGGCGATGAATCAGACCAACGACCGCCAGCAAGCTGTCATCAACGCCGTGGTGGGCGCCGGCGTCGACCGCAAAGACATCAGCACCACCGAGGTCGGCCTGCAGCCCCAGTACGACAGTGCCGGCGGCAGGATCACCGGATACCGCGCCGACAACTCGATCCAGATCAAGATCCACCCAGCCGACTCGGCGTCGCATGTGCTGGCGATCATCGTCGGTGCCGGTGGCGACGCCACCCGGATCAATTCGGTCAGCTATTCCATCGCCGACGACTCGACGCTGGTGAAGGATGCGCGCGCCCGGGCCTTTCACGACGCCCAGAATCGGGCCCAGCAGTACGCGCAGCTTTCTGGGTTGAAGCTGGGCAAGATCATCTCGATCTCCGAGGCGTCGGGCGCAGCCCCGACCGTGCCCCCTGCGCCACGGGCCGGCGCCGTGCCGTCGAATGTTCCGCTGGAGCCCGGCCAACAGACCGTGAGCTTCTCGGTCACGGCGGTCTGGGAACTGCGCTAGCGCCACGAACACAGTGGCGAGCCGCAGCGCCCGGCTTCGCCGCCCTTGCGATCGCCCTGAACACCATGGCGACCCGCAGCGCCCGGCTTCGCCGCCCTTGCGATCGCCCTGAACACCGTGGCGACCCGCAGCGCCCGGCTTCGCCGCCCTTGCGATCGCCTGAACACCGTGGCGACCCGCAGCGCCCGGCTTCGCCGCGCTTGCGATCGCCACTAGTCCTGGTAGACCCGGGGATCTAGGGTCCCGATGTAGGGCAGGTCGCGGTAGCGCTCGTCGTAGTCGAGGCCATAGCCCACGACGAACTCGTTGGGGATATCGAAACCCACGTATGCGATGTCCACGTGGGAGCGCAACGCATCGGGCTTGCGCAGGAGCGTGCACACCCGCAGCGAATGCGGACGCCGAGTGGCCAGATTGCGCAACAGCCACGACAGCGTCAGCCCGGAATCGACGACGTCCTCGACGATCAGCACATCCCGGTCGTTGATATCGCGGTCAAGATCTTTGAGGATGCGCACCACTCCCGACGAGGACGTCGACGATCCGTAGGAGCTGACCGCCATGAACTCGAACTGGGTCGGCAGCGCGATCGCGCGGGCCAAATCGGTGACGAACATGACCGCGCCCTTGAGCACGGTGATCAGCAGCAGATCCTGGTTGTCCGGGCCGGACAGTTCGCGGTAGTCCGCACCGATCTGTGCGCCGAGCTCGGCAACGCGGGTTTGAATCTGCTCCTCGCGCAGCAGCACCGATTTGATGTCCCCGGGGTAGAGCTCCGGCGATTCTGCTGCCACGCCCACAGCGTGCCATGCCGACGTGCGAAGAACCAACGCTGGTCGGCTAAACCGGCTCGGCACGCAACGTCAACAGTTGCCCGTCACGGCCGGCGAACAGCCGCTGATTGCGCAATGCGGACCCGACCGCCACCCCGCCCTGACCACGCCATGCGGTGACCAGCCGGTCCACACCGCGAATTTGCTTGTCGGTCAGTCCAATCGCGCCACCGGCCAACAGCCAGCTGCGAATGACACCGCGACGAACGGAGTCGGGCAGCGCAGTCAACACCCGGGTGTCGAGTCCGTCAGCCGTTACCGACGTGCCCAAGGCCTGCGCGATCAGCGAATCGACCAGCTCGGTGTCAGCGCGCAGCGCGGTCGCGGTTCGTGCCAGCGCCTCGGCGACGCCGCCGCCGAGGACCTCTTCCATCAGTGGCAGCACCTCATGACGCAGCCGGGTCCGGGTGAAGCGACGGTCGGTGTTGTGCGGGTCCTGCCAGGCAGAAAGCCCCAGCTCCGCGCATGCGGCGTGGGTCACGGTGCGCCGCACAGGCAGCAGCGGCCGGCACCAGGGCGGGTCGTAGGGGTGCATCCCGGCGATCGAGCGGGCACCCGAACCCCGGCCAAGTCCGAGAAGCACGGTTTCGGCCTGATCGTCAAGGGTGTGGGCCAGCAGCACCGGGCGGTCGCGACGAGCCGCCTCCAGCGCGCGGTAGCGCGCGCCGCGCGCAGCGCCCTCGGGACCGCCGTCACCGCTTACCCGCACGCAAAGCACCTGGGCATCAACGCATCCCAATTCCTCGGCTTGGGCTCGGGCGGTCGCGGCCACCGCTGCCGAACCGGACTGTAAACCGTGGTCCACGATCAGCGCGGTGGTCGGCCGCATACCGGCCGCGACGGCGGTGAGCGCCAACGAGTCCGGGCCGCCGGAAAGCGCCACGCACCAGCGATCGGCAGTGGCGAGGTACTCCTTGGCGAAGGCCGCCACAGCCGCGCGGAGCTGCGCTACAGCACCCGGTCGATCCATCGTTGCGGATATTCGATCTCAATCGGTCGGGGCAGGGTGTCCGGACCGGTCCACACGGTGTTGAATCGCTCCATCCCGACCCGGCCCACGACATGGTCGACGAACGCTTTGCCTCGGCTGTACTGGCTCAGTTTGGCTTCGATGCCGAGTAAAGCCCGCAGCAACCGTTGCAGCGGCGGCTGCTTGCGGTGCCGACGCTCGTCGAAGCGGCGCCGAATGGTCGAGACCGACGGGACCACAACTGGCCCAACGGCATCCATCACGTGGTCGGCGTGACCCTCTAACAACGTGCCCAACACCAACAGCTGATCCAGGGCTTCTCGCTGCGGCTCAGACTGTACGGCGCGCAGTAATCCCAGAACGCCCCTCGAGTGTGCGTCGGGGCCGGCTAGCGATTCGCCTCGGCTGCGCGCGAAGTCGGCCAGCCGACCCAGCACCTGGGCCACGTCGTCGCTGCTTTCCTGGGTCAACACGCCCAGCGCTTGCGACATGTAGCCGGACAACCACCGATTGGCGGTGAACTGCACCCGATGGGTGACCTCGTGCAGGCACACCCACAGCCGGAAATCGGAAGGCTCCACCCGCAATTGGCGCTCCACCGCGATGACGTTGGGATACACCAATAGCAAGGCACCGCCGTCATCGGAAGCGGCGAACGGGTCGTATTGGCCGAGGATCCCCGACGCGACGAACGCCAGCACGGCACCGGTCTGCGCGCCGGTAAGTCGTCCGGAGATCACGCCGCGCGGCTTGTCGGTCCCACCGGTCATCACCCGCATCGACTCGGCGGCCGCCCGGATCCACCCCGGGCGGTCCACGATGCGCGCGTCTGGAACAACAGCGCCGGTATCCAGACCGGTGACGTCGCGCACCGGCGGTTCGGCCGCCTTGGCGGCGGAAGCCAGGTGCTCAACTACCTGGCGGCGGGTGTAGTCGGTGGACGGCGGGGCCGGGCGGGCCAGCCACTGGCCGACGGTGGCCGCGAATCCCCAGTCGACGGTGCGCCCAACGGTGAGCTCCGCTGACGCAGTCACGTTACGCATCCACACGACCATAGGGCGGTGGCCAGCGCGTCGATCGCTGTGCGGCCGGTCGGGCCGGCGTCATTGGAGATGAACGCGAAGGTAAGCACCCGTCCGCTGCGGTCGGTCACCACTCCAGCTAACGCGTTGATGGCCGTCAGTGAGCCGGTTTTGGCGCGCAACCAGCCGGCTGGACCGATGCCGGGAGTCGCATCGGGGAATCGGTCGGACAGGGTGCCACTGCCACCGGCGATCGGCAACAAGTCCAACAGCGCCCGCAACGGCGGTTGATCCGGTCCTGCTGCCGCCTGCACCACGCCGTCGAGATCCTTGGCGGTGAGGCGGTCGAAGACCGATAACCCGCTGGAGTCTTGCAGTGACGCGCCGCTGGTGTCGATGTGCGCGGTGTTTAGTCGACTGGTCACCGCGTCGACGGCGCCGGTGAAGCTCAGCGGCCGGTGCATGGCCGCCGCCACCTCCCGGGCGATGCATTCGGCCATCACGTTGTCGGAGACGTTCATCATCTCGTAAAGCCGCTGGACTAGCGGGGCCGATTGGACGGCGGCCAGCTGACGCGCGCCGGGCGGCGCGGGATGGCCGGCGATGGTTACCTGGTGCGGATCGACACCGAGGGCGACGGCCAGCGCGTGTCCGGCGTCCAGGGCCGGGGTCAGCGACCGTCGGGATTCGTCGGTGGCCGGCTGGATACGTCCGGCGTCGAGCATCACCGGCTGGATCGGCGCGATGTCGCCGCCCTCGATGTCCGCCGGATCCCAGCCGGGCGCCATGGTCGGGCCGCTGAACAGCGAGGTGTCGACCTGCACTGCCGTCGGCGTCTCGCCGCTGCGCCGTACCTGATCGGCCAGATCGCTGATCCGCGCGGCGCCGTGATACCAGGTGTCCTGCCCGCGCGGAGCCGCCGAGAGAGTCGGGTCGCCGCCGCCCACCAGCACGATGGTCCCGGGCTGGTCGGAGGCGACAACGCGGGTGCTGACCCGGGCTTCGCGGTCCAGCGCCAGCAAGGCCGCAGCGGTGGTGAGCGTTTTGTTCGTCGACGCCGGCAGCATCGGCACGTTGTCTTGTTGCTGCCACAGTTCTTTGGCGCTCATCGCGTCGGTGACCCGAGCGCCCAGCCTGCCCAGGTTGGGGTCGGCCGCTGTCAACGCCAGTGTTGCCGCCAGCGCGGATGTGGTCGGCGTCGGCGCGCTGGCGGCAACCGGCACGATGCCGGGCTTGGCGGTGACAGGCGCCGGCGGGGGCGTGGTCTGGACGCCGCCTTCGCCGCGACCGCTCGCCGTCATCAGCGCGGTTGCGCCCAGCACGGCGGCAATGATCGCGATCACGCCTACTCCCACGATCAGGTGGGTAGACGGCCGCCACTGAGTGGGACGCATGGCTCTCCTGACTGCTTTGCGCCCATTGTGCCGAACTATCCGCTGGACCAACCGGTGCGGGCCGCTGAGCGCTGATCACCGCTGGACTAGGGTGGACGCGCAGCACAGGCTGACAAGCCGCGACCACCCAGCCGAAGGAGCTTCAGACGGTGGAATTCGACGTGATCATCGAGATCCCGAAGGGTCAGCGAAACAAATACGAGGTCGACCACGAAACGGGGCGGATACGGCTGGACCGCTACCTGTACACCTCGATGGTCTACCCGACCGACTACGGCTTCATCGACGACACCCTCGGCGAGGACGGTGACCCGCTGGATGCGCTGGTGTTGCTGCCGGCGCCGCTGTTTCCGGGTGTGACGGTGACGGCTCGCCCGGTCGGGATGTTCCAGATGACCGACGAGCACGGCGGCGACGACAAGGTGCTGTGCGTGCCCGCCGGCGATCACCGGTGGGACCACATCCAGGACATCGGTGACGTTCCGGCGTACGAGCTTGACGTCATCAAGCACTTTTTCTCGCAGTACAAGGCGCTAGAGCCGGGTAAGTTCGTCAAAGCCGCCGACTGGGTGGGTCGCAAAGAAGCCGAAGCAGAGGTGCTGCGGTCCGTGGAGCGGTTCAAGACCGCCGAACACTGAAGCTCGAGGCCAACCGAGAGCTTCGGTGGCATCCTGACAAGGTGGGCCCGCTGTTTCATTTCGCCGCGAATTTCTGGTGGCTGGTATTCCCGCTCGGCGGCGTGATCGGCGGAGGCGTGCGGGCGATCGCCGCGGCCAACGAACGCCGGGCCGACCGACGGCTCGAACGGTATCGGCTGAAGCAGCAGGCAAAGATCGCGATCGCGGAAGCTTCCGGGCGGAAGCGAAACGACGAGGAGGGCCACCGGCGCGAGATCGTCAAACTGCTCGCCGTGCACGACCAGACCGATGCCCGGTGGCTGGAGTACGAAATCGACATCGCCAAACTTCTCGACTTTCCCCTGATGACTGATATGCGAAACCCGCTGACCGTTGCTTTCCATAAAGCGAAGCGGCAGGCCGATCTGCTGCGCCCGGAAAAGGCCGAAAATCTGGTCAGCGACCGCAACGCACAACTGGACTACCGCGACGCAGTACACGAGTACGTCAGCGCATTCGAGATCGCCGAGGCCGAAGCGATTCGCCGACGTCGCAGCGACTTCTCCGCAGACGACCAACAACGGCTGGCGCGAGCCCAGCACTTGCTGCAGCTCGCCCAAGACACCGCAGCCTCGCCGCAAGAACGGCAAAACGCCTATGCGCGGGCCGGCAAGGAACTCGACGGGCTGATCGTGTTGCCTGCCCCGGCGCGGGCCAGCATCGAACGGCGCATCGCCGGCG
>CAWISO010000031.1:0-21068 GCA_963838755.1 uncultured Actinomycetota bacterium | reverse complement strand
AACTGACCGGGGTGGGCGCCGGGGGTTTCGCGGTCCGCCTGCATGCCGTGCTACCGCCAGTGGCCGTGGGAGGCACTTGCCTGTCGTTGCGGGTGCTGCGGCCAGCCACCCAAGATTTGGCCGCCCTGATCGCGGCCGGTGCCATCGCGCCGACCGCCGCCGAACTGCTCGCCGAGATCATCGCCGCCCGGCTGGCGTTCCTGATCTCCGGCGGCACCGGAGCAGGCAAAACTACCCTGCTGTCGGCGATGTTGAACGCGGTGGCGCCAGACGAGCGGATCGTGTGCGTCGAGGACGCCGCCGAGCTGGCACCCCCGCATCCGCACCTTGTCAGGCTGGTCGCACGGTGCGCCAATGTCGAAGGCGTCGGCGAGATCACGGTGCGCCAACTCGTTCGCCAAGCGCTGCGGATGCGGCCCGATCGCATCGTCGTCGGAGAGGTCCGGGGTGCTGAGGTGGTCGATCTGTTGGCGGCACTGAACACCGGCCACGACGGCGGCGCCGGCACAGTGCATGCCAACAATCCCGGAGAAGTCCCGGCCCGATTGGAGGCGTTGGGTGCTCTTGGTGGCTTGGATCGCGGCGCACTGCACAGTCAACTGGCCGCAGCGGTCCAGGTGCTGTTGCACGTTGCCCGCGACCCGGCCGGACGACGCCGACTCAACGAGATCGCGGTGTTGCGTCAATCGGATGGCAGGGTCGGCGCGGTCACCGTGTGGCATGCCGACCGTGGCCTGACCGATGATGCGGCCGGCTTTCGGTTGCTGGTCGAAAGCCGGAAACCAACGTGCCTGGACCGGTAGCGGCGGCGCTGGCGTTGTCAGCCGCTGCACTGACCTTGCCGTCGTCATCGCGTCGACGGCTTGCTCGGCCTGCCCGAGGCCGCGCCAGGCTGCCACCGGTGGCCGTCGGCTGGTCTGTCGTCGGCGCTGGGGCTGCTGGTGCCGTATTGCTCCCGGTGACAACGGTTCTCGCTATCGCAGTGGTCGCCGCTACTGCGTGGCTGCGCTACCGACGTCGGCGGCTTAGCCGCTGCGGAAGGGATGAGAGCAGAGAGCTCGAAACTGCCATTGATGTGCTGGTGGGTGAACTGCGGGTCGGGGCGCACCCGGCCCACGCGTTCGCGGTCGCGGCAGACGAAACGGCTGGGCCGGTTGCGGACTCGTGTCGCGCAGTCGCGGCGCGCGCCCGTCTGGGCGCCGACGTCACCGCTGGTCTGCGAAGCGTCGCCGAGACATCGGCGCTGCCCGGGCAATGGGATCGGCTCGCGGTGTGCTGGCAGCTGGCCGCTGAACACGGTCTGGCGATGTCCACCCTGATGCGCGCAGCCCGACGCGACATCGCTGAGCGGCAACGGTTCTCGGGGCAGGTGATGTCGGCGATGGCTGGTGCCCGGGCCACCGCCGCCATCCTGGCTAGCCTGCCGGTGCTGTCGGTGCTGCTGGGCCAGCTCATCGGGGCAGAGCCGGTGGCGTTCTTGCTGCGCGGACACGCAGGCGGCTGGCTGCTGGTCGTCGGTATGACGCTGGTCTGCGGCGGGTTGCTGTGGTCGGACCGCATCACCGCTCGGGCGGTGGTATGACAATGGCGGCGATGCTGCTGGCGACAGCACTGTTGACCGGCGCCGGACCGTCGATGGTGCGGGCGCGCGCCGCGGCGGCGACCGGCGCGCCCCGAAAAGCGCGGCGCCCAGTGCGTGGCCCGGACCCGTTGGCCGTCGCGTCGAGCCTGGATGTGCTGGCCGTTTGCCTGGCGGCGGGTATGTCGGTGTCGAGCGCCGCGGCCGCGACCGCGCCGTCGGCGCCGGCACTGCTGGCCCGAGTGCTGCGTCGTGCCGCCGACCTGTCGGTACTCGGTGCCGACCCGGCCGTCGCGTGGTCGGCACCGCCAGATCTGCCACCCGGTTCTCTCGACAGTCAAACCGACGCGTTGCTGCGGCTGGCGCGACGGTCAGCGGCCTCGGGTGTGGCGCTGGCCGAAGCGGTGGCCGACCTTGCCACGCAGTATCGCCAGGACGCCGCGCACGCCGCGTCCGCGGCTGCCGAGCGTGCCGGGGTCCTGATCGCCGGTCCGCTCGGACTGTGCTTCCTACCCGCGTTCGTGTGCCTCGGCATTGTTCCGGTGGTAGCCGGACTTGCTGCTGACCTGCTGCGGTCGGGCTTGCTGTGAGGGTGGACCGGACGACCGGAGTTGAAGGAGGAAAAGGTGAAGGCAAACAACATGTTTCGTGGGCTGCGGGCGCGTGTGACGATGTTGGCGGTGGACGAGTCGGGGATGTCGACCGTCGAGTACGCGATCGGGACGATCGCAGCGGCGGCATTCGCGGCCATCCTCTACACGGTGGTCACCGGCGACTCCATCGTCGCAGCGTTGACCAACATCATTGCCCGCGCGCTCAACACCAAGGCCTAATCGGCCTGGTCGGCACTGCCGGTGCGAGCACTGTGGAGGCGGCTCTGGGTGTGGCCACGTTGGTCGCGGTGCTGGTGCTGTGCCTGGCCGGTGTCACAGCGGTGTCGATGCAAATCCGCTGCCTCGATGCCGCTCGCGAGGCCGCCCGGTTGGCCGCGCGCGGTGATGAGCGCTCAGCCGTCGCTACTGCCCGCGCTATCGCGCCCGGCGGGGCGTCGGTGCAGCTGCGCCGAGACGGCGATTTCGTCGTCGCGACCGTCACTGCCCGGTCGAATCTGCTGCCCGCGGTGGGCATTGCGGCCACCGAGGTTTCGGCGATGGAGCCGCCGCGGTGAATTGGGGTCAGCCACCGTGGTCGCGGCCGCAATGGTCGCCGCGCTGCTATCTATCACCGGGGGCGGGGTGTATGTGGGCTCGGCGGTGGTGGCGCGCCACCGGGCTCAGGCAGCCGCCGATCTGGCGGCGCTGGCCGCCGCGGCGCGACTGGCGGCCGGGCCCGAGCCGGCCTGCGCCCAGGCAGAAGCGGTAGCCCGCAAAATGCGGGTGAACACGACCGGCTGCACAGTGGACGACCTGGACGTCGTCGTCACAATCGAGGTGCCCCTCGGGGTTGGCGGATGGGGCACGGCGCACGCCGCCGCCCGGGCAGGCCCGACCGAAAACTCTTAGCTGCCGGCTGGATCGGGATCGGACAACCCCGCGTCCGCGAGTTCGATCTCGGTGGGCAACCGCAATGAGACGAGTCCGGCGAACGTCTCCTCTGCGACCTCCACCCGGTTGACCGTCACATGCACCGGGACCCAGCCGCCGTCATAGCCAGGCATGCGGAGCACCCCGGTGGTGGCTCCGCTGGCGAATTCTGTGGTCATCGCTGCCATCTTCGCCTCGTCGCTGGCATGCATCCGCGGCGCTTCGGCCGCGGTGCGGCGCCAGTCATAGAAGGGGCACGGCTCGTCAAGCCATTTCAGCAGCGTCCAGTTGTTCGGATCGAACAACGCCCGGTGTACGCCCGGCTGCGCCAACCGGTGCACGATCTGCTGCGCGAGCCGGTCGGATTGCTGTGCCGGTTCAGCCGGCTCAGCGCGCCAATTCATCCCTCGTGCGATGACGTGGTCGCGACCGTCCGGCCCCGGCTCCAGAGCATGGCGAGCGACGAAGCTCACCCGGATGTGGTTGCCCCGCCAATCGGTGTCGTCCCAGGTGTCACACAGGATGTGGCCCGGTTGAGACTTGACCGCCGCCGCGAGCGCCTTGCCTTCGTTGGGGTTGAGATCACCGGACGGCCAACTCTGCGCGAATGGGCGTCCCTCGGGCTCCTCAACCTCGAGATTCCAACCGGAGTTGGCCAGCGACTCCGGCGTGTCCGTGGCCACACCAAGGGTCATGTCCCATTTCAGCGGGCCCGGGATTGGCCGCTGCGGGGGTTCGGCCGCGGCCGGGCCGGTCCAGACGTGCACTCCATGCATCCGGCCGTCGGACATCAACACCGGTTCGGTGCGGATCACCCGGTCATTGTGGGGCGTGATGCTGACTAGGCTTTGGCTCGTCCGCAACGACTCCGCAATCGCGGACTGGATGGCGGCCAGATGAGGATTACGCCGAAGAAACGCGGTTATCGGCACGAGATTTCGTAATTGACGGCCCAGCGCTACCACCGCGGGTTCCTTGCCCAGCGTTTCCACCAGCAGCCAGTCGTGGGCCATATCTCTACATTTAACAGGCCACCGCGAGGATAAACCTGTCAACTTGCCACCCAACCCCAGCGCTATTGGACAGTAGTCAAAGTGCGCGTGGGCCAGACATGTCCAGCGATGACTTGCGCAGGCCACCGGAGCCGAGTAATTTCTGCTGCACCCATAGGGAATAGCGAACGGATCGTGATGTCCGACCGTTCGCCGCGCCGATTCGTATCTCGGGACGCGCGTGTTCTTCAGCAGCGAGGAATGCGTTTCATCGCGGCTGTCATGACACAGACGACTCAGATGTCGACCGTCGAGGGGTCGGTCGCCATCTCCTATGTCTGGATCTCGTGAGCCAGCGCAGCGAGTACCAAGCGCAACACGCGCACAGCCCCGGCCTTATCCAGCGGTTCGTTCCCACTGCCACATTTCGGTGACTGCACACATGACGGGCAACCCGACGGGCACTCGCACGACTCGATCGCGGCAGCGGTGGCACCCAGCCAGGTGCTCGCCCGGCGAAAACCCTGTTCAGCGAAGCCCGCCCCGCCCGGGTAGCCGTCGTAGACGAAGACACTGGGCAGCCCGTCGGACTCGGGACCCACAGCGGTGGACAACCCGCCGATGTCGCCGCGGTCGCAGCTGGCCACCAACGGCAGCAGTCCGATCGCCGCGTGTTCGGCGGCATGCAAGCAGCCCGGGATTTGGGGTGCGTCGATCCCATTGCGGCGCAGCACCTCCGGCGTAATGGTGTACATGACCGCGGTGGTGGCAAGCGTATGTGCCGGCATATCGAGCTCGACGAAGTCGATGACCTCTCCGTTGATCCGGCGGCGCAAATAGCCCACGACTTGACTGGTGACGCTGACCGGCACCAGGCCCAGCGTGACCGATCCGAAGACCCGGCGCTCGCCTGGTCCAGTGACTGCAATGTCGGTGAGCTCCCGTGCGAACGTCGCATAGCCGGGATCTTCGCTGTGGACAAACGCCAGTCCTTCTTCGAAATCCAGCGAATCGACGACATAGCTCTCGCCTTGGTGCAGATATACCGCCCCGGGGTGCACCGAGGCCGCGGCCTGGCCGACGCCGGCCGTCCCCAGCAACCGGCCAGTGTCGTTCTCAACGATGACGATCTGGCCGCCTGACGGACCCCGAATGTCCACCGCCGGATGCGGATCCACGCCCGGCGCCGGGTAGTAGTTGCCGGATCGCCACCGCAGCAGCCCGTCGTCGACAAGCCTGTCCGCGACATCCTCGGCGCCCAATGCCCGCACCTCGGCCTCGTGGAGCGGTAATTCCGTTGCAGCACACAATAATTGCGGACCCATGAGGTATGGGTTGGCCGGATCGATCACCACCCGCTCGATCGGTCTGTCCAGCAGCGCGGCGGGGTGATGAACCAGATAGGTGTCCAGCGGATCATCGCGGGCGATCAAAACCACCAGCGCACCCTGACCGCGTCGACCCGACCGGCCGGCCTGCTGCCAAAATGACGTGACCGTCCCGGGAAAGCCGGCCATCAGCACCGCATCCAGACCCGCGATGTCGATACCCAACTCCAGCGCGTTGGTGGTGGCCATACCGCGCAACTGCCCGTTGACCAGGGCGCGTTCGAGAGCGCCGCGGTCCTCGGGCAGGTAGCCCGCCCGGTAGGAGGCGACCGTCTCGGTCAACTGCGGGGCGATGTCCTCCAGCCGCGCGCGGGTTGCCAGCGCGGTCAGTTCGGCGCCCCGCCGCGACCGAACGAACGTCAGGGTTCGCGCCCCTTCGGCGACCAGGTCGGCCATCACTCGTGCTGCCTCACTGCCGGCGGATCGCCTTACCGGAGCACCGTTTTCGCCAACCAGATCGGTGCGCAGTGCCGGCTCCCACAATGCCACCGTGCGGGCCCCCTGCGGGGAGGCGTCATCGGTGATCTCCTCGACTGGCTGGCCGATCAGCTCGGTGGCAGTGGCACCGGGCGCGGCGGTCGTCGCGCTGGCGAAGATCACCGTGGGCATGACGGCCGGGTTGGCAGAGTAGCGTGCGCACAGTCGCAACAAGCGGCGCAGGACCATGGCCACGTTCGATCCGAAAACACCGCGATAGTAATGGCATTCGTCGACAACCAGGTAGCGAAGGCCGCGCAGGAATACCGCCCAGCGGGCGTGGTTGCGCAACAGGGCCAGGTGGACCATATCGGGGTTGGAGAACAGCCAGCGGGAGCGCTCGCGCGCGAAGCGCCGCACTTCGGCGGGACTGTCGCCGTCGTAGGCGGTAGGCGCGACGTCAGCCAGCCGGGGTATCGCTGCGGTCAGGGTGTGCGCGGCGCGGAGTTGGTCGTGGCCAAGGGCTTTCGTCGGCGAGATGTAGAGTGCCCGGGCGCGAGGATTGGTTGCCAGCGCGTTGAGAATGGGAAGTTGATACGCCAGCGATTTTCCTGACGCGGTGCCGGTGCTGATAACTACGTGCCGACCCGCGTGAGCCAGCTCGGCCGCGTCAACTTGATGCGCCCATGGCGAACTGATGTCGCGCTCGGTGAACGCCCGCACCACGTCGGGTTCGGCCCATGTCGGCCAGGGCCGTGGGCGACCCTGCCGTGGCGGCAGCTCGGCGACGTGGCGCAGCGGATGCTCTCCCGGTTGGCTACCGGCAACAGCGGCGGCGAGCAGTTCGCTGCCGAACGTCACCATGGGTTTTGCGCCTCCTGATGCGATCTCGGTGTCTAACACTCGAGCCGAGGCGAGCCCGCGGCCAGGTGTTTCGGCTTCACCATTGAATTGTTTACCTCGTGGTAGCTGGATTGATCACTTGAGGCTGTCGCTGGGGCGATGAACGTGATTGACTGTTTGCGGTCGCAGCTTCTGTGTTCGTGTCAAACTTTCGCAGGATCGACGTTGCGGCCGCGGTTCCTGCGAGGGTGTAGGTCGGGTGAAGTTCCGGCGACTCGGCAAGGTATGGCGGTCGGAACGGGCCACGGGGCATCGAAAGGCGGTGCTCCGCACCCGAGAAGTAAAGGAAAGATCGAGAAATGCCACAGGGAACTGTGAAGTGGTTCAACGCGGAAAAGGGATTCGGCTTCATTGCCCCCGAGGATGGTTCCGCCGACGTGTTTGTCCACTACACGGAGATCCAGGGAAGCGGCTTCCGCACCCTCGAGGAGAATCAGAGGGTCGAATTCGAAGTCGGCCAAAGCCCCAAAGGTCCCCAGGCCACTGGAGTCCGCTCCATCTGAGCAGCTTCTGACGACAACCCCCCGCGCGATCCTTCAGTTATTGGAATCGGTCGGGGGGTTCTCGTTGCGCTCGCCCGCCGTGGCACGGCGCGCATCGCCACCCGGGGGCCTACTGTCGGTGACGTGAGCCAGCTCTCCTTCTTCTCGGCTGAGTCGGTGCCGCCTGCGGTCGGCGACCTCACCGGGGTGCTGGCGGCGTCGGGCCAGATTGTGACCGTCGGTGACGGGGCCAGGCTGTCGGTGGTGGTGGATCAGCTTTGGCGGGCCGAGGCGCTGGCCGAGATGATCGACGAGGCCGGTCTGCTGGCCGAAATTGCCCGCACCGACGAAAACACTCCGCTGGTACGGACGGTGGTAGACGGCAGGCTGCGTTCCATCGCCGTCGAATGGACGCGCGGCGCGGTGAAGACTATCCCACCGCTGTGGCTGCCCGGCCCCCGGGAATTGCGGGCCTGGATTTTGGCGGCCGGCAGCCCAGAAGTCGACCGTTATCTGCTCGGGCTGGACCCGCACGCACCCGACACCCATTCGCCTCTGGCGTCGGCGCTGATGCGAGTGGGTATCGCGCCGACGCTGATCGGCACTCGCGGGACTCGGCCGGCGCTGCGGATCAGCGGCCGGCGAAGGCTATCGCGCCTGGTAGAAAGTGTGGGGGAACCGCCCGCGGCGGCCGAGGCGTTGCCGTACTGGCCGCATGTCTAACCGCGATTAGCGGGGTTGCCAACGGGGGGTCGGTTTGCGTCGGCCCATCTCGGGTGCCACATTGTCAGGTGTCCGCAGGGCCGAAGGGCAACCGGAGAAAAGACACCGGCTGCCGCGAAGCTGGACCCGCAGGACTGACTCGGGCGGACGTGGCCCGGGGGCAGGTCAATGGAAAGTGAGCGAAACGCAGGTGGCTAAGGGCGACGGTGGTGGCCCTCGAGGTGGGCGGGCCAATGGGGCCGCGCGGCGACTCGTCATTGTCGAGTCGCCGACAAAGGCGCGCAAATTAGCCGGCTACCTGGGCGCGAACTACGTCGTCGAGTCCTCGCGGGGGCACATTCGCGACCTGCCCCGCGCGGCGGCCGACGTGCCCGCTAAATATAAGTCGCAGCCGTGGGCGCGCCTGGGAGTCAACGTCGACGCCGACTTCGAGCCGCTCTACATCATCAGCCCGGACAAGAAGAGCACGGTCAGCGAACTCAAGGGCCTGCTCAAAGACGTCGACGAACTCTATCTGGCCACCGACGGTGACCGCGAGGGCGAAGCGATTGCCTGGCATCTGCTGGAAACGCTGAAACCCAACGTCCCGGTCAAGCGGATGGTCTTCCACGAGATCACCGAGCCGGCGATTCGCGCAGCTGCCGAACACCCACGCGACCTGGACATCGACTTGGTCGACGCCCAAGAGACCCGTCGCATTCTGGACCGGCTGTATGGCTACGAGGTCAGCCCGGTGTTGTGGAAAAAGGTCGCGCCCAAGCTGTCGGCGGGCCGAGTTCAGTCGGTGGCCACCCGCATCATCGTGCAGCGCGAGCGTGACCGCATGGCGTTCCGTAGCGCTGCCTACTGGGATGTGGTGGCCGAGCTGGACGCCAGCGTTTCCGACCCGAAAGCCCAGCCGCCCACCTTCACCGCACGACTGACCAACGTCGACGGGTTGCGGGTGGCGACCGGACGAGACTTCGACTCACTGGGCGCCGTGCGCGGAGGCCGAGAGGCCGCCGAAAAAATCACAGTACTCGACGAGCCGCGGGCCAATGAACTGGCCGCGGGTTTGCGCGGCGGGCAGCTGACCGTCGCCTCGGTTGAAGAAAAGCCCTACACCCGCCGTCCGTATCCGCCGTTCATGACCTCGACGCTTCAGCAGGAGGCCGGCCGCAAGCTGCGGTTCTCCTCCGAGCGGACGATGAGCATCGCGCAGCGGCTCTACGAGAACGGCTACATCACTTATATGCGGACCGACTCGACCACGCTGTCTGATTCGGCGATCAATGCCGCCCGCACCCAGGCCCGCCAGCTTTACGGCGAGGAGTACGTCTACCCGTCGCCGCGCCAGTACACGCGCAAAGTGAAAAACGCGCAGGAAGCGCACGAAGCGATCCGGCCGGCCGGTGACACGTTCGCCACTCCGGACGCGGTGCGTCGCGAATTGGACGGCGACGACTTCCGGCTCTATGAGTTGATCTGGCAACGCACGGTGGCCTCGCAGATGGCCGACGCTCGAGGCACCACGCTGAGTCTGCGGATCGCCGGCCAGTCCGGAAGCCAACAGGTGGTGTTCTCGGCCAGCGGGCGCACGATCACCTTCGCGGGCTTCCTCAAGGCCTACGTGGAGACCGTGGACGAATTGGCCGGCGGCGAAGCCGACGACGCCGAGCGGCGGCTGCCGCACCTCACCGAGGGGCAGCGGCTGGACGCCACCGAACTCACCCCCGATGGACATTCCACCAACCCGCCGGCGCGCTACACCGAGGCATCGCTGGTCAAAGCGCTCGAAGAGCTGGGCATCGGGCGCCCGTCGACCTACTCGTCGATCATCAAGACCATCCAGGACCGGGGCTACGTGCACAAGAAGGGCAGCGCCTTGGTCCCGTCGTGGGTGGCATTCGCTGTCACCGGGCTCCTGGAGCAGCATTTCGGCCGGTTGGTCGACTACGGTTTCACCGCCGCGATGGAAGACGAACTCGACGAGATCGCCTCCGGTAACGAGCACCGCACCAACTGGCTGAACAACTTCTATTTCGGCGGCGACCACGGGGTGGCCGACTCGGTGGCCCGCTCCGGCGGGCTGAAGAAGTTGGTCGGGATCAATCTCGAGGGGATCGACGCCCGAGAAGTCAACTCCATCAAGCTGTTTGACGATGAGCAAGGCCGCACCATCTATGTCCGGGTGGGCAAGAATGGGCCTTACTTGGAACGGATGGTGGCCGGCGAGGACGCCGAGCTGAAGCCGCAGCGGGCGAACCTCAACGACGCGCTCACCCCTGACGAGCTGACGCTGCAGGTTGCCGAAGAGCTTTTCGCCACGCCTCAAGAGGGCCGGACGCTCGGTGTGGATCCAGACACCGGTCATGAGATCGTCGCCAAAGACGGTCGGTACGGGCCATATGTCACCGAGATCCTGCCGGAGCCACCCGATGATCCCGACGCCGCCGCCGCCAGGAAGGGCAAGAAACCCACCGGTCCCAAGCCGCGTACGGGCTCACTGCTGCGCAGCATGGATTTGCAGACCGTCACGCTCGAGGACGCGTTGAAACTTCTGTCGCTGCCCCGAGTCGTTGGCGCCGATCCCGAGTCTGGCGAGCAGATCACCGCGCAAAACGGCCGCTACGGGCCGTACTTGAAACGCGGCAACGACTCTCGATCGCTGGCGACCGAAGATCAGATATTCGACATCAGTCTCGAAGAAGCCCTCAAGCTCTACGCGGAGCCGAAACGTCGTGGTCGGCAGGGCCCGGCGGCGCCGCCGCTGCGTGAGTTGGGCAACGACCCGGCGTCGGGCAAGCAGATGGTGATCAAGGACGGCCGATTCGGGCCCTATGTCACCGACGGCGAGACCAACGCCAGCCTGCGTAAAGGCGACGACGTGCTGTCGATCACCGACGAACGCGCCGCGGAACTGCTGGCCGACCGGCGCGCGAGAGGGCCGGTGAAACGGACGGCTAAGAAGTCCGCCCGAAAGAGGCCGGCCAAGAAAGTAGCTAAGCGCAGCTAGCAGGGTCGTTTGAGGCGGATGTGACCTGTGTTAACTCCCCGCGGGCAGAATGCTTAATATTCTTCTGCCAGATTTTTGCTTAAAAAGGGGTGATTCTCAGCCAGTTCTCAGGTACAGTTACCTCGAGACCGCTGTGAGCCCGTCATGGCGGCATTCAGGGAGAGATATGCGGACCGCTGCCCATTACCTGGTCACCGTGGGTATTGCCCTCGGTGGGGTTAGCGTGGTCGTCGCTGCGCCCGCGGCGCCACCGCTGCACGACGTCCAGGTGCCCGCGGTGCGCCTCTCTGGCAACACTCACGACAACCCGGACGCGACGGGTCCTGAGATGTCTGACTTGTTGCAGTTCATGAACCCGCTGGAGGGTTCGGTGGTGGTGCAGAACATCACCGAGTCCGACACCGGATCCGTGGAAGGCGACCAGGCATCGAATGCGCCGGAGCTCAACGAACTGTTGAACCTCGGTAGTGACCCCGCTGACGGCACTGCGGGCCAGTTCGACAAGTCGTTCGACATCGGCCCGCTGACACCGGGCGATCTCTCCCCGGCCCAGCCCAGCCTCCCCTCGCCGGGCAGCTAACAGCTCAGCTCGCTCGATACCTCTTCCGGCGCAGCCAGATTCAGCGGTCGGGCCAGCTGAGTTGGCGCGACACGGCCTCGCAGCGCGACGACTTCGGCAACGTCCCAGCACAGAGCTTCGGCGTCCAGGGCGCCGCTGACCGCGACCGCCGAGGCCAGAACGTGGCCGTTCTCGAGCTTGGCCAACTCGGTGAGCCGTGCGGCCTCGTTGACCGGGTCGCCGATCACGGTGTACTCGAAACGGGCCTGCGCTCCGATATGGCCGGCGATGGCGCGTCCGGCAGACACCCCGATGCCGAACTCCGCGGAGCCGATCACCGGGATCAGCTCGTCGTGCAGTTCGCGGGCCGCCGCCAGCGCCCCACCAGAAGCGTCGGGGTGTTCGATGGGCGCCCCGAAGATGGCTAGCGCGGCGTCACCCTGGAACTTGTTGACGAAGCCGCCGTGCCGACCGACGGTGTCCACCACCACCCGGAAGAACTCGTTGAGCAGGTTGACCACTTCGGCCGGCGGACGCGTCGACGCCAACTGGGTGGAGCCGACCAGATCGACGAACAGCACCGCGACGTCGCGCTCCTGACCGCCCAACTCGGTGCCGCGCTCCAACGCGCGGCGGGCAACGTCTTCACCCACATAGCGGCCGAACAGGTCGCGCAGCCGTTGCCGCTCGGACAGGTCGCGCACCATGTCGTTGAAGCCGGCCTGCAGCAGGCCCAGCTCGCTGGCGTCGTAGATCTGCATGTGCGCGTTGTAGTTACCGCGCTGCACCTCGCCGAGCGCCCAGCGCAGCTGACGCAGCGGGTCGGCGATCGACATGGCCACCATCAGCGTGCTGGCCACGCCGATGGCCAAAGCCAGCAACGCCAGCAGCAGGATCGGGTTGAGCAGCTTCCCCGGCGGCCCATGCAGGTAGGAAGCCTTGTCCGCGGCCACGGTCAGCACGATCGCCAGCAGCGGCACCCCAGTGGACAGGGCCCAGGCCAGCATCTGGCGCCCGATGACACCGGATGCTCGGATGTTCTCCGGCAGCCCACCACGCAGGGCAGCGACGGCCACCGGTCGCAGCACCCGCTCGGACTGCAGATAGCCGATGATGGCGGTGGCGGCGGCACCCAGGGCGGTGGCGACAGCCACCACCGGCGCGGCATGCTTGGCCACCGGCCAGCTGGCGACGATGAAGATTACGCCGCCGATGCACCATGACGCCAGGTTGATCACCGTGCGGTAGAACGGCGTGCGCAGCGCTCGGCTGCGCGCCAGCTCGGTGGCGGCGGGGTCGGTTTCAATGAGCAGACCGTCGCGGCGCTGCCATCGGAACACCGGCACCAGCAGCCGCACGCTGATCAGAAATCCGACGACGAACAGGGTGGCGATCGATCCCAGCCAGATCACCAGGTTGGGGCCAGGCAGATCCTGCAACTCGATGCGGTCTTCGGGTGGCAGCCCGTAACGCAGGAAGCCCAGCACGAGCAGTGCGCCGATGATGTCGGCTTGCAGCTGGCTTAACGAGAAAACCGGCCACGGCGTGCGCACCAGCCACTGGACGAATCCGCTGATCCGCCGAGGGAGGGCCGACGTCGTGCTCACCAAACCACCGTATCGGTCGGTGACGACCAAGAAGTAGCCAAAACGTTCCATGTAGAACCATTGATGTTGCGGGGGTGTCTGCAATGCCCACTACTGTTGCCGGTGATGTCGCGGGTATTCGCACGGCTGGTCGGCCAGCAGGCGGTCGAGGCTGACCTGGTAGCCGCAGCTCGGGCCGCCCGCGGTGATTCGGCTCACACCGCGGCGATGACGCACGCCTGGCTGATCACCGGTCCACCCGGCTCGGGCCGCTCGGTGGCGGCATTGTGCTTTGCAGCCGCATTGCAATGCACGTCTGCCGGGGTCCCCGGCTGCGGTGAATGCCATGCCTGCACGACGACGATGGCCGGCACCCACGCGGACGTGCGGCGGGTCATACCCGAGGGACTGTCCATCGGCGTCGACGAGATGCGGGCGATCGTCCAGATCGCGTCGCGCCGGCCGAGCACGGGTCGCTGGCAGATCGTGCTGATCGAGGACGCCGACCGGCTGACGGAAGGCGCAGCGAACGCTTTGCTGAAAGTTGTCGAGGAGCCGCCACCGTCGACAGTCTTTTTGCTGTGCGCGCCGTCGGTGGATCCTGAGGACATCGCGATCACGTTGCGGTCTAGGTGTCGCCATATCGCGCTGGTAACACCGTCGCCGGAGGCCATCGCCCAGGTGTTGGTTGACAGCGACGGGCTGGCCGCCGACACCGCGAACTGGGCCGCAGCTGTCAGCGGCGGCCATGTCGGCCGGGCCCGGCGACTGGCCACCGATCTGGAGGCGCGCGAACGGCGGCTGCAGGCACTGGGGCTGGCCCGGGATGCGGCGACACGGTCGCGGGCCTACGCCGCCGCCGAAGAATTGGTGGCCGCCGCCGGGGCCGAGGCCGCAGTGCTGACCGCCGGACGCGACGAGGCCGAAGCCGAGGAGCTGCGCACCGCGCTGGGTGCGGGAGGCACCGGGAAGGGCACCGCCGGTGCGCTGCGCGGTGCCAGTGGGGCGATCAAAGACCTTGAGCGACGGCAAAAGTCGCGTCAGACCCGAGCGTCGCGGGATGCGCTGGACCGCGCGCTGATCGACCTGGCAACCTACTTCCGGGACGCATTGGTGGTGTCCGCCAACGCTGCAGGCGTGCGGCCCAACCATCCCGACATGGTGGAGCGGATCGCGGCGATGGCCGCCCACGCCACGCCCGAGCGGTTGCTGCGCTGCATCGAGGCTGTGCTGGAGTGCCGTGAGGCGCTGGCGGTCAACGTCAAGCCCAAGTTCGCTGTTGACGCGATGGTCGCAACGATCGGCCAGGCGCTGCGCGACTGAGCTTGGGCGCGCAAGTCGCCCTGCCGTAGACTCGTCCCGCCCGGCAGGGCACGCCACCTTAGCTCAGTCGGCAGAGCGGCTCACTCGTAATGAGCAGGTCAGGAGTTCGATTCTCCTAGGTGGCTCAGCTTTGCGTCGAGCGTCACGTCGAGCGTGGCGCCGGCCAGCGAATGCCACTCCAGCGTGACGGTCGAGGATCGGTCTATCGCGGCACCACATAGCCCACTGGCCCAGCCGCGACGCACACGGCGAGCGCGACGGTGTTGGCCCGCACCGTGATCGCATCACCCGCACCAGGCAGCCGGATATAGACCCGGTTGAGCCCGGGATGCACCGAAACCTTTGTGTCGGGGCCGTCGGACAGTGACAGCGTCATCGAGCCGTCGTTGTTGGCCAAGTAGTTGATCTCGGCAGTCCAGTCCGTCGGTAACAGCGGACCATCGAGACCTAGCCGCACCGGACGATCGGGCTGGACGAAGTACCCACACTGCGGCACCGGTCCCGGCACGATGGTGCGGACCCAGGTCACCACCGCGTCAGTCAATCGGCCTGAGCTATCCAGCACCCGTAAATGCGTTGTCGCCGATGCGAATTCCGGGCGGTCTGGCAGCAGCGAAAACAGATGGCTGGCCAGGTTCTCCGGCCAGGCCACCCGGCCGAGCACCAGCGGATCGACCTCTTGATCAAGCAGCGCCGCATTCGAGGCGGCGTGCGCAGCGGCCAAACCGCGGCGGGCGTTCTGCAGATAGGGCTGGGCGGGATTGTCTCGCCACGAGGTCAGAAACGTCGCCGTCGAATACCAGCTGCTGGCGACGAATACTGACCCCACAACCGCCGTCAACACGGTTCGGGGCACCGACGCGTCCAGCCAGCGGGACAGCTGTTTGTTCAGGGCGCGGTTGGGTGCGCAGAACCCGACCGCGGCCAGCAACGCCAGCACGACGACGAGGTCGGGGAAGTAACGCAACGTCTGCGCCAGCTCGAGGGCGGTGAATCGCGACGAGCGCATCAGATAGATCGGCACCTGGCAGGCGACCACGTAGCCGGCCGCGGTCAGCCACACCGGCACGATGCGCCGTTTGCGGATCAGCGAAACCCCGATCGCCGCGGCCAGCACCAGCCAGCCGAGCGCTCTGACCGTCATCGGCGGGGTGGCCCACGGAGAAGCGGGCGCCCAACGGGCCCAGCGCCACGGCCCCCCTATCAACCCTGGCACGATCCCGTGGGTCACGGAGCGGCACAGCAGATCCCAGGTCATCAGCAGATCCGAACTCCACCGCTGCTGGTTGACCACGACCAGGTAGACCGCGATCCAGCCGGCGGTCAGCGCCAGCGACACCGCCCACAACCGGGCACCGACCCGCCACACCGCTGAAAACGCTGCGAGCGCCGCACGGTCACCTTGCACATGGCACAGCAGCGCCACGAGCGCGAAGGCGACGAACGGAATGACCGCGGCCTTTTCGAAGAACAGCAGGCCGCCGAGGTAAACCAGCACGCCGGTCACGGCATAGCGCTGATTTCCGGTTCGCACCAACAGAATTGCGTCGGCACACACCCACGCCAGTGCGGCCAGCATCGGCAGCGAGTTCAGCGCCGCGGCCCACCAGGCGAACCCCGGCACTCCCAGCGGTGTGAACAGCGCAAAGGTCAGCGGGACGAGGAGCGCCGGTCGCCAGCCCAGGATCACGTACAAAGCGCGTAACAGCGCGAGCGAAGCCAGCAATTGCAGCACGAGCAGGCTGATTTCGGGTCCGGTCCAGTTCAGCGGTGCCAGCCGAGTGATGGCGCCTGCGAGCAGAAAGGCTGCCGGCATGACATGGCCGTCGTGGTCATCGAACAGGTATGACGGCGACAGCAGGCCATGCGTGCCGGCCCGACCCACCAGAATCAGGTCGTCCCAGTAGAAGTAGCCGCGAAAGGCCAGCACGCCCCGGATCACCAGCTGCAGCGCGATCAGCACGGCGGCGGCCAGCGCCACCGTGGGTACCCCGGCAGCCCGTCGGTATGGTGGGCCGGTGCGCGCACTGGTCACCGGGGCAGCCGGGTTCATCGGGTCGACGCTAGTCGACCGGTTGCTGAGCGACGGGCATCGCGTCGTCGGCATGGATAACTTCGCTTCCGGACGGGCCACCAACCTCGAGCACCTGGCCGACAACCCCGAATTCGTCTTCGCCGAAGCCGACATCGTGACCGCCGATCTGCCGGCAATCCTGGACGAACACCGCCCGGAGGTGGTGTTTCATCTGGCTGCGCAGATCGACGTGCGGCACTCGGTGGCCGATCCGCAATTCGACGCATCGGTCAACGTGATCGGCACCGTTCGGCTGGCCGACGCGGCCCGGCGCACGGGGGTACGCAAGATCGTGCACACCTCCTCGGGCGGATCCATCTACGGCACCCCGCCGAGCTACCCGACCAGCGAGGCAGTGTCGGCCGACCCGGCGTCGCCTTATGCGGCGGGCAAGGTGGCGGGGGAGATCTACCTCAACACATTTCGCCATCTGTACGACCTGGAGTGCTCGCACATCGCGCCGGCCAACGTCTACGGCCCGCGTCAGGACCCGCATGGCGAGGCCGGGGTGGTCGCGATCTTTGCCCAGGCGCTCCTGGCCGGCAAGCCCACCAAGGTTTTCGGCGACGGTTCGCACACCCGAGACTACGTGTTCGTCGACGACGTGGTGGACGCGTTCGTCAAGGCCTCCGGCGCGGTCGGTGGTGGTCAACGGTTCAACGTCGGCACCGGGGTGGAAACCACAGACCGCCAACTACATTCAGCAGTGGC
Source organism: uncultured Actinomycetota bacterium (assembly GCA_963838755.1). Taxonomy (GTDB): domain Bacteria; phylum Actinomycetota; class Actinomycetes; order Mycobacteriales; family Mycobacteriaceae; genus Mycobacterium. The sequence goes on along the minus strand of CAWISO010000031.1, from coordinate 3,813 downwards.
CGCTGCCGTCGGTGCGCCCGACGACCCGGAGTTTCATCCGCCGCGCCTGGGTGATCTGGAACGGTCTTGTCTCGACATCGCTTTAGCCGAAAAGGTTTTGGGATGGCGTCCGCAGGTGCAGCTGCATGACGGTATCCGTCGCACCGTCAACTATTTCCGGCATACTCACGCTGGCTAGCGGGATTCTGGCGCCTGCGCGCCTTCCAGTGCGATCGCGCGGGCCAGTCGCGCATAACGCAATTCGAGGTCTTTGAAGCGCAAATAGGTGCTCAATGTGGTGAAGCTGAACGCGATGATCAGCGCGTAGAGCATCAGATCGGTGCCGCGATCGACGCCGAGCCAGTGCGCAACCACCGTGGTGTCGTTGGGCCGGAGCACGGCGTAAACACCGGCCAGCACGAACACCAGATAGCCGACCTTGACCCAGGCCTTCGACTGCGCGCTGCGACGCGACCTCAGCAGGTAAAACAGCAACGCGATGATCGACGTGATCAGCAGACCCTGAATCCAGTTCAACGCGGCATCCTTCCTCGCAGGAATCCGTCGAAAATGATGTTGACACCGTTGAGCAGCGGCTGACCCTTGGACCTGGAGTAGTCGGTGTAGAGCACCTCGACGGGTTCCTCGGCGACACGCCAATGGTTTTCGGCGATCAGCATGACGAACTCGGTGGCGTGGCTCATTCCGCTCATGGTGATGTCCAGACTGTCGGCGACGGTCTTGTTGAACACTCGCAGTCCGTTGTTGGTGTCGGTCAATCCCAGCCTGCGGCCCCGCGGGCTAAGCCGGGCGGCGGTGCGCAGCACGACACGCTTAAGCAGTGGAGGCCTGGTGACGCCCGGGCCGAAACGCGTTCCGATGACGACGTCTACGTCGCCGACGCCCAGCCGATCGATCATCGTCACGAGATCTTTGACGCGGTGCTGGCCGTCGCCGTCGAAGGTGGCGAAGACCTGTGCCCCGGGCTGGCGGCGGGCGAACTCGACGCCGGTCTGGATGGCAGCACCCTGGCCCAGGTTCACCGGGTGGCGCACCAGGTACGCCCCGGCCCGCAGCGCGATGTCGCCGGTGGCGTCGGCACTGCCGTCGTCCACGCACACGACGTGAGTGAAGACCGAACGCAGATCGGCGATGACGTCGCCGATGACACCGGCTTCGTTGAAGGCTGGGACGACGATCCAGGCGTCGAGCTTTTCGCTGAGCATTTCAAGGCCACAAGGTACACGGCGATCCGGCTAACCCAGCCTGATCAACCGCCCGGACGCGCCAAGGCGGCCAGGTGCACCCCGATGCCCACCAACGGGCCGCACAGCAGCGCAACCACCGTGCGGGTCTCCAGCGGCAGCGGCAACGACAGCAAGAGCGTCGACGCCACCGTCGCGCTGACCCAACCCAGCGCGTAGGCGCGATGCAACGCAGCCGCGACCGTAGCGGCGCCGGTGAGCGTCAGCAAGGCGATCGCCACCGCCCCAGCGGTCAACCAGGCCAGCAGGGCGTGGGCTGCGTGGTAGTCGGGTCCGAAGCCGACCCGCAGCAGCCACGGGCCCACCAGACCCGCCGCCAGCACGCCGATCGCGCCGATCCCGCCGACCAGCGTGGCCGGAGCGATCAGCGCCCGCAGTCGCTCGGTGCGCTCGTCGACGAAGTGCGCGATCAGGTTGCCCTGCATGGCGGTCAGCGGCACCAGCAGCGGCGCACGAGTCAACGTGACGGCCAGGATGACGACCCCGCCCGCGGCGCCGAGTTGGCTCGAGGTCACCTTCAGCAGCACTGGAAAGCCCATCACCAAAATCGCGCTGGCACCGGCTGCGGTGATCGAATGAGCCGCCCCACGCAGAAACGTCGCCGTGCCGCCCGGTGTCAGCAGCCGGGCCGCGGCCCGCGTCGTCGGCGAGGCCACGATCATGATCAGCCAGGCGACCGCGCCCGCGACGGTGGCCCAAAGGAACCCCACCAAACCCCAGCCGATCACAAAGGTGGCCACCGCCACCGCGACCCGGATCACCGCGTCGGTCACCATCAGCGCCCCGTATTGGGTCCAGCGATTGACACCGGCCAGCATGCCCAGCAAGGTCGCGTGCAGGCAGAATCCGGCCAACCCGACGCTGAGCAGGCCAACCGAAAGCCAGCGAGCATCACCGAATATCCGATCGCTCCACAACACTGAGCTGCCGACGATCAGCGCGGCCGCGCCGACCCCGACCATCCCGGCGACCCGCAGCGGATGGGTACGTCGGGCCCCCCGACGTTGAGGACCTCGACGTAGCCCGCAGAACGGACCTCGCGCGTGGTCTCCTGCAACAGGCCATTGGCGGCCCCTGTCACCAGCCCGAACGCTCCCCAAAACACCGCGAAGACCGAAAACCCGGCCGGAGCCAAATCCCGGGCTGCCAGGTAGACGACCGCGTAGCCGCAGAGCGCGGTCACCACCGTCGCGGTACCTACCCGGGCCATGCTGCCGCGTGCGATCGGGCTGGTTGAGGCGCCGATGCCGGCGGACCCGCCGCCCAGTTCGGTCACGATGACGCCATTTCAGTCGACCTCGGGCATCGCCACGGTTCGAAAATACTCAGGCCGTCGTCGTCCTGCGGGAGGCACCGATGATTGCGACCTGTCAGACTGACCGCAGAGGGGAGTATTCCTCCGCCGCGGTGTCGTCATCACGTCACCCATCGGGCGACCGGTCCGCGGGCCGTTGCGACTGTGGACGCGACGGCGGAAGAGACCTCTGGCGTTGCAGTGCACTCAGCGACCGGAGGCCCCTTTGTTCGTATCCGTGCTCGAATGGCTCGCCATGTCGACCGTGACGATCGCGGTCTTCTGTTACGACGTTGTTGTCGTCGCGCGTCGACCCCGGGAACCGACGATGCGTGAATGCGCAATCACGTTGTCGGTCTATGTCGGACTTGCGGGGATCTTCGCAATCTGGGTCTGGCTGTTCCACGGCCATCAATATGGGATTGAATTCCTGGCCGGATGGGTCACCGAGTACAGCCTGTCGGTCGACAACCTGTTCCTCTTCATCATCGTGATGGCAGCCTTCAAGGTGCCCAAGGTGCACCAGCAACAAGCCCTGTTTGTCGGAATCGTCATCGCGCTAGTGCTCCGCGGCATATTCATTTTGCTTGGCGCACTGGCGATTCAGCGATTCTCGTGGGTTTTCTACATCTTCGGCGGTTTGCTCACTTACACGGCCATCAGGCTGGTTCGCGACGCCCACCGCGATGTCGACGCGGATAACCCGGTCGTTGAGTTCGTCCGCCGTCACTTGAAAACCGCCGACACGTGGGACGGCCTCAAGCTTTACGTCAAGGACGGCTCGCATCGGCGATTGACGCCGATGCTGCTGGTCGTCGTGGCGCTCGCCGGTACCGATCTGTTCTGCGCTCTCGATTCCATTCCGGCTATTTTCGGACTCACCCGTGAGCCGTACTTGGTGTTCGCCGCCAACGTGTTCGCATTGATGGGCCTGCGCCAGCTGTACTTCATGCTCGCGGGTCTGTTGCAGCGGTTGGCTTATCTGTCGCTGGGCCTAGGCGTCGTCGTGTTGTTCATCGGGATCAAGCTGATCCTGCAGGCGTTGCGGGAAAATAATGTGCCGTTCATCAACGGCGGCCAGCAGGTCAACGTCCCGGAGATCCCGACGCTGCTCAGCCTCGCGGTCATCGTGGTGACGCTCGTCGTCGCCGCAGGCGCCAGCCTCTACGCCACCCGAGTCAGCGACACCCACTCAAGGTGAGCCCCGATTGCCGGGCTCTCCCCCGCAAGCGGGGGAACCCCCACCACAGGCCGTGCCCGCATCGTCGCCCGGCT
>CAWISO010000030.1:0-33514 GCA_963838755.1 uncultured Actinomycetota bacterium | reverse complement strand
GGGTTTGTAGAACATCTTCATGCCCTACCGGATAGGAGGGTATCAGTCACCCTATTCGGCTTGCGTCACCATGCCGAGAATTTCAAGATCAGTGATCCTGACGATCGTTGATCTTGATCCGGCCACTCGCTGGCGTTTTTTCACGAACGGTGTCAGGGACACGCTGTACCGTTTAGCCGCATGACGACGCCTTCGCCTGCGCCTGGGTGGTATCCCGACCCCTCCGATCCGTCACGCAACATCTACTGGAATGGCACCGCCTGGAGCGCAACCCCGCCACAAGGACCGGTAGCGTCCGCGGCGCGGCCCGCGGCGAGCGGACCAAATGACAACAGGAAGACCTTGGCCGGGATTGGTGTGGCGGTCCTCGCCGTCATCGGACTCTTCATGTCGATGCAGTCCGTGAGCCTGCTTACCGGGACCGGCCCGGTGTGGACTGGTGTCGCCGTCGTCGGCGTGGCGACAGCCCTCGGATTCTTCCTCCGCGCCGCGCCCATAGCGCGCGGTTTCGCGGTGCTGCTGTTGCTGGTCGCCGTGGCGGAAGCCTTCTACATGGAAAGCCAGATTCAACAGAAGCGCGACGAGATTACCCACACCTTCGATCACCTGGGCGGCTCACCCTAGCGACCCATAGATGGCAGTATCGAACGGATGTTCGATCACTGGGAGAACGACTCCACCCACCCCACCCTGTTTCGTGTGGACCGACCTGTCACGGTCAGCGCCGCGGAGGCGCTGCCGAGCGGCACCCGCAAGCTCGGGGGCCAGCACCCGGCGTGGGTGCGGGCGTTCGGTCTCCAGATCGAACCCCGGATGCCCGGCCGTCAGGTGGCATGGCTTAGGCGATCAGACGGAGCGTGGCTGGCGCTGGTGATGGTGCCGGCTACCAGCGGCAACGGACGGTCGAGCCTGGTGATGCCGTTGTGGTTGAGTCCGTTGGCAGTGTCAACCGACCACGGTCACGCCCACGCCCACTAGGCGCACCCAAGTAGTACTGCCTTCAATCGAGGACCCCCCGGCAAGACCCCGGGGGGTTTCTCATCTTCGGGACCCGGTGACGGGCCCGACGGCTTGGCAGTGCTGGGTTCCAGCACTCACAGCCGTAAGGCGACAGGGCTCGGATGGAGTGGGCATTCACTGTTCACCTGACTTCCATTAGCCCAATTTATTATTCCTATTGACCTAAGACATTGGTGTACTCTTGAGCCTCATTGACCAACAGGGAGCAACAGTGTCAGACCCAGAGATCAACGCCATGTCAGCGCTCAACACCGCGCTAGCGGACCTCGACGAAGATGTAAGAGGCCGCGTCTTGCGCTGGGCGGCAGAGCGGTACGGCGTGAACTTGAAATCGTCAGCCGGTGGGCGTCACGGTAGCGGCGCTGCTGATGGAACCGGTGGCGCGGCGGGCGGGGGGATCACCGAAGAGGACGTCGCCGAGGAACCGCACGTTTACGAACACTTTGCGGACTTGTTCGCCAAGGCGCAGCCCAAAACCGAGGTCGACAAGGCGCTCGTCGCCGCGTATTGGTTGCAGGCGATTGAGGGCCACACCACCTGGCAGTCGGCAGCATTGACGAAGGAACTCAAGAACCTGGGCCACGCCATCGGTAACATCACCGACGCGTTGAGCAAGAACATGAACAAGAAACCGCAGCGGATTGTCCAGCTACAAAAGTCGGGCAGCGCCAAGCAGGCCCGCAAGACCTACAAGGTGACCCACGCGGGCCTGACGGTCGTACAGGAAATGCTTAGCGGCCAAGGCGAGTGATGTGAGCCTCGCACCACAGGACGCGTTCTCCGTCCTACCGACGACCCTGCGTGACGATCTGCTCAACGCGTTCAACGAGATAGTCAAGAACTATCGCGAACGTCGTTGGGAGCCATCGGAATTGAACGGTGGGAAGCTCTGCGAGGCCGTCTACACCATTTGCAAGGGATGGCTGGAGGGTGGCGCATACCCGCGAAGGGCGCAGAAGCCGACTCGGTTCCCGAATAAGTGCTGGGACATGGAGACCACCTATCAGCACGTGCCTGACAGCCGGACGGCGAGGATCCTCATCCCTCGGATGATGATGGGGCTGTACGACATTCGGAACAATCGCGGCGTCGGGCACGCGGGCGCCGATGTCGATCCGAACCACATGGATGCCACGGCAGTGCTGTACACGTCCAAGTGGCTGGTGGCCGAGTTGGTCCGTCTGCTCCACACGCTCACGACTGATGAAGCCACCGCTATCGTTGACGGTCTCGTTCAGCGGGAGGTTACGTGGGTGTGGACGCACGGCGACAAAAAGCGCGTCCTGCGGAAGGGCCTGACGTGGAAGCAGCAGACCCTCGTGCTGCTCCTAACTGAGGCGGGCGATGTCGCAGAGGCGGATCTGTTCCGCTGGTTAGAGCACCCAGGGCTGCCGTCGTTCCGTAAGGACGTGCTCAAGCAACTGCATAAGGAACGGCTGATCGAGTACGACATAAGCGAGCGCACTGTTCGGATGCTTCCACCGGGTGTGACCGCCGCCGAAGGGCTAGTCGCAGAGAACTCAGCCTGACCGCTTATTCCGGGTCCACGACAATCAACCGAGGGCCTCGGGGCCGCGGTCGAACCTCCGGAGCATCGGAAAGGTCGGGATCGAACACGAACCATGTCGGTTCGTCGTCCCCTACGGCCTCAGGCGTCGTTCCCGGGGCATGAGCGCCCTGCTCCTCCACCACGTCTGTGCCTTTCGTCGGAGCGGCATCTACGGGCCGTACAGGGTCAAATACGCCCTCTTCCGAGGGCCTGGCTGAAAGTGACTGTCGGAACCACGCCGATGCTGTCAGCCCCGCGGCTGCCATCACGTCGGGGGTGAGGTACCCAAGGCCAGGGTGTTGGGTGTTCAACCACTCCGCGACCCGGCGGGCGTGGTCGTGGAAGTGGTGCGACCCCGGTACCGGGTTGAAGGTGCTCAGCCCCTCCGGGAGCTGCGCGGCCAGGGCCTCGGGGTCTGCGGACGTGCGGCGGCTCTGCCGCCGGCGAGGACTACCCACGGTTGGACCACCGCGCCTGAGCGCCCATCCTGCCCAGCTCCGAGCGGGTCAGCACCTCATCATCACCGGGCAGGCTGACCGCCTTCAACAGGCTGGCGAGCAGCGCCCGATACTGGCGCAGCTCGGCTACCTCGGGGGCCTGGACAGGCTGTCCCTGGCTGCCACGAACCCGGAGGTCGTCGGCGTCGTCAACGATCTTCTGGAGCCGTGCGGCCACGTCGGCGACCCGGCAGGCCGACTCCAGAATGATGAGCTTCTCCGGGGCGTCCTCGAACTCGTAGACGGCGTGAATCTCACGCCAGATGGCCTTTCCAGCGGCTTTGAGGCCCGCTGGCGCCCGCGGAATGGTTGCGGTTTCCGTCAACGTATCTCCTATTTGTGCTGGTCGTGGGCGCCTGACAAGGCGCGGAGTGGGAAAACACAGGTCATGCGGCGGCATCGGGACGGCCTGACGCATTACAGACCGGTCGACACGGGCGCCGGTTGTGGTGCTCATGCACGGCACAACCGGACAAGCCTGGAATTCATTTCCAGGCAGAACTGGGGGTTGGTGATGGACGACCCCGAGCCCCGCTTTCCGGGGGCAACCGAAGGGGACTGCGGAGGCTCGGAGCCGCCATCTGTGCCAGCGCGATCCAACGCTGGGCTTCGCCACGGGTAACTACGCCGTGGACTTCGCACATCTCGCCGGAAAGGGAACAGCGAAATGGCGCTCACCGGACGAGTCCCAGGAGAACTCGTCGGGAATCTTCTAGCTGGCGATCATCTCCTGGAGCTGTCGCCACTTGCGTGCTTGGGCCGCGCGGGTCTGGTAGTGCCGCCGACTAGCTTCGTTGCGACATCCACGGCAGGCGCCGTGGTAGCGGCCGGCGTTAGCGTGCTCGGGTCGAGCGCAGGCTGGGTACATGATGGTTTCTCGCTTCCTCCCGATCCATCGGGCGGCATTTGCAGCGTCCACGCTGCGACTTCGGGTTCATGCGCCGCATCCCGCGGCACCCCAGAGTGTGATGATGGCTTGAGGCCGATGAAAAAGGCCCCGGTCCCGGTGGGTGGTGTCACCGAGGCCAAGGCCAAGCGCTCTGCGGGGAGGCAAAGGTTTCACCCTCTCTCTCCTCATCTACATATTATTGTTACAACTGCTAACATCACCGCTGGTCAATACGACCCGAGGCGCTCGACGCGGGACGCTCCCCGGAACTCGAAGTCGCGTTTTCGCGTGGAAGGATCACGGCGTAGCTGGGCCATGCGCCGACGCGCCTGCTCGGCGCGCTCGGCCTGAACTCGCTCACGGCAACCGGTGCAATACTTGGGCGGCCGACCGTGGGGACCGACGTTGCCTCGGCCGCGGAACTCTGGCCCGGAGACATCTCGGTGGACCGAAATCCAGCACCCGCACCGGACGCACTGGCCATACCCGGTGCGAACCCCTCGCATCTCGAAGAAGTTCCAGCCGTAGGCGGACCACCGTTTGACGGCGGTCCCGCCCGGATTCCGGGTATCGAGCTGCGGCTTCCACATCTGCTTCTGCTCGAACTCGGCGGTGCGTTTGTAGCGGCGGTAAGGCAACCGGGTAGGCGGGTTGATAATCGTCAAGCCGTTCTTGAGGACATCGGACGTGGTGCTGTCCAGCCGGTCCGCGCGCTTCGGATCTTTGTCGATCAGGAGTAACACGGGGTCCTCTCCGGCTCTGGCATCGCCGTCGATGCCAGATCATCGGCGTCGATACGTGACCCTTCAACGCCGCCGTAGTTGTCATACCGCGGCGTCGTACCTTCGGTTCTCATCTATGTAGCCTCCCTGGGACGGTTGAGCTCGCCACCAGGACGGGCTGTTACGTAATGCGAATCCTCTGCTCGACTGCATGGAGGGCCGTTCCCTCCTACTCATTCCAACGCCTTGACCAGGCGTTCTATTCCTTTACTGCAGGCCAGCGGCAGGTAGGACTAGCTCAGGGAGGATCGTGAGCGTCCCAACCGTAGAACTCGGCTGCCTGGGCCTCGCCTTCATCGGTGAGGTTGTGTACCACCACCGGTTCCCCCCCATCGGCGGGGTGAATGGCGAGGGTGTTCGCATACCTGCCGAGATTGGTCTCGATACCCGCAATCCCCGACTCACGCAGTGTTGTCAATACATCGGTCACGGTCACACGGCTTGATTGCCGTGGTCCGAGCCCCATTTGTTGCCGAATGTCGGGCGGTATCTCCATTTCAAATTCAAGCGCCGCGGTTGTTTTTGGCTTGAATGCATGAACGGTTATCCCCGACTTGATCAACAAATCCCGCCTGACCGCTAGGTCGTTGGCTGACTCCCACGCCTGGGCGTAGGTTCCCCCAGTTTCCAGGTATTCCCAGTGCGACTCTCGCACCGGGATTGATTCCAGCGACTTGATCCGCGAATCAATCGCCAGGAGCTGCGTGGTGAGCTGCTTCCTCATCGTCTCCGAGGTGATCACACCTAGCAAGGGTGTGATCTCGTCTACCGCCCGCTGGGCCTCTTTTAGCTCGGTCTCGTGGGATTCGGCGGGTACGTGGACCCGCTCCCTGACCTTCTCGTTCCCAACCTCCGACAGGAACACCGTCTCCAGCAGCTTGTAGATCAGCTCGGCATGAATCATGCGACCGCACGACTTCGGGCACATGTAATAGTCGTAGGTGTAGCCGCGGTCTGACTCCCGGTGACCGTATTTGCGGTTGTACATCATCGACCCGCACGACTTGCAGAAAATCACCCCGTATAATGGCGAGGTGTTCTGCGTCCGCTTCACAGCGGACGGCAGCCGGCGTGCTTGGATCGCGGCCTGTAGCCGGTCCCATTCATCCGCCTCTAAAATTGGCTCGGACACCATTACCGGCATACCCTGGGCATCCCTCACGGTCTGCCCCTTGTAGGTCGAATGACCCAGCAGAAGCCGGGATTCCATAATCAGGAACAGCCGTGCCGATCGCCATTTCTTACCGGTCGGAGACGGCACACCGTCATCATTAAGCCGTTTCGCAACGGCTTCCATCGACAGCCCCGACAGGATCAAGTCACTGATCCGCTTGATGACTTCAACCTGATCGGGGCGTGGGGCCAGCTTGAATCCTCCCCCGTCCAGCTTTACCGCGGTGAAGCCGTAGGGTGCCGGTCCACCCGGCCACCGACCAAGAGCAACAACCTTCTGGCGACCCGCCTTGGTCCTCTCGCGGATAGCTTCCAGTTCGCCTTCGGCCAGGAACGCCAACACGTTGGCGATTAACCTGCCCACCGGCGTCCCAAGGTCGATGCTCTCGGTGACGGACACGACGGACTTGCCGTACTTGATGCACCACGCAAACAGTCCGTTGATGTTGATCGTGTTCCGGCTGAGCCGGTCGAGCTTCCAGCACGCGATGATGTCGAACTCCGGTGCCCGGTTGTTGAGCCAGTCCCCCATCTGGGGAGTGTCGAACGGGTCGATAGACCCTGAGATGTCCAGATCTTCGGCCCAGCCGATGACCGTGTGATCGTTCATCGCTGACCACTGTTCGATCAGCTCGCGTTGCCGCTCGGCACTCGTAGACTCATCGGTCAGTCGGGACAGTCGGACTCTTCCCAGAACACGGGCCACAGGTAAATTCTACATAATCAACCTAGCGACGGATCGTTAAAGGATGTCGACTGCCGCGCAGCGTAGCACCTCGCGCTACCCCGGTGGAAATGACAGGCTCGACATCCGCCACCTCAATTCGCACGTCTAGGCGCAAGCCGCCGAACCATGACGTGTGCCACGTTTTTGGTCAAAGAAGTTGCAATGTCTGTGGTGACGGATATCCCCAGCTAATCTGCATCGGATGAGCGACAAGTCCAGCCCGCCGGCCCGCCCCCTGATCGGGTTCATCACCCGGGGAAACGCGCCGCAGATCAGCCCGGCATCGACGAACCGGACGTGGATGCGAAAGATGTTGGAGTCGCGGACAGGTTGGCCCAACCGCTGTTTGCCGATGCTCATCGCCAACCAGAGCGGCTGGGAGCTGCGCAATCCGTGCGCGTTCACCGCTACCTGGATGGGTCAGGAAAATGGCGTGGACGTGATCATCGCCCCCGATAAACGCGAGGCGGATCAGCTCCTGCCGGTCAGCCATTTCGGCAGCGGCATCCTGACCTGGAATCTGCCGTTGCTATTCCGCACTCCGCCGGGCTACAACCTGTTGGTCCGCGGACCTGCAAATTATCCGAAAGACGGCGTGAGCCCTTTAGAGGGAATCGTGGAATGCGACTGGGCAAGCGCGAGTTTCAGCATGAGCTGGAAACTCACCCGCAAACTCATACCGGTGCGATTCGAGGTCGACGAGCCGATCTGCATGATCGTCCCGCAGCGCCGGGCCGAGCTTGAAGAGTTCATCCCGGAACTCAGGCGCATCGAGTCTGACGACGATCTGCAGCGCAAACATGAGTTCTTTCGTCGCTCACGCGACGCGGCAAAGCAAATCGAGCAGATAGTAAGGGTCAACGCGGGAGACGACGTGCAGTGGCAAGGTGACTACACACGAGGCAAACACCCCGACGGCGAGGCCGGGACACCGGATCACCAGACTCGCCGTCATCTCCGCTCGTTTGTTCAGTCAGAAGCTTTCTGAAAAAGCCGCAGAAGCAACTCGCGCTATCCTGGCGGAAGTGACAGGCCCGACGTCCTCTTCAGAATCCTCCGGCGGCGTTCGCCTGGACTTCGACGCCCTCTACCGAGGCGAGAGTCCGGGCGAGGGCATGCCCGCAGTGGCGACGCCGCCCTGGGATACCAAGGCGCCCAAGGAGAATGTCGTTGCCTGGCAAACACAGGGTCTGGTGCACGGCACTGTTTTGGACATCGGCTGCGGACTCGGCGACAACGCCATCTATCTGGCTCAGCAGGGCTTCGACGTCACCGGGCTGGACATCTCTCCAACCGCCCTGATCACCGCCGAGCGCCGGGCCAAAGACGCCGGCGTGCACGTCACGTTCGCTGTGACCGACTCCACCAAACTCGAAGGCTACACCGACGCGTTTGACACGATTGTCGACAGCGGCATGTTCCATTGTCTCGACGACGACGCCAAACGCAGCTACGCCGCCGCGGCGCACCGGGCCACCAGGCCGGGGGCTACCCTGCTGCTCAGCTGTTTCTCCGACGCCAATCTGGCCAACGAGGACTGGCCGCGGCCCGCGGTATCCGAGCAGACGTTGCGCGACGTTCTCGGCGGCGCGGGCTGGGATATCGAATCGCTGGAGCCCGCGACGTGGCGCCGTGAAATCGACGGGCAGGACGTCGAGATGGCGTTCTGGTACGTCCGCGCGCAGCGACGCGCACTAGCCTGACTGAGGTGAATCTCGAGGGCAATCAGGCCTCTATCCGAGAAGCCTGCGATGCCGGCCAGCTCGCCGGTGCGGTGACCATGGTCTGGCAGCACGGAGAAGTGTTGCAGGTCAACGAGGTCGGCTACCGCGACGTCGACGCCAACCTTCCGATGCAGCGTGACACGCTGTTTCGCATCGCCTCGATGACCAAACCGGTCACCGTCGCCGCAGCAATGAGCCTGGTCGACGAGGGCAAGCTCGCACTGGGCGACCCTATCGTGCGCTGGCTACCGGAGTTCGCCGACGTGGGGGTGCTGGACGATCCCGGCGGACCACTCGATCGAACTCACTCCGCGCAACGGGCGATCCTGGTCGAGGACCTGCTCACCCACACCAGCGGCCTGGCATACGGATTCTCAGTCACCGGGCCGATCTCCCGGGCCTACGTCCGGCTGCCGTTTGCGCACGGTCCCGATGCCTGGCTGGCTGCACTCGCGGAGCTACCCCTGGTGCACCAACCTGGCGAGCGGCTGACCTACAGCCACGCGATCGATGTGCTCAGCGTGCTGGTGTCACGGATCGAGGGCAAGCCGTTCCATCAGATCCTTGATGAGCGAATCCTGCAGCCGCTGGGCATGATTGATACCGGATTCTTCGTCTCGGTCGAGGGACGCCGACGCGCCGCGACCATGTACCGGCTCGATGAGAACAATCGGCTGCAACACGACGTGATGGGGCAGCCGCGTATCTCACCGCCGGCGTTCAGCAACGCCGGTGGCGGGTTGTGGTCGATCTGCGGACGACTATCTGCGGTTCATCGAAATGCTCTTACACGAAGGGACATTGGACGGCGTGCGGGTGCTCTCGCCGGAATCGGTACGGCTGATGCGACGGATCGGCTGTACCGACCAGCAAGAGCGGCACCCTTTCCTCGGCGCGCCGTTCTGGATCGGTCGCGGGTTCGGGCTGAATTTGTCGGTGGTGACCGATCCGGTCCAGTCGGCGCCGCTGTTCGGGCCGGGTGACATCGGCACCTTCAGTTGGCCGGGTGCCTACGGGACGTGGTGGCAGGCCGATCCGTCCGCCGACCTGATCCTGCTGTACTTGATTCAGAACCTTCCCACGATGTCCGCCGATGCCGCCGCGGCCGTCGCCGGCAACACGTCGCGCGCGAAGCTGCAGGCGGTGCAACCGAAATTCGTGCGCCGCACCTATCGCGCACTGGGTCTCTAGATGGTCGACTACCTACCGGAACGCATCGCCTGCCGGTGCAGGAGACTCCCGCGCCTGCCTGTCCCCGACGACGCCCGCACGCTGTTCCTACGGGTTGCCCGCGATCCTGAAGTCACCAAGTATCTGCTGTGGACACCGCACCCAAACGTTGCGGCAACAAGACGGGTGATCACCGAGAGACTCAACGTCGAAGACCATGCGCGAACCTGGATCATCGTGCAGCGGCACAGCGACGAAATCATCGGAATGGTCAGTGGGCGCCTCTCGCTGCGGCACTCCGTCGAAATTGGGTACTGCATCGGTCGGCGTTGGTGGGGCAAGGGTTTGATGTCCGAAGCGCTCGACATGCTGATGGCCACGCTGGACGCCGATCGAAACCTTTACCGCGTCTGGGCTACCTGCAGGTGCTCGAATTCAACGCTCGGCACGACTGCTGCTGAGGGCCGGATTCCTGCTGGAAGGACGGCTGGCCCGGCACGCGGTTTATCCGAACCTGGGGCTTGAACCGCGCGACAGCCTGCTCTACGCCAAGGCGCTGCGCTGATGCGCACCGTCGCTAGATCATCGCAAACGGCGAAACCTTGGCGCCGATCTCCAACGCGCCGGCGAGCTCACGGCTGACGTCGTAGTCGAACACCACGTGCCCGGCGATGACGTCGACATCCCGCTTGGCCCGCTGCAATGGGTTGTCCAGAAACTGGGCGCTGGCACCGGATGCCTCCAGCAGATCGGCGATGATTGCCCGGGATTCATGCACGACGTGCGCGGCGGCTGCTCGGACACCGGCGCGGACCGTGCGCCCGACGTGCTGCCACTGCTGACCCTGGTCTGAACGTCCTCGGCCGCGCCGTCGACCAACTCGCGCAGCGCGCGCAGTCACCCGCGCACCACCGAGGCGGAGCTGTGCTGTTGGCTGATCCTTTTGCGCCGCACCGGAATACGCGAGCACCCTTTCGCTGAGCCGCTGGGCATAGAGGTCGGCGACCAGTTCAGCGGATCCCAGCGCGGGCATCGCGGCGGTCAGCGCTAGCGCGGGCACCTCGGCCACCGGTACACCGCGGCATGGTGTAGCGCTGCGCCCGGCGTCGACCCGCTGTAGATGTCGGCAACGGCGACCAGCCGATGCTCCGGTACCCACATGTCGTCGACGACGACGTCGTTGGAACCGGTTGCGCACATCCCGGCGGTGTGCCACCCATCCTCGACCCGGATGTCGGCTGCTGGCAACAACGCCAGGGCCGGATACGGTGCCTCATCAGAACCGCAAATGGCTCCGACCAAAATCCAGTCGGCGTCCATCACGCCGGTCGCCCAGGACCATCGCCCGGTCAACCGCAGGCCGTCGTCGACCGGCGTGCCGCGTCCGGTCGGTGCGAGCGGCGCGGGGCACAGGACTGGGCCCTCGGCGAACACCTCGTCTTGGGCCTGCTCACCGAACAGCGCAAGCATCCAGTTGTGCAGCGTGTAGAACCCCAGCGTCCAGACGCTGGATGCGCAGCCGTGGGCCATCCGGCGCACCATCTCGAGAATCTCCGGAAACTTCGCTTGCCGGCCACCGTAACGCTCCGGCAGCAACAACCGGGCCAGCCCGGATTCCCGATAGTCGTCGACGGTGGCCGACGGCAACCGGCGCAGTTGCTCGGCCTCCGCCGCGCGTTCGGCTAACCGCGTGAGAATTCGGCGGTGACCACACCGGGACCCCTATCATACCTTTTGGTATGGTAGGGTCCCGACCGAAACGCTTAGTGCCGCAACATTACTTCGAGAAATTCTTCGCGCCGTCCGGCAGCCTGCGGGCTGGGCCGCGAACCCGACAGGTGCAAAAAGCCGATGCCGGCGGCGAACGTGGCGTTGGCGCGCATGTCAGCCGCCTCGGCGTCGAAGCCCTCGTCGAGGAAGGCCTGCCGCACTGCGGTGACCACCCGATGATCGGATGCCCGGCGGCGGCGGCACCCCGGATTCCGATCGCGCCCATTCCCGCATGGCGCGCTCCAGCATCCAGTGCCGTGGACCGACGAGTGCGGTCATCATCCGCGACAGCCGCTGCCGCGGCGGTTCGCCGGCCAGGTCGTCGAAATACCCGCGGTCCTCGTCCCGGACGGCGGCCCAGGTTGCGATCAGCGCATCGCGGTAGGCCTTCATCCCGCTGAAATGCCAGTAAAAGCTGCCCTTGGTCACGTCGAGACGGGTGCACAATCGTCCGAGCGTCAGCCCCTTCACGCCGTCCTCGGCGAGGACCCGGAAGCCTTCCTGCACCCAGTCATCCACGGAGAGCCGGGAATTGGGAGAGCTGCCCGAAGTCGCCACGGACGCTAAGCCTAGCCACTGGAGGTGACGCGGATCCCGTTATGGGAAGGGGAGTTGACAACCTTTGATGTATATACAACAATGCCAGCATGGCCGCTTCTCCAATCGACGAAATTGTCGGTGGTTGCCTGGCGGTCCGCACCCGACTGATAGGCCGAGCCGTCACCGGCCTCTACGACCGTGCCCTTGACGGGCATGGCGTGAGTATCGCGCAGGTGAACCTGCTCGCTGCCCTGGGCAAGGCTGGTCCTTGTACGCCAACGCAGCTCGGCGATGTGCTGCAACTGGAAAGGTCGACGGTCAGTCGCAATCTGACCCTGCTCCTGAGACGTGGCTGGATCGAGGCGGTGTCCGCCGATGCCAAAGGCATACGGGAGGTCGCGCTCACCTCAGATGGATACCAGAAGGTCCAATCGGTGCTGCCCGACTGGCGACAGGCCCAGCAGCAGGCCGCGGAGCTTCTCGGGCCGGCCCGTGCGGGCGGTCCGGAATATGGCCAGCAGCCTAGGTCACATACCAAACGAATGATCACCCGTCGAGGACACGCAACACGTTCGTCCACGCATGTTGTATATACACCAAAAGAAAGGCAAGCTGATGAAACGTTTTGAGAACGAGGTGGTTTTAATCACCGGTGCATCGTAGGGCATCGGCAGAGGTGTCGCACTGGCCTTTGCCCGCGAAGGAGCGCGGCTGGTCCTCGCGGCCCGGTCGGTCGACCGGCTTACTCAGGTCCAGAAGGAGATTCACGATCTGGGCGCACAGGCCGCAGAGGTCCTAGTGGTGCCGACGGATGTGACCTCCTCTGCAGCCGTGGAAACACTGGTAGAGACCGCGATGAACCGATTCGGCAGGATCGACGTGCTGGTGAACAACGCCGGGATCGGCCGGGTCGGCGCTGTCGATTCGGAGACGTTTGAAGAAGACGTTCACCACACCCTGCAGGCGAGCCTGTTCGGAATGATTCACCTTACCCGGCGGGTGCTGCCGATCCTTCGACAACAAGGGGCTGGCGCTATCGTCAATATGTCATCGGTGATGGGACGAAAAGCGTTCGCCCGCTTCGGCTCATACGCGATAGTGATGCATGCCGTCTCGGCATTCTCTGACGCGCTTCGCCAGGAGCTCACCGGCAGCAATATCCGGGTTTCGGTCATTCATCCAGCACTGACCGCCACTAACCTATTGCGGGACGCCGACGAGGCACAGATGCCTCCGCCATTCCGCTACATGACCCCGCTCTCGCCCGACGAGGTTGGGCGCCAGGTGGTAGCCGCGGTGCGGCGAAACAGGCGACGGGTGGTATTGCCACGAACGGCCAATATGTTGTTGCTCGGTGAGGCGCTCTCGCCGCGCATCGGTGACTTGATCGCCTTCGCCCTGACACTGCGGCCGGTCGTCGGATTGCTCGGAATGGGTCGTGGAAAGACCTACCACGAGCAGATCTTTGAGTCGGCCGAGCACAGCACCCTGAGCCGCGGTAACTTCCGCTAGCCCAGAAGGGCCTCTGTCGATGCTGCGGCCAGCTGCGACGCATTGCCGTTGCCGCTGGCGTCGGTCACCGCGCGCCGCGCCGCAGCTATCCGCTTCAGCGCGGCATCGGTGAAAACCGACAACCCGAGATCGGGTTCGTATCCGTGGATTTCCTTGACGTCGAGTTGAGCGAGGAAGTAGAGGATTTCACTGGAGACCACCTGGCCTGGGACCAGCACGGGAAAGCCGGGCGGGTAGGGCACCACGAACGTGGTGGATACCAGGGTCTTTCCCTCGGCGACCCGTCGCCCGGCTTCGCCGACCATCACGTGTTCGCGGTCGGAACCGTCGTATCCGGCGTAGAACGCCGAGCGCATGTCGCCGAACGAGCAGGCCTTATCGGGCCGGAACGCCCCGTCGAATTCGCTGAAGTCGGGCAATGGCGGCAGATCCTGGGTGATCTCTTCGACCCGACGTTGATGCAGCGCGCGATCGTCCTTGCTGGCCGCGTACTGGCCGCGGTCAAAGTCAGTCGCCACCCGTCGCAACACGTCGAGCAAGTAGTGCACACTCGACCAGGTCACCCCGATCGTGAAGATCAACAGCACACTGTTGATCGAGGTCTTGTTGATCTGGATGCCGAAGCGGTCCATCAAGATCTTTTCCCGGAAGTCGTATCCATTCATGCCCGTCTGGCCCACGTAAAGGGTGACTCGCGTCGGATCCAGCACGAATTGGTCCGACCGCCACGCCTCGTTCCACTCTGCCAGCGCACCCTGCCGCATCTGCCGGTAGGAGCTGACTGCTGAAGTCCGAAACTCGTCGGGCACCAGATCAGATTCGTCGAGAATACGAAACCACCTGCTGACCAACCGGTCTTTGCGGACGCGGTGACGGAACACCAGCGCCATGTTGTAGACGTAGCGCACCAGCTCGAACCCCTCGATGTCGACCTGCCGACGGGCCAGGTCCAGCGATGCAAGCAGTTGCTGGTTAGGCGAGGTCGAGGTGTGGGTCAGAAACGCCTCGAGAAACATCTCGCGGCTGAGCGCTTTGAAATCCTGGTCGCGGATGTGGATCATCGACGCCTGCCGCAGCGCCGACAGCGACTTGTGGGTGGAATGAGTTGCATACACCCGCACGCGCGCCCGGTCGGGGTCGGGCCGCAGCTGGTGCTGACTCCACTGGGCGCGATCCACCCCCTCCATCGATGCTCGCCACTGCCGGTACTCCTTGGCGTAGGCGGGAGACGACAACATCGATTCGAGTTGCTCGGCGGCAACCATCGCCGTGCGTTGCCGCGCCCACGGCACCGCGGTGGCGAACGCATACCACGCCTCGTCCCACAAAAAGCAGATGTCCGGCTTGATCGCCAGCACCTCCTCCATCACCCGGCGCGGGTTGTAGACGACACCGTCGAACGTGCAGTTGGTGAGTAGCAGCATGCGAACCCGATCCAGCTGTCCGGCCGCCTCCAGGTCAAGCAATGCTTTCTTGATCGTCTGCAGTGACACCGCCCCGTATATCGCGTACGGCTGCAGTTCGTAGGCGTCCAGGTACAGCGGGTAGGCCCCGGCCAGCACCAGCCCGTAGTGGTGCGACTTGTGGCAATTGCGGTCGATCAGAACGATGTCGCCGGGCCTGGTGAGGGCTTGCACGACGATCTTGTTGGCGGTCGATGTCCCGTTGGTCACGAAGAACGTGTGGTTGGCATTCCAGGTTTTGGCGGCTTTCTCAATCGCCGCCTTGATGGTGCCGTGCGGGTCCAGCAGCGAGTCCAGTCCACCAGAGGTCGCCGACGTCTCGGCCATGAAGATGTTGCGGCCGTAGAACTCGCCCATGTCATGCAGCGACTTCGAGTTGAAGATGCTCGCGCCGCGCGCGACGGGCAGCGCGTGAAATTGGCCGGCCGGCCGTGCCGCGTAGGCCCGCAGCGCGTCGAAAAACGGTGTGGCATAACGGCTCCGGATGCCGTCGAGCACCGTGCTGTGCAGATCGGTGACATCATTGAGCCGGTAGAAGGTGCGGTCATAGACGTCGGAGTCGTCTTCGGCCTCCGACGCGATCGATTCGTCGGTGAGCAGGTACAGGTCGATGCGTGGCCGCAGCTCGCGGATCCACTCGCCGCATTCGACGTAGTCGTGGGTGCGGTCGGTGGCCACCACTTGGTCGTTGGCGCCGAGCAATGTGTTCATCAACGGCACCCGGTCGCGGGACCGCAGCGGTATGTCATGGCGGATGATCGCCGCCTGAATTTCCCCATTCAACGCGACCGCGGTGATCGCGTCCTCGACGCTCGTCACAATCAATAGCTCGAACTGCACGTCGTCGCTCGCGTCACGAAGCGCGCGCAAGCATTCCGCCAGCCCCTCGGGGGCGGTGGGAGGGGAATCATCGGCCAGCAGAACCGTGTAGAACTGCTGTTCCTTGGCCCGCGCCACAAGCTCCTGATCGGCCAACGACTCCGACGTGTCGAACAGCGCTGCGCGGTCGCCGTATTCGGACAGCAGCCGCACCGCGAGCGACACCTTCTCCGCAAGGCTCACCGTGGCGAGGTTGTCGAGATATCCGCGGAACGTCGCTAGATTCTCCGCACCCGGATAGATCCAGTAGCGCTCGTAGGCAGCGAGACGGCTCATCAGCCGCCTGGCCTTGGCCGCTTCGTGGCGGGTGTCCAGACCGGCACGGTCGACGACGGCGAGCTGGTGGCAGGCGTCGTCGAGCAGGTTCCAGGTATCGAGGCGCGAATACGACGGGTTCGCGACCGCCGCCAACGCGGACACATGAAGCCGTCTCGGGCGCCTGCCGTCGCGGTCCATATCGCCAGTGTGTACCCGGCTTACGCAACGGGAAGCATTTCGGGCCACATCTGCCACACCAGACCCTGCGCGGCGATCCGCGGGCTCAGCCCCCAAGTTCGTCGTCGCCTCTGCCGCGCCGATCGCCGCGGGTAATCTCCATCCACCGCCGAACCGGAAGGTCCCAGCGCTTGGGTGTCGTGGGCGCCTCGTCGGTGACGTCGGACAGCGATCTGACTACGGCCTGCGTCAATCCCATGATCGCCGCCATCACCGGAAGCAACGGCTGGAACGGCTTGGCTACCGTGCGAACGGTGCTGATCCGGCGGGCCGTCACATAACGCTCGATCGAGTGGTAAAGCCAGGCACCTACGCCCAGCGCGAAGATCGCCAGTACCGCCGCGATCACCGCCTGCCCGTAGGCCGCACACACGACAGCGCCGACCACGACCGTCGCGGCCAGGACGGCCGCGATGACGACCCGCAGCTCCAGCCGGTTCATGAACCCGCGTCGTGGCTATGGGCGGCCGCTCGGACCGCTTCAGCGGCGGCGCGGATCTGCGGGGTCACCAGCATGACCTGGCCGAGCACGCCATTGACGAATCCGGGCGAATCGTCGGTGGACAGCTCCTTGGCCAGCTCCACCGCCTCGTCGACGGCGACCGGCGCCGGCACGTCGTCGGCGTGCAGCAACTCCCACACCGCGACCCGCAAAATGGCCCGGTCCACGGCGGGCAGCCGTTCCAGTGTCCAGCCCTGCAGATGCGACGCGATCAAGTCGTCGATATGCGCGCCCTGCTCGCTGACTCCGCGTGCCACCGTCACCGTGTACGGATTCAGCGGCGCCACATCGGGCTTCGCCTCCGCCAGTTCCGTGCGGGCATCGGCCGCCTCGGCCGGGGTCACGCCGCGGGCCTCGGCTTCGAACAACAAATCGACCGCACGTTTGCGGGCCTGGTGCCTTCCCTTAACGGGCTTGCTCACGCGTTGACGCGTCCCAGGTAGCTGCCGTCGCGCGAGTCGACTTTGAGCTTGTCTCCGGTGTTGATGAACAGCGGCACATTGATCTGTGCACCGGTTTGCAGCGTCGCGGGCTTGGTGCCGGCGCTGGACCGATCGCCTTGCAGACCCGGCTCGGTGTGGGTGACTTCGAGTTCCACACTCACCGGCAGTTCGATGTAGAGCGGCGCGCCGTCGTGGAAGGCCACCTGCACCGGCATCCCCTCCAGCAGGAACCGCGACGCACCCCCGACCAGTGACTCCGGTATCGGGTGCTGCTCGTAGTCCTGGCTGTCCATGAATACGAAATCCGAGCCGTCGCGGTAGAGGTAGGTGGTGTCACGCCGGTCGACGGTGGCGGTCTCCACCTTTACGCCCGCGTTGTAGGTCTTGTCGACCACCTTGCCGGAGAGCACATTCTTGAGCTTGGTGCGCACGAATGCCGGGCCCTTGCCGGGCTTGACGTGCTGGAACTCGACGATTTGCCACAGCTGGCCGTCGATCGACAGCACCAATCCGTTCTTGAAGTCGGCAGTCGATGCCACGGTCGGTAAATCTCCTAGAGAATCGCTACTTTTTGCGTTGGTGGGAGCCACCAGATACCCAGCGGAGCTTACCCGCACCGCCGCACAGAGCCCACATCGCAGGGATTGGCCGAAGCGCCTTAACAGCAGACGCCGCGACTCGCAGATGGCGTGTCACCCGCAGACCGTCGACTAGTTCAGAACGGCCAGTTCTTTGGGGTATCGGGTGAGCAACTCCGGCGCGTGGCCCGAGCTTTCGTGCCCGACGACCAGCGTGTCCTCAATGCGGACGCCGCCGCGGTCGGGCAAATACACGCCGGGCTCCACTGTCACCACTGAGCCTGCCAGCAAGCTACCGGTGGCGTTGGCGTTGATACCTGGCGCTTCATGGATCTGCAGGCCCACACCATGGCCGAGGCCGTGGCCGAACTGCTCGGCGTAGCCGGCGTCGGCGATCACCCCGCGGGCCGCGCCGTCCACGTCGGCCAGACTCGCCCCGGCCGCCAGCGCGGCACGCCCAGCTTGCTGCGCCTCGCTGACCAGCTGGTAGATCTCCTGCTGCCAGTCGGCGGCGTTGCCCAGCACGAACGTGCGGGTCATGTCGGAGTGGTAGCCGCCGACCAGCGCACCGAAGTCGATCTTGACGAAGTCGCCGCTTGCCAGCACGGCATCGGTGGGCCGATGGTGCGGGATCGCCGAATTCGCCCCGGCGGCCACGATGGTCTCGAACGACACCCCGTCGGCGCCGTGGTCGAGCATCAAGGCTTCCAGCTCGCGGCCGACCTCGCGTTCGGTGCGGCCGGGTCGCAGTCCACCGCGGGCAACCAGATCGGTCAGCGCGGCGTCGGCGGCTTCGCATGCCAGCCGCAGCAGCGCCACCTCGCCGGCATCTTTGACCTCGCGCAGCGCTTCTACCGTCTGCGAGGCGCGGACCAGCTCGGCGCCTCCGGACTGCGCCAATTCTTTGGCCAGCGCATCGAAGCCGTCCACGGTGATCACGTGACTTTCGAAGCCCAGCCGCTGCGCGCCGGCGGCTGCCGCACGCCCGGCCAGGTGGCGCCCGCAGGCCCGCTCGATGGCCAGCTCGACGTCGGGCGCCTGCTGGGCGGCCTGGGTGCGATAGCGGCCGTCGGTGGCCAGCACCGCAGGCTGGTTGTCTGCGAAAACCAGCAGCGCCGCGTTCGACCCGGTGAAACCGGACAGATAACGCACGTTGGTCAGGTCACTAACCAGCATCGCGTCCAGCCCGGCCGTGCCAATTCGGGCACTGAGCGCGGCTCGCCGCTGGGAATGTGTCACGCCCGATCACGGTACTCGCTACGCTGTGGCCCCATGAGTAACTGGATTGTGCGCGGCCTGGTATACGGCGCTGCGATGGTCGCCGTTCGGCTGTTTCAGGGAACGCTGATCCAGGTTATGCAGACGCAGGCCGGGATCATCAGCATTGTGCTGGTGTTTTTGTTCATGGTGGGTGTCGTCATCTGGGGTGTTATCGACGGCCGGGCCGACGCCAGGGCCAACCCGGACCCGGATCGCCGTGCCGATCTGGCGATGACCTGGCTGCTGGCCGGGCTGCTCGCCGGTTTCATCGGCGGCGCGGTGACCTGGCTGATCTCACTGTTCTACAAGTCGCTCTACGTCGGTGGGCTGATCAACGAGCTCACCGTGTTCGCGGCCTTCACGGCGCTAGTGGTGTTCGTGTTCGGGATCGCCGGTGTGGCGCTTGGCCGCTGGCGGATCGATCGCAAAGGTGACTACGCGCAGAAGAGCGGTGACCGCGACGAGGATCGGGCCGATACCGACGTATTCGCCGCGGCGCGCTCGGATGAGGGCGACACCGACCGGCGCGGCGGCGAACAGGAACAGTCGGAACAGTCCAGGTCGGTGGCAACGGCCGAACGTGAAGAGCACCACGACCCGGCCTACAGCGAAGAAGCCGAAGAGACGACGGAGGCTCGCGCTTCGCGCAGCGGGGAGGAGCCCACGGAGCAGTTCTCGAGCAAGGGCGACCCGGAGCGGACCGAGCGCATCGAGCGAGGGGCCAAACGCGACGACGACCAGCGCTAGCCGTTGGCCAAATACCGCAGGGCCAGCAGGTAGCCCTGCACGCCGAGCCCGACGATCACCCCGGTTGCAATCGGGCTCAAAAACGAGCGATGCCGAAACTCTTCGCGGGCATAGACATTGGAGATATGCACCTCGATCAGCGGTGCGTTGAGCTCCGTGCAGGCGTCCCGCAGCGCGACCGACGTGTGTGTCAGCCCGCCGGCGTTGAGGATCACCGGCTCTTGCGCGTCGGCGGCCAGATGGATCCAGTCCAGCAACTCGGCCTCGCTGTCGGTTTGCCGCACAACGACGGTCAAGCCGAGCCCGGCGGCCTCGCGTTCGATCATCGCGACCAGGTCGTCGTGAGTGGTGTCGCCGTAGACTTCCGGCTCTCGGCGGCCCAGCCGGCCCAGGTTGGGCCCATTGATGACGTTGACGGTCGTCATGCGCCACTTCTCATCGTCGTCGGCGCGCGTCATGCGCTCCCGACCTCCGCGTAGGCCGCCGCCAGCAGCGCCGGGTCCGGCCCCTCCAGCCGGCCCGGCTTGGCGAGCCCGTCGAGAACCACGAATCGCAGCACCCCGGAACGCGTCTTCTTGTCGCCGGCCATGTTCTCCAACAGTTGCGGCAGGGCGTCGGCGTCGTAGCTGACCGGCAAGTCAAGCGAGGTCAGGATGCTGCGGTGCCGATCGGCGGTGGCGTCGTCGAGCCGCCCGGTCAACCGACCCAGTTCGGCCGCGAACACCAAGCCCACCGACACCGCGGCGCCGTGCCGCCACAGATAGCGTTCCCGACGCTCGATCGCATGGCCCAAAGTGTGGCCATAGTTGAGGATTTCGCGCAGCTCCGACTCCTTCTCGTCGGCGGCGACAACCTCGGCCTTGACGGTGACCGCGCGCCGGATCAGCTCCGGTAGCACTTCACCGGCCGGGTCCAGCGCCGCCTGCGGATTTGCCTCGATCAGATCCAGGATCACCGGGTCCGCGATGAATCCCGCCTTCACGACTTCGGCCATCCCGGCGGCGATTTCGTTGCGCGGCAGCGTCGCTAACGTCGCCAGGTCCACCAGCACGCCGGTGGGCTGGTGAAAAGCACCGACCAGGTTTTTACCGGCGTCGGTGTTGATGCCGGTCTTGCCGCCGATCGCCGCGTCGACCATGCCCAGCAGCGTGGTGGGCACATGCACGATCGACACGCCGCGCAGCCAGGTTGCCGCAGCGAAGCCGGCGACGTCCGTCGCGGCCCCGCCGCCGAGGCTGACCAGAGCGTCCTTACGGCCGATGCCGATGCGGCCCAGTACTTCCCAGATGAACCCGACGACGGGTAAGTCCTTACCGGCTTCGGCGTCGGGGATTTCGATGCGATGGGCGTCGGCGCCCTGCTCGGACAGGCGGGTCCGGATCGCCTCGGCCGTCTGCGCCAGCACGGGCTGATGCAGTATCGCGACGCGATGCCGGCTGGCGAGCAGTTCGTCGAGCTCGCCGAGCAGACCCCGGCCGATGATGACCGGGTACGGCGGGTCAACGGCCACCCGCACGATGACCGGTTCGGCGGAATCCGTCATTTGTCCGCCTCGGCGCTGCCGTATTTGCGCGCCGCGGCCAGCGCCGCGGGCGTGGCGGGAGTGGGCGGCGGGCCGGGTTGGGTATCGGCTGCACTCTGCGGCTGCGGTGACGCTGAAGTCTGAGGGCTCGGCGAGCTCGGCGGGCCAGACGTTCTGCGCCAGGGTGGACGCCGGCGGCCGCGTCCGGCGGCACCCGATTGCGCGTTTTCCAGGCGGCACACGATGTAGCGGACGACAGCTCCGGGATTGCGACGGGTGGTGTTCACCCGGATGGTGGAGACTTGCCGGTAAAGCGGGACGCGCTGCGACATCAGCGCGCGGAACTTTTCCCCGCGGTCGCCGCCGGCCAGCAGCGGCCGCACGGTGTTCCCGCCGGTCCGCCGCACCCCTTCGGCGGCACTGATCTCCAGGAAGACGACGGTGTGGCCGGCCAGCGCAGCGCGGACGCCGGGGCTGGTGACGGCGCCGCCGCCGAGCGACAGGACGCCGTCGTGCTCGGCCAGCGCGGCGCGCACCGCGGCTTCCTCGATGCGACGGAATTCTGTTTCCCCGTCGGTGGCGAAAATGTCGGCGATGCGGCGTCCGGTCTGCTGTTCGATCGCCACGTCGATGTCAAGCATGTCGACGCCGAGCGCCCTGGCCAGTCGTCGCCCGATGGTGGACTTTCCCGATCCCGGAAGTCCCACCAGTACCGCCTTGGGTGCCATCAGCCGGAAGCCCGAACGTCGGTGACCGGTTCCCGGTCGGCGACCGACCGCCGGTAAGCCTCGATGTTGCGGCGGGTTTCGGTTAAGGAGTCGCCGCCGAACTTCTCCAGCGCTGCGCGGGCCAGCACCAGCGCCACCATGGTCTCGACCACTACGCCGGCGGCCGGTACCGCGCACACATCGGAGCGCTGGTTGATCGCGACGGCCTCGTCACCGGTGGCCATGTCGATGGTGGCCAATGCCCGGGGCACAGTGGAGATCGGCTTCATCGCCGCCCGCACCCGCAGCGGCTGGCCATTGGTCATACCGCCCTCCAACCCGCCGGCCCGGTTGGTGGAGCGGACGACGCCGTCCGGCCCCGGGTACATCTCGTCGTGGGCACGGCTACCGCGACGGCGCGCAGTGGTGAACCCGTCGCCGATCTCCACGCCCTTGATCGCCTGGATGCCCATCACGGCGGCGGCGAGCTGGCTGTCCAGCCGGTTGTCGCCGCTGGTGAACGACCCCAGACCGACCGGCAAGCCCACCGCGACTGCCTCCACGACGCCGCCCAGGGTGTCGCCGTCCTTTTTGGCCGCCTCGATCTCGTCGATCATGGACCGTTCGGCCGCCTTGTCGTAGGCGCGAACCGGGCTGGCGTCGATGGCGGCTAAGTCTTCGGGCTGCGGCGGGGGGCCGTCGTAGGGCACCGACTCGCCGATCGAGATGACATGGGAGAGCACCTCGACGCCTAGCGCTTGGCGCAAGAACACCCGCGCGATCGTCCCGGCCGCGACCCGGGCGGCGGTCTCGCGTGCGCTGGCCCGCTCGAGCACCGGGCGGGCGTCGTCGAAACCGTACTTGAGCATGCCTGCGTAGTCGGCGTGGCCGGGCCGGGGCCGGGTCAACGGCGCGTTGCGCGCAACGTCGAGGTCTGCCGCCTCTACCGGGTCGACGGCCATCACCGCCTCCCACTTCGGCCATTCGGTGTTGCCGATCTCGACGGCGATCGGCCCGCCCAGCGTGACGCCGTGCCGCACCCCGGCCAATACGGTGACTTGGTCGCGCTCGAACTTCATCCGGGCGCCGCGGCCGTAGCCGAGTCGGCGGCGGGCCAGTTGGTCGGCGATGTCCTCGGAGGTGACGGTTACCCCGGCGACCATGCCTTCGACCACGGCCACCAGCGCGCGGCCGTGGGATTCACCAGCGGTGGTCCATCGCAACACGTGTCCCATCTTCCCACGACCGGCGCAGCGCCGTCCGGGACGTCAGCCGGTGCGCCGCGACCGTCGCAACGCGCTGAGCTGCCAGACGCCGAGCACTAGGGTGACGTCGGCGGCGCCGGCCAGCGCCCAGTTGCCCGCGGCGCTCAGCGGAAGCCAGCCAAGCGCTGCCGCCGCCCACAGCGTCGGCGCCAGAAGCAGATTGAAAAGACCGAAACCCAACACCAGCCCGCGGGCAGTCGGGCGAATCCGGTTCAGACCGAACAGCAGCGCGGGACCGCCGAGCAGGAACGACAGCCCACCAACGAAAAGCCCCGCGCGTGGCGCATTCCACCAATGGGAGACCGGACCGCTCAGGGCGGCGACAACCGCGCCTGTGACCGTCCAGAAGACGAGGTCGGCGCGAATGGATCGCCAACGGGCCTGGTCGGCGTCACGAGAATTGCGTGAAATAGATGTACTTGTCATGTGGCGATAGTGCGGCGGAAACGACTGCCAACTCGACCATCGGCACTGCCAGAGTCTGCCAATGCGCGACGGAGAAACCGAGCGAGGTACGACGACTAGGTTTGCCCGCGCCGTGAGCGGGAACGTGGACCGTGGTGCCCTCTGAAGACTCCGGCGGGTGCATTGCATCAATGCCAACCAAGGAGAATTCATGGCGGAGGACAGCGGGCGCAGCAATCCGATCAAGGGCGTCGTCGAAGGTGTCAAAGCAGTAGCCAAGCAGGCCGTCGGAGCAGTCGCCGGCCAGGAGTATCTGGTACGCGAGGGCAAGGCTCAGCAAGCTCAGGCGAGCGGTTATATACCAAGCGCGCCCAGTTCCCAGCCACCAGAGTCAGATGAGCCGACGACGCCGCGAGAGCCGTTGCCGCCCAAACCGGATCAAGTCGCGCCGGAGCTTCGCACAGCGACAGGAACGCCAGTCGAGGGCCCGGCGACCGCGCGCGGACAGCAGGACGAATATCTCACCACCGCTCAGGGTGTGCGCCTTTACGACACCGATCATTCGCTGAAGGCGGGTGAACGTGGGCCGACGCTTCTGCAGGACCACCATCTGCGCGAAAAGATCACCCACTTCGACCACGAGCGCATTCCCGAACGCGTGGTGCACGCCCGCGGGGCGGGAGCCCACGGTGTGTTCCGCGGCAACGGTGCTGGCGAAAAGATCTGCTCGGCGGCGTTTCTCAAATCCGGTGTGGAGACGGCAGTTTTCGTCCGGTTCTCCACCGTGGTGGGTTCTCGCGGATCGGCCGACACCGTGCGCGATACCCGCGGATTTGCCACCAAGTTCTACACCAGCGAGGGCACGTTCGACTTGGTCGGCAACAACATCCCGGTGTTTTTCATCCAGGACGGCATCAAGTTTCCCGACGTCGTCCACGCAGCCAAGCCGCATCCGGATCGCGAGATCCCGCAAGCCCAGTCGGCGCACGACACGTTCTGGGATTTCGTCTCCCTGCACACCGAGGCGTCCGCGCACACCATGTGGTTCATGTCCGACCGCGGCATCCCGAGGTCTTACCGGACGATGGAGGGCTTCGGCGTGCACACGTTCCGGCTGATCGGACCGGACAACGCGACGTCGCTGGTGAAGTTTCATTGGAAGCCGCGGCTGGGCGTGCATTCGCTGGTCTGGGAGGAGGCGCAGATCGCCGCCGGTGTTGATCCCGACTTCCACCGCCGTGACCTTGCCGACGCGATCGAGGCGGGTGCCTACCCGGAGTGGGATCTGGGCGTGCAGGTGTTTCCGGACACCCCGGAGCAGACCTTCGAAGGCATCGACCTGCTGGATCCAACCAAGATCGTGCCCGAGGAATTGGCCCCGGTCCGGGTCATCGGCACCATGCAGCTCAACGCCAACCCGACCAACTTCTTCGCCGAGACCGAGCAAGTGGCGTTCCATGTCGGTCATCTGGTGCCGGGTATCGACGTCACCGACGACCCGCTGTTGCACGCACGGCTGTTCTCCTACCTGGACACGCAGATCACCAGGCTGGGCGGTCCGAACTTCGCGCAGATTCCGATCAACCGTCCGCACGCTCCGGTCAATGACATGTTGCGCGACGGGTTCCATCAGCACGGCGTGCAACCCGGTGTGGCGCCGTATCGTCCCAACTCGCTCGATGGCGGATGTCCGTTCGTCGCTGGAGCCGACACCGGCGCCTTCATTGAGGCTCCCGTACCGCTGCCCGCGTCGACCAAAGGCCGCGCCGCCCCCGCGAGCTACGACGACCACTTCAGCCAAGTGACCCTGTTCTACCGCAGCCTGCAACCGGTCGAGCAAGCTCACGTCGTTGATGCGTACGCCTTTGAGCTGGGTAAATGCTACGAGCAGACGATCAAGGAACGCACCCTTGCGGTGCTTGCCAAAATCGACACGGAACTGTGCGCCGCAGTCGCGGCGAAACTAGGTCTACAACCGCCTGTTCCGGCCATACCGCCCGCCGCCCCGGCCGTCAGCCCGGCTTTGTCGCAAGTCGGGAAACGATGGCCGGTCGCGGGTCGCCGCATCGGCATCCTCACCGGCACGGACTCCGACATCGGTGACGTGGCGGCCGCGGTGACCGCGATCACCGCGGCCAAGCTGGTTCCCCTGGTTTTCGCTCCGCACGGCGGGACCCTGGACCACAATGGCGCCAATGGCGCCGGTGTGCCGATTTCGCGCACCTATTTCACCGGGCGATCCGTGGAGGTCGACGCCGTCCTCGTCGCAGGATCACCAGCCGAAGCCAACGCACGGATCATCGTCGATGAGGCCTTCCGTCATCTCAAGCCGCTCGGGGTGCTGCCCCAGGGAACGAATCTCCTTGCAGCAGCCGGTGTTGCACCCGACGCGGACGGTGTCTTCGCGGAATCAGACGCGTCGAGCATCGTCGAATCGCTCATCGCCGGCCTAGAGGAACACCGGGTGTGGAACCGCCTGGTCACCGACTGACAGATCTGTCGCCGAACGTGCCGTCACGGCGACAAAATAGCTAAAAAGTCGCCGCCACAGCACGTTCGGCGGCGACCACGGCGTCACCAGACAGCCAGGCCCAACGCCGCGACGCTGGCTATACACATCGACGGGCCGTGCGGCACCGCCGTCGTCGACCGGCCCAGCCGGGCCAGCACACCGATCACCGCGGTCAGCAGCGGGGCCCCGATCGCCGCGAGCAGCCAGACCTGGCCGCCGAAGCAGCCAGTCAGCGCGCCCAGCCCAAGCGCCAGTTTCACGTCCCCGGCGCCCATGCCCGCCGGGGCGGCGACATGGGCCAGCAGATACACCGCGGCCAACAACGCAGCGCCCACCGCGGCGGCCCGGCCGTGCCCCCAGGCGGCCGCCAAGACCATGATCACTGCGAATCCCGGCAGGGTGAGCCAGTTGGGCAGCCGGCGCTGCCAGACGTCGTAGCCGGTCAGCGCCGCCATCCACAGCAGCGCGACCCCGATCAGCATGCGCGGCACGCTAACCCAAAGCCGCGACCATCTCCGCTCGCGGCGCGGGCAGCCCTGTGAATTGTTCTACTTGCGCGAACGCTTGATGCAGCAGCATTTGTAGTCCGCTGATCACCTGGCCGCCGGCTGCGGCGACCGCGGCGGCCAGCGGCGTCGGCCACGGGTCGTAGATGGCGTCCAACAACACCGCCGCACCGGCGAAGCGCTCCACATACCGCGCCGCCACATCGGCCGGCAGCGTGCTGACCAGCACGCCAGAAGCCGCAACCGCGTCGGCACAGCCGCCCGTGTCGCTGTCTAAGTCGCAGAACCGGGCCGCTGCGCCGAGGCGGGCCGCCAGTTCCACGAGCCGGGCGGCCTTGTCGGGGTTGCGTGCCACCACGGTGATATCGGTGACGCCTAAGTCGGCCAGCGCCACGATCGCCGCCGGCGCGGTGCCGCCGGACCCCGACACCACCGCCGGCCCCTTCTGCGTGCCAGCGGTGCCCAACGCACCGGCCACCCCGTCGATGTCGGTGTTGTCGGCCCGCCACCCGTGCGGTGTTCGTACCAGGGTATTGGCCGACCCGACCAGCGTCGCCCGATCGGTGCGCTCGTCGGCGAACCGCAGCGCCGCGAACTTACCCGGCATCGTCACCGAGACCCCGACCCACTCCGGCCCGAAACCGCCGACCACGTCGGGTAGTTCCTCGGAGCCGCACTCGATGCGCTCATAGGTCCAGTCGGCCAAGCCCAGCGCCCGGTAGGCGGCCAGGTGTAAGTCAGGAGAGCGCGAATGTCCGATCGGCGAACCGAGCACCCCGGCTTTTCTAACGCGCGCTGTCGAGGACACCGTTGCGCTTGGCCAACTCGATGTTCGCCAGATGCTGTTGGTAATCGCGGGTGAACAACGTGGTGCCTTGCGCGTCGATCGTGACGAAGTACAGCCAGTTACCGGGCTCGGGTCGCTCGGCCGCGCTGAGCGCGTCGGAGCCCGGCGAACAGATCGGCGTCGCGGGCAGTCCTTCGGAGAGGTAGGTGTTCCACGGCGTGGGCTGGGCGCGATCGTTGTCGCTGGTGGCCACTTCCCGACGGTCGAGTGGATAGTTCACCGTCGAGTCGAACTCCAACGTGCGGTGCTCGGCCAGCCGGTTGTAGATGACCCGGGCCACTTTCGGGAAGTCCTGTGGTTTGGCCTCTCGCTGGACCAGCGACGCGACCACCAGAACGTTGTACGGCGACATGTTCATCGCGGTGGCGGTGTCCAGCAGCCCCGACTTCACATATTGCACAGCGCTGGCGCTGATCAGCGACTCCAGAATCGTCTGCGGCGACGCCGACGGGTTGACGTTGAAGGTGCCCGGCGCGATCAGGCCTTCCAACCGGCGGTGGTCGGTGCCCATCGCCGTGATCGGCTCGACGGCCCACGCCGGCACGGCGAGCTTGGCCGGCGCGGTTTTCTCCGCCGCTGTCCGCAAATCGGACACCGAGACGCAGCGGTGGTTGCCGTTCAGGTCGACACAGGTGGCCCGGGAGATCAGGGTGAAGATGCCCGGCGTCATGTTGTTGGTTTTGACGTCGGTGGTGTCGTCGAGTTGCTGACCTTCGGGGATAACCAGTCTGCCGGCCCGGCTGTGCGGATCGGCGAGCCGCTGCACCGCGGACGACGCGGGCAATTCGGTGCGCATCACGTAGTACCCGGGCTGTATCGACGAAATCGCGTCGTTGCCGTCCGCCGCCTCGACGAAGGCTTTGACGGTACGGACAACGTCGTGGTTGTGCAGCGTCTCGCCGATCGCCGTGGTCGAGTCACCGGCGTGGATCTGAATCACCAGATCCTGTTTGCCGCTGCCTCGGTAGTCGTTCTTGGGGTCGAAGCTGTGCCAGAGTTTGGAGCCGACGAACACCGCGGCCACGATCACCAGGATCAGCAGGCCGACGACGAATCCGCGCCCGATGCGTCGCCGACGGTGGCCGCGCTCGGCTCGGATCCGCTCGGCGCGCGTGCGCACGCGCCGCGGCGACCCGACCGCCACCGGCTGCGCACGCTCCCGGCCGTCAGACACCGTTGACCTCCCCGGGCGACATGGCGCGGCGTTCGTCGAGCCAGCCCTGCAGGATCGCCACCGCGGCCGCCTGGTCGATGACCCTACGCTGGCCCTTGGCCCGCACGCCCGCCTGGCGCAGCGATCGCTGCGCGCTGACGGTCGTCAGCCGCTCGTCGGCAAGCCGCACCGGTATCGGCGCGATCCGCCCGGCCAGCAGGTCGGCCAGCTCGATCGCGTCGCGGGCGGACGGGCCGGTGCGGTCGGCCAGGGTCCGCGGCAGCCCGACGACGACCTCGACGGCCTGCAGCTCGTCGACCAGCTCGGCCAGCCGGCGCAGATGCTTGCCGGAGCGGTCGCGGCGCACGGTCTCCACCGGGGTGGCCAGGATGCCGTCCGGGTCACTGCAGGCCACGCCGATGCGCACGCTGCCCACATCGACGCCGAGCCGCCGGCCGGGTCCCGGATCGTCCCCACCGGGCCGATCCGGCAGGCGGTGCGAACAGTCCACTCAGCCGACCCGCGCTATCTCTGCTCGCAGGGCGTCCAGTGCGGCGTCGATACCAGACGGATCCTTTCCCGAGCCCTGCGCGAGGTCGGCCTTCCCCCCGCCGCGGCCGTCGACTGCTCCGGCGAGCTGCTTGACCAAGTCGTTGGCCTTCAGGCCCAGGTCTTGGGCGGCGGGGTTGGCGGCGACCGCGTAGGGCACGCTGCCGCCTTCACCTTCCGCGATCAACGCGACCACCGCCGCATCGCTGCCGAGTTGCCGCGGATGTCGCCGACCAGGGAACGCAAGTCGGCGGCGGTCATCCCGGCCGACATCCGCTGCGCCACCACCCGGACGTTACCGACGCGCTGCGCGCCTGCGGCCGCATTGACCGCGGCGGCCCGCGCCGAAGCCAGCCTGCTGCGTTCGAGTTCCTTCTCGGCGGCTTTGAGCCGCTCGACCAGGTTCGCCACTCGGGCGGGCACTTCCTCGGAGGGCACCTTCAGCGACGACGCCAGCCCGGCCATCAGCGCGCGCTCCTTGGCCAAGTGCTTGAACGATTCCAATCCGACGTAGGCCTCGACCCGCCGCACGCCGGAGCCCACTGACGCTTCGCCGAGGATCGTCACCGGCCCGATCTGCGCCGAGTTGTGCACGTGCGTGCCACCGCACAGCTCCAGCGAGAACGGCCCGCCGATCTCCACCACCCGAACCTGGTCGGGATAGCTCTCCCCGAACAGCGCCAACGCCCCCATTGCCTTGGCCTTGTCGAGCTGCTCGGTGAAGGTGTGTACCTCAAAGTCTGCCTGCACGGCCTGGTTGGTCACCTCTTCAATTTGGCTGCGTGCCCCTCGTTCAACGGACCCTGCCAGTCGAAGTCGAACCGCAGATAGCCCGGTCGGTTCAGCTAGCCGGCCTCAACCGCGTTGGGCCCCAACACTTGTCGAGTGCGGCGTGCACCATGTGGGTGCCGGAGTGGCCTTGGGTGGCACCCTTGGGCCACCCGGGGTCGACCGCCGCGGTGACGGTGTCGCCCTCGACGAACTCGCCAGATTCAACGTTGACGCGGTGCGCCCAAAGGGTTTTGGCGATCTTCTGGACGTCGGCGACCGCGGCCCGCGCGCTTTCACCGGCGCCGGTACCGCTGATGGTTCCGGTGTCGGCGACCTGACCGCCCGACTCGGCATACAGCGGCGTGCGATCCAAGATCAGCTCGACTCGATCAGCGCCCGCTGATCCTTCTACGCCATGAGCCACGACGGGTACCCGGCTTGCCGTCGACGAAGATACCCAGAATTCGGGCCTGCGACGTCAATTCATCGAAACCGGTGAACTCGGTGGGCCCCGCGTTGACCAGCGGTGAGGTGCTCGAGGTCAGCGTGGGCGTGTTTGCGCACGGCGGCATCGGCTTTGGCGCGCAGGCGCTGCTCGGCCATCAGTTCGCGGGCTCCGGCCTGATCCACCTGGAAACCGGCCTCGGTTTTGATCTTGAGCGTCAGCTCGAGCGGGAATCCGTAGGTGTCGTTAGGTGAAGGCATCCTGAACGGATATCAACCGTTGCGCCGGATGCTTTGGTGGCGCCGGCGACTTCGTTGAGCTACCGTGAGCCCGACGTAGTGCCGTGCGGTTGAACGCGGTCTCCTCTTGAACGGCAATCCGGCAGATCCGGGTCGAAGTCGGCGACGAGTTCGGCATACTACGGTCCGATGCAGATCACGCACCGTCGCCGAC
Source organism: uncultured Actinomycetota bacterium (assembly GCA_963838755.1). Lineage (GTDB taxonomy): Bacteria > Actinomycetota > Actinomycetes > Mycobacteriales > Mycobacteriaceae > Mycobacterium. Next base: position 2,659 of record CAWISO010000030.1, on the reverse strand, counting down.
CAGCTCACCCATGATCGGACCGTCGATACCCAGCAGCTTGGCCGGAGCGGATCACCCGCCGCAGCAGGCTGGCGCAGCACATAGCCGCGCCCGTCGTTACCCGGCTGACGCTGGTCTACCAGGATCGCTGCGGTGCGGCTGTGGTCGGCGATCATCCGGTATTGACATCATCGTCGTGGTTGCCGATGTCGTAGGTGGCATGCGGCGACTACGTTGATGACCGGGCGCAGCAAATCGGTTTCGTAAACGTTGTGCACGCCGTACAACAGCACCGCGACCCGCTTGACGCCCATGCCGGTGTCGATGTTCCCGCGCGGCAACGGTCCGAGGATCCGGTAGTCGTCTTTGGTGGTGCCTTCGCCGCGTTCGTTCTGCATGAACACGAGATTCCATATTTGACGCAACGCTTCTTCGCTGGCCAGCGGGCCACCCTCGGGGCCGTACCGGGGGCCCACGGTCCTGATAGATTTCCGACGATGGCCCGCATGGCCCGGGAATGCCCATCGACCAGTAGTTGTCGGCCATGCCCCGGCGCCGGACTCCCCTGAGCGGGCAGAGCTGGTGATCTCCTCCCACAGCCCCACCGCCTCGTCGTCGTCCCAATAGACTGTGGCCCAGATCCTTTCCGGATCAACCTCGTAGCCACCCTCAGCAACGGAGTTGGTCAGGCACCTTGATGCCAACCTGATGGCGGCACGCTTGAAATAGTCGCCGAACGAAAAATTGCCGGCCATCTGAAAAAACGTGTTGTGCCGGGTGGTGATCCCGACTTCGTCGATATCGGGCGTGCGGATGCATTTTTGGATGCCTGGTGGCCGTCGCGTACGGCGGCCCCGCTGCCCCGAAAAGTACGGCACGAACTGGACCATGGTCAGCGTTGAGCGGAATACAGGTTGGGGTCGTCGAGGATCACCCGAGGCACTTGGCACCTCGGTATTGCCTGGTTTTCACGAAATGATCGAGGAATCTCTTCCTGATCTCGTGTGTCTGCACGTCTCCGCTTCCTTTGGCCGCTGGATTGGCCAGCCAATTTCCAGCCTATTGAAGGCTTAATTGACCGCACCACAGAACCGGGTCGTGCCGCCTGTGGCCATTCGCCCGCCGAGGAAACTGACCGGCACCAGCGCCGCGCATTGTCCTGGTTGAGGTTGACCAGGACCACGCTTTGCCAGGTGCCCAGTTGGGCTTCGCCGCCCTCCACCGGCAACGTGATCGATGCCGCAACGAGGCCGGCAGTACATGATCGGCGCCGTGGCCGGGCGACCCGGTGAATGGCGGTAGCGGTCATCCCGTGCAAACAGGCGTTCCAGGGTATCGACGAGGTCGTCGTTGGAACCCGCGCCGGTCTCGATCCCCGCCACCCCCGCTGTCCCATGCGGGACGAAGACGTTGCAGAGCCCGTCGCCTCGCGGGAAGCAAAACGTCGGAATCGTTTGGGCAGGTTGACGATGATGAATTACCGGCTCCGTTCCACATCCAGCACATCGGTATGCACCGCACAAGCCTACGGATTTGCCCATTGCCTTGGCTAATCCGGCGGAGGAAGGTGATGAGTGGAACCGGTGGCGCCACCTGGGCGCTGCCCCCGAAGAAGGGTGGTCTCGTGTACGCGCGCTCTACCACTATCGAGGCGCAACCGTCGTCCATCGACGCCGGGATCGCGCACGTTCGCGATGTAGTCATGCCCGCCCTGGAAAAAGTCGACGGCTGCCTTGGCATGTCGTTGTTGGTCAACCGTGACTCCGGTCGCTGCATTGCGACCAGCTCGTGGGAGACCCGAGAGGCGATGCATGCGGGCGCCGAGCGGATACGACCGGTTCGTGATCAGGCGGCTGAGGCCTTTGGTGGTAGCCCGACGGTCGACGAATGGGAGATCGCGGTGCTGCACCGCGACCACCCGTCGGGGCCGGGCGCCGGCGTGCGCGCCACCTGGCTCAAGATGCGGCCCAACCAGTTCGACCGGGCCATCGAGTTCTACCGGGAGTCGGTGCTGCCCGCGATCGAGGAGCTCGAAGGCTTCTGCAGCGCGAGCCTGATGATCCATCGCACGTCCTGGCGCGCGGTGTCGTCGTCGACATTCGACAGCCTCGAGGCGTTGCAGCGCAACGAAGAGCAGGCCCGCTCGCTGCGCACCGCTCGGCTGCGCGACCTCGGCGCCGACCAGCACGACGTCGGGGAGTTCGAACTGGCGATCGCCCACCTGCGGGTGCCCGAGTTGGTCTAGCCGGGTAATCGGCCTGGAAGGCAACGCATCGCCGGGGAAACCCCGGCACGGGTGCACCTCGAAGGTGAACACCCCGGCTTGCACACCGGGATCGTCGTTCATGACCCCGACGGTCTCATCGACGGTTCCGGTGAACACGCCGAAGCCGCAGACGTCGGAGCCATCGGTGACCGGCAGCACCACTGGGAGCACACCGTCATGGCGTAGCCCGAAGTTACGCCGGCCGTGCTCCCAAATGATCGCCGGTGCCGTATCGGCATTGAAGCTTGGCCCCTGTCTGAGGATGACGACGGTGTACGCCTTCGCGGCCGGCAAGAGGGCATTCATTTCCTCGTCGGTGAACGTTTTCATCGGCCACCCTTCTGTGAAGTGCTATCTAGCGCCCCCGGTAGTCCGCCGAGCTGGGGGCACCTCCCGCTTGCGGGGACCACGCTA
>CAWISO010000029.1:0-25813 GCA_963838755.1 uncultured Actinomycetota bacterium | reverse complement strand
GGCGACGGCCATAAGTACTCGGCATGTGGGCGCGCCAATGGTCGCTGGTCATGGGGCAAGGCTCCGACCCCGCTGACACCCGATGGTGAAACCTGGGGGGAATTGTCGCTGCGGCGGCTGACAAAAGGGAAGTGGATCCTGGGCGGGTTCCTGTCCTCGAAGTACGCGCTCGGATATCGGGTGATCGAATCCCCCACACGGTGCGTGACGCGCCGCTGCAGCTACCCGTCATCGGATCCGCGTGGGACGCCGAAGATCATGCCGACAACCGGGTCGCGCAGCTATACGGCGGATACGTCCTGCCGGATTCGAAGCTGAATGTCGCCGGCGGCGTGGGCCTGGTGGTCTCGCAGTGGAACACGACGACCGGTTGGCCTTACCGGGCAATGCAATTCCGGGTCACACTGCGCGACACGACTGGGGCGGGCTACTCGTCGACGACGTCATACAGCGAGCCGCCGTCCTCGGGAGTCCCGTCGATCTGACCGCGATGGGCGCGGCTCGGGCGCTCGTCGGAGCCCGCCTCGGCGAGCACATCAGGTTCCTCAGCGGCAAGCTTGGCGTCGAGGGATTGCCCCTCTTCCTCTTCACGCGCGGTCATGCCGAACTTGTCGGCCTCGCTCCATTGCTCGGGCGGGTCGACGACGATGTCGCCGTCGTCGTTGCGCACCTCGTCGGAGTCAGTCGACTCGCTGGGGTTCAAAGTGTCGCCCGGGCCGCCTTCGTCCGGGAAGTCCGATGGGTCGGTAGACATGGCCAACGGTTGCCCCCGGCGATGGACCGCTAAACGCGCTCAGAAATTCAGCGGGTAGCCGCCGCTCACTTTGAGGGTTTCGCCGGTGATAAACGACGCCTCGTCTGAACACAGGTACAGCATGGCCGCGACGACGTCGTCCATGGTGCCAAGCCGGTGTACCAGTTGCCGCTCGCGAACAATGTCGTCGACCAGGGCATGCGGCAAGTCGGCAAGCGCGTTCTCGGTGTTCATCAGGCCGGGCGCAATGCCGTTGACCCGGATTCGATCGGGGGACAGTTCGGAGGCGAAGGCGACGGTCAGACCGCGTACTGCGAGCTTCGACACCCCATACGGGCTGATATTCATGAAACCGGCCATCGACGAGATGTTCAGCACCACGCCGCCACCGCGATCCCGCATCGAATCACGGCATGCCAGAGTGCAATTGATGACGCCGATGACGTTCACGTCGAACAAGCCCCGAATGTCGGCACGGGACAGCACGCCGAAGGGTTGGTTGTACTTCATCAGGTGGCGGCCGGCGTTGTTGATCAGAATGTCGACCCCACCGAAGGTCTCGATCACGATGCCGACCGCGGTGTCGACCTGCTGCTCGTCGGCGACGTCACAAGGGACCGCGATCACCTGAGCGCCGTCGGCCCTCAACTCCACGGCGGTGCGATCGGCGGTCTTGGTGTCGATGTCCATGATCGCGACGTTGGCCCCCTCGCCGGTCAGCGCTCGCGCGAAGGCACGACCGAAGCCGATCGCGCCGCCGGTGATCACCGCGGTCTTTCCGGAAAACCGCACAGGGCAACGGTATCGCGGTTAGCGCCGCTGCGGGCTTCGCCGTTACCTCGGCATCCGCCACATCGGCCAAAGCGTAGGTCCACCGCCCGGTAGCACGACCTCGCCGGTGACGGTGAAACCGAAGCGTTCGTAGTAGGGCACGTTTTCCGGCTTGCTGGATTCCAGATAGGCCGGGCAGTGCTCGGCGTCGCATCGGTCCAGGCGCGAACGCATTAAAGCCTGCCCGAACCCTTTGCCACGGACGGTGGTGTCGCTGCCAATTACGGCGAGGTACCAGTGCGGTTCCTCGGGATGATGGCGCTTCATCAATTCGATCACGTCGCGCGCTCCTGCCGCCCGATAGCCGAAGGTGCGGATGATCGACGGCAGCATGGCCAGTTGCTCGCGCGCGGTTTGCTTCCACCGGTTCGGCGGATCCCATAGCGCTGCCGCACCGATGCCCGGTCCGTCGCTGGCCACTTCCACGCCACCGCCGGCGAGGTGATGGTGGCGCGTCAGGGTTGCGAAAAGCCGTGGCAAGCGCGCCGACCGCGCCTTCTCGTCGGGCAGCATCCACATGGTCACTGGATCGTCGTAGAAGGCGCGGCCCAGCACTTGCGACAGCGCGGGGATGTCGGCTTTGCCTGCCGGGCGTGCCTCGATCGTCACCAGGTCAGGCTAGACCGCGGCTGACCCTCGCCACGATCACCGGTTGGAGGTAGCGTCTGAGACGACTACCACCATGACCGTCACGCCCGTTGACACCGGCCCCGATCAGGTCAGCCGCTCCGTCGAGGTCCACGCCCCCGCGGCCGAATTGTTCGCGCTGGTTTCAGATCCGCGCCGCCACCACGAGTTGGACGGCTCGGGGTCCGTCGCCGCCTTCATCGCCGGCCCCGATCATCTGGTTCCCGGCGCCAGGTTCTCCACCAAGATGCGTGTCTTCGGGGTGCCGTACCACCTCACCAGCACCGTCACCGCGGTCAAACCGAATGCACTGGTCGAATGGTCTCACCCGGCCGGGCATCACTGGCGTTGGGAATTCACCGCTGTCTCACCCACGATCACTCGGGTCACCGAGACGTTCGACTACCGTGACACGGGACCGCTGAAGGACCGGCTGCATTTCTACCAGCGAACCGGCTTGGTCAAACGCAATGCTGCCGGCATCGAAGCGACGCTGAGCAAGTTGCGGGACCGCTACAACAAAGGTTGACGATGTGGGACTTCGAAACAGACCCTGAGTACCAGCAGAAGCTGGACTGGGTCGAGCAATTCATGGTCGACGAACTCGAGCCGCTCGATCTGGTCGCGCTCGATCCGTACGACAAGAAGAACGCGGAGACGATGGCGATCCTGCGGCCCCTGCAACAGCAGGTGAAGGACCACAGGTTGTGGGCCGCGCATCTGCGGCCCGAACTCGGCGGCCAGGGCTACGGTCAGGTCAAGCTGGCGCTGCTCAACGAAATCCTCGGCCGGTCCCGCTGGGCGCCATCGGTGTTCGGCTGCCAGGCGCCCGACTCGGGCAACGCCGAGATCATCGCGATGTTCGGCACCGATGAGCAGAAAGCTCGCTATCTGCAGCCGCTGCTCGACGGCGAAATCAGCTCCTGCTATTCGATGACCGAACCGCAGGGCGGTTCGGATCCGGGGCTTTTCGTCACTCGCGCGGAACGCGACGGCGACGGCTGGGTGATCAACGGCGAGAAGTGGTTTTCTTCCAACGCCAAGCACGCAACGTTTTTCATCGTCATGGCCGTCACCAATCCCGACGCCCACACCCATCAAAAGATGTCGCTGTTCATCGTCCCTGCGGAGACACCCGGTATCGAAATCATCCGCAATGTCGGGGTCGGCACCGATTCGCATGCCAGCCACGGCTATGTCCGCTACAGCGACGTGCGGGTGCCGGCCGATCATGTGCTTGGCAGCGAAGGGCAGGCGTTCGCAATCGCACAGACCCGGCTCGGCGGCGGTCGCATTCATCACGCGATGCGCACGATCGCGTTGGCGCGCAGTGCGTTCGACATGATGTGCGAGCGGGCGGTGTCACGGCAGACCCGGTTCGGCCGGCTGGGTGATTTGCAGATGACGCAGGAGAAGATCGCCGACAGTTGGATCCAGATCGAGCAGTTCCGGCTGCTGGTGCTGCGCACCGCCTGGCTGATCGACAAGCATCACGACTACCAGAAGGTGCGCCGTGACATTGCGGCGGTCAAGGTCGCCATGCCTGCGGTGCTGCACGACGTCGTGCAGCGCGCGATGCATCTGCATGGCGCGCTGGGGGTTTCCAATGAGATGCCATTTGTCAAGATGATGGTGGCCGCGGAGTCGCTGGGCATCGCCGACGGCGCCACCGAGCTGCACAAGATGACCGTCGCTCGTCGTACTCTGCGTGAATACGAGCCGGTGTCAACGCCTTTCCCGTCACAGCACTTGCCTACCCGGCGCGCGGAGGCGCAGGCACGGCTGGCGGAACGCCTCGAACACGCGGTCGCCGAATTCTGACGAGCAGACGCAAAATCCCCCATTTCGCCGAAATAAGGGGCTTTTGCGTCTGCTCGCGGTCAGGTGATGTAGCGGTCGATGTGGGCGAGCAAGTGTGTCAGCACCGCGTCAGGCGCTTCGAGCTGGGGCCAGTGCCCGATCTCGTCGGCCAGCATCACGACATCGGGTTGGGGTATCACCTCGGCGTAGCGCCGCGCCATGTGTGCACCGGAGTTGGGGTCGACGGGCCCGTCGATCAATCGCATCGGGACCGGGGTCTGCCGCATGGCGCGCACCCATCGGTTGCGGTGCGTGTAGCGGTCGTTGATGAAGCGGCCGACCTTATGCAGCACCCGGCGGCCATCGTTGTAATCCAAGATCTGATTGAACACGTCCATCATCTGTCGCGTGGGTTTGGTGTTCGGGCCGAACATTTCGCGCAGCGTCGGTTCGAGCAGCCGACGGGACAACGGACTGCCCTGCACGTGACTGAAGATGTCACCCAACGGGGTACGAGACATCAGCTTCTGCGCCGCACGTGGGGTGTAGGACTCGATGAACATGCCGCCGTTAAGCCAGGTGATCGAGTCGATGCGCAGTGCGCCGTAGGCCTGCTGACCGAACTCGTGACGGGCCAGCAGTTCCTGGCCGACCGAATCACCGATGTCGTGGGCCAGGATGTGCGCGTTGCGGATGTTCAGGTGGGCCAGCAACGCCTCGTGCATGTCCGCATGGTCGCCCACCGAGTATTCGTAGGCCACGGGTTTGTCGGAGAACCCCATGCCGATCATGTCCGGCGCGATCACGGTGAACCGCTGGGTTAGTGCCGGCCAGACCAGCGCCCAGTCATAGGAGTTGAACGGGTAACCGTGGATGAGCAGTAGCGGAGGCCCGCTGCCCTCTACGCGGTAGAAGATGTCGAAGCCGAGATAGTCGAAGTGCTGTCCGGCGGCCAGCCAGCGTGCCAGGTCAGCGTCCATGGCCTTCTTCATCCCGTCCGGGCCACGGCTCACGAAATGTAACGGACCACGCTTTCGGCCACGCAGGCCGGCTTTGGCGACCCCTCGATCTCGACCGTGGTCGACATCGTCGCTTGCATCGCCCCGTTGCCCAGGTCCTCGACGCCGACCAATGAACTTTCTGCCCGGACTTTTGACCCCACCGGCACTGGCGCGGGGAAGCGGACTTTGTTCAAGCCGTAGTTGACGGCGAGCTTGACGCCGTTGACGGTGTACATCTCGTGCATCAGCCGCGGCAGCAGCGACAGCGTCATGAAGCCGTGCGCGATCGTCGTACCGAACGGACCGTTCGCCGCCCGCTCCGGATCAACGTGGATCCATTGATGATCCCCGGTCGCGTCGGCGAATTTGTTGACGTCTTCCTGCGTGATGGTCACCCAGGAGCTCTGCCCGATGGTTTGACCCTGGGCAGCAGCGAGGTCGGCGACTGACTCGAAGGTGCGCATGCGACAAACCTAGCGCGTGTTTCGCCTGGATTCCGGCGCGGGTAACCACCCCCGAACCCCAACGGCGCCGGAAGGAGCCCGACCCATGGCTGAACCGAAGGGCCAAAAGGCAGAATCGGACGTCGAGACCGAGAATCACGAGGCCCGATCCCGCGACGGGGATGATGACGGCGCATATGTTGGGCGGACCGACCCCGATGATGCCCTCGATGTCGGCGAGACCGGAGCGGAAGCTCGCAACGACGGGCAGTAGCCGGACGACGATGCGGCTGCTTCTGCTCGCAGATACGCATGTTCCGCGGCGCGCACATGATCTTCCCGCACAGGTGTGGACCGAAGTGGCGAAGGCCGACGTGGTTCTGCATGCGGGCGACTGGGTGGCCCCGGAGCTGCTGGACAAGCTGACGACCAAGGCGGCGCGACTGGTGGCGTGCTGGGGAAACAACGACGGTCCAGCGCTGCGGTCACGGCTGCCGGAACGTGCGGACGCGCTGCTGGGCGGGCTGCATTTCACGGTGGTCCATGACACGGGCCCGGCAACCGGCCGGGAAGCGCGGATGTCGCGGCGCTACCCCGACACCGACGTGCTGGTCTTCGGCCACAGCCACATCCCGTGGGACACCACGACAAGCACCGGCCTGCGGCTTTTGAATCCGGGATCGCCGACGGACCGCCGTCGCCAGCCCGCCTGCACGTACATGACCGCGACCGTGCACGACCGCCAACTGGCGGACGTCGTGCTACACGCCATCCAGTAATACAAAAGATAGCTCTCCTACAGAGGTATTATGGTGGGGTGACTGCGCATACTGACCTGGCTTCCGACCTGGCGAGCACCGTCGGTCGGTTCCGGCGGCAGCTGCGGCGATCGGCAGGCACCGGATGGGAATCGGGGCACCTGCCCGAGTCCCAGGCGGAGCTGTTACGGCTGGTCGGACGTCGACCGGGGATTTCGGTCAGCGCTGCCGCTGACGAGCTCGGGCTGATGCCCAACACCGCATCGACTCTGGTGTCCAGGCTGGTCAGTCGTGGACTGCTGGCACGAAACGTCGACTCCGCCGATCGGCGTGTCTGCCGATTGTGGCTCACCGAAGGGGCTAAGCAGGTCATGGGCGCGTCGGCGGCTACCCGGCGGGTGCTGGTCTCTGAACTGCTCGACGAGCTTGACGACAGCCAGATCGCCGCGCTGGCAGGAGGATTGGAGGTCATCCAGATGATGACGCGGAAGCTGGCGGAGCGGCCAACATGAGCGCGTCGATTCCGATGGCGATCGATTGCCGGCATCTGACGTATTGCTATGGCCAGTTCACTGCTGTCGATGACCTGACATTGCAAGTGCGGCCTGGCGAGACCATGGGCTTACTTGGACCCAACGGCGCGGGAAAGACCACCCTGGTGCGAATGCTTACCACGTTGGCACCATTGCAGCAGGGCGAATTGCACATCTTCGGCATGAACGCACGCGACCGCACCACCGATATTCGACACAATCTTGGCTATGTGCCGCAGCAACTTTCGATCGAACCGGCATTGACTGGCCGACAGAACGTGGAGTGGTTCGCACGGCTATACGGTGTGCCCCACGCCATCCGCACCGAACGTGTCGATCAAGCACTCGACGCCATGCAGTTACTCGAGGCCGCCGACCGGCTCGCCGCGACCTACTCCGGCGGCATGGTCCGCCGCCTGGAGGTGGCTCAAGCGCTGGTCAACCGTCCGTCGCTGCTGGTACTCGACGAACCCACCGTCGGGTTGGATCCGATCGCGCGTGACGGCGTGTGGACGCAGGTGCGCGACATGCGGGCGCAGTTCGGCATGACGGTGCTCCTGACTACCCATTACATGGAAGAGGCCGACGCGTTGTGCGATCGGGTCGCGCTGATGCATCGCGGCGTGTTGCGGGCCGTGGGAACGCCCGCGGAATTGAAGTCAACAGTCTCCCGCGATGCGACGCTCGAGGACGTCTTCCGCCATTACGCGGCCTCGGGCTTGGACGACGCGTCCTCGCAAGACCTGCGCGAAATCCGTTCGGCCAGAAGGATTTTTCGTCGTGTCGGTTGAGCCCGTTGTCGACATCAGCTTGGTCCGTGCTCCGCACGGATGGCAGCGCGTCGCCGCAACGCTGGCGCGCATCGGGGCGTTTGCGATCGTCGAAGTGCAGAAACTGCAGCACGATCGCACCGAGCTCGTCACCCGGATGGTGCAACCGGCGCTGTGGCTGTTGATCTTCGGCACCACCTTCAGCCACTTGCGCATGATCGACACCGGCTCGGTGTCCTATCTGGCGTTCCTCGCGCCAGGCATCATCGCGCAGTCGGCTCTGTTCATTTCCATCTTTTACGGCATACAGATCATCTGGGACCGCGACGCCGGGATCCTGGCCAAGCTCATGGTGACGCCTGCGCCGGCGTCGGCGCTGATCACCGGTCGGGCGTTTGCCGCGGGCGTGCGCTCGGTGGCCCAGGTCGCCGGCGTGCTGGCGCTGGCCGACGTGATGAGCGTTGGCCTGACCCTCAATCCGCTGCGCATCCTGGCGGCGATGGCCGTCGTCATGTTGGGTGCGGCGTTTTTCGCGTGCCTGTCGATGACGCTGGCCGGTTTGGTTCGCAATCGCGATCGCCTGATGGGCATCGGCCAGGCCATCACGATGCCGTTGTTCTTCGCGTCCAACGCGCTATACCCGGTCGACGTGATGCCGGCATGGCTGCGCGTGCTCAGCACAGTCAACCCGCTCAGCTACGAAGTCGACGCATTGCGGGCGTTGCTGATCGGGACGCCGTTCCACCCAGCGGCTTTCGTCGTATTGGCGGTGGCAGCGGTACTCGGAATCACCACCGCGTCAGCCGTACTGCGGCGCCTCGTTTCCTAATATCCGCACCGTCAGCGCTGTAAAAGCCAGCGCGCCTTCGATTCCCAATCGTTATCTTCGAGTCCGGGCGGAGGCGTAATCGTTAGCCAACCGCGACATCACACCCCGAGCCGACAAACGGGAGTGGGCCGCGGACTGTGTTTGACTGCCACAGACAGCTATTCGACCGCCTGATGCGGCTGATGAAAGTTGGGATGGGTAGGAGCTATGAAGTTCGTTGAGAAGTTGCGCGGCGCGGCGGCGCGGCTGCCGCGCCGACTGGCGATCGCGGCCGTCGGGGCAGCCGTATTGCCCGGTCTGGTCGGTGTTTTCGGCGGCTCGGCGACTGTGGGGGCATTCTCCAAGCCGGGCCTGCCGGTCGAGTATCTGCAGGTGCCATCGGCGGCGATGGGCCGCAATATCAAGGTCCAGTTCCAGGGCGGCGGGCCGCACGCGCTCTACCTGCTCGACGGGTTGCGCGCTCAGGACGACTACAACGGCTGGGACATCAACACTCCCGCGTTCGAGGAGTACTACCAGTCGGGCCTGTCGGTGATCATGCCGGTCGGCGGACAGTCAAGCTTCTACAGCGACTGGTACCAGCCGGCTTGCGGCAAGAGCGGCTGCCAGACCTACAAGTGGGAAACGTTCATGACCAGGGAGCTGCCGCAGTACCTGCAGGCCAACCGCGGCATCGCACCGACCGGCAATGCCGCTGTGGGCCTGTCGATGTCGGGCGGATCGGCACTGATCCTGGCCGCGTATTACCCGCAGCAGTTCTCATACGCGGGATCGCTGTCGGGCTTCTTGAACCCGTCCGAAGGCTGGTGGCCGACACTGATCGGCCTGGCGATGAACGACGCGGGCGGGTACAACGCCACCAACATGTGGGGGCCGACGAGCGATCCGGCGTGGAAGCGCAACGACCCGATGGTCCAGCTTCCTCGGTTGGTGCAGAACAACACCCGCATCTGGATCTACTGCGGCAACGGCACGCCGAACGACATCGGCGGCGACAGCATGCCGGCCAAGTTCCTGGAGAGTTTCACGCTGCGCACCAACGAAACCTTCCGGGACAACTACACCGCCATAGGCGGCAACAACGGAGTGTTCAACTTCCCGCCCAATGGGACACATGACTGGGGCTACTGGAACCAGCAGCTGGTTGCCATGAAGCCGGACATTCAGCGGACGCTGAGCGCCGGTCAAGCCGCCACCTGACGTACCCTGCGACGCATCGGCAGCAGCGCACCCCCGGCGCTGCTGCCGATGTTTTTGTCCGCCAACAACTTCCATCGCCACTATTGCCACAGCGCGCGACGGTCGGCGTAAAAGTAGGCGTATCCCGTCGTCAATGCGCAGACCACGCTGGCGACCAATAGCATCTCGGTACCACCGGCCACCAGGCTGATGCACCCGCCGAACGTGGCGCCGGCGACAAACCCGGCAAAGAGCATGAAATACCCGAACCAGTCGTCGAGCTTTCCACCGGACAAGTGCCGTTCGATGCCCTGCCCCATCTTCACCAGCGTCCCAGTGACGTAGCTCAGCGGGATCGACACCTCGCCGTCCTTGACGAATGTGGTGTTCAATGCGCCGACACCGAAAGTGACGAGCGCGATAGGAAGAAACGGCAGTGGCAACCTGGGCCCGCCCTCGAAGATGAGATCGATGACCGTGGCGAGGATGAGCGACAACGTGGTCAGCACAGTGGCTGCGTGTGGGCGGGTTGCCCAGATGTGACGGCGGCACAGCGACGCGCCCACCACGCCACCGAGAAATGCCACCAACAGGATCGCGGCCGATATCGACAGCCAGAATTCGTCCCGGAAAAATCCCAGCGCCGCGCGCTGAGCATTGCCCGTCATGAATGTCACGAAGTATCCGGCGGAGTGCGTATATGCCGTGGCACCCAACAGCCCGGCCAGGCTGGCCAGCACCCATGACAACTTTGCTTCACTGTCGAACCTCTTGCGAATCACCCCCGACATGTTTCCAGACGTGTCGGCTTTCGGCAGCGCGAGCAGAACGGTCAAGCGGCTGTCAGCCGGGCGATCGACCGCAACGGAATCGGCAGCCAGCCCGGCCGGTGCCGAGACTCATAGCCCGTCTCATAGACCGCCTTGTCCAGCTCGTAGGCCGCCAACAGCAGCGCCGAATCACGCGGGTCGACGCCGGACGCGGCAGCATAACCGTCACAGAACGCAGTGCGGTTGCGCTGCACCCACTCCCGGGCGCGCGCGGCGAGCTGCTTGTCGGCGGACTGGTCGACCAGTGGTCCATAGGCGGCGTACTCATAGGAGCGCAAGACGCCGGCCACATCACGCAACGCAGAGTCCGGTGCGCGGCGTTCGTCCAGCGGCTGACCCGGCTCGCCTTCGAAGTCGATCAGAAGCCAGGTCTCCGGCGTACGCAGCACCTGGCCCAAATGAAGGTCACCGTGCACCCGTTGCACCGTGATGGTCTGCTCCGCCAGCTTTTGAAAACGCTGGTCGATCGTCGCCGCGTACTGCTCGAGTTCGGGCACCGCCGCGGCGGTCGCCGACAGTCGCGCCAGCATGGTGTCGACTGGGAACGGGGCCTGCGACGTGCCGAGGGTCTCGGCCAGCGTGGCGTGTACCGAGGCGACGGCCTCACCCAGCCGGTGGGACTCGCCGGCGAAGTCGCCTCCGACCTCGTAGGCGTACAGGTCTCCCTCGGCGAACAGGTCGCGCACGCTGGCCGTGGCCATCGCCCAGCCTTCGGCCGCATTGGCCGCATATTCGGTCAACATGCCGAGCGGCCAGCTGGCATCGGGGTCGCCCTGCGTGGTCAGCTCGTAAACGCCGAGCAGTCGGGCCACATGCGGGTTGTCGGCCCGGCCGAGGACGCGGTTCAACTCGATATCGGGGTTGATGCCGGGGCTGACGCGGCGGAACACCTTGAGGATGGCGTCGCGATCGAAGATCACGCTGGTGTTGGTCTGCTCGGCATCCGATACCCGCGGCGGCGCCTCCATCGGCAACGTCACCTCTGGCTCCTTGGCGAACCTCACATCCGAGCGGACTGCGGACGTGTCGATCAGCGACAGCAGAAATTGGGCGGCGCCAGGGTCATACAGCGCGTCGTAGGCGGTGCGGTCGTTGTCGGTGCCGATGGTGGCAACGGTGATGTACTCGGCGACCGGCGGAGAGTCCCAGCCGACGATCACTTGATAGCGCTCAGCCGAGCCGTCGGTGTAGGCGACATCTATGAGCACCAGGTCCAAATCGTCGCGCAAGGCGACGACGTGGCCCGCCTCGGCGGCGGCCAGCTCACGATTGCGCCCCGCATACCAGCGCTGGTGCGGAAGCCATTCAGACCACGGCAAGTTCATTACGACTCCTCAGACTCGCTGAGCTGAAACCAGTAGAACCCGTGTCCTGGCAGGGTCAGCAGATACGGCAGATGGCCGATCCGCGGGAAGTGCACCTGCCCGGTCAGCTCGACCGGTGTGTAGCCGTTCCATTGCTGCAGGTTCAGCTCGATAGGCTGGGGGAACCGCGACAGGTTGTTGACGCACAAGACGACGTCACCATCGGTCTCGCGGGCGTATGCCAGCACCGATGGGTTCGATCCGCCCATTTCCTCGAACGTGCCGACCGCAAAGGCGTCATGTCTGCGCCGCACCGCCAACATCGTCCGCGTCCAGTTGAGCAGGGATGTCGACGTATCACGTTGTGCCTCCACGTTGACAGTCTGGTAGCCGTAGACCGGGTCCTGGCTGGGCGGCACGTAGAGGCGACCGGGATTAGCGCCGGAAAAGCCGGCGTTGCGGTCCGGCGTCCACTGCATCGGCGTGCGTACCCCGTCGCGGTCTCCCAACCAGATGACATCGCCCATGCCGATCTCATCGCCGTAGTAGATGACCGGTGAGCCAGGTAAGGACAGCAATAACGCGGTGAACAGCTCGATCTGGTTACGATCTTTCTCCAGGAGCGAGGCCAGCCTGCGCCGGATGCCCACGTTCGCCTTCATTCGCGGGTCCTTGGCGTACTCGGAGTACATGTAGTCACGTTCGTCGTCGGTGACCATCTCCAGCGTGAGCTCGTCGTGGTTGCGCAGGAAAATGCCCCACTGGGCCAAATCGGGGATCGGTGGTGTCTGCGCCATGATCTCCGAGATCGGGAAGCGCGACTCGCGGCGGACCGCCATGAAAATGCGGGGCATCAACGGAAAGTGAAACGCCATGTGGCATTCATCGCCGCCGGTGCTGGGGTCGCCGAAGTACTCGACGACGTCGCTGGGCCACTGGTTGGCCTCAGCCAGCAACACCCGGCCGGGGAATTCGTCGTCGACCACCTTGCGGACACGCTTGAGAAAGGCGTGGGTTTCGGGCAGGTTCTCGCAGTTGGTGCCCTCACGCTCGAACAGGTAGGGCACGGCGTCCAGCCGGAAGCCGTCGATACCGAGGTCGAGCCAAAAGCGCATGACGTCGAGCATCGCCTCCTGCACGGCCGGGTTTTCGTAGTTCAGGTCGGGCTGATGGGAGAAGAACCGATGCCAATAGAATTGGCGGCGCACTGGGTCGAATGTCCAGTTGGACTCTTCGGTGTCGACGAAGATGATCCGCGCGTCGGCGTACTTGTCGCTGGTGTCGCTCCACACGTAGTAGTCGCCGTGCGGCCCGTCGGGGTCGCGACGCGATTCCTGGAACCAGGGGTGTGAGTCGGAGGTGTGGTTCATCACCAGGTCGGTGATGACCCGGATTCCGCGCCGGTGCGCTGCGTCGACCAGCGCGACGAAATCGTCGACGGTGCCGAACTCGGGCAGCACTTTGTAGAAGTCGCGAATGTCGTAGCCGCCGTCACGCAACGGCGAATCGTAGAACGGGGGCAGCCAGATGCAGTCGATGCCGAGCCACTGCAGGTAGTCGAGCCGCTCCGTAAGTCCGCGCAGGTCGCCGGAGCCATCTCCGTTGGAGTCGTAGAACGCCCGCACCAGGACCTCGTAGAAAACGGCGTGTTTGAACCACGTTGGGTCCGCGGGCAGCACCCTGGCGTCGGCGAAGTCGTCGGCGCTGGGATGCTCGACTACGCCGGCTTCGACGTGGCTGCCCTCTGCAGGATTGTGCTCGACGGCTTGTTCTCTGTCCCTCGTCAAATCCACGATGTTACCCGTACCCGAGGCATGGCATCGAAAACCATATGCACGCCAAACGAATTGAGCGCAGCCGAAAGGGCTGCGTTAATCGATCAGCCCGGCGGCCCATCCGCCAAAGTCACATTGGTCGTGCGATTTTGCAGCCCGAGTGTGACGGTGTCACCGGGATGACGCTGATCGAGGACGTTCGTCAGCGCAGTGGCCGAGTCGACGGGTTGGCCGTTGACCGAGGTGATCACGTCCCCCGGGGCCACCCCCGCTGCGGCCGCAGGTCCGCCCGCAACCACCTGCGCAACCGCGGCGCCCGCGCCGCCGCTGGCGTCGTTGACACCGACACCGAGGAACCCCGTGGGCCCGATGTGCACCGTGGAGGACGCGGCACCGGACTGGATCTGCCCGGCGATGGCCATCGCGTCATTGATCGGGATCGCGAAACCTTGCCCGCGACCGAGCTTGTAGTTTTCGGATGCGGCGGTGTTGATGCCGATCACCTGGTTAGCGCTGTTGACCGTCGGTCCACCCGAGTCACCGGGACGTATGGCCGCATCGACCTGGATCAAACCGTTCAACGTCTCCGAGCTGCCGGTCAGCGTGTCTGACGCCGACACCGTCTGGTTCAACGCGATGACTTTCCCGGCGACCGCGCTGGGTGTTCCGCCGGCACCACCGGCATTGCCCAGCGAGACGATCGGGTCGCCGACCGCGACCGCGGACGAGTTGCCGATATTGGCCGCCGGCAGTCCGTTGGCGCCGCCGAGCTGCAGCACCGCGATGTCATGGCTGCGGTCGTAGCCGACCACGGCGACCGGATAGGTCTGACCGTTGCCGATAGACCGTGCGCTGATGTCGGTAGCGCCGGCGATCACGTGGTTGTTGGTGAGCACCACGCCATTTGGGTTGATCACGATGCCGGTTCCTGCGCCGACCGCGCTCTGGTAGCCCATCCGGGTGTCTATGTCGACGATTTCGGGACCCACCTGTGAGACGGTCGCCAGCGGGTCGGCCGGCGGGTTGGGCGCCTGCGGAGGCGTCAACGGTGACGCGTGCGCCGGCGCCGTGCCTAAGCCCAGCCCTACCACTGCTATCAGACTGAGCAACCATGATGACCACCGCGGTTTACGGCGGTGCGATCCGCTCATCCCGTTACCTCCTGCGTAGGTTCAAAGCCCGAGTTCCGCTCGGATTGTCGCAGCGCCCTGGTGCCGCGGACGCGGTTTTGTTCACTTAACCGTAGCCGGGGCTTCGCCGCCGAGCACGCCGCCCCACAATTGTCGGCGGTTTGCTGCGATGATCCGGGGCGGCGGCACGGGTTAGGGAATAACCACAGTCTTGTCGCGTCAAACGGCCGCTGAACAGGAGGTTCGGCGCGATCCGCGCCAGCAGCGTCGGCCTCACCGGTATAAATCTTTAGGCTGACGTTGTGGTCGACTTTGACCCCAAGTCCAGCTTCGCGGCTGCACCGGCAGCTCGCCTGGCCACTGTCGCGCCCGACGGCAAGCCGCACCTGGTGCCGGTGGTGTTTGCCGTTCGCGACGAGGTCATCTACACCGCTGTCGACGCCAAGCCGAAGAGCACCCACCGGCTGCGCCGGCTGGCCAATATCGAGCGCAATCCGCAGGTGAGCTTGCTGGTCGACCACTACGCCGACGACTGGACGCAATTGTGGTGGGTTCGGATCGACGGTATTGCTGCGATACATCACGACGGCAATACGATGCAGGCGGGACGTGACCTGCTACGGGCGAAATACGCCCAGTACCAATCAGTTCCATTGAACGGTCCGGTGATTGCCGTCGCGGTCCGGCACTGGAGCAGCTGGCACGCCTAGGCTGGCACATGTTCGGTCTTGTGCTGGGTGGGCCAGAAGGGAAAGGTGACTAACAGGCTGCGACCCTGCTTGCGGGGTCAGCGAACCGACGCGGGGCATGAGGAGACACGTCATGGCAGACAAGTCGAATACTTCCCAAGGCGCAGGAGTCGCTCCCACCGCGGACCATCCGGCGGCAGTGCGCAACGTCGTGCTGGTCGGGCCCTCCGGCGGCGGAAAGACCACTCTGGTCGAGGCCCTTCTGGTCGCCTCCGGGGTGTTGTCCAGGCCCGGCTGCGTCGCCGACGGCACCACGGTGTGCGACCACGACGATGCGGAGATCCGCCTGCAGCGGTCGGTCGGTCTTGCGTTGGCGTCGCTGTCCCACGACGGCATCAAGGTCAACCTGATCGACACTCCCGGCTACGCCGACTTCGTCGGCGAGCTGCGGGCAGGGCTGCGAGCCGCGGACTGCGCACTTTTCGTGATCGCGGCCAATGAGGGCGTCGACGAGCTGACGAAGTCCGTCTGGCAGGAGTGCAACCAGGTCAGCATGCCCCGCGCAGTGGTCATCACCAAACTCGACCATGCCAGGGCGAACTACCAGAATGCGCTGTCCGCAGCCCAAAATGCGTTCGGCGACAAGGTTTTACCGCTCTATCTGCCCGCCGGGGACGGGCTGATCGGGCTGCTGTCGCAGACGCACTACGAGTACAAGGGGGGCCGACGGTCCACAAAAGAGCCGGATTCGTCGTACGCCGATCAGATCGAGGTGGCGCGCGGCACGCTGATCGAAGGGATCATCGAAGAATCCGAAGACGAATCGCTGATGGAGCGCTACCTCGGCGGTGAAAAGATCGACGAGTCGGTGTTGATCGACGATTTGGAGAAAGCGGTTGCCCGTGGCTCGTTCTTCCCGGTGATACCGGTCTGCAGCACCACGGGCGTTGGGACGCTGGAACTGCTGGAGATCGCCACCCGCGGATTCCCGTCTCCGCTGGAACATCCACTGCCCGAGGTCTATACGCCCCAGGGCGCCACCCATGCCGCGATGACCTGCGACTCCGACGCGCCGCTGCTGGCCGAGGTGGTGAAGACGACATCAGACCCCTACGTGGGCAGGGTCAGTCTGGTCCGGGTGTTCTCCGGGACCATCAGGCCCGACATGACGGTTCATGTGTCGGGCCATTTTTCATCCTTTTTTGGAGGCGAAAACGGCCACGTCGACCACGACGAGGACGAACGCATCGGCGCGCTGTCATTCCCACTGGGCAAGCAGCAGCGGCCGGCGTCGCTCGTGCGGGCGGGCGACATGTGCGCGATCGGCAGGTTGAGCCAGGCGGAAACCGGGGACACCCTGTCAGACAAGTCCGACCCGATGGTACTCAAGCCGTGGACCATGCCCGAATCGCTGCTGCCGGTGGCCATCCAGGCGCATGCCAAGACGGACGAGGACAAGCTGTCCGTCGGCTTGGGTCGGTTGGCCGCCGAAGACCCTACACTGCGGATCGAGCAGAATCCGGAGACGCACCAGGTGGTGCTCTGGTGCATGGGTGAGGCGCACGCCGGCGTGATCCTTGACGCGCTGGCGAACCGGTACGGCGTCACTGTAGACAAAGTGGAGCTTCGGGTGCCTCTGCGGGAAACCTTCGGCGGCAAGGCGAAAGGCCATGGCCGTCATGTCAAGCAGTCCGGCGGTCATGGCCAGTACGCGGTCTGCGATGTCGAGGTGGAACCGCTACCGGAGGGGTCGGGCTTCGAGTTTGTCGACAAGGTGGTCGGTGGCGCTGTGCCGCGGCAGTTCATCCCGAGCGTGGAGAAGGGCGTGCGCGCCCAGATGGAAAAGGGCGTGCACGCCGGCTACCCCGTGGTCGACATCCGCGTCACGCTGCTCGACGGGAAGGCGCACAGCGTCGACTCGTCGGATTTCGCCTTCCAGATGGCGGGTGCGCTGGCTTTGAAGGAGGCCGCTGCGGCGACCAAGGTGATCCTGCTCGAACCAATCGACGAAATCTCGGTGCTGATCCCCGACGATCTCGTCGGCGCGGTGATGAGCGATCTGTCCGGGCGGCGCGGACGGGTGCTCGGCACCGACACCGCCGGCAATGACCGCACATTGGTGAAAGCCGAAGTGCCGCAGGTCGAGCTGACCCGTTACGCCATCGACTTGCGCTCGCTCTCACACGGCGCGGCCTCGTTCACCCGTTCGTTCGTCCGCTACGAGCCAATGCCGGAATCCGCTGCGGCCCGGGTTAAGTCCGCGAACTGAGGGCCCGTCTCATTCCCGGCTCAGCCAAGCCAGCGTCGCCGCTAGATCTTTGACGTCGACGCCGATTCGACGACATTCCTCGATGCCTCGGGCGTCAAGGCCCGACACCGCATCGGAGACCAATACGATTCGAAAGTCACGTTCGGATGCCTCATAGATAGAGGTTCGAGGACAGTTCGGGAAGTTGCAGCCGCCGAAAACCAGTGTGTCGCTGGCGGTTTCCCGTAAATGGCGCTCGAAGTTGGTCTGATAGAAGGCACCCCAGCGGGGCTTGTACATCACATGTTCGCGCGGACCGAGTTGTTGGAGTTCACCCCTCAGTAGCAATTCGTGGTCCAGCTCAACAGCATTGGGGAGCAACTCGGCTGCGATCTGCGAGCCCGCGCTGCCCGGGACGGCGATCCGCGCACCCTGTTCGATCGCCAGTTTCCGCACCAGGTCGGCATTCGACCCGTCCGGACGGTAGAGCCTGACGACGTGCACGATCGGCAGAGCGGGCTCACGAAACTCGCTTGCCAGCCGAGCCATGGCCGGGATCGCCGCACTGGTGCCCTCGATGGGCAGCGGGGCATCGTCGGCGTAGAAGTCGCGTTGGACATCGATCAGCACAAGCGCCGCCGAGCCGGGGAGTGGGCGGGTGTACGGATCTGTCATAGCCTTGGTCTAGCACAGCCGCGCCGGTCGGTGCGCGCCAATTCGCCAGCAGTCCGCTGAGTTTCAGATCACCCGATGGCTTCTTCGCGCCCTCGACCAGCTCAACTGATGAATGTCACGCTTCGGTAACGCCGAGCTGCCGATTGCGCAATCCGTTTGCTGAGGCGCGGATAGGGTACATATTAGAGAAACAGAATGTCGTGCTTTGAAACTGCACCATCTCGAAGGGTGGACACCGTGCGTAGAGCGATTCGATATGTATGGCTCGCGGCGGCAATTGCCGTGCCGGTCATCGCGGGATCGGGCACCCCGAGCTTGGCAGCAATCGCACCCCAGCCCCCGACCACCGGCGTCGCCTCGATCCAGCCGGCTAACGGCGAGGTCGTCGGCGTGGCCCACCCCGTCATCGTCACGTTCACCCGGCCGGTCGCCGACCGGCCCGCGGCCGAACGCGCCATCAAGATCACCTCGTCGAATCACACCAGCGGGCGGTTCAGCTGGGTGGACAACAGTGTCGTGCAATGGATCCCGAACGGCTACTGGCCCGCCCACAGCCACGTTGCAGTTCAAGTCCATGCCTTGTCGACCGGTTTCGACACCGGCGACCAGGTAGTGGCTGTCGCCAGCATCTCTGCGCACACGTTCACGGTCAGTGTCAATGACGAGGTTTTGCGCACGATGCCGGCTTCGATGGGTAAGCCCAGCCGCCCAACGCCGATCGGCAACTACAGCGCGCTGTCCAAGGAGCGCACTGTGGTCATGGATTCGCGAACCATTGGCATCCCGCTGAGTTCGTCGGACGGGTACCTGATCACGGCCTCCTACGCCGTTCGGGTCACCTGGAGTGGTGTCTACGTGCATTCGGCTCCCTGGTCGGTGGACTCGCAAGGGTATGCCAACGTGAGCCACGGCTGCATCAACCTCAGCCCGGACAATGCCGAGTGGTACTTCAACACCGTGCATATCGGTGATCCGATCAACGTCGTGGCATAGCCGCAGCGATGACAGTTGCGAAAGCGCGCGCGGTCCGTTTCGATCGCTATGGCGGACGCGATGTGTTGTATGTGGCCGATATAGACATGCCGATACCCGGTGATGGCGAGGTGCTCGTCGAAGTCCGCGCCGCCGGCATCAATCCCGGCGAAGCGGCTATTCGGATCGGTGCTCTGCATGATGTGTTTCCGGCGACTTTTCCCTCCGGCGAGGGCAGTGACTTGGCGGGCGTCGTCATTGACGTCGGAGCCCAGGTGACGGGCTTTTCGGCCGGTGACGAGGTAATGGGGTTCAGCCTTCGCCGGTCCAGCCACGCCACCCACACGGTCGTCCCGCAAGACCAGCTGATCCCTAAGCCGCCCCAATTGAGTTGGGAGGCTGCGGGTTCGCTATATGTCGCGGGCTGCACGGCGTATGCGGCCGTGCGCGCCGTTGCACCGCACCCGGGTGAGAACGGTCGCGGTATCAGCAGCCGCCGGAGGTGTCGGCAGCCTCGTGGTGCAACTGCTGGCCCTGCGCGAGGCGCGAGTGTTGGGCATCGCGTCGGCGGC
This sequence comes from uncultured Actinomycetota bacterium, assembly GCA_963838755.1. Classification (GTDB taxonomy): domain Bacteria; phylum Actinomycetota; class Actinomycetes; order Mycobacteriales; family Mycobacteriaceae; genus Mycobacterium. Next base: position 6,093 of record CAWISO010000029.1, on the reverse strand, counting down.
CAACGCCGACTGGCTGCGCGCACATGGCGTCATTCCGGTCGAATACGGCGACGGTCTGGCCGAACGACTGCGAGAAGCCGCGCCTGACGGAATCGACGCGTTCATCGACTTGTTCGGGCCGGACTATGTGCAGCTCGCCGTCGACCTTGGTGTAGCGCCGCAGCGGATCGACACCATCATCTCGTTCGCCAAAGCCGGCGAAGTCGGCGCCAAGACCGAGGGCAGCGCCGAAGCCTCGACGGCCGCCGTGTTGGCCGAAATGGCGGACTTGGTCGCCACCGGAGCGATCGATCTCGACGTCGCGGCCAGCTATCCTCTCGACCGGGTCGCCGACGCTTTCGAAGAGCTCGAACAGCGACACACCCACGGCAAGATCGTTCTGCTGCCCCAGGTTTCGGTCAGCTGATGCCCGCCTGAACGATCTTGACGACCACCAACGCACACGCGAACCACCAGGTAGCCGCGCAGCGTGAACAGTCCTGCCCGACGCAGCGGCGATATGACTGGCCGCTCCAGGGTCGCGAGCGCCGGCGTGGTCCATCGCGCGCGGACCTCATTGCGGAAAGCTTTGAGTTCGGCTCGGGTCAGCTTGGGGAGCCGCTCGAGTTCCTCCACCTGGTCAAGGTCCAACGCACCGAAAGGCACGGTGTTTTCCGCCTCCCGCCGCTCCGCGTACCAACCGGCCGCGAAGATGATCGCGCCGCCCAGCACGCCGAGCGCCGCACCGACGCCGAGACCGGTCACCAGTGTTGCGGTGGACAGGTGGGGGAAGAACGTCACCGCTGTCAGCATCAGCGACAGCACCACCAGCGACCAGACGATCATCCACGCCAGGGCGTTCTGCCGGAAGGTGTTCACCCATGGACCCATCACCGGGCGGTCGTTGCACAGCAGAACCAAAAACACTGTCGCCGAGGGCAGTAGCACGCCGGCGAGCGCCTGCACACCCTGGGTGATCAGACCGAGAACGTGATCGGGGCTGAACGCGACTGCAGCCGATACCGCGAGCAGCACGGCGTAGCTGCCGTAGAACAGCGGCGCTTCGGTGATCTTCCAGTGCAACGAATGCGGCTTGCCCATCGCGTCACCGAGCGCGTAGGTGGTGGCCAGCCCGACGCAGTTCGCACCGATCAGCGACGCGTCCAACAAGATGATCGCGAACAACACGCCGACCGTGTGACCGACGTGGTCCGACAGGTGGAATGCGACCGCTCCGGCGTCGGTGAAGTTGCCGGCGGCGCTGGTGCTGCCGAGCCCGAACGCGGTAGCCGCCATCAGCGCGATCGCCCCGCACATCACGGTGACGATGCCGATGACCAAATCGGCTCGCCCATAAGGAATCCAGCGTGGGGTGATGCGCTTGTCGACGACGTTGGACTGCTGGAAGAACAACTGCCACGGCGCCACCGTGGTGCCCACGATCGCCATGATGAGCAACAGTACGGCGGATTCGGGTCCGCCGGGGAGCTGCGGGATCAGTCCGCCAACGCTGCCGCCGAACGGTGGGATGCACCGACAGCGCAAGCGGGATGATCACGATGTTCACCGCGATCAGCGCGAACATCAGCTGCTCCCAACGGCGGAACGAGCCACCCGCCACCACCGCGAACAGCAACACGGCCGCTGCCGGTATCGCAATCGTCTTCGGGCAGCCCAGAAATCCGAGCGCCAATGACACACCGATGAATTCGGTGACGATTGTCAAGGCATTGAGGATTAACAGATCACCGACACTGAACGCACCCCAGAACTTGCCGAAGCGTTCGAAGATCAGCCGCGCATGGCCGACCCTGGTGACCGCGCCCAACCGGAGCACCATCTCCTGGTTCACGTACAGCACCGGGATCAGCAGCACCAGGGTCCACAGCAGCTTCATGCCGTAGTTCTGGCCGGCCTGGGTGTAGGTCGCCACGCCGCCGGCATCGTTGTCGCCGACCATCACGATCAGGCCGGGACCGGTGATGACCATCAGCATTCGAAGCCGCTGCCACCAGCTGCGACCCGGGGCCGCGGCGTCCCGCCGGATGCGACCGAACGCGCCGACGATGTCGCCGGTGTGGGCCGAATCCAGCACCGCCGAGCTTGCGGGCGCGCCGTGCGGACCGGTGTCGAGCAGGGTTGCCTGAGTGGAGATGGAAGTCATCGGCCTGTCGCTTTCTTGAAGTCGGTTGAGCTGTTGGGACGATCGGGGCAGCTTGCGAGACACCCGCGGCCCGCCGCGGCGGTGTCAGCGGCGTCGCCCTCGCTATGCGACGGATGTCCGCCCAGCGAGGTCGTGATCACCCTCGGCGGGGTTGAGGACACATACCGGCTTCTTGCCAATCCGGCTGCGGTAATACGACCAGGGTGGACGGTGCTCTACCGGCGTGCCCACCATCTGGTCGAGCAGGTTGGTGGCATGCAGCGCGACAGCGACATGACGCTGGACACGCCCTAAGTCACTGAAGGCCCGGAACATGTCATCGCAGCCTGCGCCGGAAACCGTCGTTTCCGAGAGCAGCTCCAGTGCGCTGAGCAGGGCAGCACGAACGTCTCCGCAGGCCCGGTGGATCTGGCGCTCTGGGTTGGGACGGGCCATCATCTGCCCCCTCGATATGCCTGTGTAACAAGAAATTCCATGATCGTCTCCTGATGGGAGCCCGACCGATTACCACAAGCCAATTCGACCGCCGAGCGAATTTGGGCGCACTTCGTTACCCCGCGCACCAATTGCGCGCAGGCACAACCGAAGCGGCGCCCGAAAAGAGCTCAGGCGGCAGAAGGAATGCCGCGACCGGGTCGGGACGAAACGGATTTCGAATACGGATACGGACTATCGCTCGGACTCATCTCGCCCTCACCTCCTCACGGCCAGGACACACGGGGGTGTCACCACAGTGCATGCACAAGAGGGGATTTGACGCCCGACGGCCAAGCCGACGAACCCGCACCCCTCTCGTCGGAGCTTCGGCACTGCACGGCGTATCCGGAAACTTCCGGAAGCCACTTGGGCTCAACCCTTAGGCCGGGAAGAGCTGTCCTGACCCGGGGCGTCTCTCGACGTTCGGGGTCAGTGGCCTGTATCCATGCAGACGCCTCACCTACCGAGGTGCTTGCGGGTCCATCCTGGCACCGGAAGCGGTGCCCGTCAAACGCTATTGCGAAAAATTCCATCGTCGTGATGCGCGGGGGCACAGGGAGCCGCCATTGGCCGGGCGCCTAGGCTCGTCGGTATGCCCACCACGTTGCACGAGCCCCGAGTCGCAGACCGCCCTTGACCGGATGTACGCCGAGAGCCCGGGAACAGATGGCTCTGTTGCGCGCTAAGCGCGACGAGTTAGGGCGACTGTCCTCGGCGAGTGCCCAGGAACGGGCCGATGCGATCAGCGATTTCTACATCCCGGTGACGCCGGAGGCCGGCCGACTGCTGTACTCGTTGGTGCGAGCAACTCGTCCCGCCACGATCGTGGAATTCGGTATGTCCTTTGGCATTTCAGCCATTCATCTGGCGTCGGCGAGTTCGTGACAACGGCACCGGGCGCGTGGTGACGACCGAGCTCAGCGCGGCGAAGATCGCCGCGGCAAAGCAGACATTCGCCGAGACCGGGTTGGAAGACCTGATCACCATCCTTGAAGGAGACGCGCTTTCCACCCTTGCGGACCTGGACGGACCGGTCGGCTTCGTGCTCCTCGACGGCTGGAAGGAGCTGTACCTGCCGGTGATCAAGCTGATCGAACCACGCCTGTCACCCGGAGCTCTCGTCGTCGCCGACAACACCGAGATGGCGGATACGCAGCCCTACCTCGACTACGTCCGCGACGCCGAGAACGGCTACGTGAGCGTCAACTTCCTGGCCAGGGACAGTGACAGCATGGAAATCAGCTGCCGGGTTGGGAATTAGCGGCCCTACCTCAGCGATTCCTCGAGCCACGGGGTTAGCCACTTCACGCCTTCGGCGGTGAGATGCACGCCGTCGCTGCGCACCTGGATGCCGTCAACCTTGGAGGTATATACCCCTTCCGGGCACAGCTTCTTGTTAAGGTCCAATATCCCCACGTTCGGGCGTTGCCCAATAGTTCTGCCCAACAACGTGTTCCATTGATTCACCCGCTCGGGTTGATCCTCGGGATACACACTCCCATCCGCCCGTTCACCCCGTCGGCTGTAGGGCAGGTTGGCAACGGTCAGTGGGGCACCCTTGGAGCTGAGGATGTCTACTGCGCGTCGCAATTCGCTGGCCAGATAGGCATCGAAAGCCGGGTCACCGATGTGGGTCCATCTTCCCTCGTTGACCCGATCCACTGTTTCCCAGCGACCGACTATCAGCAGGATGGCATCGGGCCGGTCGGTGGCGATCTGCGACGTCCATCGGCTCGGCCACGACTCGCATTCGCCCTTCTGATCCAGGGTCTGGCCGAGATACCGGTACGGGCCGCCCCGCACCAGGCTGCAGCCGATGACGGTGTGGTCGACGAAATGGAAACCCGGCGTCGACGGCAGGTAATGCATCAGTGTCCAGCCGATCGAGTCGCCGAATACCGAAACGGTGAACGGCCGCCGCGGGTCGCGCTGCACGACGGCCCGGGCGGGTCGGGTCCCTGGTGGGGACGGCGAACAACCGCGACCGGCGACACGCCAGGGGGCAAGCTGCCGTCGAATGGCCCGCCGCGGCTGGGCGACCGGAACGACCAGCATCGCGATCGCGGCGGCGGTGGCGGCGGTGGCTCCGGCCAGCGGTAAGAGCGGCACCCGCGCCGGCCGCCACCTCCGGACGGGCTGCTCGATCGCCCACCACGACACCGTCGACACCGCCAGTGTGACGGCGCACCGGACGGCGAACAACGAGAATCCGGACCAGCCGGTTCGTTCACCGTTGAGCAGCAAGAAGATCGGCCAGTGCCATAGATAGACGCCATAGGAAATGGTGCCCAGCCACGCTAGCGGGCCCCAGGCCAGCACGGCGGCGGCCGGTCCGCGTTGATCGAACGCCACCGGGGCAATCACCAGGACCGCCGCGACCGCGACGGCGATGAGCAGACCTCCGCGAAACTCGTGAGCGCTACCGGTTGCGTAGTGGGAGGCCGCCGCTAGCAACGCCAGGCCGATCACTGGCAGCAGCCGAGCGGTCCATCTGCCCCATCGAGACCGGATCAACGACCACCCGCGGTTGAGCGACGACCAATCGCCGACTAACAGCGCCGATGCGGCGGCACCCACCAGCAGTGCCTGTGCTCGGGTATCGGTGCCAAAGTAGACGCGGTCACGCGTGATCTCGGACGCTAGCAGGATGGCGGTTGCAGCAGAGGCCATTGCGCCCAGCATGGCCAGCAGGAAAACAGTCAACCGGACCCCTCGCCGACCGTGGCCCACCTGTGCCGGCGACGGGCCGTTGGTGGCCAGCACTACGGCCACCGCAACAAGCAGAAGAGGCCAGATGATGTAGCACTCCTGCTCCTCTACGCCGAGCGACCACGCGTGCTGCAGCGGCGACGGTGCAAGCCCCCTGGGTGAAATAGTCTGTCTTGTCGGCCACGAACATCCAGTTGGCTACCCAGAAGAAAGCGGCGACGGCCTCCTCGCGCAAACCGGCAACTGCCTCAGCCGAAAAGAATTGGCGTCCGACGGCCACAGCCAGCACCATCAGCACCAACGCGGGTAACAGCCGCCGCGCGCGTCGAATCCAGAAGTCTCTCAGGCTGATACGGCCGCTCCGGCCCAATTCGTCGAGCAGCAGCGAGGTGATCAGGAAACCGCTGAGCACGAAAAATACGTCGACACCGAGGAATCCGCCTCCCATGCCCGGAAGGCCGCCGTGGTCGGCGAGCACCAACGCCACCGCCACGGCGCGCACCCCGTCCAGCGCGGGAATACCTGGACGACGCACCGACCGCCCGTCGGCGCCGCTACCCCGGGCGGTGGTCAGTCGGCCAGCATGCGGCGGAGCAACCCACCGACGGCGCCGAGCACAGCGAACCGGCGCGGGGTAAGCCCCGGCCGGTCCCATGCTCGCCACTCCCGTCTTCCGACCACTCGCCTGGCCGGTGCCGTCGTTGCCGCCGATGCGTCGCTGCCCCTTCCTGCTGGTTCACCGGCCAGTTTAGGTGCGAATCACC
>CAWISO010000028.1:0-5374 GCA_963838755.1 uncultured Actinomycetota bacterium | reverse complement strand
TCGATGCCCGACATCCTCGTCCCCGACTTGCGCCGCCTAAGCCATTTCGTCGCCGTCGTCGAAGCCTCCGGTTTCACTCGGGCGGCGGCGCAGTTGCACCTCAGCCAGCAGGCGCTCAGTAGTTCTGTCCAACAGTTGGAAAAGGAGATCGGTGCGGCGCTGCTTGTGCGCTCCGGCCGTCGGATCACGCTGACGCCTGCGGGACAAACCCTGCTCGACGAGGGCCGCACCTTGCTCGCCGCGGCGCGAACTGTCGCGCAGCACACCCGGGCCGCGGCCACTGCGCAGCGGGATGAGTTCGTCGTCGGCCATTCCCCCGCGATTAGCAACCGCGACGTCTACGCGCTGCTCGAGCCTGCGATCGCGGCGTTGCCGGACACGTCGTTCACCGTGATGCAGCTGTTTCCCGACCAACTGATAAGTGGTGTGCAAGACGGCACGGTGCATCTGGGCTTGCGTCGCGGCGTGGTCCCGCGCGAGCGTCTGGCCAGCGCCGTCGCGCGCTACGACACGCTTCGTGTCGCCGTGCGCAATGATCATCCGCGTAGCGTCGCGCGCGAGTGTCACATTCATCGCCGACTTGGCGAACGAGCCCATTGTGCTGTGGGCCCCGCCGGGGGCGTCGTACTACAGCGATTTCCTGGTCAACGTGTGCCGCCGCGCCGGCTTCGAACCGCAGTACCGGGTCAGCCGAGTGCAGGGCTGCCCGCCCGAGGTGGCGCCGCTGACCGACAACGCAGTCGCCTTCGTGACCGCTTCGCCGGGGCCGGTGCTCGATGGCGCTGTCATTGTCGTCGATATCGAGGGGCCGGTGCTGGTGCCGATGCAGGGATTCTGGCAGCCCCATACCAGTTCGGCGGTTCGGGACCTGATCTTCGGTGACCGCTGAGTCGATTCACGACTACTTGACGAGGGCAGAGATCAGTGCCCTGCCGATCCTCGACTTGGCGCGGCTACGCAACCGATACCAGCTATGGCCGACCGAGGCACCCGCACCGCCGATGTCGCCGGCCGATCATCAAGCCGGAGAAGGCTTTCCGCGGTGCGGTGCGCGAAGCGTTCCTTGTCCTCGGGGGAAAGGCCGCATCGTTCGAGGAATTCGATCGCGGCGAAGTTGTCCTGGAACGGATAGTCGACGGAGAACATCAGGTTGTCGAGGCCCAGCATCGCTCGGGCGCAGTCGAACACCGGCACGTCGAACACGCCGCTGCTCGTGATGAAGACGTTTTCTCGCAAGTAATAGCCGCACGTTGTTGCGTGACGTCGACCCAGGCGCATCAAGCCAACCCGCCATCGTCAGTCCGACATTGAGCCGGGTGAAACAGAACGGGAGCAGTTCGCCCATGTGCCCGACGATGACCTTCAAATTCGGATGACGGTCGAACACCCCAGCGCAGATCAACCTCAGTAGATGCGTTCCGGTTTCCACCGGCCAGCCCCAGGTGGGTACCAGCGCCGAATCGAAAGGCGCGTAGTAGACATCAACCACCGCCTGCGGCGGGTCGGTGGGATGAATGTAGATCGGGACACCCAACGATTCGGCCCGGCCGAGAAGCACGTCGAACGATGGGTCGTCGAGGTAGCGCCCGTTGGTGTGTCCGTTGATCAGCGCGCCTTTGAACCCGTGTTCGCGGACGGTCCGCTCCAGCTCGTCGGCGGCATGAGCCGGCGACTGGGTCGGCAGCATGGCAAAGCCCGCGAACCGTGCCGGGTGCGCGGCGACCGCCTCTGCCAACCAGTCGTTGACTTCGCGGCTGACCGCGACCGCCAGTTCCGCCTGCGCATCGGCAAGCATTTGGACACCCGGCTGGACGTGGGAGAGAACCTGCACGTCGATTCCCGCGGCGTCCATCAGCCGAATGCGCTCGGCTCCGACTTCGCTGAGCCGTGCCCGGACGGGCTGGTATTTCCGTTGCAGCGGCTCGGGATACAAGTCCCATACCCGCGGGTGAAGAAACGCCTCTTCCAGCGCCACTACTCGCGACACCGATTTTGTGGTCACCATTTCGCTAGCTCGTTGGCTTGGGCTTAGCCGCGGTGACGGCGTGGGTGCGGATGAGCGGTGATCCCCACCAGGCGCGCCAGCCGAGATCGTGACGCTGAACGTGGGTCATACCGTGTTGCCGCAGCCGGTTGGCATACAGGCGGGTGAAGCCGATGTCGGCGATTACGAGGCGCCCGCCGGGTCGCAGGACGCGCACGGCTTCGTCGATCGCGGAGCGCCGCGCATCGTTGCCCGGCAGATTGTGGATCGCGAGGCTGCTCACGACGAGATCGAACGACCCGTCCGGGAACTGAAGATCGGTCATGTCTCGGGTGTGCAGTTCGACCCGGTCGGCGACGCCCTCGGCATCGGCGTTCGCCAGTGTCGCCTGCATGGAGTTGCCGGTCTGGTCGGGCCGCCAGATATCCACGCCCACAGCACTTCCGCGCGGCACCAGCTTGGCCGCGGCCAACAACACCGCGCCTCGTCCGCAGCCGAGGTCGAGCACGCGCTCGTCGCCCCGCAGCATGATCTCGGTCAACAGGCGCGCCCAGACCTCGAACTTTCCGCGTCGGCTGAACCGCCAGATGCTGGCACCAATGGCGACCAGTACGGCGGCAACCACGGCCATCCCGACTCCCGACAGGGTTCGTCCTCTCACCAGCCACAGGCCGGCCAAAACCGCTGCGGCAACGCACAACAGCAGGTAGCCGACGAAGACGACCGGCGCGGGAATCAATCGGTAATCCCCGTCCACGCCATATCGCCCGCGTGGGTGAACGAGCTCGGTCATCGCGTTTCACCTCCGTAGGTCGCTGTCCGGTAGTCCCGGGCCAGTCGCTCGAAAATCGGAATAGCTTTCGCCGCAGCATGTTTCACCCTGTCGCGGCGCGGTGCATCGGTTGGCTCGAACGCCCGACGCACCGTGTCGGCAAGGTGGTCGGCTTTCTGCTCCAGGTTCAATCTGATCGTCGGGCCCAGGAATGGCTCCGCCGCAAAGAAACCGAACACAATGGTGGGCAACGTGTAGTCGAGATCCTTCAGCCGCAGGTCCGGCCGCAGCATTGCCTCCGCGGCGAGCACACCCAGGTAGTCGCGGTTGAGACCGAGTTTGCTTTCCTCCAGGCGCTGATGGTTCGCCGCGGCCAGGAACGTGTCGAGCGTATCGGCGTCGCGGGTGTAAAGCGCCCGCAGCACCGGACGGTTCATCGCCTCGACGAACAGCCGCCGCAGGTAGCGGTGCAGCGCGACCTCGGTTGGATCGTCGCGCAGCGCGTTAACGATCGCGTCCGTCATCGCCGCCGCCTCGCGGGCGCTCACGGCGTGGAAGACTTCCTCGCGAGACCGCCAGTGCAGGTAGATGGTCCCTTTGCCGACGCCGGCACGCCGGGCCAACTCATCGATTGTCACCCGCCGATAGCCCCAGGACAGCAATAGATCTCGGGCGGTATCAAGGATCCGATCGGCTCTTTGCACCCGATCGACCCGCGAACGTTCCGGCATCATGATGATGACCATAATACGATATTGGTCAATAGTCACGAACTGGCGGTCCGGCCGAGGATCTGGCACAGCACCCGGCCGAGGTGGCTTTCCGGCGATTGCGGGAGCGCACTGGCGCGCCAGGCGACGAAGTCGTCGGGACGCACCAACAGCGCTGCATCGGGCGAAAGGTCCGTCAGGTCGCGCCCACTGACCGTCGACGTCGGCGTCGGGTCCGATGCTGTGCACGTCGATCGACACGCCCATAGCGCTCGATACTGCGCGGGCAGCGCTTCCCCATGGCGCCCCGGCCGAACCGGTGAACAACGTGAAGCCTGGTCCGACCAAGTCGAGCGTGGAGACGCGCCGCCCGTCGCAACACACCCAGGCATGCGGAACTCGGGTGCCGGGTTGGCCGCGTAGCTCATCCACCACCGACACGGCGTCGGGATTCGCCGGTGCGGGATCGTCGGAAACTACAGCGGCCGAGCGATATTGGTAGCCGGCGAGCAGCGCGAACATCGGCGCCTCCTCGTCCGCCGGCAATCCAGGCCCCTTGTCGTCCAACCGCAGCAACGACAACGTCGGCCCGGTGAGCGACTGGCGCGCATTGAAGCGTCCGACCGGGTGCCGCTCGGTGTGGTAGGTGGCCAGTAACGCGGGTTCGGCCGTCCCGTCCAAGACCGCGGCGAGCTTCCAGGCCAGGTTGTGCGCACTCTGGATGGCCGTGTTGGCTCCCCCGGCCTTGAACGGGGGCATGGTGTGTGCCGAGTCGCCGACGAGAAAGACTCTGCCGCTTTGGAATTGGTCGGCCACCCGCTCGTAGGGCTGCCACGACGCCACATCGACGACCTCCACGTCGATCCGCTCACCGATTGCCTTGGTGAGCATCTCGCGGCAACGGTCCGCGGTGAATTGCGCCGCGGTCTCGCCCCTGCCGGGAAAATAGGTGGTGATGAACATGCCGAAGTCCTCGCGGACCACCAGGAATATGCCTTCCACGTCGGCGTTTCTGACTTGCACGGCGTCGCCGTCGCCGAGATGCGGGACGAATTTCCGCCACGGCGCCCGAAAGTAGATGAAGACGACATAGATCGGCAGTGCCCCGTAGCCGGACGTCGTCACGCCAAGCGCGTCACGGATCGGGCTGTGCACGCCGTCGGCGGCGACGAGGTAGTCGGCCCGCACAGTCTCCGATGCTCCCGAATCCCGTTCGCGCACAACGGCTGTGACACCGGCGTCGTCCTGCTCGAACGAGCACAACTCGGTCCCGTAGCGTGCCTGGCTGCCGTGCCGACGGATGTGCGCAAGCAGCATCGGCTCGAATGCGCTCTGTGGACAGTATTGCCCGGACGGCTCGGGGCTCAGCCCGTCGAAAGCCGCAAAGATCGCGTCGACGTCGAACGCCTTCTTCTCTTCGGTGCTGTTCAGCGCCGGCTTGGCCAGCATGTCCGAAACACCTTCGGCGACCGCGTGGACCTCGTTCAGCCAGCCCCAGCCCGCGCAGGATTTCCAGGCTGCGAAAGGTCAGGTTGCGGGCTTTCGGGTAGATGAAGACCTCACGCCGCTTCTCGACCAGCAGTGAGCGAACGCCGTGTTTTGCAAGAAGGGCGGACGTGGTCAGCCCGGCCGCGCCGGCACCGACAATCAGGACGGGGACATGCTTGACGTTCATCGCCGACCTCCCTTCGAGACGGAACGGACTAGTTCCGTCTATGTCCCACAGTGGCACCTTCGGGGGGAACGCGCAACTGCTACGGTGTCGGGGCGCCGGCGAGCGGCAAGATCACGTCTTCGAACACGCGCCGGACATAAACCCGGTCGATCGGCCGGCCGGTCATCACCCGCAGCACGTTGAGACCCAGCGCGGCGTCGGCAATGAGACTCAGATCGCGGCCGGCCGGGATC
>CAWISO010000027.1:0-405797 GCA_963838755.1 uncultured Actinomycetota bacterium | reverse complement strand
CTTCGAGCATCATGTTGTGGCCCATGCCGGGAAAGAACGCTGCTTCGGTCCGGTAAGCCCGCGCGGTGGCGCGAACCTCAGCGTTGGTAACCATGCCGTCTTCCTCGGCGCCGAGGACCAGCATCGGGGTGGTCACCCGCTTGGATCTGACGCGGCGGATCAGCGGGTCGATCAGCGAGGCCCGCACAGCCTCGGATTGCACGCTCGCCGCGCACGATTCCACGATGTCGTCTGGCGTGTGCGCACTGAAAAGGTGCTCGCGGACCAGAGCCGGGGTACCGATGAACCCGGTCAAATTGCCGACGGGCAGCGACCGCAACGAAATCCACGGGTGGCGGCTCCAGATGCGCATTGCCAGTCCCCACACGCCCTGAGGCGGCACCGACGCCACCAGGACAGCGGCCGGGCGCATCGCGGCTTTCCAGGTAGCGCTGCACGACGAAGCCGCCGAGAGAATGGGCGATGAGCACCGGACGCCCGCCCAGCCGGTCGGCCGTGGCGCGCACATCGTCGACATAGTCCGCGATCGAGCATGCGTGAAAGCGCTTGGCGGTGGGGCTGGCGCCGTGTCCGCGCAGGCTCAGGGCGACCGCGTCGATAGCCGACATCGGCAAAGAAGTCCAGGAAATTGTGCCAACACGACGCGGAATGCCAGCCGCCGTGGACGAAAAGCAGCGGCACTGGGTGGGCCTTATTACTAGCCCCCTTGTCGATCACCTCGAGCATGGCCTGATCATCCGTCAATACCTCGACGTGTGCGGCCAGCTTCACATTGGACGACGAGTGTGCGGCCAGCTTCACATCGCGCCTCCGGCTAGGCTGGGCGGCGTGTTTGAATCGCTCTCCGACCGGTTGACCGGCGCCCTACAGGGGCTGCGCGGCAAGGGCCGGCTGACCGACGCCGACATCGACGCCACCACCCGCGAAATACGGCTGGCGCTGCTGGAAGCCGACGTCTCGTTGCCGGTGGTACGGGAGTTCGTCGGCCGGATCAAAGACCGCGCCAAGGGCGCTGAGGTGTCCGGTGCGCTCAACCCGGCACAGCAGGTCGTCAAGATCGTCAACGACGAGCTCATCGGCATCCTGGGCGGTCAGACCCGTCAGCTGGCGTTCGCGAAGACGCCGCCGACCGTGGTGATGCTGGCCGGTTTGCAGGGCTCCGGTAAGACCACGCTGGCCGGCAAGCTGGCGGTGTGGCTGCGCAGCCAGGGGCATACCCCGCTGCTGGTGGCCTGCGACTTGCAGCGCCCGGGCGCGGTCAACCAGTTGCAGATCGTGGGGGAGCGGGCCGGTGTCACGGTGTTCGCGCCCCACCCGGGCACCTCGACGGACGCCGATCCCGCCCAGCAAGCCGGTCCTGGCGACCCGGTCGCTGTGGCCGCGGGCGGACTCGCCGAAGCTCGGGCCAAACATTTCGACGTCGTGATCGTCGACACGGCCGGGCGGCTGGGTATCGACGAGGAGATGATGGCGCAGGCCGCAGCCATCCGCGCAGCGATCGACCCCGACGAGGTGCTGTTCGTCCTCGACGCGATGATCGGCCAGGACGCGGTCGCCACCGCCGAGGCGTTCGGCTCCGGCGTGGGCTTCACCGGCGTGGTACTGACCAAGCTGGACGGTGACGCCCGCGGCGGTGCCGCGCTGTCGGTCCGCGAAGTCACCGGTGTGCCAATCCTTTTCGCGTCGGCCGGCGAGAAGCTGGAGGACTTCGACGTCTTCCATCCAGACCGGATGGCCAGCCGCATCCTGGGCATGGGCGATCTGCTGAGCCTGATCGAGCAGGCCGAGCAGGTCTTCGACGCGCAGCAGGCCGAAGCCGCCGCTGCCAAGATCGGGTCCGGCGAGCTGACGCTGGAGGATTTCCTCGAACAGATGCTGGCGATCCGCAAAATGGGCCCGATCGGCAATCTGCTGGGGATGCTGCCCGGTGCGGGCCAGATGAAAGAGGCCCTCGCTGCCGTCGACGACAAACAACTCGACCGATTGCAGGCCATCATCCGCGGAATGACGCCGCAAGAGCGCGCCGACCCGAAGATCATCAATGCCTCCCGACGCCTGCGCATCGCCAACGGATCCGGCGTGACGGTATCTGAGGTCAATAGCCTGGTCGACCGGTTCTTCGAGGCCCGCAAGATGATGTCCTCGATGGTGGGCAGCATGGGCATACCCGGTTTGGGCCGCAAGTCGGCGACCCGAAAATCCGGGAAGGCCAAGGGCGCCAAGGGCAAAAAGGGCAAAAAGCGTGGACCCACGCCGTCCAAAGTCCGCGGCCCGCTGGGCGCCGGAATGGCGGGCATGCCGGCCGGATTTCCCGATCTCTCGAGCATGCCGCAGGGTCTGGACGAGCTGCCGCCCGGCCTAGCCGACTTCGACCTGTCCAAGCTGAACTTGCCGGGCAAGAAGTAGTCGCACCCGTGCGTCTGCACGCGCCACTCCATCTCAAGGCGTTCGGCTTACCTGACGAAGACGCCGTCGAGCTGTGGATCGTCGACGGCAAGATCAGCCCCGAACCGGTTACCGGAGCTGACACCGTTTTCGACGGCGGCTGGGTTCTGCCCGGGTTGGTCGATGCGCACTGCCACGTCGGGCTGGGATCGCACGGCGGCGCCATCGAGCTCGACGAAGCGGTGGTCCAGGCCGAGACCGAACGCGAGGCCGGCGCACTGTTGCTGCGCGACTGCGGCTCGCCGACCGATACCCGCAGCCTCGATGACCGTGCCGATCTGCCGCGCATCATCCGCGCCGGACGGCATCTGGCCAGACCCAAGCGCTACTCGCCGGGCTTGGCGATTGACATCGAAGACGAGTCGCAATTGCCCGATTTCGTGGCCGAGCAGGCACGCCGCGGCGATGGCTGGGTGAAGCTGGTGGGCGACTGGATCGACCGCGGCGTGGGCGATTTGGCCCCGCTTTGGTCCGACGCAGTGCTCAAGACGGCGATCGAGGTCGCCCATCAGCACGGCGCACGGGTCACCGCCCATGTCTTCGGCGAGGACGCGCTGCCCGGACTGATCAACGCCGGGATCGACTGCATCGAACACGGCACTGGCCTCTCCGATGACACCATCGAGCTGATGCTCGAGCACGGCACTGCCTTGGTGCCCACACTGATCAACGTCGAAAACTTCCCCGGTATCGCCGATGCCGCGACCAAATACCCGACCTATGCCGCACACATGCGTGACCTGTACACCCGGTGTTATCCGCGGATGGCCGCAGCCCGGGATGCCGGCGTGCCGGTGTACGCCGGCACCGACGCCGGCACCATGGTCGCCCACGGCCGGATCGCCGACGAGGTCGAGGCACTCAAGGGCATCGGGATGAACGCAACCGAAGCGCTGGGCGCCGCGTGCTGGGACGCCCGCCGTTGGCTGGACCGCCCCGCGCTGGACGTTGGCGCGTCGGCAGACCTGTTGTGCTACAAGGACGATCCACGTCAGAGTCCGGGCGTGCTGAATCGCCCCGATCTGGTGATCCTGCGCGGCCAGCTGTTCTGATCGCGCTGTCTATTTAAACGTTATCTAAGAGATCTTATTGATCCCTTATTTTCAGGGTAGGGTCGCGGGTCAGTGATATCCAGCGATCGCAGGAGCGCGGTGTGAAGCAATTCGATGTCGTTGTTGTCGGTGCGCGGTGTGCTGGATCGCCGCTGGCGGTGATGCTTGCGCGGCAGGGCCTGAGTGTCTGTCTGGTTGACCGGGCCCAGTTTCCGTCGGAGACGCCGTCGACACATTTGATCCAGCCCTGCGGCGTGCAGATCTTAGATCAGCTTGGCGTACTCGACGCGGCCTTGGCGGCCGGGGCGGTCCGGCTCGATCGCCTGACGATGGTCATCGACGATGCCGTCCGTATCGAGGCGGTACTCGATGAGGCGAACTACGCACGCGCCAGCCTGTGCGTGCGACGCGTCACGCTCGATGCGTTGCTCGTCGATGCCGCGGCCGCGGCGGGCGCCGATGTCCGCACGGGCGTGGGTGTGACGGGTTTGATCACCGAGGACGGTCGCGTTACCGGAGTGGACACCGCTGCCGGACCCATACATGCCCAGTTGGTGGTCGGCGCTGATGGCCGCCATTCCACGATTGGGTCCCTCGTCGGTGCTCGCGAGTATCACGTGGCACCGGCGGGAAAGATGTTCGCCTGGGCGTATTTCGAGGATGTGCACGACCGGGAAGGACGTGTGCGGATTGGTCGGCGGGGTGCGCGGGCGTTCCTGGCCGGCCCCACCGACGGTGATCTCTACATGGCCGCGGTCGGGATCGACATGACGCAGCAGGCCGAGTTCCATTCCAACCGTGACGCCAGCTTCACTGCTGGTATACGGGCATGGCCTGAACTTGCTGACGTCATCGCAGATGGCCGACGCGTCGGTCCAATCCGGGTTTTAACCAGATGGCATGGGTATTTTCGCGATGCCGCCGGTCCTGGATGGGTGCTGGTCGGCGACGCGGGGCACTTCAAAGATCCGACGCCAGGGCAAGGCATCGGCGACGCATTCCGCC
The DNA here is from genome assembly GCA_963838755.1 of uncultured Actinomycetota bacterium. Taxonomy (GTDB): domain Bacteria; phylum Actinomycetota; class Actinomycetes; order Mycobacteriales; family Mycobacteriaceae; genus Mycobacterium. The sequence continues at coordinate 401,295 of CAWISO010000027.1, read as the reverse complement.
AGGCCGATCGGTTGGCCTCCGCGATCGATGAGGCACTTGGCAACACCAGTCCGGACGCGGCCATGCAGCGCTGGTGGCAGTGGCGCGATGACGACGCCTACGAGATGTACTGGTTTGCCAGCGATATGGGTGCACCCGGTCCCTCGTCGCCGTTGAGCACGCGGTTAATGCGAGACATCGCCGGTGATCCCAACGCCACGCAGATGTTCTTCGCTGTGCTCAACCACGACGTTCGTCCGTCGCAGTTGTTCACCAGATCGAGGGCCGGTCGCGCCGCGGCACGGGCGTTGCTCGACAGACCCGACCGACTGCCCGCGACGCTGAAGGAGATTATCAGCGTAGGAAGGCGGAACGCGCTGCGCGCCCGGAAGCGACAGATGATCGTCTCACCGGACTCTCCAGTCGCTATCTGAAGGTTGAGGAGCTTCTGCGGTTTTGAACACCTATGTGATATCAGCCATTTAGTGATAATGCGCCCTAATTCCTGGTGCACAGGTGGCTGGTGTGATTTAACGCCAGACGTAGTCGAGCCGGCACGGTGTGTCCGCCCGCGCACTAGCCCGACGGTGAGCGTCCTTCTGTTAGACAGTTGAGTATGCCGATCCCTGAGTTCATCGTCGACCTTCGTCGGCGCATCGGACATGCACCGCTGTGGCTGCCAGGTGTGACTGCGGTCGTGATTCGCGATCAGCAGGTGCTTCTGATCAAACGCTCCGACAACCAGGCATGGACCCCGGTCACCGGCATTGTCGAACCCGGCGAGAATCCCGCGGACTGCGCTATCAGAGAAGTACTTGAGGAGGCCGGCATGCACGTGGTCGCCAGAAGACTGGCCTGGGTGCACGTGACCCGGCCGATTGTTCATGCCAACGGCGATCACGCGCAATACCTTGATCACGTGTTCCGGATGGATTGGGTTGGGGGAGAGCCGTTTCCCGCAGACGATGAAACCCTCGACGCCGGTTGGTTTGCCTTCTCAAAGCTGCCGGACATGTCGGACGACATGCGTCGGCGCATCGAACTGGCAAGCAATGACAGCCCCAGTGCCGCCACGGTTTTCGATACTGCGGTCACTCATGCACCCAGGCGAGAAACTGACCGGCGATGACCGACAAAAACCAGACATACGCCGTTGACCAATTGGCGGGCTTCGTGACCGGAGCTGCCTGGGCCGATCTGACTGGCAACGTCCTTCCGACACTGAAGCGCAACGTTCTTGACAGCATCGCCTGTGCGGTCGGCGCCCTCGATGGAGAACTCGTCCCCGCCGTCCGCGCACATGCCGAACAATTCAGCAGTCGCCCGACAGCGACATTTGTCGGCGGTGGACGCGCGTCGGTTGATCAGGCGGCCTTCTTCAACGCGGTGTTGGTGCGTTACCCCGACTTGCTCGATACATATCTGACTCCTGGCGGCCTGTGCCACCCGGCCGACAACTTCGGCGCCGTCCTCGCCGTCGCTGAACACGTCGATGCGCGCGGAGCAGATTTCCTGCTGGCCCTGGCCATCGCCTACGAGGTCCAATGCCGTTTCAGCGCAGCAGTTCCCGTCATGACCCAGGGCCTCAACCACGCGCTTCAACTGGCCATCTCGGCGGCCGCCGGCTCGGCCAAGCTGCTGGGGCTCGACGCCGCACACACCGCCGACGCCATTGCCTCCTCCGCGGTGGACAACGTCTCACTTGCCGTTGTGCACGCCGAACCCGTTTCCACCTGGAAGGGCATCTCGCCGGCCATCACCGGGATGCGCGCGGTATACGCCGCATGCTCGCAGGCCGTGGAATCACCGGCCCCCGAGCTCTTTTCGAAGGTCCCAACGGCCTCGAGCGGCTGCTCGGCCAGTCCATCGACTTGCACACATCCGACCCGTCGCTGACCGCTGTCGAGCAGACTTACCTCAAGCAGTACTGCTCGCTGATTCACGGCCAGGTGATCATCGACGCGACGTTGGCATTGCGCGACGAGCACGGCATCGTCGGCGCCGATGTCGAGACCGTGACCCTCGAGGTCTTCCAAGGCGCCTACGACTTCGCCGGGGGTGGTGTTTACGGCAGCAAGGAGCAGCCGTGGACCAAAGAGCAAGCCGACTACAACGTCAAATACCTCACCGCGGTGGCACTGCTGGACGGTCAGGTGGGCCCCGAACAGCTGGAGACCGAACGCGTCCGTCGCGACGACGTCCAGGACCTGCTGGCGCGGGTCGACGTCAAAGCCGCGGCCGACCTGACGGAGGCTTACCCCGAACGAACGTCGGCTCGCGTGCACATCGTTTTGTGCGATGGCCGCACATTCGACTGCGAACGATTTGACTTCGAGGGATCCCTTACCCAACCGATGTCGTGGGACCGTGTGGTGCAAAAGTTCCATTGGCTTGGTGAGCCGTTCGCCGACAACGCGCTGCGTGCCGAGATCATCGACGCCGTGGCACACCTGGACGACATCCCGGTGGCTCAGCTGGCCGGGTTACTCGGCGCGGTGAGTCCCGAAGCGCGGTGGCCTCGATCGAGGGGTCGGTTATGAAGGAAGATTGCGAGTACTCGCTATCTATGCTAGCTTCGCATCACCCACTGAAGCGGAGGAAGAAGTGACCTACGACGTGATCATTCGTGACGGCCTGTGGTTCGACGGCAGCGGCCGCCCACCGCAGACCCGCACGCTGGGAATTCGCGGCGGGCGGGTCTGCACAGTTTCCGCCGAAGCCCTGGATGAGACCGGCTGCCCCGAGGTGATCGACGCCAAGGACAAGTGGGTCGTCCCCGGCTTCCTCGACGTGCACACCCACTACGACGCCGAGGTACTGCTGGACCCTGGGCTGCGGGAGTCGGTGCGCCACGGTGTCACCACGGTGCTGCTAGGCAACTGTTCGCTCTCGACGGTCTATGCACACCCCGCCGACGCGGCTGACCTGTTCAGCCGAGTCGAGGCTGTGCCCCGCGGGTTTGTCTTGGGCGCGCTGGAAGCCAACAAGTCCTGGACGACGCCTGCGGAATACGTCGCGGCCATCGACAGCCTGCCGCTCGGGCCGAATGTGAGCTCGCTGCTCGGTCATTCCGATCTACGCACAGCGGTGCTCGGACTCGATCGCGCCACCGATGACAATGTGCGACCCACCGACGCCGAACTGGACAAGATGGCGGCATTGCTCGACGACGCGCTCGAGGCAGGAATGCTGGGCATGTCGGGGATGGACGCGGCCATCGACAAGCTCGACGGCGACCGGTTCCGTTCCCGCGCGCTGCCGTCCACCTTCGCGACCTGGCGCGAGCGGCGCAAGCTGATCAAAGTACTGCGCAAGCGGGGCCGGATCCTGCAAAGCGCACCCAACGTAGCCAAAGCCGAGTCAGGACTGCTGTTTTTTCTGTCCAGCAGCCGAATGCTGGGGCGCCGCAAGGGTGTTCGCATGAGCTTACTGGTGTCTGCCGACGCCAAATCGATGCCGTTCGCGGTGCACGTCTTCGGGCTCGGCACCCGGCTGCTCAACTTCTTGCTGGGCTCTCAGGTGCGCTTCCAGCATCTGCCAGTGCCGTTCGAGTTGTATTCCGACGGAATTGACTTGCCGGTCTTCGAAGAATTCGGTGCCGGCACCGCGGCGTTGCACCTGCGGGATCAGTTGGAGCGCAACACGTTACTGGCCGACAAAGAATACCGTCGCAAGTTCCGCCGCCAGTTCGACCGCATCAAACTCGGACCGTCGCTGTGGCACCGTGACTTTGACGACGCCGTGATCGTCGAATGCCCCGACGAGACGTTGATCGGTAAGAGCTTCGGAGCGATCGCCGACGCGCGGGGGTTGCATCCGCTTGACGCATTCCTCGACGTCCTCGTCGAAAATGGTGAGCGCAACGTCCGCTGGACCACCGTCGTCGCCAATCACCGGCCCAAGCAGCTCAACAAATTGGCCGCGGAGCCGACCATCCACATGGGCTTCTCCGACGCCGGAGCGCACCTGCGCAACATGGCCTTCTACAACTACTCGCTGCGGCTGCTCAAGCGCACGCTGGACGCCCAGCGGGACGGTAAGCCGTTCTTGTCCATCGAGCGCGCGGTGCACCGCCTGACCGGCGAATTGGCCGAATGGTTCGGCCTGGACGCAGGCACGTTACGTGAAGGCGACCGCGCGGACTTCGTCGTGATCGATCCGGCCGGCCTCGACGGCTCGGTGGACGCCTACCACGAGGAGAAGGTTCCGTTCTACGGCGGCTTGAGCCGCATGGTCAACCGCAACGACGCGGCCGTGATCGCAACGGGTGTGGGCGGTGCGATCGTGTTCCGCAACGGCCAATTCCGCGACGGCTACGGTCAGACCGTGAAGTCGGGCCGTTATCTGCGCGCCGCCGCTGGTCAACTGCAGTCCGCCGAATCGCGGGTCTAAAGGTGGCGACCCAGCAGCAGCGTCGCGACGAGACGGTCGCGCGCCTACTTGAGGCCAGCATCGCCACGATCATCGAGGTCGGATATGCCCGCGCGTCTGCGGCGGTGATCACCAAGCGGGCCGGGGTATCGGTCGGGGCGCTGTTCCGCCACTTCGACACCATGGGTGACTTCATGGCGGCCACGGCGTACGAGGTACTGCGGCGTCAACTCGATTCGGCCACCAAGCAGGTCGCGGCAATACCGTCTGACCGGCCGGTGGTGGAGGCGGCGCTGACAATTCTGCGCGACATCACCGGGAACTCGACGAATACCGTCATGTACGAACTGTTGATCGCCGCGCGCACCGATGAAAAGCTCAACGCCACTTTGCAAAACGTCCTCGAGCAGTACACCGCGAGGATCTGCGACGCTGCCCTCGCAATACCAGGTGCGGAAAGCCTCCCGAAGGAAACCTTCCTAGTGCTGGTGGCGTTGTTGATCAATACCTTTGACGGTGCCGCGATCGTGCGCGCGGTGCAATCGCATCCGGATATCGAGCAGCGGCGCATCGAGCTGCTGATGTCACTGCTGAGCGGACTGGGTCTACCGGCCTGAACACCGTGCGGCGGCGGTCACCGGTCGGTCAGTTTGCTGACCGCATCGTCCAGAGTCCGGCACAGCGACATCATCTCGTTGATCCCCAGCAGCGTCAGCGGCCGATGCGTAGCCGGCCCGTCGGCAACCACGCAGAACTGGGCCGACTCGCCGAAGTTGTCGCGGGTTTTCATCAAGACGCTGATGCCCGCTGAGCCAAGGAACTCCACCTTGGAAAGGTCGACGATCAGGCCGTCCGGTTTCTTGGCAAGCGCAGAATCGATGGCGTCGGACAACCCCGGAGCAGTGAGCATGTCCACGCTGCCACTGACCGACACCACGGCCACTCCGTCGACCGACGTCTCGTGCGCGGTGAAGTCGTCCTTGTCAGCGTGCGGAGGCGAACCAGTTGCAAAGGGTTGGTTATCGGCCATCATCGATCCTCGTTCCTTGCGGGCACCTGCGTGGAGCGGCTGCGACGCAGACGTGGGTGGCAATGGCTGGCGACTCAACCGATGGACAGGGTGGACGCGCGGCGATGCGACGTCGTGGAAGCTGACATTGAACTGTTGCGGAATAGGATGGCACGGCACTGGCAGACTAGCCCAAAACCCTGCGGGTGTCGCAAGAGGCCTACGGAAGCCTGTAGACGCCTACAGCGCGCCGATCGCCGAGTGCGGATTGAGGGCGAAACCCCAGTCGAGCAGGCTTGCGGCTTGATCCCAGTAGGTGGGACCGCCCTGGTGGATCAGGCCGTACATCATGGCGACCACCAGGCGGCGGCTGCCGCGGGCGGCCGCGCCGACGAACGTCTTGCGGGCGGCGTCGGTGAAGCCGGTCTTGCCGCCGATGGCTCCGGGGTAGCGCTGCAACAACTCGTCTTGGTTGGCAATTTGATGATCGCCATTATCGCCAGGGAACATTGCCGATGGTTCGGCGGTGATCTGAGCGAACACCGGATTGGCCATCGCCGCCCGGAAGATGACGGCCAGGTCGTGGGCCGACGACCAGCCCGATCCGCCTGGTCCGTCGAGCCCGGACGGCGTGGACGCGTGAGTGTTCATTGCGCCCAGCGCGGCGGCCTTTGCGTCCATCTTGGCCACGGTGGCGCCTTGGCCGCCCAGCATGTGCGCCAGGGTGTTGGCGGCGTCGTTACCCGACACCAGCAGCAGGCCGTCGAGCAACTGGCGCGCCGTGTAGGTCCGACCTGCTTTGATGCCCACGCAGTTGCATTCGACGTTGGCGTCGGGCGCGTCGGCGACAACCGTGGAGTCCAGGTTCAGCTCGTCCAGCGCGACCAGCGCCAACAACACTTTGATGGTGCTGGCTGGTGGATGCTGCACATATTGATCACGCGCAGCCAGTACCTGACCGGAGTCCATATCAGCGACCAGCCAGGTCTGCGCCGGCCCGTCCGGGATGGGTACCGAGCCCACCGGCTGCACGCCGGCGTCGGCCCACGCCGTTACGGCGGAGACGATGAGGGTAAGTACAGCCGCGACTGCGGCAAGGAGCGTCCGCATGGCCGCTTAGCCTACCGGCCCGCTCGCCCGCGCGGTTCGTCGTGGAGACCGCGGTGTTGAATCAACCCATGTTGAGCCTGGCCGAAATCTCTGACCGGATAGAAATCCAGCAGCTGCTGGTGGACTACTCCAGCGCCATCGATCTGCGCCGATTCGATGACCTCGACCGAGTGTTCACCCAGGACGCTTACATCGATTACCGGGCCCTTGGCGGGATCGATGGCCACTACCCGGAAGTGAAGAAGTGGCTGTCGGAGGTGTTGCCGAACTTCCCGGTATATGCGCACATGCTGGGCAACTTCTCGGTCAGTATCGACGGAGACACCGCGACGTCGCGGGTGATCTGCTTCAACCCGATGGTGCTGGGCGGCGATAAGGACCAGGTGCTGTTTTGTGGCCTGTGGTACGACGACCAGTTCCTTCGCACCCCCCAGGGATGGCGGATGACGCGCCGGGTCGAGACCAAGTGCTTCCAAAAAATTCTGTGAAGCCTGGCGCGTTTTTGCCGCCTGACCACGGTCTGGCACAATGGGCGGCTGTCCGCTGCGCGACCCGCCTCGATTCGGGGCGCTTGCTCGGCGGTCACACACGCGAGGCAAAACCGGATTCGGGCATCCCGCCGGAATCGCTGAATTGCAGCGTGACACCTCCTAGGAGAAGTCGCTCAATCATGGCTGTGAAGATCAAGCTCACCCGGCTCGGCAAGATCCGCAATCCGCAGTACCGCATCGCGGTCGCCGACTCGCGGACGCGCCGCGAGGGTCGGGCCATCGAGATCATCGGCAGATACCACCCCAAGCAAGATCCGAGCCTCATCGAGATCGATTCCGAGCGTGCCCAGTACTGGCTGTCAGTCGGTGCTCAACCCACTGAACCGGTCCTGAAGCTGCTCAAAATCACCGGTGACTGGCAGAAGTTCAAGGGACTGCCCGGCGCTGAGGGCAGATTGAAGGTGGCCGAGCCCAAGCCGACCAAGCTGGAGCTGTTCAACGCCGCGCTGGCCGCCGCCGACGGCGCGCCCGACACCGAGGCCGCGGCACCGAAGAAGAAGAAGGCTCCGGCCAAAAAGGCAGCCGAGAAGCCGGCTGAGAAGGCCGACAAGTCTGAGAAGACCGACACTAGGGCTGATGAGGCGCAGCCCGCTGCCGGCGGCGAGCAGGCCGAGCCGGCTGAGCCGGCCAGCGAGAGCTGACGGCAGTGAGTACCGTCGTCGTCGACGCCGTCGAACATCTGGTCCGCGGGATCGTCGACAACCCAGATGATGTCAGAGTTGACCTGGTGACCAGTAGGCGCGGCAGGACCGTCGAGGTGCACGTTCATCCCGACGATCTTGGCAAGGTGATAGGTCGCGGTGGGCGCACCGCCACCGCGTTGCGCACGCTGGTCGCCGGCATCGGTGGTCGGGGCATCCGCGTCGACGTGGTGGACACCGACCAGTAGCGGAGCCCGGCCCAATGGAACTCCCTTGGAGCTGACAGTCGGGCGGGTAGCCAAACCGCACGGCGTCACTGGCGAGGTCGTCGTCGAGGTCCGCACCGATGACCCCCAGATGCGGTTCGCGCCCGGCGCGGTATTGCGCGCCAGAGGATCCGATCATGGTGAGCGCAACTTCGTCGTGGAGTCGGTTCGCCCGCACGGAAACCGCCTTCTGGTGCGGTTAGCAGGGGTGGCCGACCGTGATGCGGCCGACGCGCTGCGGGGCGACTGGTTCGTCATCGATACCGCGGACTTGCCGCCCATCGAGGAGCCGGACACCTACTACGACCACCAGCTGGAAGGTCTGCGGGTGCAGACGACGGCCGGGCGCGACATCGGCAGTGTCGCCGAGGTTTTGCACACCGCGGCCGGCGAATTGCTGGCGGTCCATCGCGACCAGGCCGGCGAGCTGCTGGTGCCGTTCGTGAGCGCGATTGTGACGTCGGTGTCGTTGGACACCGGCATCGTCGAGATCGATCCGCCCGACGGCTTGCTCGAACTGGAGACCTAATGCGTATCGACGTTCTGACGATCTTTCCGTCCTACTTGGATCCGCTGCGACAGTCGTTGCCGGGCAAGGCGATACGGTCGGGTCTTGTCCAGCTCGAGGTGCACGACTTGCGGAAATGGACCCAGGATGTGCACCACTCGGTAGACGACGCGCCATACGGCGGCGGTCCGGGCATGGTGATGAGAGCGCCGGTGTGGGGTGACGCGTTAGACGAGATTTGTTCGCAGGAAACGCTTCTGATTGTCCCCACTCCTGCGGGCAGCTTGTTCACCCAGGCGATCGCCCAGCGCTGGAGTAGCGAGGCACATCTGGTGTTCGCTTGCGGTCGCTATGAGGGGATCGACCAGCGGGTCATCGACGATGCGGCTCGGCGGATGCGGGTGGCAGAGGTCTCGATCGGAGACTACGTGCTGGGCGGAGGAGAGTCGGCCGCCCTGGTGATCATCGAGGCGGTGCTCCGACTCCTGCCGAACGTGTTGGGCAATCCGCTGTCGCACCACGATGATTCGCACTCGCCGGGCGCGGTGGGGCTGCTCGAGGGCCCGAGCTACACCCGACCGCCAAGTTGGCGTGGACTGGATGTGCCCGAGGTCCTGCTCTCCGGCGACCACGCCCGCATCGAGGCCTGGCGGCGTCAGGCCTCCGAACAGCGAACCCGAGAACGCCGTCCGGATTTGTGGCATCGAGATTGACCGGTCAGATTCGGCCCGACGGAAACATCGTCTTGACCGCCTGGGTGATCGTCGCTCGCGCGGTGGCGTCATCGGAGGGCTGCAGCGACTCGATCACCATCACGTAGCGTCGGTCGTCGCCGACGATCCCCGTCGAGAGATGCATCCAGCTGCTGTCGTCCATACAGCACATCCAGCCCTGCTTGACGGCCACCGGTTCGGCGTACAGACCGTCGGGAATGCCGAACCGCTGCGGGTATCCGTCGGCCCCGGTCGTGGTCGATCCGGCCAGGTCGTCGACGATGAGCTGCGCGCGCTCGCTCGACAGGCCGCCGGAGTCGTTGAGCAGCCTGTCGTAGTAGTGCACCAAATCGGTTGCCGAGCTCACGGTGTTCCACCAGCGCCCATCGCTGGGCGGCGCGGTGGCCGTCAGTCCATAACGGCTCGCGACGTCGCTGATGATCGCCTCACCGCCGCGCTGCGCCCAGAATGTCTCGGCCGCGCCATCGTCGGACGAGCGCAGCATGCCGTCGAGCGCCTCGCGGTCGGCCGACGACAGCTGGGCCTTCTCCTCCGCACCGCTGGATTGCTGCGACAGCAGGTCATCGGCGATGAAAAGCTTGGCCACCGATGCGATCGCGACGAGCTGATCGTTGCCGTTGGAGACCAGTCGATTGGTGGTTCGGTCGAGGATCGCAACCGAGATCGTCGCGCCGTCGTCGGCGGCGTCGTGAGTGGCCTGCTCAATGCGCTCGGCCACCCCGTCGAACCCGGCGCCGGGCACGCTTGCCGGCGGATCGGGCGCGGTGGCCTGCGCCGGAGGCGCATCCGAGGCGCTATCGGGCGTGCCGTACACCTTTGCTTCGCAGCCCGCGACCGACACCATCAGCACAGCTGCCGTGGCGATCAGCAGCGTCGGTGGGCGCGTTCGCATGGCTCATATCTACCATTCGCCCACGTCACGGCGGAGCAGGCGGCGGTGGCGATTCGCGGTGATTTCGCTGCGTGCTGGCGATCTGGCACAATTGACCAGTTGTCTCCAGCGGTGTCGGCCGGTCGGTCCGCTCGCGCTGCTGAGAGATGCCCGCAGAGCCCGCATCCATCGGCTAGCTCGACTGTCACACGCCTGCAGCGTGTGCAGCACAGCGGCCGCGACTGGCAAGGAAGTGTCTTCGGAACATGAACACGCTGGACTTCGTCGACAATGCGTCGCTGCGCGACGACATCCCGGCCTTCAACCCCGGCGACACGATCAATGTGCATGTCAAGGTGATCGAGGGCGCCAAAGAGCGCATTCAGGTGTTCAAGGGCGTGGTACTTCGTCGTCAGGGCGGAGGGGTCCGCGAGACCTTCACTGTCCGCAAGGAAAGCTACGGCGTGGGCGTCGAAAGGACGTTCCCGGTGCATTCGCCGAACATCGACCACATCGAGGTCGTAACCCGCGGCGACGTCCGCCGCGCCAAGCTCTACTACCTGCGGGAGCTGCGCGGCAAGAAAGCCAAGATCAAGGAGAAGCGCTGACCGGGCAGCGGCCCGCGATGCCGTTGAGGGCGCTGGCTACGCTGAAGTCGTGACCGAAACGACCGACTCGTCGCCTGAGGGTCAACCTGAATCAGATTCCGCCGAGCCTGAAGTTCCGGCCAACGCTGCTGCCCCTGCCGAATCTGAAGCCACAGTCGGCCGGGACGCCGAAGACGGCGAAGACGACTCCAAAGAAAAGAAGCGAGCGGCGCTCCGGGAAACCGTGATCCTGGCGGTGATCGCGCTGCTGCTCTACTACGTCATGTTGACGTTCGTGGCACGGCCCTACCTCATCCCGTCGGAATCCATGGAACCCACGCTGCACGGGTGTTCGGGCTGCGTCGGCGACCGCATCATGGTGGACAAGCTCAGCTATCGCTTCGGCGCACCGCATCCCGGTGACGTCATCGTGTTCAGGGGACCACCGTCGTGGAATATCGGCTACAAGTCGATCCGCTCGCACGACACCGCGGTGCGGTGGCTGCAGAATGCGGCGTCGTTCATCGGTTTTGTGCCCCCCGACGAAAATGATTTGGTCAAGCGCATCATCGCGGTGGGTGGGCAGACCGTGCAGTGCCGTAACAACACCGGGCTGACGGTCGACGGTGTCCGGTTGAGGGAGCCGTATCTGGATCCCGCCACGATGGACGCCGATCCATCGGTGTATCCCTGCCTGGGCCCTGAGTTCGGGCCGGTCGGCGTACCGCCGGGACAGTTGTGGGTGATGGGCGACAACCGCACCCATTCGGCGGACTCACGGGCGCACTGCACCAGCCTCCCTTCCGACGCGATGCGGGGACTGTTGTGCACCGGTGATCCCACGGCGGGCACCGTGCCGGTGGGCAACGTCATCGGTAAGGCGAGGTTCATTGTGTGGCCGCCGTCGCGATGGGGTGGTGTGCATTCGGTGAATCCGCAGCAGAATCAGTAGGCATGGTCACCACCTGGCCGCCGCGGACGGTGATCCGTAAATCCTCTGGCTTGCGCACCCTGGAATCCGCGCTGTACCGCAGTGGCCTTGGACCAGTAGCCGGAGTGGACGAGGTCGGTCGTGGGGCCTGCGCCGGACCACTGGTGGTGGCGGCCTGCGTGCTGGGCCCGGGTCGACTGGAAAGCCTTGCTGCCCTTGATGACTCGAAGAAGCTCAGCGAAGCGGTTCGGGAGAGGCTTTATCCGCTGATTTGCCGCTACGCGTTGGCCTATCACGTGGTGTTCATTCCATCGGTGGAGGTTGACCGGCGCGGCGTGCACGTGGCCAACATCGAAGGCATGCGGCGGGCCGTGGCCGGGCTATCGCTGCGCCCCGGATATGTGCTCAGCGACGGTTTTCGGGTGCCAGGGCTGTCGGTGCCGTCGCTGCCGGTGATCGGCGGCGACGCGGCGGCGGCCTGTATCGCCGCGGCCAGCGTGCTGGCCAAGGTCAGCCGCGACCGCTTGATGGTCAAAATGGATGTGCATCATCCCGGCTATGGCTTCGCCGACCACAAGGGCTACAGCACCGCTGCGCACTCGGCGGCACTGACCGAACTGGGTCCGTGCGCCGAGCATCGGTACTCGTTCATCAACGTCCGACGGGTGGCGACAGCGTCGGGCAGCCGGATCGTGGCTGACTGCCAGCCGGGGCAGGCGGATACGCATGCCGAGAACGGGTGGGGAAAGATGGATGGAACAAGACCGGTAACGATGCGGACCGCAGAACCGGCAAGCCGGGCAGCTGGGACGGAGAAGGACGGCTGAGCAGATGAGTGCCGAAGATCTCGAAAAGTATGAAACCGAGATGGAGCTCTCGCTGTACCGCGAATACAAGGACATCGTGGGGCAGTTCAGCTACGTCGTGGAAACCGAACGCCGCTTCTATCTGGCAAACGGCGTGGAGATGGTGCCGCGCAACGCTGACGGCGAAGTTTACTTCGAGCTCCGGCTGTCCGACGCGTGGGTTTGGGACATGTACCGGCCGGCCCGGTTCGTCAAACAGGTACGGGTGGTCACCTTCAAGGACGTCAACATCGAAGAGGTGGAAAAGCCCGAGCTGCGGCTGCCCGAGTAGCTGGTCGGCCGGCGCTAGCCTTTGTCCGACGACCGATCGTCGCCGCCGAGAAGCAAGTTGCCGCGATGTTCGATGACCTTCCGCGCCACGTCGGCGAGCTTGATGTTGAGGTCCTGGGAATACTTTCGGAGCACGTCAAACGCGTCATGCTCGTTGATGCCGTGCAGCATCATCACCATGCCGACGGCCTTGCCGATCTCGCGATTGCTCATCAAGCCGCGCCGTAAGGTCGCGACGTCCTCACCCTGAGCGACGGCGTTGATGGCCACGCTGGCGAACGATGCCAGCACGATGGCTTGGCCGGCGGCCTCGGTATCGAAGGCGCCTGCCTTGTCGCTGAACAGGTTGAGCGCACCGGACTTGCGGCGGTCGACCAGGATGCGAAAACCCATCGCCCCGCGCACGGGGGTCTCGGCGACCAGCCGGGCGGCCAGCTTGTGCCATTGGGTCGGCGCGGTGAGGTCTGTTTCGATCTGCGGCGTCTCTTCCTCGATCGCGTCGACACACGGCCCGTCACCGGCAAGGCGCTCGAGGTCGTCGATTCGTTTCGCGATGCCGTCACTGGCGCCGACGGTTACGTAGCGACCGTCGCGACGGACCAGCAAGCTCGCGTGGTCGCAGCCAGTTACGACCAGCGTCGCCGCGACGCAAATGGCCGCGTACACCTGGCTGGATTCCGAGCCCTGGTAGATGATCTCGGCCAGCGCAGAAAAGACCGTCGCAGGGTCTGCTGCCACCGGTGTTCCACCAGAGGGGGTGTTCCCCTCGTCTGCCATGTCGTCCATCATTTCAGGCCGCTTTCTGCGCTGGCTATTGTATTGACGTTTCGATCGGCTATGACGGGTTGGCTCAACCGGGCAGCACGAGCCAAGCATGCTGGTCAGGCAGTGGAGCCCACCGAAGTGACGCCGGCCGCAACGCCTGTTGTCTAGTCACCGACGCCCACGGCCAGCGCCTGCTGGATCATAGTCGCGAGTTCGTCAACCCGGACGGTGTATTGGTGGGAGGTACCTGGAAAAAACCATGACGTTGGGTGGGAATAGGCACTCGGTCCATTGGCCGTGGAGTGCCGCACCCGACCGGAGAGGCTAATCTTCACGTTCGTAAGCATTCGCGACGTTGAACGGGCGGGGAAAGAAACAACCGTGACAGATTTGGCTGACGAGCAGAAGGTCCCGTCGACTTTCTCCGATTCGTGGAAGCGGTTCTTCCTTGGGAAGCCGCTGATCAATGAGCACTTGGAACACGAGAGTTTGTCGAATGTTGTTGCGCTGGGCGCGCTTTCACCGGACGCGATCTCGTCAACAGTCTATGGTCCAGAGCAGATCATGGTCGAGCTGCTGCCAGCGGCTGGAATGGCCGCATACATCCTTGTGCTTCCGATTGCCGCCGTCATTTTGTTGATTCTGGTGCTGGTGACTGGGTCGTACCGCCAGGTGGTCATGGCCTACACCCAGCGGGGCGGCTCTTACGTGGTGGCGCGAGCCAATTTCGGTCCACGGATCGCGCAGATCTCCTCGGCGGCCCTGCTGATCGACTACGTGGTCACCGTGGCGGTGCAATGCGCGTCGGGCACGTTCGCGGTGGTATCGGCGGTACCGTCCCTGGGTCGGTACCACCTGGAGATCACCGTAGTGGCGTTGCTCGTTATTTCTTATGCCAACCTGCGCGGAATGCGAGAGGCGGGCCGGATATTCGCTGTGCCCGTCTATTCCTTCATCGTCATGCTCGCGGTGCTGATCGTCACCGGGGTGGTACGTCAGATCTTCTGGGGCTTACCACAATATGATCCCGCTCACATTGTTGGAGCGGTGCCGGTACATCAGGGCAACGGGCTGGTGATGGGCGCGTCGATTCTGATATTGCTGCGGGCGTTCGCCAACGGCGGGACGTCGCTGACCGGCGTCGAGGCTATCGCCGACGCGGTCAACGTTTTTCGTAAGCCTCAAGGCCCCAACGCCCGTCGGGTCCTCACCTCGATGGCCTGCGTCCTTGGCTTCTTGCTGGTGGGTGTCATCTATCTGGTGCACGCCACCCATGCCGCTCCCTATATCGCCGAATATCCATCGATGCTGTCCGAGGTTGGCCGCGCGGTCTTCGGAAACGGCTTGATCGGGAACATCATGTACATCCTCCTTCAGGCGGCCAGCGCGGCCATCTTGTTTTTCGGTGCGAACACCAGTTTCAACGGCTTCCCCGCTCTGACCAGTTTCGTTGCCGAGGACAGTTTTCTGCCGCGGCCGATGATGAAGCGCGGTCATCGGCTGGTGTTCTCCAACGCCATCATCGTGCTCACCGCACTGGCGGTGACGCTGCTGGTCGTCACCGGCGGCTCGGTCGACGCGATCGTGCCGATGTTCGCCATGGGCGTGTTCACCGGATTCTCGATGGCCGGCTACGGGATGACCAAACACCATCTCACCAACCGCGCCCCTGGTTGGCGACGCAAGCTGGCGATCAACCTGTCTGCGGCGATCTTGTCGACGATCGTCGTCGGTATCTTCGCGGTGGCCAAGTTCACCGAGGGGGCTTGGCTAGTGATTGTGGTCTTCCCGATTCTGGTGTTCGCCTTGATGCGGCTCAACCGTCAGTACCGCGAAGAGGCCTCCGTGCTGGAAATGTCTCACGCCGACCGTCAAGCGCTGGTCAGGCGTACGCGGCATCGGGTGTTCGTCTGTGTCGATAGCGTCGACCTCGCCGAGATTGAGGCAATGCGCTACGGGCAGGGGCTGGACGCCGAAGCGATGACCGCGGTGCACTTCGTGATAGACGCGGTTCACGCGGCGCGGTTGCAAGAGCGCTGGGAGCGCTTCGGGCACGTCACCGAGCTGCGGATGATCGACTGCCCGGATCGCAATTTGAGTCGGGCCGCCCAGGAACTGGTGCTGCAGGAGTTAAACGATCATCCGGACACCAGGGTGACGGTGCTGTTGCCGCGTCGAAGCTATGCCCCGCTGGTGGGCCGGCTGCTGCATGACCGCACCGCCGACAAGATGGCTGCGGTCATCAGCAGGATTCCGGGTGCGTCCGCGCAAATCCTCGCGTACGACGTGGGATCTCGGATCGCGCAGACCGCCGCCCGGCGTCGACGTGCCGCTACTTCCTGACTCGCCTTGACCTGAATTCACCACGATGCTCACGAACCAGTGAGCCTGGCCTCCTCGAGGTCGAAGTCACGTTCGATGGTGCGCAACAGGACGGCGTTGATCCGGCCTTCGCGCCTCAACCCCAGCACCACGGACCGCTCCACGCCCAGCAGCTTCAGCCGTAGCATTCGATACCGTTGCATCTCCTGGGCATCTCCCAACTCCTGATCGCTGCGGGGAGCCGCCCGCAGACGCCGCACCTTAGCCTCGTACAGGGAACGTGCAGACCGGGTGGCATCCTCGTCGTCGGCATCGTCGGCGTGGTCGTCGAGCCACTCCAAGGCGGCGTGGGCCGCCTCTAGTCGGGCTTTGTTCTCTTCGGTGGTGAAATCCTCGGCTTTGAGTCCGAGTCGGCGCAGCAGCCATGGCAAGCTCGTGCCCTGGATCAGCAGACTTGCCACGATCACCGCCGCGGCCACCATGATGACCAGGTCGCGATAGGGAAAAGGTGAACCGTTGGCAAGCCGTAATGGGATGGCCAATGCCGCTGCCAGCGACAAACCGCCGCGCATGCCGGCCCAGGCCACGACCACGCGTTCTCGCCACCCGGGCGCGCCGCGTGCGCGCCCAAATAACTTGGCGGTGGCAGGTCCAGAGAGCATCCACACCAGCCGCGATGCGATCACTACCGCAACCACCGCAGAAATCACCGCCACGACCCGCAGCGCGGCCATACCTGGCACCCAGTGCACCAAGCGCACAAGTTCCATGCCAACCAGGGTGAAGAGCACAGCGTTAAGTAAGAACACCAAAACATCGAGAAATGCAAAGGCCTGCAATCGCGCACCCGGAGCGAAGATGGCGCTGAGGTGCGAACCCACATAAACGCCGGCGGTCACGGTGGCCAACACCCCCGAGACATGGGCGGCCTCTGCGAGCACATAAGTGAGGTAGGGCGTCGCCAGCGAAATGGTGATCTCGAGCAACGGTTGGTCGATGCGCCGCCGCACCTTGACGCCCAGCCAGGCGACGGCGAGGCCCAGTGCAGCACCACCTGCCGGAGCGGCAAGGAGCGTCATTGCAAGCGGGCCAGGTCGCATTGCCCCAACCAGTGCGGCGCTCACGGCGCCGGCATAGAGCACCAACGCGGTGCCGTCGTTTGTCAGCCCCTCGCCCTCGACGATTGTTGCCAGGCGCTCCGGTACGTCCAGCCGCTTGAAGACGGAGGTGGCCGCAACCGCATCCGTCGGCGCCACCACTACTCCGGCCACCACAGCCACCGGCAATGGCACACCCGCCACACCCACCAAAACCCCGGCGACCGCAGCCGTGGTGGCTACTACCAGCCCCACCGAGAGCAGACCGATCGGCCGGGCATTAGCGCGAAGGTCGTCTGGTGCAATGAAATACGCCGCGTAATACAGCAAGGGCGGCAGGAACACATAAAACACCACATCCGGCGATAGCTGAGGCACGCTGACCCCCGGCAACCAGCCAAAAATCGCACCGACAGCCACCAGCAGGACGGGATATGGGATGCCGACCCGGTCGGCCAGCCACACCGCCGCCACGGCCGCCACCGGCCCGCAGAGCAACAGGATCCCGTAGCCTGCCGGATTCACACCGCACCTCCTCATGCCGCGGCCGGGTATCGACGAGCCGCCCAGCCGTTGGGGTGACCGGCTAGCTCAGCGTAGTGGCACAGTGAACTGCGGGGCTGACGACCAATCGAGTTACCGCGGCGCCGTTATTCCCAGGTTCCGCGGCGTGCGTCGCATACTGGCGACGGCGCTGGCGCGGTGAGGCAAACCGAAACTCTGAATCGGGCGTTCAGCTGCCGGATACGTGTTGTACAGTCGGCGTTAATGCAGCAGCGATGAAGCCGGCTAACGCACCTTTTGGCTGTGAAGCTGCTGGCAATGGGGGCTGATTGCTTCTACCCCTGAGTTTTCGCGAGTAGTCAAGAGGGTGGGAGCAATTATGCACAGCACTGACCTTGGTGGTTATGGTTCCGTACCGATGAGGAGTTATCCCAGCCGTGATCTCACCGTTACTTGGGGCAGAGTTCGGTGATCTATATGTGGTGGAGCCCACGGTTGGGTGGTAAGCGTCGGTCGGGCGGTTACCGAAGCACGACCGCGCATCACCTGACAGGCGGACCCGCACAACGTACCGGAAGCTTTTGTTAAAGAGGAAGATCGAGTGACTACAACGGAGCTGAAGAATATGGTTGGGAGGCGGGGGACCTCACCTTCTTTTTCCGATGTTTTCAAGCGGCGCTTCCTTGGCACGCCGCTGACGAGTGAGCAGTTGGAATCGCAGAGATTATCGAATCCGGTTGCGTTGGGCGCGCTTTCGCCGGACGCAATTTCGTCTACGGCGTATGGTCCCGAACAGATCATGGTCGAGCTGTTGCCCTATGCCGGGGTGGCCGCGTTCGCGTTGTTGCTTCCGATCATCGGTGTCGTCGCAGTGATTCTGGTGTTCGTGACCCTGACGTACCGCGGAGTTGTCACGGCCTACACCAGGGCCGGCGGCTCCTACATGGTCGCGCGGGAAAACTTCGGGCCTCGGGTGGCCCAAATAGCCGCCGCAGCACTGCTGATCGACTACGTGGTGACCGCCGCGGTGCAGCCGGCCGCCGGCACGGTGGCGGTGGTCTCGGCAATACCGGTATTGCGGCCCTACCATCTGGAAATCACCATCGCTGCGCTGCTGCTGATTTGCTTTGCCAACCTGCGCGGATTGCGGCAGTCGGGTCGGACATTCGCGATAGCGACGTACTCATTCGTGGTGATGATTCTGGTGACGATCGTGGTGGGTTTCGTGCGTGAAGTCTTCTGGGGCTTACCGCGATACCATCCATCGCATATCGCTGGCGCGGTGCCGGTGCATCACGGCGGTGGTCTGGTGATGGGTGCGACGATTCTGGTGGTGTTGCGCGCATTCGCCAACGGGGGCACCTCGCTGACCGGTGTCGAGGCGATCTCCAACACCGTCAACGTCTTGCGTGCGCCGCAGGGCGTCAATGCCCGCCGGGTACTGACCGTGATGGCTTGCGTCCTCGGGGTTTTGTTGATTGGGGTGGCCTGGCTGGCCCACGTCACCCACGCCACGCCGTATCTCAGTGAGTATCCGTCGATGCTTTCTGAGATTGCCCGGATGGTTTTCGGGCAAGGTTTGGTGGGCAACGTTCTGTATTTTCTGGTGCAGGCTTCCAGTGCCGCGATCTTGTTCAGTGGGGCTAACACCGGATTCAATGGGTTTCCTGCGCTGGCCAGTTTCGTTGCCGAGGATGGTTTCCTGCCCCGACCGCTGACCAAGCGGGGTCATCGGCTGGTGTTCTCCAACGGCATCATGACGCTGACCGCGCTGGCGGTGGTGCTGCTATTGGTGACCCGGGCCAAGGTCACTGCGCTGGTGCCGTTTTTCGCGATCGGGGTGTTCACCGCGTTCGCCATGGCCGGTTACGGCATGAGCAAGCACCATTTCACCCATCGCGAGCGCGGCTGGCGCCACAAAGTGGTGGTCCACTTTGTCACGGGCGTCTTGTCGACGATGGTCGTCGAGATCTTTGTGGTGGCCAAGTTCACCGAAGGCGCCTGGCTCGTCGTCATTGTCTTCCCGCTCCTGGTGTACGGCCTGATGCGGCTCAACCGGCAGTACCGCGCCGAGGCCTCGGTGCTGGAGATGTCGCGCACCGAGCGTCCGGATGTCAAAAGGCACCCGCGGCTTCGCGTATACGTCTTTGTTGACTCGGTCGACCTTGCCGAGGTCGAGGCCTTGCGCTACGGGGAAGAATTGCGTGCCGATGAGATCACCGCGGTGCACTTCGTGGTTGACGGCGACCATGCCGCAAAGTTGCAGGAACTCTGGGCTCATTTCGAGGAACAGACCCCGCTGCGCCTGATCGACTGCCCCGATCGAAACCTCAGTCGGACTGCGCAAGAACTGGTGCTCTCAGAGCTCAGTGAGCACCCGGACCGCAAGGTGACGGTGCTGTTGCCGCGTCGAACGTATTCGGCGCTGCTGGGCCGGCTGCTGCACGACCGCACCGCCGATAAAATGGCCCGGGCTGTCAGCCGCATCCCCGGTGCGAGCGCGATCATCGTGCCCTACGACGTGGGATCCCGGATAGCTCGGCAGGCTCCCGAAGGTCTCGAAGAACGGCTCGCCCGAGAAGCCCGCAAACTGGACAGGCGGAATGCGCGCCGAAGAATGTTAGTCCGGCAAGGCTCCGTCGTGGTCGCCGATCCAATCGTCGACGACAATCCCTGAAACGCTTAGTCGTTCAGGCGCGTCACCACGCGAAACAGCGTTTCTGCTCCCTGACCTCATCGGACGTCATCAGTCCGGAATCGGCCAGCTTCGCGAGCAGCGATTGCGCCCGGGCGGCAAGTTCGCTCAACATCCAGGGCGTAGGTTCGGTGATCTACACGTGGTGGAGCCTCGCGGATGGGAGGCGATCGGTGGAAGGACCGTTCACGAAGGCCGCTCGCTCATCGCTTGATATGCGAGCGTGATCGTAGTGGGGGAGCCAATATGACCGTCAGTGGTGACATGAGCGGTGATGGATTCGCGAAGGAACCCGATGTCCGCTGGCTTACACCCGGTGTCGGTGCAGTCGGAGCGGCGAGCTTCTTCTCTGACGCCGGTCATGAGGTGACAACGTCATTGTTGCCGGCATTCCTCACCGGCACGCTAGGAGCTTCCGCGGCCGCACTGGGCACGATAGACGGGATCAGTGACGCGCTCGTTGGTGTGATGAAACTTATCGGCGGGCCGTTGGCGAACGACTCGCACCGCCGGGCACGGACCGCGTCTGGTGGTTACTTGGGCACCGCTATCGCGACCGGAGCGATCGGAGCGGCAATAGCCGTATGGCAGGTCGGTGTGCTGCGCGCAATCGCTTGGTTGTCCCGTGGTCTACGATCTCCGGCGCGTGACGCGTTACTGGCTTCTCTTAGCCCAACATCGTCGCAGGGCAGGGCATTCGGGCTCGAAAGGGCGGGCGACAACCTGGGCGCGGTTGCGGGTCCGTTGCTGGCCGCCGGATTGGTGACTTGGATCGGTGTCCGGCCGGCGCTGTATCTAGCAGCGGTTCCGGGCTTGTTCGCGGCGATAGCGATCATGGTGGCCGCGCGCGAATCCAGGCGTAGGGTAACTGCCCGCGCCGGGCCCTCGACGCCGCGTCGGCTTGCGCTGCCGGCGTTGCGCGATGCCGGAATGCACCGTGCGCTGGTGCCAGTGGTGCTGTTCGAGTTCGGCAACCTCGCAACGACTCTGCTGATATTGCGCGCGACCCAGTTGCTCACTTCGCAGCATCGATCTGCGGCTGCGGCGACCTCGATCGCGATCCTGATCTACGCCGGACATAACGTGATTGCGACGTTGGCATCTTTGGTAGCCGGACGGTGGTTCGACCGGGCGGGCCCACGGGTGGTCTTCGCGTCCGGCGCTGCCGTGTATGTTGTCGCCTACGGGACCTTCTCGGCCGGTGTGCATAGTGCGATCGCGGTCGCACTAGCTTTCGGGGCAGCCGGAGTAGGTATCGGACTTGTCGAGCCCACTGAATCGGCGGTTGTTGCGCAGCTGCTCCCGGATAGGCTGCGCGGCAGCGGATTCGGAGTCTTGGGAGCGGTGCAGGCGACAGGTGACGTAGTAGCTACTGTCATCGCCGGACTGCTGTACACGCTGGTTTCGCCCGCATGGGCGTTCGGCTACGCGGCTTCATGGATGTTTGCGGCGGCCATCGCGTCGGGGACTCTACGTCGGTCAGCGAATAGTAAACATGGACAACATCGTGAATGTGACTGATAGATAAAGTAAGGAATTCCTGACGTATCCGGATGATAAGCAACGGGTATCGCGATCTTTCTTTGACATGAGTACGCGTGGTACTCGGGGCCCGAAGGGAAGAGGCGAAGTATAGCGAGGCGATGGACCGGGGTCGGCGCTCACGCGGTCAGCCGGTGGAGACGTCGTTGCCGCGAACACCGGTAGAGACACCGAGACACGTCGGAACCGTAGCTGGTGCTACCGACTCACACCAGAGCTCACGAGCAATCGGTGCATCACCAGAGGAAGCGTTGTTTGTGCCCCGTGACCTCATCGGCTGTCATCAGTCCGGAATCGGCCAGCTTGGTAAGCAGCGATTGCGCTCGGGTGGCAAGTTCTGCCAACTCGGCGGCGATCGCAGTCAGCGGCTCACCCTGCGGCGGCGGCGGTGGTTTCTGGTTGGCGCGGGCCGTCGCTCTGATGCGCTGGTCGCCGCGTCCCAGGGAAGTCGTGCTGCCGATAGCGCCTCCGGCCGCACCGGCGAGCCCCATGTTGCCGAAAAGATTGCCGGAACTACCCGCAGCGATCTCGGGAACCGCCGCGGCGCTGGTGATAGGGAGCGTGTAAGCGGTGGGGCGAATTTCGGGAGCCTGCGACGTCCAGCCCGACGGCACCGATAGCCTGCCGACCGTGTTTGCCTGACCCAAGCCTGCGGCGACCGACGCCGGCGTCGCGCTTGATGCTTCGGCGAGAGCGTTTGGGCCGCCGAATAGCCACTCCGGCACCATCGCGGCGCCCGGCCCGTAGCCGGTGTATGGCCCCTTGCCTTGCGCATAATCGCGGTCGGCATTGATCAGGAAGCCTCGGTAATTCGTTCCTGTCGATGTGAACGAAGCCGACGCGCTCGTCGCCGACGCCCCGACACTTGTCGTCGCGATAGGGATGTCGAGGGCCGTAAGGGAAATGATGATTCCGGTAAGTAAGTCCGACAACGACTGTGCCGGCGCTGCCGCCGCCGCCGACTGTAGTGCCTGTGGCAGGGCAGTGACCAGCTGCGAACCGCTCGACATGGACGCCTGCGTCGCCGCGGAAGCCTGGCTGGACAGCCCGGCAGCGTTGGTGGTCGGCGGTGGCGGGGTGAACGGCGTCAATGTCGATGCCGTGGCCGAGGAGCCGGCGTAGGAGTACATGGCAGCGGCATCTTGGGCCCACATCTCGGCGTACTGTGCTTCGGTGGCCGCGATCGCCGGTGTGTTCTGCCCAACAACATTGGTCGCAACCAACGTCATCAACAAGCTGCGATTAGCCGCGATCACCGCCGGCGGCACCGTCATCGCAAACGCCGTTTCATAGGCGGCTGCGGCCGCGTTGGCCTGGGTGGCCGCTTGCTCGGCTTGTGCGGCGGTCGCACTCATCCACTGCACATACGGTGCCGCAGCCGCGGCCATCGACGCTGAGGAGGAGCCCAACCATGACTCGCTCGTCAGCCCGGAAACAACCGACCCGTACGAGGCCGCCGTCGAATTCAGCTCCGCCGCCAACCCATTCCAGGCTCCGGCGGCGGCCAGCATCGGCCCCGAGCCGGGACCCGCATACATCCTGCCGGAGTTGATCTCCGGTGGTAACATCGCGAAATCCATTGCCCTATCCCGTCTTAGCTCGCAGCGATTGCGTTGGCGGCTTCGGTGGCCGCATATGAGGCAGCGCTTGTTCCCAGGGCGCCGACGAATAGGTGATGAACGGCCTCCGCCTGTGCGCTGACTGCCTGATACATCTGAGCGTGAACAGCGAATTGCGTGGCGGTCAGCGCCGAGACCTCGTCGGCGGCGGCCGGTACTACGCCGGTGGTCGGCGGCGCCGCGGCGGCATTCTGGGCGCTCATCGCCGAGCCGATACCCGCCAAGTTGGCGGCTGCCGCGGCCAAGGCTTCCGGTTGCGTAGTCACGAATGACATCGGGATTCCTTTCGATTGGTTTCAACTGCGCTTGATTGGCCCGGTGCAACGTGTGACCCGTTGTGCCGGTTGCCATTTCTTTGATGCGTCGCGTGATATCGCTGCGAATGACCCAGTGGTCACTTCAATGATGTTCGGCCCCACCTCGCGATCCGTCCCACTCACCTCATGAGTAGAAGCCATCAGCCAGTGTGGCGGTTAAAGGCGAGCCTCATCGCCTGAACGTGATGCTAACGTCGGGTTAACCCTCGGTGCAACGCTACTGCGGATACCCACTGGCGAGCGACCCGAAGCAGTAATCGGCCACCAGGTCGTAGGCGTCGACCCGCCACTGGCCGTTCAACCCGGCTGAGCTGATTCCAGCATGCGGTTGGCTGATCGACATCGTTGGCGAGCGCGCGCGGCCTCGACGATCCCGATCTCATCCAGCGGCGGGTCGCCCAGCCCGCGGAGTCGCAGCCGGACGACGACTGCAGCGCAATGACTTCCGCGTGTCCCTGACTAGGAGGAACACAGTGATCTCCTCTGGAAATTCGCCCCCGGGGCATACTCCTTTCGGTGCGAAGCCTAGGGAACTCATCCGCGCGGTCATCACCTCGGTGCCATTGACCGACCATGCGCAGCCGAGTAATCTGACCGCGAAGATACGGCGGTGGGGCTCGCCAACTGCAGTCAACCGACTGCCAACGGTCCCTGGGAACTGATCGACACAACGGTGTCGCGCGCGACTCGCGAGGCGCCAGGCGATGGACACCCAGGAGCGTGCATGACCATCATCCCGGACACACATCGTATCGCGTCTGCGAGCATCAACGGTGACCGTCGAAAACTATTGTGCCGCAATAATAGGAGCGATCTTGGACGAAGAGTGTCTCAAACTCACTGCGTACTTCGGTGAGCGTCAACGCGCGGGCGGCCGCTTCGTGGCGGCAACCATGCTGGGCCTCTATGAGCAGCAGCGGGTGGCGACCAGCATCGTGCTACGAGGGATTGCCGGCTTCGGCTCGCGGGGCAAGTTCAGAAGTGACCAATCCCTGAGCCTGTCCGAAGACCCGCCTGTCGCGGTGATCGCGGTGGACGCCCGGCCCGTCATCGAGGGATTGCTGGAATCGGTTCTGGCGGTCGACAAGAGCGGCCTGATCAGCCTCGAGCGCGCGCGCTTGCTACGCGACGACATCCACAACATCGATCTATCCGACGAATATCACGAGGCCACCAAGCTGACGATCTACGTCGGCCGCAAGGAGCGCGTTTACGGTGTACCCGCCTACGTTGCGGTGTGCGATCTGCTTTACCGGCGTCAACTCGCCGGTGCATCGGTGTTCATGGGCGTTGACGGCACCGTGCGAGGCCACCGCGAACGAGCGCGTTTCTTCGACCGAAACACCGATGTGCCGATGATGATCATCGCCGTCGGCAACGGTGAGCGCATCGGTCGGGTGTTATCGGAGCTCGGAGCGCTGCTGACGCGACCGCTGGTCACCGTCGAACGTGTTCGGGTGTGCAAGCGCGACGGCGAACTGTTGGAACGACCGCACGCCCTGCCGGGGACCGACGAGCATGGCCTGGCGCTGTGGCAGAAGTTGATGGTCTATTCCTCGGAATCCGCACGCGCCGACGGCATGCCGATTCACCGGGCGCTGATTCAACGCCTGCGGCAACATAAATCGTCGCAGGGTGCGACGGTGTTGCGCGGAATCTGGGGCTTCCATGGCGATCACGCCCCGCATGGCGACAAGTTCTTCTCGCTGACCCGCAACGTGCCGGTCGTGACCATCATCGTCGACACCCCGCACAACATCGCCGCGTCGTTCGACATCGTCGACGAGATCACCGGCGAACAAGGCTTGGTGACAAGCGAAATGGTGCCCGCGCTGGCCGCCGACGGCGACGACGGCCACAGTGGGCCGCGCCTCGCACATCACCGGTACTAGAGGCTCCGCTCACGCGCTGTGGATTATGACGCGACTGGGGATAACCGGTCGCCGTCTCGCTTCGACGGGGGCAACCGCGATACCCGCGTCGGTGTCCTGCCGCAGGGTGGGCGCATGACGACGTTGACGCGAGCCGAGATCGGGGCGCTTGGTGAACAGCTGGCCACCGATCACCTCACCGGGCTGGGGCTAGCGATCCTGACCCGCAACTGGCGCTGCCGATACGGCGAGCTGGACGTGATCGCGGTCGACCTGACGACTGACACGGTGGTGTTCGTCGAGGTCAAGACCCGCACCGGCGACGGTTTCGGTGGTCTGGCGCAAGCGGTGACCGCGCAGAAGGCACGCCGATTACGTCGGCTGGCCGCGATCTGGCTGGCCTCTCAGGACGAACGTTGGACGGCGGTCCGCATCGACGTGATCGGTGTGCGCATCGGCCGCCGCCGCACTCCGGAGATCACCCACCTACAAGGCGTCGGCTGATGGCGCTCGGGCGGGCGTTCTCGGTCGCGGTCCTCGGGTTGGATGGCGAGATCGTGGAAATCGAAGCCGACATCACGTCGGGCCTGCCGGGTGTGCACCTGGTAGGCCTGCCCGACGCTGCGTTGCAGGAGTCCCGAGACCGGGTCCGGGCAGCGATCACCAACTGCAACAACCGCTGGCCGATGTCGCGTCTGACGCTGGCGCTTTCGCCGGCAACGCTGCGCAAAGTCGGCTCGGTCTATGACCTGGCGCTGGCCGCTGCGGTGTTGTCGGCGCAGCGGAAAACTCCATGGCGACAGCTGGAAACGGTCGTGGTGCTCGGTGAGCTCGCCCTCGACGGGCGGGTCCGACCGGTGCGTGGGGTGCTGCCGGCGGTGCTGGCCGCCAAGGGTGAGGGCTGGAAAGCCGCGGTGGTTCCGGTGGAGAACCTGCCGGAAGCCAGTCTGGTCGACGGGATCGAGGTTTGGGGCGTGCGCACCCTGGGGCAGCTACAGGCGTGGCTCAGCGGAGAAGCGCGGCTGGAGGAGCGGATCAGCGAACCGGTTCCGGTGGCTGAGGCCGCGGCAGACCTGGCCGACGTCGTGGGCCAGACCCAGGCCCGCTTTGCCGTGGAGGTGGCCGCCGCCGGGGCGCATCACCTGATGCTGACCGGGCCGCCAGGTGTGGGTAAAACGATGCTGGCACAACGCCTTCCGGGCATCCTTCCTACGCTATCGGACAGCGAGTCGTTGGAGGTCACCGCGATTCATTCGGTGGCCGGTCTGCTGTCGGGTTCTACTCCGCTGATCACCCGGCCGCCGTTCGTCGCGCCGCATCACAGCTCCAGCGTCGCAGCGCTGGTCGGTGGCGGTTCGGGCATGGCGCGGCCCGGGGCCGTCAGCCGGGCGCACCGCGGGGTGTTGTTCCTCGACGAGTGTGCCGAGATCAGTGTCAGCGCATTAGAGGCGTTGCGAACACCGTTGGAGGACGGTGAAATTCGCCTTGCTCGCCGAGATGGCGTGGCGTGTTATCCGGCCCGTTTCCAACTGGTTATGGCCGCCAACCCGTGCCCCTGCGCCCCAGCGGATCCGCGGGACTGCATTTGTGCGGCGGCGGCCAAACGCCGCTATCTCGGTCGACTGTCCGGGCCGCTGATGGACCGCGTCGACTTGCGCGTCGAGATGCATCCGGTGCGCATGCGCGCGTTTGCGACCACCGAAGCCGAGGCGACGGCCCAAGTCCGCAGCCGGGTGGCGTCAGCCCGTGACGCGGCGACTGAGCGGTGGCGATCACACGGATTCCGCACCAATGCCGAGGTCAGTGGAACGCTGCTGCGGCGTCGGTTCCGGCCTAGCAGCGCGGCGATGCAGCCGCTGCGGACTGCCCTGGACCGCGGACTGCTGAGCATCCGCGGCCTCGACCGCACCCTGCGGGTTGCATGGACAACGATATCGCATAGGTGCTCTACAATGCAGGCATGCGCGTGGGAGCTTATTACCGCCAGAGCCAGGACCGCGATGGCACAGGCTACGGCATTGATCGGCAACGCGAGGATGTGCGCCACCTGTGTGAATCGCGTGGCTGGACCATCGCCGCCGAGTTCATCGACAATGACGTGTCTGCTCTCAGCCGTAAGCCCCGGCCACAGTTCACGGCAATGATGGAGCGGGTCGACGCAGGCGATTTCGATGTCATCGTCGCCCGCCACATGGACCGCCTGTTGCGCCGCCTGGCCGAGCTGGAGAGTGTGCTAGAGCGGTGTCAGAAGGCGAGTGCCGCGATTGTGACGGCAGCGGATGGCGTCGATACGTCAACGGACGGTGGCCGTTTGGTCGCTCGCATCCTGTCTTCCGTGGCCCAGGGCGAGGTGGAGCGGAAGAGTGCCCGCCAGCAGTCGGCGGTAAGACAGGCTGCAGCGCAAGGGCGTTGGGTTGGAGGGCGTAGGGCTTTCGGCTACGAGGCTGACGGCGTGACAGTCCGCGAAGATGAGGCTGCGCTGATTCGCCGGGGCTATGACGACGTGATGGCCGGTGAGTCTCTCGCAGAGATTGCGCGGCGGTGGGATGCAGCCGGACACATCACGACACAGGGTAAGCCTTGGAAACGCCACGCGGTAAAGGATGTTCTGACCAACCCGCGTAACGCTGGGCTGCGTCGTCACCGTACAGAAGAGGATCGTGCCCGCATCCGGCAGAATCCAGAGCTTGGCATCACCGGCAAGGCCGAGTGGTCAGCCATCGTGGATGAAACTACCTGGCGTGCAGCCGTTCGTATCCTGTGCGATCCTGCCCGCTACCGGCCCGCGATAGGTGCCAAAGGCTTGCTTACCGGGGTGGCTGTCTGCGCGCTATGCGGTGAGACTGTGCGCCGTGGGGGCACTGCTCATCGAGTGCCTACGTACCGGTGCGGCTCAGAGAAGCATGTTGCGCGGCGTTCTGCGCCCGTGGATGAGTATGTGACCGAGGTTGTGCTGGCCCGCCTCACTGCGCCTGACGCGCCCGATCTTTGGACCGAGGAATCACCCGATGCCACGGCGTTGATGGCTGAGGCGGACGCGCTGCGCCGCCGCCGCGACGCCATCGCCGAGGACTATGCAGACGGCGTGATGACTCGCGAGCAATTCCGGACAGCGAACGAACGAGTGTTGTCCCGGCTGGCCGAGGTCGAAGCGCAAATTTCTGCCGCAGGTCAAGACTTCGCCGCTAGCGATTGTGGCTGCCGACGACGTAGAAGCTACGTGGGAGGTCATGTCAGGTGCTCAGCGGCGCAACATCATTGCGGCACTCGTAACTCCTGTGCTGCACCCCGTAGGCCGTGGCGTCCGCACATTCCGCGAGGAGAGCGTCGACTTCCGCTGGCACCGCGCATGATTGTGGCAATACGGTCCCGTTGAGCATCAGTCAACGGGGGAGCCTGTGCCGACCACTTCGCGCACGAACCGAGCGCGGCGCTCGGCTGGTGTCTCGGTGGTCGCTGCGGTCATGCGTCTAGAAAACCACGCCGCCAAGGGCGTCGAACTGGTGTGAGGTCAGGGCCGTTTTTCGGGTCGGTGTTCGCGATAATTGATCGTTCATGCCGCTCAGTATGGACCTGAGTGTTGACAAGAGATTTCCACCCGATTGACCGACACCCGTCTTGTCGCACCCTAGGTTAACTCCCGAAATGTCGCCTGACCTGGGTGGACCTGGTCGCAATAAGCTGTAGTCACTGGGAGCCAACGACTCCCAATTACGGCAAGAAGAGGGATACAAGAGTGAGCGACGAATTACTGAGCATCGAAGAGGCCGCCGACCTGACCGGCCTGAGCATCGCGACGCACAGGTGGTATCGGGCGAATGGCACCGGCCCTAAAAGCTGGAAATGTGGTCGTAGAGTCAAGTTTTGGCGCTCTGACGTCTTGGCTTGGATGGCCGCACAGGAGGCGGCAACCGCCAAGGGTGGCGTGAAGTAGTAACACTCAAGGTTGCAGTCGGCCCCTATATCTCTGAGTGCCGCAATCTTGCTGCCTTGCAATCTTGCACAACATCGAAGAGGGCGTGGCCCGGAGGAATGGAACATTGACCGAATCAATACGGCTGTACAGAGGGACGGACATGGCTGAATCAGAGCCGGTCACTTGGCGATTGGCACCTGGCTACCTGGCCGCAGGGAAGGTTAACCTACTCGTGGGTGACGAGGGAATCGGTAAGTCACTCTGGACAATTCGTGCAATCGCATCCATCACCACCGGCAAGCCGTGGGGTCCGTTCACCATCGCAAGCGACCCCGCAGACGTGATCCTGATCGCCACCGAAGACGGATGGTCCGACACCATCAGGCCACGCCTGGAAGTGGCGGAAGCTGACCTCGACCGAGTCTACGTCTTCAGCCAAAGTACCGACGGCACAGGCCCGCCCACCTTTCCCAAGGACATGGATGTGCTACGCAACCAGGGATCAGCCATCCTTCGTCGTGGTCGACGCCTGGATCGACACCGTGCCAGGTGGGCTGCCAGTCAAGGACACCCAGAAGGCAAGAGGAGCGGTAGCGCCATGGAAGTCCTACGCCGCCGACACCAACGCTGCCGTCCTCCTGGTCGCACACACCAATCGCGGTGATCGCGACAACCTACGCAACACCTACGGGCTATCGGTTGCCCTGCGCCAGGTGGCACGCAGCACCCTGTACGCCGCCGAAGACCACGACACCTCTGCCCTCCTGGTCGGCCCTGACAAGAGCAACCTTGGAGCTGGGGCGATGGCGGAACGATTCGAGCGGACCCCGGTACAACACTTCCCGTCGACAGATCAGAATGACGGAACCGTGCCACGGCTGGACTACCTCGGTACAGATGGCAGAACCATTACCGATGCACTGGCGGATCAGCTCCGGGACAAGCAACCCGAGCGAAAGACGGACGCCATCGACAAGTGGTTACGTGCCGCTCTCGGCAGTGGGGCCGTCAGGTCGACGGATCTGGAAGAGCGGGCCAAGGAACAGGGATACACCCCGTCCCAGCTCCACCGGTCACGCACCCGCGTCAAGGCCAGGGCCTTCAAAGTCGGTGAGCGAATGGTTCACGGAACTATGACCACCCCCAGCGAAGGAAACATTGCAAGATCGCAAGATCACGGCTCGCAGACGTATAGGGCAAGGCTGCAATCTTGCACCGCGAAGGGGAACCATGAGGATACGAAACCCCAACGGCCCCAACTCAGAACTGGTCATCACGCCCCGACCCAACGGTGGCGTGACCATCACTCAAGGCCCCGCCTACGTGCTTATTGGCCCCGCCGAACTAGCACCCGTGATGGACGCCATGCGACGGCTCACCCAGGCGGTCTGAATCCGCAACGCCCACTACACCACTCAACACAGACAGTCTACACGCTTCGCTGCGGCGTCGCGGCGTGCGTCCCGCCGGAAAGTAAACCAGAGTCCCCAACTAGGAGAAAGAAGTAACTCATGACCGCCAACACCAACACCGACATGGCTGCTCGCACTCGACTGATCGACGATCTCCTGTGGCTACACGCCCGGAGAAACTCAAACGACGGCCTGCAGGAAGCAGTGGACGCAATGATCGCCGAGTACACCGCCAATCCTGATCACTACAGCGATGAGTCACCTATCGGTGCGCTTTACGTCCCGGACTACGCGCCGAACGTCATCGCTTGGGAGCCGTTTCCTCCGCCGCATCGACGCACCCCCGAGACGGATACATCGTCAACGACAACAACATTCGACAGGGACATCACGGTCGACGCTCTCACCGAGTTCATCATTTGCCATCGCGCGGTCAAGTTCACGGAGCTCGCCAACTACCTGGAAACCCTGGGAATCAATATCGACGGTGACGAGGAACTCACTGGTGAGCACGTCAATCAGCGGCACGTCCCAGCCGGCACCACCCTGCTGGGCGAGGTTTCCAACGAGTACATCGACGTAGTCGAGGCACTGTTCAATACCCGGCCAGTGATGCTGGAGATCGGCGACCTCGCTTGCTTCGCCAGCCACGAACCGCCGTGGTGGGTGGCGTGGGCCGGCGAATCGGATGCACGAACAGAGGGTTTGGCTGGATCAGTATGAGCGGTTGCGACTCATGAGAGGTGCAAGCGGCCTACGCATAAGTCTTACGTGGACAGCTAAGAAGTGTTGCTGGACAACATAATTCGCGTATGAAAGACTTGCCGGACCGGTAACGCATGCCAGTCGACCGCCCGACGCAAGCAAAGGACCAGCCGTGAGCCAGACAGTCTTCTCTCAACGAGTGGCAGCCCGGCCCATACGGGCACTCATCGTCCAGCCAGACAGCGCCTACGAAGTGCGCGAGATTGGGCAGGACATCCGCACCGTCCAGGGCATCGTCGGCGGCTACCTCGAAGCAATCTCCACCGAGCACTCCACCTTCTGGTGCGACCGAGCGAGGCAAGCACAAAGGGCTGCCGTGCAACACCATGGCGACCTACCTCTGGTGGAAGCTCAGCCCGGAGATGGAAGGCAAGGACCTGCTCCAGGGGCCGGTGTTCGTGACCGGCCTGACTGACGACGCCAGCGACTCACTGCCGGTGCCAGACGAGGTGGTCGAGCTGTACGAGCGCATGGAGCAGATCCGCAACGAAGAGGACGACGCGTGACCACGACAGCCTTCTACTTGCGCCACCGCAAAGACCGCAGCAGCGAGAGCATCGCCATCGACCGCCAGCGCGAGCGGTGCCAATGGATCCTTGTGCCAAGCACGCCGATGAGTGCCCCCGCGAGGTAGTCGAATACGTCGACACCAGTACTACCAGCGAGGTGCGTCCCGCTTTCCAGCGCATGGTCGATGACATCAAGGCGGGCCGGGTCGCCGCAGTGATCACCGCGAACATCGACCGGATCGGCAAGCTGCGCGACATGGACGAGTTCTTCGCACTGATGGACGCGCATGGCATCAAGGCGTGGGCCGGAAAGCAGGACCAGTTCGACCTGAGTAGGGCGCACGACCGCCGCGTCTTTCTTGCCATGTCCATGATGGAGATGGAAGCCGAGAGCGATCAATGAGCCGCGCTGTGCCAGTTGTGCCATCCGTCCCGCTTGGCACAGCTGGCACAACTAGCGCAGCCCAAGCTCCCGCAGGAGTGCCAGCTCCTTGGCGAACGGCTTACGGCGGCGAGGCGGCACAGAAGAGGCCCGGACACCCGCAGGGACAACCCTTCCGTCTGGGCCTTCTTCGTATCGCTGATAGCCCCGTACGGGGTGTCGAGCGGCGTCCCGGCCAGCCAGCGGCGGCGGTGTGAGTCCCACACGGGCTTCGGCTGACGGAGAACCGCCTTCCGGCTGCACTCACGTATATCGGCGAATTGCAATTGCAAGGGACGGGCTGATTTTCGCCGGAGAGAGAGAGGCGCATTTGCACGGGGTGTCCGGCCCGCGAGCTCGATGGGGGTAGCCCCCAGGCAAAGAGACTGCTGTTGGCATTGCCGCCCCGGTGTGCGAGTTGTGCCACTCCGGATGCTAGGCACACCTGGCACGGCTCGCGATACGCGAATGCACTGGACATGGTGTTACCGCGTGTCAGCTGTGAGATTCTGCAGGTATGTCCGCTCCTCCTGCGGCTGCTCCTTCGGGGGTGGTGACGTTTCTGTTCACCGATGTGGAGGGTTCGACCCGTCGGTGGGAGGCCGACGCGGATGCGATGCGGGTGGCGCTGGCCGCCCATGACGAGGTGCTGCGCGACGGCGATCGAGGCGCACGGGGGCTGGTTGTTCAAGCACACCGGCGACGGGGTATGCGCCGCGTTCGCCTCGCCCAGGTCCGCGGTTGATGCCGCGGTGGCCGCGCAGCGGGCGCTGGAGTTGCCGGTGCGGATGGGCATCGCGACCGGCGAAGCCGAACTGCGCGATGGGGATTACTTCGGTGCGGCGCTCAATCGCGCTGCGCGGGTGATGGCTGCGGGGCATGGCGGTCAGGTCCTGTTGGCCGAGTCGACGGCGGGTCTGCTCAGTGGGGTGGATCTTCTGGATTTGGGACCGCGCCGGTTGCGGGATCTCCCCACCCCCGGTCAGGTGTTCCAGGTCCGAGCGGCGGGCCTGCAGGCCGACTTTCCCGCGTTGCGGGCGCTGGATGCAAGCCCGGGGAACCTGCGGGCTGCGACCACGAGCTTCATCGGACGCGAGTCCGAGGTCGCCGAGCTGCACGCGGCGGTGAAAGCTCATCGGTTGGTCACGCTGACCGGGGTAGGTGGGGTCGGCAAGACCCGGCTGGCGGTGGAGGTCGCGGCGCGGCTGGCCGATGAGTTCCCCGACGGTGTCTGGTTTTTCGAGCTGGCCGCAGTCACCGACCCAGCGGCGATACCCGACGCCGTCGCAGCGGTGTTGGGCATCACCCAGCAACCGGGCAAGACAGTGACCGAATCGGTGGCCTCCGCCTTGGAGGGCCGGTCGCGGCTGCTGGTGTTCGACAACTGCGAGCACGTTGTCGACAGTGTCGCGGATCTGGTCGAGGCGATCCTCGCTGCCTCGGCGACCGTAACGATTCTGGCGACCAGCCGCGAAGGAGTGGGGGTCAGCGACGAACAGTTATGGCGGGTCCCGTCGCTCGATGTCAACTCTGGAACCGAATCCGCCGCCGTGAACCTTTTCGTCGACCGTGCCCACAGTGTCGTTTCGGACTTCTCGCTGGCCCAGCCCGGCGAGGCGGACGCTGTAGTGGAAATCTGCCGCAGACTCGACGGCATCCCGTTAGCCATCGAGTTGGCGGCCTCGCGGATGGCGTCGATGACCGCCAGCGAGGTGCGTGATCGTCTGGATCAGCGGTTCCGGCTGCTGGTCGGGATCCCGGCGCGGCCTGTCACGCCACCAAACCCTGCGCCATGCCGTCGCGTGGTCCTACGACCACCTCGATGACGCAGAGAAGACGCTGCTGGAGCGGTGTTCGGTGTTCGCCAGCGGCTTCGACCTCCAAAGTGCCTGCGCCGTCATGGGTTCCGATGATGACTTCGCCACCCTGGATCTGCTCGATGCCCTGGTGCGCAAGTCGCTGCTGGTCGCTGACAGGTCCTCGGGGCGGACCCGGTTTTCGATGCTGGAGACGATCCGTCAGTTCGCCGAGGAACAACTCGTCGCCGGTGGCGAAGCATCCGAGATTCGGGCCGCCCACTCGCGGTACTTCGCCGGGCGCGAAGCCGACATCCTGTCCCTGTGGGACAGCCCCCGCCAGCGTGCGGCCTTCGACTGGTTCAGTGCCGAGCTGGCCAATCTGCGCACCGCGTTTCGGTGGGCCGCCGACCAGGGCGATCTGGATGTCGCCGTCACCATCGCCACCTATGCGGGGTTGCTCGGCGTTGGGGTCCAAACCCTTGAGCCGATCGCCTGGGCCGAAGAGCTGATCGAGCCCGCCCGCGTCGCCGACCACCCGCGGCTGGCGTTCCTGCATGTGATCGCGTCGCTGTGCTACTGGACCGGACGGATCGAGGGGGCTGTCGGCTACAGCGACGCCGGTCAGATCGTTCTCGGCAGGAGCCGCGATGCGCTGCCGGGCGGCATCGAACCCTGGCTTGGAACTGTGTACCTTGCCATCGGGCAGCCCGAGCGCTTGGCCGAGTGGTGCCGCGCTCTGCTCGCACGCCGCCGCGACACCCACGTCCAGATCCGGGCATGGCTGGTTGTCGCTCTTTCATTGGCCGGTTCCGGTGGGGAGGCGATGGATTGCGCGGATGGCCTCATCGAGGCTGCGCAGGCAACAGGCAGCCCGGGTTCGCTCGCGTGGGCGCTCGGTGCCTACGGTTTGGCTTTTCGTGACGCGGATCCCGTCGGGGCGCTGAACGCCCTCGGCCGGGGTCTGGTGATCGCTCAAGACAGCGGCAACCGCTCCGTCGCGTCAATCCTGGCGAACACTCTGGCACGATTTGAGGCCGAGCACGGCGACCCGCTGGCCACGTTCGATCACCTCACGCTGGCGATCCGCGGCTACCACAATGCGGGCGACACCACCACGATCCGCGTCCCGCTGGCGATCCTCGCCGTTCTTTTCGACCGGCTCGGACGCTACGAACCGGCGGCTACAATCGCAGGCTTCGCCCTCAGTCCCATCGCCGCGGCGGGGGTCCCCGAAATCACCGCCGCGATCACCCACCTGCGCGACGTGCTCGGTGAGGCGACCTACGAATCGCTGGCCCGCAAGGGTGAGACGATGACCACCACCGCTATGGCGACCTACGCCTATGACCAAATCGACCAGGCCCGAGCAGAACTCGAACACCCTAGTTGAGTTGCGCGAGTCGCGTATCCAACGCGAGAGCGGCGCAGCATCCTCTCAATCGCCTTCAGCAGTCTGTTCGGCCAAGACGCGGTACACCGTCGCCCGGCTCACGCCGAGGGTGTTGGCAATCGTGCTTGCCGATTCGCCGCTTGCGTGCATCCGCTGCGCCAGACCGGCTTTCTTCGCGTCAAGCACTTTGGGGCGTCCGATGTGCTGCCCTCGCGCCCGACGCGCCTCCCGTGCCGCTGCTCGGCGTTCACGGCCGAGTTCCAGCTCTAGTTCGGCCAGGCTCGCGAGCACCCCGGCGACCATGCGGCCTGTGGCGTTGGACGTATCGATGCCTTCGCGCAGCGAGCGCAAGACGATCTGGCGGTCGCGCAGTTCGCGAATCGTCGTCATGACTTCTGCGGCATTGCGGCCCAAGCGATCTATCCCGACCACGACGATTGCGTCACCGGCTCGTGCGAAGTCAAGCAATGCGGCTAGGCCGGGCCGCTGCTCGCGTGTCGACGTGCCGGACAGCTTGTCGCGATAGATCCGGTCAGGGTCGACCCCTGCTGCAGTGAGGGCGTCCAGTTGTTGGTCGAGCGACTGATGGCCGGTGCTCACCCTCGCGTAGCCGAGTTGAACACCTGTGGCGACGGCGGTTGCGGTCATACGAAGAGCATGTCTCAAAACTCGTAAAACAGCAAGTTGTGCGACAACTCTTTTGAGGCAACTTCTGAGACAGTGCGACGTGGCACTTCGCCTGGCTCTGTGATACTCGCGATGCCCGTCTCACAACTAAAGATTTGCGACACTGGGATGCGATCGTCGTATCGACGCCGACGCAGCTGAGGCGACGGCGCATCGCCACATCGAGGATGCGCTTCGACGCAGCCGCGACAGGGCGATCGACGCTTCGTCGCATCGCACAGATCGATTCCGGCGGCATAGCTGGACCGGAGCGATCGGCGCAGCAGCGCGCTATCGAGTTTGAGTGAGCCGAATAGAACGGCGCTGCCTCTGCGCCACGTGCATCAACAAATCAATAACGATGAAACAGACGAAATGCCCCTGGCGATCAAAGGCAGGTCGCCGCCTCCACGGCCGCATCATCTTCTTTCGCCTTGACCCTGACAGTCCATTGAATCAGGTCCCGCTTATGAGGAGTCGCAGATTTAGGGACCCCAATCGAAAGTAACGGCACGACATTCTTCGTCGACAGTGGTACTGAGGGATCCTCTCGGTCGTCGGCGAGATAGATCAGGACGACGCCTCTTCCATCCGCAGCCGGTAGACCGCCGGCGGCTTCGCCCCTCGCGAACGCGAGCGCGGCGTTGCCGTGTTTCCGATCGGAGCCAACGAAATCGATGCGGGTACCGTTTCTGCGATTGCGCTTGATGACTGGTGCTGCGCCAACACCAGGTAGGTTCACTGTACCGACGCTCTTCTGCGGCTGGGGCCAGACGACGACCCATTCGCTGATCCGGGCGTCGCTCGTTGCCCTAACGAGGAACTTGGCGAACGGCCCGATGACTTCGTCGTAACGCTCGTGCCACGCCAGGCTGTTGAATAATTCGCGGAAATGACGAGCCGTGATTGTTCCGAGCTTTACCTCTACTTCACCACTCTGACCATCGGAAAGCTCGTACTTGAGCACCTCGTCGTGAGCGGCAGCTTCGAGGAGCGGCACAGCGACGGAGATGAGGTTCTGTTCGTTCTCGGGTGCACCTCGCGGCGGGAGTCCATACCGATCTTGTATGCCACCTGCAGTCGCTTTGGAATCGATAACAGCGTTCCACATTTTGTTGCGGGCGGTAGGCCGCAGCCACGGAAGATGTTGACTCACCAGCGGCGGTATCTGCCGTGGTTCGACCAGCGGCTTGCCCGTCTCATCAAATCCCTCATACTGGCGAAGCTCTTCCCGGAACGCTTCCTCGTCCATCAGCAGTGCTTCGAACGCTTCGTACAGGTCGACCTTCTTGTCCCTGCGAATGTACAAACGAACGAGATCTTGATACCCAGGACGGAAGCCGAACCAGCGGCCAGCCTGCATCAAGGTATCGGCTTGACCTGCTTTTCGGCGGAAGTAGGAAACTGTCAGCCCTTCGACGGTAAATCCTCGGCTGAGCTGCGTACCGCCGACTAGGATCCGCCAGACCTGCTCTGCCTCGAAGTCGAGTTTCTTCTGTTGGTCTTGGATCGCCTTGTCGGAGTTAACGATCAGGACGGGATCGCCATCGACAGTCATCTGGGAAAACGCGGTGGCGATGAAAGGTTTTAGTGCATCGAATGAGTCGGGGATCGGCAAGCCTTTGACGCGTGCCACCATCACAGGATAGTAATCGCGGTCATATAGCTTCTGCAGTCTCGTCAAACCAGTAGCCGTCGTCGGTTTAGATGCCTTCCACAGTGCCCGTACGCTCTCGGCTGTCGCGAGGTGTTCGGCTTGCTTCACCGACTCATGGACCAGCATCGTGTGATGGCGGAATGACAGGCCGGACACGGATTCACGAAATTTCTTGATTGCCCCGCTGAGGATCCAAGCATCCAATGCTTGCTGCAGTTCTTCGTCCCTGCGCTTCGGATCCTCGTCGGCATCCCCCACTAGGCTTCTGACGTAGGCAAGCTCGTTAGAGCTCGCGATTGTTTTTTCTTCGTCGTCCCAGCGTTTCCCAAGATCGTGAAACTCCTGCACACCCATGTAGCCTGGCGGCCTGTACAAAGAGAGCACGAAATCCGAAGGAAATAAGTCGCGTTCGTCGTCGGGATCTACAAACACGTTCGCGAACGGTGTAGCCGTGTATCCGACGTACTGTGCACGCGGACAGAGTTCGAGCAGGCCCGTGATCAGCTTGTTGATCGTCGTTCGCTGACGGTCGGCCGGCGTCTGCGTTTTCCACTTGGCCGGGTTGGTCGTATCGACCGACGCCTGGTCGGATTCGTCATCGATTATCAACACTGGTAATTGAGCCAGGTCTCCCTGAATCGGCTTCAAGTCCGCGATCAGCTTTTTCAGCGGAGCAGGGTTCTTCTTAATGATCGCGACGTAGGCATCCAACCGGAAGAGGTTCGCCGGGGCGTTAAGAGGCTGCGCCTTGTCGTACTTGTGGAACTTCAGCTTCGTCAGGCCTTGAGGAAGTCGTTTGTAGTCGCTGCGATGAGTGGTTACACGATCAATGTGTACGACTGCGTCCTGCTCTAGCGCAGCTCCATGTCGGAGAAACCGGTCCGCAATCCACTCGGTATCTTGTTGATAGTCAAGTTCTTTAACGACTTGGGGATCCTGCGGGTCCTGCCCCTTGAGGATGTTCTCGACGCCCATAAGTTCCATGTCCATGCGACGCTGTGTCTGTGCGCGCAGGATTTCAATTGTCCCCGTGAGCACGATGATCAGCCGGTAGCCCGCGTCGATGGCCTTGGCGACGACGCCTGTGAAGTTGGCGGTTTTCCCGCTTTGTACATAACCAACTACGAGGCCCTTGGTCTGCTTCACCGAGCCGCGGGTCGGGTCGCTGAGTCGCTCGATCACGTCAGTCGTTGTCTCGTCGAGAGAGGCGATGGCGTCGGCGGACCATTTCTTCGTGTCCCGAAGATGGCGCTCGTAGTCATCCCAATAAACGCTCGTGCGCAACTTCCGAGCCTCGACGTACCACGGCTCAAAGTTCTTCGAGATCTCGATCACCGGTTTCTTGAAGACTGGCACGCGAACCGTCACCGCTTCAGCGACATCTTGGTCGAGTGCCAGCGCGATGTAGATCGAAGCTCTGCGCTGGTCCGAACGCGGTAGTGTGGGCGTGCCACCTGCATTCGGAAAGCTGTTGGCCTCGTCGGCATCCCATCGCGCCATTGCTAAGCGCAACTGAGTGAGGGCCGGATCGCTTTCTTCCGCTTGAGCAATGTAGTCGACGAGGTCGCCTGATGTGACATTCGTTTGCGCGAAATAGCCGAGCCCAGCGAGAAGCGGCTTCGGCAGGCCGTCTGTCAACCCCGTGAGCAACTCCCTGAAAGCGTCAGCCCATCCCGGTCGCTGGTAGGTCATGTCATTTTCCCTTCGGCTCCGCGAACTCCGACAGCGGCACAGGAAGTGTGTCGTGCTCCATGTCCGTAACGTCCACCCTGTACGACACGTCCGACACGAGCTCGGAATTAGGGATCGCAGATACCAGCGCGGCGGCGGTGATAGCGGGAAATTCCGCATCAACAAAATACGCTCTGGGCGTGTTGCGAAGTGCCCACAGCGTCGGGTAAAGATCGCCGTCTTCTGCATTCCATCCGGCCGCGGCCAAAAGACGATCAAGTTCTACAACGTGTCCGCCGGCCGACGTGCGTACCTGCCCTACCAGGCTCGGAAGCGTGAGGCCATCGGCACCTGCGACGCGGGTGATCTGGATGGAAAGCAGGGTCAGTAAGGCATCCTTGCGGGGAACCAACTGAGCTAGGCCGGCGATCATGTGACGACGCCGCTCGGACACGGTTGTCTTCACTTCGAGATCGAAAGCGTCAAAGACGAAGTCGTGCTCTTCGGACACGGGGCCCTTCCACGCTTCCACCGCGGGTCCCGAACCGATCGTGCAGATCAGGTGGTTCAGGAACAGCAGTTCGCCGACTAGTCCGATCTCCTCTTCCGGCGTAAGCCCTCTGCGCGCAGTCAGCATGTCCTTGTACTGTTCGACACCGACTGCGACTGCCACGGCGAGCGGCGACTTTTCAATTTGCACCTCATCGGCTATGACGGCGAGGAGTCCGTACGCTCCGTGGATGTTTTGATCAACGCACACGGTGATGCGAGCCAGATCCTGCCCATCGCTGTGCACCGCCTCGAAGCTAATGTTCTGCAGTTTCGCCAAGGCAGGTTCGGGCACCTGGTAGTCAGTGACGAGTGTGATGTGCCCGGCCTCAGGGTCGATCTCAAGCTTGCACACGGGAGTTCCTTGTACGGGCAGAACCAAGGGTGCACCGCCTTGCCACAGCAATTCGAGGCTCGAGTAAGTAAGATGTCGAGCGTCGTGGAACTCGTCCGCCAACTTCGCCAACCTCCTCTCAGCGATCTCGCATCTGCTGCTCGGTCAACGCGGCAGCGCCAAGGACGCTCTTCCAGAGCGCGATCTCGTCACGATCTTTTGCACCCAGATACTGCCCCTCGAAAACATGGTGGGTCAGGAGATATAGCAGAGCTTTCATTACTGGCGCGTCGTTCAGGCTGCCGCGCTCGGGCGCGAATAGCGACCGATAGCGCGTGTTTAACCACAGAGTTCGTTGCGAATGGTCTACATCGAGGAACTCGCCTTCGGGCATCTGCCGCCACTGCAGCCGCAGGGCGTCACCGTCGATCATGGGCAGTTCCTTGCCGATGATCCTTCGCAGCTTCGGTGCGAAGCCCTTGTCAGGTGGGATCGCGGGCTTGCGGGATCGATTCCTTTTCTTTGAGTCGACGTAAACCGACTCCGCATCAGTCAGAAACTGCACAAACGTAGTGCCATCCGCAGCTAGCGCCTGTTCGATGGCGTCTTCAAACACCGGCTCAAACTTCAGCCCCTGCTTTTCGGGGTTCATGGTCACGAACGATCCGATCGCTGCAACGTCGTCCAACACGACGCGCGCCAGCTGACGCGTTGGGCCTGGCATCACTATGCCGGACCACCCGCCAGCCTGGAGGAGCCGATCGTTCCGATAGATAAAGAAGCCCTGGTAGGACTCGCCTGGCTTGCCGCCGATACGAAACCCCGTGATGTCGGATTTTGGCGGCCAGATGTGACACCGGAGACCAACTGACTTCCCTGCGGCACGCGCCAAAAGGTCTTTTGGATAGCCAGGGTGCCCTGACGTTGCGTATCCGAAAGGATCGATTGCCGTGACCGGCACACCGATCGCCAGCGCAATTTGATCACGCTCGTCGGCGGTCACCTCGATCCGCAACTGTCCGCTTTCGATCAGACGATGGAACACCAGGCCCAGATGCGATCGGAGCGACTGCTCAGCATTGGCAAGCCATTCTCTGGCATCGGCCTGATTCTTGCCGCGATAGGCGTTGCGGATCTGCGTCCAGACGACAGATGTTCCCTCTTCCGATCCGAACACAATCGCGCGAGCCGACGCTGCGGCCGCGGCAGCGTCGGTGGCTAGCACCTCGCAAGAGAAATCCTTCGAGAAGTCTGCTCGACGGATCCGGCGTCCTACGGGGACCTTGTTGCTACTACAAGACCAAAGTGTGAGGACGTTGCTGTGCGAGAAGGACGCGGCTTTTAAGCCCATGCCGAAATGGCCGAGGTCGGTCTCGACGTATTGGCGTTTGTGGCCGATCGTCATGGCTCTCGTGATTCGCTTATCGCCCATCCCTCGGCCGTTGTCGAGTATCTGGATCTCAACCAAACGATCTTGCTCGGTCAGCAAGCGAATCGAGACTCTCGATGCTTTCGCATCAACGCTGTTGTCGACGATGTCTGCGACCGCGGACTCGAGAGTGTGGTTCGCGCCGAGGCTGTCTACGAGACCAGCGTCCGGTGCAAGTTGGATGCGGTCCACGACGTCGGTGTCGACTGTCACGAAGCCCCCTGTCATCAAACATAGTCATGCGGATGACTTGCGTCGAGGGCACCAGAGGCGCTGGTGCGATGAGCCTTCGCCTCCGGCGTGATCCCCGCATGTCGCAAGCCCGCATGCAATTGGTTACCAGAGATCACCGACGGAACCGTGCTAAACGACGCATCAACGACGATCGCACGAGAGCCTCTACGCGGTCCGCGGCTTCTTCGGCGGACTCATGCTCCCAGATCCGCAGGACCTTCCAGCCAGCCGCTTGCATGTGTGCATCGGTCTCGCGGTCGCGCTCGACATTGCGTCGGAGCTTGGCTGCCCACCACCCATCGTTTCGCTTGGGCCACGTGCCATGATCTGGACAGCCGTGCCAGAAGCATCCGTCGACGAACACCACAATCTTTAGTGATGCGAAAGTGAGGTCCGCTCGGCGGCGTGGGAGGCCATGCAGTGGGCGGTTGATGCGGTAGCGAAGACCTCGGGAATGCAAGATGCGCCTGAGCGCGAGTTCGGCGTCGGTGTCTTTCGTGCGCTGGCGAGCCATTCGCTGCGACGTCGCAGCGTCGGTAAGTGGACCTTCGGTGACCACGTATCGAGATTAGCTCTCGGGCCAGTCTCAATCTGATACAAAGAATCTCACTCGTCGGTGTAGCCGGCTATGTTTCTCACATGGGTGCGAGCAGGCGAGTACTGGCACGTCATCCTGTGCGCGTTCTGGATCTCTTCTGCGGCGCAGGCGGACTTACCGAGGGTTTGGCGCAAACGTCGAACCGGTTCGTTACCGTACGCGCCGTCGAAAGTGATCTAGAAGCTGCTGCTACCTACGCCGAGAACCACGGAAGCGGCCCCGTATTCGCGGGGGATATTGAAACCTGGCTGAAGAACGAGGACATCCCGAGCGCCGACATCCTCGTTGGGGGGCCGCCTTGCCAAGGATTCTCTGCACTTGGCACGCAAGATGCACTCGACCGCCGTAATCAGCTGTGGCTGCGCTACGCAGACACGATTCGTCGAGCCCGGCCTCAATATTTCATCTTGGAAAACGTTCCGGCCTTTCTCACCTCGGACCAGTTCAAACGGTTCAAACGCCAGTGTCAGCCGAGTAATCGCTTGGGCGACTATGCGTTCGAAGCGCGATTGCTGAACGCGGCTGATTTCCGCACGCCTCAACTACGGAGGCGGGTCATCCTCATCGGTCATCACCGCGACCTGCCGCCGCCGAAGTTTCCAGCTCCGAACTGTAATCGTGAACAGCGACTGAACCTCAAGGATGCTCTGGCAGGGCTTCCCGAGTCCGTGTCACGAATCGATCTGCCTGCCGTCTGGACTAGTAGATGGGGTACCGAGTTGCCCGGCGTCTTCCGAACAACTGACCTCCATCTGACGCGCTGGTACGAGGACCGCTCGCTCATGCGCTTCTCGCACATCCCGCCTGGTGGGAATAGGTTCAGTATTCCGAACGATTTGCTGCCGACCTGTTGGCAGCGGCATAAGACAGGCGCTGGCGATGTGATGGGGCGATTGCGATGGGATCAGCCGTCGGTGACTATCAGAACGGAGTTCTTCAAGCCCGAAAAGGGACGTTACCTTCATCCCACCGAGCATCGCGCTCTTACACACCACGAGGCGGCGCGGATCCAAGGTTTCCCAGACGACTACAAGTGGGTCGGGTCGAAAGCTTCGATCGCTCGCCAAATTGGCAACGCAGTGCCAGTCCCGCTTGCGAAAGCCCTCGGACAACACTTAATCGAGCTGTTCTGACACAGCTCGACGGTGCTACTCAACTCCGGATCGGACACCACTACCACGGCTATCCGCTGGACGCCCCTCAGGGGGAGCGTGTCGTGCGGCCCTCTCGTTCCGACCGCGTGATACGAGCGAAGCCCTCGGCGTAAGTCGGGCGATGGTATTAACGAATCCTGGCGGAACGGGCCCAGTAGCCCGGGCACCTCGGATGTCCAGACCAGGCAAAGGCGGGCGGAGTGCTAGCCTTCGCGCCCGGGGAGAGGTGCATCACTGATCGAGCGAGGTCAAATCATGAGTTCACAATCGATGCTGGAACGCTGGGAAGACCGCACAGAGTGGCCGCTCGCCTGCGTCGCTGTCATCTTTCTGGCCGCTTACTCCGTCGAGGTGCTGGCTCATCCTCGGGAACCAGCCTTGCGCATGTTGGAAGTGATCCTGTACGCGCTCTGGGCCGGATTTGCCATCGACTACTTGATCCGGCTCACGTTGGCCCACCAGCGAGGGCGGTGGTTCGTCCAGCACATGTTGGATCTCGCGATAGTCGTCCTCCCTTTCCTGCGACCACTCCGTTTGCTGAGATTGGTCCTCATAGTCGCGGCCCTGCAAAAGGCGTTCGGCGATGCCATCCGTGGCCGCGTCGTCATCTATACCGCTGGCAGCGCGGTGCTCCTGGTCTATGCAGCGTCGCTCGCCGTTCTTGATGCTGAACGTTCCGACCCAAGCGCCCACATTAAGAACTTCGGTGACGCAGTTTGGTGGTCGATCGCCACGATCACCACCGTGGGATACGGCGAT
The DNA here is from genome assembly GCA_963838755.1 of uncultured Actinomycetota bacterium. Classification (GTDB taxonomy): domain Bacteria; phylum Actinomycetota; class Actinomycetes; order Mycobacteriales; family Mycobacteriaceae; genus Mycobacterium. Next base: position 356,606 of record CAWISO010000027.1, on the reverse strand, counting down.
TTCTATCCGGTGACCGTAAATGGTCGTTTAGTTGCGGTGTTGCTCATGCTCGGCGGTATCAGTCTCATCGGCATGATCACCGCGACGGTGGCAACTTGGATCGTGCAGCGTGTCGCACAGGAGGACAGCACAAAGCAAGCCGCAACCGCCGCGCAAATCGACGAACTGCGGTCGCAGATCACGCACCTTACGACGCTGTTAGCTGAGAAACAAAACACGACCGGCGTGATGCCTGCCCCGGCTACCGATCGCTAGCTGGCTGCAAAGGCGGGGACGATCCCGCTCCACCACAGGACGGATCGGCAACACGGCAGCCCAAGTCGTCGCTATGGGGCGCGATCAAAGCACAGTGCCTTGCCCCATCGTTATTCACCGATAATGACCACGAAACACTGGGAATCGACCGGATTCATTAGGCAGTCTGTCAACGCGAAAGCAATTGCCGCGCAACGCATAACTGGGTATAACCGGAATCCTCCGGATCCTCCGTTTCATAATCCGTTGGTCGCGGGTTCCAGCCCCGTCCGCCCAGCTCAGCATTTGTGCGCCTCAGGGCTTCAATTCCCGTCCGCGGATAAGCGGCGCGACCGGTCGAAAACCGGCGCTTTGTAGGTGGTTGCCGTCAGTCGCGTGACTTTGACCGCGCTGGCAACCGATAGCGACGGCGCACGCCCGGGCAAGCGGCTCACGCCTCCGCCTGGTAGTTGTCCGCAAAGGCCAGCACGCGCGGCGCTAGGCGATGAAGTGGCGGCATCAAAGTACGTCGCGTGAAACCTGGACCGGTTTGCATCGCATACAGGCCTTGCCTGCCCTCGAATCGGCCGATCAGTTCCTTGATGGTGGCGGCATCGTCAGCCACGTTCGTGTAGAGGATCTCGTCCAGCTTCTCCTGCAACTCGCCCATTTCAAGCTTTATCGCTTTGATCATGTCCAGCACGCTGGGATCAGAAGTCATCGCGTGCAGCTCACTACGGTTGAGCCACGGCTTGTTCCTGGCCTCCCTGGTGAACCCCAGCATGTACTCGCGATCCATGTACACGTTCACCGCAGGCTCGCCGTGCAGCCGTGCAGTGAAGTCGTACTTGAACGCGTTGATGTCGCCGTGCTGCAGCGCATCGCGCAGTTCTTCCAGCCAACGATACTCAAACGCCGTCTTCTTCAAACTGTTGAACAGGGTCTGGACCGCCTGTACTTCCGGCGTGTTTCGGCCGAAGGTGTTTCGGGCAGCGCGAATCGTCTGATCCTCGTGAATCTGCAGTGCGCCGGTGAAAGAGATCAACGCCGAGCGAAGTTTGCGCCTGCGCTCATCAATGGCGTCTTCATCGGTCAACGAAATTCGGTCGTCTCGTAAATCTCGAAGAATCCCCATTAGCACGTCACAGACCACATCGCTCTCATCGGAGATGTGCCGCAACAACTCACTGTCCAGCATCCGCCGAATCCGGTCGTAGGCATCCAGGTAGCGCCTGTTCTCGTCCTCGGTGAACGAACACACCTTTGTAAAGATGATCTCTGCGTCATGGTTTGGGTCGTGGTAGCCCAAAATCGCTCCATAACGATCAGCGGCGGCCTGGGCGTCATCCTCGTCGAACTCGGCATTCCGCTTCTCGACCACGCCCTTTGCCCCTTTCACGTCCGCAGCTACGGCGGCAAGCCGCTGCTCGATCTGTTCCGCCGACGGCATCTCATCTGACAGCCAACGCCGGCCATCGCGCACGATGCCATCCAACTCATGCTTCGCAAGCTGCTGGGCAGCATCTCGCGTCAGCCTGTCTCGAACATCGGGCGTGTCCGCCCAGTCCATAGCCGCTTTGGCCATCACTTTTGTCAGAGCGTTAAGCGCCTCCCAGGCAATCAGGATGGCCGGCTCGTCTTCGGCGGTGGGAGGATCTGACATGACGACGCTCTGCCATGCGTCACATACGTTTTCGCCGAACTCGCTTGGCGTGGTGCCCTCAATGGCGTCCAGCGCCGAGGTGAACTCTTGCAGCCGGCCGACCCAGACTCGTACACGCTCTACGTCTTCCTGTTCGTCACCCTCTGTCATATCCACAGTCCTTCCTGTGCTGATCACACTCGCGCGGCTCCCTTCTCGTGGGCAACCGCACAGAATCGCACAATCTCGGCCCGAGTGCACGTAGCGACACGCACTCTGTTTTGACCCCGGCCAGCGATCGCTAGCTGGATGCAACGACGGGGACAAAAAGTTCGTTCAACCCGAGGCGCTCGACAAGTCCGACTGCGTCGGCGCAGCGGATGCACGGCCCCCGATTTTCGTACCTCGATAATCGGCTGATGCGTATAGGCGATGTTTTTCGGTACGACCAGTCCAAGATCCGGCCTTCCTACCGTGGAGGTCTACCGAGCTTCTGGCATGTCACCTCGACCCCGGAAGCGACGCGCGCACAACTCGAGCGGGGTATCAACACGATCAAGGAACTGACGTCGCCCAGTGGTCGACGGTTCCTGCAGTCCTGCTTGGCAGCAGTCCGCACAAGGTCGGTTCCGATGCGACGCCGTGGCAGGACGTCATTGACCCCGATTTTGGTTATGCCCTGTATTACGGCGACAGTAAGGCGAACCATGCCAATGCGCCTGAGACGCTGGGGAACCGCCAGATGCGGGACACTTTTAATCGTCATAGCTCGCCAGACTTCAACCGAACGCCTCCGCGCCGAGCCACTTGTAGTTTTCAGACGTGTACCGCGCAATGGGAAGCAAAAAGGATTCGTCGAATTCGCGGGTCTGGGGATCATCGACAGAGTTCGCCTAGTGACGCAGATTGACGTCGCAAGCGGCCGGCCTTTCGCGAACTACTCTTTCGAGCTGCTGATACTCGACCTGGCGGCCGAGGGTGAGGAATTTTCGTGGGACTGGATCTCAGCACGTCGATCAAAGATGCAACCGACGAGGAGTGCCTCAGCTGGCCCCAGTGAGTTGGCAGCTTTGGGTAGAAGAGGGCATCGCCGCGCGGCCTCGAATTCGTCGCTCTGTCGCAAAAATAGCCATGGTGTCGCCGAAGAGCAGCGACCCGAACCGGAAGCCGCGAAGAACAAATTCTCGAGGAGATCATTTCGTTCTACGAGGGACGGAAGCACAGGTTCGAAGCAGTCGCCGAACGAATCGCTGAGTCAGTCCTTGGAGGTGAAGCGGGAAACTACCATCTCGGATGGATTAGCCGACGTGGCCATGATTTCGGTATCGACTTCATCGGCCGGCTGGATATAGGTGACAGATTCGCTCGGACCTCCCTTAGTCGTTCTCGGTCAGGCGAAGTGCGACGCGGAGTCGACGAGTGCTCGAGATATCGCGCGAACCGTTGCACGACTTCAACGGGGTTGGTTTGGCTGTTACGTAACGACGAGTTCTTCACGCCGTCGTTGCAACAAGAAGTAATCGAGGACAAGTATCCTATTGCGTTGATCAACGGCCGGCGGGTGGCGGAGGAATTCCTGAAACTGGCGCTTACAGGCGGTTATACGACTCACGGCCTCCTTGAAGAAATTGACCGATCCTACGATGAGCGGCTCGCGCATCGTCGACCGGAAGAGGTGTTGCTAATTTAGAAAGCCGATCACTTCCGTTTTTTGCCACTCTTTGCCTTTGGCGTTAGGCCACGCTTTGCCCTGCGGAGCCTCTGATTTGGCATAACCTTTATTGATCCGTCCCGAAAAAGAACGTATGGAGACGCGATATCAACTACCTGTCCTGGTTTTGAGCTCGGAGTAACTACATCGAATTGAGCTCCACTGCCATCACTTTTCAGACTCACTACCAGAGCCGTCCTGCTAATATACTTTCCTGCCGACGCGGCTATTGCCCCTGCTAATATCTTCTGAACCCGATTTATCGAAGGTAACTTCTCGCCATGCGAGCTGTCCAGTCTCTCTAACAGTTCGTGGCCTGCCTCTTTCGGTATTTGCAGGCCAACGCAGCGAAGCTCACCTATTCGTGGTGGATGGTCGATGAAGCATGTGAACGTGTCGCGTGCTTCTGCCAAAGCATCGCCATCCTCTGAGTGCATATTGCTAATCAAAACGTAGGTAATTCTACGTTTATCGTCGTAACCGACACCGGCGAAAGCGAGACGCTTAGCCTTTCGCGTAGTTCGTACACTGTTTACAGCTTTTGTAGCTTCTTCCGCAATTCCGCCGAAGTCGAAATTCGAAGGGAACTTCGCTGCCGTGTTTACGAACCACTCCATTGTTTGCTTTGCCGGCCCCAGTTCGGCAAGTCCTGTGAAGCTGACTAAAAATTGATTATATACAACCGCTACTTTGGTAAACGCGTCTTCTCCAAACGTTCCATCTGTTTTTGTAATACGTCTATCGGCCGCGATAGTCACGAATTCCTGATTCGCATAAGCGAGTACCAGTGTCATAAGTAGATTATAGGGTTCTAAATTCTGGTATCGCTTGTTTCGGACACGCCTATATGCACCGAGCCGAGCCGGGCGGTGGTCATACTGCGGTCCTCCCGGCGAATCTCGTTCACCGAGGAGAACCTTATTGCATGTGCAAACACTGGTGCGCGGTACTGGGATGGAATCAGTCACGGCTTGCCAAACGGCGAGGACGCTTTCGCCTAATCTGCTATCTCCGAACCTTTGTGGTGGCCTGGACACTGTGCACGGACGCCCATCGCGCGGGTGCGGTGACTCAAGTACCGAGCGAGAGTTCCCATCGGACAAGGTCTATCGCCGCGATGACCGCGGGACCGTCGGGGTCGAGCCCTTCAATTTGCAATGCTTGGCGTTCGTCGTCATCCACACCGTGTTGGACGTGAAGCCTGGCCTGGCGGTTCCTCCTGGCCGTCACCGATGTTGACCGAGCAATGAGAAGGACCGCTACCCAAGCGGATGACGGGCACCATTCTGCTACGGTCCGGCCGCAACAAAGTAAATAATTAGCCCAGGTTGCTCCAGCGCGAAGGCGAGTGGAGACGCATTATCGTTAGCTAGCATCTCCAGCAACGTTCCATTATCGTTTTCACCGATGTAGGTGATGGTGTCACACGGCCCAATGCTGTCAACTGCTGCGCCGTCGAGGAACCCAGACACACCGAAATCGGCAAGCGGTGTTGGCACCGGTTTGCCCTTTTGGACGTGGGATGGCCGTTCCGCTGTCCAAACTGCTTGCTGGTTGGGTACGTCCTGAATGGGAGGACTAATCGGGTTGTTGTTGAAATCGGTGGTTGGCGGCGGGACAACAATGGGCGCAGTTGCGGTGCCAGTGGTCCGATTCGTGATGGAAATACTGCCGCTACCCGTACCGTCGTTTGTGGGCTGAACATAAACGGTGACGGTATCCCCGGGCAGCACCTCAAGCCCGACTTGTACTGAAGGACCAGGGAACCATTCAAACCACGCGTATGTATTAGCGGCTGTGGCTGTAACTTCTTGATCGGTTCCCGCTTGAAACAGTGATTGGCTATCGAACAACCCGATCCAGAGCGCGCTCTCGTCCCCAGCCTTACCAACAACCCTTGGTACAACCCAGGTTCCCCAAATATCAGTCCATTTCTCACCGGTACTTGCTTGTACAGTGAGACCACTCCAGATGGGAGACGTAGCGTCTTGGTCCCCGAATACCGGCAGGGGTTGCAAACCATGGACTATTTCCGGTAGCAGCGTGAGCTCAGGTGTCACGAATTTCTTGATGCTCGCCATCATATGCCGCCATTGCACCGCTTCGCGGGGGAACCGCTCAGGGTCCGGGCGTCGGGGTAGCCCATGTTTCCGCAATTCGGCATCGGTTGCGCGAAGCGGTGAAAAACCCTCAGGCGGCTTCTCAAATGTCCGATAGCCGGGCAGATTGGTTTCGATCAGACGGCGGGTGTCCGTTTTCGACTTCGCCATGCGTATCGGGCCCCTTAGGTCTCGGACGATCTGACTCGTCAATACACTACGCTAGGAATTGAGCTGTCGGTTGGGCGAGAGCTCGGTCCGCTGAGCGGACCGAGATGCGCCGGATCAGAACAGTCCTGGTCGGACCTTCGACAAGTCGTAGCTGCACGCAAAATGGTTCTAGAAACGGGTGGCCTCACCTATGCGAGTCTGTAGCCTTCGCGGTTGCATGGACGTTGGCCGATCTGGGCGGCCGCACCGCACCGGGACTTGACGAGGTTGCTGTCGCGTTGAGCTTCCGTCAGCCTGGAGCCTCGCGATGACCGACCCCACGCAACGAGCATGGGCCTACCTGTCCCGGGTTGTCGAACCACCCTGCGCTGAACTCGCAGACCTGGTGGACCGGGTAGGGCCGGTCGAAGCGGCCGAACGGGTGCGCCGCGGCCACGTCGATGACGTACTGGTCCGACGCACCGAGGCGAGGCGCGAAATCGACCGGGCAGCGCAGGATCTCGAACTATTGATGTGCCGCGGCGGTCGACTGATCACACCCCACGACGACGAGTGGCCGACGCTGGCCTTCGTCGCGTTCGGCGGTGAAGCAGCCGGCGCGAAGCCACAGGGCAAACCGCCGTTGGTGCTGTGGGCGTTGGGGCCGGCTCGGCTGGACGAGACGGCCCAGCGGGCAGCCGCGGTCGTCGGAACCCGCGCGGCGACCGGCTACGGCGAGCAGGTGGCCGCCGATTTGGCAGCGGGGTTAGCGGAGAACGATGTCGCAGTTGTCTCGGGCGGGGCGTACGGCATCGACGGGGCGGCCCACCGCGCGGCGTTGGCGGCCGACGGCATCACTGTCGCAGTCTTGGCTGGCGGGATCGACATCCCCTATCCCGCAGGACATTCCGGGTTACTGCATCGTATCGCGGGCAGCGGGTTGTTGGTCAGCGAATACCCGCCCGGCGTGCGGCCGGCACGGCACCGGTTTCTGACGCGTAATCGATTGGTGGCCGCGTTCGCCGGGGCGGCGGTGGTGGTGGAGGCCGGTTTGCGCAGCGGTGCGGCGAACACCGCCGGGTGGGCGCGGGCATTGGGTCGGGTGGTGGGTGCGGTTCCCGGACCGGTGACCTCGTCGGCGTCGACGGGTTGCCACGCCCTGCTGCGTGCCGGCGCCGAAGTCGTCACTCGCAGTGAGGACATCGTTGAGCTGGTGGGCCGGATCGGAGAGCTTGCGCCCGAGGAGCCCCGGCCCGCGACGACGCTCGACACGCTCAGTGACGCCGAGCGGCAGGTGTATGAGGCGCTGCCCGGCCGCGGGGCTGCCACGATCGACGAGATCGCCGTCGCTGCCGCGTTGATGCCGGCGCGGGTCCTGGCGCCGCTGGCGATGCTGGAGGTCGCCGGGCTGGCCGAGCGGCACGACGGCCGCTGGCGGATCGTGCGGAATCGCCGCCCGGCGGTGTGAAGACGCCGCTCGTATAGTCGACGGGGTTACGCCGAAAGGGTGCAAAAAGGAAAGGACCTCTGTGGCCGGTCGACCAGTGCACACCTTCGAAGTGGTGCGCCGCGAACAGCTCACCTCGCACATGTTTCGGGTTGTGCTCGGCGGCAGCGGCTTCGACACCTTCACGCCCAGCAAGTTCACCGACTCCTACGTCAAGCTGGTATTCGTGGCCGACGATGTCGACATGGCCCGCCTGCCCCGGCCGTTGACACTTGACAGTTTCGCCGACCTGCCTGCCGCCAAGCAGCCGGTGGTGCGGACCTTGACGGTGCGGCGGGCCGACGCGGACACTCGCGAGATCGCCATCGACGTCGTCGTGCACGGTGAGCACGGCACGGCCGGACCGTGGGCCGCGACGGCCGAGCCAGGCCAGCCGGCCTACCTGATGGGGCCCAGCGGCGCCTACGCCCCGGATCCGGCCGCCGACTGGCATTTGCTGGCCGGCGACGAGACTGCGCTGCCAGCCATCGGCGTTGCGCTGGAAGCATTGCCCGCCAATGCAATTGGCCAGGTGTTCATCGAGATCGCCGGACCGGCAGACGAAATCCCGCTGAACGCTCCGGACGGTGTCCAGATCGACTGGATTTACCGCGGCGGGCGAGCCGATCTGATCAGCGAGGACCGGGCCGGCGACTTCGCGCCGTTAATCGAGGCGGTCAAGTCCGCGCCGTGGCTTCCCGGGCAGGCGCACGTCTTCGTTCACGGTGAGGCGCAGGCCGTCATGCACAACCTGCGGCCCTATATCCGCAATGACCGCGAAGTCGATTCCAAGTGGGCGTCGATCTCGGGCTACTGGCGCCGCGGTCGCACCGAAGAGACGTTTCGCCAGTGGAAGAAGGAACTTGCCTCGAAAGAGGCCGACGCGGAGGCAGCGGGCGCAGCCGACTGATTGCCGGCTGGCATCCTGTCGTTCATGGCATTCGGGGACTACCAGTTCGAGATCTACCTGCAAGGCCTGTCCGGAGTTGTGCCGTCGTTACCGTTGGCCTACAACGAACTGGAGGCCAGGGCTGCGTCGACACTGTCGCCGTCGCTGTGGTCATATGTCGCGGGCGGCGCCGGCGACGAGCGCACCCAACGGGCCAACTGCACCGCGTTCGAGGGTTGGGGGCTGATGCCCCGAATGTTCGTCGGCGCAAAAGACCGTGACCTGTCCGTCGACCTGTTCGGGCTGACGCTGCCCTCGCCGATCTTCATGGCCCCCATCGGCGTCATAGGGATCTGCGCCCAAGACGGCCACGGCGACCTGGCCACCGCCCGCGCCGCCGCCCGCACGGGGGTCCCGATGGTGATGTCGACGTTGACGGTTGATCCGCTCGAAGACGTCGCGGCCGAGTTCGGGGAAACCCCCGGTTTCTTCCAGCTCTACACCCCGACCGATCGCGACCTGGCCGCCAGCCTGGTGCATCGCGCCGAGGCGGCCGGCTTCAAGGGCATCGTGGTCACCCTCGATACCTGGGTGCCGGGCTGGCGTCCCCGCGACCTGAGCACCGCGAATTTCCCGCAGCTACGCGGGCATTGCCTCAGCAATTACACCAGTGACCCGGTGTTTCGTGCGAGCCTGCCGCAGCCCCCCGAAGAGAACTCCCAGGCCGTGGTGCTGCGCTGGGCGCAAGTCTTCGGCAACCCGTTGACGTGGGACGACCTTCCGTGGCTGCGCTCGCTGACCAAGCTGCCGCTAATCGTCAAGGGCATCTGTCACCCCGACGATGCGCGTCGCGCCAAAGACGGCGGTGTGGACGGCATCTACTGCTCCAATCATGGCGGCCGGCAGGCCAACGGCGGCTTGCCCGCGCTGGACTGCCTGCCGGGCGTGGTGGAGGCCGCCGACGGGCTGCCGGTGCTGTTCGACTCGGGAATCCGCAGCGGGGCCGACATCGTCAAAGCCCTCGCGCTCGGCGCGACCGCGGTGGGCATCGGCCGCCCGTACGCCTATGGCCTGGCGCTGGGCGGGGCCGACGGCGTCGTGCACGTGCTGCGCGCACTGTTGGCCGAAGCCGACCTGACGATGGCCGTCGACGGGTATCTGTCACTGGCTGATCTCACTCCGGACACCCTGCGGCGCGTCAGCTGAGCCAGACCGCCGGTGTCTGCGACCGTGGGGTAGTGGAGGCGATCCTCGACGAGTTCGACAGCTACTTGGAGCTGCAACGCGGTCGCTCGGCTCATACCCGTCGCGCATATATGGGCGACCTGCGGTCGTTGTTCGCCTTCCTCGACCAACGCGCGCCCGGGACCGGCCTACACGGGCTTCACCTGCCGGCGTTGCGGGCGTGGCTGGCCGGGGCGGCAGGCGCCGGCGTGGCCCGCACCACGTTGGCGCGGCGCACCTCGGCGGTCAAGGCGTTCACTGCGTGGGCGGTGCGGCGCGGCCTGCTGACCGCCGACCCGGCTGCCCGGCTACAGGTGCCGAAGACCCGGCGCACGCTGCCGGCGGTGTTGCGGCAAGACCAGGCCCTTGCCGCCATGTCAGCTGCGAAATCCGGCTGTCAGCAAGGTGATCCGCTGGCCCTGCGGGACCGGTTGATCGTGGAGTTGCTCTACGCCACCGGTATTCGAGTCAGCGAGCTCTGCGGCTTGGACATCGACGACATCGACACCGGGCATCGGTTGGTCCGCGTGCTCGGCAAGGGGGACAAGCAACGCACCGCGCCGTTCGGGGAGCCCGCCGCGGAAGCGTTACGTAGCTGGCTGACCGACGGGCGCCCGGCGTTGGCCACTATCGAATCGGGGCCGGCTCTGCTGCTGGGCGCCCGGGGTCGGCGACTCGATGTGCGCCAAGCCCGGACCGTCGTGCACCAAACCGTGGCCGCGGTGGACGGTGCACCCGACATGGGGCCGCATGGGTTGCGGCACAGCGCGGCCACCCACCTGCTCGAGGGCGGCGCCGATTTGCGCGTTGTCCAGGAGTTACTCGGCCACTCCAGCCTGGCCACCACGCAGCTCTACACCCATGTGACTGTTGCTCGACTACGGGCGGTGCACGACCAAGCCCATCCGCGGGCCTGAGCAGGCACCGTTCGTCACAGCAGTAACTGAGTGGGGTGACACCCAATTTGCCCGCCTTCGAGCGATTCCGTGGTACCAGTCGTCGTTACGCTCGAAGGGGGCAAAAAGCGTGTCCGGCGGGCCAGAGGCTGCTGTGGCAGCTGTTGCCGGCGTTACTCGAGAAGCTAACCCGCCAATGGCTTGAGCCGGATCGGCGTGGACACCAGCAATCCCAGCGGATCGACATAATCCGCGCGGGAGGCCGGCCCCCACATCGCACCCCAGTGCAGACACGCCGCGACCGGACAACCCGGATGCCCGGCCAACAGTTCACCGATCACGGTCCCGGCGGCCAGCAGCTGCCCGACCCGCACGGTGGCCCGAACCGGCTCATAGCTGGTGTGCAAACCGCCCGGGTGGGCAAGCGACACCACCTGACGGCCCGTCAGCGTCCCGGTGTAGATGACCGTCGCCGCGCCCGCGGCATAAACCGGCTGCCCGGCGGTGCCCGCCAGGTCCACACCGCGGTGGCCCCGGTTCCAGTTTGGTGACGGGGCGTCGAAAATGCGCACCACCAGAGGACGCGGCCGCAACGGCCACTCGAGGCGGACGGCGTCGCCGTGAGCTGGCAACACACAGCTCAGCGCCCAGGCGAGGATCACCGCCAGCCATCGCACATCGCTACTTCACCGCGGCGCCGGCAACGCGGCCAAGCCAGTGCTGTGGACAAAGCACGTAAGCGAACCCGTGTAAACTCCTCTGCGCAGCCCGTAGCAGGGCTGACTTCGCGTGTCTGCAGCCGAACGGTTGCCGCGCGGTCCTGTCACCTGACAGGTCCGGCATCCCGCAGACACCAGGGCCCGTCCTCACCCGATGCCGGGCGTAAAACCGACACACAAAGGCATAAGCATGGCCGTAGTAACCATGAAGCAGCTGCTGGACAGCGGCACCCACTTCGGGCATCAGACCCGGCGCTGGAACCCCAAGATGAAGCGGTTCATCTTCACCGACCGCAACGGCATCTACATCATCGACCTGCAGCAGACGCTGACCTTTATCGATAAGGCCTACGAGTTCGTCAAAGAGACTGTCGCCCACGGCGGCTCGGTGCTGTTCGTCGGCACCAAGAAGCAGGCTCAGGAGTCCATCGCCGCCGAGGCCACCCGCGTCGGCATGCCCTATGTCAACCAGCGCTGGCTGGGCGGCATGCTGACCAACTTCTCCACCGTGCACAAGCGGCTGCAGCGTCTCAAGGAACTCGAGGCGATGGAGCAGACCGGCGGCTTTGAAGGTCGCACCAAAAAGGAGATCCTTGGTCTGACCCGGGAGAAGAACAAGTTGGAGCGCAGCCTGGGCGGTATCCGCGACATGGCCAAAGTGCCATCAGCGGTCTGGGTCGTCGACACCAACAAAGAGCACATCGCTGTCGGCGAGGCGCGCAAGCTAAATATCCCGGTGATCGCGATCCTGGACACCAACTGCGACCCCGACCAGGTCGACTACCCGATTCCGGGCAACGACGACGCGATCCGCTCGGCGGCCCTGCTGACCAAGGTGATCGCCTCGGCGGTGGCCGAGGGCCTGCAGGCGCGCGCCGGCATTGGCCGCGGCGACGGCAAGCCCGAAGCTGATGCTGCCGAGCCGCTGGCCGAGTGGGAGCAGGAGCTGCTGGCCTCGGCGACGGCAACAGCAGCCCCGGCAGAACAGGCCGCCGCGGTCGCGGCCTCCGCCGAAACCCCAACCGAATCAACCACAGAAGCTTCATAGGAAGGCTGAGCATTGGCCAACTACACCGCTGCCGACGTCAAGCGACTTCGCGAGCTGACCGGCGCCGGCATGCTCGACTGCAAAAACGCGTTGGCCGAAACCGACGGCGACTTCGACAAGGCCGTCGAGGCGCTGCGGATCAAGGGCGCCAAGGATGTCGGCAAGCGCGCAGAGCGGGCCACCGCCGAGGGTTTGGTCGCCGCCCGCGATGGCGCGCTGATCGAGCTGAACTGCGAGACCGACTTCGTCGCGAAGAACGCGGAATTCCAGAAGCTGGCCGATGAGGTGGTGACTGCTGCCGCGGCGGCCAAAGCTGCTGATGTCGATGCGCTCAAAGCCGCTCCCGCCGGCGACAGAACCGTCGAGCAGGCCATCGCCGACCTGTCGGCCAAGATTGGCGAAAAGCTCGAACTGCGTCGGGTCGCATTCTTCGACGGCACCGTCGAAACCTACTTGCATAAGCGCTCCGCCGATCTGCCGCCGGCCGTCGGTGTGCTGGTCGAGTACACCAGCGACTCGGGTACGTCGGGAGCCGACGCCGCTCACGCAGCCGCACTGCAGGTCGCCGCGCTCAAGGCCCGCTACCTGAGCCGCGACGACGTGCCCGACGATGTGGTGGCCAGCGAACGGCGCATCGCCGAAGAGACTTCCCGCGCTGAAGGCAAACCCGAACAGGCGCTGCCTAAGATCGTCGAGGGCCGGCTGGGCGGATTCTTCAAAGACGTCGTGTTGCTTGAGCAGCCGTCGGTGTCCGACAACAAAAAGACGGTCAAGGCACTGCTCGACGAGGCCGGCGTCACCGTGACACGGTTCGTTCGGTTCGAGGTCGGCCAGCAATAGCATCAGATGCGACACGTACACGCATTTGGTGACGATGCGCTCGGCGACCTCGACGCGGTTGGGCTCGTCGATGCTCTGAGGTCCGGTCGGGTAGGCAGGGCCGAGGTCGTCGAGGCGGCGATCGCGCGCACCGAAGCCGTCAACCCCGCGCTGAATGGGTTGGCTTATCGAGCATTCGACCGGGCCCGCGCCGAGGCGGCCGACGCGTCAAGACCAGCCGGCACTGGCTTTTTCACCGGCGTGCCGACGTTCATCAAGGACAACGTCGACGTCGCCGGATTGCCGACAATGCTGGGCACCGACGCGTGGGCGCCGCGGCCGGCCGCCGTCGACGGCGATTTCACCCAGCTATATCTGGCCGCCGGGGTGACGTCGTTGGGTAAGACGCAAATGTCGGAATACGGATTCAGCGCCAGTGCAGAACATCCGCGACTCGGAGCGGTGCGCAATCCGTGGAACACCGACCATACCGCGGGCGCATCGTCGTCCGGGTCGGGCGCTTTCGTCGCCGCGGGCGCGGTGCCGATCGCGCATGCCAACGACGGCGGTGGCTCGATCCGAATTCCTGCGGCCTGCAACGGGCTCGTCGGTTTGAAGCCATCCCGCGGCCGGTTGCCGGTGGAGAAGCACATGCGGCGGATGCCGGTTCTGGTCGTCGCCAACGGTGTGCTCACCCGGTCGGTGCGCGACACCGCGGCCTTCTTCCGGGAAGCCGAACGCATCTGGCGCGATCCGAAGCTGCCGCCGATCGGCGACGTGAAGCACGCCGGCAAGAAGCGGCTGAGGATCGCGGTCATCACCCGCTCGGTATCGCGCGAATGCAGCCCCGAAATGCGCGAGCTGACACTGAAATCCGCGGGGCTACTCGAGGAGCTCGGCCATCGCGTCGATCACGTCGACGAACCTCCAGCACGCTCCAGCTTTCCCACTGACTTCGTGCTGTACTGGGGCTTGCTGTCGATGGGACAAATTCAAGTCAGCCGACGTGCGTTCGGCCGCGGGTTCGACCGCAGCCGGTTGGACAACCTGACATTGGGGTTGGACCGGCATGCCCGCCGCAACCTGCACCGGATTCCGCTGGCGGTCATGCGGTTACGAACCGCGGGGCGACTCACCGCGCGTTTCGCCCAGAGCTATGACGCGGTGTTGACCCCGACGCTGGCCGACGAGACACCGCGGATCGGTTACCTCGACCCGACTGCGGACTATCAGCAGATCGTCGACCGGCTGGAAGATTGGGTCGCGTTCACGCCGCTGCACAACGTCACCGGCGAGCCCGCGATCTCGTTGCCGCTGGCCGAGTCCGCCGACGGCCTGCCGGTGGGCATGATGTTCTCCGCTGCCATAGGACAGGAAACCCGGCTACTGGAACTGGCCTACGAGCTGGAAGAGGCCCGAGGATGGGCGCGCATCGAAAAGGCCTAGCCCGCACTAGTTGGATCCCAGAGCCGCCAGCATCCGTTTGAATTCACGCTGTTCGGCTGGCGACAGCTTGGCCAGGACGCGGCGGTCGGCCTCCCGGACGGCTGCCTCCGCGCGCTTCAACAGCGCTCGGCCTGCTGCGGTGAGCGTGGCCGGCAGCGCACGACCGGACGGAACCGATGCGGGCCTGGTCACCGCTTGTGCATTTTCTAACCTGTGCAACACCGTGTTCATCGCCTGCGGTGTGACGTTGCCCTGCCGGGACAGTTCCGCGCTGGACATCCCCGGACTCATGGAAAGCATTCGCATGCAGACAAATTCAGGCAGCGTCAGGCCGAGCGGACTCAGCACCGACGCCACCTCCGGTCGCAGCGCGGCGACTACCTGGTGCAGCAGGTATCCAAGTGGCGCGTCGTCGGTGACAGTCATATCAACCATCTTGACATATATCAGCCTGATTGATATACCTCGGTGTATGACTGAAGTGCAGAAGTTCGATTTCAATTTCGATCCCGCCTACCGTGGTGAGGCCCCCGAGTTCGGGGTAGGCGCCCGGCCGCCGTGGAGTCTCGGCGAGCCACAACCTGAGCTTGCGGCCCTTATCGACCAAGGCAGAATCAAGGGCGATGTGCTCGATGCCGGCTGTGGCGAGGCCGCGCTATCGCTGCATCTGGCGGCACTGGGGCACAACACCCTTGGGCTAGATGCCTCGCCGACCGCGATCGAGTTGGCCAAAGCGGAGGCGGTCAGGCAAGGCTTGGCCAACGCCTCGTTCGCGGTGGCCGACATCACTGACTTCACCGGCTACCCGGCCGGTTCCGAGGGCCGATTCAACACGATCGTCGACAGCACGTTGTTTCATTCGATGCCCGTCGAGCTCCGCGACGGATACCAGCGGTCGATCGTTCGCGCCGCCGCGCCCGGCGCGTCGTATTTCGTGCTGGTCTTCGACCGGGCCGGAATGCCCGACAATCCGGCCAATCCGGTCAGCGAAGATGAGTTGCGCCAAGTTGTCTCGCGATACTGGGTCATCGATGAGATCCGGCCCGCCCGAATTCACGCCAGCTTTCCCGAGGGCGGCGCTGCCGAGTTTCCCGTCGTTGATCTGCGTGACGAAGGGAACGGGCGCCAATCGGTGCCGGCGTGGCTGCTGTCAGCGCACCTGGGCTGAGCCGCGGAAGTCGTTACGAGCGCAGAAGTTGGCTGAACTCTTTTAGGTGCGTACGTACCTCGAGCGGTCCGGCGTAGATGGCGGCCGCACCGGCGTGTTCTAACGCCTCCCGCGAGATGCCGCCGCTCAGCACTGCCGCGCACGGCACCCCGGCGCGTCGGGCCGCTTGCACATCCCACACCGTGTCGCCGAGGAAAATTGCCTCCTCAGGTTGAGCATCGATGCGCTGTAGCGCGGTCGCGACGATGTCCGGATCCGGTTTTGCTTCCTCGGCGTCAGAAGACGAGGTCACTTCGTCGATCAGGTCCTCTGCATCGAGTGCATCCCGCAGCACGGCTAGTTCCTTCTCGCCGGCCGATGTGGCTAGGACCGTTCGCCAGCCAAGTTCTGCAATCGCCTCCAGCAGCTCCCGGGCGCCGGCAAACGGTCGCACCAGCGAGGCGGAGTCAACGAAGTAGCGGGTATGTAGCTTCTTGACGTGTGATCCATGCTGTTCGGCCAGGTCGTCACCGAGCAGATTTTGGATGAGGTCCGAACCCGACCGGCCGATCAACCCGAGGATTCGCCAGCACGCGACATCTTGGCCCACATCGAGGAACGCGCGGTGCCACGCGACGACGTGGTGAAAGTTGGAATCGACCAGCGTGCCGTCGACATCGAACAGGACGGCAGGAGCGTCGGTGGTATCGCGACCCCGCGCGGACTCGACCTTGGAGGGTTGCGCCATTGCGTATAGACCTTTCCGTCGGGCTGGGATTGGCGATGGTGTACCCCGAACAGGACTAAACAAAGCAGCAGCCGGGTATTCGGCGTGCGGGGGAGAAACTTTGAGGACACCAAGTGGGTGAAGTAAAGCAGATGGTCGGCATTGCGGCCGACCGGGCGCGACAGGAAGCCGATGCCTATCGCGGCGACGAAGCGCGACCGTTGAGCGGCTATGTTGCGGTCTTGGGCGTATACAGCGCTGTCGTGGCATTGGCGGCGGCAGTGGCGGCGGCAGTCGGGCGCACGCTACCCGAGCGATGGCAAATCCAGGATTTAATCACCGTGACGCTGGGCTCCCACAAGCTGGCTCGCACACTGAGCAAGGATGCGGTAACCAGTCCGATCAGAGCGCCGTTCGTTCACTACGACGGCACCGCCGGTCCCGCCGAGGTGCACGAGGAGGCCCGGCACTCCAGCCAGCTGCGACACAGTTTGGGCGAACTGCTGACCTGCCCGTTCTGCTTGAACGTGTGGGTGACCACCGCGTTCGTCATCGGGTTGATATTCGTTCCCCGGCTGACCCGTCTGGTCGCCGGCAGTTTCACCGCAGTGGCCGGTGCTGATTTTCTTCAGCTCGCCTACGCGAAGGCACAGCAGGCAGCCGAGGGTTGACGGCACGACGAGCGAGAGGTTACCCATGCCGAAGACAACAAAGGGCGGCGAGCCCATCAAGGATGAACTGCCCAGCACGCTGAAACGATCCAGCGCCAAAGCGCAGCGAACGTTCACCAAGGCCCATGATGCGGCTGCCGAAGAATACGGCAGCGAGGAACGCGCTCACCGAGTCGCCTACGCGGCCCTCAAGCACAGTTTCGAGAAGGTCGGTGACCGCTGGGAACGCAAGCAGCAGAAGGGTCCTTCGGACAAGCGCGCCGAGCGCGGTGGACTGCACAACCCCATCCCGTCCGCCGAGGGTGTCGACGCCAATGCCAGCAAAAAACATCTGCTCGACATTGCCCGCCGGCTCGACGTGCGCGGCAGGTCGACGATGGCCAAATCGGAACTGGTCGAGGCGATAAAGAAGTACAACCGCCGCGCTCGGGACCGCTAAGCGTCCTGTCTCACGGCGCAAGCCGAACGTGACCCCGTCCCGGAGGCGGTGATGGCGGTGTCTCCGGTGGCGGTGCAGGCATCTCAGGTGGTGCTTGCGCCGCCGGTGCCGGGGGCGCCTGGGGCGGGGGCGGCGCTTCTTGTGGAGCAGGTGCCTCCGGTTGTGGTGCTGGCGGCGCTTCCTGTGGCGGTGAAGGAACCTCCTGTTGTGGTGCGGGCTTCGGTTGCTGTCGTGGCGGGGGCGCCGGTTCTGCTTGGGGTGGCGGTGGCGAGATCGGCTTTAGCGTCGGTGCCGGGATCTGTGGCGGCGTAGGAGTAATTTCTCCCGCGGGGGCTGGCGTGATCAATGCGGTGAGCACCATGCCGTATGCGCGAGATTCCGATGGGATCCACGTGGTCGGTGGAAACTGCGCCGCGCTCACCATGCTCGAGACGGCCCCTATCAAGAAGGTGATCACCGCACACTGAGCCCGTACCCGCCGGCTACGCGTAGTCGGCATACGCCGGCCCGACCGTCGCGCCGCGCCTTTGAGCTGCGGGTCTGCGCGAAAGTCCAGTGGTGTTCCACGGTGGCAACCAGTTACGATGTCCATCATTGCAGGCGCGCGTCGCCTCCACTGTTACCACTTGGTGTCGATTCATTGAGATGTCGAGCAGGTGACACGAAAGAAACGGAAATCCCGCCGTGCGCACCGGCATCACCAGCCTCGCAGTTGCTTTGGCTAGCGCCTCGCTGCTGGTGACCGCCGCGATCATCTGCGCTGGCGCGGTTGGCGCCGACCCAAGCCAGCAACAGGATCAGTTTGTGGCACTGCTCCAACAAGAACAGATTCCCGCCGTCGACAACGTGCCGGGACTCGTCGCCCGCGCCCACGAAATATGTGGCGAACTTGATGGCGGTGCCTCGGTCGAGACCGTCGTAGACGAGGAGATGAACAGCGCGTATGGCGACAACCCGGTATTACACCTGTATCCCGCTCGGGTGAGAAGAACCGCGACCAGGTTCATCACCGCGTCAGTCGACGTCTACTGCCCAAGCCATCAAGGCCAGCTGCCCTAGCGCGCTTCGGTGCGATCGCGCCGATGAAAATTCCCGGGCGAGCTCCGTCAATCGTTTGTCCACGCTCTGCTTTGGGGTACCCCGCCTCGGGGACGGGCAGGAGAAGAGGGACACGATGGCGGCCGACAATTCAAACGCGAAGCAGCATCAGCTCGACGATTACCGGGTCCAGCGGGCAACCGGATACCTGACGACCCAGCAAGGCGTTCGCGTCGATGACACCGATGATTCGTTGACCGCGGGCGAACGCGGACCCACGCTGCTGGAGGATTTCCACGCTCGCGAGAAGATCACCCACTTCGACCATGAGCGGATCCCGGAACGCGTGGTACACGCCCGCGGTGCCGGAGCCTACGGATATTTCGAGCCCTATGACGACTCGCTGGCCGAGTACACGGCCGCGAAATTTCTGACCACCCCTGGAAAGCAGACCCCGGTGTTCGTGCGGTTTTCCACCGTGGCGGGCTCTCGCGGATCGGCCGACACCGTGCGTGACGTCCGTGGTTTCGCCACCAAGTTCTACACCGATCAGGGCAACTACGACCTCGTCGGCAACAACTTCCCGGTGTTCTTCATCCAGGACGGCATCAAGTTCCCCGATTTCGTGCACGCCGTCAAACCCGAACCGCACAACGAAATTCCGCAGGCGCAGTCCGCGCACGACACCTTGTGGGACTTCGTCTCGCTGCAGCCCGAAACCCTGCACACCATCATGTGGCTGATGTCGGATCGCGCGCTGCCGCGCAGCTACCGAATGATGCAGGGGTTCGGCGTGCACACCTTCCGGCTGGTCAACGCCAAGGGCAACGGCACCTTCGTAAAGTTCCACTGGAAGCCGCGCCTTGGGGTGCACTCGCTGATTTGGGACGAATGCCAGAAGGTCGCCGGCAAAGACCCCGACTTCAACCGGCGTGACCTGTGGGATGCGATCGAAGCCGGTCAGTACCCAGAATGGGAACTCGGTGTTCAGCTGGTCCCGGAGAGTGACGAATTCAACTTCGCCTTCGACCTCCTTGACGCGACGAAAATCATTCCCGAAGAACAGGTTCCGGTCCAGCCGGTGGGCAAGATGGTGCTGAACCGCAACCCGGACAACTTCTTCGCAGAAACCGAGCAGGTGGCTTTCTGCACCGCAAACGTGGTACCGGGCATCGACTTCACCAACGATCCGTTGCTGCAGTTTCGCAACTTCTCCTATCTGGATACCCAGCTGATTCGTCTGGGCGGCCCCAACTTCGCGCACCTGCCGGTGAACCGGCCGGTCGCCGATGTCCGCAACAACCAGCAAGACGGCTACGGCCAGCCCACTATTCCCCAAGGCCAAACCGCCTATTACAAGAACTCGCTGGGTGGAGGTTGCCCGGCGTTGGCCGACGAAGACGTTTTCCGGCACTACACCGAGAAGGTGGACGGCCATAAGATCCGCCAACGAGCGAAAAGCTTCCAGGACCACTACAGCCAAGCACGGATGTTTTGGAAGAGCATGTCGCCGGTTGAGGCCAAACACATCGTGGCCGCCTACGCTTTTGAACTCGGCCATGTGGAGACCATCGAAATCCGGTCGCGGGTCGTCGACCAACTGAACTTGGTTGACCACGATCTGGCGGCGCAGGTCGCCACGCAACTCGGCCTGCCCGTGCCAGACGAACAAGCCGTTGATGACAAGATGCCCGCCTCTCCCGCACTGTCGCAGCTGAACAGCGCCAGCAATGGCATCGAAACGCGCAAAATCGCGGTGCTGGCCGCCGACGGTGTCGATGTGCGCGGCGTAGAGCGGCTCGTCGAGGCGCTCCGCGAACGTGGCGCCATAGCCGAGGTGCTGGCGCCCACAGCCGGCGGCACACTCGCCGGCGGGTCGGGCGGCGAGGTCGCGGTGGACCGCTCCATTACCAGTGTGGCGTCGGTCCTCTATGACGCGGTGGTAGTGCCGTGCGGTCCGCAGTCCGTGCAGACACTCGGCAACGACGGGTATGCCCTGCATTTCGTGACCGAAGCCTACAAACACCTCAAGGCGATCGGTGCCTTCGGCGCGGGCATCGAGTTGCTCCGCAAAGCCGGAATCGCCGAGCCACTCGCCGATGGCGCCGATGTCGTGGCCGTCGGAGGTGTCGTGTCGACCACGGCGGCCGAAGACACCCTGCCCGATCAATTCTTCGAGGACTTCGCGTCGGCGTTGGCCAAGCATCGAGCATGGGAGCGCGAGACCGACACGGTCCCGGCCTGATGGTGGTAGGTGGCTAATAGTTCATAAATCAGTATTTGACCAAGAGCAAGTCGGTCAGCTCGCTCTACTAAGCAAATTCGGGAAAACCCTGGGATAATCGCGCTGTCGCCGGTAACGGTTCTCGCCGCACCTAATCCTCTTGACTCAGATCATCCGGTTCAGCGGAAAGTAAAGTCCGGTTACTCGGAACCAGCGTGGTGCAGAATGCCTTATGGCCGATCGCAGGAGCGAGCTGCGCATCAGAGCCGCTGTGGTGGCCGACGCGTGCGTGCTCACTGTCGACGGGACGCTCGACGAAACCACGTATGTCCCATTACGCGACGCAGTCGTCAAAGCGGCGCTCGACGAACCTCGGGCCGTCATCGTCGACGTCAACAGCTTGGTCGTTCGCGACGAGGCGGCATGGGCTGTGTTCACCAGCGCCCGTTGGCAGGTCGCCGAATGGCCGGACGTCCCTATCGGTCTGGTGTGCGCCCACGATCAAGGCCAGAATGCTGTTCGCCGCAACGGCGTAACTCGCTACGTACCCGTCTACCCGACTCTGCGAGTCGCAGTCACCGAACTGCCGGCCGACGCGCTGCGCAGATACCGGCGGCGTGCACGAGCCACCCTACCGGCGATGAAAAGCAGTGCCCGGCGATGCCGAACGCTGACCTCTCAGTGGTTGACGGCGTGGTCGCGAACCGACTTTATCCATGCGGTGTCCATCGTCGTGACCGAGTTGGTCGAAATGGCGCTCGCCGATACCAACGAGGCGTTTTCACTTCGACTCGAAACCGACGGGTCCACCGTGGCGGTAGCAGTACAACATTTGGGCATTTTCAAACCGATTCCTCGAGAGTCGCCCGACGACAACGTTTCCGGACTTGAGTTGGTTGCCGCCAATAGTCGGGTTTGGGGCGATTACACGAGCGCGGCGGGCACTACCGTATGGGCAGTGGTTGGTCCGGAAAATCGCTTCTGAATCGATCGCTATCTCCCGACTGAATGTCAAACGTGTAATCCAACCGGCGGCGGCGCCGGCCGCGACCGTCTTCCAGCTGGTGTTTGAGGCGAGCGTCGCTGGGTATGGCAAATACCGTGCGGAAATCGCTCGTCTTGGGATTGCAGCGGTCCGTCGAACCGAGGAACGACACGAAACGCGACGGTTCGCGAGACGTCCTGAGGTGGACTAACAGCAGCTAACGCCACCGCGTAGTAGGCAAACGTCGGACCTCCCCGCGTCAGTTCCTCGACGCGGGGAGGCGGCTTATTGGAGGCAAGGATGAGTGCAAACGACCACCGATCAACACAGCTGCGCGAGCAGGCGCGAAAACAAGCCGATCAAGCGCGCGCGGCAATGGAGGAAAAGCGCGAGGACCAAAGCGGCGGGCTCAGTGGCTGGGTAGCCGAGCGTGCCGGCGACTGGGATCTCAGCGGCTTCGACGAGACCACCTTGCAGCGTCAGAAGTTTTTCTGGAACCTGCTGGTGGACTACTGGTTTCGGATGGAGATCGATGGCTGGGAAAACATCGGGGACCCGCCCGCCTTGCTGATCGGCATTCACTCCGGGGCCCCGTTCGTCTGGGATGCGTGGACCGTCGGGCTGCAATGGTGGCGGCGGTTCGGCCAGGAGCGTCCCCTGCACGGCACCGCCCACGACGCATTGATGGCCATTCCGGGTTTCGGCCGCTACTTCCGTGCGATGGGTGTGGTACCTGCGGCGCCGGACGCTATCTCGACCGCGCTGGCCGAAGGTCGCGATGTCGCGTTGTGGCCCGGCGGCGAGGTGGACTCGCTGCGGCCGTGGACCGAGCGTGACCGGGCGAACCTGGCCGGGCGCAAAGGCTTCGTGAAGATGGCGATTCGTGCCGGTGTCCCGATCGTGCCGATCGCGACCGTGGGTGGCGCTGATGCGATGCCGGTGTTGATTCGCGGTGATCGGCTCTCGAAGGCGTTGCGGCTGGATCGATTGTTGCGGCTCAAGGTTTTTCCGCTGGCCATCTCGCTGCCCTGGGGGATCGCCCCTGCCGCGCTGCCCCAACTGCCGCTGCCGGCCAAGATCAGGACGCGGTTTATGCCCGCCGTCGAGCTTGACCACGACCCGGCTCGCGCCGAGGATGACGATTACGTCGAGGGCAAATATCACGAGGTCGAGGACAGCATTCAGCGCGGAATGAATGCGTTGGCCCGCAAGCGGGCATTGCCGATATTCGGTTAACGCTGACGTTAGGCGAACGAGGGGCCCGGTCCATTTCGGACCGGGCCCCGTCGACTAATGGCTTAGTCCTGGTGGGCCTGCTGGCGCTTTTCGGCCGCCTCGGCGCCGCTCCGGGCCGCCTCGGCCTCGGCTTCTTTCTTGGCGGCGTCACGCTGCGACTGCGCCTTGTCCTGCTGAGCCTCGCCTTCGCGCTCGAGGTCTTCTTTACCGAGCACGCTACCGACGGCTTCCTTGGCCAGGCCCTTGGCGCCTTCAACGACGCCCTTCACGGCTTCTTCAGGCCCACTCTTGTTGTCGTCCGACATAGAGTTTCCTCCTCGATGGCTCGTAACGAGCTCATTTGCTGGCCCACCGGCCACTGGCTGGACCGGATCGGGGCGCAAAGCCTCCAGGCTTGCGCCGCGTGCGGGGGGATTCCCGTGGGGCAAGGCACTCAAACTCGGCTTGGCACCGACTCCCCAGCCCGCAACCCGCCGTGCGGCTTTCAGCGCTGGTGGGACGGTTGAATGGTGTCCCTGTGATGCTCGACACCCCGGCAGGGCTCGTTTCTGGCTCCCGATGGCCGGGTATGCGGAATTGCAATGACAACGACGACGAAATCGCTGTGGCTGGCTGACAGAACCGAGCCGCGTGGGCAAGCAAGTTTGGGACAACCCTCCGCCGATGTGGTGGTCGTCGGCGCGGGCATCACCGGCCTGGTAACCGCGGTGCTGTTGGCCAGGTCCGGCCAAAACGTGCTGGTGTTGGAGGCGCGCACGGCTGGCGCGGTCACCACGGGCAATACCACCGGCAAGCTCAGCTTGTTGCAGGGCAGGGTTATGTCGAAGATCGTGTCCCGCCACGGCGCGGACATCGCCCGTGACTATGTGCGAGGAAATCGAGAGGGCCAGGATTGGCTGCTGCGCTACTGCGAGAAAGCCAATATCCCGGTGCAACGCGAGGACGCCTATACCTACGCCCAGTCGGCCACCGAAGTGCCGCGGGCACGTGCCGAGTTGGTGGCATGCCGGCTCGCCGGTCTGGATGCCGAGTGGGATGACGACGCTGGGGTTCCGTTCCCGTATCACGGCGGCGTCTGCTTGGCCGATCAAGCTCAGTTCGATCCGATGCCATTGTTGGACAGTCTGATTGGGGAACTCGCCGATCGTGGTGGTCGGCTCGTTGAGGGTGCGCGGGTACGTTCTGTGTCGCAGCGTCACGACCAGGTGCGGCTGCAGGTGCACACCGGCGAAAGCGATGTGCAGGTCGACGCCCGCCGGTGCGTGCTCGCTACCGGCACACCGATTCTGGATCGGGGCGGGTTCTTCGCCAGGCTCAAACCCAACCGGTCCCACTCGTTCGCATTCGACGTTCCCGGTGCGATAACCCGGCCCATGTTCATCTCCGCGGGTTCGCCGACCCGGTCGGTGCGCTACGCGCCGGTCAACGGCGGCGAGCGACTGATTGTCGCGGGCGCCGGCCACACCGTGGGCCGCAATAACCCCACCGCCGAGTTGGCCGAGTTGTCGTCGTGGGCTCAGGAGCATTTTCCGGGTGCCGTGGCCACCCACCAGTGGTCAGCACAGGACTACACCCCCATCGACCAGCTTCCATACGTCGGCCCGATCTTGCCGGGTAATGAAAAGATCTATGTTGCAACGGGTTTCAACAAATGGGGACTCACCGCCGGCGTGGCTGCAGCACTCATTCTGAGTGGCACGATCCTGGGTGGGCGGATGGATTGGGCCCGCGCGTTTGCCGCCTGGAGCCCCCACGAATTGACCGGGATCACCACCGCAGTGCAGGCAAATCTCGAAGTAGGGTTCCACATGTCCAAAGGCTGGTTGATGCCGATCGCGCGCTCACGCGCCTCGACGCCCAGTGAAGGCGGCGTGGTCAGCGGACCCCCTTGGCATCTGCAGGCGCGGTGCTCGGTTGATGGTTCGCAGCACCGGGTTTCGCCGGTATGCCCGCATTTAGGTGGCATCGTCAACTGGAACGACGCCGACAAGTCGTGGGACTGCCCGCTGCATGGATCCCGATTCGCGCCCGATGGGACGTTGCTGGAAGGGCCCGCCACGCGCAGCCTCAGTGCCTAGCAGTAAGGGCGCCCCGCGCCGGCTTGTGCAATCCCGTCCAGTCTCGGGACGCGTGGCCTGCCCATAAGGCAGGATGGATCGTGCAGTCTCGGGGGATTGCCGGATGGTTCCCTCCCATGCGAGGAGTCTGATGACGGAGCAGGAGCCGACGAGCACCAACGGCGCCGATGCATTTCCATCGGACAACCGATACGCCGCTGACGGCCCGGCGAGTCGGTCCAAATACACCCGCGTCGTACTCAAACTCGGCGGTGAGATGTTCGGCGGCGGACAGGTCGGACTGGATCCCGACGTGGTGGCGCTGGTCGCCCGCCAGATCGCGGATGTGGTTCGCACCGGCGTGCAGGTCGCCGTCGTGATCGGCGGTGGCAACTTCTTCCGGGGGGCACAGCTTCAGCAACGGGGCATGGAACGCACCCGCTCGGACTATATGGGCATGCTCGGCACGGTCATGAATAGCCTTGCGTTGCAAGATTTTCTGGAAAAGGAGGGGATCGTCACCCGGGTCCAGACGGCGATCACGATGGGCCAGGTCGCCGAGCCCTACATTCCGCTGCGAGCGCGGCGCCATCTGGAGAAAGGGCGGGTGGTGATCTTCGGCGCCGGCATGGGGCTGCCGTATTTCTCGACCGATACCACCGCCGCGCAGCGGGCGTTGGAGATCGGCGCCGACGTGGTGTTGATGGCCAAGGCGGTTGACGGCGTATTCGCCGAGGATCCGCGGGTGAATCCGCGCGCCGAGCTGCTCACCGCGATCACTCATCGGGAAGTCATCGACCGCGGACTACGGGTGGCCGACGCCACCGCATTCAGTTTGTGTATGGACAATGGCATGCCGATCCTGGTGTTCAACCTGCTCACCGATGGCAATATCGCTCGCGCGGTCGCGGGTGAGAAGATCGGAACGCTGGTCACCACATGAGGGTGGGGGCGACCCCGCTTGCGGATGCAGAGCGCGAGGGCACCCCAGCTTGCGAGGGGACGATGAGAAGGAGCGGCGCCATGATTGACGAGACTCTCTTTGACGCCGAAGAGAAGATGGAGAAGGCCGTGTCGGTGGGCCGGGACGACTTATCGACGATCCGGACCGGCCGGGCCAACCCCAGCATGTTTTCCCGCATCGTTATCGACTACTACGGTGCGCCCACCCCGATCACCCAGCTGGCCAGCATCAATGTCCCAGAAGCGCGCCTGGTCGTCATCAAGCCGTACGAGGCAAGCCAGCTTGGGGCCATCGAGACGGCGATCCGCAACTCCGATCTGGGTCTGAACCCGACCAACGACGGCACGCTGATCCGGGTGGCGGTACCACAGCTAACCGAAGAACGCCGTCGCGAACTCGTCAAGCAGGCCAAAGCCAAGGGCGAGGACGCCAGGGTCTCGGTGCGCAATATCCGCCGTAAGGCAATGGAGGAGTTGCACCGCATCCGCAAGGACGGCGAGGCCGGTGAGGACGACGTCGCGCGGGCGGAGAAGGACTTGGAGAAGGCCACCCACCAGTACGTGGCCCAAATTGATGAATTGGTCAAACACAAAGAAGGCGAGCTGCTGGAGGTCTAGCGGCCGCTCAGCAACCACGTCCGTGGCAGAAACCGATACCGGCGCAAATAACCCCGCCGAGGGGTCGGTGCAAAAGCCCGTGAAGGAGAAGCCGAAGAAGTCGCGGGCCGGACGTAATCTGCCAGTCGCGATCCTGGTGGGTGGGGCCATCGGCGGCCTGATCATCGCGATCTTGATATACAAGAAGATCCTGTGGGTCCCGCTGGTCGCGGCTGCCGTTGCCATGGCGACTCACGAGGTGGTGCGTCGGCTGCGCGAAGCGGGTTTTGTGATTCCGCTCGTCCCGCTGCTGATCGGTGGGCAGGCGACACTGTGGCTGACCTGGCCTTATGGCGCGCGGGGTGCGCTTGCCGGCTTCGGCGGCACGGTCGTGGTCTGCATGTTCTGGCGGTTGCTACGGCAAGGCGCGCCCACCTCCCGCGGGTCGGTCGGTGGCGAGTCGCCGTCGGCGAATTACCTGCGGGACGCGGCGGCCACCGTGTTTCTGGCGGCCTGGGTGCCGCTGTTCGCCTCCTTCGGTGCGCTGCTGGTCTATCGGGGCGACGGCGACGGCCGGGTGTTTTGTCTGATGATTGGCGTGGTCTGTTCCGACGTCGGCGGCTACGCGGTAGGCGTGCTGTTCGGCAAGCACCCCATGGTCCCTTCGATCAGCCCGAACAAATCCTGGGAGGGACTGTGCGGTTCGCTGCTTTTCGGGGTCACCGCGACCGCCCTGTCCGCGACATTGCTGGCCCACAAACCGCTGTGGGTGGGCCTGCTGCTGGGTTTCTTACTGGTGGCCACCGCCACCCTCGGCGACCTGGTCGAATCACAGATCAAACGCGACTTGGGCATCAAGGACATGGGTCGCATCCTGCCCGGCCACGGCGGCCTGATGGACCGCCTGGACGGCGCCTTGCCGGCGGCGGTGACCACCTGGATCGTCTTGACGCTGGTGCCCTAACGCCGCCGCGGACCGATACTGGTCGTGACATGAAGCAACAGCTGGTTTTCGATGCCCCGCGTCGGCGGCTGCCGCCGCGGCACCTTGCCGACCTGGACGAGGCTGAGCGCGTCGACGCCGTCGTAGCGCTGGGTCTACCGACGTTTCGTGCCAAGCAACTCGCCCATCAGTACTACGACCGGCTGATCGCCGACCCGCAGCAGATGACCGACCTGCCGGCCGCGGTCCGCGCTGAGGTCGCCGAGGTCCTGTTCCCTAACCTGCTGACGGCAACCCGGGAAATCGCTTGCGACGCCGGCCAAACCCGCAAGACGCTGTGGCGGGCGGTCGATGGCACCAGCATCGAGTCGGTGCTGATGCGCTACCCGCAGCGCAACACCGTGTGTATCTCGTCGCAGGCGGGCTGCGGCATGGCGTGCCCGTTCTGCGCGACCGGCCAGGGCGGTCTGACCCGAAACCTGTCGACTGCCGAAATCCTCGAACAGGTACGCGCCGCCGCCTTGGCTCTGCGCGAGGACTGGGCGGATCGGCTGTCCAACGTGGTGTTCATGGGGATGGGGGAGCCGCTGGCGAACTACGCCAGGGTAGTGGCGGCGGTGCGCCGTATCACGTCTTCGTCTGGCTTTGGGATCTCAGCGCGGTCGGTGACGGTATCGACGGTCGGTCTGGTACCCGCCATCCGGAAACTGGCCGACGAGCGGCTGGCGGTCACGTTGGCGTTGTCGCTGCACGCTCCCGACGACGAACTGCGCGACACGCTGGTGCCGGTCAACAACCGGTGGAAGATCGGCGAAGCACTGGATGCCGCGCGCTACTACGCCGAGACGACCGGCCGGCGGGTTTCGGTGGAATATGCGCTGATCCGCGGCGTCAACGACCAGCCATGGCGGGCCGACTTGCTGGGGAAGCGGCTGCATGGCGTACTTGGGTCGCTGGTGCACGTCAACGTCATTCCGCTGAACCCCACACCGGGCAGTGACTGGGACGCCAGTCCCAAAGCTGCGCAGCGCGAGTTTGTTCGACGCGTCCGCGCCGCCGGCGTGCCTTGCACGGTGCGAGACACCCGCGGTCGCGAAATCGCTGCCGCCTGCGGTCAGTTGGCCGCCGAGCGCTGAGCATCCCCCCGACTGAACCGGACCGGGTGCGATCACGTCATCGCTATGTAACGTCCGCTCAGGAGGTGTCTAGTTGAAGATTCAGCCCATGCTTGCTATCGCAAGGCTGGCGTTCGTCGTGGCCTGCGCCGGCATGGTTCTCGGGCTGCTTAGGCCCCCGCTGGTGCTGGCATCCGACGATCGTCTGCAATTCAGTGGGACCACCCTGTCCGGCGCGGCCTTCAATGGTGCTGCGTTGCAAGGCAAGCCGGCCGTGCTGTGGTTCTGGACGCCGTGGTGCCCATTCTGCAACGCAGAGGCCCCCGGTGTAAGCCAAGTAGCAGCCGCCAATCCGGCCGTCACCTTCGTCGGCGTCGCGGCGCACTCCGACGTGGGCGCGATGGGAAACTTCGTGGGCAAATACAACCTGAAGTTCACCAACCTCAACGACGCAGACGGGTCGATCTGGGCCCGCTACAACGTGCCCTGGCAGCCGGCGTACGTGTTCTACCGGGCCGACGGCACCTCCACGTTCGTCAACAACCCCACCTCGGCGATGTCCCAGCAAGAGCTTTCCGGCCGGGTCGCCGCGCTGACGTCGTAGCTCAGAGCTTTCGTGGACCAGGGCCTGGTCAGCTTGGCGTTTACCGCCGGACTAGTAGCTGCGCTGAACCCGTGCGGTTTCGCCATGCTGCCCGCCTACCTCGTTTTGGTGGTACGCGGAGAGAGCCTCGATACAAGGGGCGGACTGGCTGCGGTCGGTCGGGCGTTGGGGGCAACCGCTGGGATGGGGCTGGGGTTTCTGACGGTGTTCGGGTCGTTCGGAGCGCTGACGATATCGGCGGGCTCTACCGTGCAGCGGTATCTGCCGTACCTGACCGTGCTGATCGGCATCGTGCTTGTCGCCGTGGGGGTTTGGCTGCTGATGGGCCGAGAGCTGATGCTGCTGAGGCCTAGGCATACGGGCCGACGATGGGCTCCGACGGCTCGGCTCTGCTCCATGTATGGCTACGGCGTGAGTTACGCGATCGCCTCAGTGTCGTGCACTATCGGGCCGTTTTTGGCGGTCACCGCCGCCGGCCTGCGCCGTGGCTCGCTGATCGGCAGCGTGTCGGTCTATTTCGCCTATATCGCTGGCCTGACCCTGGTCGTCGGTGTGCTGGCGGCCGCGACCGCGGCTGCGAACTCCGCGGTGCTCAATCGCCTGCGGCGGATCCTGCCCTACGTCAACCGGATTAGCGGAGCATTGCTGGTGATCGTCGGGCTGTACGTGGGCTGTTACGCCCTCGAAGAGATCCGGATGGATTCCGACCAGGCCCAGCACTCCGACGCGTTGGTCGCGGCAGCCGGCCACCTCCAAGCTGTGCTTGCCGGCTGGGTGTACCGCCACGGTGGGTGGCCGTGGGCGCTCGCATTGGCCGCGCTGATGCTCGGCGTCATGGTCGCCGCGTGGTACCGGCGAGCGCGGCGGGTTGCGCTACCTGAGCCAGCCGCGCCGGCGGCCCCACACGTCGCGCACGATCACGAAGAGTCCCAGCACCGCGAACGCGATCAAATACCAGTCCTCGATGTGGCCAACGTTGGTACGCCACAGCACGTTCGCCACCAGAAATCCGATGATGAACAGGCCCGTGATGTGCCAGGTGCGGTGGTTGACCTTGCTCCAGCCCCAGTTCGCGGACGGCACATCAGCGATGTCAACCCCGGTGGTGCGATCCACCTCGGTACTGGCCACTGCGACTCCTTGGGTTCGGGCTGGTGATGCATCGACATTCTGGCACATCCCGGGTTGCGGCGGCGCGGCACAATAAGAGGGTGACCAACCACGTCGACGACCCTGCCGAACGTCACGCTGGCGTCACGCTGGGTGCCGAACGCCACGCTGGCGTGACGCTCGGGGACCGCAGACGGGTTTTGGTGCTGGGCAGTACCGGCTCGATCGGCACCCAGGCGCTGCAGGTCATCGCCGCCAATCCGGATCGCTTCGAGCTGGTCGGGCTGGCCGCCGGCGGCGCGCATCCGGAGCTGCTCGCCCGGCAGCGCGCCGAGACCGGGGTGAGCAATGTCGCGGTTGCCGACGAGCGCGCCGCGCAGGCCGTCGGCGACGTCAGCTATGACGGGCCCGACGCTGTCACCCGGCTGATCGAAAACACCGAGGCCGATGTGGTGCTCAATGCACTGGTCGGCGCACTAGGCCTGCGGCCGACGCTGACCGCGCTGGGCACAGGCGCCCAGTTGGCCCTGGCGAACAAAGAATCGCTGATCGCCGGTGGTCCGCTGGTGCTGCAGGCGGCGCGGCCCGGCCAGATCGTGCCCGTCGACTCCGAGCACTCCGCGCTGGCGCAATGCCTGCGCGGCGGCTCGGCCGGCGAGGTCGCCAAGCTGGTCCTCACCGCGTCGGGCGGGCCGTTCCGGGGCTGGTCGGCTGCCGACCTCGAGCACGTCACGCCCGAGCAGGCCGGTGCGCATCCGACCTGGTCGATGGGGCCGATGAACACCTTGAATTCGGCGTCGCTGGTCAACAAGGGACTCGAGCTCATCGAAGCGCATCTGCTGTTCGGCATCCTGTACCGCCGCATCGAGGTCGTCGTGCATCCCCAGTCGATCGTGCATTCGATGGTCACGTTCACCGACGGCTCGACGATTGCCCAGGCCAGCCCGCCGGACATGAAACTGCCGATCGCGCTGGCCCTGGGCTGGCCGGACAGAGTGCCTTCGGTGGCTGCGGCCTGCGACTTCTCCACCGCGTCCAGCTGGGACTTCGAGCCGCTGGACGAGCGGGTTTTTCCCGCTGTCGAGCTCGCCCGGCAGGCCGGCGACACCGGCGGCTGCATGACCGCTGTCTACAACGCCGCCAACGAAGAAGCCGCAGAGGCCTTTCTGGCAGGGCGGATCGGCTTCCCGGCGATCGTGCGCACGATTGGCGACGTCCTGAGCGCCGCCGACCAGTGGAGCGCTGAACCCGCTACCGTGGAAGACGTACTCGACGCGCAGCGCTGGGCCCGTGCCAAGGCCAGGCGTGCGATAGAGCGAGCCACACAGGAGGTCCTACCAACCCGATGATGTTCGTTATCGGCATCGTGCTGTTCGCGCTCGCCATTCTGATTTCGGTGGCGTTGCACGAGTGCGGCCACATGTGGGTCGCGCTGGCCACCGGCATGAAGGTGCGCCGCTATTTCGTGGGCTTCGGCCCCACGCTGTGGTCGACTCGGCGAGGCGAAACGGAGTACGGCGTCAAGGCCATCCCGGCCGGCGGCTTCTGCGACATCGCCGGCATGACGTCGGTGGAGGAGCTCGAGTCCGACGAGCAAGACCGCGCCATGTTCAAGCAGAAGACCTGGAAACGCGTCACGGTGTTATTCGCCGGGCCGGGGATGAACTTCGTCATCGGCCTGGTACTGATCTACGCCATCGCCGTCATGTGGGGACTGCCGAACTTGCACCCCTCTGCCGTTGTCGGCCAAACCGCTTGTGCAGCATCAGAAATCAAGCAGGGACAGTTCGAGAAGTGCACCGGTGACGGGCCGGCCGCGGCCGCCGGGATCCGGGCAGGCGATGTGGTGGTCAAAGTCGGCGACACCCCAGTCACCGACTTCTCCGACATGGCCGCCGCAGTGCAAAAGCTGCACGGCACTGTTCCGATCGTGATCAAACGCGACGGCCAGACGATGACCAAATACGTCGACATCGCCCAACGGCAACGCTGGGTCAGCGACGGTCAAGGCGGCGCCAAGCCCTCGACGATCGGGGTGATGGGCGTGATGGGCTCCGAACCCGGGCCCGTGCACTACAACCCGGTCACCGCGGTACCGGGCAGCTTTGCCTTCACCGGCAACCTGTCGGTGTTACTGGGCAAGTCGCTGGTTTCCATCCCGACCAAAGTCGGCGCGTTGGTGCACGCAATCGGCGGCGGGCAGCGCTCCCTCGATACGCCGATCAGTGTGGTCGGCGCGAGCATCATCGGGGGGGACACCGTCGATCACGGAGTCTGGATGGCGTTCTGGCTGTTTTTGGCGCAGCTGAACTTCATCCTCGGTGCGATCAACCTGGTGCCGCTGCTGCCCTTCGACGGCGGGCACATCGCCATCGCGATATTTGAAAAGCTGCGCAACCTGATCCGCTCTGCTCGCGGCATGGTCGCGGCCGCGCCGGTCAACTACCTCAAACTGATGCCCGCCACCTACGTAGTCTTGGTGCTGGTGGTGGGTTACATGCTGTTGACGGTCACCGCCGACGTCGTCAACCCAATCAGGCTGTTCCAGTGACCACAGGTCTGGGTATGCCGGCGGCCCCGCCGCCCACGCTGGCGCCGCGGCGAAAGACGCGCCAGCTCATGGTCCGTGATGTCGGGGTAGGTAGTGATTACCCGATTTCGGTGCAGTCGATGTGCACCACCAAGACACACGACATCGATGCGACCTTGCAGCAGATCGCCGAGCTGACGGCCGCCGGCTGCGACATCGTCCGGGTGGCCTGCCCGCGTCAGGAAGATGCCGATGCGCTGTCCGCGATCGCCACGAAGAGCAAGATCCCGGTCATCGCCGACATCCACTTCCAGCCCAAGTACATCTTTGCCGCCATCGACGCCGGATGCGCCGCGGTGCGGGTAAACCCCGGCAATATCAGGGAATTCGACGGTCGGGTGGGGGAGGTCGCCAAAGCCGCTGGCGCCGCCGGTATCCCGATCCGCATCGGTGTCAACGCCGGATCGTTGGACAAGCGGTTCATGGAGAAG
This sequence comes from uncultured Actinomycetota bacterium, assembly GCA_963838755.1. GTDB lineage: Bacteria > Actinomycetota > Actinomycetes > Mycobacteriales > Mycobacteriaceae > Mycobacterium. The sequence continues at coordinate 323,366 of CAWISO010000027.1, read as the reverse complement.
TACGGCAAGGCCACCCCGGAGGCGCTGGTCGAGTCTGCGCTGTGGGAAGCCTCGCTGTTCGAAGAGCACGGGTTCGGCAATATCAAGATCAGCGTCAAGCACAACGACCCCGTGGTGATGGTCGCAGCCTACGAGCAGTTGGCCGCGCAGTGCGATTACCCGCTGCACCTTGGTGTCACCGAGGCCGGTCCCGCCTTCCAGGGCACCATCAAATCCGCGGTCGCCTTCGGAGCATTGCTGTCGCGCGGGATCGGCGACACCATCCGGGTGTCGCTGTCGGCGCCTCCAGTCGAGGAAGTCAAAGTCGGCACTCAGATTCTCGAATCGCTGAACCTGCGGCCACGGTCGCTGGAGATTGTGTCCTGCCCGTCCTGCGGCCGAGCGCAGGTTGACGTCTACACCCTGGCCAACGAAGTCACCGCCGGTTTGGACGGTCTCGACGTTCCGCTGCGCGTCGCCGTGATGGGCTGTGTGGTCAACGGGCCGGGCGAGGCCCGCGAGGCCGACCTCGGTGTCGCGTCAGGCAACGGCAAAGGGCAGATCTTCGTCCGCGGCGAAGTGATCAAGACCGTGCCCGAAGCGCAGATCGTCGAGACGCTGATCGAAGAGGCCATGCGACTGGCTTCGGCGATGGGCACACCGGATGCAGAAGCGAGCGGTTCCCCCGTCGTGACCGTAAGCTGAGAGGGGCCCACTCGGGCCAAACCGTCGGTTGTAGAAAGAGTCAGCATGTCGGCTCCGCCCATCCATCGCTTGGTCAACGAGCGACGGGTGTCGGTGGTGCGCGACGGCGCCGCGGTGCGTCGCGTTTTCGACGACGATCCCGTCGGCTCATGCATGGTCGCGGCCAGGGTGGCCGATTACGGCATCGACCCCAATTCGATCGGCGGCGAGTTGTGGACGCGCCGCGGCGCCGACGAGTCGCTGTGCTACGCCGGCGCAAACCTGATCCCACTGCGCGGTCGACTCAGCGATTTGAATGCGTTCGCCGATGCGGCGATGAGCGCGTCGCGGCGGTGCTCGTCGTTGGTCGGCCGCACCGAGTTGGTGATGCCGATGTGGCAACGACTGGAATCGGCCTGGGGACCGGCCCGCGACGTGCGTGAGCAGCAGCCGCTGATGTCGCTGAGCACGATGCCGACCTGCGCGATTGACGTCGGTGTGCGCCAGGTGCGGCCCGAGGAACTCGACAGCTATCTGGTGGCCGCGGTCGACATGTTCATCGGCGAGGTTGGCGTCGACCCGCGGTTGGGCGACGGCGGCCGCGGCTACCGCCGCCGGGTTGCCAGCTTGATCGCGGCCGGTCGGGCGTGGGCGCGCTTCGAGCACGGCGAGGTGATCTTCAAGGCCGAGGTCGGGTCTCAGTCACCGGCGGTCGGCCAGATCCAAGGGGTTTGGGTACATCCCGAGTGGCGCGGCCAAGGTTTGGGGACGGCTGGGACCGCGACGCTGGCGGCGGTGATCGTGGGCACCGGACGTATCGCCAGCCTGTATGTGAACGACTTCAACACGGTGGCGCGAGCCACCTACGACCGAGTCGGCTTCGTCGAAGTCGGGACCTTCGCGACGGTCCTGCTGGACTGACCGCGCGGCTGGTTGCTGCGCGACGCTGCGCCTTAGCCGGGTGACCCCGGGCTGCCTGGATTGCCCGCGACTCCCGGGCTGCCTTGCAATCCGGTAGCCCCGGCCGCGCCGCCCGCGCCCGGCGCGCCGCCGCTGCCGACCGCGCCGTCGCTGCCTGCGCTGCCCAATAGCCCGCCGGCCCCGCCGGTTCCGCCGAGCGACCCGCCAGTGCCCCCGCTGCCGCCGTCGGCGCCGCTACCGCCAGCACCGCCGTGGCCGCCGATGCCGTTGGCTACCGGGACACCGGCGGGGGCACTACCCGTGCCGCCCGCACCACCGTTACCGCCGGCCCCGCCGGCTCCGCCGGTCCCGCCGGTTCCGCCGGCTCCGGCGTTGCCCCCGGCACCGCCGTTGCCGGTGACCGAGGAGGCGGCGCCGCCGTCACCGCCGGCACCGCCGGTTCCGCCGTTGCCGCCGACGCTCAGCGCGTCGGCGCCGTTACCGCCGGTTCCGCCGTTGCCGCCTAGGACGGGGCCGCCGGGCGCCGAGCCGCCCGTTATGGTCGCGTCGCCGGCGGCGCCGCCGTTGCCGCCTGCGCCGCCGGGGGCCCCGGTCCCGCCGCTGCCTCCCAATCCACCGGTGCCGCCGTCACCGCCGTTGCCGAACAGCTGGCCACCCGCGCCGCCGTCGCCGCCGGCCCCCCCGTCACCGCCGTTGCTGGCGGGCGTGGTGACGCCCGCGGCGCCGTTGCCGCCGTCACCGCCGTTGCCGCCCGTGAGGGTGACGTCGCCGGAGCCGGTGGCGGAGGCGTCCCCACCTGCGCCGCCGTAGCCGCCCGCACTGCCCGCGGCGGCGGCATCCGATCCGTCACCGCCGTTACCGGCAGTGGCAGAGCCCGCCGTCGCGTTTCCCAGCGTCGCATTACCGCCGGCCCCGCCGTCCCCGCCGGCACCGCCGGCCGCGGGTGTGCCGGCGGGGCCGCCGGCACCAGCCGTGGCAGTCAACGTGTTGATGTCGCCGCGGCCGGTAATCGTCGCGTTACCGCCCGGTCCACCGGTGCCGCCGGTGGGAGTGGCAGCACTACCGTCGTGGCCCGCAAGACCACTTCCGCCGCTGGCGGACCCGGTACACACTTCTGGGCCCCCCGGGGGCAACGAACACCCCTCGAAGCTGAAACCGGGGTTCGTTCCGCCGGTTTCGGCCGCTGGGCCGGGCGTGGGGTTGGTGGCGTCGGCGCCGGCGCCGCCTTGGCCGCCCTGGCCGCCGATGCCGCCGTTGCCGATGAGTCCGGCGTCGCCGCCGTCGCCGCCGGTGCCGCCGTCGCTGCCCAGCCCGTTGTCGACGCCGGCGATCCCGGTGGCCCCGGTGCCGCCCTGGCCGCCGGTGCCGCCGTCGCCCACGCCCACCGCGTTGCCGCCGTCACCGCCGGTACCGCCGTCGGCGCCGCCTTGCCCGCCGGTGCCGCCGTCGCCGAGCAGCAGCCCGCCGGTGCCTCCTACTCCGCCGGTGGCGCCGTCGGCGCCCACACCGCCGGTGCCGCCATCCCCGATCAGCCCGGCATCCCCGCCAACAGAACCCACCCCGCCGTCCACGCCGGTGATCCCATCGGCGCCGGTGCCGCCGTCGCCCAACAGGAATCCGCCGTCGCCGAGGTTGCCGAAGTCGCCGGAGCTGCCCAGCAGTGAGGCGTTGACCCCGGTGAAGTCGTTGATGCCGTTGCCGATCAGATCGCGGCCGAACAAGTCGACGAAGGGCTGGTTGATTAGCGAGTCGATGTCGTTGCCCAGCGGGCTGGTGATCCAGGCCTGGGTGGCCGCCTCGAGCTGGGCGTCAAACGAGCTGAGCGCGTTACCCAGGATGGTGTCGAGGCTGGCGGCCGCGGTACTGGCGTCGGCGGCCGCGCCGAGGGCCTCGGTTGCCCCGCTGACCGGGGCGATGACCGGGTCGATGATCAGGTCGAGCCAGTCGGCGTTGGCCGGCGGCGCGCTGGCCAGCGGGGCCATCGCGGCGGTGCCCAAAAAGGCACCGGCGACCATCCTCGTTGCCACCCGACCGCCGCGGCTCTTGCCGCGTCGCTTACCGCTATATTGACCGGCCATCAAAGCCCCCTGAGGCACGTGGGTTCACACGTGTAGAATATTAGGCTGTTCTCAGTCTACGTTCGGCAAATTCTCGAAAATGGTTTTGGATCTGACAGCCCATCAAGGTTCTGTGTTGGCTGGCGAACCGGCCCCGCGAGTCAGATAACGGTCCGGTTTCGGAGTGTCGCCACAAGTCCCCGATTCGGAGATTTAACATCAGCCGCAATGACAACTAAAACCGCACTGGTATCACAAGTCACAGTTCTGGTGGTTCTCGGAGCGAGCGCGGTGGCAGCGTGCACCCCGCGCCCGGACGGCCCGACGCCGGCGGCCCAGCGGTTCTTCGCCGCCTTGTCGACCGGTGACACCGCGGCGGCAGCCGAGCTCAGCGACAATCCCAGCGATGCCCGTGAAGTGCTCAACGCCGCGTGGTCCGGGCTGCAGGCCACCCACTTGGACGCCCAGATCCTGGGCTCGAAGTACACCGAGGACATCGGCAGCGTGAGCTATCGCTACACCTGGCATCTGCCGAAGAACCGCACATGGACCTACGACGGACAGCTGAAAATGGCGCGTTACGAGGGCCACTGGCAGGTCCGATGGGTTACCACCGATCTGCATCCACGCCTCGGCGAACATCAGACGTTCGCGCTGCGGGCCGACCCCCCGCGGCGGGCCGCGGTAAACGAGGTCGGAGGTACCGATGTGCTCGCTCCCGGCTACCTCTACCACTACACACTCGACGCCTCGCGGGCCGGCGCCTACCTGATCACGACGGCCCGCGCGGTGGTCGACGCGCTGCGGCCCTTTGATGAGACGCTGAACGACCCGCAGCGGCTGGCCGAGCAGGCCAGTGCGTCGGGCAAACCGTTGGATTTGATCACGCTGCGCACCGACGACAACAACAAGGTCGCCCCGGCGATCGGCAACCTGCCCGGCGTGGTGATCACGCCCCAGGCCGAGCTGCTGCCGACCGACTACCACTTCGCCTCGGCCCTGATGGGCCAGATCAAAAAGGCTGTGATCGACGAACTCGACGGGCAGGCAGGTTGGCGGGTGGTCAGCGTCAACCAGAATGACGTCGACGTTGCGGTGCTCCACGAGGTGGAGCCATCGCCGGCGCCGTCGATCTCGATCAGCCTGGACCGAGCGGTGCAGAACGCCGCTCAGCACGCGGTGGACAACCAGCGTCGCCAGGCGATGATCGTGGTGATCAAACCCTCGACCGGCGACATCCTCGCCGTCGCGCAAAACGCCGCCGCCGACGCCGTCGGCCCACTTGCCACCACCGGTCTTTACCCACCGGGGTCGACGTTCAAGATGGTCACCGCGGGTGCAGTGCTCGAACGTGACATGGCCAGCCCGAACACGCTTTTGGGCTGTCCGGGAGAGATCGATATCGGGCATCGAACCATCCCGAACTACGGCGGGTTCGATCTGGGTGTGGTGCCGATGTCGCGGGCGTTCGCCAGTTCCTGCAACACCACGTTCGCCGAATTGGCCAGCCGGATGCCGCCCCGCGGTTTGACGCAGGAGGCAAATCAGTACGGCATCGGACTGGACTACCAGGTGGACGGCATCAACACGGTCACCGGTTCGGTGCCGCCCACGGTCGACCTGGCCGAACGCACCGAGGACGGCTTCGGTCAGGGCAAGGTGCTGGCCTCCCCGTTCGGCATGGCACTGGTCGCGGCCACGGTGGCCGCCGGGAAAACACCGGTGCCCAAGCTGATCGAGGGACGGCCGACCACGATCACCGGCGACACCACGCCGATCAGCGAGAAGGTGATCGAGGGTCTGCGTCCGATGATGCGGCTGGTGGTGACCAACGGCACCGGCAAGGACATCGCCAACTGCGGCGCGGTGTTCGGGAAGACCGGTGAAGCCGAGTTTCCGGGCGGGTCGCATTCCTGGTTCGCCGGATACCGCGGTGATCTGGCATTCGCGGCGTTGATCGTCGGCGGCGGCAGTTCGGAGTACGCGGTGCGGATGACCAAGTTCATGTTCGACGTGCTGCCGCCGGACTATCTGGCATGATCTTGCGCCGAGTGTGTGGCTTGTGGACGGTAACCGCGATTTTTTCGACAAAAACGGACACTCGGCGCCTCGGTTAGTCAGTGTGCAGCGCGTCACCCACCGCTGAACGCCGACGGCGGTGTGCGCGGCGGTATGCAGCAATCGTCACGATTAACTCAGCATTGGGTGACCGCAGCGCCCGACATGCTCAAAAGGTGCGATCGTCGGCCGCCTCAACCGCCCGGCGCGCCCAGCGACCCAGCGCGTTGCCGAAACCAGTCACCCGGCCGCGACGCACGCGAGCGGGTAACGATAATTTGCCGGGGCAAGCACGCGCTGTCGAATTTCCGCAATTTGTTGCGCCTGCCCGATCCCGCCGTCTGACTGTCGGGACCGGTCTGGTCCCGACAGTCAGAACCGCAGCCCTCGATTAGAAAACGGGCAAGCCGGCGGCGATGAATGCGTCAACGAACGGGTCGAGGAAGCCACCCAGACTCGTGGTACCGAACGGGATGGCGTCCACGAGCGCGTCAAGCGGCGCACCCTGAGTAGCCCCGAGCAAGTCCGTGAACGGTTCAGCGTCGGTGGCGCTGAACGCGTCATAGGCAGGATCTAACGCGGACGAGAGAGCCGGGAACGCCGTGTCAATAGCGGCACCGCCGGGCCCCAAGAGGTCAGCGAACGCGTCAGCGTCCGTTGAGCTTGCGCCCGCCGTGAGAGCGTCAGTGAACGGGTCCAATTGGGCAGAGAAGGTGGGAAACGCCGCGTCGAGAGCGTTACCAGTACTTGTCCCGAAGAGGTCAGCGAAGGCGTCGTGGTCCGTCGCGACGACGCTGTCCGCGTAGTTGTCCAGGGCGGTAGCAAAGGCGGGATTCAGGGCATTTAACCCCTGATCCAGAGTGGCGCCGCCGGCAACCCCAAGGTCGTCGAAGGGGTCCGGAGTTTCTCCGACTATGGCGTTCGCCGTGCCCAGCGAGAGGAACGCGGCGGCCAGCGCACCACCGGCAGCCGAGCCGACAGCGAACGCGATACGGCGGCCCTGTGAGATACGATCGTGACGACTCATCTGCGAGCCTCCAATCCTGATGATTATCGACGATGATGCGAGGGTGTCGTCCTTGCAGCCGTTGACTCGCACACTGGTCCAAATCTCAGGTTGACGAGTCCCCGACTGCCTGAGCTTATCGCCGCGACATCGCATTATCAATGATTTTCAAAGAAAAAACTCAGTTGATTCTCAGGAAATTTGCGAGCCGGGTCAAATAAGTCGCTAAGAAGGCTCAAAGGTGGAAATCTCCGCAGCCGCCGCCAAAGCCCCCCAGATCGAATCGTTTGCCTGCCTCGGCGCGAGCGTGTCTGACCGGGCGACGCCAGATACGCTGGCGGTATGCCTGTTCGTACCGCACTGACTGCCGGCGTGCTCTCGCCGACACTGCCGGTGCCCAAGTCGATCCCGCGCCCGGAATATGTCGGCAAGCCGACGGCGCGGGAGGGCACCGAGCCGTGGGTCCAAACGCCCGAAGTGATCGAGAAGATGCGGGTCGCCGGCCGGATAGCGGCCGGCGCGCTCGCCGAGGCGGGTAAGGCCGTGGCGCCCGGCGTGACGACCGATGCCTTGGACCGCATCGCGCACGACTTCATGATCGAGCACGGCGCCTACCCGTCGACACTGGGCTACAAGAGTTTTCCCAAGTCGTGCTGTACGTCGCTCAACGAGGTCATCTGCCACGGCATCCCGGATTCAACGGTGATCGAAGACGGCGACATCGTCAACATCGACGTCACCGCTTACATCGACGGCGTGCACGGTGACACCAACGCCACGTTTCTGGCCGGCGATGTCTCGGAAGAACATCGTCTGCTTGTCGAGCGCACCCACGAGGCAACGATGCGCGCGATCAACGCGGTCAAACCGGGCCGCTCGCTGTCGGTGGTCGGACGCGTGATCGAGGCGTATGCAAACCGGTTTGGCTACAACGTCGTTCGCGACTTCACCGGTCATGGCATCGGTACCACCTTCCACAACGGACTGGTGGTGTTGCACTACGACCAGCCTTCCGTCACCACGATCCTCGAGCCGGGGATGACGTTCACCATTGAGCCGATGATCAACCTCGGCGCGCTGGACTACGAGATCTGGGACGACGGCTGGACGGTGGTCACCAAAGACCGCAAATGGACCGCGCAATTCGAGCACACGTTGCTGGTGACCGAGTCCGGCGCGGACATCCTCACGCTGCCGTGAACTTTTTCCCGCGAGCAGACGCAGAATCGCACGATCGCACCGCGAAAAATGCGATTCTGCGTCTGCTCGCCACAGAAAGGTGAGCGGTGCGCTGCTGGTCGCCGGCACTACCTCCGACGCCGGCAAGTCGGTGGTGGTCGCCGGCTTCTGCCGGTTGCTGGCGCGCAAGGGCATTCGGGTCGCGCCGTTTAAGGCGCAGAACATGTCGAACAATTCCGCGGTCACTGTCGAGGGCGGTGAGATCGGCCGGGCCCAGGCTATGCAGGCGCAAGCGGCCGGATTGGCGCCCAGCGTGCGGTTCAACCCGATCCTGCTCAAACCCGGCAGCGATATGACTTCGCAGCTGGTGATCCGTGGACAGGCCACCGATACGGTCACCGCTGCCGAGTACTGGTCGGACCGCAACCGGTTACTCAGTCTCGTGGTTGACGAATTGGCCCAGCTGAGAGCCGAATTCGATGCAGTGATCTGCGAAGGTGCCGGATCGCCGTCCGAAATCAACTTGCGGGCAACGGACTTGGTCAATATGGGCCTGGCACGAGGCGCCAGCCTGCCGGTGATCCTGGTGGGCGACATCGACCGCGGTGGGTTGCTGGCCCATCTGGTCGGGACGGTGGCAGTGCTCGAACCCGACGACCAGGCCCTTGTCGCCGGCTTCATCGTGAACAAATTCCGCGGCGACGTCACGCTGCTAGAGCCTGGATTGCGACAGCTCACCGAGCTCACCGGTCGTCCGACCTACGGGGTGCTGCCGTACTGCGACGACCTGTGGCTTGACGCCGAGGATTCCGTTTCGGTGCTGGCCCACCGCGTCATCGGCAGACCGCAACCGCCGCGCGGCTCCCAATGGCTTCGGGTCGCGGTGCCGCGGCTGCCACGGATCTCCAATTCCACCGACATCGAAGCACTGGCCTGCGAACCCGGCGTGCTGGTGCGCTGGGTCAGTCAACCCGCTGACCTGGGCGATGCCGACGTGGTCGTGGTGCCCGGCACGAAGTCAACCGTCGCCGACCTGGACTGGCTGCGTGAGCGCGGGCTAGACCATGCCATCGCGACACATGCGGCCTCGGGCCGACCTGTGCTGGGCATCTGCGGTGGCTTCCAGATGCTGTGTCGCTCGATCGACGACCCGGTCGAAAGCCGCGCAGGCCGGGTCGACGCCATGGGGATGCTGGACGCCGACATCGTGTTCGCTCCCGAGAAGGTGCTACGCCGCTGGCAGGCCCCGCTCTATGGCTACGAAATTCACCACGGGCGGGTGGTGCGCTGCGCAGAGGCCGCGTGGTTCGAAGTGGACGGATCCCCGCAGGGGTATCAGCGCGGCCAGGTGTTCGGGACACATTGGCACGGCTTGTTCGACAATGACGGGTTTCGTCGCGAGTGGTTGACCGCGGTGGCGGCCGCAGCGGGCCGAGACGGCTTCGTGGTGGCCGACGGCAGCGACGTGGCCGCCCGCAGAGATGCTCAGTTGGATGTGATGGCCGACATGTTGGAAACCCACCTCGACATCGACGCCGTCACCGGGCTGCTGGACGGGGGCCCGCCGCCGCGCCCGACCGTCGTCGCCACACTGCGTTGACAGTGCGTCGGGTTGTTGATCCAAAACACCGCTCGGCCAAGGAGTTTCCCGACAGCCGTTCCCTATTGTGGCCGCGGTGGTCGCACGTCTGTGCACAGGTCAACATTGCGAGAACGTTTCCACCTGTCACAGCGTTAACGAACCGCGCGAAAATGGCCCGCGCGCGGGCCAATTGGCGCTACCTTGCTGTGGTGCCTTCGACGATGATGACCACCGTCGACGGGTTTCCCATCCAGGTCAGTGACACCGGTCCGGACAAGGGCCCCGTCGTGGTGCTGCTGTGCGCTGCTCAACGTGCGCTCGGCGCCTACGACGCAGTGTGTGACCGTCTGCATACCGCGTCGCTGCGGACGATCGTGGTGGGCCCGGACCCGCGCCTGACGCCCAAGTCGGTGGTGGGCGTTCTCGACGTGCTCGACATCAATTGGGGCGTGCTGGTCGGCGATCGGGTGGGTGGTGAGCTGGCCTGGGAACTGGCGGCCACCAGACTGGACCGCTTCACCGGTTTGGTGGCCATCGACCGCGGGCATCCGCGGGTCGCCGATCTGGCCGGGGTGATCCGTGACGACCACTGCCCGCCGGTCGAGATCAACACGACGGCGCTGGTCAGCAGCCCGGCTGCCCAGGCAGTGGCCCGTGCCAGCCAGCGGTTCGTCTACGGCGACTACCGGGTCGTAGAGCTGCTGGGACGGCGCAACGCGCACGAATCGACCGCGCAACTGGCTGCCGAGATCGTGCTGCGCACCAGCACCTGGTGATCGAAAATCGCCCTGCCGGCACCCACGGCAATGCGCCGTTGTCGCTGGGCGGACTGGAGAAGCTGATCGCTGCCGGTGATATCGACACCGTGATCGTTGCGTTCACCGACATGCAGGGCCGGATCATGGGTAAGCGGGTCTCGGCGCGATTTTTCCTCGACGAGGTAGCCGAGCGCGGCGCCGAGTGCTGCAACTACCTGTTGGCCGTCGATGTCGACATGAACACCGTCGCGGGCTACGCGATGTCGGGCTGGCACACCGGTTACGGCGACATGGTGATGAAGCCGGACCTAACGACGCTTCGGCTGATTCCGTGGCTGCCCGGCACGGCGCTGGTCCTGACCGATGTGGAGTGGCAGGACGGCAGTCTCATCGAGCCCGCACCGCGTCGCGTCTTGCGTCGCCAAACCGACCGGCTACGTCAGCGCGGCCTGCGTGCTTATGTCGCCACCGAATTGGAGTTCATGGTTTTCGACGACACGTATCGGCAAGCGTGGGCGAGCGAATATCGCGGGTTGACCCAGGCCAGCGACTACAACATGGACTATGCGGTGCTGGCTTCCAGCCGCATCGAGCCGCTGCTGCGCGATGTCCGGCAGCACATGCAGGGTGCGGGTCTGCGCTGGGAGGCGGTAAAGGGTGAGTGCAACAGGGGACAGCAGGAGCTCGGGTTCAGCTACGACGAGGCACTGGTCACCTGTGACAATCACAGTATTTACAAGAACGGTGTGAAAGAAATCGCTGACCAGCACGGCAAGAGTGTGACGTTCATGGCGAAATACGATGAGCGGGAAGGCAACAGCTGCCACATTCACATGTCGCTTCGGTCCCTGGACGGTGCCGCGGTGTCGGCCGACGACGAGCAAATCCCGGGTATGTCGGAACTCTTTCGCAACTTCGTCGCCGGTTTGTTAGCCACCTTGCCCGAGCTAACGCTGTTCTTCGCACCGAACATCAACTCTTACAAGCGGTTCGCCGATCGCAGCTTCGCGCCCACCGTGGTCGCGTGGGGATTGGACAACCGGACCTGCGCACTGCGCATCGTCGGTCACGGCGACAACATGCGGGTGGAATGCCGGGTGCCTGGCGGCGACGTCAACCAGTACCTGGCCGTGGCGGCGCTGATCGCCGGTGGGCTGCATGGAATCGAAAGCGGTTTGCCGTTACCGGACCCGTGCGCAGGCAACGCCTACGAGGCCGCTGAAGACGGCAAAGCCCACCGGCTGCCCGGTACGCTGGCCGAAGCTGCGACGCTTTTCGAGGCGTCAGCGGTCGCCCGGGAGGCGTTCGGCGAGGGCGTGGTCAGCCACTACGTCAACAACGCTCGCGTCGAGGTGGCCGCGTTCAACGCGGCGGTCACCGATTGGGAGCGAGTGCGTGGTTTTGAACGGTTCTAGTCCGCGACCGGTTATTGGCCTGACCACATATCTCAACCAAGCCCGGACCGGTGTGTGGGACGTGCAGGCCAGCTTTCTTCCCGCGGTCTACTTCCAGGGCGTCACCGCGGCCGGCGGCGTGGCCATGCTGCTGCCGCCGCAGCCGGTGGATTTCGATATCGCCGAGCGGGTGCTCGACAGCGTGGACGGCCTGCTGATTACCGGCGGCAAGGACGTCGACCCCGCCGCCTACGGCCAGCAGCCGCATCCGGCCACCGACGAGCCCGGCACTGCGCGTGACGCGTGGGAGTTCACGCTGCTCGACGCCGCGCTGCGGCGCGGGCTTCCGGTGCTGGGCATCTGCCGCGGCGCACAGGTACTCAACGTCGCGCTCGGCGGGACCTTGCATCAGCACTTGCCCGACGTCATCGGACACAGCGGGCATCGGGCCGGCAACGCCGTGTTCACCACGTTGCCAGTGCGCACGGTCCCGGGTACCCGGCTGGCCGCGCTGCTTGGTGAATCCGTCGACGCCTGCTGCTATCACCATCAGGGCATCGCCGAGCTCGGCGACGGTCTTGTCGTCAGCGCCTGGGATGTCGACGGCGTAGTCGAGGCGCTGGAGCTGCCCGGTAAGGCATTCGTGCTCGCCGTGCAGTGGCATCCGGAGGAAAGCCTGGAAGACCTGCGACTGTTCTCCGCGATCGTGCAGGCAGCGCGGTCATATGCCATCGGACGGGTGAGTTCATGAGCATGGATTTGAACCGGCGGCTGGCCGGCAGGGTCGCCGTGGTCACCGGCGGCGGCGGGGGTATCGGCCTGGCGTCGGCGCGGCGACTGCAGGCCGAGGGAGCCACCGTCGTCATCGGCGACATCGACGAAAAGACCGGCGCGGCAGCCGCAGACGAACTGGGCGGTCTGTTCGTTAACGTGGACGTCTCCGACGAAGCGGCGGTCAACACGCTTTTCGACACCGCGGCGAGCGCCTACGGATCGCTCGACATCGCGGTCAACAACGCCGGCATCTCACCACCGGAGGACGAGCTGATCGAGAACACCGAGCTGCCGGTCTGGCAGCAGGTCCAAGACGTCAACCTCAAATCGGTGTACCTGTGCAGCCGCGCGGCGTTGCGGCACATGGCGCCCGCAGGGCGGGGTTCGATCGTCAACGTGGCATCGTTCGTGGCGGTGATGGGTTCGGCCACCTCCCAGATTTCCTACACCGCATCCAAGGGCGGGGTGTTGGCGATGTCGCGGGAGCTCGGCGTGCAGTTCGCCCGCCAGGGTATCCGGGTCAATGCGCTGTGCCCCGGGCCGGTGAATACCCCACTGCTGCAGGAGCTTTTCGCCAAGGATCCCGAGCGTGCGGCACGGCGGCTGGTGCACGTGCCGATGGGCCGCTTCGCCGAGGTCGACGAAGTCGCCGCTGCGGTAGCGTTTTTGGCCAGCGATGACGCATCGTTCATCACCGCGGCGACGTTTTTAGTCGACGGCGGTATCAGCGCCGCCTACACCACCCCGCTGTAGCGCCGTCCGTTATCCAGCTGCCGGTGGATGCGCCACTACCATCGGCCGGAATCCGTAGCGGGGAGCGCTGCCGTTCATGTGGTTGCCCGTCGCACTGCCGAATGGCATCCCTGGTATGCCGGCCGCGACCGCGGGCGGCGCGCTGATTGGGGTGCCGCCCATCAGCGGGGCAAGCGGGCTCGTCACCGGGGCGATCGCGTTCCAGCTGGGCGGCACCGACAGCGCCCCGATCGCGGAGGCTCGGCCCACGGCCGCCGACGCCGCCGACCCGAACCCGCCCAGGCCACCGAAGGCCGGTAATTCCGATGCGGCCGAACCGAGCCCGCCCGTGGCAGCCTCTCCCAGCGCGTCCCCAGCCTCTCCCAGCGCCTCCCCAGCCGCCGCGTCACCCGCCGCCGCTCCGCCGAACAAACTCGTAAAGGCACCCAGCGTGTTACTCGGCATGTAGAAGCCAGACGAGAAGATGGTGTTCCAGATATTGGCGTTGAGCCCCAGGCCACTCGACGAGAACACGTCATTGAAAAGCCCGGACAGTCCCGTCGTGGACGTCGAGTTCCCTGACAGCAACGTCAGCAGCCCATCGAGCCCGGATCCCGACGACGTCGACGACGCCGGGGAAGCAAGCCCTTGCAGCGCAGCGGGCACCGCGGTCACCAGCTGCGACAGCGTCGTCTGTGTTCCGGTGCCGGTGGCCTGAGCGACCGTGCCGGCCTGCGCGGCCGCTCCAGTTGTCGTGGTGGTCGCCGGCGCCTGGGTGAACGGTGCCAATGTCGATGCAGCCGCCGACGACCCGGCGTAGCCGTACATCGCCGCGGCGTCCTGGGCCCACATCTCCGCGTAATGGGCTTCGGTGGCCGCGATCGCAGGGGTGTTCTGACCGAGGACGTTGGTTGAGACCAGCGACGCCAACAATGCACGGTTGGCGGTGATGACCGGCGGGGGCACGGTCGCTGTGAACGCGGTTTCGTATGCGCCGACCGCCGCTTTGGCTTGACCGGCTGCCTGTTCGGCTTGCGCCGCGGTGGCGTTCATCCACGACACGTAGGGTGTCGCGGCGGCAACCATCGACGCCGACGCCGGACCGCGCCACGGGCCACCGGTGAGGCTGGAGATCACCGACCCGTAATCGCTTGCTGCCGAGGATACCTCGGTTGCCAGTCGGTCCCAGGACGCCGCGGCGGCGATCATAGGACCCGAACCAGGGCCGGCATACATGAGTCCGGAGTTGACTTCCGGCGGTAATGCTGCAAAGTCCATTTCTCAAGACTCCTTAGCTTGCTACGACGGCGTTGGCCGCTTCGGTGGCTGCATAGGAATTGGCGCTGGTCGCCAACACCGTCACGAACATCTGGTGAATCGCCGCGGCCTGCGCGCTGACCGCCTGATACATCTGTGCGTGTGCTGCGAATTGCATTGCGGTCAAGGCCGACACCTGGTCGGAGGCGGCCGGGACCAGCCCGGTGGTCGGGCCTAGCGCCGCGGCATTCTCGGTGGACACAGCGGAGCCCACTGTTTGAAGATTGCCCGCTGCAGCGGAAAGCATTTCGGGTACGATGCTGACGAACGACATGGACTGCTCCTTGGTAAATGACCGGTCCCGGCCGGTGCGCTTTGGTCGCTGCGCACATCGAAATGGCCTGCCGCAGATTGATTTCAGGCAGCAAGCAACCCGCCGGAAACCGGATGGAAAGCTACGGTCTTCGGATTAGATCTGTCGCCCTGCTACAGGTGCATCAGGGCAGCATGTCACCGGGCTCGTCCCATAGGTTGGTCAGAGCCTAATGGCTTCGCGTCAAAGCCAATTCAGTGCGGTGGCGATCGCGGCCTGGCGTGCAGCCAAGCCAACTTATCGACCCGTCTCAGCCGACGCGTTCGGGCTGCACCGTCCACTTCTCCTCGATACGTGCGTAGCGCCAGATCAACACGGCCCCAACCCATGTCACCACAAACAGGCCAACGATCAGAAAACCGATCGCGTTGAGGTCGATGCCGCCCAGCCAGCTCCAGAATCCGCCTCTCCAACCGAACTGATCAGCCAGCAGTCCGAGCAACTCCACACTGCCGATCAGCAACGCGACCACTACCGATAGCCCGGTAATCGTAATGTTGTAGTAGACCTTTCTTACCGGGTTGGAAAACGCCCACCCGTAGGCGAAATTCATGAACGAGCCGTCGATGGTGTCCAGCAGACACATCCCGGCGGTGAACAGCACCGGCAGACACAAGATGGCATACCAAGGCAGCCCAGCCGCTGCGCTGGTGCCGGCCAGCACCAGCAAGGCAACCTCGGTGGCGGTGTCGAAACCTAGCCCAAACAACAAACCCACCGGGTACATGTGCCACGACTTGGTGACTGCTTTGGTGAAACGTCCCAGCACGCGGTTGAGCAGTCCGCGACTGTTCAGCTGTGCTTCGAGTGCGTCTTCGTCGTAGTGGCCGCTGCGCATCCGCGCGAACACGCGCAGGATGCCGACCAGGATGACCACGTTGATGATCGCGATCAGATACAAGAACAGGCCCGAGACGCTGGTGCCGATCAAGCTGGTGTAATGATGCAGCGTCGACGAACCCGTTTTGACCGGTCCGATGATCGCCTTGAGTCCGGCAGCGATCAACAGAGCCAGCCCGAACACCACCGACGAGTGGCCAAGCGAGAAAAAGAACCCAATGCCAAGCGGCCGCTGACCATCGTTCATCAGCTTGCGGGTGGTGTTATCGATCGCGGCGATGTGGTCGGCGTCGAATGCGTGGCGCAGTCCCAGGGTGTAGGCGGTCAGCCCGATGCCGATCCCGAATGCCTTGTCTCCAACGCTGAAGTGCGCCGGCTCGACAACGAATATTAGTGTGCTCCAACCGATCACGTGCAGTGCAATGATCACCGCGAACATCGATCCCAGGCGCAGCCACTCGTCGGGCGTCAAGGCGGCCCGGAGCCGAGACCATGACGCCGATTGCCTGCTGAGCGGGTCAGCGGCCATGTCGCGTCCCATCTGAAGAAAATCCCGACCGCAACCACCGTAAACCGCCGGTGAACGTCATGCAGACGATTCGCATGATTTCTGCAAATATTTCGCATCTGGAAAGTGCGAAATTTCCTACAATCCGCCAAACGAACGCTCCGGTCAGCCGTGGAAGCCGACCAACGGGATCGCCATTTCGGCCGGAGTGGCAGCGCCGTGGAAGCCGACGAGTTGAGCCACTTCGGGTGCTTCATGCCCGGTTGCCAACACCGCTGTCTCACCGGTGCAGGTGACGACGACGTCGCCGATTCGTGGCAGATGGTCGGGGCGAACGGATCCGAACAGCCCGGCTTTGACGGCGTCGTCGCGGCTGCGGACTTCGGCCCGCCCGCTCAGCAGCTCGGTCCAGGCGGCGATCACCTCGGATGCCGCGCCCGGGGCCGTGTGCAAGTAGCGCACTCGTGGATCGCCGGCGACCGCTCGCACCCCCGCACTCAACCGCGGATCGGCGTCGAGGTCGATGCGCGCGGCGTCTGGCACGTTCAGACCGCCGTGATCTGCGGTGATCAGCAGCGCGGCATCCGACGGCAATGCCTCAACCAATCGAGTCAGTAGCTCGTCGACACCGACGGCCGCGGCGTGCCATTCGGGCGAACCGACGCCGAACATGTGTGCCGCGTTGTCGAGTGCGGCGGTGTAGGCGTAGACCAGCCCGGGTGCCGCACGCAACTGGTCGGTCACCAGTTGGGCGTAGTCGTCGTCGGCGTTGGCAGCGTGCAATTGCGCTCCGCGGTAGGCCGCCTCGGTGAGCCCGCTGCCGATGAACGCGGCGGACAGCACGGCCCGGGCGTCGACGCCGGCCTGCTGCAGCCGCTCGAACCACGTTGGGACCGGCTGCCATTGGGCCGGCGGGGGATCGTCGCGCCATGAGATGTGGTAAAGGATCCGGTCGGTGTCGGGAATCTTGACGGTAAAACCCAGGATCCCGTGCTGGCCCGGCGCGACGCCGGTGGTCAACGACACCAGGCTGGTCGGTGTGGTGGACGGGAAGGTGCACACGAGTTCGTCGAGCCGTCCGGTCTCACCGGCCAGCACCGACGCCAGCAGCGGCGCGTCCGCTGCCAACTCCGGCAGCAAATGCCAGCCCATGCCGTCGACCAGCACCACCCCAACGCGGCGCACATCCCCGGCCCACTCGGTCAGTCCGAGTGCGTCGGATGCCCCAGAAACCGAAAGCAGCGCAGCCGCCGCGGGCAGCACGTCGCAGATCGATCCGGGCATCACGTCAGTTTGGCAGGCGCATACTGGGTGGGTGGCCAAGCCCTCGGCATTAGATCCGGCCGTCACCGAGCGAATCGGCGAGCTGCTCCGGGCTCGCGGGCTGCGCCGTATGGCGTCTCGGATCGCGGTCTTGGCCGTGCTCGAGCCGGCCAAGACCCACTTGTCCGTCGCCGAGATCGACCAGCGGCTGCGCGAGTGCCTCCCGGCCCAAGACCAGCCGCCGGATTTGGCGACGATCTACCGCACGGTGACGACTCTGGTCGACCAGGGCGTGCTGCACGCGCTGGCCCTCGAGGGTGGGGTCACCACCTACGGCCTGGCCTCCGACCCGCACCATCACGCGGTGTGCACACGATGCGGCTCAATCATCGAAGTGCCTGCGGGACAGCTGGCCTCCGCACTGGAGCATGCGATGACCGGCAGTTCGTTCACGCTTTCCGAACGTGCCGGCCTGACCTTGCATGGCCTGTGTCCGCAATGTCAGGACACGTCAGGACAGGCCGAGTAACGCGTTCTCGACCACTTCGGGCAGCGCGGGGTGGATCCAGTACTGACCGTGAGCCATTTGCGCGGCAGGGAGCCCGAAGCTCATTGCCTGGATCAGCGGCTGGATGAGCGAGGATGCCTGGTGGCCCATGATGTGCGCACCGAGCAGTTGCCCGGTTTCGCGGTCGGCGACGAGCTTGACGATGCCGGTGGTGTCCTCCATCGCCCAGCCATAGGCGACGTCACCGTAGTCCTGGATCTTGCGGGACACCTTGAAACCTTGTGCAATGGCTTCGTTCTCGGTCAGCCCGACGGTGGCGATCTGCGGATCGGTGAACACCGCCGAGGGCACGTAGCGGTGGTCAGTGGCGTTCATCGCGTCGGTGTCGTCCCAGTCGCAGAGCAAATTGTGCTGGGCGACGCGCGCTTCGTGGTTGGCTACGTGCTTGAGCTCGTATGGCGAGGACACATCGCCGAGCGCGAAAACGCCACGCGCGCACGTGCGTTGGTATTCGTCGACGACAACCCGGCCGTCGTCGATCTCGATGCCGGCCTGCTCGGCATCCAGCAGATCGCCATTGGGTGTTCGGCCGGTGGCCACCAGCACGGCGTCGGCGCCCAGCGTCGAACCGTCGTCGAGTTCCAGCACGATGCCGGAGCGATCCTGATGGGAGCCGATGACATTGCGGCGGGTGCGCAACTCCCACTTGGACGATGCGATGTGGGTGAATCGCTCGGACAAGGTGTCGTCGAGATGCCGTAGCATCGTGCCACCGCGGATCACCAAGGTGATCCGAACACCAAGCGCGGAGAAGATGTGCGCGAATTCGGCTGCCACGTAGCCGCCTCCGACGATCACCAAGTGTTCGGGCAGCTCGGGGATGCGCATGATGTCATCGCTGGTGTAGTACTCCACACCGCAGTCCAGGATGGCCGGCGGGATCACCGGTCGTGAGCCCGCGGCAATCACCACCTGCTCGGCGGTGAACTCGTCGCCGTCGTCGGTGCGCAGCAGATACCGGCCATCTGGCTGGACCGCTCCGAACCGGATGTGTCGGTCATACACGTCTACATTCGGGGCAGACCGTCGGTAGTCTTCACCGCTGACCGCGATTGGGTCGATGCGCCCGAAGACGCGTGAAACGATGTCGTCCCATCGCACCCGGTCGATGTGCGCGTCGACCCCGTAGCGGGCGGCGGCGCGGATCGTTTGGGCGACCTCGGCCGCGTAGACGAACATCTTGGTGGGGATGCAGCCGACGTTCAGGCAGGTACCGCCGAATACGCCCTGCTCGCAGATTGCGACTCGTTTGTCCGCAAAGCGTTCGTCGACAATGCAGTTGCCTGAACCGGTTCCGATGATCGCAAGGTCATAGGCTTCCATCGGTTAACCCTTCAGCCGTTCCGGAGCGTGACATCGGCGGTAAGCACCGAGGTACCAGTCGAGCCAGGTGTCGAGCAGTTGGTAAGCCACCTGTCGCGGCTGCGGCATCGACAGAAACACATCATGTTTGGCGTCGGTCACCGGAACGATGGTGCTGCGGTTACCGATGCAGCCGGCCCAGCGCGCGATGTGTGCCACGTCGAGAACCGCGTCGCCGCATTCCAGCGCGACTGGATCTGCAGCCTCTGTCACGCTGTGATCTGAGCGCAGGATCAGGTTGGGCACGCCGACGTCAAGCCCGCGATGCAGCTGTGTCAGACCGCGTTGGACGGCGTGCAGCCAGCCGAAGGTGATGGGGAAGCCGCCGGTCGGCTTCCACTGCAGGTTGTAGTCGAACTCGCCGTGGTAGTCACGGTGCAGGCTGGCGCCGTAACCACCGTCACCCGGGGCTCGGGCCACCCGTTTGTTGCCGAATCGCGCGATCGCGGCTATCAGCGCGCTTGTTGTCGGCCAGCGCACCACCATCGGGCCGGGCAGGTCCAGAAATGGGCTGTTGAGCACCAGTCCGGCCACCCCTGCGCGGGCGGTTGCGCCGCGGCGCCGCATCCGGTCCAGCCACAGCGAGCCGATCAGCCCACCGGCGGAATGGCCGTACACCAAAACCCTGGCGGGATCAGCGGCGTTGGTTTCTTCGCCGACGATGCTGAGCGCGCGGTCGAGCTCGGCGTCGTAACAGGCCAGGTCGGTGGTGAAGTGCGGAGTTTGGCCACTGCGCCATGACCGGCCACATTTGCGCAGGTCCAGCGCATAGAAGGCGAATCCACGCCGGACGAAGTACTCGGCCAGTTCGGCGTGGAAGAAGTAGTCGGTGTAGCCGTGCACGGCCAGCACGGCGTCGCTGGCGTGGGCAGCATCGCCACGGCGCAGCAGTGTCGCGACGATGTCGCCCTCGCCGTCTGGATCCGCACCGAGCGGGATGGTCAGCTGCCAAAAGCCGGGGAGGACGTCGGGCTGCCAGCCAGTCACGCACGCCAGCTTAGGTGTGATTGCCCTTGTTGGCGCCGGGCTTGAGCAGCAGTGACCGGATAACCTGGCGAGCGTGAGACCAGCTTCACGCACGACGCTCGGCGTGAAACCAGCTTCACGCCCGGCGCGCCAGGTGGCGAAAACGACGAAGGCCGACGCCGTGCTTGTCGGGGCCGGGATCATGAGCGCCACCCTGGGCACGCTGTTGCTGCGATTGGAGCCGGACTGGTCGATCACCGTGGTGGAGCGCCTCGACGGCGTCGCGGCCGAGAGCAGCGATCCGTGGAACAACGCCGGCACCGGGCATTCCGGACTTTGCGAGCTGTTTTACACACCGCAGCGGCCCGGCGGCTCAATCGATGTCGCCAAAGCGGTGCGGGTCAATGAACAATTCCAGGTCACCCGCCAGTTCTGGGCCTACGCCGCCGAGAACGGCATCCTGACCGACGTGCCCGGCTTCCTCAACGCAGTGCCGCACGTCAGCTTTGTCCAAGGCACGGGAGACGTCGACTATCTGCACCGTCGCCGAGCAGCACTGGCCGACAACCCGTTGTTCGCCCGCACCGAGTGGATCGACGACTCCGACGAATTCGCTCGCCGGCTGCCGCTGATGGCTGCCGGGCGCGACTTGTCCGAGCCGATCGCGCTCAATTGGTCCGACGACGGCACCGACGTCGACTTCGGCGCGCTGTCCAGGCAGCTCATCGGCTACGGCGCTGGTAACGGGATGACCGTGCTGTTGGGTCACGACGTGCGCAACCTGTCCTGCCAACGAGACGGCAGTTGGACATTGGCGACCCGGAATCGCCGCAGCGGTGAAAACCGTGATCTGAACGCAAAATTCGTCTTCGTCGGCGCCGGTGGACAAGCGCTGCCGCTGCTGCAGAAGTCCGGCATCAAGGAGGCCAAGGGATTTGGCGGCTTTCCGATCGGCGGGAAATTCTTGCGCAGTGGCAATCCCGCGATCACCAGTGAACACCAGGCCAAGGTGTACGGCCTACCCGCGCCGGGTGCACCGGGGATGACGGCTGCTCATCTCGACATGCGGATCGTCAACGGTAAGCCGTGGCTGCTGTTCGGGCCGTTCGCAGGCTGGTCACCGAAATTCCTCAAACACGGCCATATCACCGATCTACCGCGATCCATCCGGCCGGCCAACCTGTCCACGTTGATCGGCGCCGGTGTCACTGAGCGCAAACTGGTGAACTACCTGATCGGCCAGCTGCGCCTGTCGCAGGACGCCCGACTGGACGCGCTGCGAGAATTCGTGCCCAGCGCGGTGGATTCCGATTGGGAGATCACCACGGCCGGGCAACGGGTGCAGGTGATTCGGCGAGACAAGCGCAAAGGCGGGGTGCTCGAATTCGACACCACAGTGCTCGGCGCCGCCGACGGCAGCATCGCCGGTCTACTCGGAGCCTCGCCCGGGGCCTCGACCGCCGTACCGGCGATGCTCGAGGTGCTGCAGCGCTGCTTTCCCGACCGGTACCAAGGCTGGTTGCCTACGCTCAAAGACATGGTTCCGTCGTTGGGGGCCGCATTGTCCCGCGAACCGGCGCTGTTCGAGGAGGTGTGGTCGTGGGGCACCAAGGCGCTAGGACTGCATTCGGATGCGACGGGAACGTCATGACCGTCGCAATGCATCGGGCATGGGCCAAAGACCTCGACGTGCCAACGCTTTACGAGCTGCTCAAGCTGCGGGTAGAGGTCTTCGTGGTCGAACAGGCCTGCCCATATCCTGAGTTGGACGGGCGCGATCTGTCCGCCGAAACCCGGCATTTTTGGCTGGCAGCCCCCGACGGGGGCGTGATCTGCACGCTGCGGCTGATGGAAGAGCACGCCGGCGGGCAGAAGGTGTTTCGGCTCGGGCGGCTGTGCACCAAACGCAGCGCGCGCGGCCAGGGCCACACCACCCGGCTGCTGCGTGCGGCGCTCGCCGAGGTCGGGGACTACCCGTGTCGGATCAACGCACAGGTCTACCTGGCAGACATGTATGCGCAGCACGGATTCGTCCGCGACGGGGACGACTTCGTCGACGACGGCGTTCCGCACGTGCCGATGTTGCGACCGGGCAGCGGCGCCGGCGGGAGCGCGCGGCCGTGAGGAATCGTCTTGGTGAGCGCCGGCTTCGTGGCGCACAGATGTCTAGACTCGCCGGGTGACGACGCCGGAGAACCCTTATCTGGTCGGGCTTCGGCTGACCGGCCGGAAGGTTGTCGTGGTTGGCGGCGGAAATGTTGCCCAGCGCCGACTTCCGTTGCTCATTGCCAGCGGCGCAGACGTGCACGTCGTCACCAGAGCCGCTACCCGCGCGGTCGAGGCCACGGCATTGGCGAGCCGAATCACCCTGTCGCTGCGCGATTACCGCGACGGCGACCTGGCCGGCGCGTGGTATGCGATCGCCGCCACCGACGACCCGGAAGTCAACGCGGCCGTGGTGGCCGAGGCCGACCGGCGCCGAATGTTCTGCGTGCGCGCCGACATCGCCGTCGAGGGCAGCGCGGTGACCCCGGCCTCGTTTGACTACGCCGGGCTATCGGTGGGAGTCCTGGCCGGCGGCGAGCATCGTCGCTCGGCGGCAATCCGTTCGGCGATCCGCGAGGCACTGCAGCAGGGGCTCATCACGTCGGAAAGCTTGCCGAGCACCGACGTCGTGCAGGGCGGGGTGGCACTGGTCGGCGGCGGACCAGGGGACCCGGAACTCATCACCGTCCGCGGCCGGCGTCTGCTGGCTCATGCCGACGTCGTCGTCGCCGATCGGCTCGCGCCACCGGAACTGCTCGCCGAGCTGGCTCCGCACGTTGAGGTGATCGACGCCGCCAAGATCCCCTACGGACGCGCGATGGCCCAGGACGCCATCAACACGGTCATGATCGAACGCGCCCGCGCCGGACGGTTCGTGGTGCGCCTCAAGGGGGGCGACCCGTTCGTGTTCGCTCGTGGCTACGAAGAGGTGCTGGCGTGTGTCGACGCCGGAATTCCGGTAACGGTAGTACCAGGTGTGACCAGTGCCATAGCGGTGCCCGCGCTGGCAGGAGTCCCCGTCACGCACCGGGCGATAAATCACGAGTTTGTGGTGGTAAGCGGACATCTTGCACCCGGACACCCCGAATCGTTAGTGAATTGGGACGCACTCGGTGCTATGACCGGCACCATTGTTTTGCTCATGGCGGTGGAGCGCATCGAGCTTTTTACCGAGGCCCTGTTGAAAGGCGGCCGACCAGCGGATACGCCGGTGCTGGTGGTCCAACATGGCACGACGGCTGCCCAACACACCTTGCGGGCGACCCTGGTCGACGCGCCGGAGCAAATCCGCTCGGAGGGTATCCGACCTCCGGCGATCATCGTGATCGGTGCAGTAGCGGCATTCGGCATTTAAAAGATTCCTAAGATTACTGTAGGGTAAGTTCTTATGACGGCTCTCAACGATGCAGAGCGGGCTGTCCGCGAATGGACGACTGAACCCTCGGAGCGAGTAGTTCACATGCCCCCAGCGCACTCAGAACAGGCCTCGGAACAGGCCACGGTGAGCCCTTCAGGCGACAGCCTCAAGGCGTGGCGGCCATCTCCGCGCTTCTTTGCTGCCGTTATCGCGATCTGCGGCATGCAGCTGATGGCGACGATGGACGGCACCATCGCGATCGTTGCGCTGCCCAAGATTCAGAACGAGTTGGGTTTGACCGACGCCGGCCGCAGCTGGGTGATCACCGCGTACGTGCTCACCTTCGGCGGGCTGATGCTGCTCGGTGGCCGTCTCGGTGACACCATCGGCCGCAAACGCACCTTCACCGTCGGCGTCGCACTGTTCTCCATCGCCTCCGCGCTCTGCGGCATCGCCTGGGATGACCCAACCCTGGTTATCGCGCGGCTGCTGCAGGGCGTCGGTGCGGCTATCGCCACTCCCACCGGCTTGGCCCTCATCGCCACCACCTTCGCCAAGGGTCCGGCCCGCAACGTCGCAACCGCGGTGTTTGGCGCGATGGCCGGCGTCGGGTCCGTGATGGGCCTGGTGCTCGGCGGAGCGCTGACCGAGTTGTCCTGGCGGCTGGCGTTCCTGGTCAACGTGCCGATCGGGCTGCTGATGATCTACCTGGCCCGCACCACGCTACGGGAGACTCACCGGGAGCGGATGAAGCTTGACGCCGCCGGTGCAGTGCTGGCCACACTGACCTGTACCGCTGCCGTTTTCGCTTTCTCGATCGGCCCCGAAAAGGGTTGGATCTCCGTCACCACCATCGGTTCGGGTGCTGTGGCCCTAGTGGCCTTCCTGGCGTTCGCGGTTGTGGAACGCACCGCCGAGAATCCCGTCGTCCCGTTCGACCTGTTCTTCGACCGCAACCGGCTGGCCACCTTTGTGGCCATCTTCTTGGGTGGCGGTGTGTTGTTCACCGTGACCGTGCTGATCGGTCTCTACGTGCAGGAGCTCATGGGCTATAGCGCACTGCGCGCCGGCGTCGGCTTCATCCCATTCACCATCGCGATGGGCATCGGCCTGGGCGCGTCCTCGCAGCTGGTGTCCAGGTTTCCGCCGCGGGCCGTGGTCATCACCGGGGGGATCCTGGTCGTGGGCGCGATGATCTACGGCTCCACGCTGGACCGCGACATGCCGTACTTCCCGACTCTGGTGACGCTGGTCACCCTCGGCGGCATCGGTATCGGCATGATCGTCGTCCCACTGGCGCTCTCGGCGATCACCGACGTGGGCTTTGACCGCATCGGCCCGACATCGGCGATCGTGATGATGCTGCAGCAACTCGGCGGCCCGGTGGTGCTTGCGGTCATCCAGGCCGTCATCACGTCCCGCACGCTGTATCTGGGCGGCACCAACGGGCCGGTGAAGAACATGACCGCCGCGCAGATCCATGCGCTCGATCACGGCTACACCTACGGTCTGCTGTGGGTGGCCGGGGTCGCTGTGCTGACCGGCGGTGTGGCGCTGCTCATCGGATACAGCGCCAAGCAGGTGGCCCACGCCCAGGAAGTTCAGCACGCTATCGACGCCGGAGAGATCTAACTTCTCCGAAGCAGAGCCTACGGTCGTAATCCGGACGCGGCGCACAGCCCTGTCTTTCCCCCGCAAGCGGGGGACCCCCAACTTGGCGATCGAAAAGTTAGGCTTGCCCGCTGTGATCACCCGGATGTCCGAGCTGTTCGTGCGCACGCTGCGCGACGATCCCGCCGAGGCCGAAGTGGCCAGCCACAAGCTGCTGATTCGCGCCGGCTACATCCGACCGATCGCGCCCGGCCTGTATAGCTGGCTGCCGCTCGGGCTGCGGGTGCTGCGCAAGATCGAACGAGTCGTGCGCGAAGAGATGAACGCGATCGGCGGGCAGGAAATCTTGTTCCCGGCCCTGCTGCCGCGGGCGCCCTACGAAACGACGAACCGCTGGACCGAGTATGGCGAGGGCATTTTTCGGCTTAAAGACCGCCGCGGCAATGACTATTTGCTCGCCCCCACCCACGAAGAAGTGTTCACCCTCACGGTGAAAGGGGAGTACAGCTCTTACAAAGACTTTCCGCTGGTGCTCTACCAAATCCAGATCAAATACCGCGACGAGGCGCGGCCCCGGGCGGGGATCTTGCGGGTACGCGAGTTCGTGATGAAGGACTCCTACTCCTTCGACGTCGACGACGCCGGGCTCGAGACCGCCTATCACGCGCACCGAGAGGCTTATCAGCGCATTCTCGGTCGACTGCAGGTGCGCCACGTGATCGTGTCCGCGGTATCCGGCGCCATGGGCGGATCGGCCTCCGAGGAGTTCCTGGCCGAGAGCTCAGTCGGGGAAGACACCTTCGTGCGCTGCCTGGAATCCGGTTACGCCGCCAACGTCGAGGCGGTGGTCACCGTCCGCCCGGAAAGCTTGCCGGTCGACGGGCAACCCGAACCAGTGGTGTACGACACCGGCGATACGCCGACCATCACCACCCTGGTCGAGTGGGCCAACGGCGCCGGGCTGGGCCGCACCGTGACCGCCGTCGACACCCTGAAGAACGTGTTGGTCAAGGTGCGCGAACCAGATGGGGAGTGGGAGCTGTTAGGTATCGGCCTACCCGGGGACCGTGACGTCGACGAGAAGCGGCTGGGTGCCGCATTGGAGCCGGCCGACTATGCACTGCTCGACGACGCGGACTTCGCCAAGTACCCGTTTCTAGTGAAGGGATATATCGGCCCGAAGTCATTGCGGAACAACGGTGTTCGCTACCTTGTCGACCCGCGGGTGGTGGACGGCACCAGCTGGATCACCGGCGCCGATCAACCCGGAAAGCATGTCGTCGGCTTGGTGGCCGGCCGCGACTTCACCGCCGACGGCACCATCGAGGCCGCCGAAGTACGCGACGGCGATCCGTCTCCCGATGGCGCCGGTCCGCTGATCTCGGCCCGCGGAATCGAGGTCGGGCACATCTTCCAACTCGGTCGCAAATATACCGACGCCTTCAGCGTCGACGTCCTTGGCGAAGACGGCAAGCCGGTTCGGTTGACCATGGGTTCTTACGGTCTCGGGGTGTCGCGGTTGGTGGCGGTCATCGCCGAACAGCACCACGACGAGTTGGGACTGCGCTGGCCGCCCGAGGTGTCACCGTTCGACGTGCACCTGGTCATCGCCAATAAGGACGCCGAAGCGCGAACCGGGGCGACCACGTTGGCCACCGATCTGGATCGGCTGGGCATCGAGGTGCTGCTCGACGACCGGCAGGCGTCGCCCGGCGTGAAGTTCAAGGATGCCGAGCTGCTCGGTGTGCCGTGGATCGTCGTGGTGGGCCGTGGGTGGGCGGACGGAAAGGTGGAGCTGCGCAGCCGGTTCAGCGGCGAGACTCGTGAACTGCAGGTCGGCACCGGGCTGGCCACCGACATCACGACTGCCATCGGTGGCTAGTTAGTCGGCGCCGGGGAAGGCCGTGGTGATCGGCCAGTCGCCCAGCGCCTGCTTCCAGCGGGCGGCCAGCACGGCACTCTGGTTCAGCGCGGTCACGCCGAACCGACGATCGTTCGGATCTGCAGCCTGCTCGACGACCGCGCGCCAGGCCACCGCGGTGTCGTTCTCCATCCGGACGGCCAGGCGCGCCGCATCGGTGGCATTGTTCACCGGCATCGGAAGTTGGTAGCCCGCCGCGGCCGCCGGGGCGGTGACCGAACGGCTGGCCAGCATCGCGATGACCTGATCGCGGCGTTGACGGTGCTGGTTCAGCGCGGCGGTCACCAAGTTGTTGACATCAGGCTGGCAATGCGCGGACACGATCCCGTAGCCGTAGATGACGGCGTGCTCGGTGCTAAGTGCAGCGCACAGCGCGCTCGACGCTGCGTCGGATGCCGGCTCAGCGGACGTCACGGCGTGGATGCTCCAAACACCAGCGCGACGGTGTAAGCCGCCGTACATGCGGCAGCGATAGAGCCCAGCAGCCCCGCTCGATAACCGGAGGAGGTGGTCGCCAGCTGGCCGGCGCTGGCCGCGGAGGCACGTAGCGAGTTGAGGACATCGGACAACGGCGGTGGGGGAGTCGGGGCCGCCGAACTGGTGGTCGTCGGGCTGCTGGCCTCACTCGAGGTGGATGTCGGGTTGACGGCGAGGCGGGCGATCTCGGTCGTCAGGGCCTGCGCGTGTTGGGCGCGCTCGGCGGCGACTTGTGTCAACGCCGCGCTGACCGGCTTGGCCGCGGCTGCGGCTGCTGCCGCGGCCAGCTCGTGATCGTGACGGGCCAGTCTCAACTGGGATTCGAGTTCGTCGACCGGCGGCGGCACCGGCGGCGAACCGCACGCGGGCACTCCCATTCCGAACACGGCGAGAGCCGCCGCTCCGGCGAGCGCGCGTCGCCTGGTGAGAACTGGCCTGACAGCGGGCAACGTGCGTGGCACAGCAACATCCTGCCATTGCTGTTGCACCGCCTCGAACAGCCGGGCGTAACGGCGGCCGAGCCAGCCGCGATCACGATCTATACGCCACTCCTGGCGTATCGTTGATAGCTGGCTATCCGGCGTCGAAGAACTGCGCCGGAACACCGCTTCGATCGGACAACTCAAGATGAGGAGCTCGCCGTGGCCACCGGCCTACCGTCGCAGACGCAGGTAATCGAGCTACTCGATGATGAGTTCGCGCGCGCAGGCTATGAGATCGAGGATGTCGTCATCGATGTGCGGGCCCGGCCGCCGCGCATAACGGTGATCGCCGACGGCGACACCGCACTGGATTTGGACACCATCGCCGAGCTGTCCCGATCCGCGTCGAGCTTGCTGGACGACGTGCAAAGCATTGCGGGTCGCTACGTCCTGGAAGTCAGCTCGCCGGGTGTGGACCGCCCGCTGACCAGTGAGAAGCATTTCCGTCGCGCCAGGGGCCGCAAGGTCGAGCTGGCATTGACCGACGGAACGCAGGTCACCGGCCGGGTTGGCCAAGTATGCGACAACACGCTGGAGTTAGTGGTTCGCGACGATCGAGGCCGGGACTGGACGATACGTCCGGTGCGGATTGATGAGATTCTGAAAGCTGTTGTCCAGATTGAGTTTTCGCCTCCATCGAGTCGAGAATTGGAACTGGCGGAGGGCAGAACATGAACATCGACATGGGCGCTCTGCACGCGATCGAAGCGGACAAAGGCATTTCGGTCGACGTCGTCGTCGACACCATAAAGTCGGCGTTGCTCACCGCTTACCGGCACACGCAGGGTCATCAGCAGGACGCGCACATCGACATCGACCGAAAAACCGGTGCGGTAAGCGTGATCGCTCAAGAGCTCGACGCCGACGGCAATGTGCTCAGCGAGTGGGATGACACTCCGGAGGGTTTCGGGCGGATCGCCGCCACCACCGCGCGGCAGGTGATCCTGCAGCGCCTTCGCGACGCCGAAAACGAGCGCAACTACGGCGAATTCTCCACCCACGAGGGCGAAATCGTCGCCGGTGTGATCCAACGTGACAACCGGGCCAACGCGCGTGGTCTCGTCGTTGTCCGGATGGGCAGCGAGACCAAGGGGTCCGAGGGTGTGATCCCTGCGGCCGAACAGGTTCCCGGCGAAGCGTATGAGCATGGTGACCGGCTGCGCTGCTACGTAGTGGGGGTCACCCGCGGCGCCCGCGAACCGGTGATCACGCTGTCTCGCACTCACCCCAACCTGGTGCGCAAGCTGTTCTCGCTGGAGGTCCCCGAGATCGCCGACGGCTCGGTGGAGATTGTCGCGGTAGCACGCGAAGCCGGCCACCGTTCCAAGATCGCGGTTGCATCCCGGGTTCCCGGCCTGAACGCCAAGGGTGCCTGCATCGGCCCGATGGGTCAGCGGGTGCGCAATGTGATGAGTGAGCTGTCCGGAGAAAAAATCGACATCATCGACTATGACGAAGACCCGTCCCGGTTCGTCGCCAACGCGTTGTCACCGGCCAAGGTGGTTTCGGTCGCCGTGATCGACCAAAACGCCCGGGCCGCTCGGGTGGTGGTGCCGGACTTCCAGCTGTCGCTGGCCATCGGCAAGGAAGGCCAGAACGCGCGACTGGCGGCCCGCCTCACCGGATGGCGAATCGACATTCGTGGGGATTCGCCAGCTCAGGATGCGGATCACCCGGAACACGGGGCCAGCCACGGGATGGCGCACGACCGCTAGCCCAGCAGCGATGAGCGCCGGTTGGGTTACTCCGCCGCGATGAGCTGGGGGTCCCCCCAGCCGCGCAGCGGCGAGGGGGCGGGACGGGCACGACGGGTGGTTCTGACCACTAGTCGAGTGAAGGTAAACTAAGCCGTGAGCCAGCGCGAGACTTCGGCCTCTGCGCACCGACGCATCGAAGGACCGGTGCGGACGTGTGTCGGTTGCCGAAAGCGAGAGTTGGCCGTCGAACTGCTTCGAGTGGTAGCTGTCTCGACTGGAAATGGTAAATACGCCGTGACCGTCGACCCAGCAGGTACTCTTCCGGGGCGGGGTGCTTGGCTGCATCCCGTACCGCAGTGCGCACGCGAAGCGATCCGGCGTCGAGCTTTTGCCCGAGCGCTGCGTATCGCCGGCACGCCGGACACAGCAGCGGTGGTCGAGCACATCGAGTTTTTGGACGCGCCCGAACATCCCGCCAACAGAACAGGTAGCAAAGAACATGAGCACACCGTGAAGTCCCGATGACCATGCGTCATAGCTAAACCCGAGGCGCGGCCGACCGACCACCCGCTGTCGCCTCATAGACAGGAGATGTAGTGGCAGGCAAGGCCCGCGTACACGAGTTAGCCAAGGAACTCGGTGTTACCAGCAAAGAAGTTCTCGCCCGGCTGAGCGAACAGGGCGAATTCGTCAAATCGGCATCCTCGACGGTAGAAGCACCGGTCGCGCGTCGGCTGCGGGAGTCCTTCGGGGGTGGCAAGCCCGCGCAGGAGAAGACCGCAGGCAACGGCGCGGCCGCCACCAAAGCCGCAAAAGACCAGCAAGTTCAGGCGGCCCCGGAAGCGGCGAAGCCCGCCGGTCCCAAACCGGCTGCGCCGACGACGCCTGAGCCGGCCGCACCGCCGCTGGCGGCACCACCCGCTGGTGGGGGAGCCGGCGCCGCGACCTCGGTGCCCGGTCCCACGCGCCCCGGACCAATGCCGGGTCCACGCCCGATGCCGAAGCCGGCGGCACGCATGCCGCGCGTCGGAAACAACCCATTCTCCACGGCACAGCCGGTTGAGCGGCCCATGGTTCCGCGTCCCCCGGCGCCCCGTCCCGGTGCTCCGCGGCCCGGGGCTCCGCGCCCGGGGGCATCGCCGGGCAGCATGCCGCCCCGTCCCGCCGGTGGCCCCGGCGGACAGGGCCGGCCACCACGTCCCGGTGGGCCGCGGCCTGGCGGCGGCGGTCGGCCAGGAGCTCCGGCCGGTGGCCGCCCCGGCGGCGGCGGCGGTGGCGGTAACTATCGCGGCGGCGGCGGCGGCGCCGGCGGTGGTGTCGGTGCCCCTCCCGGCGGCGGCTACCGTGGCCGTCCCGGCGGGGGCGGCGGACGCCCCGGCCAACGCGGTGGCGCCGCAGGTGCGTTCGGCCGGCCCGGCGGTGCGCCGCGGCGTGGTCGCAAATCCAAGCGGGCAAAACGCGCCGAGTACGAGAACATGCAGGCGCCGGTCGTCGGTGGCGTGCGACTGCCACACGGCAACGGTGAGACGATTCGGCTGGCCCGCGGCGCATCGCTGTCCGATTTCGCGGAGAAGATCGACGCCAACCCGGCAGCGCTGGTGCAGGCGCTGTTCAATCTCGGTGAGATGGTGACAGCCACCCAGTCGGTCGGCGACGAGACGCTCGAACTGCTGGGCAGCGAGATGAACTACAACGTCCAGGTCGTCAGCCCCGAGGACGAAGACCGCGAGCTGCTGGAAGCCTTCGACCTGACCTACGGCGAAGACGAAGGCACCGAGGAAGATCTGCAGACCCGTCCACCGGTGGTCACTGTGATGGGTCACGTCGACCACGGTAAAACCCGCCTGCTGGACACCATCCGGAACGCGACTGTTCGCGAGGCCGAGGCCGGTGGCATCACCCAGCACATCGGCGCCTACCAGGTGTCCGTCGACCTCGACGGCACCGAGCGGCTGATCACCTTCATCGACACCCCGGGTCACGAGGCGTTCACCGCCATGCGTGCCCGAGGTGCCAAAGCCACCGACATCGCGATCCTGGTGGTCGCCGCCGATGACGGCGTGATGCCGCAGACGGTGGAGGCCATCAACCACGCGCAGGCGGCCGATGTGCCGATCGTGGTCGCGGTAAACAAGATCGACAAGGAAGGTGCCGACCCACAGAAGATCCGGTCTCAGCTCACCGAATATGGGCTGGTAGCCGAGGATTTCGGTGGCGACACGATGTTCGTCGACATCTCCGCGAAGCAGGGCACCAACATTGAGGCGCTGGAGGAGGCGGTGCTGTTGACCGCCGACGCCGCGCTGGATCTGCGGGCCAACCCCGACATGGAAGCTCAAGGTGTGGCGATCGAGGCGCACCTGGACCGCGGTCGCGGCCCGGTGGCCACCGTGCTGGTACAGCGCGGCACGCTGCATGTCGGCGACTCGGTGGTCGCCGGCGACGCCCACGGCCGGGTCCGCCGCATGGTCGACGAGTACGGCGAAGACGTCGAGGAAGCGCTGCCATCGCGGCCGGTGCAGGTCATCGGCTTCACCTCGGTGCCCGGTGCCGGCGACAACTTCCTGGTCGTCGACGAGGACCGCATCGCCCGGCAGATCGCCGACCGGCGCAGCGCACGCAAGCGCAACGCGATGGCGGCGCGGTCCCGCAAGCGGATCAGCCTGGAGGACCTGGACTCGGCGCTGAAGGAAACCAGCCAGCTGAACCTGATCCTCAAGGGCGACAATGCCGGTACCGTCGAGGCGTTGGAGGAGGCCTTGATGGGCATCCAGGTCGACGACGAGGTCGCGCTGCGGGTGATCGACCGCGGAGTCGGCGGTATCACCGAGACCAACGTCAACCTGGCGTCGGCGTCCGACGCGGTGATCATCGGGTTCAACGTGCGCGCCGAGGGCAAGGCCACCGAGCTGGCCAACCGCGAAGGCGTGGACATCCGCTACTACTCGGTGATCTACCAGGCGATCGACGAGATCGAGAAGGCCCTGCGCGGCATGCTCAAGCCGATCTACGAAGAGAACCAGCTTGGTCGTGCCGAGATCCGCGCGCTGTTCCGGTCGTCGAAGGTCGGTGTCATCGCCGGCTGCCTGGTGACCTCCGGTGTAGTGCGCCGCAACGCCAAGGCCCGGCTGCTGCGGGACAACATCGTGGTGGCCGACAACCTCACGGTGGCCTCGCTGCGACGGGAGAAGGACGACGTCACCGAGGTGCGGGACGGATACGAGTGTGGTCTGACGCTCACCTACTCCGACATCAAGGAGGGCGACGTCGTCGAGACCTACGAGTTGGTGGAAAAGGAACGCGCGTGAACATGAGTCCCGACAACGTGACATTGCGGCATGGCTGACCCGGCGCGGGCGCGCCGACTGGCCAAGCGGATCTCGTCGATCGTCGCATCGGCGATCGAGTACGAGATCAAAGACCCGGGACTGGCCGGTGTCACCATCGTCGACGCCAAGCTCTCCGGTGACCTGCACGACGCGACTCTCTACTACACGGTGATGGGACCGACGCTGGACGACGAACCAGATCTCGACGGCGCCGCCGCGGCACTGGAACGGGCCAAAGGTGTGCTGCGCACCAAGGTCGGGGCCGGCACCGGGGTGCGGTTCACGCCGACGCTGACCTTCACCCGCGACACGGTGTCCGACTCCGTCCGTCAGATGGACGAGTTGCTAGCCCGGGCGCGTGCCGCCGACGCCGACGTGGCTCGGGCTCGCGCAGATGCCAAGCCGGCCGGAGAGGTCGACCCCTATCGAGCATCCGGCGATGATGCAAAGGGATTCGACCGGGAAGGCACCGGTGGCGACGACCAACCCGAAGACTGAAACCACCGCCAAAGGACGCCGTGTCGACGCCGACGGCGCCGCCGAAGTGTTGTCCGCCGCCGGCACCGTCGGGGTGGTCTGCCACGTCTATCCCGACGCCGACACCATCGGCGCCGGGCTGGCGCTGGGCTTGGTGCTCGACCAAAGCGACAAGGCCGTCCAGGTCAGCTTCGCCGCGCCGGCGACCCTTCCGGAGTCCTTGCGGTCGCTGCCCGGCGGTCGGCTGCTGGTCAATCCCGATGCCATGCGCCGCGACGTCGATCTGGTTGTGACCGTGGACATTCCGAGCCTTCATCGGCTTGGAGGCCTGCAGGACATGGCTGATAGCAGCCGACGAGCTGCTGGTGATCGACCACCATGCGTCGAATCAGCTGTTCGGTAGCGTCAACTTCGTCGAGCCGTCCGCGGACTCCACCACGATGCTGGTCGCCGAGTTGCTCGACGCTTGGGGCAAGCCGATCAACATCGAAGTGGCGCACTGCCTTTATGCCGGGCTGACGACAGATACCGGGTCGTTCCGATGGGCCAGCTCTCGGGCACATCGATTGGCGGCACGGCTGGTGGAACTCGGCGTGGACAACGCGGCGATCACCCGGTCGCTGATGGACACCCATCCTTTCGCCTGGCTGACGATGCTGTCTCGAGTGTTGGGTTCCGCGCAGCTGCTGCCCGATGCCGCGGACGGTCGTGGTCTGGTGTATGCCGTTGTCGGACACCAGGAATGGATCAGCGCGCGCCCGGAGGAAGTCGAGAGCATCGTCGACATCGTGCGCACCACGCAACAGGCTGAGGTGGCGGCGGTGTTCAAGGAAATCGAGCCGCGAGCAGTGGTCGGTGTCGATGCGGGCAAAGACCGCAGTGGATCTGGCGGCGGTCGCGTCGACGTTCGGCGGCGGCGGTCACAAGCTGGCCGCAGGCTACTCGACGACCGGCTCGATCGACGACGTGGTGGGCACGCTGCGCGCCGCTCTCGGCTAACGGCAAAAAACGTAAGCGCCTGTCCGCGAACCGCTACACTGCGCCGATGACAACGGCGCGGCGCACACGTCCGCCCCACCGGCGAGCGTTGCAGGACCGGCCGTCTCGCGACTACGCACTGTTTGTGATGCTGGTGGGCCCGAATGTGGCGTTGTTGCTGTTGTTCATTTATCGCCCGTTGGTCGACAACATCCGGCTGTCGTTTTTCGACTGGAACATCTCCGACCCCACTGCTCGCTTCGTCGGATTCTCCAACTACGCGGAGTGGTTCACTCGTTTAGATACCCGGCAAATCGTGTTCAACACGGTGGTATTCACCGCGGCGGCGGTGATCGGCTCGATGGTGCTCGGGCTGGCTCTGGCGATGCTGCTCGATCAACCGTTGCGCGGACGGAACTTAGTGCGCTCAACCGTGTTCGCGCCGTTCGTGATCTCTGGTGCCGCTGTCGGCCTGGCAGCCCAGTTCATTTTCGACCCGAATTTCGGTCTGGTGCAAGATTTGTTGGGTCGCGTCGGAGCCGGCGTGCCCGACTTCTACCAGAACCCGCATTGGGCGCTGTTCATGGTGACGGTTACCTACATCTGGAAGAACCTCGGGTACACCCTGGTCATTTATCTGGCCGCGTTACAGGGGGTACGCCGAGACCTGCTGGAGGCGGCGGAAATCGACGGCGCGAGCCGCCTGGCGACCCTCCGCCGAGTGGTACTGCCCCAATTGCGTCCGACCACATTCTTCTTGTCGATCACCGTGCTGATCAACTCGTTGCAGGTGTTCGACATCATCAACGTCATGACCCAAGGCGGGCCGCTGGGCACCGGTACCACAACGATGGTGTACCAGGTGTATCTGGAGACCTTCCGGAACTTCCGGGCCGGCTATGGCGCCACCGTCGCCACCATCATGTTCTTGGTATTGCTGGCCATCACCTACTACCAGGTGCGGGTCATGGATCGCGGGCAACGCACGTGACGTCCAGTCGGCTGCACAGCACCCCACCGCTGCTCGGCTACGCGGCGATGTTGTTGGTGGTCGCGCTGATCGCCGGGCCGCTGATATTCGTCTTCTTCACGTCGTTCAAGACCCAACCCGACATCTACTCGCAGCCGACGTCCTGGTGGCCGCCGCGCTGGGATCCCGGGAATTACCGGACTGCCACCGAGCAGATCCCGTTCTGGACGTTTCTGCGCAACTCGGTGATCATCACTTCGACGCTGGCCGTGGTGAAGTTCACCCTCGGTGTGCTCAGCGCGTTCGGCTTGGTGTTTGTGCGGTTCCCGGGCAAAAACGCGGTGTTCTTGTTGATCATCGCGGCGCTGATGGTGCCCAACCAGATCACGGTGATTTCCAACTACGCGTTGATAGACCAAGCGGATCTGCGCAACACTTTTCCGGGCATCATCCTGCCGCTCGCCGGAGTTGCGTTCGGAACCTTTCTGATGCGCAACCATTTCTTGACACTGCCCTCCGAGGTCATCGAAGCGGCCCGGATGGATGGTGCGCGGTGGTGGCAGCTACTGCTGCGTGTGGTTTTGCCGATGTCCGGGCCCACCATGGTTGCCTTCGGCCTCATCACGGTGGTCAACGAATGGAATGAGTACCTGTGGCCATTTTTGATGTCGGACGACGCGTCGGTGGCGCCTATCCCGGTGGGGCTGACATTCCTGCAGCAAGTTGAGGGATTGACAAACTGGGGCCCGGTGATGGCAGTAACGCTGCTGGCGATGTTACCGATCCTGGTCATTTTCCTTGTGTTGCAACGACAGATGATCAAGGGCCTCACCGCGGGCGCGGTCAAGGGTTAACGTGGCATGGACGCATTGAGCCGCCGGCAGTTTTTCACGCTCGCAGGTGCGGCATCAGTGGAGGTGGCGGCCGGCTGCGCCGGGATGGGCGGTAGCACCTCGGTGAAATCGGGGACTGGGCCGATCGCGTTCTGGTCCAATCACCCCGGGCAATCCAGCGCAGTGGAAAACGAACTTATCGGTCGCTTCGAAAGGCAGTTTCCCGGTTTGTCGGCCGAGCTGATCGACGCCGGTGCGGGCTACGACGACGTGGCGATGAAGTTCAACGCATCGCTCACCGGAACCGACGTGCCCGATGTCGTTGTACTGTCTGATGTTTGGTGGTTCAATTTCGCCCTCAACGGCACGATCGCTCCGCTCGATGACTTGTTCGGCCAAGTCGGGGTGGACCCATCGGATTACGTTGACTCGCTGCTGGGCGACTACGAGTTCAACGGCCAACACTATGCATTGCCCTATGCCCGTTCGACGCCGCTGTTCTACTACAACAAGCCGGTCTGGGAACGCGTCGGCCTGCCAGACCGCGGACCTCACAGTTGGCAAGAACTCGACGAATGGGGGCCGCAGCTGCAGCGCGTCGTCGGCCCCGGGAAATGGGCGCACGGCTGGGCTAACGCCAACTCGGGTCTGTCTTGGACATTTGAAGGACCGGACTGGACATTCGGCGGCAGCTACTCTCAGAAGTGGAACTTGACCTTCACCGATCCGGCCACCATCGCGGCGGGCACCTACCTACGGGACTCCATTTACAGCAAGGGTTACGCCGTCGTCGGCAACGACGTCAACAACGAGTTCGCCACTGGCATCCTGGCCTCGACGGTGACAACGACCGGCTTCCTCGCCGGCATCACCGAAACAGCCAGATTCGACTTCGGTGTGTCAGCTCTACCCACCGGGCCGGGCGGAGCCCCCGGCTGCCCGACCGGCGGGGCGGGGCTCGCTATCCCCACCAAGCTCTCCGACGAGCGAAAGCTCAACGCGCTGAAGTGCATTGCGTTCGTGACCAACCCGACGCAGTCCGCCTACTTCAGCCAGTCCACCGGATACCTGCCGGTGCGAAAGTCCACGCTGGAGGACCCAAGTGAGAAAAAGTACCTCGCAGAAAATCCGCGTGCCCAGGTGGCGGTCACCCAGCTGCAGCACACCCGCCCGCAAGACTACGCAGAAGTCTTCCTGCCTGGCGGCGAGCGCATTATCGGCGCCGGGCTGGAATCCATTGGGCTGGAAGGAGCCGACGTGACCACAACCTTCGCCAAGATCAACCAACAGCTACAGGTGGTTCTCGACCGACAAATCAAGCCGAAGCTGCCGAGTTAACGCCATGGCGAGGGTGCAGTATTCAGCGGTCACGCATCGCTACCCCGGTGCCGACGCACCGGCGGTGGATAACTTGGACCTCGACATCGCCGACGGCGAATTTCTGGTACTCGTCGGCCCTTCCGGTTGCGGCAAGTCGACCACGCTTCGGCTACTAGCCGGGCTGGAATCCATTGAAAGTGGCCATATCTCAATCGGTGACGTGGACGTGACGCACCTACCGCCGCGGGCGCGTGACGTCGCGATGGTGTTCCAGAACTACGCGTTGTACCCGAATATGACGGTGGCTGACAACATGGGGTTCGCGCTGCGAAACGCTGGCGTGTCGCGTGCCGATACCCGACAGCGGGTGCTTGAAGTCGCCACCATGCTGGAACTGACCGAGCTGCTTGACCGCAAGCCGTCGAAGCTCTCGGGCGGCCAGCGCCAACGGGTGGCTATGGGACGTGCGATCGTGCGCCGGCCCCACGTGTTCTGCATGGATGAGCCGCTGTCGAACCTGGACGCCAAACTGCGGGTGAGCACCCGAGCGCAGATTTCGGAGTTACAGCGGCGGTTGGGCACCACCACCGTTTACGTCACGCACGATCAAGTTGAGGCGATGACGATGGGCGACCGCGTCGCTGTGCTCAACGACGGTGTGCTGCAGCAGGTGGACACTCCCCGAGCGCTGTACGACGACCCGGTCAACACGTTCGTCGCGACCTTCATCGGGGCGCCGGCGATGAATCTCATTGACGCCACCGTCACCCACGGCGCCGTGCGGATGGACGACTTATCGATATCGGTTCCCCGCCGAGCGGGCGCCGATGCTCGTGTGGTGCTCGGCGTCCGGCCGGAATCCTGGGATGTGGTGTCGGCGGGGAGTGCGGGATCCCTGACGGTTCACGTCGAATTGGAGGAAGAGCTCGGTTTCGAATCTTTCGTTTACGCAACGCCTGTCAAGCAGGACGGATGGTCGTTACGCGGGCAGCGTATCGTGCTCCGCACGGATCGCCGCACCGTGGTAACGGCGGGTGAATCGTTGTCGATCATCCCGCACGCGCACGAAGTGTATTTCTTCGACAGCCAGACCGAGACTCGTATCCGCGCCACAGTGCCCTAACCCGCGTCAGCGCACCTGAGCCCGCCCGCGCTGCAGCACCGCC
Source organism: uncultured Actinomycetota bacterium (assembly GCA_963838755.1). Lineage (GTDB taxonomy): Bacteria > Actinomycetota > Actinomycetes > Mycobacteriales > Mycobacteriaceae > Mycobacterium. Next base: position 284,441 of record CAWISO010000027.1, on the reverse strand, counting down.
TCCCGGTTGCCGGCGATGTCGTCGCCGGTCGTCCGGAACTGCCTGGCGGCGGTTGCTTCCAGCCATAGCCCCGCGCTGGTTTGCGACTCGTCGATGCGGTGGTAGGACTCCAGCAGCGCCCGCACCGCGTTCTGGTTGTTGCCGACGATGGCCGACGCCACTTCGCGAGCGGCGCTCAGCAGCTGCTCGTGCGGCACCACCTCGGTCACCAGACCGGCTCGCAGCGCGTCCTCGGCGGACAGGTAGTCACCAGTCAGGCTCATCCGTCGGGCCAGGCCGACACCGACTTTTTGGGGTAACCGCACACTGAGTCCCCAGGTCGGCAGCAGCCCCACCCGGGCATGGGTGTCAGCGAATCGCGCGTGTTCGGAGGCGATCAAAATGTCGCAGTACAGGACCAGCTCCAGGCCACCTGTGACAGCGGCGCCGTTGATGGCGCCGATCACTGGCTTGCTCATGGGTGGCCAGCGCGGCGAGATGTCCGGTAGCGCCGACTGCCCGCCCAGCTCTTTGAGGTCGAGTCCCGCGCAGAACACCGGATCGGAGCCGGTGAGGATGACGACGTCGACCGCGTCGTCGGCGTTGGCGTCGGCCAGGGCGGTGAAAAATTGATCCCGCAGCGCGGCCGACAGCGCGTTGCGGGACTGCGGCCGGTTCAGGGTCAGGGTACGCACCCGCTCGTCGGTGTCGATCAGCAAAATGTCGTCAATCATGAGCGCCGCTCCTCATCGCTTCATCGCCCGTCCCCCGCAAGCGGGTGGTGCCCCCACTGCATCGTCGCGGCGCGAGTCATGATCGCCACCGTAGTCAGCCCGCATGGTCGCATCTCGACCGGCATATCGTTGAGGAATGTGCCGGAACATCACCGAACTGCGTGGACTCGAGCCTCCGGCGACTCGCGAGGAGATTGCGGCGGCGGCGCGTCAATATGTGCGCAAGGTCAGCGGCATCACCCGCCCGTCGCCGGCCAACGATGGCGCCTTTGAAGCGGCGGTTGCCGAAGTCGCGGCGGCGACGACACAACTGTTGGACGCGCTGCCGCCGCGCCGTCAGCCGCCGAAGACCTCGCCGCCGTTGCGTCGGTTGACAACAGCCCGATGACACAAGTCGCCACAATGGCCGCGCTCAAAGAGTGGAGTGCGGTAGTGCGGGCGCTGCTGGACGGCCGACAACGCGTCACTGCGACGAGTCGCCGCCCGCGTCCGTGACGCTGTCGGGTGAGGTCTGGTCCACGAGCACCGCGCCGTCGGACCGCTCCCCGAGGGTGCACAGCGCAGTCGAATGTTTGGCTGCGCTGAGTCGCACCACCTGTGCCAGCTGCGCCGGCGCATCGCATTGTAGATAGTGATCGGCGGTTGGCAGTATCCAGAAGCGGTTTCGGCCCGGCTTGTTCTTGAGGAACTCTTGCCATACGAAGTTAGCCACCCGAATGGGCGAGACGTTGTCGTGCAGGCCCCAGACCAGGGTGGTGTCGATCTTGTTGGTGGACAGTGCCGCGAGCCAGGTAGTTTCGTCGGCGGCGCGCTCAACTAGGTACTGAATCGTGTCCGGCAGCACGCCGATGCCGTTATTGTGCGCGAACACCTTTGCCAGGGCAGCGATCTCGGGATCGGCGGGTGTCCGGCGGGGGATGAAGGTAGTCGCTCCCAAGCCGGCGGCCAGCATTTCCGGCGTCGTCGCGGCCGCCGTGCGTCGTGCGGTCGCAGGGTCGAGAAGCGCGGTTTGAAACACCGTGAGGTTGGCCAGCGGCAGATAGATGTTGGCATTCGTCAAGATGACCTCGGCGGGCGCGTTTGCCTGATCTTGGGTGGCGAACATGGAAAGCGCGATCATGCCGACGCTGGTGCCACGGTTATGGGTCAGCATCGTGTACCGGGTGAGCTGCCAGACGTTTGTGATCGCATGGATCAGCAGCCGGGCATCGTCGTAAAGCGAATACACATAAGGCGCGGGTGGCTTATCGGAGAGTCCGTAGCCGGGGAAGTCCAGTAGGAAAATGTCGAACTCGTCACCCAGCTCGCGGGTCAGCGCGAAGTAGTCAATGCTTGCCGTCGGGAACCCATGGACGCACACCAACGCCGGTGCGCCCGGCGTGCCGCAGCGGCGGGTGAAGACCTCGACTTCGGCGTTACCGTTGCCAGCGGTTGAGGTCCGCCAACGGATTTGAGTCCCGCCGCTTCGCCAGTGATTGAAGATGTCCAATGTGCTGCGATCCTCAGCCGCCGACCGGCAGCACCACTCGGGAAGCGCCAAAGTGCAATTCGTGCGTGGACGGCTTGAGCCGGCGGCCGCTACCGGTCGTCTCGCCGGTCCCGAGGTTTCGGGCATAGCGGGGGTGGGAGCCCCCGGCGATCAGCACCCGCAGGCGTGAGCCGGCGCGGAAGCGGTGCGAGATTGCGTCGAGCTCGAGTCGGATCGTGTCGCCGCCGGGCGAGGCGTCGGCCAGCCGCCGGTAGCCGTCGCTGACGTTTCGGGAACGACCCTTGGCTCCCTTGCCCGGAAAGACCTCGCTGAGTCGGACGAACACGTCGACGTGGGCATTGTCGGCCGCGTGCACCAATTCGGCGACAGGGCTGCCGTGGACGTACAGATCGTCATTGAGCACGTCGCTGGTGAAGCTGAGTACGTCGCGACGGGCGGCCAGCCGGGTGTCGTCGCGGTAACCACCCTCTGGTGACAGCAGTCGACCGCCGATCGTGGGTGTCGGATCGGCCGGGTCATAGCGGAAGCTGACCGTGGACACCACGGATGACGGCGGCGTCTCGGCCAGGCCGCCGCCGGGCTGCAAGTACAGCAGGTGCTCAGTGGTTGCCGGCGGCCAATCGGGCAGCTCGCGCCAACCCTCGCCGGCGACGTAAAACCGGACCCGGCCGGGTCGCGGCTTGGCGGGACGACCGGCGACGTGGGTGTCCAGCCAGTCCTGAGTTTCCCCAGCGATGGTGCGAAGACCCTGGAAGAGCAACTGGGTGTGTGTCCACGGTCCGATGGTCAGCGCCACGTCGACACAGCGGTCCCGCAGATGCCGATACTGCTCCAGCGACTGCTGCAGGAACAGGTCTTGCCAACCGCCTATCAGCAGCACCGGCACCTGCACCCGGTCGAGTGCGGCGCCGAATCGCATTGATTCCCAGAACTGCTCGTTGTCATCCGGATGTTCCAGCCACGACTCCCACCACGGCGCCCCGGCGCCCAGCAGCGCCCGCCCGGCCCCACCCAGCGGCAGCTGACCGGCCGCTTGTGAGACCTTCTTCTGCGCCCGAAGCTGGCGAATGCCGGCACGGATTCGTCCGGCGTCTTCTTGGTGGGCAACCAGATTGCTCCAGCCGAGGAAGTCGTTGACGGTGAACGATCCGGTGCCCCAAGCCGAGGTGCTGAAATCATGCGGACCGGCGGTGATGACGGCCGCGGCCAACTCCGGCGGGGGATCCTGCAGCAGCGCCCACTGGGTGAACCCCAGATAGGAAATCCCGATGGTGGCGAAGCGACCGGTGAACCACGGCTGTTGTCGAAGCCACGCGACCGTGTCGGCGCCGTCGGCCGCTTCGTGGACCATCGGCTGGAAGACGCCGCCTGAGCCGAACGTCCCCCGCACGCTCTGCAGCAGCACGCGGTAGCCGCGGGCGGCGTGTATCGCGGCGAATACCAGCGAGAACGGAAACCCGCGGCCGTAGGGTCCGCGGACCAGCAAGGTGCCGACGGGTTCGGTTTCTCCGGTGGGCACGTAGTGGTCGGCTACCAGTTCGACGCCGTCGCGCATCGGGATCGCGACCCGGCGGATCGTATAGCCGGTGGTCGGCGGGGCCAAGTGCAACCTCCGGCTGAGAGCACGGCCGGCTAGTCGCGAAGTCAGTGAGCGCAGCGGCGACCTCGTGGGTTGGGTGGATGTGGTGGTCACGAGGTGCACAGACTCAGAACGTTTCAGAGCTTCTCAGAACTTGTAGTACGGCGAAAGGTCGTTTGCCCGCTGCAGGTTGGTAGACGGGCAGTCGACTTCGGGGTTGGAGTAGACCGTCGAGTAAAACAGCGACTGCTGGATGATGCCGTAGCTGGTCTTGAAGAGCACCATGCAGGACATGTACCAGTAGCTGTTGTGATAGGTGGGCTTGAGGTTCCAGTACTGGGCGACGCGGTGGCCGTTGACCGTCGTCTCGATGGCATCGGCCGGTAGCGATTGGTCGTAATTCCGCCAGATGACCGGCTCGACCGCCAACTGATAGTTGCCCGCGTCGTAGTGGCAGCGCAGTCCTTCCTCGGGGGCTGGCGGAGTGAACGCCAGGCCCAACCGCTGAACGACGTCGAACGGAATGTCCTTACATGGGTCGAACGGACTCGGGTCGGTGGTCGCCACGATCGGGCTCTTCATCGTCGTGGGCGGATCCATCGGTGCGGCGGTGGATCGTAGTTGCACCGTCGGGATACCGACGTTGGCCGGCGGCGCACTGGAACACACCAGCACCACAGCGGTGACCAAGGCACCCAGTGCCGCGAGTAGACGCAGCTTGGTGGCCATGCCACCCCCTTCGGATGTGGTTTCCGCCTCTGCGGGGAGTGTACAAGTCGCGACCACGCCGTCACAGCGGAAACGAGAACCTGTTCTAGTCGGGCGAGGTATCCACCAGCGGGATCGTTAGGCTGGGGAGTCGTGGCAACACAGGAGCCGGCGACCGCGCGGCAGCCGACGCTGTGGGCGGTCTCCGACACCCACGTCGGTCACCTCGGCAACAAGCCCGTCACCGAATCGCTGTACCCGTCCACGCCGGACGATTGGTTGATCGTGGCCGGCGATGTCGGCGAGCGCACCGACGACATCCGTTGGTCGCTGGATCTGCTTCGGCGACGCTTCGCCAAGGTGATCTGGGTGCCCGGCAACCACGAGTTGTGGACTACGCACAAGGACCCCAAGCAGATCTTCGGGCGCAGCCGCTACGACTACCTGGTCCACATGTGCGACGAAATGGGCATCGTGACCCCAGAGCATCCCTATCCGGTGTGGACCGAGCGGGGCGGCCCGGCCACCATCGTGCCGATGTTTCTGCTCTACGACTACACGTTCTTGCCATCGGGCGCGACCAGCAAAGCCGAGGGGCTGGCGATTGCGCGGGAACGCAATGTCGTGGCTACCGACGAGTTCCTGCTCTCACCGGCGCCTTACGCCACCCGCGAGGCGTGGTGTCGTGATCGCCTGGAGGCCACCCGCAAGAGGCTCGACGAGCTTGACTGGATGACGCCGACAGTGCTTGTCAACCATTTCCCGATGGTGCGTGAACCCTGCGATGCGCTGTTCTTTCCCGAGTTCTCGCTGTGGTGCGGAACCACTGCGACCGCCGACTGGCACACCCGCTACAACGCGACCTGCTCGGTCTACGGCCATCTGCACATTCCCCGCACCACCTGGTACGACGGGGTCCGCTTCGAAGAGGTCTCGGTGGGTTATCCGCGGGAGTGGCGCCGGCGCAAGCCGTACAGCTGGCTTCGCCAGGTGCTGCCCGATCCGCAGTACGCGCCCGGCTACCTCAACGACTTCGGCGGTCATTTCGTCATCACCCCCGAGATGCGCTCGCAGGCACAGCAATTCCGTGAGAAACTGCGCCAGCGGCAGTCGTGATGACGATCACCACCCTGATGCCGTCGGTGCTGCCCGCCGTGGGGCCGGCCGCCGCCAATTTGGCGTCTGCCGAGCTGTACGCCGACCCGCCCGGGCTGGCGCCGATGCCCGAAGAAGAGCCGTTGATCGCTCGGTCGGTAGCCAAGCGGCGCAACGAATTCATCACCGTGCGCCACTGCGCTCGCATCGCACTTGGCGAACTGGGCTTTTCGCCGGTAGCAATCCTCAAGGGAGACAAGGGCGAACCCTGCTGGCCTGACGGTGTGGTGGGCAGCCTGACCCACTGTGCGGGCTACCGCGGCGCGGTGGTCGGCCGCGGTGGCGTCGTACGGTCAGTGGGTGTCGACGCCGAGCCGCATGACCTGCTACCGGACGGGGTGCTCGACGCCATCAGCCTGCCCGCCGAACGCAACGAAATCGCAACAGCCTTGCCTTCCGGGATGCACTGGGACCGAATCTTGTTCTGCGCCAAGGAAGCAACCTATAAAGCTTGGTTCCCGTTGACTAAACGCTGGCTTGGATTCGAAGACGCGCACATCACCTTCGACGTCGACGGCTCGGGCTGCGCCGGTGGTTTCGAATCGACGATTCTGGTCGACGGCGCCACGCTCTCGGGCCCGCCGCTGGCGTCAATGGCCGGACGGTGGTCGGTTGCACGAGAGCTGGTCCTCACCGCAATTGTGCTATGAACGCCGGACTCGTCGTCGTCGACAAGCCGGCCGGAATGACTAGCCACGATGTGGTCGGACGCTGCCGGCGCATCTTCGCCACCCGGCGGGTGGGCCATGCCGGAACGCTGGATCCGATGGCTACCGGAGTGCTGGTGATCGGGGTCGACCGCGCCACCAAGATCCTGGGCCTGCTGACCGACGCCTCGAAGTCCTACGCTGCCACCGTTCGGTTGGGCCAATCCACGACCACCGAAGATGCGGAAGGCAGTTTAGTTCAGCAGGTTTCGGCGCATCGGGTGACCGATGAGGCGATCACCACCGCAATCGCTGGGTTGCGCGGACAGATCATGCAGGTCCCCTCGGCGGTCAGCGCGGTCAAAGTCGGCGGCCAGCGAGCCTACCGGTTGGCCCGCCAAGGACACGCCGTTGAACTGAAGCCCCGGGCGGTGCGCATCGACCGGTTCGAGATGCTGGCGGTCCGACGCCACGACGAGCTGATCGACGTTGACGTAGAGGTCGACTGTTCCTCCGGGACCTACATCCGCGCGCTGGCCCGCGATCTCGGCGTCGCGTTGGCGGTCGGCGGTCACTTGACCGCGCTGCGGCGAACCCGGGTCGGCCGATTCGGGCTGGACCAAGCACGCTCGCTCGACAACTTAGCCGACCATCCGCGGCTGAACCTGACTCTCGACGAGGCCTGCCTGCTGCTTTTTCCCAGCCGGCAGCTCAGCGGCGAGGAGGCCGAAGCCGCTGCTAACGGGCGAGCGCTGACGCCGGCCGGTATCGACGGCGTCTACGCCGCGCACACGGCCGACGGCCAGGTGATCGCGCTGCTGCGCGACGACAGTCCGCGGACCAAGTCAGTCGTTGTGATTCGGCCGGCCACCCTGCCGAAAGACACTGCCGGAGACTTCCGGTAACATAACATTCCGTTCAGAACGTAACTTTTACGGAAAGGGTAGTGCGGTCGCGATGGCGGGGGAAGTCAACGGCAGCCGTACCCGGCGTACCCAGGCGGAACGTAGCGCCGCCATGCGGACGCGTCTGCTAGACGCCACCATCGAGTGCCTGGTGTCATATGGCTATGCCGGAACCACCACGCCGCGAGTCGCCCAATTGGCCGGTGTCACCCGCGGCGCGCAGATCCATCACTTCAGGTCGAAGGAAGATCTGGTGGTCGCGGCGGTCGAGCATCTCGCACAACAACGCGCCCGCGCCGCGATACGCGAACTGAGTCGCGTTCAGGCCAGTCCCGACCCGGTTGCGACGATCCTGGACTTTTTATGGGAGTCCCATCAGGGTCCGACATTTACTGCCGCCTTGGAACTTTGGGTGGCGGCACGTACCGATCCCGCGCTGGCCCGGCATGTCGAACGAGTAGAACCGGTGGTCAACAGCACGCTGATCTCGGCGATCGCCCAGCTGGTGCCGGACCGTCCGGCACAAAAGAGGATTCGCAACATCGTCTTCACGGCGATGGATGCGTTGCGGGGAATCCTGGTGGCGAATTTCGTCGATCGCGACCCCGCGCGTGCGCGCCGACGCTGGGACCGCGCCTGCGAGCACCTGCGGGTGTTGTTCGCCGAAGTGCTGCCCGCCGAGACGGTGGGCTGAGTTCGGATTAGTAAAGATACAATCAGCCATGTATGTTATGAGTCGCAGCGACCAGTCGCTGGCTCAACCGCCCGAAGGAGTGCGATGTCAAACAAGGTCTACGTCATCGGTGTCGGGATGACGAAGTTCGAGAAGCCGGGTCGTCGCGAAGGTTGGGATTACCCCGACATGGCCCGCGAGTCCGGTACGAAGGCCCTCGAGGACGCCGGTATCGATTACGCCGGGATCGAGCAGGGCTACGTCGGGTATGTCTACGGCGAGTCGACGTCGGGCCAGCGGGCCCTCTATGAGCTGGGCCTGACCGGAATTCCGATCGTCAACGTCAACAACAACTGCTCGACCGGGTCGACCGCGCTCTACCTTGCCGCCCAGGCGATACGCGGCGGGCTCGCCGACTGCACTATCGCCCTCGGCTTCGAAAAGATGAAGCCCGGCTCGCTGGCATCGACATACGACGACCGCACTCAGCCGATGGACAAGCACATCATGGCGATGGCCGAGATCTCCGAGGTGCTGTTTCCGCCGGCGCCGTGGATGTTCGGGGCCGCCGGTCGTGAGCACATGAAGCAATACGGCACCACCGCAGAGCATTTCGCGAAGATCGGCTACAAGAACCACAAGCATTCGGTCAACAACCCATATGCGCAGTTCCAGGAGTCCTACACGCTAGACGACATTCTGGCCTCGCGGATGATCTACGACCCGCTGACCAAGCTGCAGTGCTCGCCGACGTCCGACGGGTCGGGGGCGGCGATTCTGGCGTCCGAGGCATTCGTCGACAAGCACGGCCTGGCCGGCCAAGCGGTTGAAATCGTCGGTCAGGCGATGACCACCGACTTCGCCAACAGCTTCGACGGAACCTGCAAGGGGCTCATCGGCTACCACATGAATGCGCAAGCCGCTCAACGCGTCTACGATCAATCCGGATTGGGGCCGACGGACTTCCAGGTCATCGAGCTGCACGACTGCTTCTCGGCCAACGAGCTGCTGCTCTACGAGGCATTAGGGCTGTGCGCCGAGGGCGAGGCGCCCAAGCTGATCGACAACGGCGACACCACCTACGGCGGGCAGTGGGTGGTCAACCCGTCCGGCGGCCTGATCTCCAAGGGGCATCCGCTCGGGGCCACCGGTTTGGCGCAGTGCGCCGAGCTGACCTGGCAGCTGCGCGGGGCGGCCGACAAGCGCCAAGTCGACAACGTAACCGCTGCGCTGCAGCACAACATCGGCCTCGGCGGCGCCGCCGTCATCACCGCATACCAGCGCGCCGAACGCTAACCGGAAAGGGCCGAGAGCACCCATGGGGCACATCGAAGCAACCCGAGAACTGTCCGCCAGCCCTGAAGCGCTCTGGGCGACCGTCAGCGACCTGCCCAACTGGGACAAGTGGTTCACGGTCCACGAAAAGTGGCTGGAGGAACCACCGGCAACTCTCACCGAGGGCATGAAGCTGACGGCCAAGATCGTCATGCTGGGCATGGCCAACAAGATCGAGTGGACACTGGAATCGGTAGACGCGCCGCGCAGCCTGGTGCTCGGTGGCACCGGTATGGCCGGTGTCAAGGCGCAGTTCACCTTCACCATCGAACCCGCCGGAAGCGGCTCTAGATTCAGTGTTCTAGGCGATTTCGACGGCGCGCTGATCAAGGGTGCGCTGGGCAAGGCGGTGGAGAAGGACGGCGTCAAGCAGCTCGACAAGACGCTCGACCAGCTCGACGCGCTGGCGTCGGCAGCGATGCCCGAGGCGTAGAAGCGGCTCGATGACACGGGAGTTGGAGTTCGACGACAGCGGGTTGGACCGCTGGACAGAGGACGAACGGTTCGACGTAACTCGGGAGCGGCTGGCCGAATACGCCGCGGCCACCAACGACCCGATCGAGGCGCACCGCAGAGGGGACGTTGCGCCGCCGGTGTTCGCCATCGTCCCGGTATTCGAAGCGCTGCTCACGCCGGCCGTCGATGTGATGCCCGTCGAAGCAATCCCGCGAATTATGCATGGCGAACAGGATTTCCACTTCCACCGGCCGATCCGCCCGGGAGACAAACTGGTGTCCCGCGGCAAGATGATCGGTTATCAGGGATTGGAGAAAGGTACCCGGGCCGCGATCTTGCTGGAGTGCCGCACCGAGGACGGCGAACTGGTCAACGAGCAATACGTCACCACGTTCGTGCGGGGCTTATCCGTGGGTAAGGCAGTCGGCGAACTGAGCCCTGACCACAAGTTCGACGACAAACTGCGCGATCAGGCACCGGCGGCCAAGGTCGTCCAACACATCGACACCGACCAAACGTTCCGCTACTCCCCGGCGGCGGGAGATCCGATGCCGATCCATCTCGACGAGGAGATCGCCAAAGACGCTGGGCTGCCGGGCATCATCGCGCACGGGTTATGCACCATGGCGTTCACCTCGTGGGCGGTGCTCACCGAGCTCGCCGATTCGGATGTCAACCGGCTCAAACGATTCGCGGTTCGGTTTTCCAAGCCGGTGATACCCGGCGACGACCTGGAGACTCGGATCTGGACGAAAGCCCAGGCCAACGGCCTCACCAGTTACGCGTTTGAGACGGTACGCGGCGACGATTTCGTCATCACCGACGGCCTGGCCGAGATCAGCGACAGACAGGAGACCTAGTGGGCGCATTGGACGGCCGGGTTGCGGTGATTACCGGCGCAGGCCGCGGGATCGGGCGCGAGCACGCGCTGCTGTTCGCCAAAGAAGGGGCCAAGGTCGTCGTCAACGATCTCGGCGGTGACAACACCGGCCAGGGATCCGACAGCGGCCCGGCCCGCGAGGTGGTCGACGAGATCATCGCGGCCGGCGGCACCGCCGTTGCCAACACCGAGAACATCGCCACCTGGAGCGGAGCGGAAAGTGTTGTGCTACAGGCTATCGCCGAGTTCGGGCGTCTTGACGTGCTAGTCAACAATGCCGGCATTCTGCGCGACTCGTTCATCGCAGGCATGGAAGAATCACAGTGGGACGCGGTGATCGCCGTGCACTTGAAGGGCCACTTCGCGATGCTGCGGCACGCCGCCGCCTACTGGAAAGCGCAGTCGAAGGCCGGTGACCAACCCAACGCCGCGGTGATCAATACCGCATCGGGATCCGGGGTAACCCTGCCCAATCCCGGTCAGGCCAACTACGGCACGGCCAAAGCGGGAATCGCAGCGTTGACCCTGATCGCCGCCGAAGAATTAGAGCGGTACGGCGTGCGGGTCAACGCGATCGCGCCGATCGCCCGCACCCGGCTCACCCTGGCCACCCCGGGCATGGGTTCGCTGATGGCCGAACCCGAAGACGACGAGCTCGATCTGTTCAGTCCGGCGAACATCTCTCCGCTGGTCGCGTACCTGGCCACCGAGAAATGCCCGATCACCGGCAACGTGTACGCCGTTCAAGGCGGCGCGATTTCGGCGCTCACCGGATGGCACGACGTCGAGACCATCGAGACCGACGGCGCGTGGCACATCGACGACATCGCCGCCCGGCTGCCGCAATAACCAGGAGCAGATGATGTTCGAATGGTCTGACACCGACCTGATCATGCGGGATACGGTGCGGGAGTTCATCGACAAAGAGATCCGGCCGCACCTGGACGCGTTGGAAACCGGGGAGATTTCGCCATACCCGATTGCGCGCAAGCTGTTCAGTGAGTTCGGATTGGACGTACTGGCTGCCGAAGCGGTCAAGACGATGCTGGACAAGGAACGTGAGCGCGCCGGGGAAGCTGAGTCCGAGAAGCGGTCAGCGACGGGGTTGGGCGGCCTGGGCGCACAGGCGTCGATGGCCGCCGTGCTGGTGTCCGAACTAGCCGCGGTGAGCATCGGATTGCTCAGCACAATCGGCGTCAGCCTAGGTCTCGGTGCGGCCACCATCATGAGTCGCGGCACTTTGGCCCAAAAGGAGCGTTGGCTACCGGAATTGATGACGCTGGAGAAAATCGCGGCGTGGGCAATCACCGAGCCCGACTCCGGCTCGGATGCCTTCGGTGGGATGACGACCAGGGTCACCCGGGACGGCGACGACTACTTGCTCAACGGGCAGAAGACGTTCATCACCAACGGCCCCTACGCCGACGTGCTGATCGTCTACGCCAAACTCGATGACGGTTCCGCCGACCGTCGCAACCGACCGGTGCTGCCGTTCGTGCTCGATTCCGGCATCCCGGGGCTCACCCAGGGCAAGCCGTTCAAGAAGATGGGCATGATGTCCTCGCCGACCGGCGAATTGTTCTTCGACAACGTGCGGCTTACTCCCGACCGGTTGCTCGGTGAGACCGAGCAACATACCGGCGGGGACGGTCGCGAGAGCGCACGCGCGAACTTTGCCGCCGAACGACTCGGGGTCGCGCTGATGGCGCTGGGCATCATCAACGAGTGCCACCGGCGCTGCGTCGATTACGCGAAAACCCGTACCCTGTGGGGCCAGAACATCGGCCAATTCCAGCTCATCCAGCTCAAGCTGGCCAAGATGGAAGTGGCCCGGATCAACGTGCAGAACATGGTTTTTCAGACGCTGGAGAAGCTGCAGGCCGGCCGGATACCGTCGCTGTCCGAGGCGTCGGCAATCAAGCTGTACTCATCGGAGACAGCGACCGACGTCGCGATGGAGGCGGTGCAGCTGTTTGGCGGCAATGGTTATATGGCCGAGTACCGGGTCGAGCAGCTGGCCCGTGATGCCAAGTCGTTGATGATTTACGCGGGCAGCAACGAGGTTCAGGTCACCCATATCGCAAAGGGCTTGCTCGCCGGATGAATGTCCGACGCACGATAAAGGTTTCACGGCGCACGTCAATCGCCGTGGGCCGGCTAGGTAAGTTCCGATCGTTCACTGTCATGCTCAACGTGCCGGGTTTGATGCATGGCTGGCCAGCTTGACGGCCGCGGGTTCCTTCCTGCGTGCCTTGGTCGGCGAAGCCATTGAGAACTAGACAGCTTGGTAATGGCGGCGACTAGCCGTACAGCTGCTCGAATCGCTTGATCGAACGCTCGATATCGCCTCTGACGGCTCGAGCAGCAGTGGCGCCGATCGGCCCGAACAGCGGCCTGCCGCCCATGTCGATGCGCACCGTGAACGTACAGCCCGACGTCGTTGGCGCGACCGTCATCTTCAACCCGTATTTGGTGCCGCCCACACCGTCGCCGGTGATCTCGAGCAGCCCAGGAGGCTCGACCTTCCGGATCGTCCAGGTGACGCGGTTGCGCAGACCTTTTGCGCCGGCTACGCCGACCAAGGTCGTCCCTGCCGTGAGTTCGCCGGGCAACTCGCCTCGCCACCCCTGGTGCATGCTCAGCCAATCACCGAGTTCGGCCAGATTCGACGCGTGCGCCCACGCTTGTTCAGGGCTCAGCGACAGTTGGTGGGATAGCTCGAGTTTGGCCATCCGCTGATCTTATGTTACCCACGCGCTAGCGGTCTACCATCCAGATCGCTTGAGCGGCAGGGCTTCCCAGGTCCACAGTGGTGGGCGGGCCGTCGGTCGATTCGACCGCCACCGAAATCATCCCGGCGAATTCGCGACGGGTCAGCACCCGCAGCCGCGAGTCCAGACTGATACCGATGCTGTCGAAGTAGCGCAGCATCTCGGGGTCGGCGTCGGATATCCGCGCCACCGCGCCGGCATCGCCGTCACGGCAGGCCCACAGCTGGCGGGCCGGCGGGGTGGGCACTTGCCCGTCAGACGCCGGGATCGGGTCACCATGCGGGTCGCGCTGCGGGAAGCCCAGCTTGGCGTCGATGCGCGCGACCAGCCGGTCGGACACCGCGTGCTCGAGCACCTCGGCCTCGTCGTGCACCTCGTCCCAGCTGTAACCGAGCTCGGTGACCAGGAAGGCTTCCAGGAGTCGATGTCGGCGCACCATCGCCAGCGCCGCCCGGCGCCCGGACTCGGTCAAGGTGACCGCGCCGTACTTCTCGTGATCGACCAAACCCTGCTCGGCCAGCTTGCGGATCGATTCTGAAGCCGTACTGGGCGACACCCCGATTTTCTCGGCCAGCATCTTGGTGCTGACTTTGTCCCGCGACCACTCCTGGGCGTTCCAGATGACCTTGAGATAGTCCTGGGCAACCGCGGTGAGCACATTGGGCTCCTCGCGGGGCAAGTCAGGGCGCACAACGGAAGTTTAAGCAATCCTCACCTGATCTGCGGCTCGTGCGACGACGACGCGGGCCCGAATGGGCACGTTGTGGGGGCCCCCCGGCTCGCGGGGGCGAGTCGCACAATCGGCTTCCGCACGAACAGGCGCAACCTGGCGCCGTAGGCTGACGATTGTGCAGCGATGGCGGGGGCAGGACGAGATACCCACGGACTGGGGCCGATGCGTGCTCACCATCGGGGTGTTCGATGGTCTGCATCGCGGACATGCCGAGCTGATCGCGCATGCCGTCAAGTCGGCCCGCGCGCGAGGGGTGCCGACGGTGTTGATGACGTTTGACCCTCACCCGATGGAAGTGGTCCACCCGGGCAGTCACCCCGCTCAGTTGACGACGCTGACCCGACGTGCCGAGCTGGCCGAGGAATTCGGCATCGACGTGTTTTTGGTGATGCCGTTCACCACGGATTTCATGAAGCTCACACCGGAGCGCTACGTCCACGAATTGCTGGTGGAAAACCTGCACGTGGTGGAAGTGGTGGTGGGCGAGAATTTCACCTTCGGCAAAAAGGCCGGCGGCACCGTCGATACGCTGCGCCGGGCCGGCGAACGCCTCGGGTTCGCGGTGGAATCGATGTCTTTGGTTTCCGAACACCACAACACCGAAACCGTCACCTTCTCGTCGACCTACATTCGGTCCTGTGTCGACGCCGGAGACGTGGTTGCCGCGGCCGAGGCGCTGGGCCGTCCACACCGTGTCGAAGGGGTAGTGGTGCGCGGCGACGGGCGCGGCACCGAAATGGGCTTTCCCACCGCCAACGTGGCGCCGCCGATGTACTCGGCGATCCCGGCCGACGGTGTGTACGCGGCCTGGTTCACCGTCCTCGGGCATGGGCCAATGACCGGGACAGTCGTGCCGGGCCAGCGTTACCAGGCCGCGGTTTCGGTGGGCACCAACCCGACTTTCTCCGGACGCACCCGCACGGTCGAGGCGTTCGTGCTGGACACCGCCGCCGACTTGTACGGACAGCACGTGGCGCTGGACTTCGTCGCGCGCATCCGCGGCCAGGAAAAATTCGGCTCGGTCGATGATCTCGTCGCCGCCATGGGCAACGACACCGAGCGGGCCCGCGCCGTGCTTTCGGCCAGCTGAACTGCGAATTTAGGGTCACCAGCGCCCGCTGATACACTCCTCGACGACACGGCGCGTGCTGCGGTTCGCGGCGGCCGCGCCCGTATATCGACGATCGCGGACCAATTGATGGAGATATTTCGTGGCGCTGACAGCCGATCAGAAAAAAGAAATCCTGGGCTCTTACGGCCTGCACGAGACCGATACCGGATCCCCTGAGGCGCAGGTCGCGCTGCTGACCCGGCGGATCGCTGACTTGACCGAGCACCTCAAGGTGCACAAACACGACCACCACTCACGGCGCGGGTTGCTGCTGCTGGTGGGACGGCGGCGTCGGCTGCTGAAGTACGTGGCCCAGATCGACGTGCAGCGTTACCGCTCGCTTATTGAGCGGCTGGGTCTGCGCCGCTGACGCTGCCCCGCGGCGGATTGCCCGCGGCGGATTGACTGTACGGTGACGGCGACGAGTGTGCGTCTAGGGCGGAAATCCGGCGATTTCTTCGCCCTGAACGCACACTCGATGCCCAGAATGCACACTCGACGCTGGCGAACGCGACCCCCGCGGCGACGCGAGGCGCCCGGACTCGCAGGTAGGAATCGCCAGGTCGGTGTGTAGAGTAAGGGCGTTCTGGGCCGTATCGGCCCGAGCAGGTGCGGGGCGCGCGATCCGCGCGCGCCGTCCCAGCGAGTCACAAACTCATATCGGGGCCTGCATCGCGCGGTCTTCGGTAGTGGCTGCCGGGCTCCCGAATCGGGGTAGGTCGGCAGCTTCGATCGACGGCCGTCGCCGCATCCAGGCTCCGGAGAAACCTCAGGGTTTAGCGTGACTACGCGAAACAGCTGAACAAATCCAGAGAGGCGCACGGACATCCATGTCTGTAGCTGAAATTGACGAAGGCGTGTTCGAGTCGACCGCCGTCATCGACAACGGGAGCTTCGGCACCCGCACCATCCGTTTCGAAACTGGCCGGATAGCCCTGCAGGCTGCCGGCGCCGTCGTCGCCTACCTCGACGACGAGAACATGCTGCTGTCGGCGACCACCGCCGGCAAGAGCCCCAAGGATCAATTCGACTTCTTTCCGCTGACCGTCGACGTCGAGGAGCGGATGTATGCCGCGGGCCGCATCCCCGGCTCGTTCTTCCGTCGCGAGGGTCGGCCCTCCACCGACGCGATCCTGACCTGCCGGCTCATCGACCGCCCGCTGCGCCCGTCGTTCGTCGACGGTTTGCGCAACGAGATCCAGGTCGTGGTGACGATCCTGAGCTTGGATCCCAACGAGCTCTACGACGTGCTGGCCATCAACGCCGCATCCGCGTCCACCCAGTTGGCCGGGCTGCCGTTCTCCGGCCCCGTCGGCGGCGTGCGAGTGGTGCTGATCGACGGCACCTGGGTCGCGTTCCCGACGGTCGAGCAGACCGAGCGCGCGGTGTTCGACATGGTGGTGGCCGGGCGGGTGGTCTCCGGTAGTGGAGACAACGCCGACGTCGCCATCATGATGGTCGAAGCCGAAGCCACCGAGAAGGTCATCGAACTCGTCGCGGGCGGCGCCCAGGCGCCAAACGAAGCCGTTGTGGCGCAAGGCCTGGAGGCCGCCAAGCCGTTCATCGCGGCGTTGTGCGCCGCGCAGCAGGAACTGGCCGATGCGACTGGAAAATCAGGCAAACCTCCCGCTGATTTCCCGGTTTTCCCCGACTACGGCGACGACGTGTACTACTCGGTGTCGTCGGTGGCCACCGACGAGCTGTCGGCCGCGCTGACCATCTCCGCCAAGAACGAACGCAATGCCCGCACCGACGAGATCAAGGCCGAAGTGCTCGAGCGGCTCGCCGACACCTACGCCGGCCGGGAGAAGGAGGTCGGGGCGGCATACCGGGCACTGACCAAAAAGCTGGTGCGCCAGCGCATCCTGAGTGACCACTTCCGCATCGACGGTCGCGGTATCACCGACATTCGTGCACTGTCGGCAGAAGTGGCGGTGGTGCCGCGAGCCCACGGCAGCGCGCTGTTCGAGCGCGGCGAGACGCAGATCCTGGGTGTCACCACGCTCGACATGGTCAAGATGGCCCAGCAGATCGACTCGCTGGGTCCGGAAACCTCAAAGCGTTACATGCACCACTACAACTTCCCGCCGTTCTCCACCGGTGAGACCGGTCGGGTCGGCTCGCCCAAGCGGCGCGAGATCGGCCATGGTGCGTTGGCAGAACGGGCTCTGATACCCGTGCTGCCCAGCGTCGAGGAGTTCCCGTACGCCATCCGCCAGGTTTCGGAAGCCTTGGGCTCCAACGGTTCCACCTCGATGGGCTCGGTGTGTGCGTCGACGCTGGCGCTGCTGAACGCCGGGGTGCCGCTGAAGGCGCCGGTCGCCGGTATCGCGATGGGGCTGGTGTCTGACGACGTCGAAGTCGACGGCGGCGGCACTGAGCGGCGCTTCGTCACCCTGACCGACATCCTGGGCGCCGAAGACGCGTTCGGCGACATGGACTTCAAGGTCGCCGGCACCAAGGACTTCGTCACCGCGTTGCAGCTGGACACCAAGCTCGACGGGATTCCGTCGCAGGTGCTGGCCGGTGCACTCGAGCAGGCCAAAGATGCCCGGCTGACGATCTTGGAGGTGATGGCCGAGGCCATCGACTCACCCGACGAGATGAGCCCGTATGCGCCGCGGGTCACCACGATCAAGGTCCCGGTGGACAAGATCGGTGAGGTCATCGGTCCCAAAGGCAAGATCATCAACGCCATCACCGAGGAGACCGGCGCGCAGATCTCCATCGAGGACGACGGCACGGTGTTCGTCGGCGCCACCGACGGACCGTCGGCGCAGGCCGCGATTGACCGGATCAACGCCATCGCCAACCCGCAGCTGCCCAAGACCGGCGAGCGATTCCTCGGAACCGTGGTCAAGACCACCGACTTCGGCGCGTTCGTCTCGCTGCTGCCCGGCCGCGACGGTTTGGTGCACATCTCCAAACTCGGCAAGGGCAAGCGCATCGCGCGAGTGGAGGACGTCGTCAACGTCGGCGACAAGCTGCGGGTAGAGATCGCGGATATCGACAAGCGCGGCAAGATCTCGTTGGTGCTCGTCGACGAGGCAGCCGAAGGAGCCGAAGAATCCGGCGGCGCAGACGGATCACCTGCCCCGGAGACCGCGCCAGTTGATGCCGCGACCGCCAGCAGCTAGGAAGGGGACGCAACCCCTGCGACGCGGCCGGCACAACGCCGAGCCGTCTGCTGCGTTACGCCGCACCACCCTGCCCGGCGGATTGCGGGTGGTCACCGAATACCTTCCCGCGGTGCACTCCGCGTCGGTCGGGGTCTGGGTGGGCGTCGGATCGCGCGACGAGGGCGCGACCGTGGCCGGCGCTGCGCACTTCCTGGAGCACTTGCTGTTCAAGTCGACCCCGACGCGCACCGCTGTCGAGATTGCGCAGGCAATGGATGCAGTCGGCGGTGAGCTGAACGCGTTCACCGCTAAGGAGCACACCTGCTACTACGCCCATGTGCTGGACAGCGATTTGGAGCTGGCCGTCGACATGGTCGGTGACGTGGTGCTCAACGGGCGCTGTGCCACCGGCGATGTCGAGCTGGAACGCGACGTCGTGCTCGAAGAGATTGCGATGCGCGACGACGACCCCGAGGACGCGCTGGGCGACATGTTTCTGGCTGCCCTGTTCGGTGACCACCCGGTCGGTCGTCCGGTGATCGGAACCGTGCAATCGGTATCGGCGATGACACGTAATCAGTTGCATTCGTTTCACACCCGGCGCTACACGCCCGAGCGGATGGTCGTCGCGGTGGCCGGCAATGTCGACCACGATGATGTGGTGGCCTTGGTCCGGGAGCACTTCGGGCCGCGCTTGATCCGGGGGCGGCGCCCGGTGTCGCCGCGCAAGGGTACTGGCCGGGTCACCGGTCGCCCGCAGTTGACGGTGGCCAACCGGGATGCCGAGCAGACCCATGTCTGTCTGGGGGTGCGCACGCCGGGCCGGCATTGGGAGCATCGCTGGGCCCTTTCGGTGCTGAACACCGCGCTCGGCGGCGGTTTGAGTTCCCGGTTGTTTCAACAAGTTCGGGAATCCCGCGGGCTGGCCTACTCGGTGTACTCGTCGCTGGACATGTTCTCCGACAGCGGTGCGCTGTCGGTGTACGCCGCGTGTCTGCCCGAACGGTTCGCCGAAGTGGCGCGGGTGACCACCGAGGTGCTAGCCGCCGTGGCGCGCGACGGCATCACCGAGGCCGAATGTCGGATCGCCAAGGGTTCGCTGCGCGGCGGGCTGGTGCTCGGCCTGGAGGATTCCAGTTCGCGGATGAACCGCATCGGGCGCAGCGAACTCAACTACGCTGAGCACCGAAGTATCGATCGGACGCTGCGGGAGCTCGATGAGGTGACCGTCGACGAGGTCAATGCTGCGGCCCAACGGTTGCTGAGCAAGCCCTACGGCGTGGCTGTTCTCGGTCCGCACCAGTCGAAAAGATCCCTGCCCCAACAGCTTCGGGCGATAGCAAGGTAACCTCATGGTACTGGGCTTCTGGGACCTCGATGTGCCCATCGTCGGTGCGCCGATGTCCGGTGATCCCGGAACGCCCGAGCTGGCGGCGGCGGTGTCCAACGCCGGCGGTCTCGGCTTTTTGGCCAGCGGCTATATCAGCCCGGAGCGCCTTGCCGACGACATCACAGCCGTACGCACCGCGACCACCGGCCCGATCGGCGTCAACTTGTTTGTGCCACAACCCAGCGTCGCTGACGTCTACGCGCTGGACCACTATGCCGAGGCGCTCGACGACCTTGCCGAGCACTACCAAGTCGAGGTGGGTTACCCCCGGTTCGGTGACGACGACGGCTGGCAGCACAAGCTTGAAGTGGTTGCCGATCTGCGTCCGGAGATGGTGTCGTTCACCTTCGGTGCCCCACCGCCGGATGTAATGCGGTGGTTCGGTGCGCTGGGGATGCTGCTGTTCGTGACGGTGACATCGGCCTACGAAGCCGGTGTGGCGCTCGCTGCCGGCGCGGACGGACTAGTCGTCCAGGGCCCGAATGCCGGTGGGCACCGCGGCACCTTCGCGCCGGACATGGATCCCGGTAAAGAGTCGTTGCACGATTTGCTGGCCCGTATCCGCAGCGCGCACAACGTCCCGCTGATTGCGGCCGGCGGAATCGGCGCTCCCGAGGACGTCGCCGCCGTACTGAACAGGGGAGCGGTGGCCGCGCAGGTCGGCACGGCGCTACTGCTGTCTGACGAGGCCGGTACCAATGCCGCGCACCGTGCGGCGTTGCACCACCCGGAGTTCGTCAGTACCGTTGTCACGCGGGCCTTTTCGGGTCGGTACGCGCGTGGGCTGGAAAACGACTTCACCCGGCTGCTCGACAACGTGGCGCCTCTGGGGTATCCCGAGGTCAACCAGATGACCACGCCGATCCGCAAGGCTTCGGTCGCCTTGGACGACCCGCATGGCACCAACCTCTGGGCGGGAACGGCCTACCGGTCAGCCCAGAGTGGGCCTGCCGCCGAGATCGTCAAGACGCTCGGCGCCGTTTGAGGCGCTCAGATCCCGGGCGTGCGGTCTGCCCACGGCTTGGCGACTTCTAGTTGGCTGGCCACCCGAAACAGGACGTCCTCGCGCCCATAGGCTGCCACTAGCTGGACGCCGACCGGTAGCCCGGCGTCGGTCCACTCGACCGGCACGTTGATCGCGGGCTGGCCGCTCATGTTGTACGGCGGCGTAAAGGGGATGAACCGGAACGCGCGCTCCATGGCGTCCATGGGATTGTGGGGATTGTTGGCGATGGTGCCAAGCGGCAGCGGAAGCTCCGCCACCGTCGGCGTGAGCAACAGATCCCAGCCGTCGGCCCACCAAGCTTGCAGCGAGCGGCGGAAGTGCGTGGTGGCCGCGAATGCGAGCGCATAGTCGACAGCGGTGAAGTGGGTGGCCAGATCGGCCTGCATGCGATTCATCGGTTCGCATTCGTCGGCGGCGAGGGCGCGTCCGAGCTGCTCGGAAAATCGCCGCAGCCCGACCGCCATGTTCGTGCACCACAGGGCGGCGAAGCGTTCGCCGAGCGTCGCATCTTCAAGCGCTGCGGGCCAGGCCTCTTCCACCGTATGGCCAAGGGACTCCAGCAGCGCACCGACCGATTGGGCAGCGGCCGCACACTCGGGTGCCACGGGCCCGCCGCGGGGATGATGGTCGAGCACGCCGATACGTAGCCGACCCGGTTCGGCACCAACCTCGTCGACGTAGGGGCGCACCGGCGCGGGCGCGATCACCGTATCGCCGATGCCGGGACCTCGAACCGCATCGAGCAGTGCCGCGGTGTCACGCACCGTACGGCTCACGCAAAGCTCGACAGAAAGGCCGGTTTCGTCGCGGATAGGTCCGATCGTGATCCGGCCCTGGCTGGGCTTCAGGCCGACCAGTCCGCAACACGACGCGGGAATCCGTATCGAGCCGCCGCCATCGCTGGCGTGCGCGAACGGCACCATGCCGCTGGCGACAGCGGCCGCTGACCCACCGCTCGATCCGCCGGGTGAGCGGGTGGTGTCCCATGGATTGTGCGTCGGGCCCCAAGCGACCGGTTCGGTGGTCGGCACGCTTCCCAGCTCGGGACTGTTGGTCCGGCCGGCGGTCACCAAACCCGCAGCTCGGAAGCGGCTGACCAAAGTGGTGTCGGCCGGCGAGATCACCTTCTCGTTCTTGAGCGCGACATTGCCGTTGCTGATGCGCTGACCGGCGTAGGTCGCGTAGAGGTCCTTGATCAAGAACGGCACACCGCGAAACGGCCCGGCAGGCAGCTCAGCCCGAGCCGTGTCGCGGGCATGGTCGAACCAGCGAATCACCACCGCGTTGAGCACGGCATCGCTGCGCTCGATACGTTCGATCGCCGCGTCGAGCAGCTCGAGCGGCGTCACCTCGCCGTTCTTCACCAACGCGGCCTGGCCGACCGCATCCATCCATCTGGTGTCCTCGGCAAGTGAACTCACGCGGTCTGTGTAGCACAACGTCTGATGGCCCTGCTCGCCCCCAGGCCGTCCTCCGCAAGCGGGCGGTACCGGCCCGCATCGTCGCAGGGCGCCTGTCGATCAGGTCAGCGCGTCCGCCGGATCGGTGAACGGCAAAACCAGGTCGGCGGCCACCCGCTGGCACAGCAGTTTGCCGTCGTGCGTCGACAGTCCCTTGGCCAGTGCAGGATTCGATCGCGACGCGGCTCGCCAGCCGTGGTCGGCGAGCTCCATCACATACGGCAGGGTGGCGTTGGTCAACGCGAACGTCGATGTCTTGGGCACCGAGGCCGGCATGTTCGCCACGCAATAGAACAGCGTGTCGTACACGGCGAACGTCGGATCGTCGTGGGTGGTCGGGTGTGAGTCCTCGAAGCAGCCGCCTTGGTCTATGGCGATGTCGACCAGTACCGCGCCCGGCTTCATATGCGCGACAAGCGCATTGGACACCAGCGTCGGCGCTTTGGCGCCTGGCAGCAGCACAGCGCCGATGACCAGGTCGGCACGCTTCACCGCTTCTTCGAGTTCCAGGCTGGTCGAGTAGCGGGTCTGCACCCGTCCGCCGAACACCGTGTCGAGCTCGCGCAGTCGGTTGATGTTGACGTCGAGCACCGTGACCGTCGCGCCCATTCCGTCGGCGACTCGGGCAGCGTTATAGCCGGCGGTGCCGCCGCCGATCACCACGACATTGGCCGGCTCGACACCGGGCACCCCGCCCATCAGCACGCCGCGCCCGCCGTGGGTGCGCATCAGGTGGTATGCGCCGACCTGGGCCGACAACCGCCCGGCGACCTCGCTCATCGGGGCCAGCAGCGGCAGCGCGCCATCGGCGGTCTGCACGGTCTCGTAGGCGATCGAGGTCGTGCCCGAAGCCAGCAGCGCGTCGGTGCAGACCCGAGATGCGGCCAAGTGCAGGTAGGTGAACAGGGTCTGTCCGCGTCGCATGTGGGGATACTCGATCGCTGTTGGCTCCTTGACCTTGAGCACCAGATCCGCTTCGGCCCACACTTCGTCTGCGGTGGCGATCAGTTGCGCGCCCGCGGCCTTGAAGTCGCCGTCGGCGATCGCCGAGCCCTCCCCGGCCCCGGCTTGAATCAGGACCTCGTGGCCACGCCGGGTAAGCTCCGCGACGCCGGACGGGGTAATCGCCACCCGGAACTCGTTGTTCTTGGTCTCGGTCGGGATTCCGACCTGCACGATCCCTCCTTGACTCGAGATCATCATCTCCCTCAATTGTGAAGAAAGTTCGGATCTGAGGCAAAGGAATAGCTGACAATTCTGTAAAGTTGCCGTATGCCCGTAGAAACAACGGAAGGCCGGGTCGGTCCCGGGGCACCATCGAAGGATCTTCGGCCGGCAGATCTCGACGACATGGACCGCAAGATCCTGGGCCTGTTGCATGCCGACGCTCGGATCACCAATAGCGCACTGGCCGCCGAACTCGATGTCGCCGCGTCGACCTGTCATGGCCGCGTTCGGCGGTTGGTGGACATGGGAGTCATCCGTGGCTTCTACGCCGACATCGATCCGGTTGCGGTCGGATTGCCGCTGCAGGCGATGATCTCGGTCAACCTGCAATCCAATGCCCGCGGCAAGATCCGCGACTTCATCGCGCAGATTCGTCGCAGACCCCAGGTGATGGATGTCTACTTTCTAGCCGGCGCCGACGATTTCATCCTGCACGTGGCTGCCCGCGACACCGAGGACCTGCGTTCATTCGTCGTGGAAAACCTCAACGCCGACACCGACGTCGCGGGCACCCAGACGTCGCTGATCTTCGAGCACCTGCGGGGAGCGGCGCCCGTCTAGAAGATTTCCCGATACCGGGGGTACCGGGTATGCTTCCCACGATGTTCACCGTCAACGACGAGGCGGTCGGCCCGCACGTGTCACGCCGCGGGGTGTCGGACGATCACGAACGACTCGTCCTCGAGGCGCGCGACGTCGAGTTCGACTGGGCGAAGCTGCCGTTCCATTACGTGCCGGGCGAGCCGTTCACCACTCATGTCTTCAATGTGCTGCACCTGCTGCTGCCTGCCGGCGAGGAGTTCTTTGTCGACGTGTTCAAGCAGACATTGCCGTTGATCAACGACGACCAACTGCGACTTGACGTTCAGGGATTCATCGGCCAAGAGGCGATGCACTCCCAAGCGCATTCCGCAGTGCTGGACTACTTCGCGGCCAACGGTGTCGACGTGACCCCGTTCACCGACCAGATCGGCTGGCTGTTCGGGAAGCTGATGGGCGATCGGCCCCGATGGAGTCTGCGACGACAGCGCAGCTGGTTGCTCGAGCAGGTGTCGATCGTGGCGGCTATCGAGCACTACACCGCGATCCTGGGCGAGTGGATTCTGAACACTCCGCAGCTCGACACGCTCGGCACCGACCCAGTGATGCTGGACATGCTTCGCTGGCATGGCGCCGAGGAGGTCGAGCACAAGGCCGTCGCGTTCGACGTGATGAAGCATCTGCGGGCCGGATACTGGCGGCAGATGCGAACCCAGCTGATCGTCACCCCGATGATGCTGCTGATGTGGGTGCGCGGGGTTCGATTCATGTACTCGGTGGACCCGAAGCTGAGCCCTGGAACCAGACCGCGATGGTGGTACTACTTCACGGCGGCGCGGCGTGGGTTGGTGCCGGGGCCGTTGCGGTTCCTACGGGTGATCGGCGCTTACTACCTGCCGAATTTCCATCCGTCCCAGCTGGGCGGGGTCGAACGGGCAGTGGACTACCTTGCCATCTCGCCCGCCGCGCGCGCCTCGCATTGAGTCACCAGGAACCGATGAATACCGTAACCGCCTCGGACGGCGTCAGTTTGGCCGTTCACGCTTACACCGAGATCGACCCGCAGCGGCCGACCATCCTGGCCGTACACGGTTATCCAGATAATCATCACCTTTGGGATGGTGTGGCCGCGCACTTAGCTGGGCGCTACAACTTCGTGGCGTACGACGTGCGTGGAGCCGGCGAATCGACGCGTCCGGCGGGACGGGCCGGTTACCGTTTCCCCCAGCTGATCTCCGATGTCAGCGCGGTGATCGACAGTCTGGGCGTCGATCGGGTGCACTTGCTGGCCCACGACTGGGGTTCGATCCAGAGCTGGGCAGCGGTCACCGACGAGACGGTGATGAGCAAAGTTGCATCGTTCACTTCGATCTCGGGACCGCATTTGACTTATGCGGGCAAGTTCTTGCGTTCTCCGCACGGTCCGCGTGGCGTCGTCGACGTGGTCAGGCAATTGCTTGCGTCGGGATACATCTGGTTTTTCCTGTGCCCCGGTCTGCCGGAGTTGATGATCCGATCCGGATTAGGAGTGAAAGTCATTGACGCCTTTGGTCGTATCGGCAACTCGAGCACCCGGACTCAATCTCACGCGCCAGTACGGTCAACTGATGACTATGTCAACGGTCTCAATCTGTACCGGGCAAACATGCCCGCGCCGTTTCTCGCCTCTGGCGCGCAGCTGCCGCAGACCAACGTTCCGGTCCAGGTGCTGGTGCCGCGCAGGGACATCTTCGTCACGCCGGCGCTGCAGCGCTATACCGGCTCGATCCCCTTGGGCAGCAGGGTAATTCCGATCGAAGGCGGGCATTGGGTGGTGACCGCGCGCCCCGACGTTATCGCCAGGCTGACCGGCGAATGGATCGACCGGGTCGTCAGCGGCGCGGCATCGCCAGGCGAACCCGGCGTGCGGGCCGGGCGCCGCGACGTGCGCGGCAAACTCGCTTTGGTCACCGGGGCGGGCGCCGGAATCGGCCAGGCCACTGCCGTCGAGTTGGCCCGCCAAGGCGCTGGCACCGTCGTGATCGTCGACCGGGATCTGGCCGCAGCGGAAAAGGCCGCTGCGGCCGTGCGGGACGCCGGTGCCGGTGCGGCGACGTACCAGGCCGATGTCAGCGATGAAGCGGCAATGAACGAGCTTGCCGCACAAGTCAACAACGAGCATGGAGTGGTCGACATCCTGGTGAACAACGCAGGCATCGGGATGGCGGGACGGTTCCTGGAGACGACGCCGGAGCATTGGGACACCATCTTGGCGGTGAATTTGCGCGGCGTTCTCAACGGAAGCCGGGCGTTCGGCACGCAGGTGGTCGACCGGGGCGAGGGCGGCACCATAATCAATGTGTCGTCGGCGGCGGCGTTCTTACCGTCGAAGTCGATGATCGCCTATGGCACGACAAAGGCTGCGGTGCTGGCGTTTAGCGAATCGCTACGCGCCGACCTGGCCGACGAAGGCATCACAGTCACCGCGGTGTGCCCGGGGTTCGTCAACACGAATATCGCCAGAAGCACCGTGTACGCCGGGATGGCGCCCGACGAGCAGGAGCGCGCCCGCCAGAAGGCCGACACCGTTTACCGGCGTCGCAACTACACGCCGGAAGCCACCGCCAGGGCGATTGTGAAGGCCGTCAAGACGGGTCCGCCGGTGCTGCCGGTCGCAGCCGAGTCCAGGGTAGGCTACGCGATGCGGCGCATCAGTCCCTCGTTGGTCCGGCTGTTGGCGCGCTACGACATCCGGCCGAACTAACAGCGATATGACGCAGTCGATTTGGGCGAGCAGGCCTGCCGACATCTACGGTCGCCGTAACCGAGACCGTCTATACACGGCGTTGTTCGGTGTGGGCGTGGTACTCGGCGGGTTCGCGTCGGCGACCCGATGGAAGCCGTCCCGGATCATGCCGGTGGAGCGGACGCATACCGCGGTCATCACAAGACGGGAAATGCTCACCCCGGATGTGGTCGCGCTGACCTTGGCCGACGCCGACGGCGGATTGCTGCCGGCGTGGACGCCCGGCGGACACATCGACGTCCAGCTGCCATCCGGGCGTCGTCGCCAGTACTCGCTGTGCGGTCCCCCCGGCCGGCGGACTGACTACCGCATCGCAGTGCGACGGATCGCCGACGGCGGCGGCGGTTCGATCGAGATGCATGATGCCTTCGACGTGGGTGACTCCCTGGTGTTCGAAGGCCCGCGCAATGCGTTCTATCTCGGTTCTCACGAGCATGACCTGCTATTCGTGGTCGGCGGCATCGGCGTGACGCCGATCTTGCCGATGATGCGTGCGGCTGCGGCGCGCGGAATCGACTGGCACGCGGTCTATGCCGGCAGCAGTCGGGAATTCATGCCGTTGCTCGATGAGGTGATCTCGGTGGGGCCGGAGCGGGTGGCCGTGTGGGCCGACGACGAGCGCGGCCGATTCGCGACCGCCGACGATCTGCTCGTCGGCGCCGGAGCCAGGACGGCCGTCTACGTGTGCGGGCCGACGGCGATGCTCGAATCGGTACGGAATGCCCGCGACCAATTCGCCGACGCACCACTGCATTACGAGCGGTTCAGTCCGGCCCCGGTCGTCGATGGCATTCCATTCGAGCTCGAACTTGCGCGGTCTCGGCGAGTGCTCGACGTTCCTGCCAACCGATCGGCGCTCGACGTCATGCTCGACGCTGACCCGACGACGGCATATTCCTGTCGGCAAGGATTTTGCGGCACGTGCAAGGTCAAAGTTCTTGGCGGGCAGATCGTCCGCCGGGGTCGCACTGCAGAGGCTGATGGTGAGATGCTGGTCTGCGTCTCGCGCGCCGCTGGCGCCCGCGTGGTGATTGACGCCTGATCGAACGCCTGCTCGCGGGGCCCGACGGCGTATAGTGGATGCACTCGCGGGGGCAGCAGCAATGCGGAGGCGATCTCCATGACTCAGGCGATTGACCCGACTTTCTACCGCACAGCCGCCGCCGCCATAGCGGCGCCGCCGGAGAAGCTGGCGTATGTAGTGGCTTTCGACCCCACGGCCGAGCGGCCGGACGCGCTCACCGTAATCGACGTCGACCCGACATCCGAGGACTACGGCCGAGTCGTGGGCTGGGCCGACCTGCCGACGCTGGGTGACGAATTGCACCACTTCGGCTGGAACGCCTGCAGCAGCGCGTTCGCACACGCCGGGCACCACGTCGACGGGCTGCAGCGGCGATATCTGCTCCTGCCGGGATTGCGGTCGTCGCGGATCCATGTTTTCGACACTTACCCCGACCCCGCGCAGCCGAAGCTGGTGCGCTCGATCGACGCCGCCGAACTGGGAGCGAAGGCGGGCTACTCCCGGCCGCACACGCTGCACTGCGGCCCGGACGGCATCTTCCTGTCCTGTCTGGGAAGTGGCGACGGTGACGAGGGGCCGGGCGGCATCGCGTTGCTGGATCACGACAGCTTCGAGGTGCTCCGCGCCTGGGAGACTGACCGCGGACCGCAGTACATGTCCTACGACGCCTGGTGGCACCTGGGGCAGAACACGCTCGTCACCAGCGAGTGGGGCACCCCGTCGATGATCGAGAACGGGCTGCAGCCCGACTTGCTGCTCGCCCACAAGTACGGCCACGCTATGCACTTCTGGGATCTCGCGGAGGGCCGCCACTTGCAGACCGTCGACCTCGGCGAGCAGCACCAGATGGTGCTGGAGCTGCGGCCGTCCCACGACCCGCAGGCCACCTGGGGGTTCGTCGGCGTGGTGCTCAGCACCGAGGATTTGTCGGCGTCGGTGTGGCGTTGGCACCGCGACGGTGAGCGCTGGACCGCCGACAAGGTAGTCACGATTCCGGCCGAGCCTGCTGAGGCCAGCGGACTGCCGCCCGCGCTCCGGCCTTTCGGCGCAGTGCCGCCGTTGGTTTCCGACATCGACCTGTCGGTCGACGATCGCTTCTTGTACGTCTCCTGCTGGGGCACCGGGGAACTCAAGCAGTATGACGTGTCCGACCCGGCGCACCCGAAGGAGACCGGCTCGGTGCGGCTGGGTGGGGTCACCGGCCGGGTCGCGCACCCGGCGGCGCCATCGCTGCCACTGGCAGGCGGCCCGCAGATGGTGGAAGTGAGCCGAGACGGAAAGCGGGTGTACTTCACGAACTCGCTCTATGGCGCGTGGGACGACCAGTTCTTCCCGGACGGCGTCGGTACCTGGATGGCGAAGGTGGACACCGACCCTGAGGCCGGCGGCGGGCTGCGCATCGACGAGGGGTTCTTCCCCCATAGTGAGGACTTCCGGGGTCTGCGCGTGCACCAGGTGCGGTTGCAAGGCGGGGACGCCTCGTCGGACTCCTATTGCTATCGCTGAAACCTGGGCCGCGCCCAAGCCCCGCCGATAGCGGTTAAGCGCCGGCTTGCCCGTCGTCGAAAAACCGTTCCGGATGGTGATAGTCGTTGGTTCTGGCTTGGCCGTGATCTAGATGCGGCGGCGGAATCCATTCCGTCTGGCCATTGGCGAGTTTGATTGTCCGCCAACCCTTATCGAGAAGCTTGTGTTCCGGGGTGCAGGTGAGGGCCATCTTGTCGACGTCCGTGCGGCCGCCACGAGCCCACTCGTCGGTGTGGTGGACTTCGCACCAGTATCCTGGCATGTTGCAGCCTGGCGCGGTGCAGCCGCGATCCCTGGCGTAGAGAACCACTCGCTGATCTGCAGATGCGATGCGCCGGGACCTGCCCAAATACAATGGCCGGCTTTGGTGTTCGTCGAACACGGCCAGGTAGTGATAGGCGTGGCTGGCCATCCGGATCAGGTCACGCATGGGCAGCAACGTTCCGCCGCCGGTCACTGCGTGTCCGGCGCCCGCGGTGAGTTCCTGCAGTGTCGTTGAGACGATCACCGTCACCGGCAATCCGTTGTGCACTCCGAGTTTCGGGTCACCCAGCTGGCCGCGGACCAACGCATTCAGCGCATCGTGTTGACGCTGGGCATGACTGCGCAAATCCTTGCTCGCAACATCCTGCTCGGGTTCGCCGGTGACGCATGGGTGTTGGTCGCTAGGATTGCACATGCCTGGAGCGGCGAACCGGGCCAGCCATGCGTCCAAATTGGCCCGCAGTTCGGGCGAGGCGACCAGCTTGCCGATGCTCATTCCATCGGGCCGTTGGGCAGACCAGCTGAAGCCGCGATGACGGGCACGGTCTTCGTCGGAGAACTTCCCGTCGGGATTGATCAGCACCGCACAACGATTCGCGACCTTCTCCAGCTGGTCGGGGCGCAATGTTGTCGCCTGCTGGGCTAGGAAGCGCTCTGCTTGCTCAACCCTGTCCACCGGTATATCGCCGGGCAGGTTGTGACAAAAGGTCTGAATCACCCGCAGGTGTTGCTCGTCGAGCATGCCCGCACGCCACGCCTGCGCGGTGGCCGGCAACTCCGGCGGCAACGTCTCACCGGTAATCGTGGTCCGGGGCGCGAGCTGCTCGGCGTCGCGCATCCGGCGGCGCGCCTCGGCGCAACTGATCCGCAGCCAATCGGCGATCACCTTGTGAACCGGTCCGCCGACGTCGGCCGGATCCTCCTTGGCCAGGCCCGCGATCAGATCGTGGCTCGGCACCGCCTGCTGACGTCGGGCGGTCTCCAGCCGCTCCAAGGCACGCAAGCGAACCGCAGGACCGAAGTTGTCGAAGTTCAACTCGCCGATCCTCGTCACGGCTGCGTCGAGCGCGTCGAAGGCAGCAGCCACCTCGGGCGGCGCGGCGACGGCTGTCGAATGCATGTTCGAATGATATCTGCGTCCACCCGGGTCGAACAACGCCGGAAGCCGGTCCCTGTGGACAAAGGCCGAACTGTGGACAACCCCGTCTAGGGTGAATGCATGCGGGTAGGAGTGCTGGGAGCAAAGGGCAAAGTCGGCGCGACGATGGTGCAGGCGGTGCAAAACGCCGAGGATCTGACCCTGTCCGCCGAAGTCGACGCCGGTGATCCGTTGAGCCTGTTGACCGACAACAACACCGAGGTCGTCATCGACTTCACCCATCCCGACGTCGTGATGGACAACCTGAAGTTCTTGATCGACAACGGGATTCACGCTGTTGTCGGGACTACCGGCTTCACCGACGAACGGCTGCAACAGGTTCGGGCTTGGCTGGCCGCCAAACCGGACGTCTCAGCGGTGATTGCCCCGAACTTCGCTATCGGGGCGGTGCTGTCTATGCATTTCGCCAGACAGGCTGCACCCTTCTACGAGTCGGTGGAGGTTATAGAACTGCATCACCCGCACAAGGCCGATGCCCCCTCGGGAACCGCCGCCCGTACCGCCGCGCTGATCGCCAAGGCGCGAAAAAATCTGTCGCCCAACCCGGATGCCACCACAGCAAGCTTGCCCGGCGCCCGCGGCGCCGACGTCGACGGTATCCCGGTGCACTCGGTGCGGCTGGCCGGCCTGGTGGCCCATCAGGAAGTGCTGTTCGGTACCGCGGGGGAGACCCTGACGATCCGCCACGACAGCATGGACCGCACCTCGTTCGTGCCCGGCGTGCTGTTGGCGGTCCGCCAGGTCGCTGAACACCCCGGGCTGACGGTAGGAATTGAATCGCTGCTCAACCTGCAATGACCGCCATGACCGGGGCCGGAAAACCTCAGCGCAGTGTGCGCATCCAGCTGATGATCGCGTTCATGTGCCTGGCGATGCTGGTGTACCTCGCGCTACTCGGGCGGGCCGCGGTCCTGATGATCGGTTCCGGACGTGCGGCCGCCGTCGTCCTGGGCGCCGCGCTGTTGATCCTGCCCGCAATCGGCGTATGGGCGATGATCGCCACCTTGCGCGCCGGCTTCGTCCACCAGAAGCTGGCTCGACTGGTAGCCGAAGACGGGTTGGAACTGGACGTCAGCGCGCTGCCGCGGCGGCCTTCCGGACGCATCGAGCGCGACGCGGCCGACGCTCTGTTCGAAACGGTCCGTACTGAACTGCACAGCGATCCCGACGACTGGCGCCGCTGGTATCGGTTGGCGCGCGCCTACGACTACGCCGGAGATCGCGGTCGCGCGCGGGAAGCGATGAAGAAAGCCTTGGAGCTCCATCGAGCACTACAGGGTCGCGAATGAGCAGACCGCTGTTGGTGGTTCACCACACGCCGTCCCCGGCCACCCGCGAGGTGCTCGAAGCTGTGCTGGCTGGGGTCAACGACCCCGAGATCGACGGCGTGGAGATGGTGGTCCGACCCGCCCTGGCCGCGACCGTCCCGGACATGCTGGACGCGGACGGCTACCTGTTCGGTACCACTGCCAACCTCGGTTACATGTCCGGGGCGCTCAAGCATTTCTTCGACACCGTCTACTACCCGAGCTTGGATCACGTGGCGGGTCGCCCCTACGGCCTGTGGGTGCACGGCAACAACGACACCGTCGGGGCGGCGACGGCGGTGGACAAAGTGGCCACCGGACTATCGCTGGCCAAAGCCGCCGAGATACTGCAGATCACCGGCCCAATCGACGCCAAGGTCCGAGAGCGGGCTTACGAGTTGGGTGGCACGCTTGCCGCGACGCTGATGGAGTGAGCATGGTCGACGATATGCCAAGGACCGCTGGCCGGCGCAGTACGGTATCGACGAGACCGAATCCGGCGGCTATCTGCGCCAACTCGCGTGGCCATTTCGCGCCCGGTGCGCTGACGTGAAGGCAGCGCGCCCAAATTGGTTGCGCATGCAACATTCAGCCATCGCCATGACGTACCAGGCGGCGCTCGTGGCGGGCGTCTTCTAGCCCGGTGGGTCGTCGATGTGCGTCGGCTGGTCAGCCCACCCGTGCGGAGGAGGCGTTTGGCCGGGTCCGTACGGGTAGCAGCTGGTCTGGGGCAGGCTCATGGGGTGCCCCCCGATCATCACCAACGCCGCGTAAGCCTTCACGCAGCGCTGCCAGTGGCCGTCCGGCTGGACGGGTCCATCGCACATCTCGGCAGTTGGGTGCATCCCCCATCCAGCGTTTTGGCATCCTGCGCTTGCCGGGGGCGCCGCGGAAATCAGTCCGCCGGCCATCAGCACAGCAGCCAGTTCTCCAATGATGTATTGCTTCGTGGTTTCATCCTTCCACGAAGGCTTTTCGCTCAGGTGTCGATATGCGTAGATGCGTTATTGAAGGCGAGACCCCAAGGATGCAGGTCAGGACCTATCATATCGCAGCGCTTGTCGCTTACGTAGCCGTAATTATGTACGCCGAAATTGTCTCTGGTGCCGGGGTGTCGGCGCTGCGTTGCCAGGTGCCGTCAGGCTGGCCGGGCCTATCCAACCAGCCCTCCGGTGACTCCCTCCTCTACATCGCCGCTGGCAATGAGACTATTAGTGATTTGAGTCGCGTTTGTGTGTTCAACCCGACGAAGGACCGGATGTGATGCGCCTGCTGATCGCCAACCGTGGTGAGATCGCGCTGCGAATCATCCGAACCGCAATTGAATTAGGACTCGGTACTGTCGCCGTTTACGCCGAGGACGACGCTGACACCCCACATGTGCACGCGGCTGAAGAAGCGATCGGTCTGCCCGGCGCCGGCCCGGCCGCCTACCTAGATCACGCCGCGATCCTGGCGGCAGCCAAGAAGTCTGGCGCCGAGCTGATCCATCCGGGCTACGGTTTTCTCAGCGAACAGCCCGAATTCGCACGAGCCTGCGCGGCGGCGGGGTATACGTTCGTCGGGCCGGACGCTGCGGCTCTCGAACTGTTCGGCAACAAGTCGTCGGCCCGTCGCGCCGCCGTAGCGGCGGATGTACCGGTGCTGGCGGCCACCGACGGGCCGAGCAGCGCCGAGGACATCCGTGCGTTCCTGGCCAGTCAAGACGGCGGGATCGTGATCAAAGCGATTTCCGGCGGCGGCGGCCGAGGCATGCGAATAGTCCGCAGTCCTGACCAGATTGACGATGCCTACCGACAGTGCGCGGCTGAAGCCCGACTCGGCTTCGGTGATCCGGCTCTATTCGCCGAGGTGCATCTGGCCAACGCTCGGCACATTGAAGTGCAGGTCGTTGCGGCGCCGTCTCGTGCGCTGGCGCTCGGCGACCGGGACTGCAGCATTCAACGGCGCTATCAAAAAATGATCGAAATCGCCCCGGCACAGGAAATCTCCCAGACGCTGCGCCGAGAGCTGCATGCGGCCGCGGCACGGCTCTGCGCGCATGCGGAGTACCGCGGGCTTGCAACTGTGGAATTCCTGATCGCCAGCGATCGGTTTGTCTTCCTCGAAGTCAATCCACGAATCCAGGTGGAGCACACGATCACCGAGGAAACCACCGGCCTGGACCTGGTATCACTGCAGCTGGCTATCGCGGGCGGCGTCACCTTCGACGAACTGGGACTACCGGCCGGAATCAGCGTCGAGGGCAACGAAGTTCACGGTGAGCCAGCGATCGCACGGGGCATCGCCATTCAGACCCGAGTCAACATGGAGACTCTCGGCGCTGACGGGTCCGTACTGCCGACTACGGGGACCCTGACCACGTTCTCGCCGCCGAGTGGACCCGGCGTGCGGGTCGACACCTACGGCTGCCCGGGACTGACGCCGAGCCCGCGGTACGACTCGTTGCTGGCCAAGGTGATCACGCACGTCAACGGCTCGTCGTTTCCCGCGGCGGTGCGCAAAGCCCAGACAGCTCTCGCCGAATTCCGCATCGAGGGGATCCGCACCAACATCGAGCTACTGCGCGAGATACTGTCCGACGACCGACTGCAATCCGGCCCGCTGACAACGAGTTTCGTTGACGAGAGCCTGTCGGCCCTGGTAGGCGCCGCGCAGTCGCTCCGCCATGACACGCGCATCGCGTCACTCGAGCTGTATCCGGGTGAAGAGGTGCTGCGCGCGCGACTGGCCGGCACCGTGGTCGAGGTGGCGCCGGAAGGCCAGGAGTTCGCGGCGGGCGTGCAGGTGGTCGTACTTGAGGCAATGAAGATGCAGCACGTGCTGACCGCGCCTGACGCAATACGCACGGGCCGGGTCTTGGTGATACCGGGTCAGGTCGTCGGAACCGGAGACCCGTTATTGGTGTTCACTCGCACTGGAGCAAACGCCGAGGGCGAGGCAGTCGCCGACCTCGACCTGGATCGGGTTCGTAGTGACCTCGACGAGGTCCGTCGCCGGCATCAGCTCACCCTTGACGAGAGCCGTCAAGCTGCGATTGCCAAGCGGCACAAGCAGAATCGGCGAACCGCCAGAGAGAACATCGCCGACCTGGTCGATCCGGGCAGCTTCGTAGAATACGGTGCGCTGACGCTGGCAGCACAACGCAGCAGGCGCTCCGAAGAGGACCTGATCGCCCGCACCCCGGCCGATGGCCTGGTCGCCGGAGTGGCGAGAATCGCAGGTGCCGAGGCCGTCGTGCTGTCCTACGACTACACCGTGCTCGCCGGCACGCAGGGTATGCGCAACCACGCCAAGACCGATCGGGTCTTCGACCTGGCCGCCCGAAGGAGGCTGCCGGTGGTGCTGTTCGCCGAAGGCGGCGGCGGCCGGCCCGGCGACACCGACGTCGCCAGTGTGGCCGGTCTCGATGTGCCGACGTTCCGTGCGCTCGGCGCGTTGAGTGGCCGAGTCCCGTTGGTGTCAATCGTCTCCGGGCGGTGTTTTGCGGGCAATGCCGCCCTCGCCGGTGCCTGCGACGTGATCATCGCGACTCCCGACGCCAACATCGGCATGGGGGGTCCGGCGATGATCGAAGGCGGTGGACTCGGCGAGTATCGGCCGGATGACATCGGGCCCATCGACGTGCAGCGGCGCAACGGAGTCGTCGGTCTGGTTGCCCGCGATGAAGCGCACGCGGTGTCACTGGCCAAGCAGTACCTGTCGTATTTCCACGGCAAACTCGATGACTGGGAGGCTCCGGATCCGCGACGAGCGCGACATGTCGTGCCCGAGAACCGGTTACGGACCTATGACGTACACCACGCGATCGAGTCGGTCGTCGACGTCGGATCCGTTCTGGAACTGCGGGCCGATTACGGAGTAGGAGTGGTCACTGCGCTGGTCCGCGTCGAAGGGGTGGCATACGGATTGCTGGCCAACAGCAGTCATCATCTCGGCGGTGCCATCGACG
Source organism: uncultured Actinomycetota bacterium (assembly GCA_963838755.1). GTDB lineage: Bacteria > Actinomycetota > Actinomycetes > Mycobacteriales > Mycobacteriaceae > Mycobacterium. The sequence continues at coordinate 248,526 of CAWISO010000027.1, read as the reverse complement.
CCGAGGCCGCGGATAAGATCGCCGACTTCCTTGAACTCTGCGAATCCTTTGGGCTGCCGATTATTTCGATGTGCGACACTCCCGGTTTCATGGTCGGGCCGGATGCCGAAGTCCACGGCGCGGTGCGGCGGATGAGCCGGCTGTTCATCGTCGGCGCGCGGCTGACCGTGCCGTTCGGGGTGATCATCCTGCGCAAGGGCTACGGGCTGGGAGCCATGGGCATGGCCGGCGGCTCGTTTAACGCCCCGGAGTTCACCGTCGCCTGGCCGACGGGGGAGATCGGCGGGATGGGTCTCGAGGGGGCCGTGCGGCTCGGATTCAGCAAGGAGCTGGCTGCCGTCGCCGACCCGATCGAACGTCAAAACTTGTTCGACAAGTTGGTCGAGGCGGCCTACCAGCACGGCAAGGCGCTCACCTCGGCCACCACCTTCGAGCTCGACGACGTGATCGACCCGGCCGACTCGCGGGCGTGGATCATTCGACTGCTATCACCCGGCTAAAGGTCCTTGTCTCGAATCTGAAGCCGGATTCAAGTACATTGGACGAATGACGGCGACGCCATTGCGGCAACGACCCGCGACGGTGCGCGGCGCGCGCACCCGGGCGGCATTGATCGCCGCTGCGCGGAAAGTGTTCGAGCGGGACGGCTATGTCGACTGCAAGCTCACGGACATCACCAAGGCCGCCAAATGTGCGACCGGGTCCTTCTACACCTACTTCACCAATAAGGCGGAGATCTTTGCTGCCGTCCTCGAGGAGGCGCAGCGGGACATGATGCATCCCGGCATGGGCCGAGTTGCCGCCGACGACGATCCGTACGCCGTGCTGGAGGCCAGCAACCGGGCCTACCTGGAGGCATACCGACGCAACGCCAAGCTGATGGGGCTGCTTGAACAGGTCGCGCAGGTGGATCCGGAGTTCCGCAACTTCCGCAGGCGGCGTTCAGACGCGTTCGTCCAGCGCAACGCGCGCGGGATCGCCGACCTCCAGGCGCGCGGAGTTGCTGACCCCGACATCGATCCGTTGCTCGCCTCGAGTGCGCTGTCGGGCATGGTCAGCCGGGCCGCCTACAGCGCGTTCGCGTTGGGCCAGGGCGAGGACGCCGACGCCGCCCCGCCCGAGTTCGAAGCGCTGGTGTCGACACTGACCCGGCTGTGGGCCAACGCGCTCCGATTTCCCGGCCACCGCTGACCGAGCTGTTCATATAGTTGAATTTGAGTCCGGATTCAATTACAGTTGACCGGCTGGCCGTAGTGTGTCTCGGCCGTTGTCGTCGCCCGCGAGTTTGAGGATTCGGTTGTGAAGGTTGCCCAGAAAGTCGCGATTGTCACCGGCGGCGGAGGTGGCATCGGCGGTGCGCTGGCGGCGAAGCTGGCTCAGCAGGGCGCCGGTGTTGTCGTCGCCGACCTGGATGCCGAGGCCGCGCATGCAGTGGCGAAAAGTGTCAACGCCGACCGGCCCGGCACGGCCATCAGCGCCGGCGCCGATGTATCCGACACCGCCGAGATCCAAAAGTTGATCGATCTCGCAGAGGCCGAATTCGGCCCGGTAGACCTGTATTTCGCGAACGCGGGCATCACCGGCGTCGCAGGACTGGACATCAGCGAGCGCGACTGGGACCAGTCCATCGACATCAATTTGCGGGCACACCTGCGCGCCGCGCAACTGCTGGTTCCCAAATGGGTTGAGCGGGGCGAAGGTTACTTCGTGAGCACCGCCTCGGCGGCGGGACTACTCACCCAGCTCGGCTCGGCCACCTACTCAGTCACCAAGCACGCCGCTGTCGGCTTCGCAGAGTGGCTGAACATCACCTACGGCGACCAAGGGGTGCGGGTCAGCTGCCTGTGCCCGATGGGGGTGAACACCAAGCTGCTGTACTCCGGCGAGGAGACCGGCAGCGTACTCGGCAGCCTTGCGACCCGGGCGGTCACCGCCGCGGGCGATGTGCTGGAGCCAGCCGCGGTCGCCGACATCGTGCTGGAGGCAATCGACGACGAGCGGTTCCTGATCCTTCCGCATCCCGGCGTGATCGACATGTATCGCCAGAAGGCGACCGACTACGACCGTTGGCTGCGCGGCATGCGCCGATACCAGCGCAGCCTGCTAGACCAGGACCACTGAGTTCACCGATCAATGTGAGGAATCCGCATGTCCGTGTTCGAAATATCCGATCGCACAAAGAAATATCAGGCGGATCTGCTGGAGTTTATGGACTCGCACATCTATCCGGCCGAGGCCGTCTACGACGAACAAATGCGCGAAGCCGGCGACCCGAACTTCCAGCCGCCGATCCTCGAAGAGCTCAAGGCCGAGGGACGCCGACGCGGACTGTGGAACCTCTTCCACCCGCACCCGCAGTGGGGACCCGGGCTCACCAACCTCGAGTACGCACCGCTCGCCGAGGTCATGGGCCGCAGCTATCTAGCCCCCGAGGCGTGCAACTGCAACGCGCCGGACACCGGCAACATGGAGGTGCTGACGCTGTTCGGCACCGACGAGCACAAGGAGCGCTACCTCAAGCCGCTGCTGGACGGCACCATGGCCTCCGCGTTCGCGATGACCGAGCCGCAGGTTGCCAGCTCGGATGCCACGAACGTCCAGCTGTCGATGGTGCGTGACGGTGACGAGTACGTCCTCAACGGACGAAAGTGGTTTGCCTCCAATGCCCTACACAAGAACTGCAAGGTCATGATCGTGATGGGCAAGACTGACCCGGCGGCCGCTCCGCACCGGCAGCAGTCGATGATGGTCGTGCCCATCGACGCCCCCGGTGTCACCGTCATGCGGGGGTTGCCCGTGTTCGGGTATCAGGACCGCGAGGGCCACGCCGAAATCGACTTCAAGGACGTTCGGGTGCCACTCAAAGACGTGCTCAAGGGCGAAGGTGAGGGCTTCGCGATCAGCCAGGCCCGCCTCGGTCCCGGCCGCATCCACCACTGCATGCGCGCAATCGGCATTGCCGAGCGGGCGCTGGAACTGATGTGCAAGCGGGCGCAGTCCCGAGTCACCTTCGGCAAACCGATCAGCGAGAACGCCAATATTCAAGACTGGATCGCCGAGGCGCGCATTGAGATCGAGATGATCCGGCTACTCACGCTCAAGGCCGCCTACCTGATGGACACGGTCGGCAATAAGGCTGCGCAAACCGAGATCGCCGCAATCAAGGTGGCGGCTCCGAAGGTCGGGCTCAAAATCGTCGACCGAGCGATCCAGGTGCACGGCGGCGGCGGGGTGACCGATGACTTCCCGCTTGCGCTGGCCTGGGCACATCTGCGCACGCTGCGCCTCGCCGACGGGCCGGATGAGGTGCACAAGCGCGCGATCGCCCGTCGAGAACTTCGCAAGTACGCCGACAAGGCTTCGGCCGTCCAGGTCGCGAAGGTAAGTTGAAATGCCACTGGATCTGAACGGCCGCACCGCGATCGTCACCGGAGCTTCGCGGGGTATCGGACTGGCCATCGCGCAGCGGTTGGCCGCGTCGGGCGCGAATGTCGTGCTCACCTCACGCAAGCAGGAGAGCGCGGACGCGGCGGCCGAGCAAGTCGGCGGTGGCGCCATCGGCGTGGCCGCCCACGCTGTCGACGAAGGTGCCGCCAAGCGCTGCGTGGACCTTACCCTGGACCGTTTCGGCAGTATCGACATTCTGGTGAACAACGCCGGCACCAACCCGGCATACGGCCCGCTGATCGACCAAGACCACGCTCGTTTCGCCAAGACTTTTGAGGTCAACCTGTGGGCGCCGCTGCTATGGACCTCGCTTTCGGTCAAGGCGTGGATGGGCGAGCACGGCGGCGCGGTGATCAATACCGCCTCCATCGGCGGCCTGCATCAGTCGCCGAACATGGGCATGTACAACACCACGAAGGCTGCGCTGATCCACGTCACCAAGCAACTGGCACTGGAACTTTCACCGCGCGTCCGAGTCAACGCGATCTGTCCGGGTGTGGTCCGTACCCGGCTCGCCGAGGCACTGTGGAAGGACCACGAGCAGGCCTTGTCGGCTTCCACTGCGCTGGGGCGCATCGGTGAGCCGACCGATGTGGCCGACGCGGTCGCGTTCCTGGTATCTGATGCGGCCAGCTGGATAACCGGTGAGACCTTGGTGATCGACGGCGGGCAGGTACTCGGCAATGCAGCGGGGTTTCGCGCCGAAGCCGATCTCGGTGGCTGACGGCACAGACCGCACTGGTGTTCAAGGCGCGCGAAGTGGCGGAGGATGCGGGTATCTGAGCTGACGGGAGAGGCGATGGGCACTGACGAACAAGCGGTTGGGCAGGACTTGCGCGCGCGAGTGCGTACGCTGCTCGACCAGCACGACCCGGCGACCAGTGATCCGCGGGATTTCCTGGCGGCGCGGTTCGACGCCGGCCTGGCGTGGGTGCACTTCCCACCCGGTTCCGGCGGGCTCGATCTGCCGCGGAGATTTCAGTCGCAGGTCGAGGCCGAACTGGCCGCAGCGGGTGCGCCACTAGGAGGCGGGGGAGGACGAAACGGCATCGGCATGGGCATGGCGGCGCCCACCATCGCAGCATTCGGCAGCGCGGAACAGCAACGAAAGTTCCTGCGGCCGTTGTTCACCGGTGAGCACATCTACTGTCAATTGTTCAGCGAGCCGGGCGCCGGATCCGACCTGGCGGGCGTTGCTACCCGCGCGGTCCGCGACGGCGACGAGTGGGTCGTCAACGGGCAGAAGGTGTGGACGTCCGGGGCGCAAAACGCTCAGATGGCGATTCTGGTGGCGCGGACCGACCCGAACGTTCCCAAACATCAGGGCCTGACCTACTTCGTGTGCGACCTGACCGTCGGCGGCGTCGATATCCGTCCGCTGCGCCAGATCACCGGCGAGGCTGAATTCAACGAAGTCTTTCTGACCGATGTCCGGGTGCCCGATGCGAACCGGCTCGGCCCCGAGGGCGGCGGCTGGAAGGTCGCGACCACCACTCTCAACAACGAGCGGGTTGCCATCGGCTCGCTGGCGGGCATCGGGCGCGAAACCGGGATGATCGGCAAGGTCACCGAGGCCTGGCGAGCCGACCCGCAGCTGCGCAATCCGGCGATGCACGACGAGCTGATGCGGCTCTGGGTGGAGGCCGAGGTTGCCCGGTTGACCGGCCTGCGATTACGCCAGCGGCTCACGGCCGGTCAACCCGGGCCAGAGGGCGCTGGGCTGAAGGTGACGTTTGCCCGCCTGGCTCAGGCGATCTCGGGCTTCGAGATCGAGCTGCACCCCGAATCCGGTCTGCGCTACGACGATTGGACCATGCGCCAACCCGAAGTAACCGACTTCACCGGTCGTGAGCCCGGGTACCGCTACCTGCGGGCCAAGGGAAACTCGATCGAGGGCGGCACATCGGAGATCCTGCGCAACACCATCTCCGAGCGCATCCTCGGTCTGCCACCGGAACACCGGGTCGATAAGGAGCTCGCCTGGAAGGACTTAGATCGATGACCGATCTGCTGTACTCCGACACCGAGGAAGCATTGCGGGACAGTGTGCGCCGGCTGTTTACCGACCGGTGCCCGCCGGAATCCGTGGTCAGCGTCTACGACTCTGCGCCGCATGACTTTTCCGGTCTCTGGCGCACGCTGGCCGTCGATATGGGCATGGCCGGCTTGCTGGTGCCCGAGCAGCTCGGCGGCGCTGGTGCCGGACCCCGTGAGGCAGCCGTGGTAATGGAGGAAATCGGCCGCGCCGTCGCGCCGGTGCCTTTCCTGACCAGCGCGGTGCTGGCCACCGTCGCGCTGCTACATAGCGGTGACACCGAGACTGTGAAGCAATTGGCGGCGGGCTCGCTGACCGCAACGTTGGCCGTACCACTGTCCACCGCGCCGGATGACGCGGTGGGCGGTGTCAGCCTCAGCGACAGGGCCAGCGGGCTGACCGGCCGGGTCACCAGTGTGGCCGGTGCAAGCCAGGCCGACGTGCTGGTGGTGCCGGTTGCCGGACCGGAAGGGCTGGAGTTGCACACCGTATCCCGTGACACGGCAGGCGTCCAACTGTCTGACGTGCTGACCCTGGATATGACGAGACCACTGGGAAATATCGAGTTTTCGCAAGCGGCGTCGTCGAGGGTGGGTAACACCTCTGCCGAGGCTGCGCTGGCAGCGGCGCTACAGACGGGCGCGGCTCTGTTGGCGTCCGAGCAGCTGGGCATCGCCCAATGGTGCTTCGACACCACACTGGCCTACGCCAAGCAGCGCAAGCAATTTGGCCGGGCGATCGGGTCCTACCAGGCCGTCAAGCACCGGCTGGCGGATCTGTGGATCGAAGTCCACGCCGCCGCGGCGGCCGCCCGATACGCCGCCGACACCTGTGCTCGGCAAGACGACGAGGCGTCGATTGGCGCGGCCGTCGCGCAGGCCTACTGCAGCGGCGTCGCTGTGCACGCCGCCGAAGAATGCGTTCAGTTGCACGGCGGCATCGGAATGACGTGGGAGTATCCGGCGCATCTATACCTGAAGCGGGCCAAGAGCGATCAGTTGGCGTTCGGCTCCGCCTATCGCCACCGGTCCCGATTGGCCGACCTGGTCGACCTGCCGGTCTCCTGACCAACGATAGGAGCACACAGTGGACAAGCGTGTCCTCGGCGAAACCCTCGAGGTGTCGGCGATCGGCTTGGGTTGCATGGGTATGAGCCGGGGCTTCGGCCCGTCGGGTTCCAAAGCCGAGATGATCGCGGTGATCCGGGCCGCCGTCGAGCACGGCGTCACGTTCTTCGATACCGCCGAAGCCTATGGGCCCAACGAGGAACTGGTCGGTGAAGCCTTGGCGCCGCTCGCAGGACAGGTGGTGATCGCGACCAAGTTCGGCTTCGCTTTCGGCGCCGACGGCAACATCAACGGACTGGACAGCCGGCCCGAGCACATCAACGAGGTTGTCGACAACTCGCTACGGCGGCTGGGTGTGCAGACCATCGACCTGCTTTACCAGCACCGGGTGGATCCGCAGGTGCCCATCGAGGACGTGGCCGGAACGGTCAAGGAACTGATCGACAAAGGAAAGGTGCAGCATTTCGGATTGTCGGAGGCCTCGGCCGAGATCATCCGTCGCGCCCATGCGGTGCAACCGGTGACGGCTGTGCAAAGCGAGTACTCGCTGTGGTGGCGGGAACCGGAGCAGCACATCTTGCCGACATTGGCCGAACTCGGCATTGGCTTCGTGCCGTACAGCCCGCTGGGCAAGGGCTTCCTCACCGGAAGCATCAGCGAGAAGACGCAATTCGACAGCTCTGACATCCGCAGCACCATTCCCCGCTTTGCCGCCGAAGTCCGCGAGACCAATCGCGCCGTTGTCGATCTACTGCAGACGATCGCCGAGCGCAAAGGTGCGACGCCCGGCCAGATCGCGCTGGCCTGGCTGCTCGCACAAAAGCCGTGGATCGTGCCGATTCCGGGCACCCGGCGCATGGAACGACTGGAGGAGAACTTGGCGGCAGCCGACGTCGAGCTGACCGCCGAGGACCTCCGCGAGATCGACGAGGCCGCGGCCGGCATCGAGGTGCAGGGCGCGCGTTATCCCGATTTCATGAAGCGTTTGATCGGACGCTGATCTGGCGGGCCACCTCGCCGTACCGCTCGAACCGCTCCGGATCGCCTGCGGCGTTGTAGAGCACGAGGCGCGCTGCTATCGCGGCGTATTTATCTGTCAGCGCGTCGGACAAGTTGTCCCACGTCGACTCCGTTGCGAAAGCGGCAATGTGGTCGTCGCTGACCTGGGCCGCCATCCCGGCAAAGTCACCCGCCTTTTGTTTCTCGCGAATCCGCGCGGTTGTGCCCTCGAAACCGGCCTCGTCCCAGATGAACGCATAGTTGGGTGTGCTTCCGTAAAAGGCCATGCTGGCGCGCACAACTTCTCGTTGGTTGTCGCGCTCCTCGTCGCTGTCGCCGACGATCGTCATCACCGGCACGATGATCGCGATGTCCGACGGCGACCGCCCGGCTTTCGTCGCTCCTTTGGCGATGTTCGGCAGGACGTGCCGGGCCAAGTAGCCAGGCTCGCCGATCGGATGGACATGTACACCGTCGGCGACTTCGCCTGCCATTCGCAGCATCCACGGATTCACGGCCGCGATATCGACTTTCGGATCCGGAGCATCGATGGGTCCCGGACTCCACTGCGGGGTAATGAAATCAAGCTCGTAGAACTCGCCGTGGTGATCGAGCTTGCCGTTGCGAAACGCCGAGAAGCACGCCTTGACGGCCAGCAGGTAGTCGCGCAGCCGTGGACCGGGCCGCTCGAATGCCATGCCGTAGCGCCGCACGACGTGGGTGCGCACCTGCGTGCCTAGCCCGAGCCGGAACTTCCCACCGGTCGCGTCCTGAAGTTCCCACGCGGTGGCCGCCGTGATGAAGGGACTTCGCGGAAAGGCCACCGCCACACCCGTCGACAACTCGAGGCCGGGCGCAGCCTGAGAGGCCACGGCGGCGTTGAGATAGGCGGTGCGGCCCGTCTCGGTGAACAACAGGCCTGAGAATCCGGCAGCTTGCGTTCGTTGGGCGAGATCGCCGATCTTGCCGAGCGACTGCGGGATCGTCATCGCGTCGACGTGCATGGACTACGCCGGTAGGTGCGCTCCGAAGAACTCGCGCGTCGCCGTCCAGTGCCGCTCGGCGGCGTCGGCATCGTAGGGCGCGTTGTCCGGCACGGCAAACCCGTGCCCGGCCGGGTAGGTCTCAATCTTGTGCTCGACACCGGCCGCCGTCAGCGCCTTGTCGAGCTGCTCGGCATGATCGGCTGTGAACGATCCGTCGTTCTCCGCGCCCGCCACATAGATCGCGGCCTGGATCTGGTCGGCCTTCAGGTGCGGGCTGTCCTCACTGTCGGTGACCAGGCCACCGCCGTGGAAGGACGCCGCGGCAGCGACCCGGTCCGGTACCCGGCCGGCGACGACAACCGATGTCCGCCCGCCCATGCAATAGCCGGTGGTGCCGAACTTGTCCCCACTGACGTCGGATCGACCGGCCAGGTAGCCGAAGAACGCCTCGGCGTCGAGCGCCATCTTCATCGGCGTGATGCTGCCGATCATCGCCATCAGGCGCTTGCGTTCTTCGTCGTCGTTGAATGCGGTCTTCATGTCGATGGGTTTCCAGTCGCCCAGGCGGTAATAGACGTCGGGCAGCAGGACCGCATAACCGAAGTCGGCCAGCTTGGCGGCCATATCGGCCAGGGTGTTCCGGGTTCCGCCGGCGTCGGGGTACATGATCACACCCGGCCAGGGGCCTTCCCCGTCGGGGGTGAACAGGCGGACCGGGCAGGTGCCGTCGGCAGTGGTGACGGTGTCGGTGATGTTCGGCATGGCATCCGTTCTACTCCTTGCCTTTGGACGTAGGGTGAATACGTGCCCATCGCTACGCCCTACGAGGACCTACTGCGCCTGGTACTGGAGCGGGGCACTGCCAAAGCGGATCGCACCGGCACCGGTACCCGCAGCCTGTTCGGCCACCAGATGCGCTACGACCTGTCGGCCGGTTTCCCGCTGATCACCACCAAAAAGGTGCACCTGAAGTCGGTGGTATACGAGCTGCTGTGGTTTTTGCGCGGTGACTCCAACGTCGGCTGGCTGCATGAGCACGGAGTCACCATCTGGGACGAATGGGCCAGCGACACAGGCGATCTCGGGCCGGTTTACGGCGTCCAGTGGCGATCCTGGCCGACGCCGTCCGGCGAACACCTCGATCAGATAAGCGCGGCGGTCAAGCTGCTTCGGGCCGATCCGAATTCGCGACGGATCATCGTGTCGGCGTGGAACGTCGGCGACATCCCGCAGATGGCGTTGGCGCCGTGTCACGTGCTGTTTCAGTTCTATGTGGCCGACGGGCGGCTGAGCTGTCAGCTTTACCAGCGCAGCGCCGATCTGTTCCTCGGTGTGCCGTTCAACATCGCCAGCTACGCGCTGCTCACCCACATGATGGCCGCGCAGGCCGGTTTGGCGGTCGGCGAGTTCATCTGGACCGGTGGCGACTGCCACATCTACGACAACCACGTCGAGCAGGTCGTCGAGCAGCTGAGCCGCGATCCGCGGCCTTACCCGAAACTGCGTCTTACGCATCGCGATTCAATTTTCGACTACACCTACGACGATTTCGTCGTGGAGAACTATCACCCCCACCCCGCGATCAAAGCCCCAGTCGCCGTATGACTGGCGTGGGCCTGATCTGGGCTCAGTCGTCTTCGGGAGTCATCGGTCGCGGCGGCGGTATCCCCTGGCAGTTGCCCGAGGACTTGGTCCGCTTCAAAGAGCTCACTATGGGTCACACCGTGGTGATGGGCCGCCTCACTTGGGAGTCGCTACCGGCGAACGTTCGGCCGTTGCCGGGCCGCAGAAATGTCGTCGTGACCCGCCAGCCTGACTTCACAGCGGACGGCGCAACGGTGGTGGCAAGTCTTGACGATGCGCTGACCGACCCGGATACCTGGGTGGTCGGCGGCGAACAGATCTATACACTGGCGATGCCGTGGGCCAGCCGGTGCGAGGTCACCGAGATCGACATCGAGCTGCCGCGCGACGACGGCGATGTCGTCGCCCCGGTACTCGACGAGACCTGGGCCGGCACGGCAGGGGAGTGGCAGACCAGCCGCTCGGGGCTGCGGTATCGCTGGCACAGCTATTCTCGGCTGTAAGCGCCGGTGTGCGCGCCCACGACATGACCGTCACTAGTCGCTTGGGATCCGTTTCACCGGGATCACCAGGCATTTCAGAAGGGGGTAAGGGCAGTGGAACCCGAATCCGCGAGGACGTTTTCTCGCACGTTCAGGGGCTACGATCCGGCTGCGGTGGACGCCCACATCGAGACGTTGACCATCAAGCAGCAGTTGCTGCTGGACGATGTCGAGAGCCTGCGGGCCCGGTTGAGGGACGTCGGTGATGAGGCAGCGGCTTTGCGCAAGGAGGTCGTCGTCCTCACCGACACCTCACCCTCGCCCCACGCGGTGCAGCAGCGGATGGCAAAGATGCTACGGCGTGCGGTCGACGAGGTCGCCGAGATGGAGGCCGAGGCGCGCGCCGAGGCCGAGGGGCTGATCGCGGCGGCCCAAGCCGAGGTGGAGGCCTCCCAGCGAAAGCACCAAGAGGAGCTGGCGGACATGGCCGCGCAGCGAGAAGCCCTCGACAACGAGTACGAGGAAACTAAGCAGAAGTGCGAGGCCGAACTGGCCAACCTGCGTGCTGACGCTCAAGAAGAGCGTGAGCAACTGCTCGCCGACGCAATACAGCAGGCTGATCATTACCGCGAGCAGGCCCGCCGCGCGGTGGAGGAAGCGACTCAGCAGCGAATCACGGTGCTGGAGCAACTGATGGGCGTGTACCGCGACTTGGAAGAAGTCCCGGCCACTCTCGAGGCGGCATACCGGGAACTTAAGAATCCGTCGGATCAGAAAGTCAGCACGGGCTGAGCCCGCGATATTCTCGGCGCCGTGTCGATCCGGCCGGTTAGGCTGACTGCCGCGCATGCCCGGCGGATAGCCGTTGCGGCCCAAGGCTTCGGCGAACCGCGGCCCCGCGGGGCGATCACCCGCGCGCACCTGCGGCGGCTGATCTCCCGCATCCAGGTGTTGCAGCTGGACTCGGTCTCGGTCGCGGTGCGGGCCCATTATGCGCCGGTGTTCAGCCGCCTCGGTCCCTATCAGCGGGAGGTCTTGGACCGTGCCGCTTGGAGCCACACCGCGCGCTCGCCGCGGCTGCTGGTGGAGTACTGGGCGCACGAGGCCGCGCTGATGGCCGTCGACGACTGGCCGCTGCTGCGCTGGCGAATGCGCCAGTACCGGCATGGCCGGTGGGGCACCCACATCGTCAAGGCCAACCCGCGGCTGGCCGACGACATCGTGGCTGCGGTGGCGGAGCTCGGGCCGAGTACCGCCGGGCAGATCGAAGCCCACCTGGCTGACGCGCCGCGGCGGGCCAAAGGTGCCTGGTGGAACCGCAGCGACACCAAGTGGGTGGCCGAGGCATTATTCGCCGCCGGGATGCTCACCACGGCGACGCGGGTCGGCTTCGCCCGGCACTACGACCTGGCCGAGAGGGTACTGCCGGCTGACGTGCTGGCGCGAGAGGTCGACGAGGACGACGCGATCCGTCAGCTCACGCTGCGGGCGGCCAGGGCCTTGGGAGTGGGCACCGAGGCCGACATCCGCGACTATTTCCGGTTAGCTGCCGGGCAGGCCAAACCGGCGATCGCCAAGCTGCTGGCGGACGGCGAGCTGGACCGCGTCGACGTCGACGGCTGGTCGATGCCAGCGTATCTGCCTGCGGCACAGACGGTTCCGCGACGTGACCGCGGCACGGCGTTGTTGTGTCCGTTCGACCCGCTGATCTTTTTCCGTCCGCGGGTGCAACGACTGTTCGGCTTCCATTACCGCATCGAGATCTACACGCCGGCGGCGCAGCGCCAGTACGGCTATTACGTATGGCCGTTTCTGTTGGACGGTGAGCTGGTCGGGCGGGTGGACCTGAAGGCCGAGCGCGCGACCGACGCGCTGCACGTGGTGGGGGCATTCATCGAGCCCGAGCAGTCGCCGTCGCGAGTTGCCAAAGCGCTGGCTGGTGAATTGGAAACGATGGCTGCCTGGTTGGGGTTGGGTGGCGTGACGGTCGGCGATCGCGGTGACCTGGCGAACGGGCTCCGGGACGCGATGTGATGAGCAGACGCAGAAGTTCACTGGCGGCCTTGACGGGGCTCTTCGTTGGTTACACCGGCGTGATGCTGTCGATCGAGCGACGGCTCCGTCGCACCGGGGGCCCTGGAATCATCGCCTTCGAACTGGCAGGCAACGCGTCTCGAGCCGAAGCAATGATGTCCCGCTGGGGCCCGGACGGCCGGCGGGCTGCCCGGTTATCCCTGTGGCTCGACTTCGGCTACATGCTGACCTACGGCGCGCTGATCGCCGAACTGCTCGACCGCACTCGCCGTCGCCGCGGCCACCCAGCTGTGCTTCCGGCCTTGGCGATCGGTGCCGTCGCCGGTGACGCGATCGAAGGTGTATCGCTACTCAAGGTGCTCAATGGCACGCGTGTGATCGCCAATACGCGGCGCGCCAGAACCGCGGCGCTGTCCAAGTTTGCCGTGCTTGCAGCCGCACTCGGCTACGTAGCGGCGGGCTGCCGCCGCTGAAAGCTGCGGCTAGGGTGATCGCCGTGGCCGAGACCGCTGGGTTGCACGTGCAACTGATCGCGAAGACCGAGTTCGTCGCGCCGCCAGACGTGCCCTGGGGCACTGACGCCGACGGCGGCCAAGCGCTGGTCGAGTTCGCCGGCCGCGCGTGCTATCAGAGCTGGTCAAAGCCCAATCCCAAAACCGCGACCAACGCCGGCTACCTGCGGCACATCATCGACGTCGGGCATCTCTCGGTGCTCGAGCATGCCAGTGTGTCGTTCTACATCACCGGCATCTCGCGATCGTGCACTCACGAGCTGATCAGGCACCGGCACTTCTCCTACTCCCAGCTGTCGCAGCGCTACGTGCCGGAAAAAGAGTCCCAGATCGTAGTGCCTCCCGGCATGGAGGACGATGCCGAATTGCAGCAGATCCTCGCTGAGGCCGCTGACGCCAACCGCGCTACTTACACCGAGCTGCTGGGCAAGCTGGAAGCCAAGTTCGTCGACCAGCCCAACGCCGTGTTACGACGCAAACAAGCTCGTCAAGCCGCCCGCGCCGTACTACCCAACGCCACCGAAACCCGCATCGTGGTCACTGGAAACTACCGGGCGTGGAGGCACTTCATCGCCGTGCGCGCCAGTGAGCACGCGGATGTGGAGATCCGGCGGTTGGCCATCGCGTGCCTGCGCCAACTCGTCGACGTCGCGCCTGCGGTGTTCGGCGACTTTGACGTCGCGACGCTGGCCGACGGCACCGAGGTCGCGACGAGCCCGCTGGCCACCGAGGCCTAAGCCGTGCTCGTTGCGCTGCCGAATACGGCTGGCGCCGCCAGGTAATCTGGGTCCGTGAGCACCGGCGGATTCGACGTCTATACACGCTTGGGCACGCTGCTGACCGCCATGGTGACGCCGTTCGCTCCGGATGGCTCCCTGGACATCCCGGCCGCGGTGGGACTGGCCAATCATCTCATCGACGCCGGCTGCGATGGCCTGGTGTTATCAGGCACCACCGGCGAATCGCCGACCACCACCGACGCCGAGAAGCTCACCCTGCTGCGGGCCGTGCTGGAGGCGGTGGGCGACCGGGCCCGCATCATCGCCGGCGCGGGCACCTACGACACCGCGCATAGCATCCGTCTGGCCAAGGCGTGTGCCGCCGAGGGGGCGCACGGACTGCTGGTGGTCACGCCGTACTACTCCAGGCCACCACAAGCCGGGCTGATTGCGCACTTCACCGCGATCGCCGACGCAACCCCGCTGCCGGTGTTGCTCTACGACATCCCGCCGCGCTCGGTGGTACCGATCGAGCCCGCCACTTTGCACGCATTGGCGGCGCACCCCAACATCGTCGGGGTCAAAGACGCCAAGGGTGATCTGCACGCCGGCGCGCAGCTGATGGCTGAAACCGGATTGGTCTACTACTCGGGTGACGACGCGCTCAATCTGCCCTGGCTGGCGATGGGCGCGAGCGGTTTCATCAGCGTGATCTCGCATGTGGCCGCAGGTCAGCTTCGAGACTTGCTCACCGCCTTTGCTTCCGGAGATGTCACCACTGCACGCAAGATCAACGTCGGGATCAGCCCGCTGTGCAACGCGATGAGCCGCCTCGGGGGGGTGACGATGTCCAAGGCGGGGTTGCGTCTGCAGGGCATCGAGGTCGGCGACCCACGATTGCCGCAAGTCGCCGCGACCGCCGAGCAAGTCGAGGCGCTGGCCATCGACATGCGCGCAGCCTCGGTGCTCAGGTGAGCCGGAGGGCGGCGCACAGGTGGATGTAGACCTTCGTCCGCCAGGTCCGCTGACCACTGGCGGTCTGCGGGTCACCGCGCTGGGCGGGATCAGCGAAATCGGCCGCAACATGACGGTTTTCGAGCACATGGGCCGGTTGCTGATCATCGACTGTGGGGTGATGTTTCCCACCCACGACGAACCCGGTGTCGACCTGATCCTGCCCGATCTGCGTCATATCGAACCCCGGCTCGACGACGTCGAGGCGCTGGTGTTGACGCACGCCCACGAAGACCACATCGGGGCGATCCCGTTTGTGCTCAAGCTGCGGCCCGACATTCCGGTTGTCGGCTCGAAGTTCACCTTGGCCTTGGTTGCCGCGAAATGCCGTGAGCACCGGCTCAAACCAGTGTTCGTCGAGGTGTCGGAGGGCCTGCGCACCACTCACGGGGTATTCGAGTGCGAGTATTTCGCGGTCAACCACTCCATTCCCGACGCGCTGGCTATCGCGGTGCGCACCGGTGCTGGAACTGTTTTGCACACCGGCGACATCAAACTCGATCAGCTGCCCCTGGACGGGCGGCCCACCGATCTGCCCGGCATGTCCCGGCTGGGCTCAACCGATGGAGCCGGCGTGGACCTGTTTTTGTGCGACTCGACCAACTCCGAGATCCCCGGGGTGGGGCCGTCGGAAAGCGAGGTCGGGCCGACGCTGCACCGGCTGATCCGCGGCGCGCACGGACGCGTGATCGTGGCATGTTTCGCCTCCAATGTGGATCGGGTGCAGCAGATCATTGACGCGGCGACGGCCCTGGGTCGACGGGTGTCCTTCGTCGGGCGGTCGATGGTGCGCAACATGGGCATCGCGCGGGAGCTCGGCTTTTTGCGGGTGGCCGACTCCGATCTGGTCGACATCGGCGCCGCGGAGATGATGTCGGCCGATCAGATTGTGCTGATCACCACCGGAACTCAGGGCGAGCCGATGTCAGCGCTGTCGCGGATGTCCCGCGGGGAGCACCGGAGCATCACGCTCACCGCAGAGGATCTGATCATTCTCTCGTCGTCGCTGATACCGGGCAACGAGGAAGCCGTCTACGACGTCATCGACTCGCTGTCCAAAATCGGAGCCCGCGTCGTCACCAATCAGCAAGTTCGCGTGCATGTTTCGGGTCACGCCTATGCCGGTGAACTGCTGTTCCTCTACAACGGGGTGCGGCCCCGCAATGTCATGCCGGTGCACGGGACCTGGCGGATGCTGAGGGCGAACGCCAAACTCGCCGCCAGCACGGGAGTGCCGGAATCCTCGATCGTGTTGGCGGAAAACGGGGTCAGCGTCGACCTTTTTGGCGGCAGGGTCAGCATCGCCGGCGCGGTGCCGGTCGGCAAGATGTTCGTCGACGGGCTGATCACCGGTGACGTCGGCGACATCACATTGGGCGAACGACTCATCCTGTCATCGGGTTTCGTCGCTGTGACGGTGGTAGTGCGACGAGGAACCGGGCGTCCGGCGGCTCCGCCGCAACTGCATTCGCGGGGCTTCTCCGAAGATCCCAAGGCGCTGGAGCCGGCCGTCCGCAAGGTCGAAGCCGAGCTGGAATCGCTGGTGGCCGAGAACGTCACCGATCCGGCCAGGATTGCCCAGGCGGTGCGCCGCACGGTCGGCAAGTGGGTAGGCGACACTTATCGGCGGCAGCCGATGATCGTGCCCACCGTGATCGAAATCTAGCCAAATGCCGGCGCGGCCGCGGGAGCCAATGAAAGAGGCCGCCTGCCGGTGAGCCCGCGCGCCGTGCGCAGCGCGACCGCCATGATCGTGTTGGTGGGATTAGAGCCCCCGGAGGTGGCGAACACGCTGCCGTCGGCGCAGAACACATTGTCCATCTGGTGCATTCGTCCATTGCCATCGACGACACTCGCCATCGGGTTCACGCCCATCTGCATTCCGCCCATGGAGTGCAAGCCGGTCGGTGGTGCAGTGCCGCTCAGCGAATTCGCGGTGCTCTGAGGTACGGCAGCGTACAGCTGGGCGCCAGATGCCCCGCACATCGTGGAGAGCAGCGGTATGAAGAAGTCTTGCGATGCCTGCTCGAACTTTCCGATCTTGTAGGTGACCCGGGGCGCCGGCTGCCCGTTGAGGTCTTTGATCGTCGGGTCGAGGGTGACGTTATTGCTCAGGTATGGCATGTCGGTGGCGAAACAATCGACGCCGGCGAGTCGGTCGCGCAGCAGCGAGGCGCGCATCAGCTCTTTGAACGTGCGGCCGAAAAACTGCACACCGGGCAGAAACCCCAGGATCTCCTGGTAGAACTTGCCTTCCGCGATCGGGTTCTGGCTGCCGCCGAGTTCGCACAGGCCGGCACGGATATATGGCAACCCGGCCAGCCGGGCGAATATTCGAGCTCCGGGGAAGTCGGGATCGTTGAAGTCGAACACCACCTGCGTGCACGAGCGACCGCGGTAGGCGTGCACTCGCTGGTTGAGGAAGATCGCGAAGCCGTCGTAGAAGTTTTGGAACATGATCCGTTTGCCGATGCGGGCGTAGGGGTCGGGCAGGTTGGACAGCAGCGCCAACCGCGGCGTCAAGACCGCGGAGCAAGCCAGCACAACCACGTCGGCGCTCTCCCCACCGGCATTGCCCGCTGCGTCGATAAAGGAGACGCCGGTGGCCCGACGTCCGGCGTAGTTGACCTGGGTGACGGTCGTCTGCGGCCGCAACTGCGCCCGCCCGGTCTGCAGCGCCCGCCGCAGCATGACGAGGTTGCCCGGCTTGGCGGAGATCGGGCAACCGTAGCCCGAGCAGAACCCGCAGTTGTTGCAGGCCGGGGAGCCGTTGTATTCGACCGAATTGGCCGCCATCGGAAAGGAGAACGGATGCAGCCCTACCCGCTTCGCCCCTGCAGCAAGGAGCATCGACGAGCGCATCTGCGCGCCGGGCGGCATCGGGTAGGGCTTGGATTGCGGCTGGTGCTTCTGGACGAAAGCCGGTATGGACGCGACGTCGCCTTGCACCCCGATTAGCGTCTCCACCTCGTCGTAGTAGGGCGCGAGCTCGTTGTACTCGAACGGCCAATCCGCCATGTCAGCGCCGGGCACCGGGCCGAGCAGCGATAGTCCCTTGAAGTCGATGTCCCACATCCGGGTGACCTTCACGTCCGAGTGCGGGAATGCGCCGCCGACCTGATTAGGAAGATCGTTGACGTCGCCGACGTAGGTCGCCGCCGCATTCTGGCGGGCGGTTTGGCGAAACGTACGCGGGTAGGCCAGCGGGTCCGGCTGCTCGAAGTAGCGGTACTGCGACTTGAGCTCGTCGTTGGAGAACACCGTCGGGAAGGGTCCTTGTCCCTCGAGGTTGGTGTAGTAGCTGGGGCCCATCTCGAAGATCACGACGTCCCAGCCGGCCTCCGCAAGCTCCATCGCCATCACCGACCCTCCCGGGCCCGATCCGACGACGATCGCTTTACCGGCCGGCATTGACGCCGGCCTTTCCCCCCATTTTGGCGATGGCCTGCGCCCACCCCCCGCGCACGAGCAGGCCGACGATTCCGTTGGTGTCCAGCAAGTCCCCGGCCGGGCCCTCGACCTCGGCGTCGGTGTAGCCCCGCGGCTGGATGTCCCCTGGCCACTTGATGTCGCGCCAACCGACGAGGTTCGCGTTGCCGCCGTACTCCGGGACGGAGTACATCCCCTCGATGGTGTGACCGAACAGCAACTGAGTGAAGGACACCGCCTGACCGGTTGTCAGGATGCTGTCTTGTTGCGTCGTCGGCGCCGTGCTGAAGTCGCCACCGGCCAACTGGTCAAGTAGCGCAATGCCGTTGGTGTACTGGGTCCGGAGGTCGGCGATCCGCTGTTGCCACGCGTAATTCTGGGCGCGGTCGAGCGGGACGAAGTCGGCCATGAAGTCCTGCGAGCCGCCGGCGCGGTTGCTCCAAGGTCCGCCTGCGTGCACCTTCGGCGGCGAGAACGAGAACGCCGCAAGCATGATGTCCAGGTAGCGGACCACGTTCGCCTCGTGCGCTCCCGGACTGCCGAGCTCGGCCGCGTCGTCTTCCGGCCCGGGCACTAGACGGCGGGTGGCGGCGTCGAGCACCGCGGCCTGGTGCGCGGAGAGATACAGGTATGGCGTGTCGGCGGCCTCGACGGCATCGGCGGGATCGGCGGAAGCGGCCGGGAATACGCCGTTTACCGCGACCAGTGGCAGCAGACTCAGCCCGCCGAGCACCGCGCGCCGGGACACCGGCGCCGCCTGACCGCATCCGCATCCACGGACGACCCGTTTGCTGGCCACGGGCCGAGTATGACGCGGATATGGGGCTGACCAGCGGAATGCCCGGTATGCGGCGTGTCGGACTGACTATCCGACTTAGCGGGCGTAGATCGCTTCGATGATGTGACCGAACAGCAGACCGGTGAACGACGCCAGCTGCCGCTGGGACAAAATCAAGTCCTGGCGCAACGGCGCCACCGTGGTGAAGTCTCCGCCGGCTTGGCGGTCGAGCAACGCGATGCCGGTGAGGTACTCGTCGCGAAAGTCGGCGACACAGAGCCACAACAGCCGGATTGGGTAGCTGACCACGTCCTTCGGCCCGGGCGCCAAGCGGTGGGTGGCGGCATCAAGCACCGCGGCTTGGTGCGCCGACAGGAATCGGTAAGGCGGATCGGCGGTAGCGAGCATCTCGCGCCGAGAAGCCGGCGGCGACGGGCCGTAGAAGCTGACAGCTTCGGTGCTGGCCACGCCCTGAGTATCCCGCTGTTAGAGGCTGACCTGGGGATGCTCACCTTGTGGCGTGTCGTCAAGCAGGATTTCGTGGCATCGCGGCTATTTGTTCAAAAAGCCCGCATCGACCGGCAAGGTAACTCCGGTGACGTAGCGAGCCTGGTCGGACACCAGCCATGCCACCGCGTTGGCGATGTCCTCGGGTGTGAGCACCTCTACCGGCATCGCGTTGCCCATGGCTCCCGGTGTGTCGGTCGCGGCTGCCATCTTAGCCAGCCACTCCCGGGTGAAATCGTTGTTGATCATCGGGGTTTCGACACCGGACGGATGGATAGAGTTGACCCGGATATTCTGTCGTGCAAGCAGATTCGCGTATATTCGCATCAACCCCACCACCCCGTGCTTGGCGGCGGCATACCCCACAGAACCGGCGTCCGGGCTGCCGACGCCGGCCAGCCCGGCAGACGAACTGATCAGCACGATTGATCCGCCGGTGTCTTGTTTGACCATGGTCGGTATCGCGACCTTGATGGTGTTGTAGACGCCGGTGAGGTTGACGTCGAGGACGTCATGCCAGCCGTCGTCACCGGATTCCATAGGAGCGATACCGGCATTGGCCACCACGATGTCGAGGCGGCCGAACTCGTCAAGACCCGCTCGCAGGGCGGAAGACAGCGATGCCCGGTCGCGGACGTCGCCACGGGCGGCCACGATGCCGGCACCGGTGTCCTCGACCAGTTTGACGGTGGCCGCCAGGTCGTCGAGGGTCGCCAGTGGATACCGGACGCTGGCGATCTGGTCGCACAGGTCGACTGCGATGATGCTGGCGCCGTCGGCGGCCAGCCGCACCGCGTGCGCTCGTCCCTGGCCGCGTGCCGCGCCAGTGATGAAGGCAACCTTTCCTTCTAGGGGTCGCACCATCAGGGGCGCAGCTGTCCCTTGGCCGGATCGCCCGCAGGAACGGGCTGCAGCATCTTGATGTCCGGAGCTCCGGCCAGGTGCTCGCCGGCCGCGCTGAACATCTTGCTAACTGCCGGCGCGCTGCTGTGGGTCTTGAGCGCCTCTTCATCGGCCCACTGCTCGACGAAGACGAAGGTCTCGCCGGATTGGTGCACAGAATAGAGCTGACAGCCCGGCTCCTCGTGCACTTCTTCGGCCGCGCGGGTGAGGATTTCGCGCACGGTGTCGACGGATTCCGGTTTGACGGTCAGGGTGGCGACAACGACGACGGGCATGCGGGCCTCCTGCGAGCTTTGGGTGGGTGGCACTGACGATCAAGTGACCGCTGTCACCCTACTGCGCCTTTTCATGCAGGGAACGGACGGTCACAGCCTGATAACCAGTGTGGCGGATGGTGCAGATGGTGCATTTGCGATTAGGCTTGCGGGCATGGCTAGCAAGACTGTGGCCCGATCTCGCGGCCGAACGAGCAGGTCAAAGACCGCTTCGCGGCGCGTTAGCCGGTCAGCGCGGCCGCGGCCGAAACCTCCTAGAAGGTCCGCCAGGCGTCGCCATCACTCACTGGTGACCAGCGCCGGATTGACCTGCGGGCGTGCCGTGCGCGCGACCTGGCTGATGGTGGCCAGGGGGACCGGCACCACGGCGCGGTCGGTCGGCCGGGCGCGCGACATCGACCCGGGGCATCGCCGCGACGGGATTGCCTTGGCGATGCTGGGGCTCGCGGTCGTCGTCGCCGCCAGCTCCTGGTTCGACGCGGCCCGTCCGGTCGGGGCGTGGGTCGACTCGGTGCTGCGGATGTTCATCGGCTCGGCGGTCGTGGTGCTCCCGGTCGCGACCGCCGCCGTAGCGGTGCTGTTGATGCGCACCGAGCCCAATCCCGAGGCGCGGCCGCGGCTGGTTCTCGGCGCGGCGATAGTCGCGCTACCCCTTCTTGGCTTGTGGCATCTGTGGGCCGGCTCGCCGGAAACCCCAGCCGGCCGCGCGCACGCGGCGGGATTCATCGGCTTCGCCATCGGGGGACCGCTGGCCGAAGGGCTTACCGCGTGGATCTGCGCACCACTGCTGTTCATCGGCGCGCTGTTTGGGCTGCTGCTATTGGCCGGCACCACGATTCGTGAGGTGCCCGAGACGATGCGCGCCCTGTTCGGCACCCGGATGTTCGACGAGGACACCGGGCCGGTGAGCTACGACCCGGAGATCGAAAGCGGTGTCGCCGATGACTTTTCCGACGGGTACTACGATGACCCTGCCGCCTACGGCGACGACGAGGCACAAGCATGGCCGTCCAGCAGCTCTGCCGTTGGTATCGACGACAGCCCAACGGTGCCGGAGCCCGCGGTGTCGCGTGGCCGTCGTGGCGCCAAATCCGCGGGGAAATCGCTCGACCGGGTCGTGGAAGGGCCCTACACGCTGCCGTCGCTGCATTTGTTGGTGGCGGGCGACCCGCCCAAGAAACGCAGCTCTGCCAATGACCATATGGCTGAAGCGATCACGTCGGTGCTGCAGCAGTTCAAGGTCGACGCGGCGGTCACCGGCTGCACCCGCGGGCCGACCGTTACCCGCTACGAGGTGGAACTGGGGCCCGGGGTCAAGGTAGAGAAGATCACCGCGCTGCACCGCAATATCGCCTACGCGGTGGCCACCGAGAGTGTGCGGATGCTGGCGCCGATCCCCGGCAAGTCCGCCGTCGGCATCGAGGTGCCCAACACCGATCGTGAGATGGTCCGGCTGGCCGACGTGCTCACCGCGCCAGCAACGCGGCGCGATCACGACCCGCTTGTCATCGCGTTGGGCAAAGACATTGAGGGCGAATATATTTCGTGGAACTTGGCCAAGATGCCGCATCTGCTGGTGGCCGGGTCCACCGGGTCCGGGAAGTCCAGTTTCGTCAACTCCATGCTGGTTTCGTTGCTGGCGCGGGCCACCCCGGAAGAAGTCCGGATGATCCTGATCGACCCGAAGATGGTGGAACTCACGCCGTATGAAGGCATTCCGCATCTGATCACGCCGATCATCACCCAGCCGAAGAAGGCTGCCGCCGCACTGGCGTGGCTGGTCGAGGAGATGGAACAGCGCTACCAGGACATGCAGGCGTCGCGAGTACGTCACATCGACGACTTCAACGACAAGGTCCGATCCGGCGCGATCACCGCACCGCTGGGCAGCCAGCGGGAATACCGGCCCTACCCGTACGTGGTCGCGATCGTCGACGAGCTCGCCGACCTGATGATGACCGCGCCCCGCGACGTCGAGGACGCCGTCGTGCGGATTACCCAGAAGGCCCGCGCCGCGGGCATCCATCTGGTGCTGGCCACCCAACGGCCTTCGGTCGACGTGGTTACCGGGTTGATCAAGACCAATGTGCCGTCCCGGCTGGCGTTTGCGACGTCGTCGCTCACCGACAGCAGGGTGATCCTGGATCAGGCTGGCGCCGAGAAGCTGATCGGCATGGGCGACGGCCTGTTCCTGCCGATGGGCGCAAGTAAACCGATCCGCCTGCAGGGAGCGTTCATCACCGACGAGGAGATCCACGCCGTCGTCGCCGCGTGCAAAGAACAGGCCGAACCCCAGTACACCGACGGTGTCACCACCGCCAAGCCCACCGGCGAACGCACCGATGTCGACCCCGACATCGGCGACGACATGGACGTGTTCCTGCAAGCCGTAGAACTGGTGGTGTCCAGCCAATTCGGTTCCACGTCGATGCTGCAGCGCAAGCTTCGGGTCGGGTTCGCCAAAGCCGGCCGGCTGATGGACTTGATGGAGACTCGCGGGATCGTCGGACCGTCCGAGGGGTCCAAGGCGCGCGACGTGCTGGTCAAGCCCGATGAGCTGGCCGCGACCCTCGCGTCCATCCGCGGCATGGATGGCAGCGCCGGCGACGCCGGGGGCGCCGAATAGCGCCGAGCAGACGCAGAATCGCATTGCTAAGGCCGCTTTTATGCGACTCTGCGTCTGCTCGCGCGACTAGAGCACGAGCAGCATCCGCGAGTTGCCCAGGATGTTGGGCTTGACATAGCTGAGATCCAGGAACTCCGCGACACCGATGTCATAGGAGCGGCACATCTCGTCGAACACCTCGGCGGTCACCGGCGTCCCTTCGATCTCGGTGAAGCCGTGCCGGGCGAAGAACTCGGTCTCGAAGGTCAACACGAACAGCCGCTGCAGCTGCAGGTCGCGAGCGACGCGTAGCAGCTGGTCGACGATGGCGTGGCCGATGCCTTGGCCGGTCATCGCGGGGGCGACGGCCACCGTGCGCACCTCGCCCAAATCGGACCACAGCACGTGCAGCGCGCCGCAGCCGACCACCTCGCCGTCATGCTCGGCCACCCAGAATTCCTGGACGGCTTCATACAGCGTCACCAGGTTCTTTTCCAGCAGGATCTTGCCCGCATAGGTGTCGACGAGCCGCTTGATTGCCGGAACATCAGAGGTTCGCGCGCGCCGTAGCGCCGGCCCGTTGGCCGGTGGACCGCCCGCTTCGTTCACGAATGCACAGTATCGGTTTCGGCTTATCGGGTCGGCAACCGATATTCTGTTGCCGTGTCGGGTCAGCCTCACACCGGTCCGGTAGTCCCGCGCGTCCGGGTAACCAACATCGCCAACATGCTCACGCTGCTGCGACTGGTGCTGGTCCCAGTGTTCTTGCTGGCGCTGTTCGCCGACAATGGCCACCAAACCGTCAGCCGCATTGCCGCTTTCGTGATTTTCGCCGTCGCCGTCGTCACCGATCGCCTTGATGGCGCGCTGGCCCGCAACTACGGCATGGTCACCGAATTCGGCACGATGGCCGACCCGATCGCGGACAAGACGCTCGTCGGCGCGGCGTTGATCGGGCTGTCGATGCTCGGGGATCTGCCTTGGTGGGTGACGCTGGTGATCCTGGCCCGCGAGGTCGGGATCACTATTTTGCGGTTTGCAGTGCTACGTCGCGGCGTCATCCCCGCCAGCCGCGGCGGCAAACTCAAAACCCTGGTGCAGGCCGTCGCGATCGGGTTGTTCGTGCTGCCTTTGTCGGGATCGTGGTTGGTGGTTGCACAAGTGGTGATGGCGGCGGCGATCGTGCTGACCGTGGTCACCGGCGTGGATTACGTCGCATCGGCGGCAAGGGATGTCCGTGGACGACCCACTGCTGACTGACGACGCCCGTGGGCTGGTCGCCGATCTGACCGTACGCAGGCAGAGCGTCGCCACCGCGGAGTCACTGACCGGCGGCCTACTTGCCGCCACCATCGCCGGAGTCGCCGGCGCCAGCGAGGTGCTGCGCGGCGGGCTGATCACCTACACCGAGGACACCAAGATGGCGCTGGCCGGCGTCGCACCCCAGATCCTCGCAGAGGTCGGGCCGGTGGCGGCGCCGACCGCCCGGGCGTTGGCCGTTGGCGCGCGCGAACGCTGCACGGCGACCTGGGGTGTCGGTTTGACCGGGGTGGCCGGACCCGAGCCGCACGGCGGGCATGCGGTGGGCACGGTGTTCATGGCGCTGGCCGGGCCCGGTGAATACGGTGCCACCGAGGTGGTCGAATTGCAGTTCAGCGGGACGCGCTGGGATATCCGCATCGCGGCGGTGCGCGAGTCGATCAGCAGGCTGCGGGCGCTGGTCGCAGCAGCCTGAGGCCACCGGGAACCAACGGCGCCGTGGCGGGCGTTGGACCTGATGAACAATCTCCGCTGAGCGGACTGAAGGAGAGCGTGATGCCGTCATTGCTGCGCGAGGTCCTGGGCGACGTGCTGCGTCGAGCCCGAACCACCCAACGCCGGACCCTGCGCGAAGTGTCCGACGCGGCGCGGGTCAGCCTGGGTTACCTGTCTGAAGTCGAGCGCGGACGCAAGGAGGCATCCAGCGAGCTGCTGAATGCGATCTGCGACGCCTTGGATGTTTCGTTGTCGCAGCTGCTCGCCGAGGCGGGTGAGCAACTGGCAGGTCAGCAGCACACAGAGCTTCCTGCGGCCAGCGCGGCCAATATCGATGCCAGCACGAAGGTCGTCATTCCGCCGGTTGTCTCGATGGCTGTCGCTTAGCACGCAAGGGTGTGGCGATCCGCGGGAAACCGATAAATTGAGTGTCAACACCGACACACGAAGGCGGAGCTAATCCATGGCCAATCCGTTCGTCAAAGCGTGGAAGTACGTGATGGCGCTGTTCAACGCGAAGATCGACGAGCATGCCGACCCCAAAGTGCAGATCCAGCAGGCCATCGAGGAAGCGCAGCGCCAGCACCAGGCGCTGACCCAGCAGGCTGCGCAAGTCATCGGCAACCAGCGCCAACTCGAGATGCGGCTGAACCGGCAGCTGGCGGACATCGAGAAGCTTCAAGTCAGCGTGCGGCAGGCACTGACAATGGCCGACCAGGCCACCGCCTCCGGAGACACCGCCAAAGCCACCGAATACAACAATGCCGCCGAGGCGTTCGCAGCCCAGTTGGTGACCGCTGAGCAGAGCGTTGAAGACCTCAAGGCACTGCACGACCAGGCGCTTGCCGCCGCCGCGCAGGCCAAGAAGGCCGTCGAGCAGAACGCGATGATGCTTCAGCAGAAGATCGCCGAACGCACCAAGCTGCTCAGCCAGCTCGAACAGGCCAAGATGCAAGAGCAGGTCAGCGCGTCACTGCGGTCGATGAGCGAGATCGCCGCGCCGGGGAACACCCCGAGCCTCGATGAGGTCCGCGAGAAGATCGAACGCCGATACGCCAATGCGCTGGGCGCAGCCGAGCTCGCCCAGAATTCCGTGCAGGGCCGGATGCTCGAGGTGGAGCAGGCCAGTGTGCAGATGGCCGGCCATTCCCGCTTAGAGCAGATCCGCGCCTCGATGCGCGGCGAGTCTCTGCCTGCCGGGGGAGCGGCGGCGGGCGAGCAGGCGGCCAGCTCCGGTACGCCGGCCGCGTCCCCTCGCACCGCCCCGACCGAGAAGCCTATTACTCAGCAGTAGACGAGGGAGCGAGATGGCGGTGGAGTACGGTCGCGGCGCTGTGCGCAGTGGGTCGTGGCGTGCCTTGCTGCAGCGCGCGCTGGACACCGCCAATGAGCTTTCCGACCTGGTGGCGGCGAAGATCAGCGATCCGCGGGCCCGGCTGCTGCGCCGGCGCCGCCGTGCGCTGCGTTGGGGCCTGATATTCAGCGCAGGATGCGTGTTCTGGGCTGTGGTGACCCTGCTGCTGGCCGCTTGGGGCTGGTTTGCATTGTTGTTGGTGGGCACCGGCTCGATCGCAGTCGTGCAGGCGGGCATAGCGACGTTGTTGCTGCTTCGCTACCGCTGGTTGCGCGCGGAGCCGCTGCCCGCGCAGCGGCCGGCCGGCAACCGACGACTACCGCCGCACAGTTCGGCGGCACGCTCGGCGATGTTTGCGCTGGGCGCCTCCGAACGAGGCTTCTTCTCGCTGCTGGGGGTCATGGAGCGCGGCAACATGTTGCCCGCCACCGAAATACGTGACCTGAGTGCGGCGGCCAACAAGTCTGCCGTCGCCATGGCGGCAACGGCCGCTGAAGTGGTGTCGATGGAGCAGGCGGTGAACTACGCTCCGCAATCACGCTCATATTTGGTGCCGACCATCAACGCGTTCACCGCCCAGTTGAGCTCTGGCGTTCGCCAGTACAACGAAATGGTCACTGCCGCAGCGCAATTGGTTTCGTCAGCAAACGGCGATGCGGCTGCGCCGGTCTCACGGCAGCGCTACCGTGACGAGCTCGTCGGTGCCACGGATCGGCTGGTCGGTTGGGCGCAGGCCTTCGACGAGCTGGGTGGGCTACCCCGGGCCTAGCCGTCAATCCGACCGCGGGCCGTAGCGTTCGATGTAAGCCTGATGGATGTGGGCGTCGCGCTGGCGACGGCGTTCGTCGACCAGGTCCGGGTCGAGGCCGTGCACCTGCAGCATGTGGCGGCGCCACACCTTGTTGAGCGCATGCGAGAAGTACACGAACGGAATGAGAATCGGCAGCGTCATGGTCAAGTGGACGTCCAGCGTCGTCGGAATCAGCCAGAACGGGGCAAGCACCAGTACCGCGGGGACAGCCACCCGAATCATCATCCGTGCGGTGGCACCCTTGCCGGCCAGATCGTTGCGTACCCAGTCGCGCATCGAGTCGGGTAGCCGCCGGCCGTAGCAATAACGGACGTACTCGAGCGCGTTCGGCCGGGTGCGCATCGTTAGAACGACGCCTTCAGCGACGGGAGCACCAACCCGGCCAGGCCCCGTAGCGTCGCCTTGAACATGTCGAAGAAGTCGAAATAGTCCCGCCACAGCGTGATCTGTCCGTCGCGGACCTCGAACACACCGCAGACCCAGAACTGCAGCCGCAGCGGGCCGAAGATCAGCGCGTCGGTGCGCTCGGTGAGAACGGCCGAGCCGTCGGCGGCGATGCGATGGATCTTCACCTCGAACGAGGTGGCACCGCCTAGCGAGCTGAAGAGCTTGATCGCCCTTTTGCGGCCGTGGACCGTAGGCAACCCGACGTTCTGGTAGACCAGGTCCTCGGCCAAAGCGGCGCTTGCGGTCTCGAGGTCCGCGTCCTGCAACGCGTGCAGGAAGACCTCGACAGTGCGGGTGTTTTCAACAGTCTGCTCGGTCATGATCACCACCCTAATCCGCTGTGGCAGGGTAGGGCGATGCGCGTTGCCGTGGTCGCTGGACCAGACCCGGGGCATTCGTTTCCGGCCATCGCGCTGTGTCGGCTTTTTTCGGCGGCCGGCGACACACCGACCCTGCTTACCGGCACCGAATGGCTCGAGACAGCCCGTGCCGCCGGCGTCGACGCCGTCGAACTGGCGGGGCTTGATCCCACCGCCGACGACGACGATCGTGACGCCGGGGCCAAGATTCACCATCGCGCCGCGCGGATGGCCGTGCTCAACCTGCCGCAGTTGCGCTCGTTGACCCCGGACCTGGTGGTGTCGGATGTCATCACCGCCTGCGGTGGGATGTCCGCCGAGTTGCTGGAAATTCCGTGGGTCGAACTCAACCCGCATCCGCTTTACCGGCCGTCGAAGGGGCTGCCGCCGTTGGGCAGCGGGCTGGCGCCGGGCACCGGCGTGCGGGGTCGGCTACGGGACGCCGCGATGCGCGCGCTGACCGCACGATCCTGGCGGGCCGGTATTCGCCAGCGCTCGGCGGTCCGCGTCGACATCGGTCTGCCCGCCAGCGATCCCGGGCCGCTGCGACGGCTGATCGCGACACTGCCTGCCCTGGAGGTCCCGCGTCCTGACTGGCCGACCGAAGCCGTTCTGGTGGGCCCGCTGCATTTCGAGCCGACCGAGCAGCTACTGGCGATCCCGGCAGGCTACGGGCCGGTTGTGGTGGTGGCGCCGTCGACGGCGTTGATCGGGACCCAGGGGATGGCCCAGACCGCCCTGGACAGTCTGGTACCCGGAACCACTTTGCCCGCCGGCGCGCGGGTGGTGGTGTCGCGGCTGGGCGGCCCGGATCTGACCGTGCCGCCGTGGGCGGTGGCCGGGCCGGGACGCCAGGACGAGCTGCTGGCCCATGCCGACGTGGTGATCTGCGGTGGCGGGCACGGAATGGTGGCCAAGACACTGCTAGCCGGTGTGCCGCTGGTGGTGGTTCCCGGTGGCGGGGACCAGTGGGAGATCGCGAACCGGGTGGCGCGCCAGGGCAGTGGGCGGCTGGTTCGTCCGTTGACCGCCGACGCGTTGGTCGCCGCCGTCGATGCGGTGTTGTCGACGCCGTGCTATCGCGACGCTGCGCAGCGCGCCTCGGCCAGCATCGCCGATGTCACCGATCCGGTACAGGTATGCCACCAAGCGCTCGCGTCGGCTCGGTAGGTTGAGTGGCGTGCGGCTGACGGAATTTCACGAACTGATCACCTTGCGGTTCGGCGTCACCTACGGCGCCTCGGTGTTAGCCGATCACGTGCTGACCGGGTTGGACGGGCGCACCGGCGCACAGGCGATCGAGGACGGCGTGGACCCGCGCGATGTGTGGCGAGCGTTGTGCGTCGACTTCGACGTCCCCCGCGAACAGTGGTGAGGTCTGCCGCTCGCCCGGGTTGAGATCGCGCTGAGGGTCGTGGCGCCGGCACTGAGCACAGCGTCAGTGCAATCTCGACGAAGACACGGCGCGTCTTCTTGCTATC
This sequence comes from uncultured Actinomycetota bacterium, assembly GCA_963838755.1. Taxonomy (GTDB): domain Bacteria; phylum Actinomycetota; class Actinomycetes; order Mycobacteriales; family Mycobacteriaceae; genus Mycobacterium. The sequence goes on along the minus strand of CAWISO010000027.1, from coordinate 218,943 downwards.
GAACATCTGTTCGTTACTGTGGTGAGTGTTCTCCAGAGGCCGACTTGTCGGTGGGCTGCTTTAACGTCGCGGCCAACTGACCGATACCGGTCGAGAAGAACACCGACTACACCGAGAGGTAGCACCATGGCACAAGCTCCTGACCGCGAGAAGGCCCTCGAACTGGCGATGGCCCAGATCGAGAAGAATTACGGCAAAGGCTCAGTGATGCGCCTCGGTGACGAGGTCCGTCAGCCGATCTCGGTCATCCCGACCGGGTCGATCGCACTGGACGTTGCTCTGGGCATCGGCGGCCTGCCGCGCGGCCGGATCGTGGAGATCTATGGCCCGGAGTCCTCGGGTAAGACCACCGTCGCATTGCACGCGGTGGCCAACGCCCAAGCCGCCGGCGGCATTGCGGCGTTCATCGATGCCGAGCATGCACTGGATCCCGACTATGCCCAGAAGCTGGGTGTTGACACCGATTCGCTATTGGTCAGCCAGCCCGACACCGGCGAGCAGGCGCTGGAGATCGCCGACATGCTGATCCGCTCCGGCGCGCTGGACATTCTGGTCATCGACTCGGTGGCCGCGCTGGTGCCGCGGGCGGAGATCGAAGGTGAGATGGGCGACAGCCACGTCGGTCTGCAGGCCCGGCTGATGAGCCAGGCATTGCGGAAAATGACGGGCGCGCTGAGCAATTCGGGTACTACCGCGATCTTCATCAACCAGCTTCGCGAGAAGATTGGTGTGATGTTCGGTTCACCCGAAACAACAACGGGCGGAAAGGCATTGAAGTTTTACGCTTCAGTTCGCCTGGATGTCAGGCGAATCGAGACACTCAAAGACGGTACCGATGCGGTGGGTAACCGCACCCGGGTCAAAGTCGTCAAGAACAAGGTCAGCCCACCGTTCAAGCAGGCCGAGTTCGACATCCTCTACGGCAAGGGCATCAGTAAGGAAGGCTCACTGATCGACATGGGTGTGGACCAGGGCTTCATCCGCAAGTCCGGGTCCTGGTTCACCTACGAGGGCGAGCAGCTGGGTCAGGGCAAGGAGAACGCCCGCAACTTCCTGCTGGAGAACACCGACGTGGCCAACGAAATCGAGAAGAAGATCAAGGAAAAGCTCGGCATTGGCGCAGTGGTGACGGATGAGCTGACCGATGACGGCGTCTTGCCCGCCCCCGTCGATTTCTGAGCCGTCTCGCGAGGAGCTGGCGCGGGCACTGTGCCTGCGCCTGCTCACCGCGCGGGCCCGCACCCGCGCCGAGCTGGCCGGCCAGCTGGCGAAGCGCGGATATCCCGACGACATCAGCGTCCGGGTGCTGGACCGACTGGCCGACGTGGGGCTGGTGGACGACGCCGGCTTCGCCGAACAGTGGGTGCACTCACGCCGGGTGAACGCAGGAAAAGGCAAGCGCGCGTTGGCCGCTGAGCTGCACACCAAGGGCGTGGACAACGACGTGATCACCTCGGTGCTCGGTGCGATCAACCCCGCTGCCGAACGCGGCCGCGCCGAGCAGCTAGTGCAGGCCAGGCTGCGGCGAGAAAACCTGGGTGACGACGACGTCCGGGTAAGCCGCCGGTTGGTGGCGATGCTGGCGCGGCGCGGGTTCGACCAGACGATGGCCTACGACGTGGTCAGCACCGAGCTGGCCGCCGAACGGGAACGCAGGCGCGTCTAGGTCAACTGCCAACCTGCGGGTCGAACGACCGTCAGGTACCGTTCCTGGCATTCGGGACTGCGGGAGGGCGTGATGGCGTTCGCAGAGCCGATCATCGTCGTGCTGGGCCCGCGGTGCGGAGGTACGTCGGCCGTCGCCGGCGTGCTGCACCACCTCGGCGTGTTCATGGGCGCAGATTTCACCTGGACCTATCGCGAATTGGACAATAGCTGGGAAGATTCGCGGCTTAGCCAATTGTGCCGCCGGGCTTTCAACGAACGTAGCCTTCGGCTGCAAATGGATCCTCGTTCTTTCGAGGCGAAACTTCGCAATTGGGCTGACCAGCATTGCCGTGCTGCCCGCATGGCGGGGCGTCGGCCTGGCGCCAAAGACCCGCTGCTATGCCTTGCGATCGATGTCATCCGAGCCGCCGGGATTCCAATTGTGCCGGTGGTGGTGGACCGACCATTCGAGAAAGTAGTGGCGTCGCTGAATCGACTCGAATGGTTTGCGAATGAGCACGAGCGGGCTGAGTCGACGGCACGCCTGATCGCCGCGCGTGACCACGCGCTGACCGGCGTCGCACCGATACAGGTTGACTTCGAGGCACTTCGCGCCGCGCCCGCCGCTGCGGTCCGCCGCCTTGCCGACGAGCTGCGCCTCGAGGTGGCCGAGGCCCAACTGGAGGCAGCTGCGAACAGTGTTGTGAAACCCGACGATGTGCCCCGCGATGGGGATCCGCACCAGCGTTTGATCGACCAGCTATTGCCCGAGGTGGAACGCAACCCCGGGGATGCCCGATCGGTGAGCATGCTGGCCCAGATCTACTTTCGTGCTGGCGATTTTGACAATGCGCGTAAGTGGTATGCGCGAATGATCGAAATCGGTGGGCCGGACGAGGACATCTTTTTGGCGATGCTCCGGGTCGCGCAGTCGATGGAGATGCTGGATACGGCGTGGCCCGACGTGCAGGATGCCTATTTGCGCGCCTGGGAGTTCCGGCCGACCCGCGCGGAGCCCCTCTACGGCATCGCTCGACGTTACCGCGCCGAGCAGCGTTACCAGCTCGGCTACCTATTTGCTGTGCACGCCGCCGAAATTCCGCTACCCGAAGACGATGTCATTGTGCTGGACCCAGACCTTTACGCTTGGCGCGCGGTCGATCAGCAGGCGCTGTGTGCGTTCTATATCGGTAAGCAGACCGAAGCGTTCACGCTGTGGCGACGTCTGCTGGCCCGCCCGGACATCCCCGACGGTGAGCGGCAACGAATTGCGGGCAACCGCGACTTGTCAGTGCCGACCATGCTCGAGGCGGCCTCGTCATACCCAGATGTGCTGGCGGGCAGCATCAACACCGGATCACAGCACAACGAGGTCACTGTCAGCCTGGTCGCCGGACCGCATCAAGCTGCCACCGAACAGACACTCAACTCGTTTCTGAATTGCTGCACCGACGTGTCGCGGGTCGGACGCTTCTTGATCATCGACGCCGGCCTTGCAGCCCAGGACAGCGAGAGGCTGCACGAGCGCTACCCGTTTCTTGAGTTCACCGACTTCAAGCAGCTCTGCGACCAAATCCACGGGCGCTACTGGCTGCACCTGGGCCATGGTTGGCGATTTTTTGCCCCGGAAAGTTTGATCACCCGCCTCACCGCGGTGCTCGACGCCGAACTACACGTGTTCCAGGTCGCAATAAATCTTGCCGACGCAGTCAAGCTCACCGGCAGCAGCGCGCCCGAATCCACCGTGCGCCGAACGCCCGATGCCGGCCGCTACGTCCTGGCCGACACGGTGGCCACCGGACCGGCGATGGTCGACACGGCACGACTGGATCGGACCGCCGGCCTGGACGCCACCCACCCCGATCCCATCGCCGAGCTCGCGCGGCGCGCGGCCGCCGCCGGACTGCAGACTGCCAGCCTCGACGAAGTACTGTGCATCACCGCTGTCTGACGGGTGGGCCGTGCCGCCGTACCATGGCCCCGTGACTTCAACGGTGGCATCAGCCGCAGTGCCCGGGGTGGCGCCGCGCCGCACCTATGAGGTACGCACCTACGGGTGTCAGATGAACGTCCACGATTCGGAGCGGCTGGCGGGCCTGCTCGAAGCCGCGGGCTACCGACCGGCGCCCGACGGTTCCGACGCGGACGTGGTGGTCTTCAACACCTGCGCGGTCCGGGAGAACGCCGACAACAAGCTCTACGGCAACCTCAGCCACCTGGCCCCGCGTCGGCGCAGCAACCCCGATATGCAGATCGCGGTGGGCGGCTGCCTGGCCCAGAAGGATAAAGACGCGGTGCTGGCCAAGGCGCCGTGGGTCGACGTCGTTTTCGGCACCCACAACATCGGGTCGCTGCCTGCTCTGCTTGACCGGGCCCGCCACAACCGGGTTGCTCAGGTGGAGATCGTCGAGGCATTGCAGGAATTTCCGTCGGCACTGCCCGCCGCCCGTGAATCCGCTTACGCCGCTTGGGTTTCCATCTCGGTCGGGTGCAATAACAGCTGCACCTTCTGCATCGTGCCGTCGTTGCGGGGCAAAGAGGTTGACCGCAGCCCGAACGACATCCTGGCCGAGGTGCGGTCGCTGGTAGCCGCCGGCGTGTTGGAAATCACCCTGCTGGGCCAGAATGTCAACGCATACGGGGTGTCCTTCGCCGACGCGCGGTTGCCGCGCAACCGGGGCGCCTTCGCTGAGCTGCTGACCGAATGCGGACGCGTCGACGGGCTCGAGCGGGTGCGGTTCACCTCGCCGCATCCGGCCGAGTTCACCGACGACGTCATCGAGGCGATGGCGCAGACGCCCAATGTTTGCCCCGCCTTGCATATGCCGCTGCAGTCCGGCTCGAACCGGGTGTTGCGAGCGATGCGGCGGTCCTACCGCGCCGAGCGTTTTCTCGGCATCATCGACAAGGTCAGGGCGGCCATGCCGCACGCCGCGATCACCACCGACCTGATCGTCGGCTTCCCCGGTGAAACTGAAGAGGATTTCGCCGCCACGCTGGACATCGTGCGTCAGGCCCGGTTTTCTGGCGCGTTTACCTTCCAGTACTCCAAGCGCCCCGGCACCCCCGCGGCCGAACTCGAAGGTCAGCTGCCGAAGGCCGTCGTGCAGGAACGTTATGAGCGACTGGTGGCGCTGCAGGAGCACATCTCGCTGGAGGAGAACCGCAACCAGGTAGGACGCACCGTTGAGTTACTGGTGGCCACCGGAGAAGGCCGCAAGGACAACCGCACCGCGCGGATGAGTGGACGCGCCCGCGATGGCCGCCTTGTGCATTTCGCCCCGGGCGGACAGCAGGTGCGCCCCGGCGACATCGTGACGACGATAGTCACCGACGCCGCACCGCATCACCTGATCGCCGACGGTGCGCTCATCACCCTGCGCAGCACCCGCGCCGGCGATGCCTACGGAGCCGGGCGATTGAACCTCGGCATGCCGGGTATCGGGCAACCGACCGCGACGGCGGCGCCACTGGGGTGCGCGCGATGAGCGACAGCGAACAGAGTCAGGGCGAGTTCGATGCTTTCCGCGCGGATATCGACGCGGCTGAACGGCGCATTGCCCGCGAAATCGAGCCGGGCACAAGGGCTTTGGTCGTTGCCATCCTGGTGTTCGTGCTGCTTGCATCGTTTATGTTGCCGCACACCGGGCACGTCCGCGGATGGGATGTGCTGTTTTCCAGTCATGGTTCCGCGGCGGCCGCGGTGGCGCTGCCATCACGGGTGTTCGCCTGGCTAGCATTGGTTTTCGGCGTCGGCTTCTCGATGCTGGCGTTGTTGACCCGACGCTGGGCGCTGGCGTGGGTGGCTTTGGCGGGCTCGGCAGTGGCCAGCGTCGCCGGGTTGTTGGCCATCTGGTCGCGACAGACCGTGGCCGCGGGACATCCGGGCCCCGGTGTGGGGTTGGTGCTGGCCTGGATCACCGTCATCGTGTTGACGTTTCACTGGGCCCGAGTGGTGTGGTCGCGCACCATCGTGCAACTCGCCGCCGAGGAGCAACGCCGCCGGGCCGCCGCGCAGCGGCAGTCCCGCACGCTGCTGGAAACCCTCGACGACGAGACGCCTCCAGACCAGGATTAGGTCTTGCGGCTCAACGCATCCGCCGCGGCGTCTGCCCATTGCCGCCATTGCTCGGCGTTGGCTCTCGCCTCCTCGGCCTCCTTGGTGCGCCCCGCCGCCGTTGCCTTCTGAGCCTGCTGCTCAAACTGCTCGGCGCGGGCCCGGAACTGTTCGGCGCGGGCCTGCGCTTGCGGGTCGGACCAGTCCGATGCGTCGGCGTCGCGCACCCTCTTCTCGACCGCCCGCAGCCGCCGCTCCAGTTCGGCTGACCGTTCGCGGGGCACCTTGCCGATCGAGTCCCACCTTTCGGCGATCGACCGCAGCGCCGACCTAGCGGCCTCGGGGCTGCTGGTGTCGAGCTTCTCCGCTTCGGCCAGCAGCGCCTCTTTGGCGGTGGCGTTGGCCTGCAACTCTGCGTCTCGTTGCGCGGTCGCGGCATTACGCGCTTTGAAGAAAACGTCCTGGGCGGCTTTGAACCGGCGCCACAGCGTTTCGTCGATGTCGCGGGCTGCGCGCCCGGCGGCTTTCCATTCGGCCAGCAGCTTGCGAAACTCGGCAGCGGTTGCACCCCAGTCGGTGGAATCAACCAATTCTTCGGCCTTCTCGCAGAGCCGTTCTTTTACCTCACGGGCACCCGCGCGCTCGCGGTCCAGTTCCGCGAAGTGCGATCCACGTCGTCGGTTGAAGGTTTCCCGGGCCGCCGAATAGCGCTTCCACAATGCGTCGTCGGTCTTGCGGTCCAAACCGCTGATTGTTTTCCATTCGTCGAGAATGGCGCGCAGCCGGTCGCCGGCGAGTTTCCATTGCGTCGCGGTGTTGGCCAGCTCCTCGGCTTCGGCCGCCAGCGCCTCCTTGCGGGCGGTTTGGGCCGCGCGATGCTCGTCGCGTCGGGAACGATCGGCGGCGGCGACCGCTTCGGCCCGCTCACTGATGCTGGCGAGCCGCGCGGCAAGAGCGTCGACATCCCCGAGCACATTCGCGCTCGGCAACGTCCCCGCCAGCCCTGCCGCTGTGGCCTTGATCTTGCGCGCATCACCGGTGCCCGATGCCAGTCGCTCTTCCATCAGGGCGACTTCGGTGCTCAAATCGTCGAACCGCCGGCCGAAATGGGCAAATGCGGCTTCGGTATCGCCGGCCTGCCACGAGCCGATGACGCGCTCACCGGCCGCGCTGATCAGCCATACCGTTCCGTCGGCGTCGACGCGCCCGAACCGGTGTGGATCGTTGGCCAGCGGCGGGGCGACCGGGTGCGGGTGGGGATGGGGTGTCGGTCGGGGCCGGGGACGCGGTCCCGGCCTTGGAGTCGGGCCGGGCGTAGGCCGGGCTACGGTGTGAGGCTCGTCAGACGTCATCGGTGCCGTCACCTACCCTTCACGCGGTTGTCGACCGCGCATCTGCCGCGCATCGCGGCGCCATCAACTGCTCTTTCGGGAGAAGACACGTATTCCCGCCAGGGCTTCCCCAGTATTGAAGCAGCTTGTTCGCCAGCGCGTTCCGAGTTGACGTCGGAGTTGGCAAGAGCGCAGGTTTCTCAGCCGTCAATTGAGGCCGTGGCGTTACCTGAATTACCACTAGTTCATGAAACAATCTGTGATTCGCACGTGTCGAAGTCCGCGGTCGGGGCCAGTCCTGGACAAGCAGACGAGGGGGTCTACCCATAGCGAAGGTCGATATCGCGGCGTTACTCGCCTTGGTCGCGGCATTGATATCCGGGGTTGGGGACGTGATCCGTCAGCGGTCTGCGCAAGAGATCACCACCGAACCGGTCGGGCATTTCGAGTTGTTCCGCCTGTCATTACGTGACATCCGCTGGTGGTGGGGTGGCCTGGCCGCGGCGGCCAGCTTTGGCCTGCAGGCCATCGCGCTGGTGCTGGGGTCGGTGGTGCTGGTGCAAGCGCTGCAGGTGACGGCCTTGCTGTTCGCGCTGCCAACCAATGCGCGCCTGACGCGCCACCCGGTGCAGCGTCGGGAGTGGGTATGGGCGCTATTGCTGGCCGCTGCGGTGGCGGTGTTCATCGCCGTCGGCGACCCGGCGGCCGGCGACCAACGCGGCTCGGTGAAGAGCTGGATCGTCGTGGCCGCGGTGCTGGGCCCGGCATTGGTGCTCTGTGTGCTGGGGGCGCGAATCTGGTCGGGGGCAGTCGCCGCGGTGCTGCTGGCGGTGGTCTCGGCGTCGTCGTGGGCCTTGTTCGCGGTGCTGACCAAAGGTGTCGTGGAGGTGCTCGGGGACGGCCCGGGTGCGTTGCTGCGTGCGCCCGAACTGTATGCGTGGATGGTGGCGGCACTGGTCGGGACGGTGTTTCAGCAGTCGGCGTTTCGGGCCAGCACCCTGACCGCCTCGCTGCCGGCGATGACGGTCACCGAGCCAGTGGTGGCTTCGGTGCTGGGGATCACCGTGCTCGCCGAGACGCTGAACACGCGCGGTCCGCAGATCCTTGTGCTGGTGGCCGCGGTGGTCGCGGTGGTTGTCGCGACGGCGGCCCTGGCGCGGGGCGAAGCGGCCACGATGGCCGCGGACAATGACAGCGCGACGGCATCCGTCGATCGCGACACCGAGACTTTGCTGCTGGAAGGCGTTCCCAGCGCCCCGTAGGCTTTTCAGGAAAACTGACGGTTAACAATCGGTGTAGGCCGTCTTGCGTTGCCGGCCAGTCGGCGAGGGGATAGTGCATGTCGAAAGCGGATTACGCGGTATTGATCGCGTTATGCGCCGCACTGGCGTCCGCGATCGGCGACGTGGTCCGTCAGCGGTCGGCCCAAGAGGTCACCGACAAGCAGGTCGGCCACCTCGAGCTTTTCCGGCTGTCGCTGCGCGACGCCCGGTGGTGGCTGGGCGGGGCCGGCGCCGTGGCCAACTACAGCCTGCAGGCCGCCGCGCTGGCGCTGGGCTCGGTGATGCTGGTGACGGCGCTGCAGGTGACCTCGCTGCTGTTCGCGTTGCCGATCTACGCACGGCTGGTTGGTCACCGGGTGAGCCGGTCGGAGTGGATGTGGGCGGTACTGCTGGCCGCCGCATTGGCGGTCCTGGTCAGCGTCGGCGACCCGAGTGCCGGCTACTCACGGGGTCTGCCGGGGACCTGGATGGCGGTGGCCCTGGTGATGGGTCCGCTGTTGGCGTTGTGCGTACTCGGCGCGCGTATTTGGTCGGGCGGCCCGGCCGCGCCGGTACTGCTCGCCGTGGTGGCGGGCTCGTCGCTGGCGCTGTTCGCGGTGTTGACCAAGGGCGCCGTCGGGGCGGTTTCCGGTGGCTTCGGGGCGCTGCTGCGGGCGCCCGAACTCTACGGCCTGATACCGGCCGCGCTGGCTGGGATGATCTTCCAACAGTCGTCGTTTCGCGCCGGTGCGCTGACCGCTTCGCTGCCGACGGTGACCGTGGCCAAGCCGGTGGTGGCGTCGGTGCTCGGGGTTTTGGTGCTCGGCGAGACCTTGCGCGCCGACGGCCCGGAAGTGGTTGCGCTGATCGTCGCCGCGGTCGTGGTGATCGTTTCGACTATTGCATTGGCCCGCGGCGAGGCCGCCACGCTGGCCGCGGGCACCGGTCGCGACGTGATAGCCACGGTCCGCACTCAGTAGCGTGTCGGTGAAACAGGGAGGAGGCCGCCCATGGCGAGGGCAGACATCGCCGTAGTCCTGGCTCTGGCCGCCGCACTGGCGTCGGCGCTGGGCTCCGTCGTCCGCCAGCGTTCGGCGCATGAAATCGTCGATGAACCCGTCGGCGCGTGGGAGTTGTTCCTGTTGTCGTTGCGCGACCTGCGGTGGTGGATGGGCGGCGTGGCTGCCGTGGCCAATTACGCGCTGCAGGCCGCAGCCCTGAGCATCGGCTCGGTGATGTTGGTGACTGCACTGCAGGTCACGGTGCTGCTGTTCGCGCTGCCGATCAACGCCCGGATCACCCATCACCGCGTCACCGCGTGGGAATGGTGCTGGGCAGCGTCGCTGGCTGCCGCGGTGGCGGTGATCGTCGCGGTCGGCAATCCGACCGCGGACCAGCAGCGCGCCCCGTGGGAAACCTGGGCGGTGGTGATCATGGTGATGGGCCCGGCATTGGTGTTGTGCGTGGTGGGCGCCCGAATCTGGTCGGGTGGCGTCGCCGCGGTGCTGCTGGCGCTGGTCGCGGGTTCGTCCTTGGCGCTGTTCGCGGTGCTGACCAAAGGGGTCGTCGAGGCGGGTGAGGGCGGCGTGTTGGCGCTGTTGCGCGCGCCCGAACTGTATGCCTGGCTCGGCGTGGCGCTGGCCGGAATGGTGTTCCAGCAGGCGTCTTTTCGCGCCGGAGCACTGACCGCCTCGTTGCCGACGATGACGTTGGCAAAACCGGTGGTGGGTTGGATCTTGGGCATCACGGTGCTGTCTGAGACCCTGCATATCGACGGGGTGCAGATCGTTGCCCTGGTGGTGGCGGTGATCGTGATGATCGTGTCGACGGTGGCGCTGGCGCGCGGCGAGGCCGCGACGATGGAGGCGGTCGGTAAACGGCGGTCGAAGGCCACCGCCGCACCCCTGGCGCCGTCGGAACGCTAATTTATTTCCCGTGCTGGGCGCCATTGCGATAGTTCCCTCCGCGCCGGTGCTTGTGCCCGAACTGGCCGGCGCCGCCGCCGAGGTGGCCGAACTGCGCGCCGCGGTGATCGCCGCAGCCGCCGCCCTGCCGCCACGCTGGGTTGTGGTCGGGGTGGGGGCTAGTGATGCCGTCCACGGCCCGGACAGCGTCGGCACCTTCGCCGGTTACGGCGTCGACCTGGTGGTGCGGCTATCCGCACGGGCTGACACCCGGCCGACGGCGTTGCCGCTGTGCGCGCTGTTCGCCGGCTGGCTGCGCGATCAGGCGCAGCCAACCGCGCACGCCGAGGTCCGGGTCTACTCCGGCGACCATGACGTCAAGACGGCGCTGGCCATCGGCAGGCAGCTGCGCAGCGAGATCGACGCGGTCGCCGAGCCGACGGGCGTGCTGGTGGTCGCCGACGGCGCCACAACCCTGACGCCGGCCGCGCCGGGGGGCTATCACCCAACCGACGCCGACGTTCAGCTGGTCCTCGACGATGCACTGGCCTGCGGTGACCTGGCCGCGCTGTCCCGCCTGCCCGGCCAAGTCGTGGGACGGGTGGCGTTCGGAGTGCTGGCGGGTCTGACCGAGCCGACGCCGCGGTCGGCCAAGGAGCTCTACCGGACAGCGCCCTACGGCGTTGGGTACTTCGCCGGTGTCTGGCAGCCCTAGACCACTGGCGATCGTCGGCCCCACCGGCACCGGCAAGTCGCAGCTGGCACTTGAGGTTGCCGAACAGGTTGACGGCGAGATCGTCAATGCCGATGCGATGCAGTTCTACCGCGGAATGGACATCGGGACCGCGAAACTGCCCGTCGCGCACCGCCGCGGCATCCCGCATCACCAGCTCGACGTGCTCGACGTGACCGAGACCGCGACCGTCGCCCGCTACCAGCACGCCGCAGCTGCCGATGTCGAGGCGATCGCCGCCCGGGGAAAGGTACCGATCCTGGTGGGCGGGTCGATGCTCTACATCCAATCGCTACTCGACGACTGGTCGTTTCCGACGACCGACCCGGCGGTGCGGGCGAAATGGGAGTCGCGGCTGGCCGAAGTCGGAGTTTCTCAGTTGCACGCCGAGCTGGCCGACCGCGATGCAGCGGCGGCGGCATCGATCCTGCCGACCGACGGCCGGCGCATCGTGCGCGCGCTGGAGGTGGCAGAACTTACCGGTCAGCCCTTCGGGGCGTCGGCGCCCACCATCGGCACACCGCGCTGGGACACGGTAATCATCGGATTGGATTGCGACACAGAACTTCTCGATCAGCGACTGGCCCGGCGCACCGAAACGATGTTCGCGGATGGTCTAGTCGACGAAGTGCGCGCGTTGCTCGATCGCGGGTTGCGCGACGGCGTCACCGCCTCTCGGGCGCTGGGCTACGCGCAGGTGATCGCCGACCTCGACGCGGGAGGCAGCGGCGACGGTGCACGGGAACCGACGTTCATGGGCACCCGCCGCTACGTGCGACGCCAACGGTCGTGGTTTCGTCGCGACCACCGGATCCGCTGGCTGGACGCGGGTGCAGCCGACAACGCGGACGCCACGCTGCGCGCCTGGGCGGACGTATCCTGAGCAGGTGATGCGCGCCGACGACGATGATGCCGGCATGAACGCCGGGGGCCCCCGCTCGCGGGGAGAGCGGCGCACATGATGTTCGCCAAAGGCCATGGCACCCAGAACGACTTCGTGCTGCTGGCCGACCTGGACGCCGCGCTGGCGCTCACGCCGGCCGGGGTGTCCGCGCTGTGCGATCGGCGCCGCGGCCTGGGCGCCGACGGGGTACTGCGGGTCACCACAGCCGGTGCCGCGCTGGCGGCGGGTGTGCTCGCCCGGGCGCCCGACGGCGTGAGCGCCGACGACTGGTACATGGACTACCGCAACGCCGACGGGTCGACCGCGCAGATGTGTGGCAACGGTGCGCGGGTGTTCGCGCACTATCTGCGTGCCAGTGGCCTGGAAACCCGCGATGAGTTCGTGGTGGGGTCACTGGCCGGTCCGCGACCCGTCGTTTTGCATCACGTCGATGCGACCTATGCCGATGTCAGCGTCGACATGGGCAAAGCCAACACAATGGGGGAGGGCAGCGCCGTCGTCGGTGGTCGCACCTTTCACGGGTTGGCGGTCGACGTCGGCAACCCGCACCTGGCCTGCGTCGACCCAGAGCTAACGGTCGAGGGGTTGGCTGCGCTGGATGTCGCGGCGCCGGTGAGATTCGACGAGGCCCAGTTTACCGACGGGGTCAACGTCGAGGTGCTCACTGCGCCGGCCGACGGCGCGGTCAGCATGCGGGTGCACGAGCGCGGTGTCGGCGAAACCCGCTCCTGCGGCACCGGAACCGTCGCGGCCGCCGTCGCTGCGCTGGGCGGCACCGGCACATTGACCGTTCGGGTGCCCGGCGGCGACGTCGTCGTCACGATCACCGAGGCCACCAGCTATCTACGTGGGTCGTCGGTGTTGGTGGCCCGAGGCGAACTCAGCGAGGAATGGTGGCAGCGAGCCCAGCGTTAATTCGCGTGCACGTCACCGATTTGGCGTGCACCATGTGTAGTTGGCTATGACATATCCGGAATCCCCTGACCCAAGTTTGGGCGAACTCGCCCTTGACGACCGCGCAGCACTGCGCCGCGTCGCCGGGCTATCCACCGAACTCGCCGACATTTCCGAGGTCGAATACCGGCAACTGCGCCTCGAGCGAGTAGTGCTGGTCGGGGTGTGGACCGAGGGCAGCGCCGCCGACGCCGACGCCAGCCTCGCCGAATTGGCCGCCCTGGCCGAGACGGCCGGTTCCCAGGTGCTGGAAGGCATGATCCAGCGCCGCGCCAAGCCCGATGCCTCGACCTACATCGGCTCGGGCAAGGCCCAAGAGCTGCGTGAGGTGGTGCTGGCCACCGGAGCCGACACCGTCATTTGCGACGGCGAGCTGTCGCCGGCGCAGCTGACCGCGCTGGAGAAAGCCGTGCGGGTGAAAGTCATTGACCGCACGGCGCTGATTCTGGACATCTTCGCCCAACACGCCACCAGCCGGGAAGGCAAAGCCCAAGTGTCGCTGGCGCAGATGGAGTACATGCTGCCGCGGCTGCGCGGTTGGGGTGAGTCGATGTCGCGGCAGGCTGGTGGCCGGGCCGGCGGCAGCGGCGGCGGAGTGGGTCTGCGTGGTCCCGGTGAGACCAAGATCGAGACCGATCGGCGACGCATCCGTGAACGGATGTCCAAGCTGCGCCGCGACATCAAGGCGATGAAGCAGGTCCGCGACACCCAGCGCAGCCGGCGGCTGGACAGCGACCTGCCGTCGATCGCGATCGTCGGCTACACCAACGCCGGCAAGTCCAGCGTGCTCAACGCGCTGACCGGCGCCGGCGTGCTGGTGCAGGACGCCCTATTCGCCACCCTCGAACCCACCACTCGCCGTGGACAATTCGACGACGGACGCGGGTTCGTGATCAGCGACACGGTCGGGTTCGTGCGGCACCTTCCCACCCAGCTGGTCGAGGCGTTCCGCTCGACGCTGGAAGAGGTCGTCGACGCCGACCTGCTGGTGCACGTCGTCGACGGCGCCGACGTCAACCCGCTCGCCCAGATCAGCGCGGTGCGCCAGGTGATCTCCGACGTGATCGCCGACCACCACGGCGATCCGGCGCCGGAGCTGTTGGTGGTCAACAAGGTCGACGCCGCAGGTGATTTGGCGCTGGCCAAGCTGCGCCGCGCGCTGCCCGGGGCGCTGTTCGTTTCGGCCCGCACCGGCGACGGCATCGACGGGCTGCGCCGGCGGATGGCAGAGCTGGCCACCCCGACCGACACCGCCGTCGACGTCGTCATCCCTTATGACCGCGGCGATCTGGTGTCCCGTGTGCATGCCGAGGGCCGGGTTCAGCAGACCGAGCACAACAGCGACGGCACCCGGATCAAGGCGCGGGTGCCAGTGGCGCTGGCCGCCAGCCTGCGCGAATTCTCGGCCGACGGTCAGCCACGCGAGTCTTAGGACGTCGGGCCAACCGGCGGGATGGCCAAGCAAAGAGAGAGGCCCGCTGAAAGCGGGCCTCTCCTTGTGTCGCCTCCTGCCGGATTAGGGAGCCGCGCCGATGCCTCCCGCACCGGCCGTCCCGGCGTTACCGCCGTTGCCGGCCGTGCCGGTGACAGCCGCCCCACGGGGTCAACCCGAACGCCAGCGCGGCTCCCGCAGTCGTGCTCAGCCCCACTGCTCGACGGCGACGCGTCCTGCTGCTCTTGGAACCGGCGGTTGCGCTTGTTGTGCTGACCCATCTCGTCCTTAGTCCTTCCGTTGCCTAGGATTCTCTGAGCGTAGGTAGCCGGCTGACGGCTCATCAATAAGGGTTTTCCCTACACGTTGGGTTCGAGACACAGCGAAAACACTGTTGCGCGGTGTTTTTCCGAAGTCCTGGCCGGCTGACCGGACTTAAAAATCGGTCGGCAACGCTGAGAACATCTGATACCGGCAGCTGTCGATCCGTCTAAGTTCAGAGACCGCGGCCGCCTCACGCCTTACGTCGGTGACGCGATCTCGAGCTCCAGCAAAGGACCTCTTCTCAGCTTATCCGGGCACCTAATGGAAGAGCGGCATTCACCCGGAGATGTGACGCACAAGTGCGCGTAGAAGCCTGGTTCGAGGCTTACAGCAAACAGTTGTTTGCTTTAAGCTCGAGCAGTGGGAACGCCTCGCCGTCGGACTCCTCCAGAGGGAACCGTCGTGGCCTACGTGCGTGTGTCGACCGAAGAGCAGATGACGAAAGAGGCCGGACTCGATGCACCAGCGAGCCGACTAACGCGGATTGGATCCGACCCCCGGCAGCCATAGCGCCCGTCTGCCGGTAGGGCAAGTCGGCGCACGTATCCGAACTGCCCTAGGAAGCCGCCTTATCGCCCTAGTCGCGCTTGGTCGCGCGGAGCACCGCGGCGTTCCGGCGAGATGCCCAGAGACGCGGCGCGTAGCTGAAGAACGCACGGGGCGCGGCATCAAGGACCGTTTGCAGCAGCACACTTGCTGGCGACGTGCGATTGGGTGGCGCCGGAAGTACGAAGGCAGTAGCAGTCCCAGCACTGGTTGAAATCTGGATCGGCGTCCCGGGCGCACCGTAGATGCCTTCGCGGGTGCCCGCGAACATGTCGTTGATCCATCCGGCGGAGATTGTCTGTATTGCTTCGACGTTTTGCGGAAGCGAGAAGCCAGTAAACAGTTGTGCTGCCTTCTGAACCAGAACGTTTCCGCTTTGCATCGCATCAATGTGCGAACCTCCGACTAGCGAAATTCCCACGAACTGATTGGGTCGCGCCTGGACCAAGTAGCCGCTGACATCGCCGAGCTGGTTCCAAAAGTGCTTGGGTTCGGTAATCAGCAGCACCGGTCGGTTGTTGACGCCAGTGAGCTTTGCCAGAGCTGTCGGCAGTGCGTTGTTAAGCGAGACCGCGTCGAACAGCATCACGCCGGCCAGATCCGTGATCGCTCCGTTGTCGACGCAGAACCCGGCGGCGGCTGCGACGAGGCCACCGCCCATGGAATGGCCGGCGAGCACGAAGCGTTGCGGCAGCGTCACGGAGCTTCCCGCCGCGAAGGTCGCGCTGGCGGTGAGTGGCACCCGGCTACCCGCGAACAGGTCGGCCACCGCGCGTTGCAACGTCATCTCGCCCAACCAGGCGGCGTCGCTGGCGAAGAGGTTCGACGTCAACGACGGGGTGATAACGACGCTATTTGTCTGCTGGGCGAGCACTGCCGCTGTGTAGCTGTAGAGCGGGGCGCTGGCGAGGAAGCCGTGTTGTAGGTAGATCAGCCGAGTCGGTGTTTGGGGTCCGCTCGGGAAGTACCAGTTCGCAGGCACGACGTGCCCTGTTCCGAAAGGAATTGCCAACGTAGATCGTCCGACAGTGACCGTGCTACCCGGCGGAAGGGTCGGAGGCCCTTCAACCGCCCTTATCACGCTAATCACGACGGTGAAGACGATGCCACATGGGTGGGCTTCCCGCGTAAACGCCGATCGGATCGAATCGCGGCGAGCCGAGAGTTGTTACCTAGCAACATGTTACCTATTCCTAAATGGGCGCGGCAGCCCCACATCTGACGCGTAATCATCGCTTCCTCGCGGTCATGGTATCAAGTACTTGCGATTAATTTGAAGAACACGATTCCCGCGCGAGCCTCGAGTCTTGAACAATCGGCACTCATTCGGCTCATCCTTGGTATGAACCGGGAGACTCAAATGGGGCCGGCTGCAACGGAAGTCAGATGCTTACGTCGTGATGCCGACCATCCCCGTCTTAACCCGTCAAAGTGAGCGCTTGTCCAGCTCTCTGCAAACTCGTCTTATCACGATGAGAAACTTCTGGCTCAATTAATCGGCAAACCGCCTGTTCAAATGGCTTGCGTGCGACGGAAGTCCCGGACAGCGCCAGAGCTGGCCTTTCAACTTCCTGCCACATCGTTGACGTTGCATAAGCCACCACCCAACCTGAAACCCGGCGGTGGCGATCCCTCGCTGCCCATCGGAAGGGCCAACGACGAGGATATTTGCCTCTCAACGACAGAGAGCGATCATCTCCCATGTCAGCAAGCAAGTGGACCGAGGCGGATGTGCCCGACCAGACAGGGCGGGTGGCGATCGTCACGGGCTCCAATACCGGCCTCGGCTTCGACACCGCTCGGGTTCTAGCGGAGCGTGGAGCCTGTGTGGTGCTCGCAGTTCGCGACACAGAAAAGGGGAAAGCTGCACGGGACCGGATCCTGAATACAGCGCCTCGTGCCGACGTCTCTATTCAGCCGCTCGACCTCGGAAGCCTGCGGTCTGTGCGTGCAGCGGTTGAGGACTTGCGCGCCGCATATCCGCGGATCGACCTGCTGATAAATAACGCCGGAGTGATGGTTCCTCCGAAGCGGGTGACACTGGACGGATTCGAATTGCAGTTCGGCACAAACTATCTCGGTCATTTCGCCCTCACGGGGCTTCTGCTGGACAATCTTATGCCGGTCGATGGCTCACGGGTCGTCGTCGTCAGCAGCAATGCTCATAAGCTCGGCGGTGCAATACATTTCGATGATCTGCAGTGGCAGCGCCGTTACAACCGCGGCGCTGCCTATGCTCAGTCGAAGCTGGCCAACTTGATGTTCTGCTATGAACTGCAGCGGCGGTTGGCTGCCGCCGATGTGCCCACCATCGCGGTGGCCGCCCATCCTGGGTATACCGATTCCGAGCTGATACGCCATGTGTGGAAACCGGTCGTACCGTTGATGAGGCTGTTCGGTCCAGTTGTGGGCCAGGATCCGGCGAAGGGGGCACTGCCCCAGTTACTGGCGGCCACTGATCCGCAGGTGCGCGGCGGCCAGTACTGGGGTCCGCGCGGACTATTCGAACTCAAGGGCTATCCGAAGCTGGTGACAGCCAGTGCCAAAGCCCGCGACGAGGCCGTCCAGAAGCGACTGTGGACCGTAGCTGAGGAACTCACCGGCGTCACCTTCCCCGTCTGATGCCGAACAGCCAGGAGTTTCACCCCGACTTGCGGGTGATTGCGCGCGTGCTGCCAGGGGGCCCCTACACTCGCCGCACTCTGCCAGTTCTTCGCGCGCTGACGCGATTACAGGCACTGCGTTTCTCGAAGAATGTCGAAGTGGCGGCTCTGCCCAGCGGAATCAATGTGCGGCTGCACCGGCCTCGGCACACTGACAATGCGGGCGCCGCGCTGCTCTGGATTCACGGTGGCGGATACGTCATCGGGTCGGCAGCGCAGGACGACCGGCTTTGCCGCCGCTTCGCCCACCGGCTAGGTGTCCCCGTCGTCGCCGTCGATTACCGCCTCGCGCCTAAACACCCTTATCCGGCGGCCCTGGAGGACTGCTACGAAGCGTTTGCGTGGCTGACTCGCTTGCCCGGCATCGATCCCGCGCGGGTCGCCATCGGTGGCGCAAGCGCCGGCGGCGGCTTGGCGGCGGCGCTTGCGCTATTGGCTCGCGACCGCGGCGAATTGGTACCGCTATTTCAGCTTTTGGTGTATCCGATGGTGGATGATCGCTCCAGCGATCGCCCCGGCATCAGAGATCGGCGTTATCGGCTCTGGAGCCCCAACAGCAATCGGTTGGGATGGACCGCTTATCTACGCGGCGCCGATCCGCAAGTCGCCGTGCCCTCTCGGCACGACGATCTCGGTGGTCTACCGCCCGCGTGGATCGGCGTCGGCACCCTCGATCCGCTGCATGACGAGAACGTCGAGTATGCGCGTCGCCTCAAGGACGCGGGTGTCGCTTGCGACCTTGAGATCGTCACCGGCGCTTTCCACGGATTCGATATTGTCGCACCAACTGCCGGAGTGTCGCGTGAATTTTTCGACCGCCAGTGCGAGGTTCTACGAAAAGCGTTCTCAAGCTAAAGCTTAGGGCTGTTTCGTCAGCGGAACCTCAGCTCGACTCCAAGCTGCATGTCGTTATGGTCGACTGATGCGGCAATCTCACTGGGGATCTGGGCGCATACGTAGCGAGTGCCAGGATGGCTCTCCGTACGGGCCTGGCGAGTGTGATGTCGCGCGGTGTTCGATGTTGCCGGTCAAGTACTTGGACCGCTAAGCACGGTCACTAATGCCGCGGCACCACAAGCTTTAAGGGCTCTTGGCGATCTCGACCATCTCGGCTGGGTCGGTGAACTTGACCCGCGGACGTCCGGAGGATTGACCACGGCGACGTTCGCCCTGGTCGATGGCGTGCCAGCCGTCGCCCGAAATCAGCTTCGGCTGACGCTCTTCGAGCAGTTGCTGCAGCGAGCGCCGATCGCCGTCGGGGCGGCGGAGCCTGCCGGAGATGAAGTCCTCCATGATGTTTGCGACCGTCTCGCGGGCGCAGTGCTTGTTGGTACCGATCGTGCCAGTAGCCCCACGCTTGATCCATCCGGCGACGTAGACGCCTGTGATCGGCTGCCCGTCTTCGGCGATCACCCGGCCGCCCTCGTTGGGGATGATTGCGCGATGCTCATCGAACGGCAGTCCGGGCAGTGGCCGTCCCCGGAAGCCCACTGAGCGCAGCACCAATGATGCCTCGATATCCTCGGTCTGGTCGGTCGCGACAGCCTTGATTGCGCCGTCAATGTCGACGAGCTCGTTGGCGGTGATCCGCACTCCCTCAACGCGGTCGGTCCCGTGAACTTCGACCGGGGAAACGCAGTAGCGGAATACGACGCGCTTGTTGTGCGGGTCCAGCGGACGGTGCGCGTACTCCTCGGCGAGCCTCACCTTCAGGGCGAGCGTCGGTTCCAGCGCGGGGTCTTCGATCTGGGCTCGGCTGGTCGGGTCGAGGTTCAGCTCGCGCTCATCGAGCACGACATCCACCCCCGGCACGTGGTTGAAGGCAAGAAACTCCGATGATGAGTAGGCCGCCTGCAGCGGCCCGCGTCGTCCCAGAAGCATGACCTCCCGAATGTTACTGCGCCGCAGGGCATCCAGCGCATGGTTGGCGATGTCGGTGTTCTGCAATTCGTCGGTGTCGAGGAGCAGGATTCGCGCCACATCCAAGGCGACGTTGCCGTTTCCGACCACTACCGCCCGCTCCCCGGACAGATCGAACGTCATGTCGGCGTAATCGGGATGCCCGTTGTACCAGGCGACGAACTCGGAGGCGGGATGGCTTCCGCGCAGATCCTCACCGGGTATGTCGAGCCGGCGCTCCTCGAATGCGCCCACCGCGTAGATGACGGCGTGGTGGTGCCGCATCAGCTCTTCATGCGTGAGGTGCTCGCCGACTTCGACGTTGAGGTGCAAAGCCACAGCGTCTGTCACGAACCTCGCGCCGAACGTCAGGCCCACATCCTTGGTCGCGGAGTGATCCGGTGCCACGCCGCCGCGAATGAGCCCGTACGGCGTGGGCAGCCTGTCCAGCAACTCGATCTCGACATCGGCTCGGGCCAACAACTCGTCGGCCGCATAGCATGCGGCCGGTCCGGCGCCGACGATCGCCACCCGCAGGGTCCCCAGTTCCTTGGGTGGACGTGAGGGCCTCTCGTCCAATCGCCGAGGATCTGCGTGCAGCGGGTGCCGCTGAAAATAGGCGGCGTTGATGTCTTTGTATCGCTTCAACGGTTCAGGTAAATCGACCTCGTAGTCGATAGCGCTGGTCGGGCAGACAGGCACGCATGCGCCGCAGTCGACGCAGGCTTCCGGATCGATGTGCAACATCTCGGCCGTGCCGAATTCGGGGTCATCTGGAGAGGGGCGGATGCAATCGACCGGGCACACCGACACGCAGCTCGCATCGTTGCAGCACCGCTGCGTGATCACGAAAGCCATATTGGGACAACCAATTTCGGGCGAGCCAACGCTCGTTGATCTGTCTGCCAACCGCATCGCCACGATTGAATCGTCACGGCGTAGCTGTCCACGGTGACCATTGTCTGCCGCCACCGACCGCCGAAGACAGCCTCGCGTGAACGCTGCGCCATCACCATCAACTCAGCTTTGTGAACACCAAGCGGCAACGTCAACGAGATGCCATGAAGTTGAAAGCGCTTCAACCCTGGTCAGTCGCGTGCCCGACAACGCGTACCGACTCCACCAGCAGCGATGGGTGAGAAGTCCGTGAGATTTTCTCTCATAGTGCGAAGAGCAGTTGCTGATGGATTCAGACAGAGCTGGATGCCACCGAGTGCGCCTACGCGGAAGACCGCGGGGTTCGGCTGCTTGGTCTAGCTAAACGACGGGCCAACAAAGCGCTTTATAAGCGCGTATTCGATGTCGCGGTCCTCGGCCGGCCAGTACCACAGCGCCAGGGTTACCCGAAGCAGCCACTGCGCGGCCAGGGGGTCGTCGGAACCGATCACTTCCTGGGCCAGCCGGGCCACGCCCGGCGACGCTGTCAACCATTCGCCTTCGTGGCTCGGCCGGATCGAACCCATCATCAGGTCACCGAGCGGCTCGGCCCGGATGTGCTCCAACGCAACCAAGATCGCCGTCACTACGCGCTCAGCGCCGTGTAAATCTTTGATCGCGTCACGTACTAACCCGACTATTCGTGAGGAGGTGCGCATGGTGACGGCTTCACGGATCGCGGCCTTGCCGCCGGCGTGACGATAGATCGTTGCCGGCGAGCAATGCACTTTGGCGGCCAGTGCCTCGATCGTGAACGCCTCGAATCCTTTGCGCGAGACTAGCTCTGCGGCCGCGTCGTAGATCCGGTCGGCGGCTTCGCTGCCTCGGTCGCGGCCGACCAACCAATCCTCACGTGTCATGACACCTTGTCCTCGTCCAGCCGACAGATAAATTCGCGTTCTCGCGTTGAGAATTATTTGGAGTGCTTCACCCGGCTCACATGCCTGTCGTGAGAAGTCATCACACTACCCCGCCACTGGGTGTCGCAACCTCGACCCGCGCGCTTGACGGGCGAGATGTTCACAGGAGCCCACGACGCATTGAGGACATCAGACGAGCTCAAGGTGGGCACATCGAGCCGACTTCCCCACTGGCAGAGCACGTCCGGGGATCCCGGTTCTGCAGAATAAGCTTGCGCACATGCAGCCTTCTTCGAGCGACAAGGCCAAAACGGCTTTATCGTTGTGAGAATTCTGGACAGGATTCTATAAGAGAACGCGCTGGTCAGATGGTGTTGATGCGAAACGCTTCCTGAGTAGCATCCGAACGGGCCTTTCAACTTCGTGTCGCACCGTTGACGATACGGGCGCCAGCGCCGAATCTGAGGGCATGACGGTGGAGCGCCATCACTTCCGGTTGGCATGCGCCCACCCGACCTGCATGCCCGTGCATCCGCGAGCTTGAGGAGACCCTTGCTTTGGCGCACAACACTTTTCACTCCGACCCGCACGGTACCCCCTCGCCGGCCCGAGACCGTTGCGTTCTTTACTAACGGACGAAAGGTGCAATGGTCATGGCGGTGAACAGCCCGCGCGGCATCGTTACGTTACTTAAACCCCTTGGCAGCGCCATAGAGATGAATCTCGCCGGGGCGATCCGCACGCGCCGGCAGGGCTATCGAGGCTGGACTGGCGCGGTCAACACCGACTACGACCCGCTGGACCCCGCCACCGCGGCTCAGCCCCACGAGGCCTACCGAGCGCTGCATCGTAGCGGGCGTGTGCACTACAACCCGAAGCGCGCCACCTGGATCCTGAGCCGATTGAATGACGTCCGCGCCGCATTACGCGACACAGATCAGGTCACCAGCACCCGGGGGGTAACGCGAGTCAGAATGGCGGCTGATCTCTTAGTGCTCACAGACGGTGACGAACACGCCCGGCTACGTAAGCAAGTCCAGCCCGCCTTCACCCGTGTTGCGCTGGAAAACTGGCAGGAAATTGCCGACAAGCTTGCAGCCGAACTGGTGTCCGAGGTGCTCGCCGAACCTGGATGCGACGTGGTACAAAGGTTGGCCATACCGATGCCGATGCGTATGATCGCCGCGATCCTGGGCGTGCCAGACACCGACGTTGCCGACTTCCGGCGATGGTCAGAAAACAGCGTTCGGATCATTAATTTTTCACCAACACCCAAAGGGGTTGTGGACATTGCAAATTCAATGCGTGCGGTCATCGCACTACGACGCTACTTCCTGCGTCATCTCGCCACCGGTGATCTCAAAGGTTCGGACACCGTGCTTGGGCGGTTACTGCAACACAGCAGCGAAGGCAACCTGAGCGACGATCAGTTGTTCTACGTTGCCCTGCTGCTGCTCATCGCCGGTAACGAGACCACTACCAACCTACTCGGCGGCATGTTCGACACGTTGGCCCGAAACCCCGACCAATACGATCTCATCCGCGCCAACCCGGACCTCATCCCCATCGCCGTCGAGGAACAACTGCGCATCTCCAGCCCTATCCAAAACCTCTACCGCTACACGCGTACGGACTACCAGGTCGGCGAGGTGACCATTCCCGCCGGCGCACGTCTGCTCCTGTCTTTCGGTGCGGCCAACCGCGACCCGCTCGTCTTCGACGAACCTGACGAATACCGCGCAGACCGCAACCCGCGCATGCATGTCGGCTTCGGATATGGCGCACACATGTGTGTCGGAGCTCCTCTGGCACGCATGGAAGCGCAGGCAGTGCTGCGTGAACTTGTCGACCGGGTCACCCGGATCACCGCCGTCGGCCCTACGACTTGGTCGACCAACAGCTCGCTGCGTGGTCCGACGCATTTGCCCGTCCGTTGCACAGCAGCTGAGTCTGATCTTTCAACCCCGGCGCGATGAAATCAGCTAAATGCCAGCTGCAGCGCGGCCTCGTCGAGTGTTGTAGGGGCGAAGGAAATCGTCTAGACGCGTCTGCGTCGGCTGTTGCTGGTCCAGGGGCGGACGTAGCCCATTCGTTGAGCGCGGCCAGAGACCGGTAATGGTCTCACTGGCCTCTTTTGGCGTGGACGAAGCGCAAATAGGTCCCGCGCGTGCGGATCGCTCACGTGCGCACGTGATAAGGGAGCTTCATCGACGTGAGACTCACGGATCTAAGATTTCGGCGAAGACGCCGGTCAGACGATCGGATGCGAAACAGCCCGGTCCGACCGCGGATGGCAGCAGCAGATTCAGATAGCAGGACGGTGGCGATGACGACATCCGTGGCGGCTAATACCAAGGGCCAACGCATCCTGTTGTGGACGGTACCGCCGGCCGGGGCGCTATTCGCCCTGGCCTACTTTCTGTTCCCGGTGTTCTCACCACCCCTGTCGCCGACGATGCCACCCGAGCAGGTCGCGGCGTTCTTCGCCGAGAATGTCACGGGCATACTCGGCGTCGCGATACTGGGCAATCTCATTGCGTGCTCGCTGGTCCCGCTCTTCGCGGTAACCGCCGTCCAGATATCCCGGACCGCCACCTCGAGCAGTGTCTTCACCTATGCCTACATCCTCTGCGTAGGGGTGGGACTCACGGCGTTCATCCTCGCCGACTACTGCTGGGGGATTGCTGCGTTCCGACCCGAGCGTGACCCGCAACTGATCAGCCTGCTCAACGACATGGCGTGGTTCTTCTTCATCGCGCCGGTCGGCACGATCGTCGTGCAAAATCTCTGCCTCGCCATCAGCGTCTACCTCGACGCACGGTCAGACCCGATCTTTCCGCGCTGGGTGGCGCACTTCAACATCGTCATCGCGGCTCTGCTGATTCCGAGCGCGTTCTCGATTTTGCACAAGTCGGGGCCGCTCGCGTTCAATGGCGCCGTGTCATTCACCCTGCGGCTCAGCGTTTTTGCGATCTACATTGTGGTGATGTTCGTTGTTCTTCTGGGCGTGGTCAATCGCCAGGGCAGCGAGGGGGAGGCTCTGGCATGACCAAGAGCGCGGCCCCGGCATCCGAACCCGCTACGACGCGTTCCCGACCGTGGCGCAAGTCCGGGAAGGTCGATCAGTGGATCGCCTTCTGGTCGGTCCCGTTCTTCTTCTCCGTATTCGGGGTGGTTTTCGTCCCGCTGAGCTGGATGATGCCGCCACGATCCCCGAGCAGTCCGCAGGCGCAGATCGTCGAGTTCATGGACTCGCACAACCTGGTAATCGCATGCGCCGTTCTAACGTTGGCGTTCGGTCTGGGGCCGGTGTCCAACGCGGTGTACCTCATACAGATCAAGCGGATGTCGGTAAGCCCAGTGTTTCGATACACCGTGATGATGGGTGCGATCACCGGCACGATTGTCGGGATGCTTTTCCCGCTGTTCTGCTTTGGGCTGGGCGCCTTCCGCCCCGGCTACGACCCGGCGATCCTGGCGATGCTCTACGACTTCGGCTACCTGGCGTTCATCGGCTCGTTGGGGTGCTTCTGCGTCATGTGGATGGCCTTCGGTCTGGCCATCATCCTCGATGAGAACAGAATTCTGCCGAAATGGCTCGGTTATTACACCATCTGGCAGTACGTGAGCGAACTGATCGCCGCACCGGTGTGGATCGCTAAGTCGGGCCCATTCGCCTGGAACGGCCTGATGACGTTTTGGTTGGCGATGACGCTGTTCGTGTCATGGCAATTCATCGTGTACGTGTGCATATTCCGGGCGATCAAGAACCAGCCCGACGACGAACTCGAGAACGCCTGGCTCGAACCGGAACCCGCCTCAACCGACACCCTGCCGAGGGCCAGCGCATGACCGAGATCGCAGAGGAGTTCACCACCGGCACCGGCAACAGACGAAATATCGACGCGCGCAAACACGTTCCCGGCGATCCGAGCATGTGGTTCTTCGTCATCGGCGACCTGATCATCTTCGGCGTCTACTTCGTGAGCTACATGTACTACCGCGGCCAACACCCGGACATGTTCCTGCAGGGCCACGCGAAGCTGAACCTGAACATCGGCGCCGTCAACACCGTCGTGCTAGTAACCAGTTCGCTCTTCGTTGCGCTGGGCACCACAGCGGCCCGCGCCGGAAAGACCGCGGACGCGCTCCGGCTGTTCGTCATCGCATTGGCCTGCGGCGCGGCCTTCCCCCTGCTCAAAATGTTCGAATACATCCCGGAGATCACCGCCGGCATGACCCCGGGAACAAACCTGTTCTTCATGTACTACTACGTGATGACAGGAATGCACCTGTGCCACGTGCTCCTCGGGCTGGTGATCCTTTGCTTCGTCATCCGCAGCCTGCGTGGACCAGCCAAACCCCGAATCTCGTTCGTGGAAACCGGCGCAACGTACTGGCACATGGTCGACATCGTGTGGCTCATCCTGTTCGCGTTGCTCTACTTGATGAGGTGATCCTGTGAAGGCGTATCTTCGCAACCCGCTGACCTTCGTGTGGGCACTCCTGACCGCGGTGATCGTGGCGTCATGGGCCTGGCTGACCGCTCTGGCTACCGACGTGCGCAAAGCCACCGATGAGACATTCGCCGCGATGGGCGGCGCGGCACACCACCTCGACATCACGATCACCGTCGTCGTGCTGCTGGCCGCGGCGGTGAAGGCACAGTTGGTGATATGGCACTTCATGGAGGTCCGACACGCACCCACGTGGCTCAAGGCGACGACGAGCGGATGGCTAGTCGCTCTCTTCGGGCTCTTGCTGGGCTTCTATTTCGCCGCTCAGTAGATGGACGTAATGGGATGACCTTGAATCTCAACCTGTGGATCGTGCCGGCAACGCTTATACGCCGGTGCTACGACTGGCTGAAGGGCATGTGAGCGGACCGCTCTTGAGACAGCGTAAACGGCGGCCGACTCGCTCCCGGCCTTCAGACTTCTGCCGTGTTCTCGGAGATGCGTTACGCGATGAACAGCCGACCACGGTACCGACGCAGTCGAATGTCTCTACGCCGCATCGTCGAATTAGTTTCTGAGCAGAAATCAAAACGGTTCAGGCGAAATGAGTTTGGCCAAGTACCGCTACGTAGAAGCGACGGCGAAGAGGCGCCAGTCGCCAGGCACACCCTTGAGTTGGTGAGCACCGCGGTTTTCGAACTCCAGCCCTGATCCGATCACCAGGTCGCGCAGCGTGCTGGACACCAAAACGTCGTTCGGGCCTGCCAGGGCGCTCACCCGCGCGCCGATGTGCACACCGATCCCGCCGATGTCATTCGCCGCGCACCTCGCATTCCCCCGTGTGCAGACCGGCGCGGACTTCGATGCCCAGTGCTTGCACGGCATCGCGAATTGCCATCGCGCAGCGGATCGCCCGCTGCGGGCCGTCGAACATCGCCAGGAACCCGTCGCCGGATGCGTTCACCTCGCGACACCGAAACCGTGCGAGCTGCGACCGCACAACCGCATCGTGCGCATCAAGCAGCGCATGCCAGTCACGGTCACCCACCGCTTGTGTGGAGGTTCAGGGATGGATCTGCATGATCCTCAATTGTTGGCCCCTGTGTGCTGACGCCGCGCTGAGCCGCCCGGTCATTTGGATCGCACGTATGCCGTGGTCGCTCGAGGTTCACAGTCCGCAGACAGTCCGCAGAGCACTCGACAGCAGCCAACAACAACCATGTCTGTTCGTCGCTATTTGCGCACTTCGGACAGACATTTTCACCGCTAGCCGTTGTTGACCGCTAACAACAAGTCACCAGGTAGCGCACTCTTAGAAGCCGCCGACCAACGTCGACGAGCCGTTCGTCAAACCTGTAGGTGGTCTTCAGGTTGCGCTAAGACAGCATCGGGGGAAAAACGGCATGGTCGGCGAGCGGAGTCGCGACACTCAGTCGGCCAGGTCGTAGACGTGCTCGGCGGGTGCTGCCAGCAGCCGCTCCGCCAGCTCGGCCTTGAGCTGATTGAGGCGCGCCTCTTCGGCCTGGACGCGGTCGGATTTGCTTGCGAGATCGATGAATTCGGCGGTGACGAAGCCTTTGCGCAGCAGCAGAGTCGCGGTGCGGCCGGCGGTGGTGACCTGGAAGACGAAGCTTTGCAGCAGCCGCCCTCGATCCGGCCGCGCCAGGGCGGGATCGATGGTGTAGCGCCCGTCGGTGAATGCGCGGGTGACGGCTTCAAAGCCGTCGCGGGCTCCCGGGCCCGCAAACGGGGTCCGAATGACAATCGAGCGCCGTTGCGGCGGTTGGTTGGGAGACAGCGCGGCAAATGCCCGCTGCATCACTTTGAAGGCATTGGCCACACCCGCAGGCGAATACGGCCCGGCATAGCAAAGCATGTCGGTATAGGAGAATTCGAGCAGTTGGCCGTGTTCCTGCACCAGGATCGTTTCGTCCACGACGCTGACTGTAAGCCCGAGCATGGCGCCGGGCCTCCCAACCATCCGGTTGGTATATGTTGGGCGGCAGAGTCCCCATCCGCTGGAGGTCATCAATGGGTAGCGCCGTCAAGTACCAGCGCACGCTGTTCGAACCCGAGCATGAGCTGTTCCGCGAGTCCTACCGGGGCTTCCTGGATCGCCACGTCGCCCCCTACCACGACGAGTGGGAGAAGGCGAAGATCGTCGACCGTGGGGTGTGGTTGGAAGCCGGCAAGCAAGGCTTCCTGGGCATGGCGGTGCCCGAGGAGTATGGCGGCGGTGGCAACCCCGACTTCCGGTACAACACGATCATCACCGAGGAGACCACCGCGGGCCGCTACAGCGGCATCGGATTCGGGCTGCACAACGACGTGGTGGCGCCCTACCTACTGCGGTTGACCAGCGAGGAGCAAAAGCAGCGTTGGCTGCCCAAGTTCTGCACCGGCGAGCTAATCACCGCGATCGCCATGACTGAGCCGGGTACTGGCAGCGACTTGCAGGGCATCAAGACCCGCGCGGTCAAGCAGGACGACCACTATGTGCTCAACGGATCCAAGACGTTCATCACCAACGGGATCAACTCCGACCTGGTGATCGTGGTGGCCCAGACTGATCCGGACAAAGGCGCGCAAGGCTTTTCGCTGCTGGTCGTCGAACGTGGCATGGAAGGCTTCGAGCGCGGCCGGCACCTGGACAAAATCGGCCTCGACGCCCAGGACACCGCCGAGTTGTCGTTCACCGACGTCAAGGTCCCCGCGGAGAACCTACTCGGCGACGAGGGGCTGGGCTTCATCTACCTGATGCAGAACCTGCCGCAGGAGCGGATCTCAATCGCCATCATGGCGGCCACGGCAATGGAGACCGTGCTGGAGCAGACGCTGCAATACACCAAAGAGCGCAAGGCGTTTGGCAAGCCGGTGGGCAGTTTTCAGAACAGCCGATTCGTGCTGGCCGAATTGGCGACCGAGGCGACCATGGTCCGGATCATGGTCGACGAGTTCATCCGCCTGCACCTGGATGAGAAGTTATCCGCCGAGCAGGCTGCGATGGCCAAGTGGTATTCCACCGAGAAGCAAGTGCACCTGATCGATCGCTGCCTGCAATTGCACGGTGGCTACGGATACATGCGCGAATACCCGATCGCGCGGGCTTATCTGGACGCGCGGGTGCAGACCATCTACGGCGGCACCACTGAGATCATGAAAGAAATCATCGGCCGCAGCCTCGGCGTCTAACCCGGCGACGACGCGGGCCGGTGACCGGGCAGGTGTGCGTCGTGGGCCTGGTGGGCTTGTCCGAGCAGATCCATCAGCTCTTCTTCGCGACGGATTCTGTTGCGGTATTTCATGGGCAGCGCGCTGATCCGCTCTTCTTCGACGAGCATTCGACGGAACAGCTTTTCCCGCTCGTCGGAGTCGGCCGGGTCGTCCTCGTTGACGTACTCCGCGGCATGCCGACGGGCCCCGGCGACCGCGCTCTGCGCCCGCCCGCGCGGCGACACCAAAGACGCCACCGTGGTGATCAGCAGGATGACGATGATGACCGTCAACGACACGGTCGTGCTGATGTCGGGGACGGGGACCGGGTTTCCATCGTTGATGAAGGGAACGTTGTTGTCGTGCAGGGCTTGCAGCATCAGGTTCACCCCGATGAAGGCCAAGATCGCCGCCAGGCCAAAGGACAGGTACACCAGCCGGTCGAGCAGCCCATCGATCAAGAAGTACAGCTGACGTAGGCCTAGCAGTGACAGCGCGGTGGCCGAGAACACCAGGTAGACGTTCTGGGATAGCCCGAACAGCGCCGGTATCGAGTCAAAGGCGAACAACAGGTCGGCTCCGCCGACGGCGACCATCGCCAGCAGCATCGGCGTCATGACTCGGTGGCCGTTTTCCACGGTGAACATCCGGTCGCCGTCATAGCTCTCTGAGGTGTGCAACAGCCGTCTGGCGATACGGACGATCACCGTATTCGTGCTCTGGCTTTCCGACCCCGATGGTTTGGCCAGGTTGCCCGCCATGACCAGCAGAACCACCCCGAAAAAGTAAAACGCCCAATCGAAGACCGTGATCACCGCAGCGCCGATAAAAATAAATCCAGTGCGTGCGATGAGCGCGAAGACAAGGCCGAATAACAGCACTTTCTGCTGGGCGATTCGCGGTACCGCGAAGCTGCTCACGATGAACAGAACGACAAACAAATTGTCGATGGACAGGGCTTCGTTGCTCACGTAGCAGGCGAAGTATTCGACGCTCATAGTTGTTCCGCCGAAGACCCAGACGCCAAGGCCGAAAAGGATCGCGATCCCGACATAGGCCGCCGACCACAGTGCCGCTTCACGCAAGGTCGGCGTGTGTGTCCGACGGACGTTGACGAGGTAGTCAAACAGAACGAGCCCGACGATGACGGCGATTATCACGGACCAGACGGGTCCGGAAACACCCATGTCCGCTCCGTTTCCTCTGCCGCGCAGTTGCGGGTGCCCACCCCAGTATCGGAGCACCGTAACGCAAAACCACATCAGCTGAGTGCGACACCGAACGCGTTGTGGAGATCATTTCCACATCGGTGGATATTCGTTTCCGTAGTGTCTTGCACATGACTTCGCATCCGTCGTCGGTCGGCACCCAGTTGTGTCGGCCCGCGGAGCGGTCGAAAGTGGCCACAGACTTCGGTCTGAGCGGCGGCCGGGAGGTGGGATGAGCGGGCAGCACGGTCGATCGGACAGCGTCGTGGGGCGCGGTGTGCTTGCTCTGCTGACCCTGGCGGGATGCTTAGGTTTGTGCACGGCGTTGCTGGCGCCCGTCGCGGCGGCATCCCCGCTGGGCGAGGCCGACGACGCGATCACCGCGGCATGGAAGGCCGCCGGCGGCGACACTTCGGATCTCGGCCCCAAACAAGGTGAGTGCTACGTCGCCGGGGACGGATTCGCCCAAGACTTCGTGCACGGCAAGATGTTCTTCACCCCCGCCACTGGCCCCAGATCGATGATGGGCGCCGTGCTGGACAAGTACGAAGCCCTCGGGGGCCCGGCCGCCAGTGACCTCGGTTTCCCAACCATCAACGAAGTACCGGGGCTGGCGGGGGCCGACAGCCGGGTCAGTATGTTTTCGGCCAGCGACAAGCCGGTGATCTTCTGGACCGCAGCGCATGGGGCGTTCGTCGTGCGCGGAGCGATCAACGCTGCCTGGGACAAGCTGGGCAGCTCCGGTGGGGCGCTGGGCGTCCCGGTCGGTGATGAAACCTATGACGGCGAAATCGCCACCCAGGCGTTCAGCGCCGGCCGGGTGTCGTGGAACCGGCTGACCAAAGCGTTCACCACGCAGCCGCCCGATCTGGCCAAGCAACTCACGGACCTGCAGGTACCCATCGACCCGACGGCGGATATCAACATGGCCTGGCGGGCAGCCGGTGGTGCGTCGGGTCCGCTGGGCCCCAAAGCAGGCGGGCAATACCCGGTGGGCAGCGACGGGCTGGCCCAGAACTTCGCCGGCGGCAAGGTCTTTTTCAGCCCTGCCACCGGGGCTAACGCCGTCGAGACCGACATCCTGTCGAAATACGAGTCGTTGGGCGGCCCGGGCGGCAACCTCGGTTTCCCGATCGCCAACGAGGCCGACGGCGGTCTTAAGCCGGCAAGCCGAATCAGCCCGTTTTCCGCTGCCGACAAACCCGTGATTTTCTGGACACCCAAACACGGCGCCTACGTCGTCCGGGGCGCCATCAGAGCCGGGTGGGACAAACTCGGCGGAGCGACCGGCAAATTGGGCGCGCCGCAGAGCGACCAGACGCTGAGCCACGGAGTGGTCACGCAGCGGTTCACCGGTGGCCAGATCGCCTGGAACCAAGCGAAGAACACCTTCAGCACCCAACCCGCCAATCTAGCGTCGGGACTGTCCGGGGTGCAGGTGCCGGGCCAGAAGACGCCGGCCAACGCGGCGCCGACTGCCGGCGGGGGAGCGCTGACCCAGCACTGGTGGTGGTGGCTAGCGGTTGCGATACCGGCGCTGCTGCTGATCGGGGTGGCTCTGCTGGCGTTGTCGAGAGCGCGCCGGCGCCGCGCGGCCCGGCATGACACTGACACCAGGGCCGCCGAACCCGACCATTCCGACGAGGTGGGCTACGACGCGCTCACGGAGTCTGAGTCGCACTCGTCACCCGAAGCTGATGAGGATCTCGCGACGTCGAGTCTGTCCGAGGTGTATCAGGCGCCGGTTCGTCCGCGGAGCGTGCGCCTGCCTAGTCAACAGCCGACCAGCGACTGGACGCCGCCAGCCCATGACGACCTCGCCGAAGAGTCGCTGGTCGACGAAATCGTCAGCGCCGCGGAGCTTTCCGATGTGGATGAAGACCTCGATGAAGACTTTGACGAAGATCCCGACGCAGTGGACACAGCCCCCACGCGGATCCCATCGGCAAGCGAACTGCGCAGCGAAGCCAGCAGCGGGCGTCATGCCGCAACAGACAGCGCCGACGACACTGTGCATCCCGCTGCTACGCCAATCGCGCCCGGTCAGCTCGCGATTCACCTTCCGATGGACGACCCCTACCAGGTACCGGATGGGTACCCGGTGAAGGCCAACGCCAGCTTCGGGCTTTACTACATGCCTGACAGCGAGCTATACGAGGACACCATGGCTGAAATCTGGTTCGCCAGCGAAGAAATCGCGCGAGCCAACGGGTTCACCAGGGCCGGTTAGCGGCCAGACTGGCCGCGCCGGGCTAGATCTTGCGGATCACGGTCACGACCTTGCCGAGCACGGCAGCGTCGTTGCCCGGGATGGGGTCGAAGGCCGGGTTGTGCGGCATCAGCCAGACCTGGCCACCGGTGCGCTTGAAGGTTTTGACGGTGGCCTCACCGTCGATCATCGCCGCCACGATGTCACCGTTGTCGGCCACGTTTTGCTGGCGAACCACCACCCAGTCGCCGTCGCAGATGGCGGCATCGACCATGGACTCACCGACCACCTTGAGCAGGAACAGCGCGCCCTCGCCGACGAGTTCGCGCGGAAGCGGAAAGACGTCTTCGACGGCTTCCTCGGCAAGGATCGGGCCACCGGCCGCGATGCGTCCCAAAACGGGGACGAACGTGGGCTCGGGTAGGGCGTCCGAGCCGGCTACCTCAGTGAGGACCGGCGGCCGCACGGTCGTGTCGTCGGCGCCGCGGACATCGACAGCGCGCGGACGGTTGGGGTCACGACGAAGGTAGCCTTTGCGCTCCAGCATGCGCAGTTGGTGGGCCACCGAGGACGTCGATGTCAGACCGACGGCATCACCGATTTCCCGGATGCTCGGCGGGTATCCGCGACTGCTGACCGAGGCGCGGATGACGTCCAGAATCGTCCGCTGCCGTTCGGTCAGCCCTGACTCCGCTGATCGAGTGCCGCGGGGAAGCTCGTCGGGGGTATCGCTGCTATCGCTCATATGGCCGAATGTAGTCGCAATGGCGCTCGATATCAAACATGTGTTCGAGGCGTGTCGCGATAACGTCTGCGGCCTGGGTAGCAGGACTTGTCGGTGCCCCGCCGTATGGTCTCCGAGCGTGTGCAACGATTCGATCACATGTTCGGTATTCGAACGCATTATCGATTACTCTTCGAACAAGTGAGCGAGCACTAGCCGAATGGAGAACCGCACATGATGCCCATCGAGATGATCCCGCCAAGCGTGCCGACCCGGAGTCGGCCAGTGCACGTGCGTCCGGCCGCTCGGCGTCGCCCGCCTGGCCCCCGGGGTCCCCAGCCGTCGAGACCAGTGGCCGCGCGCCCGCGCTACCGCGGCACTGGGGTGTTGGTTTCGGCCGCCCCGCATCGGCCGCGTCCGATTACCCCAGTGACCACGGTGGGGCTGGCGCTACTCGCCGCCCTGATCACCGTCTGGCTTGGGCTGGTGGCGCATTTCGGTGACCTGCTGCATGGCGGCTCGGGCCAGACGGCGGGCCACATGCCCGACAAGCTCGCCGTGGTGCGCGTCGAGCCCGGTGAGACTCTGCAGCACCTGGCCGCCCGGGTGGCACCCGATGCACCGACCGCTCGGGTCGCCGCGCGCATCCGCGAACTCAACGATATGGATTCCGCGGCGGTGGCGGCCGGTCAGACGCTGATTGCACCGGTGGGCTGACGGTTTAGCCGTGCATCGCCAAAACCCGTTTGGCCCAGTGCCGGTCGCCACCCGTGGCGAGGGCTACCAGGCACGACCGCTGGTGACGCTAGGTAGGCGGGGGAGTGCGCAGGTAGGCTCGGGATGGTTCGAAACATCTCGTTGTCGGCGCGGCGAAGGAGCGGCCATGCACTGTCCGTTCTGTCGTCATCCCGATTCCCGCGTGGTCGACTCCCGCGAGACCGACGAGGGTCAGGCCATCCGACGTCGTAGGTCATGCCCGGAGTGCGGCCGGCGATTCACCACGGTGGAGACCGCGGTGCTCGCGGTCGTCAAGCGCAGCGGTGTCACCGAACCCTTCAGCCGTGAGAAAGTGATCAGAGGTGTGCGGCGGGCATGCCAGGGCCGTCAAGTTGACGAAGACGCGCTGAACTTACTGGCCCAGCAGGTCGAAGACACCGTACGGGCGAACGGGTCGCCGGAAGTCCCCAGCCACGAGGTCGGCCTGGCTATCCTCGGCCCACTGCGAGAACTCGACGAGGTGGCTTATCTGCGATTCGCCTCGGTGTACCGGTCCTTCTCCTCTGCAGACGATTTCGAGCGCGAGATCGAGGCACTGCGCGCTCACCGCAAGGTGTCGGCATCCAGCTGACACCCGTAGTGTCGGGCCATGACACGCGTTCTGCGAACCCAGGTCTGTGTTGCCGGTGGGGGCCCCGCGGGCTTGATTCATGCCTTGTTGCTGGCCCGCGCGGGCATCCAGGTCGTTGTGCTGGAGAAACACAACGACTTCCTGCGCGACTTCCGCGGCGACACCGTGCATCCCACAACACTGCGGATCATGGACGAGTTGGGCTTCATCGATGAGTTCCTGCGTTTGCCACACACGAAAGTCACGCGCGTTGCCTTTGACACCGACGGCCAGCTGCGCACCTTCGGTAATTTCAGCGCGCTTAAACGACTTGGCTTCAAACAGCCGTACATCGCACTGATGCCGCAGTGGGACTTCCTGGACTTTCTCGCCGAAAAGGCTTCTGTCTATCCGGAATTCACCTTGATTCGCAACGCCGAGGTCCAGGATTTAATCATCGAGGGCGATCGGGTAGTCGGAGTGCGCACACCGGAACTGGAGTTGCGTACCAATCTCGTGGTGGGTGCAGACGGCCGCAAATCCGTCGTACGGGCTGCGGCGGGTCTCGACCTCGCCTCGGCCCACTCGCCGGTGGATGTCTTGTGGTTCCGGCTCAAATGGTGCCCCGGCGATCCGCAGGAGCTCTTCGGGGTGATCCGCAAAGGCCTGGTGTTGGCCATGATCTACCGCGGCGACTACTGGCAGATCGCCTATCCGGTGCCAAAGGGGGACGATCTCAGGGAGGGTTCGCTCGACGCGTTCAAAGAGCGCCTGGTCGCGGCGCGACCACAGCTGCGTGAAAGCCTCGCCGGATTGCGCTCCTGGGATGACACCAGCCATCTCGATGTGCGGGTGGACCGGCTGAAGACCTGGTGGCGTACCGGGCTGGTGTGCATTGGCGATGCCGCGCATGCCATGTCACCGGTGGGTGGGGTCGGCATCAACCTCGCGGTAGCCGATGCGGTGGCCGCGGCCAACATCCTCTGCTCGCCGCTGCGCGAAGACCGGTTGACCGATGCCGACCTCGCCAAGGTGCAGCGCCGACGCGAACTACCCGCCCGGCTCATCCAAGCCGGTCAAGTACTGATCCAAAACCGGGTGATCCAACCCCAGCTGAGCGGCGACCTGTCGCCAATTCATGTCCCCAAGTTCGTCGGCCGTGGCCCGTTACAGTTCATCCCGCCAGTTGTCGTCGGTCGGGGCTTCCGCCCCGAGCATGTACGCACGCCAGACGTACACGCTGCCTAATGCACCCGGACTGGGTTTGATGGTCCGGCTCGCCCCCGCAAGCGGGTGGTGCCCCCACAGCGAGCCATTCTGGCCCGCATCGTCGCCGGACTACGCTGAGCGGCATGGCGCCTGATCTGCATCCCGATCTGCACGCGCTCGCCCCGTTGCTCGGTGCATGGGAGGGCCGGGGGTCGGGGAACTACCCCACCATCGAGCCGTTTGACTACCTCGAGGAAGTCGCGTTTTCTCATGTGGGCAAGCCGTTTTTGGTCTATGGCCAAAAAACCACGGCCGCTGCCGACGGCAGGCCCCTGCACGCCGAGACGGGGTATCTGCGCGTACCGCGACCCGGTCACGTTGAACTGGTGCTCGCGCACCCGAACGGGATCACCGAAATCGAGGTGGGCACATACGCTGCCGACGGCGCGACGATCGAGCTGGACATGACGGCGTCCGCGATCGGGCTGACGCCGACCGCCAAAGAAGTCAGCGCGCTGGGCCGTCGCTATCGGCTCGACGGCGACGAGTTGTCATACTCGTTGGACATGGGTGCGGTCGGACAACCGGTGCAGCATCACCTGTCTGCGGTATTGCACCGGAAAGGCTGAGTCGCGTGGACGTCCAAAACGCTATCTACCCAACGCGTTCCCGTATCGAAGCGCTGATGGCGGACACCTCCGATGAGCCCGTCGTGATGCTCAACCTGCTCAGGTTTCGACAGCGGGCGGCCTATTCGGATGGGCGTCCCAGCGACTTGACCGGTCGCCAAGCCTACGATCTCTACGCCGCGGCGATGCAGAAACTCATCGAAGAGCGCGGTGGCCGGGTGGTGTTCGGCGGGCACATCGCGTCGTTGGTGATCGGCGAGATCGAGGACGCGTGGGACACCTGTGTACTGGTCGAATATCCTTCTGCCGCAGCATTTGCCGCGACCGTGACGTCGCCGGAGGTCGCGGAGATCGGCGTGCACCGCGCGGCGGGACTCGAGGGTCAGCTGCTGCTCCGTGTGTCACAGCTGCCGGTGTAGTCAGACGATGTGCGTCACGCCGTCGTCGACCACGCGACCGCCGACCCGAACCCAGCCCACTGGGCTCCAGGTGGTTTCGATGACCGAGCCCTTGCCCTGGGTGATTGTCAAGTCGCGGCTCAGGTAGTCGGTGAGCCGCGCCGCGGCGGATCCCGTCGCTTCATCCTCCTGCACACCCAGGTTGGCGGCGAACATCCGAGCCCGCAGCGATCCGGCGGGCTCGTCGGTCCAGGTCCACAAGTAGTGCGCCACGTCGTCGGAAAAGTCGGCGGGGTCGGCGGCTGCGAGGTCGTCAAGCGATTTGAGGTCGTAAATGGCATACTGCGGAGACCATTCCGAGCGGACGCTGATGAAGGTGATGTCGTCGTCGTAGTCCACCTGCACGATGCCCGCCGGCACCCGCAGTGTGCGGATCGGGGTTCCTCGGGCGCGCAGCCACCACGACGCCCCGACCGTCGGGTGCCCGGCGAACGGCAGTTCGGTGAGTGGGGTGTAGATACGAGCCTGCGCCGTGGTGGAACCGACGATGGGCAAGTCGACGAAAACCGTTTCACTGTACCCTAATTGGGCTGCCAGACGCTGGCGATACTGGGGCCCCACGCTACCAGCGTCGACGACGCCCAGTGGATTGCCGAAATTGCCCTGTGCATCGGTGAAAACGCGCAACACCGTGACATCGATGCTCATGAAATCGACTGTACGACGATTGGGTCTCCGACGAGATCGCGAGGATCAGGTGGCGCTGCGTTCGTCGGAGCCCATGGCTTCCAACACGGCAACACGGGTGCCGACCGGTCCGGAGAGGGTTTGTGCGCCGCCGCCGCTGCGGAGTAGCTCGCGAAGAGCGGCCTGGTCGTATTCGGCTGGCTCGGTGGTGTCGATGAAGCGCTCGACGACCTCGATGAAGCGGTCAGGATCGTCGTGGAACGGGAAATGCCCGGAGCGCTCGAAAATCTCCAGTCGGGAGCCCGGCATCGCGGCGTGCGCCATCCGGGCGTGGCTGACCGGAACTACCACATCATCGGTGCCCCAAATGATCTGCACCGGAACGGATTCAGTCAAATAACATCGGTCCAGCATGGTGACCATCTGACCACGCCAGTCCACCACCGCCCGCAGTGTGCGGGTAAACGCCGCGGAGGCCATCGGCTCCGGCAGGTCGGCCAGTATTCGCAGCACGTCCGGCAGGTCGTGGCCCAGACTGGTTGATCCCAACACCAGGCCGGCTGCGCGGCCGACGAGCTGCAGGGCCGGCAGCACCAGCGGTAGTCGCAGTAGCGCCAGCGTCTCGCTGCCCATCGGCAACGACGCCAACCGCAACACGATGTTGACGTCTTTGGTGACGCCGCCGGCGCCGACTAGCACCAACCGCTCGACCAGGTGCGGGAACTGGTAAGCGAATTGCATCGCCACCCCGCCACCGAGCGAATGGCCGACTACGGTGGCACGCTCGATCTCCAGGACCGAAAGCAAGTCCCGCATCCCGTTGGCGTAGGCCGCAATTGAATAGTCCGCACGTGGCTTGTCTGACTGCCCGTGGCCCAGCAGGTCGACCGCGATGACGGTAAACCGCTGCGCGAGTTTGGCTTGAACGGTCTCCCAGGTGGTGGAGTTGTCACCGATTCCGTGAATCAGCAGCATCGCCGGGCCCGAGCCGGCGATCCGGAATGCTCGCCGGTACCCGTGAACCGTACGAAACTGCAGCGAAGGCGTCACCTCGCGCACCGGGCGCAGGTTTGGCTTCCGCTGGGTCATGTCGCCAACTTCGCTGTCGGGCCCGGGAGGGCGATCAGGTCGGATCGTCGTCGTCAAACTTCTTCTCTGCCTGCTGTGCCAGGAATCGCTCGAACTCCGCGCCGAGTTCGTCGCCGCTAGGCAGATCTTCATCACGCGTCAGCAACGACCGATTCTCCTGAGCTGCAATGAAAGCATCGTACTGGCGCTCCAGCGCGGCCACCACTTGAGCCACCTCCGAGCTGGCCTCGACCTGCTCGTCAACCTTGGTTTTGATCTCTTCTGCGGCTTCAGCCAGTGCTTTGAGCGGCAACTGCAGCGATCCGGTCTTGGCAAGCTGCTCCAGCAGTGCCTGCGCGGCTGCCGGATAGTCCGTCTGCGCCAAGTAATGCGGGACATGCACGGTGAAGCCGACTACCTCGTGCCCGTGCTGAGCCATTCGGTATTCGAGCAAGTTCGAGGCGCTGCCGGGTACCTGGACCTCGGCGATCCACGGCGTGAAGTCGGTGATTAGCTCGCGGTTGTTGGAATGCGCTGTCATCGTCACCGGGCGGGTGTGCGGAACCGCCATCGGGATGGTGCCCAGGCCGATCGTTTGCCGGACGCCCAGCCGTTCGGCCAGCAACCGCACCGCGGTGATGAACCGCTCCCATTTCAAGTCTGGCTCCAACCCGGCCAGCAGCAGAAACGGTGTCCCGACGCTGTCGTGCAGGGCATAGAGGCTGAGCTCGGGATCGTCGTAGTTGGTGAAGTGGTCAGTCTTGAACGTCATCAGCGGCCGCCGCGACCGATAGTCGAGCAGTTCGTCGATCGCGAACGAGGCCACCAGCTCGGTGTCCAACGTGTCCTTGAGGTGTGTGGCGGCCAGCCGGATCGCGTGACCGGCGTCGGAAAAGCCTTCCAGTGCGTGCACCAAAACCGGGCCGCGCCCATCTGAAGACGACAACTGCGGCGCTGGGAACTCAAGCTCGTACATGCCGTTCTGCTCGGGCTGGTACCGCTGCTCCCTGTCCGGGGGCTGGTTGTGGCCCATCGATGTCGCCTCCTCGCCGCGGCGCCGTGTGGCACCGTGCCAGATAGTGTCTCTCAAATCGGCGGGCCGCGACACAGAGCCCGTGCCCGGTCGCCCGCCTGTATGTTCGAAAACGCGGTCGCTGCTGACCGCATTCCGCGGGGTACCCGTTTTCGCGCGGCGCCGAATGTGGCGGTGCGCCGTCGGGGCTGACAATGGGGCCTCCGGTCACACGATCGGGCATGATCGACGTCAATGCGCGTTCCGGTAGCGGCGGTGGGCTTGACGGTGGGCCTGGCCATCTCACTGGCGGCCTGCGGGAATCAGTCCCACTCCGCACCGGTCACCAGCAAATCCAGTAAGGCCGTCGTCGACGCCGCGAACCCGCTCGTCGCAGCTCCGGTCAAGCCCGACCCGCGGGTGGGTGCGGTGTTCTTCGGCGGCACCGAACTGCACGCTTGCACCGGCTCGGTGCTCCATTCGACCGCAGGCAACCTGGTGCTGACCGCTGCGCACTGCCTGGCCCCCGGGGTCCCGTCCACCTTCATCCCCGGTTTCGTCCGCAACGCCACGCCCGCCGATGGGTGGACGGTGGATGCGCTGTATCTGGATCCGCAGTGGATCACCGCTCAGGATCCGCGCGCCGACTATGCGATCGCCCGGGTCAGCCGCCCCGATGGCGGCTCGGTCGAGGCCGAGGTCGGTTCGGCGTTCTCACTGGGTGCTGCACCGGCGCGGGGTAGCCGGGTCAGCGTGATCGGCTATCCGGCCGGCGTCGGTGGGATACCGATCGGTTGCCAGAACAAGACCGGGATCGCCGACGGCGGCTACCCGTCACTGCCGTGCCAGGGCTTGGCCAATGGCACCAGCGGCGCACCCTGGATCAGCGGCTCGAGCGTCGTCGGGCTGATCGGGGGACTGCACGGCGGTGGCTGCGCGGAGAATGTTTCCTACTCGCCGCCGTTCGATCAGCACATCTCCGACCTGCTGGCGCGTGCCGAGGCCGACGGCCCGGGTGACGCGCCGCCGGGCGGCTACAACGACGAGTGTTGAGACCTCAGTCTCGGAACTGGTGAGCGCGCGCACCTTGTTCATCACGTCCAGTGCCGCCACCGGATGTCCCCAGATGCGAGTTCGTCCACAACGCACCAGGCGCGCGGCCTGCGCGGCCGACGGGCTGACGGTGCCGGTTGCCAGCGTGTGGGCCATGACCAAGCAGCGACGAGACTTTGAACTCAAGCGCCCTGGCGCGGTGATCGCCGCGCTGCCTGCCGTGCTGGGCTTTGTGCCGGAGAAATCACTGGTGCTGGTGTCGATCGGCGGGGGCGAATTGGGATCGGTGATGCGGGTGGACCTTTCCGAGGCCCTTGCCGCCCAGATCGGGCATCTCGCTGAGGTCGCCTCGGCCGCCGACCCGGACGCGGCGATCGCGGTGATCGTCGACGCCGACGGCGCGAGCTGTCCGATGTGCAACGAGGAGTATCGCGAACTGTGCGCGACGCTGGGCGAGGAGCTGTCGCGGCGCGACATCGTGCTGTGGGCCGCCCACGTGGTGGACCGGGTGGCCGCCGGGGGGCGCTGGCACTGTGTGGACGGCTGCG
This sequence comes from uncultured Actinomycetota bacterium, assembly GCA_963838755.1. Classification (GTDB taxonomy): domain Bacteria; phylum Actinomycetota; class Actinomycetes; order Mycobacteriales; family Mycobacteriaceae; genus Mycobacterium. The sequence goes on along the minus strand of CAWISO010000027.1, from coordinate 177,749 downwards.
GTGCGGGCGGCCCGGTCGACGACCCGTCTGCGTCGCCGCTGGCGGTGGCTGCCGTGCTCGACGGCCGTCGCCTCTATGCGCGACGCGCCGACCTGCAAGCCGTCATTGCGGCCGATGACCAGGCCCCCCGCGCGGCGCTGGCCGATCTGATCAGTGAGCATGCCGCGTCGCGCGACACCGCGCACCGGGCCGACCCTGTTGCCTGCGTGCGTCGCGACGTCGAAAGCGCCATTGCCGCGGCGGCTCGGGTCGCCAACGGACAGCAGCTCGCCGATGTCGAGTTGGCCGGCCTGGCCTGCGCGCTGCCCGATGTGCAGGTGCGGGACACGCTGTATGCCCTCGCGGTCGGGCGAAACGCCGGGGAGGCCGAGTCGCTCTGGGCGCTGCTGTCCCGCAACCTGCCCGAGCCGTGGCGGGTACACGCGCTGGTGCTGCTGGCGTTCAGCGCTTATGCCCGCGGCGATGGACCGCTGGCCGGGGTGTCGCTGGAGGCCGCGCTGCGCTGTGAACCCGATCACCGGATGGCAGGCATGCTGGACACGGCGTTGCAGTCGGGCATGCGGCCCGAGCACATCCGCGAACTCGCGGCCACCGGATACCGGCTTGCCAAGCAGCTCGGTGTGCGCCTGCCTGCGCGGCAGGCGTTTGGCCGACGAGCCGTGTAGATGGTCAGGCTCTCCCCAGCTGCGCGGGGACCCCACCTCATCGCGCTGCGCGTCCCCCTCGCCGTCCCCCGCAAGCGGGCGGTGCCCCCAGCGCGGCTGGGGGTGCCCCCACTGCATCGTCGCCAGGCGGTAGCCAGCTAGACCTTTTCGACCTTGACGGCGTGGGCCATCTCGTGGGGCAGGCTGACATTCTCGTGACCGGGTATCACGATCGTCACGCCGCCGGCCGGGTTGGTCTCGACGGTCACTCGGGCGTTGGGAACGACGCCGGCGTCCTTGAGACGGGCGATCAGGTCGATATCGCCTTGCACGTGTTCGGTGAGCTGCCGAACCACCACCGCGACAGGGGATCCGCCGGGCAATTCGGTCAACCGAACCAGGTTGGGCTCGTCGGCACCAAATCCCGATTCGACGCCCAAGTCCAACAGTCCGGGAATCGGGTTGCCGAACGGAGAGGTCGTCGGGTTGTTGAGCACTTGCCAGAGTCGACGCTCGACGTCTTCGCTCATCACATGCTCCCACCGGCAAGCCTCGGCGTGCACTTCTTCCCACGGCACTCCGATGACGTCGACCAGCAGGCGCTCAGCGAGGCGGTGCTTGCGCATCACCGAAATAGCCAACGCGCGGCCCTTGTCGGTCAGCTCGAGGTGGCGGTCGCCGGCCACATGCAGCAGCCCGTCGCGCTCCATCCGTGACACGGTCTGGCTGACCGTGGGGCCGCTCTGGTCGAGCCGTTCGGCGATCCGGGCACGCAGCGGCGTCACGCCCTCTTCTTCGAGGTCGTAAATGGTCCGCAGGTACATCTCGGTGGTATCAACCAGGTCGTTCATTCCGCACCCTCCATTGCCGCTGAGTCTACTTGCCCAGCTGCGTGAATGGTCCGCTAACACTCCAGCACAGCAGTATGCCCGCCACTGGCGTGGCGGGCATACTGCAGCGTCAAAAGTGGGTCGTCAGCTCGCGTAGGAGCGCAGACGATCGGCGCGTTCGCCGTTGCGCAGCTTGGCCATCACCTCACGCTCGATTTGGCGAACCCGCTCGCGGGACAGACCGAACAGCTTGCCGATCTGGTCGAGGGTGCGGGGCTGCCCGTCGTCGAGCCCGAACCGCAACCGGATCACCTGATGCTCGCGCTCGTCGAGTGTGGCCAACACCGAACGGATGTCGGTGTGCAGCAGTTCGGCGATCACCGCATTCTCCGCGGACATGGCTTCGGCGTCCTCGATGAAATCACCCAGCGGCGCCTCTTCTTCGGAGCCCACCGGCATGTCGAGGCTGACCGGGTCGCGGCTGTGCTCGAGCAGGTCGTTGATCTTCTCGACTGGAATACCTGACTCGGTTGCCAGTTCCTCGTCAGTGGCTTCACGGCCCAGGTTCTGGTGCAATTCGCGCTTGATCCGTGCCAGCTTGTTCACCTGCTCAACCAGGTGAACCGGCAGTCGGATGGTGCGACTTTGGTCGGCCATCCCCCGGGTGATCGCTTGGCGAATCCACCAGGTCGCATACGTCGAAAACTTGAATCCCTTTGTGTAGTCGAATTTCTCCATCGCGCGGATCAGACCGAGATTGCCTTCCTGGATGAGGTCCAGCAGCGGCATCCCGCGGCCCGTGTAGCGCTTTGCCAACGACACCACCAACCGCAGGTTTGCTTCGAGCAGATGACTGCGCGCGGCTTCGCCGTCGCGGACTACCGTCGCCAGATCGCGTTTGCGGTTCTCGCCGAGGCGCTTGCGGGTGTCGAGCAGATGATGGGCGTAAAGGCCGGCCTCGATGCGCTTGGCGAGTTCGACTTCGTCGGCGGCGTTGAGCAACGCCGTTTTGCCGATGCCGTTCAGATACACGCGCACGAGGTCCGCAGCTGGGCTCTGAGCATCCAGATCGCTGTCAACCCGGCTTGTCGTGGCATTTGCCATTGCGGCCTCCTGATCGGCTTGGACTGTCATGGGGTACAACGACCCACCCGCGGCCTGAGTTCCCACAAGGTGGCTATCTCACACCCGTTGACGTGCGGAAATGTCCGCTCGTTCTAAGAATGTGCTGAGAACCAGGTGCAGCGTTTGCTTATTCGGAACCGGGTGCGTCCGCAGGCGGTGAATTTGGTTGCGGAGCTGCATGAGCGCGGCGTTCCAGCGCCGGACGCTCGGCTGTGGGGAACAGCGGGGTGCGCCGGGTGGTCGCGTCGAAGCGCCGCGGTTCTTCAGCGCGGCGCGGCGGTCGGTCGTTGGCGATCAGCACTGCCATCCAGGGCAAGGGGATTGATGCGGCAACGATGAGAAGCGAGATGAGGCCGTTGTGCCAGAGGCCGTAGGCGATGGCAGCCAGCATCAAGGCTGGAATCCGGAAGGCCATCAGCGTCAGGTATTTCCGCACACGCTGGCGGTGCTCCACGTCGTATGCGGGTGCGGCGGCGGTAATCAGCACTGGCCGACCGTCGTCGTCGAAACCCAGCTCAGTGCTGCGCTTCATTTCTCTACTGTAACCACATTTCACCGGCTGCAGCCCAGCCGGTTGCGGCACAATATTAGCCATGCAGACCCAGACGATCGAGCGCACCGAGACCGACGAACGCGTCGACGACGGGACCGACAGCGATACCCCCAAATACTTCCACTACGTCAAAAAGGACAAGATCGCCGAGAGCGCCGTGATGGGCACCCACGTCGTGGCGCTGTGCGGTGAGGTGTTCCCGGTTACAAAATCGGCCAAGCCGGGTTCACCGGTATGCCCCGACTGCAAGCGGATCTACGAGACGCTCAAGAAGAGCTGATCGGATCGGTGCTGGCGGAGTGCGGTTCATCTACCGCGGCGTCGGTGTCGTCGGCGCCGTCAGCCAGCGCGCGTGACCTCAACCAGCGCCGCAACCTGTGAGCATGAGTGGTGGGCGCGGGCCACTCCTCTTGGATGGCGGCATTGAACTCGGCGCCCAGCATGATGGCGAAGCCGGCGAAGAAGGCGAACAGCAGGAACGCGATTGGCGTGGCCAGCGCGCCATAGGTGTAACCGGTGCCGGTGATCCAGCCCAGATAAATGCGCAGGCCCAGCGTCGCGATCACGAACGCCACGCTGGCCAGCGTCGCGCCAAAAATCAGCCGGTGTGACGGCAGGGCGTCCGGCAGTGCGACGCGGTAGAGGATCATGACGGCGATGATCAGGCCGGTGATCAGCGCCGGGTAGTAGCCGTAGGCCAGCACATCCTGCAGGCCGTCCGGGATGAACTGAGCCAGCTTGCGTGGACCACGCACCATCAGCGGGGCGGTGACGATCAGGAATAGCAGCATCACCACGTACAAGAGCAACGCGAACAGCCGCTGACGCACCGGGTGGCGCAGCGGCGTCTGGTCGTGGGCCTCGACCACCGAATCGACGAACGCGGAAATCGCCGATGAGCCCGCCCACAGGGAAATCAAGAACCCCAGCGACACCACCTCGCCGCGGGCACCCCGGTCGATGTCGGCGATGGTCGGCTCGATGATCTCGTGGACCACGCTCGGCGAGAACACCTTGTTCGACATCGACACCAGGCGCTGCTCGATCGCCGCCATGGTGTCCGGCCCAAATAGCGGTGCCACGTAAGCAAGGCTCCCCAGCATCCCCAACAACAGCGGCGGCAGTGACAGCGCCGACCAAAACGCCGCCTGCGCGGCCTCGGAGAAGATCGAGTCATCCCAACTCTTTGACAGCGCCCGCTTGATGATGCGCCAGATGTGATGGCGCGACGGCTTTACGATGCGGTCGCTCATGACCTAATCAGAATTCCTGACGAGTTGGCCTGCCGTCCGGATTGCTGATGGCGAGTCGTGTCTTAGGACTCGGCGGGAACGACGCTGACTTCTAGTACTGCGGCCAACTCGACCAGCTTGGCCTCGTGCTTGTTGGCGTGGTGCTGGCAGAAGAGAAGTTCGGCGCCAGAAGGCAGCTTGGCGCGCACACGGGCGGCTGCGCCGCACCGATCGCACCGATCAGCCCGGGTTAGTTCTGGACTGGTCAGGGTCGCGTTCATGGCTACTCCTTCTGCCCTTAATCTACTGTCTCAGATAACAACGCGATTAGCCGTCTTCACCGCACGTTTACCCGCTGTGTCGTTTCTCACGCCTCCGCTTTTGCGCTCCGGGCAGGATGGCGGTATGAGCCAGTCTCCGGACGTGCTGGTGCACCTGTGTCCCAGCGCCGAATGGTCCTCGGCAAGCAGCCGGGGCGAGCTGCGGCCGGAGTCGCTGGCAAGCGTCGGATTCATTCATCTGTCGACGCCGGAACAAGTGCACCTACCTGCGAATCGGCTGTACCGCGGTCGCGAGGACCTGGTCTTGCTGCACATCGATCCGACCTATCTGGATTCACCTATTAGTTGGGAACTGGGAGTCGCAACGGATCCGGAGTCGATGCTGTTCCCGCATTTGTATGGGGCACTGCCGGTTTCTGCTGTGATCAATGTCACCAGCTACCGGCCGGTCGCCGACGGCACCTTCCCGCCGGCCGCGGGCTGGGCCAACGAGTAGGCGTCGGCTTCGATCTCCACCAACAGCCCGGGTGTTATCAGCGCCGCGACCTCGACCATGGTGGCCGCCGGGCGGATCTCACCGAACACTTCAAAATGGACCGCGGCGACCTCACGCCAGCGGGAGATGTCGGTCACGTAGATGCGGGTGCGGATGACATCGGCGAGCGCCGCTCCGGCTTCGTTCAACGCGATCCTCGATGCGGTGCAACGCTTCTCGGGTCTGAGCGCCGATGTCGTCAGCCGGCCCGGGGCCGGTTGTCCCGGCTACGGCGATGTATGGCCCGACCCGGACCGCTCGGGAATAGCCGACGGTCGATTCGAAATCAGATGCGGACGAGACAAGAATGCGGCTTGCTGACATTGCGCCACGGTAGGCCAGCGGCTACCGGCAGCGCAGCCGGATTTGTTCTGGCGCAGCCCGTCACCCCACCTGGTAGGAATTCGGTGACATGAAGAAGAAGTGCCCTGTGCTCGAGTCGGTGCACTTGATCGAATCCGTGTCGGGGGTGCAGCTAAGAGTCCCCGCGGATTGCGTCTGCCCGTTGGCGACGACCGGCTCGCCTTGTACGTGCAGGGTGTCGTTGTGACAATCCATCCCGACCGTGCCGCCCTGCGGCAGTGAGAACCTGTCGCCCCATGCGGAATGTTGAGCGCACGGTGGAGGTGGCGTGGATATGGTGTACGCGCGGTTGCCGATCTCGCAGGTGGCGGCACTGCTGCCCAGCACGCATGAGATGTTTTGCGACGAGTTTTGAAATTGGCTGAATTGGGCTGGCGGCGGCGTGGGCGAAGGTGAGGGAGCGGGGTTTGGCGGCCCGCCGGCGTGTGCGGTCGCCGGGAATCCAATTAATGTCGCGGCCGACACCATCGACACCGCCTGAATCGCTGTCAGTTTCATGGTATTGCTCGCATTCTGTTGGGACACATATTTTTGGTGGGCATGGTCTCAATGGCACCGGCAGCGCCGGCAAGATTCATTGCCACGGGCAACTTCTGCTGGTTCGACCGGACACCTCCACCAGCCCCGAGAAACAGTGTCGGAGCCAGCAATGGCTCTGACCTTGCGCGTTGGATTATTCTCCGGCCAATCGACCCGCGTTGGCTAAATGCCACATATTCAGCCAACTTGCGCAAAAAGAAGAATTTGTTGCGAGGTGCACGATGTCTGCGACTTGGCCGTAGTTAACACCTCGCCCGTCTGACGTGTGGCGGGTGTGATCTGGCGTCCAACCCCGCCCGAGATCGTCGCAGATCAGTTCCGCGATCCCGATCATGGGCATGTCGTCGTGTGGGTCCAAGTGAAGCCCAAGGCCGCGCAGATGTTGTGATGCATGCGTCATTAGTGGGATCGGCGGTCAGCAAACTATGCGCGCTGCCTGAGTGGTCTCGATTACGTTGCTGCTCGAGCAAATTAGTGAATAAAACGGGCGAACAGGAAAAACACCTCGAAGAATCGCGAATTTTTCGTGCAGCAGTGTCGCTCAGTCAAGGTAGTCGCGCAGGACTTGCGAGCGGCTGGGGTGGCGCAGCTTCGACATCGTCTTCGACTCGATCTGGCGGATGCGCTCGCGGGTCACGCCGTAGACCTGGCCGATCTCGTCGAGGGTGCGGGGCTGCCCGTCGGTCAGTCCGAAGCGCAGCCGTACTACGCCGGCTTCGCGCTCTGAGAGCGTCTCCAGCACCGACTGCAGCTGATCCTGAAGCAGGGTGAACGACACCGCGTCGACAGCCACCACCGCTTCGCTGTCCTCGATGAAGTCGCCGAGCTGGCTGTCGCCCTCGTCGCCGATCGTCTGGTCCAGCGAGATCGGCTCGCGGGCATACTGCTGGATCTCCAGCACCTTTTCCGGGGTGATGTCCATTTCCTTGGCGAGCTCTTCCGGGGTGGGCTCACGGCCCAGATCCTGCAGCAGCTCGCGCTGAATACGGCCCAGCTTGTTGATCACCTCGACCATGTGCACCGGGATGCGGATGGTGCGGGCCTGGTCGGCCATCGCGCGGGTGATCGCCTGACGAATCCACCAGGTGGCGTAGGTGGAGAACTTGTAGCCCTTGGTGTAGTCGAACTTCTCGACCGCGCGGATCAAGCCCAGGTTGCCCTCCTGGATCAGGTCGAGAAACGCCATGCCGCGGCCGGTGTAGCGCTTGGCCAGCGACACCACCAGTCGCAGGTTGGCTTCCAGCAGATGGTTTTTCGCGCGGTCGCCGTCGCGACAGATCCACGCCATGTCGCGGCGCTGGGCGGCAGGCAGCTTCTCGCCGCGGTCGACAAGTTCGGTCATCAGCTGGGTCGCATAGAGGCCGGCTTCAATCCGCTTGGCCAGCTCGACCTCTTCTTCGGCGTTCAGCAGCGCCACTTTGCCGATCTGCTTGAGGTAGGCACGAACCGAGTCTGCGGATGCGGTCAGCTCGGCATCTTTGCGGGCTTGGCGTAACGCCTCGGACTCGTCCTCGTCCCACACGAAATCGCCTGAGGCCTTGTCCTTTTCAGTCGGCTCAAGGATCTCTTCTTCGTCGACCGGCTCGGGTTCGGCGGCTTTGGTCGCGGTTGCTTCGGGATCTTCCCCCGTTTCGGCCTGATCCGCGTCGGCCTCGTCGCCCTCGGGCGACTCATTCTCGAGGTCATCGAGGTTCAGGTCGTCAGCATCGAGCTCGATGTCCTCGCCGTCGAGTTCCGGCTCGCCCTCGAGCTCGTCGACTTCCTCTTCGACTTCGAGGTCATCTACTACGACGACCTCGGCGTCCTTGGAGGCATCCGCTGGCAACGATGCTTTCTTCGCGCGCCCGCGCGCGGGGGCCGCTTTGGTGGCGGTGCTCTTCGCGGGAGTGCGAGTCTTTTTAGTGGTGTCGGGGCCGTTGGCGCTCGCGGCTTTGGCCGACTTTGCCGGGGTCTTGGTCGACCGCGGCGCTGTCTTTGTCGCAGGTTTGGTTGCCGTCTTGGTGGCCCGACGTGCGGTGGCGGAGCCATTGGCGGACTTGGCGGCCGAACGCTTTGCCCCGGCGCCGGCGGGGGACTTGGTGGCGGTGCGCTTCACCGGCTCATCGGTTGCCGGTTTTGCTTTGGTCGCTGCCACGTAAACCCCTTCGGTAGGACTCACTTCCGGTGCTCTAGGCATGCTCAACCGGAAACATGTCGGCTATGTCGGATGTCGGCGTCGATTATCAGGGTGGATATTCGCCGCTATCGGGCAGGCGGCTGCCGGTGACCATTGTAACGACAGCAGGCCAATGCCCCGGCCAGGGCGCGAAAATTCAGTGCGTCACGTCCCTGGTCGCTGCCATCGCCGCACCGACGATTCCGGCGGTGTTCTGCAGGGCGGCGGCGACCACCGGAGTGCGGTTCTTGAGCAAGGGCACCCACTTCTCGGCTTTTCGGCTGATCCCGCCGCCGGCGATGAACAGTTCCGGCGACATCGCGTTCTCGATAGCCACCAGCACCCTCGTCACCTGCTTGGACCACTTTTTGTAGCTCCAGCCTTTCTTGTCCCGGACCGATGACGCGGCGCGGCGTTCAGCTTCTTTGCCTCCGACTTCGAGGTGGCCGAACTCGGTATTGGGCAGCAATATCCCGTTGTGAATAACCGCCGACCCGATTCCGGTTCCGAATGTGAGCACCACCACCACCCCGGAGGTGTCCTTGCCCGCCCCGTAGTGCTCTTCTGCGAGTCCTGCCGCGTCGGCGTCGTTGAGAACCACCACCTGCTGGCCGTTCAATTCCGCGCTGATCAGTTCGCTGGCTTTGCTACCGATCCAGGACTTGTCGACGTGGGCCGCGGTCCGGACGATGCCGTGCGTCACGACTCCGGGATAGGTCACTCCAAGCGGGCCGGTCCACCCGAACTCATTGACGACGGCGGCGATCGTCTTGGCGACTGCCGACGGAGTGGCCGGCTTCGGGGTCAGCAGCTTGTACCGGTCGCCGATCAGTGCGCCCGTTTCCAAGTCGACGATTCCGCCCTTGATGCCACTGCCGCCGACGTCGACACCGAAACTCCGGCCCGCCGGGGCGCCGGGCGAGGGATTGGTCGAGTCGGCACTAATCATCGAATCTCCTCGGCGAGACGTGGGTGTTCGCCCACACCATAGTGCGTGGATGAGCAGATCGGGCGACTGTGCTGCGATGGACCGGTGAGCACGCATGAGAACAATCCGGCACATCTGCGCTCGGTGGCTGAAACGCTAGCCCGCGAAGCGGCAGCGTTCGTCCGGCGCCGTCGTGGCGAGGTGTTCGGCACCGACGCACGCACCGAGGACAACGCCGCGGTGCGAACAAAGACCACTCCGACCGACCCGGTGACCATCGTTGACACCGAGACCGAACGGCTGCTGCGTGATCGATTGGCGCAACTGCGATCCGGCGACCCCGTCCTCGGCGAAGAGATCGGTGGACCCAGCGACTCGGCGGCCCACGCTGCCGGCACCGTGACCTGGGTGGTTGACCCGATCGACGGCACGGTGAATTTCGTTTACGGAATCCCGGCCTACTCGGTATCGGTGGCGGCTCAGGTCGACGGCGTGTCGGTGGCCGGCGCGGTAGCCGACGTTGTGGGCGGGCGAATCTATTCGGCCGGCGTCGGACTGGGTGCGCACCTCACCGATGAGCAGGGTAGCCATCCGCTGCAGTGCACCGCCGTCGACGATTTGTCGATGGCGTTGCTGGGCACCGGCTTCGCGTATTCCAGGCGACGCCGCACGGCACAAGCGGCACTGCTGTCCAAGATGCTGCCGGTGGTCCGTGACATCCGCCGAATCGGCTCTGCCGCACTGGATTTGTGCATGGTCGCGGCGGGACGGCTCGACGCGTACTACGAGCACGGCCTGAATCCGTGGGACTCCGCGGCCGGGGCGCTGATCGCCGCCGAGGCGGGCGCGCAGGTGGTGTTGCCTGAGCCAGGCGACCCGCAGGCGACCGCCGCGTTGGTGGTTGCCGCCGCGCCCGGGATTGCTGACGAATTGCTTGCCGCCTTGCAACGATTCGACGGTCTGGCCCCAATTCCGGGCTGATTGAGTAACCCGGCGGTCAGCAGGTGCCTGCGTGGATCTTCGCCAACAGCGCCGAATCGGCCGGCTCGGTGTCGCCTGGGCGCAGGCCCGCGAGCACGGCGTCGATGTCGTCGCTGTGCGCCAGCGCGCTGAAGTCGGTGCCGAGCACCAGGTCAACCGAATCGTCGGTGCGGTCGTCGTGGAATAGCTCCGCGCACGGCGCCACCAGCCAAACCGCCGCGGCTCCGGCCTGACCGGCGTCGCCGAAACGGATCTGACCCTGGCAGGTCAGCCTGGTGTTGGCATAGATCGGATCATTGGCGGCGGTCGGCTGGGCGAAACCCAGGTCGTGCAACGCGCCGGCGACGTCGGCGGCCTGACCTCCTCGCCCGCTGGCGTTCAGCACGCGGATTTTGGTGTCGGCCAGCTTGGCCGGCGCGACATCGACCATCGTGCTGGGCGATACCGCTGTGCCAAGGGGCGGCTGTGCTGGATCCTTCGCCGCGGGCGGCGGGTTGCAGGCCGCGGCCTCGTGTACTTGGGCGGGACGGGTGAGTGCGATCGTCCAGACCAGACCGGCCGCCACCAGCAGGACGATCAGCAGGCAAATCGCGGGCCGGGCGTTGCGACGGCGAAAGGGCCGACCGTGCTTGTCGAAAGCGGTGCCTTCAGTGATTTGCGCGACCACGCAAGCACTCTAAACGCGATGTTTAACGGGAGGTAGCACGGTCAAACACCGACTGTGACGTAAATCACACTTGAACACCGGGGTATAAGGGCACGAATCGTTTGGTAGATGCGTTCGACGCTGGTACAAAGCTTTGCTTGCAAGGTTACGAGGGGACACGATGATGGCTACCGATTATGACGCCCCACGGCGTACCGAAACCGACGACGTTTCCGAGGATTCCCTAGAGGAACTCAAAGCACGACGGAACGAGGCGGCGTCGGCGGTGGTTGACGTGGACGAGTCAGAATCCGCCGAGTCCTTCGAACTGCCAGGCGCCGACCTATCCGGCGAAGAGCTGTCTGTCCGTGTGATTCCGAAGCAGGCCGACGAGTTCACTTGCTCAAGCTGTTTTCTGGTGCAGCACCGCAGTCGACTGGCCAGCGAGAAAAACGGCGTGATGATCTGTACGGACTGCGCGGCCTGAGAAGATCAGCTGCGCAATGCCGATAGCACCCGCTCCGGGTGACGGCAGCTCACCAGCCAGTACGGCGTCGGGTCGTCGACGTCGTCAAGAACAACCAGCACCATGGGACCGATCCAGCCCCGGTGCACCACGTAGGCAGCAGGGTCGAGTTGACGGCCCAGCGCCGCGGACTTCGCCGAGCGCGGAATCTCTGCAGACCGGGCGATCGCGGTGACGGGCAAATGCGCCTCGCCGGCCCATAATTCGACGCTGTCGTTACCGGCGGTGACCCGGACCTCGATCCGGCCCAGCCAGAGCAGCGCTCCCGACGCCACCAAAAACAGCACCGGGTACGGCAGCCAGCGCGGGAGGCTGGGCACGCCCTGGTTGATTTCCAGAGCGATGAGCGCCGCCGGTGCGAAACCGAGCGGCCACCACCACCACGGCACCCACAAACGTTCGCGATACCGCACGCTTTGCGGTGCGACTCGCGTACCCGACACTCGGTCAAGGGTAATCTGTGGCCCCGTGTCGACCAGTCTGGCGGTTGTTCGTCTCGACCCAGGGCTTCCGCTGCCCGCCCGGGCCCACCTCGGTGACGCCGGCGTCGATCTCTACAGCGCCGAAGACGTCGAACTAGCGCCCGGACACCGTGCTTTGGTGCGGACCGGGATCGCGGTCGCCATCCCGTTCGGGATGGTCGGGTTGGTGCATCCGCGATCTGGATTGGCTGCGCGAGTAGGGCTTTCGATCGTCAACAGCCCGGGCACCATCGATTCGGGTTACCGCGGTGAGATCAAGGTCGCCCTGATCAATCTCGACCCGGCGCTGCCGATCGCTGTGCACCGCGGCGACCGTATCGCCCAATTGCTGGTGCAGCGGGTCGAGCTGGTGGAACTGGTCGAAGTGTCGTCGTTTGACGAGGCTGGGCTGGCTGATACGTCTCGCGGCGACGGTGGCCACGGCTCGTCGGGCGGACATTCAAGTCTGTGACCACGACGACGAGGCACAATGAATGGGTGATGTGGGGTGGCGCTGAATGGCATTAGGTAAACGCAAACCCAAAAACCAGCCGGCCGACAAACCGGAGGTCGCTGAAGTCAGGTCCGTATATTCCGAATCGGAACGTCCCGTCGAGAACACCGCCGCCGACGACGCGGATGGCCCATTCGACATCGAGGATTTCAACGACCCTGCGGGCGCCGCGGCGGGCCGCCTTGACCTCGGCTCGGTGCTGCTTCCGATGCCTGAGTCGGCCCAACTGCAGGTCGAATTGACTGACACCGGTGTCCCGAGCGCGGTGTGGGTAGTGACGCAGAACGGCCGTTTCACCATCGCTGCCTACGCGGCGCCCAAGACCGGCGGGTTGTGGCGCGAGGTGGCCGGTGAGCTCGCCGACTCGTTGCGCAAGGACGGGGCCGCGGTGAGTATCCAAGATGGTCGCTGGGGCCGGGAGGTGATCGGCGCCGCGTCCGGCGTGGTGCGGTTCATCGGGATCGACGGCTATCGGTGGATGATCCGCTGCGTCGTAAACGGTTCGCCGGAGAGCATCGACGCGTTGACCGACGAGGCTCGGGAAGCCTTGGTGGACGCCGTGGTTCGGCGTGGCGATACTCCTTTGCCGGTGCGCACGCCGCTGCCGGTGACGCTGCCCGAGCCGATGGCGACACAGCTGCGCGAAGCGGCGGCCGCGCAGGCAGCAGCGGGAGGACAGGTTGTCGCACCGCCGGTCCAAGACGCCGGCGAGGGCGAGGGGCCGGCGGGGCCACCGGAGCCGACTGCACGCCGCAGCGCCGCGGGATCGGCGATGCAACAGCTGCGCAGCACCAGTGGCGGTTAGATATCATCCAGTGCCGCTAAACAGGCGGCACCCAGTGCGGCGGGGTTGGCGCCAATCTGATCCAGCGTGACTGCCCGCAGCGCTGCGTGCGGTGCCGCGGTCGCCCATTCCTGCCCGATGTGAAACGGGTGAATCGGGTCGTCTGTGGCGGCGGCGATACCCATGGGCACCGCCAGCTCCTGTAGCTGCGTGCGAGTAGGGGCGACGTAGCCCGCCGCCTCGTCCATGGCGTCGGGGAGATGCGGCCACTGGCCCCGCCATGACCGAGCCAGCTCCTCGGCCAGCCACGGCGGGCTGGACGCACGCATCTGCGTCGTCGTCGCCACGAGACCGTCGTGGCGCAGCTGTTGCGCCGAGTGGTGTGCCGCAAGCGCGGCGGGAGCGCTGCCGGGTGCACCGGTCCAGGCGGGCAGCGCGGCCAGCACAGCCACCGTCTGCGCGGGATGCCGTAGCGCCCAGGCAGCGGCCACCGCGGATCCGATCGAAACACCGCCGACGGCGATCGGACCGCCGCGGGCGGCGTCCGCCAAGGCGGCCAGGTAGCCGTCGATCAACTGTTTCGGCTGCGGCGCCGGTGCCACCATCAGCGCGCCCGCCTCGCGCAGCGGGTCCGCAAACGCTCGAGTGACATAGTCGTCGTCAGATCCTGTTCCCGGCAGCACCACAGTCGTCACCCCGCGCAGGTCGACAGCCACACCTAGATACTGCCCGGGCGCTTGCGGGTATCCCCAACAGTGTTACGGACCGGCGTGGCGCCCGGGAACCAACAGCATTACGGTGTCCGTTGGCGTAGCAGACTTACAGGACGGTCAGGAGAGGCCATGGCGGCGGGAAGTTATCTGCGCCGGCTGACGCGCCGGTTAACGGAGGACGCCGAGCAGCGCGACGTCAAAGAATTGTCCGACGAAGTGATGAATACCGGCGCGCAGCGGGCCATCGACTGTCAGCGAGGTCAAGAGGTCACGATGGTCGGAACGCTGCGCAGCGTGGAAGCCAACCCCCGGGGGAGTGCCGGCGGGGTTCGTGCCGAGCTGTTCGACGGCACCGACACCGTGACTCTGGTGTGGTTGGGACAACGCCGGATTCCTGGCATCGAGTCGGGCCGCACCCTGCGGGTGCACGGCCGGCTGGGCAAGCTGGCAAACGGCACCAAGGCGATTTACAACCCGCACTACGAAATTCAGCGGCGAGGAGGCGAGTGAACGACACGACAGACGCCAGCGACAGCGCTCCGGCCGCCACCGGCGAAACCGAGTCGGTAGCTGCCGACCGCACCCCCGGCGAACGGGTGCTGAAACAGCTCGGTGGCCTGCCGGGACTCATCTACTCCTCGCTGCCGGTTCTGGTCTTCGTGGGCACTTCGAGGCTGCTGGGCCTATCTGCGGCGGTGGGCGCCGCCATCGGCACGGCCACGCTCATCCTGGTGTGGCGGCTGATTCGGCGCGACTCCGTGCAGCCGGCGGTGTCTGGACTGATCGGTGTCGGTGTCTGCGCGCTGATCGCCTACCTGCTGGGCCAGTCCAAGGGCTACTTTCTGCTGGGCATCTGGTCGTCGTTGTTCTGGGCCGCGGTATTCGCGGCGTCCCTCTTGGTGCGACGGCCGGTCGTCGGTTACATCTGGAGCTGGTTTCACGGACACGACCGGGCCTGGCGCGACCTGCGCCGCGCGGTTTACGCCTTCGACATCGCCACGCTCACCTGGGTAGTGGTCTTTGCCGCCCGCTTCGTGGTGCAGCGGCTGCTGTATGAATCCGACCACACGGGCTGGCTGGTGGTGGCACGGATCGCGATGGGCTGGCCGCTGACTGCGCTCGCCGCGGTGGTGACTTACCTGGCGATCAGGGGAGCGCAGCGCGCTGTGCAGGCGGCCACCGTCACTGCGACGGCAGCAGCACCCGGCGCAACTCCTCCTCCACCTCGGTGACTGCCACGAATAACAGCTCGTCGCCGCCTTCCAACGGCTCGTCGGCTTCCGGCACGATGACCCGGTGCCCGCGCAGTATCGTCACCAGCGCGGCGTCGCGCGGCAGCTGCAGTTTCCGCACAGGCTTGCCCCCCCACGGCGTGTCATCGGGCAACGTGATCTCGAGAAGGTTGGCCTGACCCGTCCGGAACTCCATCAGCCGCACCAGATCCCCGACGGCGACGGCCTCCTCAATCAGCGAAGACAGCATGCGCGGAGTGGACACCGCCACGTCTACGCCCCAGGCGTCGGTGAACAGCCACTCGTTGCGGGGATCGTTGACTCGAGCCACCACCCGGGAAACGGCGAACTCGGTCTTGGCCAGCAGGCTAAGCACCACATTGGCTTTGTCGTCGCCGGTAGCGGCGACTACGACATCGAAGTCCTGCAGCTTGATCGACTCCAGCAAGCTCAGCTCGCAGGCATCGCCGAGATGCCAGTCTGCTTGGGGTATGGCGTCGGGGTCGACGTGATCGGGATTGCGCTCGATCAGCGACACCTCGTGGCCATTGCCGACGAGTTCACGGGCCACCGACCGCCCCACGGCGCCCGCCCCGGCAACAGCGACCTTCATTCGAGCTCCTCGCTGGGCGGCAGGGCTGCGATGGCCAGCGCTTCGCCGGCGCGCCCGGAGATTGCCGCAACATAGACCTGATCACCGGCTTGAATGCACGTCGTCGGCTCCGGGAGGATGCCGGTACCAAAGCGGATCAAAAACGCCACCCGGGCGCCGGTGGCTGCCTCGAGGTCGGTAGCCCGGTGACCCACCCAGTCCTCGTGCAGAACGACCTCGGCGACGGCGACCGTGCCGGTCGGGTCGCGCCACTTCGTCGTCTCGGTGTCCTCGGTCAGCACATGCAGCAGCCGATCTGTCGTCCACGGCACGGTGGCGATCGTGGGTATGCCCAGCCGCTCGTAGACCTCGGCGCGTTTGGCGTCGTAGATTCGCGCGACCACCTTCGGCACACCGAAGATCTCTCTGGCCAGCCGCGCCGAGATGATGTTGGAGTTGTCCCCGGACGACACCGCGGCGAAGGCGTCCGCCTGCTCGATACCCGCACTTATCAGCACATCTCGGTCGAATCCCAGGCCGTGGACGCGCTCGCCGGCGAAATCCGGGCTCAGCCGTTGAAACGCAGCGTCGTCGCTGTCGATGATCGCGACATCGTGGCCGATGCGAGAGAGCCCGTCGGCGACCGACGACCCCACCCGGCCGCAGCCCATCACAACCACTCGCACTCGAGGTCCTCTCGACCTGCATCCTGCTCGCTTGGACGGAACCTTCTCGTCAAGCAAACCGTACCGGCAGCGTGAGTTGGGCCTAGTGTTGGCTCTCGTGTCCAAACTTTCGACCGCGGCGCGTCGGCTGGTTTTGGGCCAGCCGTTCCGCAGCGACCGGTTGAGCCACACGTTGCTGCCGAAGCGGATCGCCTTGCCGGTGTTCGCCTCTGATGCGTTGTCCTCGGTGGCCTACGCCCCCGAGGAAGTCTTCCTGATGCTGTCGGTGGCCGGCCTGGCGGCGTATTCGTTGACGCCGTGGATCGGACTGGCGGTGGCCGCGGTGATGCTGGTCGTGGTGGCCAGCTATCGGCAGAACGTGCATGCCTATCCGTCGGGCGGCGGCGACTACGAAGTGGTCACCACGAATCTGGGCGACAACGCCGGCCTCACGGTCGCCAGTGCTCTGATGGTGGATTACGTGCTCACGGTTGCGGTTTCGACGGCATCGGCCATGTCGAACATCGGGTCTGCCATTCCTTTTGTGGCCCATCACAAGGTGCTGTTTTGCGTGACCGCGATCCTGGTGGTGATGGCAATGAACCTGCGCGGTGTCCGCGAATCGGGGGTAGCTTTCGCCGTCCCGACGTACGCGTTCATCGTCGGCGTAGCCATCATGCTGGGCTGGGGTTTGTTCCGGATCTACGTGTTGGGTGAGCCGTTGCGGGCCGAGTCCGCTGGCTTCGTGATGCACGCCGAGCGCAGCCAAATCGCGGGCTTCGCGCTGGTGTTCTTGGTGGCGCGGTCGTTTTCATCCGGTTGCGCCGCGCTGACCGGTGTGGAGGCGATCAGCAACGGCGTTCCGGCTTTTCGTAAACCTAAGTCCCACAATGCGGCAACGACGTTGCTGCTACTGGGCACCGTCGCGGTGAGCCTGTTGATGGGCATCATTTTGCTGGCGAAGGAGACCGGCGTTCAGATCGTCGACGATCCGATTAGGCAGCTGAGCGGTATCCCACCCGACTACCAGCAGAAGACGCTGGTCGCTCAGATCGCACAGGCGGTGTTCGGCGGTTTCCACATCGGGTTTCTGCTGATTGCCGTGGTGACCGCGCTCATTTTGGTACTGGCCGCCAACACCGCATTCAATGGATTTCCGGTGCTCGGCTCGGTGCTGGCGCAGCACCGTTACCTACCCCGCCAGTTGCATACCCGGGGCGACCGACTGGCCTTCTCCAACGGAATCCTGTTCTTGTCGGCGGCGGCCCTTGCGGCAATCGTCGCGTTTCGCGCTCAAGTCACTGCGCTGATCCAGCTGTACATCGTCGGAGTGTTCATCTCTTTCACGCTGAGCCAAATCGGCATGGTCCGGCATTGGACTCGGTTGCTGCGCAACGAGACCGATCCGGCCGTGCGGCGCACGATGATGCGCTCCCGGGTTATCAACACTGTCGGCTTCCTGGCCACTGGCACAGTGCTGATCGTCGTGTTGATCACGAAGTTTTTCGCCGGGGCATGGATCGCTGTGGTTGCGATGACCCTGCTGTTCTTGATGATGAAGATGATCCGCAAGCACTACGAGACGGTCAGCCAGGAGCTGGAACAGCAGGTCGCAGAGCAGGGCGAAGTCGTGCTGCCCAGCCGCAACCATGCGCTGGTGCTGGTGTCCAAGCTTCATCTACCCACGTTGCGCGCGCTGGCCTACGCACGGGCGACGCGTCCGGACATCCTGGAGGCGGTGACTGTCAGCGTGGACGACGCGGAGACGCGGGAGCTGGTCCGCAGCTGGGAGAACAGTGATATCACCGTACCGCTGAAGGTGATAGCTTCGCCCTAT
Source organism: uncultured Actinomycetota bacterium (assembly GCA_963838755.1). Classification (GTDB taxonomy): domain Bacteria; phylum Actinomycetota; class Actinomycetes; order Mycobacteriales; family Mycobacteriaceae; genus Mycobacterium. The sequence goes on along the minus strand of CAWISO010000027.1, from coordinate 159,612 downwards.
CGTGAAATCACCCGCCCGGTACTGGATTACGTCAAGCGGGTGAGCAAGGAATCACCGCGAACGGTGGTGACGGTTTTCCTTCCGGAGTATGTCGTGGGCCGTTGGTGGGAGCACCTGCTGCACAACCAGAGCGCGCTTCGGCTCAAGGGCCGGTTGCTGTTCATGCCGGGAGTGATGGTCACTTCGGTTCCCTGGCAACTGAATTCGTCAGAACGGCTCAAAGCGCTGCATCCTCGTGCGGCGCCAGGTGATGCCCGACGGGGGATCTTCGATTGACCTCTGAGCTGACGCTGACGGTCGGCGCTCCAGCGAACGGAGGCAGCTGCGTGGCGCGCCAGGACGGCCGGGTGGTGTTCGTGCGTTATGCGCTGCCCGGCGAGCGGGTACGGGTGCGGGTGACAGCCGAGCGCGGTTCCTACTGGCACGCCGAAACAGTCGAGGTCATCGAGCCGTCGGACAACCGCACGGTGTCGCTCTGCCCGATCGCCGGCGTCGAGGGTGCAGGCTGCTGCGATCTAGCGTTTGTCGAACCAGAGGCCGCGCGTGCGCTCAAAGCCGAAGTGGTCGCCAATCAGCTGGCCCGCCTGGGCGGTTACCAGTGGCGTGGAATCGCCCAACCGTTGTCGGCGACCGGCCCGACCGGCTGGCGGACGCGGATCCGGCTGGACGTCGGCGCCGATGGCCGCGCCGGCTTTCATCGCTACCACAGCGATGAACTGGTCGCCGACCTCGACTGCGGTCAGTTGCCGGCGGGGATGACCGACGGTCTGGCTTCAATGCAGTTGCCACCCGGCGCGCATCTACACGTCGTCGTCGATGACGACGGTCGCCGACATGTGATCTGGACCCGCCGTGAGGGCCGCAGAACCTCGACGCAGGTGGTCGAGGGCAGCTATCACAGTGTGCAGCGGGCGGGCCGGCACAGCTGGCGTGTGCCGGTGACGGCGTTTTGGCAGGCGCATCGCGACGCGGCACTGGCCTACACCGAATTGATCAGCGAGTGGGCCCAGCCGAGTACCGGGATGACCGCATGGGATCTCTACGGCGGGGTTGGGGTGTTCGCCGCGGTGCTCGGCGACGCAGTGGGGGAGTCCGGGAGGGTGGTCACCGTGGACAGCTCTCGCGTGGCGTCGCAGGCAGCGCAGGCCGCCTTCGCCGACCTGCCGCAGGTGCAGGTGATCACCGATTCGGTGCGGCGGGCATTGTCCGGCCAGCGCCGCGCCGCCGATGTCGCCGTGCTGGATCCGCCGCGCGCCGGCGCCGGACGCGACGTGATCGACCTGCTGGCCGCGGCCGAGGTTCCGCGGGTGGTGCACATCGGTTGCGAAACAGCCTCTTTCGCCCGCGATATCGGCCTGTATCGGCGACATGGCTACAAGGTCAACGAGATCCGGGTTTTCGATTCGTTCCCGTTGACCCACCACAGCGAGTCTGTCGCGCTGTTAACGCGCTGACGTTGATTTAGAGCAGGCCCGGACCGTGAAATCCTAAGGTGTGCATGGCAAATGCCACACATCAGTGTTTCAGTGCTGCGGCCAGCAGACGTGATGCGGTGATCACCCCGTGCAATTTGCCGTCTTTGACCACGGCGACCAGTGGGCTTCGTAGGCGGGCCATGACCTCGGCGACCTCGATGATGGTGTCGTCGGCATCGGCGACTGGTACGTGCTGGGGTTGCTTTGGCAGCATATCGCGGATCGTCTTGCCGCTCAGTTTCTCTGCGGCGTGGTCCGCCATCGATTCGGTTAAAACGCTGGCCAGCCCAGGGTCTTCTTGCACATAGGGCGGCACGATGAATCGGACGACTTGGGAGGCCGGTAGCACGGCGTACGGCGTCTCGGACGTGTCGGTGACGACTACGATCCCGTTCAGCCGGTGCTCGGCGAGTAGACGGACCGCATCGAGCGCGTTCGAGTCGATGTTTACGATCGGAAACTTTTCGTCGAGGTCCTCTGCCCGCACACCGACACCATACTTGCGCCCGAGAGGTTCGGTGATCAGGTTCGGCGTGCCCGCGTTGTGCGATTTACGACACCTTGACGGCCTGGCCGATCGGTTGCAGATCCGGCTAACGCAAAACGAAGTAGCGCAACCAGAGATAAGCGACGGAAATTGCCAACGAAACCGCAACCACCACCGCCCCCCGCCGGGTGAAGTCCCAGAAGGAGAGGGGATTACCGGCGCGTTGCGCGATCCCGACAACGACGATATTCGCGCTGGCCCCCACGGCAGTGAGGTTGCCGCCGAGGACGGTGCCCAGTATCAGGGCCCACCACAGCACACCGGAGCTGGCGTGCCCGTGGATGGACCCGACGAACTCGCCGACGATCGGTGTCATCGTGGCCGCATACGGAACGTTGTTGACGAACCCGCTGAATAGGAAAGACACGCCGAGGATCAGCATTGTCGTCAGCCATTCATTGCCGTGGGTCGCATGGCTGGCCGCATGGGCCAAGTTACTGATAACGCCGGTTCGCACCAGGGCTCCGACCATGATGAACAGACCCGCGAAGAACAGCAGTGTTTCCCACTCGACGCTGGACAGGTAGAACTCCCGGCTCAGGCCGGAGATGATGATCAGGATGCCGGCGCCGGTCATCGCCACCAGTGACGGTTCCATGTGGATCTCTTTGTGCGCGACGAACCCGGCGAAGACCGCGACGAGGACAATCCCGCATTGGATCAGCAGCCGGCGATCACGGATCGCTTCGCTTTCGTCCAACGACATGACATCGGCGACTCGCTCGGCATCCACGGTGAAAGAACCGCGGAACATGCGGGGCAAAAGCATCAGCAGGACGGCGAGCACCATGAGCACCGGCGGACCCATGTTGGTCAGGAACGAAATGAAACTCAGGTGAGCTCCGGTACCGATGATGATGCTGGTCGGGTCACCGACCAGGGTCGCCGCGCCGCCGATATTGGCGGCGAACGCCTCGACCATGAGGAATGGCACCGGACTGACCGCCAGCCGCTCGCACACCAGCAGGGTGACCGGCGCGATCAACAAGACCGTGGTGACGTTGTCCAGAAACGCCGATCCGACTGCGGTGACCAACACCAGCAGGATCATGATCCGTAGTGGGGAACCCTTGGCGCGTTTGGCCGACCAGATCGCAACGTATTCGAACAAGCCGGTCTGGCGCACCACGCTGACGATGATCATCATCCCCAAGAGCAGAAAGATGACATCCCAGTCGATCCCGGTGTCGCGTGAGTAGAAGACTTCGTCGGAATTGATCAGCGGCAGGAAGAACATAGCCGTCGCGCCGGCCAACGCCACCATGGTCTTGCTGAAACGCTCGGTGGTGATCAACGCATAGGCGACGACGAATACCACGGTCGCGTAGATGGCGTGAAAGGCGCTCATCGGCTGTCCTGCCGTCGGGCACGCGCCGGGCTCGGCACGTGCGACGAAGCGGCGCTCAAGATTTGAGCGCCGCGGCCAGCAGGCGGGATGCGGTGATCACGCCATGCAACTTCCCGTCCTTGGTGACCGCGATCAGTGGACTTCGCTGTCGCGCCATCTCGGCGGCGACCTTGGTGACGGTGGCACGCGCATCGACCGACGGAATGTCACGCAGATAGTCGGGCAGCACGTCGCCGACCGTCTTGCCCGCCAAATTCTGCACGGCCTGGTCAGCCGCCGGTTCGCCAAGGACGCCGGCCAGCGCTAGATCGTCCTGCACGTAGCGCGGCAGGATGAATCGCAATATCGCGAATGTCGGGAGTACCGCGCACGGCTTCCCGGCAGCGTCGGTGACCAGGAGTCCGGGCAGATTGTGCTCGGCAATCATGTGTGCAGCGTCGACGGCGTCGGAATCGATGGGCACGATGGGGAACTTCTCTTCGAGGTCCTCTGCCCGCACACGGACACAATACTGAACCCTGGTGCTTCACGTGACCTTGTGGGCAAGGCTAACTCCAGGCGAAGTAGCGCAACCACAGATAACCGACGGAAAGGGCAAACGAGACTCCGGTCACGAGCACCCCCCGTCGGGTGAAATCCCAGAAAGACACGGGATGGCCCGCGCGTTGCGCGATCCCGACCGCGACGATGTTCGCGCTGGCCCCCACCGGGGTGAGGTTGCCGCCGAGGACGGTGCCCAATAGCAGCGCCCACCACAGCACATTGGAGCTGGCGTGCCCTGGGATCGATGCGGCGAACTGTCCGACGACCGGTGTCATCGTGGCGGCATAGGGAACATTGTTGATAAAGCTGCCCAAAGTGAAGGACACGCTGAGGATCAGCATCGTCGCCGTCCACGCATCGCCGTGGGTTAGATGGCTAGCCGCACGGGCCAAATTGTTGACGACGCCGGTCCGCACCAGGGCCCCGACCATGATGAACAGTCCCGCGAAGAACAGCAGCGACTCCCACTCGACGCTGGACAGGTAGAACTCCCGGTTCAGGCCGGAGATCACGATCAGGATGCCGGCGCCGGCCATCGCCGTCAGTGACGGTTCGGTGTGGATCTGTTCGTGCGTGACGAATCCGGCGAATACCGCGACCAGAACGATCCCGCATTGGAGCAGCAATCGGGAATCGCGGATCGCTTCCCTTTCATCCAGCGTCATGACATCGGCGACCCGCTCGGGATCGACGGTAAAGAAGCCCGGAAACAGCCAGGGCAGAAGCGCCAGCAGGGCGGCGAGCACGATGAGCACCGCCGGCGCCATGTTGGCGGCGAAGGTAATGAAGCTCAGGTGAGCTCCGGTTCCGATGATGATGCTGGTTGGGTCGCCGACCAGGGTCGCTGCGCCAGCAATATTGGCGGTGAGCGCCTCGACAATCAGAAATGGAGCTGGGCTGATGTCAAGCCGCTCGCACACCAGCAGGGTGACCGGAGCGATTAACAAAACCGTGGTGACGTTGTCGAGAACTGCCGTTCCGAGCGCGGTGACCAGCACCAGCAGGATCATGATTCGCAGCGGGGAGCCCTTGGCGCGTTTGGCCGACCAGATCGCCACATATTCGAACACGCCGGTTTGGCGGACGACGCTGACGATGATCATCATCCCGAGGAGCAAAAAGAGGACGTCCCAGTTGACCCCGGTGCCGCGGGAGTAAAAGACCTCGTCGGAATTGATCACCGGCAAAAAGAACATGGCCGTCGCGCCGGCCAGCGCGACCAATGTCTGGTTGAACCGTGCGGTGGCGATCAGCACGTAGGCGACCACGAAGACCGTCGTCGTGTAGATGGCATGAAAGACGCTCATCGGCTGCCCTGCCGTGGAGTGCGCGCCTGGCTCAGCAGGAGCGCCGAACCTGACGTCCGCCTGCTAAGCGCGGTCGTGTCGACCGTGCAAGTCATCGTGCACTCCTGAATTGCCCTGAATAACAGGAAGACTCGAATAGCACGAAAACTATGCCGACCAGACTTCCCGGCTCACCGGGGCATAATTTAACAGGCTTGGCTGGGCTGCGCTGCGCGCAACCTTAAGAGACACTGTGAGTCCTCAGCGAGTATCTCCGCAGGTCGGACAAGTGTGCTGTAGCCCGTGCGTACACTGGCGAAATGCTTGAACAGATCCGCGGGCCCGCCGATCTGCAGCACCTTTCCCAGGCGGACTTGCGCGATCTGGCCGACGAGATCCGGCAATTTCTGATCCACAAAGTCGCGGCCACCGGAGGGCATCTGGGCCCAAATCTCGGCGTCGTCGAGCTAACCCTGGCGCTGCACCGGGTATTCGATTCCCCGCATGATCCGATCGTCTTCGACACCGGCCATCAGGCCTACGTGCACAAGATGCTGACCGGCCGGGCGGCGGACTTCGAGACGCTGCGCAAGAAGGGCGGCTTGTCGGGCTATCCGTCCCGCGCGGAGAGCGAACACGACTGGGTTGAGTCAAGCCATGCCAGCGCGGCATTGTCCTACGCCGACGGGCTGGCCAAGGCGTTCGAGCTGACCGGCCACCGCAACCGGCACGTGGTGGCGGTGGTGGGCGACGGCGCGCTGACCGGCGGCATGTGCTGGGAGGCACTGAACAACATCGCGGCCGCGCATCGGCCGGTGATCGTCGTCGTCAACGACAACGGCCGCAGCTACGCACCGACCTTCGGAGGGTTGGCCAACCACCTGGCCGCCCTGCGACTGCAGCCCGGTTATGAGCACCTCCTTGAGCGGAGCCGCACCGCGGTCCGCGGGATGCCGGTCGTCGGAGAATTGGCCTACCACGTCATGCACAGCGTCAAAGCCGGCGTCAAGGACGCGCTTTCTCCGCAATTGCTGTTTCCCGACCTGGGATTGAAGTACGTCGGGCCGGTCGACGGCCATGACGAACATGCCGTGGAGATCGCGCTGCGCAGTGCCCGCGGCTTCGGCGGTCCGGTGCTGGTGCACGTCGTCACTCTCAAGGGCAGGGGCTACGGCCCGGCCGAGGCCGACGAGGCCGACCAGATGCATTCCTGCGGGGTGATCGATCCGGCGACCGGGGCGGCCACCAAGGTCCCGGGGCCGAGCTGGACTGCCACGTTCTCCGAATCGCTGATCGCTTACGCGGCCAAACGCCGCGACATCGTCGCGATCACTGCTGCCATGCCGGGGCCCACCGGATTGACGGCATTCGGACAGCGTTTCCCGGATCGGCTGTTCGACGTCGGCATCGCCGAGCAGCACGCGATCACGTCGGCGGCCGGATTGGCCATGGGCGGCCTGCACCCGGTGGTGGCCATCTACTCGACGTTTCTCAACCGCGCGTTCGACCAGATCATGATGGACGTGGCGATGCACAGGCTGCCGGTCACGATGGTGCTCGACCGGGCCGGGATCACCGGCCCGGATGGCGCCAGCCACAACGGCATGTGGGACCTGTCGATACTGGGGATCGTGCCCGGTATGCGGGTGGCCGCGCCTAGAGACGGCACCCGACTACGCGAAGAGCTCGGCGAGGCGCTCGACATCGACGATGGTCCCACCGCGATCAGGTTCCCGAAAGGCGATGTCGGCGAAGATATTCCGGCGGTTACACGGCGTTCCGGTGTGGACGTGCTCGCGGAGCCGACCGACGGGCTGAACGCCGACGTGCTGCTGGTCGCAGTCGGGGCGTTCGCGCCGATGGCTTTGGCGGTGGCCGAGCGGCTGCGCAACCAGGGCATTGGTGTGACGGTGATCGACCCGCGATGGGTGTTACCGGTTCCCGATGTGGTGGCTGAATTGGCGCTTGCGCACAAGCTGGTCGTCACCTGCGAGGACAACGGCGTCAACGGCGGCGTAGGTGCGGCGGTGTCAGCAGCGTTGCGGCGCAAAGAGATCGACGTGCCGTGCCGTGATGTCGGATTGCCGCAGCAATTCTTCGACCACGCGTCGCGGGGCGAGGTACTCGCCGTCGCCGGGCTGACCGACCAGGATGTAGCCCGCCAGATCACCGGATGGGTTGCGGCGCAGGGTAACGCCACCACGGCGGAGGCCGAGATCCGCGAGCATCTGGACTAGTTGCCGGTCGTCTCGTCGAGATCGAGGCTACCGTCAAGCCTTCTCTCGAACTTTTCCGCGCTGCTGTCGATCTCGGCGTGCTGCAACGCCGAGGCCAGGGCGGGGACTACCAGTTCGCGTTGCCAACCGCGCGCCTGTCCGGCAGCCAAGAACTCTTCAATCGCGGTGCTCACGTCGGCGGCGCCTGCCCAATCCCAGCAGAGTCGTCGCACCAGATCGGGTGACACCAGGTTTTCGGTGGGCACCGTGACCCGCTGGGACAACTCGCGCAGTGCGGCGCGCGCGGCATCCAGTCGCGCCGCGGCCTCGGGTCTGCGCTTGGGCCAGCGCGCCGGCGGCGGTGGGCCGTTGGGCAGTTCGGCATCCTCTGCGGGGCCGGGGTCTGCTCGGGCCGCGGTCAGTGCCGCCAACCAGGTGGCGGCGTTGCGGCGCTGCCTGCGGCCGCCGAATATCGGCAGCGCAACGAGGTCGTCGACGGTCTTCGGGTCGGCGGAGGCGGCATCGATGATGGCCGAGTCGGGCAAGATGCGCCCCGGTGCGATGTCGCGGCGTTGGGCAATTCCGTCGCGGGCCATCCATAGTTCACGAACCGCGGCCAGACCGTGCTGGTTACGCACCCGATGGATACCCGACGTGCGTCGCCAACGGTCTCGCCGGGTCGACGGCGCCTGGCCCACAGCGGACCGTAGATATTCGAATTCCGCACTGGCCCAATCGGTTTTGCCCTGCTCTGCGAGCACACCCGCGACCGCGTCGCGGAGATCGATGAGCAGTTCGACGTCGAGGGCCGCATAGTTCAGCCATGCCGCAGGCAGTGGGCGTTTGGACCAGTCCGCGGCGCCGTGGCCTTTGGCCAAGCCCACCCCGAGCAGCCGCTGCGCCATGGCCGCGAGGTTGACTCGGTCGAAGCCGGCCAGCCGGCCAGCCAGCTCGGTGTCGTACACCGCGGGCGGCTGCATGCCGACCTCGGCCAGGCACGGCAGGTCCTGATCGGCCGCGTGCAGGATCCACTGGTCGGCCGCGAGCACCTCGGCGACCGGCCGTAGCACGGTCAGCGCGTCGCCGCCGTGGCTGACCGGATCGATGAGCACCGTGCCGGCGCCGGCCCGGCGGATCTGAATCAGGTAGGCGCGGTTGGAGTAACGAAAGCCCGAGGCCCGCTCGGCATCGACGGCGAATGGCCCGTGGCCGCCGGCCAGCAGCTCTGCGGCCGCGCTGATCTGGCCGGCCGTCGCAGAAAGCTCCGGGACGCCGTCGACGGGATGGAGCAGCGTCGGTACGTCTGATTCCGTGCTGTCGGGCTGATCGTCCGCAGCTTGAGGCAGCTCAGAGGACATGTCAGACGCGTGGCCGGGTGCCCAGATCGGTCACGCCGACCGGTGGCAGCCCCGCAGCGTGCTCGAGCACCTCGCAAAACGCCTCGACATGGGTGCCGATGTCCGAGGTGAGCGCCGTCCAGGACGCGCGCAGCTCCAGCTGGTGAGCACGCGGCGGCCCGGAGATGTCGCCGTAGCGCACCGAGGTGGTGGCGGTGACCGTGCCGCCGAGCGCGGTGACATCCTCGGCGTGCGCATCCAGCGCCTCGACCAGCCAGCTCCACGCCACCTCCGGAAGCAGCGGATCGACGGCCTCGCTGGAGTCCAAGTCGGCCTGGATGTAGGCGACCAGCCGCATGGTGCCGTCCCATGCGTCGGCCCCGTCCGGGTCGTAAAGCAGGATCAGCCTGCCGAACGCGTCACCGTCGGAGCGCTCCGGGACGATCTCGACTTCGGGACGCTTGACCTCGGCGCCCAGCGCGTAGCTGTATGGCGCAAGACGCTGTGGCGGCCGGATAGGGCCGAGCTCGATTTCCGCTCGTACGCTGGCGCCGCTCATCGCCGCCACCGCATCGCGGAACGGTACAGGTTCGGCCGAACTCACGAGCGCCGCTTCCCCCACAAGTGGGCGGTACCCCCACCCCCGCAAGCGGGCGGGGCCCCCGCAGCGCTGGGGGGTGCCCCCACTTTATCGCTCGAGGTCGATTCGTCGCCGGCGCGAGTCACAATCTCTGACGCTAGACCTATCGGGCGGCGCGCGGAAAAAGGCGCGCCGGTTCTCCCGTCCTGGCGGCGCTCATCGGCGGGTGTCGGCATCGTCGGGGTCGGCGGAAAACCGCGCCGGCCGCTTCTCGCGGTGGGCGGTGAGCCCCTCTTGTACATCGGGCCCACCGAACCCAAGAAACTCCAGGCCAAGGGCGGTTTCGAAGGCCGGTGCGAACATCCGGTACCAGTGGTTGAGGCTGTGCTTGGTAAAGCGGATCGCCTGTTGCGCGCCTTGTGCCAAATCGGCCGCGATGCGGGTCGCCGTGGCGAGCACGTCGTTGTCGTCGACACACACCGAAACCAGGCCGATCCGTTCTGCTTCCTGGCCGGACAGCGGCTCGCAGGTCAGCAGGTAGTACTTGGCCTTAGCCATGCCGACCAGCAGCGGCCAGCAGATGGCGGCGTGGTCACCGGCGGCCACACCCAACTTGGTGTGGCCGTCGATGATCTTCGCGGTGCGACCTGCCACCGAGACATCGGCCAGCAGCGCCACAACCAGGCCCGCGCCGACCGCCGCGCCATGAATCGCCGAAATCACCGGCTTGCCGAAGTTGACCATGTTGAGCACCAGATCGCGGGCTTCGCGCATGATGCGCATTCGGTCGCTGAACTCGCCCATCGTCTCGTGGATCAGGTCGAAGCTGCCGCCGGAGGAAAAGGCTTTGCCCTCGCCGCGGACTAGCACGACGCGCACGTCAGGGTCGCGATCGATGGTCGGCCAGATGTCGGCGAGATCGCGGTGCATCTGCGGTCCGACCGAATTGAGCCCAGGAGCATCGAGGATCAGGTTCAGTACACCGTGCTCGGCGCGCTGGACGCGCAGGCTGGGAAACTCTTCGTAGCTGACTGCTGCTTGACGAACTGGCATGTTAAGCAGGTTACGCATGCGCCGATCGGCCATCGGTCGTGGCAGCATTGACCTCGATGACCACCCGTCGCTCGCTTCCTGAATCGTCGTACCTGGCCGCGGCCACAGGCCGCAAACCGCACCGGGTGCCGGTGTGGTTCATGCGTCAGGCGGGCCGTTCACTGCCGGAATATCGTGCGCTGCGGGCACGCAGAAGCATGATGGATGCCTGTTTCGATGCCGAGCTGATCACCGAAATCACCCTGCAACCGGTGCGCCGCCACGACGTGGACGCCGCGATTCTGTTCTCCGACATCGTGGTCCCGCTGCGCGGCGCCGGCGTCGACCTGGACATCGTTGCAGACGTCGGACCCGTGATCGCAACGCCGGTGCGCACCCCGGCCGATATCGATGCACTCAAACCTCTTGAAGTTCAACGGGTTAAACCCGTTTCGGACGCCGTCTCGCAGCTGGTGCGCGCGCTGGGCGATGTACCGCTGATCGGTTTTGCCGGTGCCCCGTTCACGCTGGCGTCCTACCTGATCGAAGGTGGCCCCAGCCGCCACCATGCCCGCACCAAGGCGATGATGCTGGCCGAACCGACCGGCTGGCATGCGTTGATGGAAAAGCTGACCGACCTGACCATCGACTTCTTGCGGGTTCAGCTTGACGCCGGAGTCGATGCGATTCAGATGTTCGACTCGTGGGCCGGGGCGCTGTCGCTTCCGGACTACCGCCGCTACGTGTTACCGCATAGCGCGCGAGTATTCGGCACCCTGGCCGACCGCGGTGTCGCGATGACGCACTTCGGGGTGGGCACCGCCGAACTGCTGGGCGCCATGTCGGCGGCGGGTGCGACGGTGGTCGGGGTCGATTGGCGGACCTCGCTGGTCGACGCGGCGGCCCGGGTGGAGACCGGTACGGCGCTGCAGGGCAACCTGGATCCGGCGGTGCTGCTGGCCGGCTGGCCTGCGGTGGAGCGGGCGGCCCGCGCGGTCGTCGACGACGGGCGAAGCGCCGTGGACGCCGGCGCGGTCGGGCACGTCTTCAACCTCGGCCACGGGGTGCTGCCGGAAACCGATCCCGGCGTTCTCACCGAACTGGTGGCACTGGTTCACTCGTTATGACGTCCGGCGACAATGCGGGCCGGAACGGCCCGGTGAGGAGCCGGACAATCGGATCGGGCTCGTATTGTGTTGTTGGTGGCGGCATTTCGGGCCTGACCGCGGCCTATCGGCTTCGGCAGGCCGCCGGAGACGAGGCGAACATCACGCTGTTCGATCCTGCGGATCGCCTTGGCGGGGTGCTGCGCACCGAGCAGGTCGGCGGAGTTGCCATCGACGTCGGCGCCGAGGCATTTGTGGTACGCCGACCCGAGGTGCCGGCACTGCTGACCGAACTGGGCCTGACCAATCGCCAAGTCGGCACCACCGGGGCGCGCCCGTTGATCTACAGCCAGGACCGGCTGCACCCTTTGCCGCAGGGAACGCTGAACGGCATCCCGTCGTCGTCGGAGTCGATGGCCGGTCTGGTCAACGACGCCACGCTTGCGCGTATCGCTGCCGAACCTGACCAGCCGTTCAGCTGGCAGCCCGGCGGCGATCCAGCCGTGGCCGATCTGGTGGCCGACCGGTTCGGTGAGCAAGTGGTGGCCCGGTCGGTGGATCCGATGCTCGGCGGGGTGTACGCAGGATCGGCGGCGACCATCGGCCTACGCTCGGCTGCCCCGACGCTGGCCGCTGCTCTGGACGCCGGCGCAGCCCATCTCACCGACGCGGTCCGCCAGGCGCTCACCAGCGTCACCGCGGGTCCGGTCTTCGGCGCGGTGGGCGGAGGTTACACGGTGCTGGTCGAGGAATTGGCCCTTCGCAGTCGGGTCGATTGGGTCCAGGAGGCGGTGGCCGGCATAGAAACCGCGACCGCTCCCGCGCAGGGCTGGACGCTGCGCGACACCACCGGTGCCGAGTGGCGCGCCGACGCGGTGATCTTGGCGGTCCCGGCTCCGCGACTGGCCGAACTGGTCGACCGCATCGCGCCGCGCACCGCGGCAGCGGCCGGCCGCATCGCCAGCGCGTCGTCGGCGGTGCTGGCCATGGCCGTGCCCCGCGGTATCCGCTTCCCGCAGAATTCCGGTGTGCTAGTGGCCAGCGGAGAACGGTTGAACGCCAAGGCTATTACGTTGTCGTCGCGGAAGTGGGGACGGCGCACCGACGTGGAGCTGTTGCGAGTCTCGTTCGGGCGCTTTGGTGACGACTTGGCAACCCGGGCATCCGACCAGGAGTTGCTGGCGTGGGCGATAGGGGACCTGTCTAGTGTTTTCGGGCTGGCGATCGACCCAGTGGACGTGTGCATTCGGCGCTGGCCGGATGCGATGCCGCAGTACGGGCCCGGTCATATCGACCTGATCGCCGAACTCCGGGCCGGTCTGCCGCCGACGCTGGCGGTGGCGGGCAGTTTTCTCGACGGGATTGGTGTGCCGGCGTGCATCGGTGCGGCCGGCCGCGCGGTCGCCGGTGCGATCGAAGCGGTCGAAACCGCCGTGGCACGATAGATCTCATGGCCCGCTTGGACTACGACGCGATCAACGCCACCGTTCGCTATTTGATGTTCTCGGTGTTCGCGGTACGCCCCGGCGTCCTTGGCGACGAGCGCGAGGCCAGAGAAAACGTGATCGACGAAACCGCGACGTTCTTCAAGCAGCGCGAAGAACACGGGGTCGTGGTGCGCGGTCTCTACGACGTCGCCGGCTTGCGGGCCGACGCCGATTTCATGATCTGGACCCACGCCGAACAGGTGGAACCGCTGCAGGCTACCTATGAGGACTTTCGGCGTACCACCACGTTGGGCCGGGCCTGCACGCCGGTGTGGAGCAGTGTGGCGCTGCACCGTCCGGCGGAGTTCAACAAGAGCCACATTCCAGCGTTCCTGGCCGGTGAGGAGCCCGGAGCCTACATCTGCGTCTACCCGTTCGTGCGGTCCTATGAGTGGTATCTGTTGCCCGACGAGGAGCGTCGGCGCATGCTCGCCGAGCACGGCATGGCGGCCCGCGAATACAAGGACGTTCGGGCCAACACCGTGCCGGCCTTCGCGCTCGGCGACTACGAGTGGATCCTGGCTTTCGAGGCCCCGGAACTACACCGCATCGTCGACCTGATGCGGGAGTTGCGGGCCACCGACGCCCGCAGGCATACCCGCGAAGAGACACCGTTTTTCACTGGGCCGCGGGTAGCGGTCGAGCAGCTCGTAGCATCGCTGCCATGAACCAGCCTGCACCGACCGATCCGAGCCGCTTTGAGGAGATGTACCGCGATCAGCGGGTCTCGCACGGTTTGCCCGCAGCCACCCCGTGGGACATCGGCGGCCCGCAGCCCGTCGTACGGCAACTTGTCGCGCTAGGGGCGATCAAAGGCGAGGTTCTTGACCCTGGAACCGGTCCGGGCCATCACGCCATCTACTACGCATCACAGGGCTACTCGACTACCGGCATCGACGCGTCACCGACCGGTCTGGAGCGGGCCAGAGAGAACGCGCGCAAAGCCGGGGTGTCGGTGAACTTCCAGCTGGCGGACGCGACGAAGCTGGAAGGTCTGGAGGGCCGGTTCGACACCGTCGTCGACAGCGCCTTCTATCACACGTTTTCGACCGAACCCGAGCTGCAGCGGTCCTATGCGCAGGCTTTGCATCGGGCGACCAAGCCCGGCGCGCGGCTTTACATGTTCGAATTCGGTCCCGGCAACGTCAACGGCTTCCAGATGCCGCGATCGTTGTCCGAGGACGACTTTCGCCAAGTGTTCCCCGACGCCGGTTGGGAGATAACATATTTGGGGCCGACCACCTACGTGATCAACATGAGCGTGGAAACCCTGGAGATGATGCTGGCGCGCAACCCGGATATGGCCGACCAGGTCAAGCCGCTCATCGAGCGATTCCGGATCATCGAGCCGTGGCTCACCAACGGTCGGGCATATGCCTCGTTTTGGGCGATGCACGCCACTCGGGTGGATTAGGCCGCCGCCGAGCCGAGCACGGCATCGACGAACGCTTTATCGTTACTCCGATGGACGAGGCAGTGCATGTCGATCCCACGCGCTACGAGAAGATGTATGTCGATCAGCAGGTCTCGCATGGTTTGCCCGCGGCCACACCGTGGGACATCGGCGGGCCCCAGCCCGTCGTACAGCAACTCGTTGCGCTAGGGGCGATCAAGGGCGAGGTTCTTGACCCAGGTACGGGCCCGGGCCATCACGCCATTTATTACGCGTCACAGGGCTACTCCGCGACGGGCATCGACTCCTCGCCGACCGCGATCGAGCGAGCGAAGGAGAACGCGCGAAAAGCCGGCGAGTCGGTGAACTTCCAAGTGGCTGACGCGATATCCCTGGAGGGTTTCGAGAACCGCTTCGATACGGTCGTCGACTGCGCTTTCTATCACCTTTTTTCCGACGTGACGGAGCTGAAGAGGTCGTATGCACAGAATTTACGCCGAGCGACCAAGCCCGGCGCGCGGCTTTACATGTTCGAGCACGGTCCCGGCACTGTCAACGGCTACGGTGCGCCGCGGTCGCTATCCGTGGACGACTTCCTGCAGGTGTTCCCCGACGCCGGTTGGGAAATCACGTACTTATGGCCGACCACGTATCAGGTCAACGTCAGCGTGGACGCCTTCGAGCAAATGATCGCGCGCAATCCGGATAAGGCCGAGCAGATCAAACCTTTCGTGGAACGGTTCCGGTTGATCCAGTCGTGGCTGCCCAATGGTCGGGCACACGCCCCGTGCTGGGAGATGCACGCCACCCGGGTGGACTAGGCATGCGCCGAGTGCCCAGTTATGACACGCGATCGGGCAAAAGGCGTGTAGGAACTGGCCACTCGACAGGAAACTTAGCTCGGCACGAGGCGCAGCGAGATCGAGTTGATGCAGTAACGCTGGTCGGTCGGAGTCGGGTAGCCCTCCCCGGCGAAGACGTGGCCCAGGTGGCTGTGGCAGTTCGCGCACAGCACCTCGGTGCGGATGGCGCCCATCGAGCGGTCAGGACGCAGGATCACCGCCTCGGAGTCCGCCGGGTCGAAGAATGACGGCCAGCCGCAGTGGGATTCGAACTTCTCGGTGCTGCGGAACAGTTCAGCGCCACACGCCCGGCACTGGTAGATGCCTTCGGTCTTCGTGTCGGTGTACTCGCCGGTGAACGGACGCTCGGTGCCGGCCCGTCGCAACACGTCGAACTCCTGCGGGTTGAGTTTCTGGCGCCATTCGTCGTCGCTGAGCTGCACATGCGGCTGGGGGGTCATGCCTCCACGCTAGCGCGCGGCCGCTCGGCCGTCAGCCATGCCGGATCGATTCCGTCGTCCAGCCGGTTTTCGGCCTTTGCATCCAGGTAGCGGAAGTAGAGCACGGTGAAGACCACGATCAACAGCAGCGACCAGCCGTAGGTGATCTTCAAGTAATCCAGCGGCCGTCCGATGTACATCCACTTGAATAGCAGCCACTTGTCCAGCGTCAGGCAGCCGTAGATGCCCAGCCAGGCCGGCCAATTGCGAATCACGGAGTTGGGCAACAGGACGGTCATCAGGAACGGGAACAGCATCATCGAGTAGTAGCCCTGGGCCAGCGACAGCACCAGCCATGACCACGGCAACAGCACGCCCGACGATGTGGTGAACCAGAACAGCGGGTCGCGGGTGCGGTAGTGCCGGTGCAGCAGCCACAAGCTGCCGATAGCCAACAGCGTAAACAGGACTCGCAAAAACAGGATCAGCCAGGTCGGCAGCCCCAAGTACACGCCGTTGCCTTCAATCGAGCTATTGAAGTAGTCACGAACGCCCAGGATGTATGGCACCGTGCGGGTGACGAAGTCCATTGGACGGACCACCAGCGGCAGCGCGGCCCCGTTGATGACCAGCGGAACCGCGATGGCCGGTATCACCGTGCGCCACTGACGGTTCAGCAGCGGCAGCAACAGCAGCGGTCCGAGCACAGGTTTCAGCGTCAGCGTGAGCCCGATCGCGATACCGGCCCACCATTGATGGCTCGTCTTGCCGTCCAGCAGCCACCGCAGGAACAACACCTCCGCCAAAAGGACGCAGCCGTTGATATTGGTGAAAACCAATGTGCTGGTTACGGATTCGGTGCAGAACATTGCCAAAAGCAGCGCGGGGGCCGCGACCGAGGTCAGCGTAAAGTTGAACATCCGCAGCAGCAGGTAACCCGCCAGGACAATGGCCACGCTGTTCAACGCGATAAACAAGTAGCGCGACTCCGTGAATGGCAGATAGCCGAACGGTGCCATGATCAGCGTGCCGCCGGGCGGATACAGGTAGTGCGGGTCGACGTAGTCGAAGTGTTCGTTGTAGATGTCCCACCCGCGCCGGAAGTTCAGCACCGCGCGGTAGACCGGCGTGAAGTCGTCGGTGATGTTGCCGTTGGTGCTTAACACGATGGTGCGGTGGATTACCGACAGGATGGCCACCGGCCACAGGACCGAACGCAGCACGGTTGCCGTGCTCGGTGCGGCGGTGCGGGGACCAAATGCGGCCTGCGCCCAGCTGCGGCGTGTGGAGTCAACTGCCGTCACGAGCGCACCGTACACGGGCGTTCGGTCGAGGGATCAGGCGGGACAGTAGGTGTCGGTGGACGGCAACTTGCCGCTATTGAGGTAGTCGATTAGTGGGGGTACCGCGCATGACGAGTAGATGCTGGCGCCGTGACCGATTCCCTCCCACACCACCCGCTTACTGGCCGCGGTGGCGTTGATGATGAGCGCGGCGGTGGCTGAGACGCCCTCCGACCCGACGATCGGGTCGTTTTGCACGCCCATCAGTAGCACGTTGAGCTTGAGGACCTTTGGTGGCTGCGGCGGTGATGCGCTCGGCCAGGAGACGCATTTGACCAGATTCAGCGCCCCGACGGTGCCGAACTGTGGATAGAGCTTGGCCCAGGCGACCACCAGTTCCCGTATCCGGTCGGGTGTGGGACGGTTGAGCGCGTCACTGCACGTATTGACAAACTGCCCGTCGGTGCCAGTGGTGGCCTGCGCCCGGTTGATCAAGCTCGTCAGCAAGTTGGTGTCGCCTGAGCGGGCGTTTGCCAATGCGGTTGCCAAGTCTTTTGTGGTGCCGACGCGGTCGCCGGCGGGGAAGCCCAGCGCGGTGGTGATGGCGTTGGCGACGCTGGCCACCGACGCTCCCGCGGGGCCGTGGCCGCCGCGGGCGTCGGCCAACAGCGAGCTGACGGCGGCTTTGGGGTCAGGGCCCAATGGGCAGTTCACCGCAGCGCACTGCGCGGCGAATGCGTCCAGCGCGGCCTGCTGGCCCTTGACCTGCTGCTCGGCGGCGGCTTCGGCGCCCACGCCCAACGCGATCGGGGAGTCGAGCACCAGCCGCGCGACCCGGTCAGGATGTGAGCCCGCGTAGGACAGCGCCACCTGGGCGCCGTTGCCGACACCGATCAGGGCCAGAGCAGGCACGTCCCAGATGCTGCGCAGCCGCTCGATATCGGTGGCGGCATGGGCGTCGTCGTAGGCGGAGTCACCGGGCGCGATGGTGTCGGTGCAGCTGGTGGTGGCGTTCTGCATGATGTCGGCGAGGTTGGCGACCGGGTCGTTGCCGGCCTCGAACTGCGCCTGATCGTGGATCTCCTGGCGGTCGAATTGATCGAGGCAGTCGACCGGACTCGACGAACCCATGCCACGACGGTCGACGGCGACGATGGGATGGCTGCCCAGCACGTCGGCGCCGGCGCGAGACAGCCAGATCGGCAGCTGCTGCGACGACGGGAGGTCGGAGCCGGTGGTAAAGACCAGCGGGCCGGCATCATGCGGAGTCTTCACCGAGCGGGCGCGCACCACGCCGACGCTCAGGGCCCCGGCTGAGCCGTTGGCCGGGTCGAGGTCGGCGTCATAGCTTGCGCAATCCAGTTTGACGCCGGGCGCCGCGGGGACAGCGGCGTCGCCGAATTCCCGCGACGTGCAGTCATGCCATGACAAGTCGTTTTTGGGTGCAGCAATCGCCGGCGGACCATTTTGCGGCGGTTTTGTCGTTGGTTGGCCTTGCGGCCCAGCGCCGGAATTGGTGGCAAAGCGCGGGTTGGCGGCTAATCCGGGTGCACAACCGGCGAGCAACGCGGTCACCACGATCAGCGCGGTGGCCATTGCGGCGTGCCGGCTCATGCCGACCACAGTAGCGATTACTCGGATCCTGCCCGGCGCTCCAGGGGCCGTTCCGGCCCGCATCGTTGCCCGGGCGGCTCAGGCTTTGACGTAGCGGGTGTAGAGGTACCCGTCCTCATCGGTGAGGATGTGCGCGCAGCCCATCCCGGTCAGCACCTGCCCGGGTCCTGCGGAGATCCGATCGGCCAGACCGCCGACCAGGTTCGGCGCGATCGTCAGGCACAGTTCGTCGAGCATCTCGCGCTCGACGAACGAGCCGAACAGCATTGGGCCGCCCTCGGTCAGTACCCGGTATAGGCCGCGATCGGCCAGCGCGGCCAGCACGGCGGCTTCCTCGACGCGCGCCGGATCATGGCTCGAGCAGTCGACCACGTCGGCGAGGCCGGCGAGTCCGCGCCGGACGTGGTCGGCGGCCGCCGCGCAGGTCAACACCAGCGGCGGCACCTCGGTGCGGGTGAACACCGGCATATCCCGGTCGAGGCGACCGGATTTCGTGACGATCGCCAGTTGCGGGACTTCGCTCTGCCCGCACGCCTGTCGCCGTTGCCGCTGGGCGACGGAGGGGCGGGCGCCCGAGTAGTTCTCTACCCGCACGGTGCCCGCGCCGACCAGGATTACGTCGGCAAGTTCTCGCAGCAGGCTAAACACCGCCCGGTCGCCGACCCCGCCCAGGCGGCCAGTCCTGCCGCCGACGGTGGCTCCGCCGTCGAGGCTGGCGATGAAGTTCGCCCGAAGCCAGACCCGGTTCAGATCGGCCGGGTAACCGTAGAGCACGGGGAGTTCGCCGCCGTCGAGTTCGCGGACCGAGCCGAGCAGCTTCAGTTGCATTCCGCCGGTCGGGTCGGCTGCATGGTCAGGCGTGGGCATGATCAGGAGACCGTAGCGTGCAGACCCCAGGCGTTAGCCCGGGGGTTAGCGCGGTTCCGGCGGCGTTTACCTCACAACGCTGCTCGGCATGCGGCCATGTGGACCCGAAGTCCCGCGAGAGCCAAGCGGTGTTTCGGTGCACCTCGTGTTTGCGCCCTGCCGAGCATGCGGATGTCAACGCAGCCAAAAACATACTGGCCGCCGGGCTGTTGGCGGTGTCAGCCTGTGGAGATGATCCATAGCTTGCGGGCTATGGGGAGTCCTCGAACCAGGAACCAGCAGGAAACCGCGAGGAATTACTGCTCCAACCCAAAACCAGGGTTGGAATCCGGCGGGTTCCATCCCTCCGGAGAACGTCAACAGAACACGTCGGTAGGGTGCCTGCATGCACGGCCCTGCCCATCTTGTCGATCGGCAGCCCACCGTGTCACCCGAGCGACTGATCGCGCAGCTGACGCCGCCGCCGGCGTTCGCCGAGGTGAGCTTCACGAGCTATCACCCCGACCCGGCCGAGCCGAGCCAATCCGCTGCCGTCGCGAGTTGCCAAGAGTTCTGCAAGGAGGCCGTCGAGCGCCGGGCGGGCCGCAAAAAGCTGTTCGGCCGGCGAGAACTGTTGCCGGGCATCGGGCTTTACCTCGATGGTGGTTTCGGCGTCGGCAAGACGCATTTGCTGGCCGCTGCCTACCGTGAGCTGTCCGACGATGCGAACCATCCCAAAGCGTTCGCGACGTTCATGGAGCTGACCCAACTAGCCGGAGTGTTCGGATTCGCCGAATGCATTGAGCTGCTGGCGGATTACACGCTGCTGTGCATCGACGAGTTCGAGCTGGACGACCCGGGCAACACCACACTGGTCTCCCGGCTGCTCTCGCAACTCGTCGAGCGAGGAGTGTCGGTGGCCGCCACGTCGAACACGCTGCCCGAGCAGTTGGGGGAGGGCCGTTTCGCGGCTCAGGACTTTCTGCGCGAAATCAACACGCTGGCGGCAATTTTCACTGTCGTCCGGATTGAAGGACCCGACTACCGGCATCGGGACTTGCCGCCTGCGCCCCAGCCGCCGTCTGATGAACAGGTCGCCGCGCGTGCCGCGACCGTCAAGGGCGCGACCCTCGACGACTTCGATGCGCTCTGCGCGCATCTGGCCACCATGCATCCGTCGCGTTACCTTGCCCTGATCGCGGGCGTGACGGCGGTGTTTCTCACCGGTGTGCACGCCATCGAAGACCAGAACGTCGCACTGCGGCTGGTGGCGTTGACCGACCGGCTCTACGACGCTGGCGTCCCGGTGATGGCGTCGGGGGAGAAGCTGGATCGCATCTTCAGCGAAGAGATGCTGGGCGGCGGCTTCCGCAAGAAGTACCTGCGGGCCACGTCGAGGTTGCTGGCGTTAAGCGCCGCCGTCAACGCTTAGACCTGTTGCGTCACCGGCCGCCGCCTCCGCCACCTCCGCCGCCACCGCCACTGTTGCTGCTAAAAAACGTGCGTGATCCTTCATGCTTCTTAATACTTAGGCTAACTGTATGTAGACAGCGGAGTTGCCGCTAAAAAGCTGTGCGCTCAGGTGGCTAGAACGCGCCGAGATGTCGGACCATGACGTAGTCGGCCTCGTCGTGGCCGCCCAATCGAAATGTTCTGGTGCCGTTGATGCTAAAGCCGCACTTTGTGTAAAAGCTTTGTGCACGACGATTTTTCTGGTTGACACCCAGCCATACGCAGCCGGCACCCCATTCGAGGGCAGCCGCAAGCGCGGCGTCCATCAATGCCGTCGACACCCCCGACCCGTGGTCATCTGGAAGCACGTACATCTTCGAGAGCTCCACCGCCGGTCGAATGCGAACGGCGCGTTGCACGTTGGGATCGCCGTTGACACCGCGAATCAGCATGGCGTAACCGGCAATCCGACTGTCGCGGCCGGCGGTGAGGATCAATCGTTGCGGGTCGGCAAGATACTCGGCGAAGCGCGTGTCGGAGAGGTTGGCGTCGACGAACGACGCGATATTTTCCCGGCTGACTGAAGGGGGACACGCCAGCGGAAACGTGCGTGCGGCGACCTCCGCCAATTCGGCGACGTCGACGGAGTCCGGCGTCGCGACGCGTACGGCAAAACGCGATTCAGGCGCTACAGGTTCCACTGCGCCAGGTGATATCCCGACTTCTTGTCCAGCAGCACGACGGTAGAGACCGGGTCGCGATAGGCCTCCCAATAGACTTCGCCGCGAACGATCGAGCCCGACGGCGCGTTGACCAGCGCGGCGTCTAACGCGTCGGGTGCGTCGGACGTGCGGGACTTGTAGGCATCGCCGAATGGGGTGACGCCATCGAAGGTGAAGTCGGTCAGCAGCTGGTAGGGAGTGGGCACGCTGATCGCATGGATCGCTATGTCTGCGCGCATCACCGCGCTGCCTGGAAAGCTCTTGACCGGGACGCCGACGCGGTTATAGCCGAATCCCGGCGGCGGGTCGACGGGCTGGACGCTGCTGACCGTGACGTCGGCAATGTATTTTCCGGTGTCGACCCGCAACGTGTCGCCGAGGTGGCCGATCGGTGAGTCACCGGCCGATGCGCCGGGGATCCCGATCAGGGTGGCGGCGAAGACGGTAATCAGGACGACCAGGTAGCGGTGCATGTTTCCTCCTCGGCGACCCTCGCATGATGGCACATTGCGACGTCTACGTCGCCTGTTTCTTGCCGGTCACCAGCGATTCCAGCACCGCTGTCAGATCGGTCTCGACGCGGTTCTTGTCGATGCCGGCCTGGTTCAGCGGACCGTCACCGTCTTCCAGTTCGAGCAACGCGAGCAACAAGTGTTCGGTGCCGATGTAGTTGTGGCCTAACCGAAGTGCTTCACGAAAGGTCAGCTCGAGCGCTTTGCGGGCCGGGCCGCTGAACGGGATCAGCTGCGGCGGGTTGTCGATAGCGGATGGCAGCATGATTGCGGCACGAACAGACTCGGGCTCGACCTGTTGCGCGGCGAGCAGCTTGGTGGCCAGCGCTTCCGGATCGCTTAGCACACCCAGCACCAAATGACCGGGAGTGATCTCGTCGTTGCGGGCCTCGTGGGCGACGTTCTGCGCCGCGACGACGGCGCTGCGGGCGCGCGGGGTAAACCGCTCGAATCCCTGGTTGGGATCCGAGGTCGTCGCCTCGGTCCGCGGCACAAACCGCTTCTGCGCTGCTTGCTTAGTGACGCCCATGCTCTTGCCAATATCGGTCCAGGAGGCTCCCGATCGGCGGGCCTGATCGACGAAGTGCCCGATCAAGTGGTCGGCAATCTCGCCGAGATGCTCGGCGGCCAATACGGCGTCGCTGAGCTGGTCCAGCACGTCGGCGTGCACGTGCTTGATGGCGTTGATCAGCTCGTCGAGCCTGACTGGATAGGCGATCGGCGTCGGTTCAGAAGTGGCGTCTGGCATGCCGTCAACTTTAGGTTGACGGGCTGAGATGGTCAACTATAGGTTGACGTTCGTTTTGAGAGCAGCGCTCACGTGCCATGCGGATAGCCGCGGCGCACGGTGCGATCCAAGATGCCCAGCGTGGCCCGGAGTGCCAATTCGGAGATGACCGGAAAAATACCGGCCTCGCGCCACTGGTCGTCGATGTTCGACCAGTCGTAGAACGACGTGACCAGCGTGCCGTCGCCATCCTCGTCGGGTTCGAGGCGGTAACCGTAGACATGGCCGATTTGAGGTCGGATCTGACCCAAAACCGTCCACGAGATCAGTTGGTCGGGCTCGAATTCGCGAATGGTGACCGTGACGTCGTACTTGCCCAGTTGCGGAAAGTCGTTGAGCGAATCTCGGTCCATATGGACCACGAAGCTGTCGCCGGCCGCGGCGACGGGCGTGCCGTCGGCGTCCTGCAACATTCCGGATGAGTCGATCGCGACGTGGCCCTGCGGATCGCAGAGCACCGCAAAAATATCGGCTGCCGGGGCGGCGATTTTGCGCTGAACCTCGATTTTTTCGGACACCGTCTGATCTTGGCAGGCTCGCTATCGCTAAGTCGCGGTTTGGCCCGGGTGCCGTCCCTCGTGCTGCAAGGGCGAAGCTTGCGACGAGCGCCTAGTGCTCGCAATCCTTGCAGCAAGGCCTGACGAAACGGCGTCTCCGTGAGCCATGATGGGGTGATGAAACGTCTCCTGGTGCTGCTCGGCGTCGCCGCGACACTGGGCTTGACCGCGCCGGCGCATGCCGACCCGAACAGTCCTGACCCGGGCGTTGATTCACGTTTTCTCGACGCTCTGACAAAAGCGGGCATCACGTACAGCAACGGACCCGGTGCCGTCCACGCCGGCAGGACCGCGTGTGGGCTGATGGATCAGGGTCAGCCGGAACTCGACGTCATCCAGCATGTGACCGAGCAGAACCCGGGAATCAGCACCACCAACGCGGCCAAATTCACCGCGATCGCGGCGAGTGCCTATTGCCCGCAATTCCTGCAACGCGCCAGCGACGACGGGGGCAACCCGCCGCCCCCACCGAGCCGGTAGGAATATCGGGCGGCCACGTTCACACAATTTGCCGGTGGGCATCCGCCGCCGGATCGGCCTCATGCGGGGCGAGGTGGTCGCGCTCCCCGAGATTTCGCGTGCGGTCATGGGGATTTCGCCGACCCGTGACGATGGCTTTGCCGCCGTGAGGCGGTCCATTCATCCGAGCACCGGCCGCAGGCGATTTGCACGGCTTAACCAGGTCTGATCTCGACCTGGTCTTCCGGGTTGAAGTAGCGCTCTGTTCCGTCGGTGAACGTCACCGTGACCAATTCAGGTAGCACGCTGCCCTCGTGCGGCTGTAACTCGCAGACCACCCTTGCCTTGACCCGCTTCCACGCATCATCGTCGTCACCGTGCTCGCGGAATAGGTAGCCGGGGATGCGGTTGGTCAGATCAACCGCTCGCATGCGGAGCACTCGGCTCGATGGTGTGGGCATAGACACCAATCTTGCCCGTAACCGGTCGTCGTTGCTGTCCAGCCGCCGCTGCCGTTGGTCCCGCGATCGCAGGAAGTTCATGAGGCGTTCACGCCGCTGCGACTCAGCGCCCGGCGATGGGGCTGCCCGGCTCCTCGTGGCCGGATCTAACGAGAGCTGAAACCGTTGTGGCGGCGAAGATTCGGTTAATGCTGACCCGGGATGGCTGGCAGACCATCTCGGATGCCTTGCAAATCGCCTTCGATGGCTTGCAGATCAGAAAGAGCATTCTGGAACGCCTGCTGGGGTGCGGCCGAAGCCGCAGGTTCGTACTGGGGGCAGTACGAGACGATGGCGCCAACAGCGACGTCGGCGCTTTGATTGGCGTCCCAAGTCGACGATCGCTGCACGAAAGCGACGGCGTCAGTGAAGTTGGGTTGCCGAGCGAGGAAGTCGCAAACGGCGTGTCCCTGGCTCGTCACGTATCCCTGACTGGGAATTGGCACGCCCTCGTGTTGCAGCGCATCGATGAATGCCCTGTCGACGATATCAGCCGACGACGCGTGTGTTGTCGGCGGTGCTGGTTGGGGTCGCGCACTCGACGGCGGAATTACCGCCGGTTGCACCGGGTTGGGTCGCGCTCCCGACGGCGGGACTTCCGTCGGCAGCGCCGCTGGGTTTGGGTTGCGGACCGCGAACATCACCACTACTGCAGCGGCGACCGCTCCCAGAGAAAGTGGCAGCGCCGCAACGAGGCCGGAGCGGCGCAGCGCACCCTTACGTCCATAAGGCATGGTGCCTTTGGCTTCGTGCTGCGACCAGTTGGGGGCGACAACCTTGGTCTTAACCGCCTCAACGGCGTCGCTTTCAAAGACCTGTGGGCGATGGCCGAGGCGCTCGTCAAGAAGTGCGTCGAGCTGGCGACTGGAGAGCTCGCCGCCGTGCCCTCGCATTGAACGGCGCTGGGCAGCCAGCAACCGTAGCTCGGAGTCGATCGTCTCGCGATCGCGCATAGATTGCAGTCTGATGGTATGACCGCGTTGCCACAAGCGAATGCGTCTATCCGCGCGCCGCGCGGTGTTTAACCCCAGCTGCCCGGCGTGCCTTGGGGTACCTGCTGGCCGAGCCAATTACACGGCATGTGCACCATGAATGCGGTCACCGCGCATTGCTGGTCGGGGGTGAGCGGGCTCGGGCCCGCGCACGGCACATCCGGGCTGCCACATCCAGACCCAGCAGGCGGATCGGCCTGCGCCACCCCGGGCGGCCCGCAGAAGGCGGAGGCAATAGCCAAAGCCGTTGCCGCGAACACCAGGCGCAGTTGCCTCACCATGATGTCCCCTTCCTCCCGATGAACCGCGACGCTACACGCGGCCGGCGACAACTCGGTCGGCTTTTGCAGCAGCCCGTCAAGTGTTCCGACATGCGCGCCAAGATGATCCGCTGGTACTAGTCTGCGTCTAGTGGGTTACCCGCCGGGCGGCGTTGTAGACGCTGCTTGGAAGGGTTCTTGCGTCACCGTCGGGCTAACACTAGGTGGGAAATGAGCGCATATCAGACCGTCGTAGTCGGCACCGATGGCTCGGACTCGTCGCTGCGCGCGGTGGAACGGGCAGGCGCCGTCGCTGCGGATCACGGCGCGAAGTTGATCATCGCGACGGCGCATACCCGCGCCCACGACGAACACGGCGGCTGGAGCGTGGCGCCGGGAAGCACCCACGGCGAGGACTACCGGATGGTGGGCGATGCCCCCATCTACGCCATCCTGCACGACGCCAGGGAGCGGGCGCACAAAGCCGGGGCCAAGGACGTGGAGGAGAAGTCGATCGTCGGTTCCCCCATCAACGCGCTGGTGCACCTGGCTGAGGAGGTCCAAGCCGACTTGCTGGTCGTCGGCAACGTCGGACTCAGCAGCGTCGCCGGGCGACTGCTGGGATCGGTCCCAGCCGAAGTTTCCCGCAGGGCCAAAACCGACGTGCTAATCGTTTACACCAGCGGTTGACGTTTCGCCCGGCCGTGGCGAAACATCGACCACCCTTGTTGGGAACGGTGGGGTTTAGGCGATCCCAAGTGCGTCGCCGGTAGCCGCGACGTTGCGATGCCGCCGCACATCATCCCTGCAGCCACCGACCACCTAGCGACACACGTTGGTAAGCAAAAGGATTCGCTTATCATCGGCACACCAACCCCCACATGAGCGGCTTGGGATGGACCTGCCCCGTCGGCGTGACAAGCCCGACGTCCTGCGGCGACGCCATGCGTACTCGCGAAGCGATACGCGCGACGGCGCGTACGAAATAGGGCGGTGTGCCTTCCCAACATCGGCTACAACAATGGGCGTTTGAGCTAGCCGCGCCGGTTCCGTCTCAAAACAGACGACATACGTGAGTCTCAAATCTTCGTCTATCGGGATTCGCTGTCTGCAACTCTCCACGGTGGTCGCATACGCTACTATCTGCATATGAACGTAGATAGCGAGCAATGCCGTCGGCGGGTGGACGCCGACGAGGTGTGATGGTCGAAGTGTTCCGGATGCTGGCCGACGCCACCCGCGCGCAGCTTTTGTGGGCACTGGTGGAACGCGAACTGTCGGTCAACGAGCTCGCCGACACGGTGGGCAAGCCAGCACCCTCGGTATCGCGGCACTTGGCGAAACTGCGGATGGCACGACTGGTCCGGGCCCGCCGCGACGACACCACCTGCTTCTACAGCCTGGAAAACGACCATGTCAGACAACTGGTCACCGATGTGGTATTCAACGCCGAACATGCCGGGCCCGGCATCCCGGGACATCACCGCAGCGACCGCGATCTGAGCACGCTGCACTTCCGCGGCACCCCGAAGGCCCTAGGCCAATGACCCACACCAAGGCTCAGCAGAGCGACCGCGACCACTCCCACGATCACGGCGAACATGGGCATCACCATCCCTCGGGTCTGCGGGGGGTGCTGCGCGAGATCTTCGCCCCACACAGCCACGACGCCGCCGACAGCATCGATGACGCACTCGAATCCAGTGAAATCGGCATTCGCGCAGTCAAAATCAGCCTGGTCGCTCTGGGCGCGACTGCCGCGTTCCAGGTGGTCATCCTGATCATCTCGGGTTCGATTGCGCTGGCCGCCGATACCATCCACAACTTTTCCGACGCGCTGACCGCGATCCCGTTGTGGATCGCGTTCGTCCTGGGGCGTCGCGCGGCGACCAAGCGGTACGCCTACGGATTCGGCCGGGTCGAAGATCTCGCCGGGCTGTTCGTGATCTTGATGATTGCACTGTCAGCGATCATCGCTGGCTACGGGGCGGTACGCCGGTTGATCCACCCCGTCGCCATAGACAATGTGGGCTGGGTCGCCGCTGCCGGGGCGATCGGGTTCCTCGGCAACGAACTGGTCGCCCTCTACCGAATCCGCGTCGGTCGCCAGATCGGCTCGGCGGCCCTGGTGGCCGACGGGTTGCACGCGCGTACCGACGGATTCACGTCCCTGGCCGTGGTTTTCGGTGCGATCGGAGTCGCGCTTGGCTTCCCTTTGGCTGACCCGATCATCGGGCTGCTGATCACCGTCGCGATCGTGGCGGTGTTGCGTATTGCCGTGCGGGATGTGTTCCGCCGACTATTGGATGGCGTAGACCCCGACCTGATCACGACCGCAGAACGGGCCCTGGCGCATGAGCCCGGCGTCATCGCAGTACGGAGCGTCCGGATGCGCTGGATCGGTCACCGCCTGCACGCTGACGCCGAACTCGAAATCGACCCCACCACCAGCCTTACCGACGCCCACCAGGTCGCGCACAACGCCGAACACACCCTCACCCACGCCGTCTCCAAACTTGCCACCGCACTCATCCACGCCTACCCCTCACGGACTTAGACCTTCTAGCTGCCTAGAAACAGACCACATTCGAGACACTCGCGTCCGGCAGTCAAGGAGCGGCTTGGCGCTTGCCTGTACCCCGCTGTCTCGAAACCATGACATATGAGAGTCTCGAAACTTTGTCTCAGTCGTGTCACGGTTGGCGTGTCGATGCGCGAGACATCGCTGACCAGCAGTGAAACGATATAGACGTGGACGACGCTCGCGGTGCGCTGACAGCAGCGGGACTGTCGTGTGGGTCGTGCGGCACCGAGCTGCCACCGAACTTCAAGTTCTGTAATGAGTGCGGTGCACCGGTCACACAGGTCAGCCGGTCGGCGGAGTATAAGCAAGTCACGGTGCTCTTCGCCGACGTGGTCCACTCGATGGACATCGCCGCGACCGTCGGGCCGGAGCGGCTGCGCGAGATCATGGCCGACCTGGCCAACCGCTGCGCGGCCGTTGTCCAGCGGTACGGCGGCACGGTGGACAAGTTCACCGGCGACGGCGTCATGGCCGTGTTCGGCGCGCCGGTTGCTTTAGAAGACCACGCGGTCCGGGCCTGTCTGGCGGCCTTGGAGATTCAGGAGGAGATTAAGCGGCTTGCCGTTGATGTGCGGCAGCGCAGCTGTGTAGATCTGCAGTTGCGGGTGGGGCTTAACTCCGGTCAGGTGATCGCCGGTGAAATCGGCTCGGGACCGTTCGGTTACACCTCTGTTGGTGAGCAAGTCGGTATGGCTCAGCGGATGGAATCGGTGGCTCCGCCGGGTCGGGTGATGCTCAGCGCGGCGACAGCGCGACTCGTTGATCGCGCTGCGACTCTGGGCGAATCTGAGCTGTTTCGGATCAAGGGTGCCGATGTGCCGGTGCCCGCCCATCGGCTGCTGAGCATGGGCAGCGGACATCGCGCTGCCGGGCGTGCTGAGTCGAATCTGGTTGGTCGGCAGCGGGAGAAGTCAGCCATTGAGAACTTGTTGGATCGCGCGGTCGACGGGCACGGCACCGTGGTCGGCGTGGTGGGGTCGCCGGGCATCGGCAAGAGCCGTCTGGTGCGTGAAGTCTCTGCGATGGCCGCCACGCGAGGTGTCGACGTGTTCGCCTCCTTCTGTGAATCGCACACCAGCCAAATCCCCTTCCATGCCGTGGCACGGCTACTGCGCGCGGCCACTGGCATCAACGGCCTTGACCCGCATGCCGCCCGAGCGCGGATACGGGCTCAGGCTCGCGACGCGGAGCCGGAGGACTTGATACTTCTTGACGACCTGCTGGGCATCGCCGACCCCGATGTGGAACTGCCCAAGATTGATCCGGATGCCCGGCGGCGACGGTTGACCACGCTAGTAAATGCCGCGTCGCTGGCCCGCGAAGCCCCAGCGGTCTACGTCGTTGAGGACGCCCATTGGATCGATGAGGTCAGTGAGTCAATGATCGCCGACTTCCTCGTAGTGATCCCGCAGGCGCCCTCGCTGGTACTGATCACCTACCGACCGGATTATCGGGGCGGATTGGCTCACATGGGAGCACAAACCATAGCCCTTGCGCCACTGAGCGATTCAGAAAGCGCGGTACTGGTCTCCGAGCTGCTCGGGCCGGACTCTTCGAATGGCGCGCTGGGCCACTTGATCGCCGAGAGGGCCGCCGGGAATCCGTTCTTCGCCGAGGAGATCGTGCGTGAACTCGCCGAGCGGGGCGTGCTGAGTGGGCAGCGCGGCGCTTACTTGTCGACGGCAGAACTTGCCGAGGTCTATGTGCCCGCAACCCTTCAGGCGACCATCGCCGCGCGCATCGATCGCCTCGACCCAAAAGCCAAACTTACGTTGAGCGCGGCGGCGGTCATCGGCTCGCGGTTCGACCTGGAACTGGTGACCGTGCTTGGCGTTGAACCGGTCGTCGCGGACTTGGTGGCCGGCCAGTTCATCGATCAAGTCAAATTCACCCGTCAACCGGAGTATGTGTTTCACCACCCGCTGATTCGCACGGTGGCCTACGAGTCGCAGCTCAAGTCGGATCGCACGGAGTTGCACCGGCGGCTGGCCGCTGCAATCGAACAACGGGAGCCGGACTCGCTCGACGAGAATGCCGCGTTGGTTGCCGAGCACCTGGAGGCCGCAGGCGATCTCCACGCAGCCTACGGCTGGCATATGCGCGCAGGGGTGTGGGCAGCCGCTCGCGACATTGTGGCGGCGTGGACCAGTTGGAAGCGGGCGCGCCAAGCCGCCGACGCTCTACCCGACGACGATCCCAATCGCACCGCGATGCGCATCGCCGCCCGCGCCTGGCTGTGCGGCAACGCCTTCCGAGTCCATGCCGACATCTCCGACGGACTCTTTGAGGAGCTGCGAGAGCTATGCACGGCCACCGGGGACAAGCCATCGCTGGCCAACGGTATGGCCGGGCTGATGATGGAATATGTGATGCACGGCCGGTTAGGCGAGGCGTCACGGCTAGCCTCCGAAACCATGGCACTGGTCGAGCTGATTGCCAAGCCGACCTTGACGGTCGGGCTGTCCCTCGCGGCCATCAGCATCAAGTCTCAGACCGGCGAAATGGTCGACGCGCTGCGCTGGTCGCAGACCGTCATCGAGCTAGCGGACGGCGACTCCGCCAAAGGCAACATCATCTTCGGATCGCCACTGGCGATCGCGCTGGCAATTCATGGAACCGCCCGGTGGGCACTGGGCCGTACAGGGTGGCGCGACGATTACAACCGGGCGCTGGCCATGGCCCGGAAGACCGACCCGATGTCGCGGGCCGTCGTCAACACATTCGCCTACGGTTTCCCGATATCAAGCGGAGTGCTACTTGCCGACGACGTGGCCCTACGCGACGTCGACGAGGCGCTTGAGATCACCGAGCGATCCAGTGAGGATTTCGCTCTCGGCTTTGCCCGCTGGGCGCTGGGCATAGTGCTGGTGCATCGGTATTCTCCGGCGGAGCGTGAGCGCGGAGTGGCGGTGCTAGAGCAGGTCCGCGACATGTGCCTGCACGGGCGGTTCCAGCAATTCTTCCTGAGTGGTGCGGACACGTGGATCGCGCGAGAGCGGGCCAGCCGCGATCGGGATAGCGCGATACCCCAAATGCGCGCCGCGATAGACGATGTGTTCCATGCGGATTGTCACTTCTACGGCATTCTGGCGACTGGCTTTTTCGTCCAGACCCTGCTGGAGCGGGGTCTCGATGGTGACGTGGCTGAAGCCGAGGGCGCGATCGAGCGGTTAGCGGCCGCGCCAGCCGACGCGGGTTTGGTGATACGTGAGATCTGGCTGCTGCGATCACGAACTCTGCTGGCGCGGGCTCGTGGCGACATGGTGGGCTACACGGATCTCCGGGATCGCTACCGCGACATGGCGACATCGCTGGGCTTCGAGGGACATACCGCGTGGGCCGAGGCGATGCCATGACGCCGGGTATCAAGGAGGTCCGCCCGCGTTGTCTTAAAACAGATGGGTTCTTGACGTGAAGGCAAAGAAATTGCTGCCGGCCTCGCCGAGATGGTGACAGCAAATGACTACCAGGGCCTCGACGCATTGCAAAAGCGATTCGACGCTTGGGAAGTCGCCACCCAGAAGCTGGATTTCGAGGAATCCCGAAAGAACCTCACCGGCAAGTACGCTCCGCATTCTCGGGCCACCACGCCGGCAGTCGCCCGGTGTCCGCCCCTGGCTTGAGCCCTTGAACATCGGCGCGGTCGACTCCAGCTCTGCGCAAAGCATCGAGTTGGAAGCGCGAGGACCGCATCAACAGGAACGAACCGACGTCCACGGAATCCAACATAGCGCCTGCAACGCCATTATCCGATGGCGCGCAATGCATTTGGGATCGCCTGGCTGCCGACTTGACCGACAAGGGATGCCTAACCGCATGGGACGTCGACCTGCTCACACTGTTCTGTGATGCAGCAGCCACCTACTACTCCTGCCGGGAACAGTTGGGAACTAGCTACGCCGTCAAGGGATCAGTGAGCACGGTCGTTAACGCGTTGTGGCGGATTATACGAGACGCCTCGGAGCTCATGGCCCGCATCGGTGCCCGGTTCGGATTGACCCCCCTCGGACCGGGCCGGCATCGACGTATCAGCGTCTACCGAGACGCCGAAGTACGGCCCGGAGAGAATCCTCGGCTAATGAGAGATGACCGCGAGCGAATACGCCGCAAAGGCACTAGCTACGAATGTGCTGAGGTTATAGGCATTCGCCATCAAACCAGCAACCAGCAAGCTATCCTTCGGCTCTGCCGTTCCCGACATAGACGGAGGGCGTGATGAGTTACCGCTTATTGTTGTGGCCGGTAATGCTGATCTCGACGGTTGGGCTTGTCGCCGTGGGATTGTCGGCGACGCGTGGCGCCAACAACGCCGCCGCCGATCCGAGCAGCGGGGACCGCCTCGGCTGCGGCTACGAATGCCAGAACGCGGGCGGCTACGGCGGGGCCGGCGGGCAACCCCCACCGCCGCCCTTCGCAAGGGTGGCAAGCGGTGCCGTTCAAGCTGACGCCGACGGCTACGTGCCTGTGACGGTTACCTGCATGGCCTCCTCGACCTGCCAGGGCATCATCGTGCTCTACGTCAGTGGCGCACCCCATGAACTTTGCGGTGGCGGTAACTACGCCCACGATGGTTGCTCGGATTTGCTCGTCAATGCCAACTCAACTCGAACAATCGGCGTCCCACTGACCCCAGCCGCGCTGGCATATGTGCGAGCGAATAGCCCGGTCACCGTTGAAGTAGGCGTTGGTCCCGGAGCTGGGCCGCCCAGGGACAAGGGAACACTTCAAGTGTCCGCGACGTGACCTTACCTGCCCTTGTAGGGCTCGCAGGCAAGACCGTCGCCGTCGCGGTCGAGCTGCGGTCGATACGCCGGGTCACTCGACGGGATGTTGTAGCGGCCGTCGGCGTGGGCTTCACTGCAGTTCCTGTACGGTGGGTCGGCCAATGCGCTTGGTGCAGTGGCGATCCCGATGCCGACGATTAGCGATGTGATGACGAGTGCGGTTCGCGCCATGATGTCCCGCGCAGTTGATCCATTGAGCATCGGGGGAGCTTAGGCAGGGGGATAACCTGTCCCTGGCTGTTTGGATTGGTTGCATATGAAATGCACATGTGCCGTCAGCCATTCGTCGAGCTGCTGATCGACCGGCCCTATGCGCGGCATCTGCTGCGCGCGCATTGCACGGGTACCGCTTCTGGCCCGTGCATAGGGGGCGGGTTAGTGGCCCTAGCTCGCCTCCGATTAAGCCTCCCCACCCATGTGGGAAGGGCAATGGCACATCGCCACTGTGGTAGACAACTGGATCGGTTGCAAAGGCCAGGGGCCGCCTTCTCATGCCGCGGAGATTGTCGTATCCCGCAGCTAGCCCGCCCCGGCACCTTAACGATCCCCATGCTCCGGACGGCCTAGTTCGATATTTCTCGCCCGCAACATCGCCACGGTCACCGAAACACCCTCTGCAGCAATGTATTTCGGTGACTGCAGTGTGCGCCGGTCTGTGCTGTTCGGCTCGCCGGGGTCGAACCGATGGACCGGCGAACTGAGTTGTTCACCGACGAGCGCGGCAAGTCGCTCGATCTGCTGGCCCTGTACCGGCATACTCGCGTCGATGGCGGGTTTTGTTCCGGGACGCGTGCGGGCAGCTAGACGCTGCCGGTCGCCGGTAGCGTTCTCGAGCATGTCGTCCCCTAAGTCGGTAACACTGGCGCTTTCGGATGAACATGGAAACGCCGAGAATGTCGTCCTGCCCGGGCCAGGCGGCACCATTCGTGTCGTTGTGGGCGAGCCAGGCCGCCAGTCGGGGTCGTGGCGCATCTTTGCGCCCCCGAACAAGTTCGATGTTTACATCGGGGTCCGCGCGATCCTTGGCTTCTAGAAGTGGAGCTTGCACGAGACGGGCGACTGGCGGCATCAATGGGTCGGTAGCGAGCAGGCGGCGGCCAAGGCTGCGGAGTTCGGTTTCACAGACGACCGCATCATCGACCGGTGGCGCCAGCCGGAGGAGATCGGCACAATGGGCTGGATAAAGGGCTTCTCAATCCGAGTACGCCATCAAGACTTAGTTGAGGTCGCCAAGCCCGAAAAAGTACCTGCTATGCCCTTTGGATTCCGTCGCCTCCCGAGGGCCACGTGGTTGGCCTCAACGTGGTGATCGCTAGCCCGGACCGAGGGGAAGTCGCAACGACCGGAGCAATACCGCTCGGCGGGTTCACTCTGGTGGATGGGCGGGCTGTGCTGGTCGTGGTTTCCGTCGAACGCGTTCCCGACGAACAAAATCCGATGATTGAGACCAAGCTCGCCGAGGCGATGGCCCAAGTCCGTCATCAGGGAATCCACCTCGCCGCCGCGGATGCCCCACGGG
Source organism: uncultured Actinomycetota bacterium (assembly GCA_963838755.1). Classification (GTDB taxonomy): domain Bacteria; phylum Actinomycetota; class Actinomycetes; order Mycobacteriales; family Mycobacteriaceae; genus Mycobacterium. The sequence goes on along the minus strand of CAWISO010000027.1, from coordinate 125,109 downwards.
CGACACTTTCGGGCCGCAACCCAGAGGACGACAGGTTCGTATGGGACGTTGCGGCGCCGCAGACCCAAAGCGAGGAGTAAGGGGGCCAAGGCACCCTTGTGGTTCGGCTGTGGAAACGCGCCCGGTGTAGCCGCGTCAGCGTAGAGCGAATCGATGTTCTGCTGCTTTGAGCTTGTCGAGCAGCAGCTGTTGAAGGAAGTCTTCCTGGGTGTTGGAGTAGTTCACCACCCTGCTTACGCTGATTGATCGGTTCGGGATTGGGAGCGGCTTGTGATCACTTTGGACCGCTTGGTCAATGTGCTGGGTGGTTATGGAGCCCGGTTGCGTTGGTCGTCGGTGCCCAGGTCGACTGAACTGCGCAGCGTGGTTATCCCTGAGGCCGCCGTGGACCGGGCGGCGATGGGCGATGTGTTGCTGGCGATCGGTGCCGGCTCGCTCCAGGAAGCGGTGCGGTGGGCGGCGGCGGCGCGTGCTGTCGTGGTGTTGATCCGCGACGGTGATGAGCCGATAACGTTCGACGGTGACGCCGAGGTTGGCGCGGTAATGGTGGTCGACGAGACGCTGTCGTGGAGCCAGTTGGCCGCCGTCGTCTATGGGCTGGTGCTGGAGGGCCGTGAGACTGAATCCGGCCGTGGTCCCACCGATTTGTTCGCGCTGGCTGACAGTCTGGCGGATGCAATCGGCGGTGCAGTGGTCATCCACGATCAGCTGTTGCGGGTACTGGCGTATTCGCGGCAGCAGCAGCACGCTGACTCAGCGCGGGCTGAGACAATCCTGGAACGACAGACACCGGAAGAGCTTCGCGTATTCTTCGATGCCCGAGGGGTATTCGCTCACCTGGCGGCCTCCGACGATCCACTGTTTGTTGCCCAGGATGCCGAACACGGGTTGACCGGACGCATGGTCGTGGCGGTGCGCTCCGGACGAGAACTCATTGGGTCGGTGTGGGTGGCATGCTCGGCGCCGTTGGCGGGGGACACGCGGACCGCTTTGGTCGAGGGTGCGCACACGGTAGCCCTGCATCTACTGCGGTCACGAGCCAGCGCAGACTTGGAGCGCCAAGTCGAATCCGAACTTGTGATCCGGTTATTGGAAGGCAGCGCTGATGCCGCGACCCTGGCCAGCAGGCTGGGCTTGCCGCTCAGTTCGCTACGGGTGGTCGCACTGCAAGCGTTCATCGGAGCGGACCGCGATGCCGCACTGTTGTTGGCGTTCGAGCGTGCCACTAGCGGGTTCGGCTGGTCACGCCCGGGTCGCAGTGCTTTGGCGGGCAACACCGTCTACACCCTGCTTCCCGGTGAGGAGGTGGCGGCGGCGCGGCGCTGGGTGAGCGATTTGCGAGCAGCCTTACCCGAACGCGCAATGGTATTGGCCGGCATCAGCGGATCGGCAGAGGTGGCAGATCTTGCTGCGGCCCGCCGGGAGGCCGACGAGTGTCTTGCGCTGCACGAAGCATCACCGCGGGCGGCGCCCCCGGCGTATGACGAGTCGTGGGATGAGATCCTGCTGCAGCGGCTACGCACTGCGGCGCGGTCGGGTCGGTTCCCCGATCGTGGGCCTGTGGCCGAGCTGCGCCGCCATGACCACGCCAACGACACCGACTATGTGGCGACGCTGCGGGCCTGGCTGGAGGCCCAGGGCGACCCGGTCGGCGCCGGCGAGCGTTTGGGGGTGCACGAAAACACTGTGCGTTATCGGTTGCGCAAGATGGCCGAGATCACCAACTTGCCATTGGATGACGCCAGAAAGCGGCTGGCCATGCTTATCGAACTCGCGGCCACCGGCACCGATTAACCACCGCCGCTGTCGAAACGCGACAAAGGGACGCGGCGTCGTTGTCTGGCTTCGGCAAAGCTTACGGCGCCCATCCGCGGGACAATGAAGCTGATAGCGACCCGCCGATAGGAATTGACCGATGACCGCTCCGCAGCCTGATTATCAACGGCGCGCCGGCCACGGGCTGGATGACCGCGCCGCGATGGACACCTTCAGCGTGCGCGTGCCGCGGTGGCCCTTTGTACAGCGATTGTTGGGCCGCAACCCACTGATACGCCTCAGCGATCGGGTCGAGGCGCTGGTTGTCGTATTGGCCGTCGTGATGTCGCTGATGGCGATCCCGATGGCCGCCGCCGTGGGCACCGCGGTCCATGATTCCCGCAGCAGCCTCTACGCCGAACAAGCGCAAGCTCGGCGCATAGTGACTGCGACAGTCGCCGGCGAGCGTGATGCCCGCCCAAATCCATCAAGCCCGACAGTTTGGGTACCCGCCCGATGGTTTGATGCTGGCGCCGAACACACCGGCGTCGTCAAAGCGGAGGGGACAGTCAAAAGTGGCGATCCGATCGAAATTTGGGTGGACAAAACAGGTTCCCAGGTCGGCCCACCCGTACCGACGCGAGCCGCCGCGGAGGAGGCGGTGGTGGCCGCAGTTGCGACCTGGTTGGGCGTGACCATCGCCGCAGTGAGTGTGTGCGCCGGCACCCGGGCAATCCTTAACCGGGCCCGCCACACCCGATGGCAACGTGATTTCGACAATCTGGTGGGCGACGACCAAGGGCACATTAGCCAGCCTTAAACCAGAACGCCTGCAATCCCGAGGGCCCGCGACGCCTTAGCGGCGGGTATCACAATCGCCGAGCGCGCCGGGCAGACAGCGCATTGCCGTGCACGCACAGTCTTGGACTAGGTGCTGTTCGGTGCTGTTCGCGATTGCGCCGCGTCGACTCGGGACGGAAGTTCCGACCATGCGGGGCGGTGTTGTCGGAGGACGACAATGAACCACCGCCCCGTTGTCCCGTTCGGGCAAGCGCTCCCGCCGCCACCCACGCGACCATGGAATTACCAATCAAAATTCAGCTACGGAGGTGTGTGATGGTCGGCGTCGAGCGGATCGACGGCGGACCCCGGTCGGTGATAGTCGTCGGTGCAGCATCGTCGGATTGTCGACGGCGTGGTTCTTACAGGAACGTGGGGTCGAGGTCTCGGTGGTGGACCGCACCGGCGTGGCCGCCGGTGCCTCGTGGGGCAACGCCGGGTGGCGTGCACGCCTCACAAGGGTGCGCTGCGTGTCGCAGGCACCATGGAAATCCGTCACCCGCACCGAGCCCTCATACCACGGCGGGTGGAGGCCATCGTGGCCTCAGCCAGTCCCTTATTGGCCGCCGTGCGCTGGGACGAGCGCAGCAACGTGTGGGTTGGTGCCCGCGCGGTCAGTCCCTACGGCCGCGCGCTGATCGGTGAGGTGTCGCGAGGCGTTTATGTGGCAGGCGGACACGGCATGTGGGGATTGGCGCATGGCCCGGTGACCGGACGGCTGTTGGCCGAACAGATCACCACCGGCAAGCAACCGGAAGCCCTGGCCGAGTTCGATCCGATGCGCCGAAGCGGCCACTAGCACTCCCGATACCCGCGGGCCTAACCGCGGCGAATACTTCGCCCACTAAGGGCGACCCGAGTCGTCAGGGGCGGTTGCCGCCTCCGGCCCGCCCCTGGCGACATTCCTCTTGATACGGAAGGACACCAAACACAATGACCACCATCCAACGCATCCGGATGACACACCAGGACTACACCCGACTACACCGCGAACTTGCCGCGCATCGCTCGCGCCGCACCGTTGAGATTCCCTACGACTTCATGGACTTCGACGCGAATCTCCACGCGCGCCACTCGGCGCGGCAAGCACGCATCCGTGAGATTGAGGATCTGCTGACCAACGCGGTGGTGGTCGGCGAAGAAGCCGTGTTCGACCCCGTCGCCAAACGGGGCATGGTTTTGACTATCCGCTACGACGATACCGGCGACACCGAAACGTTTCTGCTCGGCAGGCCTGACGTGGACGACGCTCAGATCAAGGTCTACTCGATGGCCTCGCCGCTAGGCCGCGTGATTGCCGGTGCCCGTCCCGGCGATCAACGCTTCTACGCAAACCCTGATGAGACACCGCGGCCCGTGACGCTGCTGAAGGCGGTGCCCTGCGGGAGGTATGCGGCAAAACGTCTTGGTCCACAGTCTGTTCCATGGGCGCATAAGGACTGTTCCATGGGGACGTAACGGTGGCCGCTGGAGGCCATAGGCTATCGGAGCCGGCCGCAAAACAGAGCGCGCACCGACGACTTTGCCTGCTTCCCGCGCCGCTAGCGAGACCGGCTGGCGCGAGGCCCGACTCGGTCGGCCGCGTGTACCGATCGGTGTGTGGTGATGCGCTTCTGCGCGAGTGCAGCCTTCGCGCGGAAGACAACGTCGAGCATCAGCGGCCTTGTTCCCGCCGGGCCACCCATAACCATCATTGTCGCGTTACGAAAGGAACAGACATGACCAACACTCAAACGCGCACGTGGATTTCGCCGAAAGCCTACGAACGGCTCCAACGGGAACTGGACACCCTGCGTGAATTATTCGCCACCGCAGGCGCTGACGGTGAGAACGACGAGAGCACCGCCGCTGTCCTGCGCGCATGGCAGGTCAGGATTCAACGGATTCATGACCTGTTGTTGAATGCCGTCATCGGTGAGGACCCAGCCGATGACGGGATCGCCGAACCCGGCATGGTTGTGACCATCCGCTACAACGACACTGCGCGGCCGTTGTCCAGCGGTACGGCGGCACGGTGGACAAGTTCACCGGCGACGGCGTCATGGCCGTGTTCGGCGCGCCGGTTGCTTTAGAAGACCACGCGGTCCGGGCCTGTCTGAACGAAAAACCGGGGGCGCCGGTTGGGCGCCCCGGTTTTCCGTTGGTCGGCGTTAGTCGCTCAGCCGCTCAAGCGCGTCGCTTACCCGCACCAACGCCGATGCCACTTTCGCCTGGTCGCTCCCGTCCAAGCGCACGAACGCACGGGCCAGCGCCACACGGGCCATCTCGGCGTGATGCCGGGCAGCCTCAAACCGGAATGGCAGGGGTGGGCAGCCCGGTGAGGCGGGCCAGCGCCGCTAGTCCGTCATCGGTGCCCGGCCAGTGCGCGCGGATCGCCTGTAGCCCTACACGGCGCACCACGCTACGCAGGACCGCGGTGACGATGATCGCGTCGTCGGCGTAGCCGAGCACTGGCACAAAATCGGGTATGAGGTCGATCGGCGAGGCCAAATAGACCAACAACAGCGCCAACTGGATCCGCACTCCGCGTGGCAGCGACCTGTCCACGGCGAGCCGACGCACCAGCAGCAGGAGGTCGGGAAGCAGCCGCAACGATTCACCTAAAGAGCTGCCACGCGGCCTGATGACGGCGAGTGTGATGATCAGCGCGATCCAGGCCGCCAACACCCCGATCGCCGCGCCGATGAGCAGCTCCCATACCAAGCCGGTCACGGGTGTTCGCCGGAGACGGTGGCGCGGACCTCGTCGAGCGCATAGAAGACCAGCACGGCACGAGCATATCCGGTGCTTCTCAGCCAATACGTCCGCCCGCGCGAGGCGTTCGGCGTCCGGCAAGTGTCGTGACAACGGGCGCGCTCACGCCTGCGCGCCTGTCAACGCCTGCGGGATGGTCCGGGCGAAGTCTGCCCGCATAGCTGGTTGAAAGGCAATCATGCTGGCGATCACCAGCAGCACCAAGAGACTCATCAATCGGGCCGGGGATAAGCAGACTGACCGTCAAGACAGCTCCCATCCATGCCGGCCGGCCGACCGATGATGGTAGCCGAGGTCTACCTCGACGATTCGATGATGTTGCGGGCGCAGTCGGCAGCCGAATGGCTCGCGGAGAATGACTTGTGAAACGAGCTGTTTGACATTCACTCAGGTTAGGCGGCTTCGGAATAGGCATACATATATGCGCGAAAGCCAACTGCTCGGAAACTAGGGTCAGCCTGGAGGGAATGGGATGTCGAGACGCTCGGCATGCGCTTCGATCCTTCTAAGTGAGTCCTCTGCGACTCCAAGGCTTTCCAGCTGGGTGACAACGTCGGGCAAGTCGTAGCCACCGTAGAACGGCTTGCGGGTATCCTCCAGCAGGTGCGCGACGAGGCTAGCGAATCTATCGGGTGATCGGGCAACCCGTCCGTCGTTACTTAAATGACGGAGAAAGAGCGATTGGCTTGACATTCCGGCCCGATAGTGGAGTGCGAGCTCGATTCCTTCGTCCGTGGAGTCGGTAAGGTATAGCACCCACTCCGCCATAGCGCTGGCCTCTTCCACAGTCATTCCCATAGGGACATTGCGGAGTCGGTCCTGCCAGTAGGAGCGCATCCAGCGTTGCCATTGCTGCTCAACGAGTTCGGATGGCGCCGTGCGAAGGTAGTGGGCGATCTGCTCGGCCCATTCCACGCGATCGGCGAGTATCACCTGCCTCAGGAATGTTGGCAACCATTCTCTTGGATCTCGGTCAGCGGACATTGCGATGCTAGCGAGGTGCCCGAGTAGCCTTTGGCCACTGCGATCTTCCAAGTCTTCGCGGTGTTCTATCGCTTCTAACAGCAGCTCGAGCAACCCGGGATCTAAAAGCTGGTTCGTCCATTTGCCCTGTGACAGATAACCTTCCCAGGCCCGTCGCGGTCGCTCCGCGTCGTCCCACTTAAGGAGGGGCAGGACATTGCGCTCGCACCACGATGCGTCGGCGCTGTGGAGAAAGTGGATCCAGTTAGTTATCAGCACTTGAGCCATTTCACCGCGGGCGTCGTTGCTGCGCAGCATCGTTTCGAGGTGACTCGATGTTGCCGAAGGGAGCCCGTCCCAGCTGTCTGAGTTCGCGTTCCAATCACTTTCGATCGACTGAATCCAAAATTCGGTTAGCTGACCCGCAGGATGGTTGATAGCACGAGTGACCCAGCCGGCACCCTCCAGTCCGCTTGGCATATCCGGAGGTATCGCCCAGCATCTGGTCGCGAGATCTCGGCCTCCAGCGACGACCCGCCAATTCGTTGAGTGCTCATCATCCACTGATCGGTAGCCGGCCAACATGCGAGTGACTGAACTGATTACCTCTGGCAAATCTAGAAGGTTGATGCGGTCGAGGACGCGTGTGGCCTGATCGGTGGTCAGATCCGCTCCCGCCCACCCGGAAATGACAGCTTGCGCGATACCTGAACGACCGGACCCCACAGCATCGAGGACAGAGAATCCGTCTTCTGGCCACCGTTGAACCATCTGCCGCAACACCGTCGCATGCCTCTGCCTGAGATATGCGTCAAACTCATCCGATTTCGATTCGTACTCGACGAGAGGTCTCGAACGGAAGAGGCGTCTGCTTCGAGTATGGTGTGCAATTCGTCGGCCGTTGTGGGCGTTTGGTCTGCGCCGGCCTCATCTGTCTTATCGGCGATCTCAATGTCTTCCGGCTGCTGAAGATCGGGGTGACCCGATGTGATGGCCGCCCTGGCATCTTGAGCATGCGCTGGGTCGGGACTATGCACCGCGATGAAAGTCAGTATGTGAGCGGCACGTGCGCGTGTGTAGTCGTCTCCGTCGGTACCGGCAACAATCGCGTCGACGACAGCGTTGGCGATATCGCTCGTCACGTCGGGCAATGTCGTGGCGAGTAGTCGGAAAATCTCTTGGCGCAGACCGTAATCGAGTAGCCATGCTTGCTGTCGCAGCCACGTAATCTTTTCAGATGCGGCTTTGTCTTGCCGCTCGACCCATCCATGGATTGCGAGCCGCCACAGAAGCGGGATTTCGCTTGCCGCCCACCTATCAAGCTGTGCGGACGCCTCGTCGGGGGAGGTCGTAAGCAAAGACTCGACGCAATCGCGTGCTGCATCGATGAGAAAGCCAAGTGGGCTGGGGAAGTCATCTGCGGGGTTCGGTTCGATCGCAGCTCGAGAGCTGCTGGGCCAGGTGATTGCGGAGGGTTCTTCGGCAACCATCAATTCAAGGTGCGCTCTTCGTAACTGGTGATCGACGATTGCAAGCAGCTCACCCGCGGCCTTGGGCAAATTCGGCTTGAACACGTCTTTCCAAGCTTCCCGTAGCCAATAGTCATCGCCTCGCAGACCGACTTCTATTCGCGGGCCATCGAGATACCCCGGCTCAAGGTAGATTTCGGGGCTCCGTCATGTGGGTGAATAGGAATAAAGCCGAGTTGCGGTCCTGCGTCCACAAAGTGTCCGACAGTATGAAATCGAAGAACTCTGCCTGCCGTAGTCGTTTCGGGGTGTCTGGCAGCGTGATCAGCAACCATGGCCGCAGTGAAGCCGGGTACGGCTTGGACAGGGAGTGAAGGTGTCGACCGATCGCCCAGGCGAGATCCGGCCCTAGGTACCCTCCAGCAGCGTAGATAACAGCAAGGGCCGCACCCGACTGTTCCTCGGTGACGTAGTGTTCTGCAAACCAGTGGGCGAGTCGCAGGGATGTGTTTTCGGTTGAGCCAGAACGCTGCTCGAACAGCTTTCGGAATTCGGGCCTGGCGGCAGCCCATTGCAGCCAGGCCCGATCGCGTGCGTGATCGGTGAAAACTTGACGGCGTGTTCATCTGACACAATGAACTCAAGGTAAGAGTTATCCTCTGGCGTCAGTGGTGGAACTACTGATGAGACAATCGATTTAACACGTTCGCGATGGTCTAGCAGGCCCATGGAGGCATGCAAGGCCAATCCTTCAAGTGCTTGCACCAGCGCGTCATGAGAGCCGCTTGCGTCTACCTTGTATTCGATCGGCTTGATGCCGAGCTGCTTCCAAAGCGGAGCATTGGCGTCAGCATGCAGGATGAACCGATCATTCGACCGACCCAAACCGCGGGCAAGATATTTCATGATGACATCGTTATGGCTATAGCCGATGAAAAGCACCGCATAGCTGGCGAACATCCGTTCCAAGAAGCGGGCAGCCCAGGCATCTGTCAGGTAAGCTCGGCCGAAATCTTGGTCTGTGACGATCAACTGATCCACTTGCTGGCACAGGCACCCGTGCAAATACACCAGTCCTTCGAAGTTATCACCCATCGGCAACGCTGGTGCGAAATACTTTGCAAGAGAGGGGTCTACGCAAGTCGTCAGGTGCTGGTCAAAGTTGGTGGTGACGATCCGCGGCCGCGTTACTGACGCAAGTTTTGCGATTGCGCGGTGAGTGGAGTTTGGAAGCGACCCGGGTATGCCGATGTGGCGAGCGACAGACTCATGCACGTTTACATCGTGGTCGTCTTTCATTCGACCCAAGATCTCGTCCAGTGGGCCATTCTTGACATCGCCAATGACGCTGGTGAGGGCACTCTCGTCGCGGATGCGCTCCACCAACGGCACAAAGTTGGGTAATGAGGACGGCGGTCCCATCGACGCCCCCGCACCGACAAAGAGTACGAGAGTGCCGGCCTTGTGGGCATCGATCAGAGATTGCGGGAAGTCAACGCCGCGGATCCACACGCTGAAAAGGTACAAGCGAGCCACTGGCCCGGTCGACACGCGGCGCGCCGTGCCGCCACCGCGTCAGCCGGCACTCTGCCTATTGCGGCAGGGAGCGCAAGGCAGATGGGGCAGGATCGCTGGTACGCCAGTTGCGGGCGGGTCATATCTGCCGTTCCTACAGCATCACGCCGAACATTATGGCCATACCGGAGGCCATGAACGCGTGACACAGCGTTCCCCAGTCCCCGAGGCCGGGGTTCGTTTTCCGCTGAGTGAAATACCGGTAGAGCCAATACACCGCAGCGCTTGCGAATCCGACAGCCGCGATCCAATTGATGGCGGTAATCCACCCGGGTTGGGCTGTCTCGGTTGCGGATATGTCCATACCGGGCATCGTCATATCCGGCGAGCTAGACATGGTGTGGCCGGGTGAGCTACGGCGCGGGCCCAGCGGGCCGCCTGTCATTACCGCGTACAGCCAAGCTACCGCCGCCATCATTATTGTGTGGTAGCCGTTGGTCAGTCGGCCATCGTCGCCGGAGAACACGTGCGCACCCACGAGCACAAACCACACCGCCGCCGCTAGGAAGAAGACCATCGGCCCGAGTGTCGGGAGTTTCATTCCGACGGGCCAGGCCATCACGACCATTGCCGCACACATCACTATGTGCAGCAGGCGTTCGATTGTGCATATCCAGCGTTCACGTTGCGCGACAAGGCCATACAGGTGTCCCGCGAAGCTGGCACCGAAGAGGACGGTAACCGTCCACCGCAGCGCGAGGTCGCCGATCAAGATCCGCTACATCGCATACTCGGGAATCTTCCGTGCTGCGCTAGCACCGTTGGTTGTCTCCTTTGGCTAGATTCGCGATTTAGGGTCGGAGGGGTTCGATCGCCACATCGGTGTCGTTGCCGATCACCTTTGCGCGGCAACGTGATAGCCCTCCTCCTCGATGGCCTCGACCAGCCGCTGTGTGGGTGCGCCGTCGTAGTGGTGGATGATAGTGACTGTCTTGGCTGGCACGTCGACTTCCACCGCGGTCACGCCCGCAATGGCGGCGACTATGCCTTCGATCGCGGGCTTGCATGTCTGCGACGAAATCCCGGGAAGCGTCAAGATCGTGGTGGTCATGAGCTGCTCCTTCATCTGTGCCGGGGACCCCGTAAACGTGCGGGTCCGACTCGCGCATTTCCGTGGTGGCCTCGTCTTTGCTTGGTCGGCCGGTGGCGCCGGATGCGGGGTCAAGGTGCCGGTTCTGCTGTCGTTGCCCATTCGTTTCGGGCAATGCGCCCCGCCACCACGCCCGGCTCCTGTCGGGTATCCCGGCCGAACCGGCGTAGCCGCAGCGAGTTAGTCAGCACGCTGACCGAGGAGAACCCCATCACGGCCCCTCCGATGACCGGGTTCAGCACGCCGAGCGCGGCAAGGGGGATCGCGGCGGTGTTGTAGCCGAAGGCCCAGCCAAGGTTCTGATGGATTGTGCGCAGGGTCCGCCTGGAGAGCTGGATCGCATGCACGACACCGTCGAGCCGGTCGGACATCAGCGTGATATCGGAGGCCTCGATGGCCACGTCGGTACCGGTGCCGATCGCAATGCCCAGATCGGCCTGCACCAGGGCCGGCGCGTCGTTGACGCCGTCGCCAACCATCGCGATCACCCGGCCTTCGTCCTGCAGCCGCCGAACCTCGGTGACCTTGTCTTCGGGTAACACCTCGGCCAGCACTCGGTCGATGCCGACTTGCTTGGCGATCGCGGCGGAAGTGCGGGCGTTGTCGCCGGTGATCATGACGACCTGCAGCCCCATGGCGTGCAGCTGACCGACCGACTCGGCGGCGTCGGCCTTGACCGTGTCAGCCACTGCGAGTACACCCACGACCTGGTCGTCCCGGCCGACGAATACCGCCGTGCGGCCCCGCTCCTCCAGTTCCGCGGCCGCCGTGGCAAGGTGCTCAGGCAGCAGCAGATGGTGCTCGTCGATGAGCTTGCGCCGCCCCACCAGCACCGGCCGACGGTCGACCTCGGCCCGCACCCCGTGCCCCGCGACGTTGGCGAACGCCCTGGCGGCGGGAATCTCTAACCCCCGCTCGCGCGCACCGGCGACGATAGCCGCGCCGATGGGGTGTTCGGACCCCGACTCCACCGCGGCAGCGACCCGGAGCACCAGATCAGGCTGGCGCCGTTTGCCGGCGATAACATCGGTGAGCTGCATCTGGGCGCGGGTGAGGGTGCCGGTCTTGTCGAACACGACGGTGTCGATCTTCTTCGAGGCTTCCAGCACCTCGCCGCCCTTAATCAGGATGCCCATGTCTGCGCCTCGCCCGGTGCCGACCGTGATTGCCGTGGGGGTGGCCAGGCCAAGTGCACACGGGCACGCGATGATCAGCACCGCGACCGCGGCGGTCATGCCAGCGACCGGGTTGGCAGCGAGCAGCGTCCACCCCGCAAATGTCGTGATGGCAACCCCAATGACGGCCGGCACAAACGCCGCCGAGACCCGGTCGGCCATCCGCTGCACCGGGGCCTTGCCGCCTTGGGCCTGCTCGACTAGGCGCACAATCTGGGCCAGCGCGGTGTCCGCCCCCACCGCGGTGGCGCGCACGGTCAGCAGCCCATCGGTGTTGACTGTTGCCCCGGCAACATGGTCACCCATCGTTTTCTCGACCGGAACGGATTCGCCGGTCAGCATCGCTTCTTCGACCGCGGCGCGCCCGTCGGTGACCTCGCCGTCGACGGGGATCTTCTCGCCCGGCCGTACCCGCACCAGGTCTCCGACACGGACCTGATCAACTGGCACGCGGCGCTCCTCGCCGTCGACCAGCAGGGTGGCTTCCTTGGCGCCCATCTCCAGCAGCTTGCTGATCGCCTCCGATGCCTTGCCATGGGCTCTGGCTTCGAAATAGCGGCCCAGCACCACGGCCGCCATAATCAGCGCCGCGGTGTCGAAGAACAGTGGTCCACCGGTGAACAACTGATAGGTGGAGTAGCTGAACGCGGTCAGCGTGCCCAGTGCGATCAGCGTATCCATGTTCGCGCTGAATGCCCGCGCCTGCTGCACTGCACCCTTGAGAGCCGGCCACCCGGCGACGAATTGCACCGGTATCGTCGCGGCGAAGGCCAACCACCGCGCCCACGGATAAGCGCCCAAAAACATTGTCGACGCAAACGCCACCAGCCCCAACGGCAAGGCCAGCCACACCCGCCGCAACCACTTCCGCCGCTCGCGCCTACTCTGCTCAGCCGGGGACACTTCGCTGGCACTGACCGGCCCGGAACCGCAGCCGCTGCAATCTTTGACGTCGGCCGTACCGTCGACCTTCTGAGAGCGCATACCGAACAGCGCCAGCCCGATACCGCTGGCGATTCTGCGCATCACACCGATCTTGTGGATATCGACTGAGTGCGGGGCTCGCGCAGCCACCAATTCTGCAGGGATGTGCTCGGCTTCACCGATCGCCGACAACACGGCAGCAGTGTCGCACTGCTCGGGCGAATACCAGATCACCACCGATGCCGTTCGCGGATAAGCTTGCACGGTGCGCACGCCAGGCACCTTGGCGACCGCGTCCTCTATCGCGACAGCCCGAACCTCGTCGACACCAAACCCCATGACGTGCACACGCATCCGCCCCGACGCGTCAGATACAACTTTCAGCGTGACGACGGGATCAGGCAGAACATCAGTGGTCATGGTCGTCGCTTGAGTCCGCCAGCGTCAGCGGTGCAACTTCCTCCCCGGCACGCTCTTTCGCCTCGGCGAACACGTCGGCGGCCACCAGTCGAGCCCGCTCGGCGCTCACCTCAGCCTTGCGGACACCGCGCATACTGCAGGCGGCAGCGGTAACGGTTGCCTCCCGCAGCGGAGTCTTCACTATTTTGCGTAACGCCTCATATGCCGCAACCCCCACCACACCGGTCACCACCGTGGGCGCCGCCTTCGCTAAAAATCCGTGCCACACCATCTCGAACGCTCCCTTCACATCATTGCCCGAAAAACACTTGATTTGTCGTCATGTCGATGCCTCTTCGGTCGCTAACCGCGGTCCCGGATCCAGCGCCCGCCCGTTGAACTTCAACGTTCCCGTCGACTCGTTCACGCTCTTCGGCGGCGCGCACGTCGCGCGTCGCGTTAGCCGACGGGCAACCCCACGGTATTGGTTGCCCCTGGGGCAAGGTCAAGCATTAGCCGATCCCGGCGCGGATGGCTGGATTCATCGCATTGACCGAGCCTTAACTGCACCCCGATCATTCGAGCTCGAGCGCCGTGTCGAAACACGGTGGACACAATCGCTTCCGCAATTGCAATGGAGCTGAGCGTAAAGCCGATGGCCGGTGACGCGGTGGGTGGCAAAGAATTACGGCACTGCGTCTTGACCTTGCCCCCGAGGCAATCCCTAACGTTGGAGTAAGCGGCGGTAATGCCTCCACCGCATTCAGACAAAGGAGGCGAACGTGAGCTGAGCCGCAACATAATTGGTCCGCGGTTCCCAGCCAGTGACTGTGCGGCGCATCCGGGGCCAATACGTATCACCTACGGATTCACCTTACGGGCGTTCTCACCACAGAGAAGGAGGAGCCCGATGAAATATCAAGCCACGAAGGCATTCACGCTGTCCGGTGGTGCAGCCATCCTCGTCTTAGCGATCGGGTTCGGCGGCCACGAGCTGTCACCAAGCGGCACGACGACAAGGGGTTCGTCCACCATTGCACCCGCTTTCCGACCCCCGATGCTCCCGCAGGATGTTTCACTCTCCAAGCATCTCGAAGAGGTTGTAGCGAGAGCTGTTAGCGGCGCCGGCCCGATGGGGCGGGCCCACGAAGGCGGCCCACCGTGCGTCACCGACTCAACAAATCCGTGCCCGCCGGTGGTGGACGATTCGGCCAATTGGCCGAGTCCACCCCGCACGCAGACTTTCTGCCGGCCAGCTGGGACGTTTGGGCAACACTGCTATCGCCGCTTACTGCCATGAGGCGCGCCGCGGTTCTGGTAGCCCCGTACCACCGCCGCCAGGTGCTGCGACCGAATCCTTGCCCAGCTACCCAGCGCAACTCTCGCGTCAAGAGCACGGCCAACCACGAGACCGCCAAAGCCGTAGGTAGATTCATTGATTGCCCATGACAAGGAGCACCAGCGGCCTACCGAAACATTCTGCGACGCCATGGCCCACGCGACCGCCCGCGAGTGTCACACAAAGCCGACGGCGCGCAACACCCACTACGGCGCTGAATTGCCTTTTGCCCGGCCACCGGGGCGCACCATTGACCTTGCCCCTAGGGCAACCCGTACCGTTGGAATCACCGTCGGCGATGCCCGCGGCGCACAAGCGGAGCACGCCGTCAGATCAGCGTCTGCACTTCAGACGGAAAAGGAGGAAGGGGAAACGGACCCGCGGCGCCGACACCGCGCTCCTAACGACCAATGAGTGAAACACCTGCCGGGACTCGCACGGACACTCTCGAACCCCGCCGCTGGGGAAGGAACATCCATGACGGCCGCCGTCCATGAACGAAACCTTGTGACCCACACCATCGGTGACGCCGCCAAAGCCATCGGCGTCTCGGCCAAGGCCATCCGGATCTGGGAAGCCAAAGGGCTGCTGCCACCGGCCGAGCGCACCGACGCTGGCTACCGGCTGTTCAGCGACCACGACATCGCAATCCTGCGGTTCATTTTGCGGGCCCGGACCCTCGGCCTGACACTGTCGGAGATCAAAGACATCCTCGACCTGCATCGCCACGGGAACCCTCCCTGCGAGCAGGTCACTGCGCTGCTCGACAAGCACATTCGCGACATCGACCGCGCCATCGCCGACCTGCGCGCCTTGCGCACCACCCTCGCCGCTGCACTAGAGACCGTCCGCAGCGATCAACGCCGCGGGCAGGCCGCCACCGTGTGCCGCATTATCGAATCGCCAACGGCCTAGATGGGCACGCCGTGACCGGTGGTGGACTGAACTTCACAAATCCCGTTGTCTCTCGATGAAGCAGGCCACTTTCCGATCGGGGCGAATCTCGGTATCCCAATCGTCGTCGCGGTCATGCTGATATCGGCGGCCGGGTCTCCTCGGGTTCATTGAGGGTTTGTGTCGCGCTTCGTCGAACTCGCCAACACCCTCGGGCGTCGGCGGCTACGATGGTCCGCCGGGTCCCATCATGCCGCCACAGCCCATCATTCCCCGCATCATCGCGGGCATTCCATCGCGCACGAACCCACTGACCTCGCGGGCGTGGGCGCGGATGGTTTCCGTCAGAACGGGATCATCAGCGGTTTCCTCGGCGATCACGCCAGTGGGTGTCATCGTGAGCTGCCGTCGGTAGCCATTAGCATTTCGGAAGAGGGTGGGCAGAGTTTGGCTCATACACATGACCTCGACGCCCTGGTCGAGATGTGAATACATGCTCGACACATGCGAATGGAGTTGCGCGGCGAGGTCCGGGGAGTTCGATTGGGTGGCGGTACGCACGCCACCGGGAATCTCCTCAACTGTGCGGGTTATCTCCGTATGCCGCGCAAACATATCCATATAAAGCCTCATGTCCGCCATACCAACGCCCCCCATGCAACCCATCGGTGAGGCGGATACGTCACGAAGGACATACCTGAGGCCTAGGGCACTGCCCAGACCGAGCGCACCGAGCGCGCCAAACGCGGCGAGCGCCCCACGCCTCGTCAACCCAGCCATCCCTTAACCTCTCGGTCGGCGAAATCCTGGAGTGCCCCGCGCAGGTTTCGATCCTGCTGCCTTCGCCTCGTCACGGCGACGCTCTCCCGACTGAGCTAGCGGGACCTAACGTCGCAGGAAACGGTAAGGGTTGCCCCGCGGGCAAGGTCAACCGTTAGGCGTCGGTGGTACCGGTGAGCAGATATATCGGTCGTTCTCGGGTCCTGCACTGCAGCGCTGATCATCAAAGCACCAGCGTCTTGCCTCAGGTCCCATCTAGGTCCCGTGCTGGGTTTACCGGCTCAAATATCGCCATTGAGCAGCCAAAACTGTGGTGCGCGGTACTGGGATTGAACCAGCGACCTCTTCCGTGTCAGGGAAGCGCTCTCCCGCTGAGCTAACCGCGCCCGGTCAAAGAATTTGGAGGTGGAGACGGGAATCGAACCCGTGTGCACGGCTTTGCAGGCCGTTGCCTCACCACTCGGCCACTCCACCGCGGGGGTTGATGCCACTTGCACCCTCGAGCGGATGACGGGATTCGAACCCGCGACCCTCACCTTGGCAAGGTGATGCGCTACCAACTGCGCTACATCCGCGCGCAACGGACGAGATCGTCGCCCGGTGCGAAGCACGACGATAGTCCACCTGAGCGGGCCCACACAAATTTCTTGGCACCTGCCAGGCGCGTCGCGTCCCATGCAGCGCGCGTTCTGTAAAAGGCCTGCGCGTGCTAACCTTCGACGTCGTTCGCCTCTCGGCGCCGGTCCCGTGGCTCAGTGGGAGAGCGTCCGCTTCACACGCGGAAGGTCGCTGGTTCGATCCCAGCCGGGACCACCCCTAAACGCGCTAGGAGTCACCGTGCTACGCGAAACGCTCGACGCCGGTGGCCCCAGATGGTTGTGGTGATGTCGCGACTGTGGTGGTGGCGAGGCTGCCGCCATGTCGGCCGGTATCGGGCGCACGCGGTTCAGTCCGGTGGGACGGGGAGATCCGGGCACAAGGGGATGTAGCCGATGGTCGGTGAGATCCAGTCGTGCCAGTCGTGGTGGCTGATGTTGGAGGCGAGTTTTGAGCAGAGGGTGGCGGTCACGGTGGTGTCGTCGTCGGGGGTCGGCCAGAACCGCACGGTGGTGTCCCAGCTGCCGGAGGCCAAGGCGTGCCCGTCGGGGCTGAACGCCACACTGGACACGCTGCTGGTGTGGCCCCTCAGGGGTTGACCCAGTGGTCTGACGTTCGCGAGGTCGTAGAGATTCCACAACCGCACGCTGGAATCGCTGCTGCCAGAGGCCAGGGTGTGCCCGTCGCGGCTAAACGCCACACTGGACACGCCGTTGGTGTGGCCCTTCAGGGGTTGACCCAGTGGTTTGGCGTTCGCGGGGTCGGTGAGATTCCACAACCGCACGCTGGAATCGTTGCTGCCAGAGGCCAGGGTGTGGCCGTCGGGGCTGAACGCCACACTCAACACGGCATCGGTATGGGCCAGCAAGGGCAAGCCCAGCGGTCGGGGATGTGCGGGATCGGTGAGATTCCACAACCGCACGGTGCGATCAGCGCTGGCCGAGGCCACGATGCGGCCGTCGGGGCTGAACGCCACACTCAACACGGCGTTGCTATGGGCTAAGGGCAAGCCCAGTGGTTGGGGATGTGCGGGGTCGGTGACGTTCCATAACCGCACGGTGCGATCGTTGCTGGCTGAGGCCAGGGTGTGACCGTCGGGGCTGAAAGCCACCTTGTAGATTGTGTCGTCGTGGCCGTACAGGGGTTTGCCGAGCGGTTCGGGGTGTGCGGGGTCGGTGAGGTTCCACAGCTGCACGGTGCGATCGCCTCCGGCGGAGGCCAGGGTGTGGCCGTTGGGGCTGAATGCCACACTCCACACCGCGTCGGTGTGACCTTGCAGGGGCCTGCCCAGCGGTTGGGGGTGAGCCGGGTCGGCGAGATCCCACAGCCGTACGGTGTTATCGCTGCTGCCAGAGGCCAGCATCTGCCCCACCGGGCTGAACGCCACACTTGACACGGCTTTGGCGTGACCCTGCAGGGGTGAAGCTCTGTCGATGTTCCACAGTCGAATGGTGTTGTCGCCTGCGCCGGAAACCACGGTACGGCCGTCGGGACTGAACGCCACACCGTAGATGGTGTGCGTCTGACCCCATAAGGGGGTGCCGAGTGGAGCCGGTCGCGCCGGGTTGCTGACATTCCACAACAGCACGGTGTTGTCGGCGCTGCTGGAGGCCAGGAGGCGCCCATCGGGGCTGAACACAATGCTTTCCAAGAAGCTGGTATGGCCTTTGAGGGGATCGCCAAGCGGTTGGGGCCGCGCAGTGTCGGTGAGGTCCCATAGCCGCACCAAGCCATCGGCATCCCCGGAAGCCAGAGTGTGGCCGACCGGGTCGAACGCCACACTGTCCACGGCGCTGTCAGAGGCGTTCAGCAGTATCTCCGGCGGTTGGGCGTGGACGGGGCCGGTGAGGTTCCACAACCGCACGGTGTGATCGTCGCTGCCGGAGGCGACGGTGTGACCGTCGGGGCTGAACGCCACACTCCACACGGTGTCTGTGTGGCCGGTCAGGGGCTGTCCGAGCGGTTGGGGGTGGGCAGGGTCGGTGAGGTTCCACAACCGCACGGTGTGATCGCTGCTGCCGGAGGCGACGGTGTGACCGTCGGGGCTGAACGCCACACTCCACACGGTGTCTGTGTGGCCGGTCAGGGGCTGTCCGAGCGGTTGGGGGTGGGCCGGGTCGGTGAGGTTCCACAACCGCACGGTGTGATCGTTGCTGCCGGAGGCCAGGGTGTGACCGTCGGGGCTGAACGCCACACTCCACACCCGATCGGTGTGGCCTTGCAGTGGCTGGCCCAGCGGTCGGGGGTGGGCCGGGTCGGTCAGGTTCCACAACCGCACGGTTCGATCGCTGCTGGCGGCGGCCAAGGTGTGCCCATCCGGGCTCAATACCACCCCGGAGACTGATACTGGCGTGGGGAGCACGGCGCGGGTCGTGTTCAGCGCGGTGGTGGCGGTGTAGAGCGCGCTTCGGCTGGCGCTAGTGGGTTCCGAGCGCAGTTGCTGCGCCGCCAAGGCTTCTGCGAGCGCGTGAATCGCATTGTCGGCGGTGACTCCAGAAAAGACCAGCGAGGCTTCGGCCTCGAGTTGGGCGGCCGCCACGTCGCGCGCTTCCCGGGTGGCGCGGTGAATCTCGTGCACGGCCCAGGCGGCGCTGACGACAGCAATGACGGCGACTAGGGCAGTGCCGGCGAGGACGGCGCGCAGAATGCGCGAGCGTGCGCGGAGATCGGCTGCGTGGGCTTCGGCGCCGCGCTGGCGTTCTTGGGCGTGGCGTAGTTCGGCTTGACGTTGTTCTTCTTCTTTGGCCTGGCGCTGGTTTTCGGCTTGGCGGCTGGCTGCCAGGTAGTCGCGGGTGGGCTGCTGGGCGAGGCGGTCGTGGTATCCGAATCGGGTCGCCAGTGTTTCGGCGTCGGTCAGCCGGGTGCCGGTGAGCAGCCAGGCATGGTCGTCGTGGTGGATGCGCCAGGCGGTGGCGGCGCGTTCGATGTCGTCGGCGGCGATCAAGTGTTGGCGCTCTTCGCGCAGCCAACCCGCGAGGTCGGTCCATTGGCGCAGCAAGCTTTCCAGGGCGACTTCGACCACCACGTCGGCGCCGCGCTGGTCTTGGACCAGCAACCGTTTTTCGACGAACTCCGCGATCAGGGGCCGACTCGGTTCGGGCAGGTCGGCGTACCGGGCGACGCGGCGCATGGGTTGGTCGTTGGTGCGGTTGATGGTGGCCAGCCACGGAATGAACGCCGCCCGCAACGCTGTGAGTTGATCCGCGCGTTGATTCGGGTCGGCGGAAAGCACCTCGTCGACGGCGGATTGCACCACCCGCGCCGTGCCACCCATCGCCTGGTAGTTGGCGAGGGTCAGTTCGCCGGTGATGAAGTAGCGGTCGTAGAGCCGGCGGAGCGTCAGCGCGAGCAGTGGCAGCGCGTCCCCGCCTTCGGCGGCGTCGTCGAGCAGTTGATTGACCAGGTCGGGAGCGATGTCCAACCGGTGACCCGCGCCGCTGGCCCGTTCGGCGGGTTCGGTGATAACCGCCCGGAATTGGTTGTCCGGCATAGGCTTCAGGTCGTCGAAGACCTCCGAGGTCAACTCGGCCAGCTCTGGCGCCGTCTGCATCAGCTCGTAGCGGTCGGTGCGGATGGTGCCCGCCACGATCAGTCCCAGTCGCTGCCCGTCGGCATCCGGCTGAGCCAGTTCAGCTATCAGCCGCAAGAACGTCGCCGCCTCTGTTCCGGCATCGGCGGTGAATAGTTCTTCGGCCTGGTCCAGCGGCAAGACCAAGGTGGGCAGCGACGCGTCAGGGCCCGCATCGGGCACCCGTTGTGCGGCGGCTTGGCGGCACTCGGCCAGCAGCATGCGCACTGCGGCCGGATCGGTGGTGCAAGCGACCTCGATGTCGCCCAGCGCCGGCTGCTCGAGGCCGAGGCGCCGGCGACCCGCGCAGATGGCGTGCGCGAGCCCGGTGTTACCGGTCAGCGCGTGCCGTTCTGGGCGCATGATTTCCAGCAGCACGAAGTGGCGGTCTTCGCGGCGCAGCCGTGGCAGTAGCCCCGCCCGCAGAAATGACGACTTACCCGACCCGGATGGGCCCAGCACCACGAACAGGCTGTCCACGCCGGTGATGCGCATTCCGCGCACTGTGTCGAGCGCCCGCACGATTTGGGCGTCGCGGCCGAAGAACACTCCGGCGTCGACTTCTTCGAACGGCTCCCAGCCGCGATACGGTGCCCGGTCGGGCTGACTGGGTGGAGGCCACGCGAAGTTGTTGGCCGCAACGCCCGTGCCGCGAATCGCCTCGCGCAGCTGACGCAGGCCGGCTTTGGCGAACCTCACCGGCGGGCCACCGGGCACCGGAATGGTTTCGACATCCTCGGGCGCCAGGCCATCGGCGAACAAGTTTGTGTGGTGCCACTCGCTGGTGTATCGACCGGTGCCTTCCTCCAGGCGCGCGCACAAGATCTGCTTGCCGAGGTTTTCTGAGGTCCGGTACTCGGCCAGGCATTCGGCCGAAGATTCCCAGCTGCTCGACAGCAGGCAGATCACGGCTTCACACCGCGAGTTGGCGCCGACGAGTACGGTTTTCCACTTGACACCCGGTTTCAGACCGGTGTCGGTGTCGGTATCCAAGAAGATTTCAGTGGCCAGCGGCGGATCCTGGGCCACCAGCCACGCTCGCAACGCCTGCGACTGGCGATTGTCCCTGCTGGAATGACTCACAAAGATCCGCGACAACGGCCCTCTCCCTCCCCAGTCGACAAGCCGACAGAACGTCGCTCATTCGCACCGCAACACCTGCTCCTGCCCCCCTCTCACGAAAAGTAATTGACGTCGTGCCCTGTTGCAGGGGGAATCCTCCCATCTCGATGGTGAAATCTGGCCCCGGGCATGTACTAGCCGCTCGATTTGGCGGCTCCGGGCATGATGAGCCACGGCAGTCCTTCGATGCCCGGTACATCTCTCCATTTCTGCGGGCCCGCGAATCCGCGCTGGGAGCAACCCGCTCGGCCAGCTCGGGGTTGATGAGCCTCAACGGCACCGTGGCTGCGTGCGCGGAAATGCGCCGATCTGCCGCCGTGTCGCACCGGGCACAGCGAGCGTTACCACGTAGCCGGTCATATCTGAATTACATTGTCCTACATCAATATTCAGATAAGTGATTCGCACGAATCGCGTGCGGATCGCACGGTCGACGGATAAAAGGCCCTCTGGCAGGCGATTTCGGCCGAAGCAGTGCACCTTGTATCAGGAGACGCCGGCAGGCTGCAGTTAGCGGCTGCTCGCGATGTGGTTGAGCAAGTCCCTCGCCGCCCCCGCAGGCGGGGTGGCGGCGCCCATCCAGATCGCACGTAGATCGCGTCGCAAGTCCAGATCCGCGATCGGAACTGCGCGCAGGCGACCATGAACGAGGTCATCGCTGACGGCGAGCCGGCTCATCACCGCCGGACCGGCGCCGGCCAGCACGGCACCGCGAACCGCTGCCGCAGAAGGGAGTTCGAGTGGATGAGCAGCGGGCGCCGGCTGATCGTCGTCGACGGGGTCCTCGGCGCCCAGCAGCAGGTGCCACCCCGACTTGCGCGATACCAACGGGGTTTGGCGAAGCTCCGCCGCAGTGATCGGAGCCGATCGCCGCACCCACTTGTGGTCGGGCGGCACGGCGACGATCAGCTCATCGCGCCCGATGACCCGGCTGCGCAACCCGTGAAGGGTGCCACGAATCTCGATGAAGCCAAGTTCTGCCTGCCCGTTGCGTACAGCGGTGATTGCTCCCTCGCTGTCGGTGGCGTTAAAGCTGATCTCCGGCGCGATGGCGCCGTGCCGCACGGCGGCTGCCTGGAGCGACACCAGCCAGCGTGGCAGCAATTGCTCGGCCACCGTTTGGCTAGCGGCCAGCTTGAGCCGGCTGCGACGTTCGGTGCGCAACGACGCCAGTCCGGTGTCGACCCGCTGCGCGACATCGAGTACCTGGTCCGCCCATTCGGCGACGACCTCGCCTGCCGGGGTGAGTTGGGTGCCCCGCGTCGTGCGGGTCAAAAGGCGCACGCCGATCTGGGACTCGATCGAGGTCATCCGCGCCGAGACGGCCTGTTGACTCGTCCCCACTTCACGGCTGGCCGCACTCAAACTGCCCGTCTTCGCGATCGCCGACAACAACTCAAGGGCGGAAAGATCGGGCATCCGCGCACTTAACGCCACGCCTGATCGTAACGCCGCGATGCATCACTGCCGGGTCAAAACGCCACGGTTAGCCGTGGCCAGAAGCCCCCTGGCGTCGTCTTCTGGATACAAGGCGCACTTGTATCCCGGCAAGAACGCGGCCACTACTGCGACGCCATCGCTGGATGAACGATCAAGGCATGAACACTTCAGCTCACACCAACCAGGTCTACGACATCACGACGAGCACCGTGCGCGTCACGGGAATCGGGTTCCTGCGCCGCAACATTGCCGGTGTCCTGCTGGCCGTGGCGTTCGCCTCGACCGGCATCGGTCTCGCTGCGACGGCTTCGGCCGACGACGGCGCACCGGCCCCGAGCACCGACGCCACAACGGCTGCGCAGGCGCCTGCGGTCAACTGCAAGACCGACCCGTGGGGATTCCTCGGTTCCCAGCGCCGCACCTTTTGCGACGGACCGATATCCCACGACGGCAGCTGGAGCCGCGATCGCACCATCTGGGTGCCCGCACACCGGCAACTGCCGATCTGCATATCCAGCGGCGGCAGGTACCACTCCAGCACCTGTTACGTCGGGGACTGGATCGATCAGCACGAGGTCAGCCGCGAAACCTACCCGGTACGACCCGAGACCGTGTTGTCCGATGAACCAGGGCATTTGGACTAGTTCTGAGCAGCGGTCAGGAAAGGCCAACTGCACAATAAGCCCCAGGGGCGGCCCGCGAAGGGCCGCCCTCGTCCACTTTGTGCCTTTGCACGACAATCCCTCCAGCCCAGGCGCCAGCCGATCATGGCAAATGCCAGAACACCCGCGTGATAAGGAAAAAGGACGCCGCCCAAAAGCCCAAGCCGCCGAAGACGATCGCAAGGCCTCGCCAGTACCGCTGCGGCGTGTACGCATTCGGATATGGACGCAGCCAGTGTCTGAGCAGCCGATTTACGTAGAACGGCATAGTGAAGAGAGTCATTATGAAGCTAGACAACAGATTCCCGATCAGCAGGTTCAGCCACAACGGGAAATGCATGGGCGACAACAGGAGGCTGAGCACCATAACGGTCGGGTACAGGCCGAACCACACCGAAAACGATGTCTTGATGTCTGACGGGGGAGGCGCCTGTTCGCCGTGGGCATCGAAGGCAAACCAGTTGCCGAACGAATTGTCGATGGTGCGCGATTGGAAATCGGCGAACTTCGCGCCTTCCTTGAGGAGCTGCTGGCGTTCCTCGGAAACCAGCCACGCTTCGAGGTCGGCCGCGCTGCCGTACCGGTAGAGCGCCGTCCATTCGTCCTGAATACCTTTGATGGGTCGAAACAATTCGGAGCCGCGATACCCTGGCAACTTGCTTTCGGCCCGCCGAAGCCGGCCCTGCCAGGCGACGAATTCGTCGACGTTCTCCGGGCTCACCCGGTGACTGACTGCAACGGTGAGCAGTGGATCCTTCGGTTGCGACGCACCGCCCAGAACCTGCTGGGTGCCCGGACCGTCAAAGTACTGTTCTCCGCTGGCCAGCCGCTCCTGACGGGTTGCGCTGTTGAGCCACTCCTGAACGTGAGCGACGGAATCGAAGCGGTAGATGACCACCCATTCGGGTTGCACGGGAGTGGGCGGATTAATCTCTGCGGCAAGGAATCCCGGGTATTTAGAAGCTTCTCGGTTAACGTCCTTCTGCCAGCGTTCGTAGGCTTGCTCGCAGCCGACGCGGATCCTGTGACCGATAATGACCACTGTTGGGCCGGCGTCGCCGGGATTCACTGTGTCCAACAGGCTCCGTAGTCGTATTGGGTCCGTCGCGGCAGGAGCGGCTCGTCGGGTCGACTCTATACAATGACAAGCCATGCCGGAGCCAACTGACGGGGGCCCTAGAAACACCGCACGGGTGTTCGTCAATAGTTTCTCGGCCAAACCTTCCCGATGTTATTCTCGCGCTCATTCCTGTCTACGAGTCAGTCCGACAGCGCAGTCCCCGAATCGAGGTTCCGATGAGCTCGCGGTGCACCAGCTGTTTACTGGGAGTTGCGCTATCCTCGCGCAGGGGTTGACTCCGCGGTGACCGGGGGAATGCGTCACCCAGCGGATTCGCTGAATGTTGCTGCTACCCGCTGCGGCCCGTTCGCCCTTCGACGGGCATCGATGGCGCGGACAGCGTTCGGAGCGTTGCGTGATCGTGCTTTCGTTTGTTTCGTTCTGGTGTTCGGTGTGATTGCCGCTGCCCAGCTGGGATTCACCCCGGCCGCCTACGGCACAATCGCATTGCTGGTTGGATTCACCGACCTCATAAGCGAATTGGCCTGCAGTGCGCTGGCGGTCAGGACTTCGACGCGTCTGCTCGCGTTCCACGTCGTCTCTCGAAGTCTCGCCCTCAATGGATCCGTCGAAATCCCTTGAATAGGAGACGGCTATGGCCACGCAGGTCCACCTGGGCCACATCTATCACATCGCAGGCAGTCCGAAGATCACCGAAGCGAATTCGGCCCTTGTCGAGATACCGCAGGGAGCGTTGGTCGTCGAAGACGGCGTGATCACGTACTGCGGTGACAAGCAAGCACTTCCAGTGACTGCGCAGGAAGCAAAGGTCGTCGACCACGGGTCGGCGTTCCTATTGCCGGGCTTCGTAGATACCCACATCCACTTCCCGCAGGTGTTCGCGTACGACTCCTACGGCGGTGGCCAACTGCTGGAATGGCTCAACTCCTGCATCTATCCGTCGGAGGCGCTATTCAGTGATCATAAGTTCGCGCAGCGTGCTGCCGTCGAGTTCTGCGACCGCCGGATCGCGACGGGTACCACCGCGGCGATGGTCTTCGGTTCACCGTTCCCGCACGCTCAGGACGCCTTGTTCGGTGAGACTCAGCGGCGCGGGTTGCGGCTGGTCTCGGGCGGAGCAATCCAGACCGTCAACTTCGGCACCGCCACTCCACTGGTCACGTCCGAGGAGGACGCTATCCGCATTACCGTCGCGGAGATCGAGAAGTGGCATGCCGCCGACACCGGCGACCCGAAGACCGCACTTCTACAGGTGGCCATCATCCCGCGATTCTCCCTATCGATAACAGTCGAGACATTCAAAGCTCTTGGGAACCTTTATGATTCGGTACGCGACCGCGGCGTGTACTTTCACAGCCACCTCAACGAGAACAACAGGCCCGGCACTGGCGAGGTGGACGCCACCAAGGAGCAATTCCAGGTCAACTCCTATCTTGACACCTATGACGGGAAGTTCCTGCCCGGCTCGAAGGTCGGCGGGGAGAGCCTGCTAGGCAAACGCTCCATCATGGCGCACTCCGTGCATTGCCAGGACGTCGAGCTCGATCGGATGGCCGAGACGGGCACGTCAATCGCGCACTGCCCGATCTCGCAGCTGTTCCTTGGCTCCGGCACCATGCCGTGGAAGAGGACGGTCGCCTCCGGCGTAAACGTCGCCGCGGGAACCGATGTCGGTGGCGGAGACGAATTCCTGATTCCGCGGGTGCTTGGCGACGCATTCAAAGTGCACATAACCGAACCAGGCGAGGCCAGTGTGTCGATGCGTCCCGCGGAGATGCTGTTCCTCGGGACCCTCGGTGGCGCCAGGGCACTCGACCAGGAGGAGCGCTTCGGCAACTTCGAGGTCGGCAAGGAAGCCGATTTCGTCGTCATCGTTCCGAGCGGAACGCCTACGCTCGCATCCGCGCTGAAATACGGCGTGCGTTCCCATAACCCCGTACGGGCGCGCGAACAGACACTTTTCGCCTTGATCATGGGTATCCGCGAGTCATCGATAGCCGAGGTGTATGTCCAGGGCCGGCGCCTGAACTGACCCAATCGGTGACGGATCAGGTGCCGCCGGAACAAAACCATCTTTCCATCACTCCGCATTCGCGCTTCTCCAGGACACAAGGCGCGCTTGTATTCCGGCAAAGAGATGGCCACTACTGCGATGCGGTGGCTGGATGAACGATCAATGTCATGAACACTTCAACAAACATCAAGCAGGTCCACGACATCACGACGAGCACCGTGGGCGACACGGGAATCGAATTCCTGCGCCGCAACGTTGCCGGTGCTCTGCTGGCTATGGCGTTCGCCGCGACCGGTATCGGTTTCGCTGCGACGGCCCACGCCGACGAGCCCCCACAGCCCCCCGCCACCGACGCCCCCGCAGCCATTGCGCCGGCGCCGATCGGTCCATGGTTCCCAGCGTTCGGCGGGTTCGGCGACCGCCGCTGGGCCTACAGCTGCGGCTTCCGCAACTGGCAGGGCCCTTTCCAGTGCTGGTAATGAGCAGCGGACACGAAAGGACAATTGACCAATAAGCCAGGGGCGGTCCGCACGGGCCGCCCCTCGTTGATATTGCGCATCGCAGCCCCAAGCCAGTTCATCGCCGAACTCCGAGCTCGAATCCCGGGAGAAGCTCGGTCACTGCAGCAGCTGACGCGGCGAGCGTAAGGTCGCGGTCGGCCGGGAGGTCGTGGAAGTGCGCCGTGGCTGCACGGCAGCGGCCTTGTCCTCAATCGCGCACGCAATCAACAACTCGCCAGTGTTTGATAGTGACGAGACGAAGGAGACCAGTGGCGAAACGCGGGATATTGGTCGGCATAGTGGGCGCGTCCACCGTGGCAGCAGTTCTGGCCGGCTGGTCGAGCAACAAGTCCACGGCCCCGACAAGCTCGCCGGCGCCCGGCCCTGCTGAGAAGGTCGTCATCGACGGTCAGGCTCAGCAGGTCGCCGGTCCAGTCAGCTGCACGCAGGCCGGTGGCAACATCAACATCGGTATCGGCGATCCAACAAACGGGATCGGCGCAGTGATCTCTACTGCCAACCCACCAGTCGTCCAAGCGGTCGGTCTGGGTAACCTCACCGGCGTGACGCTGGGCTACTCGGCAGGCGCACCGAATCAAGGCAACGTCCAAGCCACCAAAAGCGGTAATTCCTACACGATCAAGGGCACTGCGACGGGCGTGAACGCGGCCAACCAGCAGGCGTTGACCAAACCCTTCGAGATGGATGTGACGTGCCCCTGACGCAGCGTTCCGACGTAGCCAGATTTGATGACGTTCACGCACGGAAGGGTCTAGCAAGAATGTATGTGCGGGTGGCAGGCGCGGCGATTGCCGCAGGGGTGAGCATGTCCGCACTGACGATGGGTGTCGAGGTTGCCAATGCCGCGCCGTTGAACCTGGGTCCGCCCTGCCCGAACTGCGAACCGAGTCTGGCAGGACCTGGGCACGGGCCGTTCGCCGACGAGCCGGGACCTGGCGGGCCTGGTGGTCCTAGTCCGGGACCGGGACCTGGCGGTGGGCCAGGCGGCCCCGGACCTGCTGCTCCGGGACCCGGTGGTCCCGGTGGTCCTGGGGGCCCTAGTCCGGGACCGGGACCTGGCGGACCTGGGGGGCCGGGCGGCTCGGGGCCTGGCGCTCCGGCACCTGGCGGACCGGGCGCGCCGGGGCAAGGACCCGCCGGACCTGGCGGCCCGGGTGGACCCGGACCCGGTGCGCCAGGACCTGGCGGCCCGGGTGGACCTGGCGGTCCCGGTGGACCTGGTGGACCAGGCGGACCTGGACCTGGCGGACCGGGTGGCCCGGGCCATGCTGGACCTGGGGGACCTGGACCTGGCGAACGGTTGCACCGGGCCATGGTGGACCGGTCGGTCCGGGTGGGCCTGGCGGACCTGGGCCTGGCGGACCTGGCGGACCTGGTGGTCCAGGACCCGGTGGGCCAGGTGGACCCGGTGGACCCCCGCCGCCGCCCTACACTCCCAAGGGCACTTACGACCGGGGCGGCCCGCAAATGGGCGGACCCACCGATGCGCCTCGTGGGTTCAGCGCACCCAACCACGGTGCGCCGCCCCCGCCCCCGCAACACGGATTCGGGTGGAACGGCGGGCCTCCTCCCGGGGCGCCGCCGCCAAACTGGAACGGTCCGCCGCCTCCCGGTGGCTGGAACGGGCCGCCGCCTCCTGGTGGTTGGAACAGCCGATGGAACGGTCCGCCACGCGACATAGGTGTCGCGCAGCGTGATTTCGGCCCGTTCAATTACGGCGGCTACAACGCGATTCCGGTCTTCAACCCGGTATTCGGTGGATGGGGCTTCTGGTTCTTCGGAACCTGGATTCCGCTGTACTGAGACGACTCAGCACTCGTGGCCTCCGGAGCTTGACCTGTCCGGAGGCTACGAGGCGTCGTCCGGCTGGCGATGAGGTGCATCCACGAGCGGAAAAGAATGCGTGCAAGACGATTCTTGTGCAAGATGTGCGGCGTGGCTATGTACCAGGGCAGGGCGCTCGCCGACATCAATCTCACCGGCATTGCGTTGGCGGAGGCTCTCGAAACCTACATCTGCCGGCGCGATCCGAGCCTGGAGAACGTGCAGGTCAAACGCGCCACTCCAACTGGTGATGTCGAAACGCGGGTGGAGCCCCATAAGCGGTGGTACGAGGTCGTATTCGAGACTGACGACAATCCCGGTGACGATGAAGACGATGACGATGACACCTTCGAGGCAAGAAGAAGGGCGAAAGAGAAGGCAAAGGCGGCGGCAAAGGCCCAGGTAAGAACATGGCCGTCGCGTAATCAGGGATGGTTTCCACCTAGCGAGGCATGGCCGCAACCTGATCAGTGACGCCGGTCGGTCGTGGTCTCCAATGGTGCAAGCCAGCAGACCGAAAGGATCAGCTCATGACCGGATTGCGTGATCAGGTGGTGGATCGCGCTCGCGGGATGCGCGATCTGGTGCGTGCTGAGGCCGCCGAATGCGAGCGTTTGCGGACGCTCTCGAAGCTGATCGTCGACGAGATGTGGGCCAGCGGCCTGATGTCTGCGTTCAACCCGACCGCAGCGGGTGGAGTCGAACCATCGTTTCAGGAAATGATCGAAACGTGGATCGAAATGGCCTGGCAGGACGGCTCTTTCGGATGGATTGGGATCGCGAACCTGCCCTCGACCTTCGCAGCCGCAACCTATCTGCCCGACGAGGGTTTCGCGGAGATATTCACCCGCAACGACAACCACGTCACCATCGGCGGTCAGTACTTCCCCAACGGCACCGGGGCCACCGTCGACGGCGGCTACCAGTTGAGTGGTGCCTGGAATTTCGGCTCCGGCACCGGACACTCGGCCTACATAGGTGCCGGCTTTTTCCCGATGGACAACGGCGAGATGCGCTGGGTCAGCGAGGGCATTCCGGAGATGCGTGTTGCGTTTCTGCCGCGGCAGGAGGTCACGTTCACCGACGGATGGCATGTCCAGGGGCTCAAGGGCACTGGTTCCTACGACTACAACGTCGCCGCTGTGTTCGTACCGGAGTACCGCACCATGCCGTTGTTCACCCGTGAGCCGTTCCGGGGAACCTCAGCGGCCAGCCGGATGGGGCTGATGCCAATCACCGCAGCCGGTCACGCGTCATTCGCGCTGGGGGTGGCCAAGAGCATGCTCGACGATGTCGAAGAACTCGCAGCCACCAAAGTGCGGATGAGCGACATGGCGACGCTGGCAAGTCGGCAGACCTTTCAGAAGGGACTCGCTCACCACGTCGCGGCATGGCGGGCCGCTCGCCTGCTGGTGCTCGACGCCTTCTCGGCGGCCGAGGTAGCCGTCGAGGCAGGCGGCGATTTGACACCCGCACTGCGAGCCGACATGCGGGTGGCGGCGGTATACGCCACCGACACGGCACGCGAAGCCGCCGAGTGGGCTCATTTAGCGGCCGGCACCACCGCGATCCGCGAGGGCAGCCGACTCGAGCGCGCGTTCCGCGACATCTATACCGGCACCCAGCACGCGTTCATCAGCGAGAAAGTGGCGATGGACGTCGCACAGATTTGGCTCGGCATCATCGAGGACCAGTTCGGACTCTAACGCGGCGGGTCACCCTTCCAGCTAACGCTGTTGACCCAGTAATGGAACAAGGCGTTGGCGTCATCGGCAATCTGCAGTTCGGCGCCCGTCGCGTGCATGATGCTTCCGCTCGGATCGGAAGGGTAGAAAACCGGCCCAGCGGCTTCGGCGATGACCGCGGTCCCGTTTTTGACCGCCACCATGATGAGCACCCGCTGCGGGTTGTAGGGTCCGCTGCTGTTCTGCGGAACCAGGTCATCGATCTCGCCGTAACCGGCCTGATATCCGACCCGTGCGTTGGGGATCTCGTAGCCGAGCGTGGCATTCGGAAACCTAGCCTTGACGAACTGCTGTGCGATCTGCTGCGGCGTCAGGTTATTGGCGGGCACCCCAAATATCTGCGCCGTGTCATCTTGGTAAGTCCACGACACGCCATTGGCGTCCTCGCTGGCATGGTCAGGGTAGGCGAAGGAGAAACTTCCGTCCTTGGCGTCAAAGTGATCCCAGGAATCGACAGGTATTTCGGCCTGAGTTGCCGGTTGACCGACCGGAGCCGCCGTTTGATCGCGCGGGTCCGAATTGGTTTGGGCGCTGGCGCCTTCGGTTGACCCAGGCGGGGGACTTGGCACCGCAGTGGGCACCGGCGCCCCGGGTCCGACACCTGGCACCACCCCTCCGGGTGGTCCTATCGGAGGATGCCGGTGCCGGCAGTCCTGCGGGCACACCCGCTGCGGGACGGGCTTGACGACCAGCGCTCTAACGCCGATCACCGCGGCTATCGCCACAGCCAAGCCCACGGCGAAGATCGCAAACAGCCTGAGGTGCGAGGTATGACGCACCGTCGGAGACCCAGACGGCGCCGACGATACAGGCTGGCCGGTGGGGGTATTCATGGCTTCTCCTTGGTCATTTCGTCAGCGTCTTACGCCGGGAGACGCCTGACCCGACGGGAGGTCCGCGACGACGCGCGGGTAGAGACCCCGCAGTGCGGGCAGAACGCAGTGTCGGGAACAACCTGGTGGCATTCAGCACACACCACCCCCGCGCTGCACATCCCCTCGCGCGTTTCTTTCAGTAGCGCCAGGTGTATGCCGATCCGCAGGGCGAGAACCGCCCCCGCCGCGATCAGCAGATGCACCGGAACCAGAATCGCGTCCGGGAGCCGGGCAATGTCGATCAATCCCACCGCGGTGTACACGACCACGACCACCACGACTGCCGGTACAACCGCAGCCACCAGCCTCCTCCATTGTTCCTGGCGCGGTCCTCCTTGCCACGTGTACCAAAGCGCGGCGCCGACCACGCCGCCCGCTGCTGCGGCCGTCAGTGGTACAGCCAAGCCCTGAATACTCGCCTCCGCCAGGAGCGAGCCGATGGGTTGGTGCCGGGCGACCAGGTCGTGGGCGAGCTGGGGCGCCAACCGCACCAGGGTTCCTGCTGCGGTAAATGCGACCGCACTTAGTGATCCGATCAAAAACCCGTCCAGCGATTCCAGGTGTCGGGGACGAAGCAATCGCACCACCACCGCAGGTACGAGCATGAGAAGGGCTCCGCCTATAGGGATGGCCAAGCCGTCACGCAGGACCGTTTGCAACGGCAACGGCCCCAGCGCCGCGTAGGAACGGGCAACGATCGGGGCGGTAATAAGTGCCCATGCGACACCGAGCACTGTCCCCAGCGCCGCGGTCAGCAGCAGTGTCAGAAGTGGCAGGTCGTCGTCGCCGTATACGTCCGACTCTTCGAGGTAGATCAAGAACAACAGCGGGAATCCCAACGCGCTCACTGCGACGAGAGCCCCCTGCCACCGCAACAGCGCCAATGCGGCCAGCACCACGATCAAGGCGGCCAGCCCCCATCGAAATGCGGTTCGTGAGCGGTGCGCCAGATGCGGGAACAGCGAACTCACCACCGACAGCCGCAGCACGTGCTCCGCCTGCGCGGCGCCATACGCGTGCAGCCGCAACCCATCCGGTCCGTGTCCCGGTTGCCGGGAAAGAACGACGCCGCAGAATCCGCAATACGCGCCGGCGGGGATATCCGTGCCGCACACGCGACAGGTCACCGTCGGCGCCGCGGCTCCACTCGGAGACGCCGACGGGCCTTGCGATGTCGAGTCGGTGCTCATTGGGCAATCACCCACATCGTTATCGGCCCGCTTTCTGGAGGTCGAGGATGTCGTTGACAAGGTTGGCGGTGTCGGGTGTCCCCAGCCCGGTGGCCAGGTCGAAGCCGGGGCCACTCTGATAGACGGCGTTGCCCCCTAGCGCGACGTCGTGGAACGCGGGCCGGGAACGGTTGGCCGCAACCTGATACAGCACTTGGTTCAGATTGCCGAGCGGACGCCCACCGCGTTGGGTCAGGTATTGATTCATCAGCGTCGTCAGTCCGGCCCAGATCGGCGCCGATTGCGAAGTGCCCCCGCCGCTGTTGATATCACCGTCTAGGAAGAACGCCGCTCCCGAGCCTGGGTCCGCGTCCGCGGAGATGTCGGGAGTCAATCGCTGCGTGGCTGGGTTGGGGATTGACCGTTGGGTGTAAACGGGATTCGGCGGCAAGGACACTTGGCGTTGCCAGTCGGGGCGGCCGAACAAAGTGGACACCCCGCCACCGGTACCCCGCGTCGACGGGTATTCGGCCCATCCCTCCTCGCTGGCCCAAACCCCGTGCACATCGGTTGACAGCGTTGTGCCACCGGTATCGGTAGCTTCTGGGACCGATGCCAACGAACTCAACCCGATTTCGCCGTCGATCGGCGGGGTCGAGAAGTCGGGTGTGCCGAACTTGCCGTAGCCCTTGCAGTCGTAGCCCCCGTCGTCTCCGGCCGAGATGAAAATCGACGTGCCATGGTTCTCCGCCGCCGCCATGGCGTTGCGCACCGGGAGCAGATCGGCAGCCTTATCCATGGTGTCGCAACCCATTCCGATCGAAAGGCTCCACACCGCGCCCGGATACTCGCCATCGGCCTGCTCCATGATATTCGCGAGGCTGGCATAGGCAGCATGATTATCGTCAGGTAGAGACAGGTAATAGATCACTGTCTGGGCGTCCGGCGCGATCGCATGTACCAATTGCAGATCCATCGCCGTTTCCCCATCGGCGGGGAGTTTCTGTCCCCTCTCGATGGGTGTGAAGTGTGGCAGATTGAATTTCTCGGAGAACTTGTCGAGATCACGCTGTTGGAACGAATCGAATTCGAAGAACACCACGGTCTGTCCCCTGCCGGTGGTCCCCAGCGGGGTCGCGTTGTAGGTCGTCTGCAGTTCCAGCGGCGTTAGTGCGCGATTGGGAACGTCTCGGGGAAACATCGGTGGTTTGACCACGTGGGTCGGGTTGTAGCTGAGGATCCGACCGAGCTCGATTACCTCGCTGCGCGCCGCCGCCGGGATCTCGGGTTGCTGCTGCGATGCGTAGAACACCTGCCCGTCGAGGCTGCGGTAGTCGTGCACCGCAACCCTAAATGCGCGGCTGAGATCGTCTGGCCCGCCGCTGATGTAGGCGTAATTGTCGCCGGGTCGCCAGCGCACCGACAGGCGGTGGCTTCCCGCCCAGCCGATCAAGGTCTGCGGGCGGGCCGAATCTCTAAGTGCGACAGTCAGTTGCGCAAGGTGGCCGCGGGCCGGGCCGAGATCGCTCGAGCTGGCGAGAAAACGTCCCAACGGGCCGCCCATCAGGTTCGGTGTGCCCAGTGGCCGACCGTCGTGTGCGCACGATGCCAGCAGCAGTAGGCCGGTCGCTGTACAAACCAGTAGCCGCAACGCGCGGCCGACACCCTTTGGCAACCCCGACTCGCCCCATTTTTGACCATCCACCGGTGCCTCCTAGGCAAGCCGAACAGAGCGCGGTTCAGGAAAATGATTACGCGAGCGCACGCTATCGCGATGCATTGAGCTTGGTGCGATGTTTCGGCAAAAGTTACCGAAGGTGGCGGCATTGGACGTAGCTACTTAAGTCAACCGGTCATCAATTGCGCTGATTTCCTCCGAGGCGCCGCGACGCAGTCGTACCCTGGCGACGCGAAGCCCGACCGACGCCGAGCAAAGCGAGGAATCACCATGCCGTCCACTTGGTATCCGAATACCGTCAAACGCGGTGGGCGCCGCTTACCGGCACACCTCGTCGTTGTGGTGGCCGCCGCGGCCGCTGCTGGCTTCACCTCGTTCGCGTTACCGGTGGCCCCGGCTGGCGCCACACCTACGTCGCCATTCTCAAGCGTCGCGCCAATCACTCTCGGGCCTGGAATCTCGTTGACCCCGGCCGACGGATGGACAGCTGAGATGACCCCGGACGGCAACTATGTAGAACTCGACAACCCCGACGACACAGCGAGGCTCGAAGTCACCGTCGGCTCAGGTCAATCCGCCGACCCTGCGAAAGAGTTGAACAACAACATTCAAAATTTCCTGCAGAACTATGGTTACACCAACGTGAACCTGGCAGCGCCCGTGTCAGCCCCGGTGAGCAGCAGGTTTTTCCAACAACAGGTAACCCAAGCGTTCACAGCGAATGATTCGACGCCGCCGGGGGCCGCGCACCAGGGGATGTTCACCGAGCTGATGAATACCACCACGGCAATGGCGGCATTCGCAGCGTTCCAGGCAGGCCCCGATGCTTACGACGGCAGCTCCGCTGATGCGACAAACATGATCAACTCGATGCTCTAACGCGCCGGGCCGCCCTGTCGTCTTCTTCTGCATCACTGGCTTTGCCTGCCGAGGTTTCGCTGTGCGCCAACCGAAGTCAAGAGAGGAGCCTTCCATGGTGACCGCTGATCGCGCCCGTTCCCGCACGTTCGTCGTAACAGGTGCGGCGTCAGGCATTGGGCTGGCCACCGCTCGCCGGCTGCTCGCCGAAGGAGGCAGCGTCGTCGGCGCCGACCTGACCGCTCCGCCCGACTTGGGCCCTGAATTCCGTTTCGTGACAGCCGATGTGACCGACGAACCTGCGGTCGCCGCAGTGCTTGCTGCTGTTCCTGACCGCCTCGACGGTGTCGTCCACGCCGCAGGCGTTGCTGGCGGCGGCCCGATCCATCTGCTGGACCGGGCCGAGTGGGACCGGGTGATCAGGATCAATTTGACCGGCACGTTCCTGGTGGCCAAAGCGGCCCTGGCCAGAATGATCGACCAACCCCGGGTCAACGGCGAACGGGGTTCGATCGTCACGCTGGCCAGCATCGAGGGTCTGGAGGGTACCGCGGGCGGCAGCGCTTACAACGCTTCCAAAGGCGGCGTCGTGCTGCTTACCAAGAACATCGCGCTTGACTACGGTCCGAGCGGTATCCGGGCGAATGCCATTTGTCCCGGCTTCATTGAAACGCCTATGACCGACAGCGTCTTTGACTTGCCAGGGATGGAAGGCCCGAAAGCCTCGATCACCGACGAGCATGCGCTGCAACGAATGGGCAAGCCGGAGGAAATTGCAGCCATGGCGGCCTTTCTGGTGTCTCCCGATGCATCCTTTGTCAGCGGTCAAGCCATCGCCGTCGACGGTGGCTACATCGCCGGGCGTGATCACGGCGTGGTTGAGCTCTTCGGCCTTCCCCAATAACGGGGGCCCCAATAACGCTTCGAAGTCGACGCTCTCAGAACCGGAATCCCGGCATCGGGAAATTAAGGTGCGGAAGTGCGGGCATCATGGGAGCGGGCATCCGGGGAAGCATCGGAGTGGGCATCCGAGGGCCCATTGGGCCCTGCCCCATACCCGGTGCCATGGGGAAGCGCGGCGATGAGAAGCCAGGACCCCTTGAGAACCGGGGACCCGCAGGGCCCGGAAAACGGGTCGGCGGCTGGAAATTCGGCCCCCCGAACGGCGTACCCGGCCCACGCAACTGGGGTACCAACCCGCGCACAGAGGGTCTGCGCATAAGCGGCATGTGTTGCCATGGCGCCTGGGGCCCAGCCAAATTCATGGGTGGATGCAGGCTCTGGACGCGCATCGGCGGCGCGGGAATCCCCGCGTGCATCGGGACGGGCACCGGCACCGGCACGGGTGCAGCCGGAATCGGCACCGGTGCGGTCGGTGCGGCCGCGGGCAGGTGTATCGGCGGCGGTGCCGCTGCCCGGACGGGCAGGTGAACGACCTGCGGTTGGGGTGCCCGAACCAGCTGCGGCGCCGGTGGCGCGGTCGCCTGTACCGGTGCGACCAGAGCTTGGCCCGGAGTGGGCCGTAACGCGACCGCCGGTCGGATACCCAGCGCCAGCGCAATCTCCAACGCCAAAGCGGCGGTGACAAAGACGACCGCCAACGCGCTGCCCACTAGCACCAGCGGCCTGCGAGTCCGACCCCCATCGATGTCATCTTCATCGCCCACACCGGCGTGCACCACGCCGGTGTGGGCATCGGCCTCGTCGTCCGGCGCAGCGCTGTAGGCGAGATCCTCCTTGCGGAGTTCGGCGCCGCGGTAATGAGGGGGCACGCTGAGGTAGCCGGGCGCGACCGCGTACTGGTCCACCTCACCTGTGCCGGGATCTTGCGCATACGCCAAAGCGACAGTGGATGAGGCGAATAGCGGCGCGTTGGCAGATGCCAGCGCGGCTCCACGGGCCAGCGCGGTGGCCGGCTCCTCGGGGGCGCTGATCGGAAGGCGTGACCCGCGTTCCAGGACCGGCTTGATCGGCACGATGTCCACCCCGCAGCCGACCAGGAACAAGCCCTCCAGGGATGTGCCCGGCGCATCGAGACCGTCAATCAGCGTGGCCAGCTCGTGAGCTCGATCAGCGCTCTGCAGCGGCTTGCGTTGTACATCGGTTATCGAGCCATCGTGAGAGTCGACGAGAGCCAGCGTGGCGCTGTCCGGTTCGACGAACAGCATCGCCGTATGTACGTAACCGATTGCGTTGCCGACGGTTTGGGCCAGTGCGGCGGCGGACAAGAACGCCGAGACCGGCATCACGTTCTCGACCTTGCGGGCAGCCAGTGCCGTGGCCAGCGCGGCCGCATCCCGGGGATCGGTCCACGTCACACCTGTCGACGTCAACTGGTGGCCGGCTTGGGCGGCGCCCTCGCGGGTACCCAGGATGGCAGCGATGACTTGGTCGGGTGCGCTCAGTGTTGCCGGATCGTTGCCGCCGGCGACATCGAAGTGGTCTTCATCGACAAGAACCCCGTCGCCGTTTTCCCCCTCGACCAGCACCATACGGATGTTCGATGGAGCCATTGATACCCCGAGGACGATGTCCAATCTTCCTCCAAGCTCTTCGTCAGCTTGGCGCAGCAAAGTGCGCCGCGCGGCCGCCGCGGTTTCGGTTTAATTCGTCGCAGTGGCCCGCGGTGTTACATACGAGCCGGCCGTTTCTGTGCCGACTGGACGGGTATGCCCGCAGCATGAGCACGACCAAGGCACGCGGAGCGCAGCATTTCCTGCCGGAGGACCCTGGTCTGGATTCCCTGGCCGCCGCTGCGAGCCGCTGTCGCGGCTGCCCGCTGTACGAGAACGCCTCGCAAACGGTCTTCGGGCACGGTGACCCGGATGCGCCGATCATGCTCGTGGGTGAGCAGCCCGGGGATCGCGAGGACGTCGAGGGACTGCCGTTCGTTGGGCCGGCCGGACGGTTGCTGGCACGTGCGCTCGGCGACGCGGACATCGATCCGGAGCTGACGTATCAGACCAACGCCGTCAAGCACTTCAAGTTCACCCGCAAGGGGGGCAAACGCCGGATACACCAGAAGCCGAGCCGCAGCGAGGTCGTTGCGTGCCGGCCCTGGCTTATCGCCGAGATCGAGACACTCCGACCGCAGGCGATTGTGCTGCTCGGCGCGACTGCGGCTCAGTCCTTGCTGGGCATGGCATTTCGGGTCTCGGCCCATCGTGGTGAAACGTTACAGCTGCCTCCGGAATCCGAGCTTCAAGTAAGCCCGCAGCCGCTGGTGGCTGCCACCGTGCACCCCTCGGCAGTGCTACGCGACCGCACTGACCGCGAAAAGGCCTATCAGCTATTCGTCGATGACCTGCGCAGCGTGCGTAGTGGTTTACGCTAAACCGTTACGGCCCAGCGTCATTCAGCTGACCGGGACAGGCAACGTGCGTTTGGCCCACGTTTTGCCATTGACTAGATAAGGCCTATTAGCCGACCGGGTCGAACGCCGAGAGCGCCGCGTCCACCGTGGCATCGACCGGCAACAACTCGCTCATACCGCACGCCGCGACAATTCGCGCAACGACGGGCTGATTGCTGACCAGTCGAATCTCGACACCACGACCCCGGCAGCGTTCCGACTCTTCGGCCAACGCGGCATAAGCGCAACAGCCCATGAAGTCCAGGCCGCTGGTGTCAACTACGAGCGGTCCCGGTGCGCCGGCGGCAGCGGCCGCCTCACTCAAGAGGCGACGCCACGTGGCGTCATTCGACGCGTCCAGCTCACCCCCGGCGCTGACGATCACGGCTAAGCCGATCCGCTCGGTGGTGGTTCGTAACGTGCTTCGGGCCTGAGCCAGCTCAGACACAAGACGGCTGCTCAGCATCAGGTGACTATAGGATGGCTCGGCCATAGCAAAAGTGCTCATGGTGCCCCTTCTCAGCAGACGCTGTGCGCCGCGATTTGGGATGCCTGCCCTACATATCTGAAGACCGACGTCGTATTAACAGATATCAGTTTTATAACAGAAAGCCGCCACGTTTGTCTATCAGAAGTTACCTAAGAATCTGCTGAGTTCCGGGCGAATCGGAACCGCTACGCCATCTAGCCAGCGAACCTCGACATCGCGGTGTGGGCGGGGCGCTCAGTGCGGTCACAGTGGTGGCCGGCATCGCGGTAGTCGGGTGTGTGTCTCGCCAAAACTAACTTCTAGCAAGATATTACAGAATAAGCTGCGCCGGCGGCGGCGGTGCTGTGGCGCGGTGACCCATCACCTGGTTGAGTACTGGCCCCGGCTGGGGAGCAAAGCCAACAAATGTGGTTGCGGAGATTTCTTCGCGGTTTTTTTGATGGGTGTCAAAAAAACCTGCCGGAATAATAGCTTGGTCATGGTCGGGTCCTATGAGCTGCTGAAAAGATGACCTCGCAAGATCGTTCTTAAGCGGTGGTTTGGTCGGGTTCGCGAGAGTCTCGAGAGTCTTCGGCCTCGAGTTCGGCGATCGCGCGGGATGTCCTCTCACGCAGCAAGACTGCGGCGATAACGCCGCATACCACAGCGACAACCAGTGCGATCCATGAGAAGCGGGTCAGCCACCGTTCCGCGGCCATACCCGCGTAATAGACAAGCGCGGTGGTGCCGCCCGCCCAACACAGCGCGCCCGACACATTGGCGACCAAAAACCTTG
Organism: uncultured Actinomycetota bacterium; assembly: GCA_963838755.1. GTDB lineage: Bacteria > Actinomycetota > Actinomycetes > Mycobacteriales > Mycobacteriaceae > Mycobacterium. Next base: position 85,381 of record CAWISO010000027.1, on the reverse strand, counting down.
CGTAGCGCATCTTCAGCGCCCCCGCCAGTGGTCCGGCGAATATCCGCAGCAGCGCGATGAACCGCCCTAAAAAGACCGCCCGCGCGCCCCAGCGCTCAAACAGCCGCTCGGCGAACTTCACATGTGCGCGACCGAAGTGGTTCGGGAAGCGCCGACCCAGACGGTCGAACAGCGGCAGGCCGAGGCGGCGGCCGATGGCGTAGCCGGTCGAGTCACCGATCACCGCGCCGATCACCGCGGCCGTACCGACTCCGATCGGATTGACCGCCAGCTCATGCCGTGACGACAGCAGCGCGGCGCTGACGAGGACGATCTCGCCCGGCAGCGGGATGCCCAGGCTCTCGATCCCGACAACCACGCCGACCACGCCGTACACCGTGAGCGGGGGGATCGACTGCAAGAGAGCATCCACCGTCATTGCTAAAGAATGCCCGACTCTGTCGCGCAGCGCGGCTCACTGTCGGATTCTCGCGGTCGGTAAGCCATCCTCTCTGTACCGCATCGCAGGTAGGGTTTTCTGCTATGCAGAAAAAGCTGCCGCGGGCGGCTGGCGCGGCGCCCGTCGATTCATTGGCGCCGCAGTACCCGATCGAGTCGGTCGACAAGGCGTTGAAGCTCCTGCTGTTGCTGGGGGAGCAGCCCGAGATCCGGTTGAGCGAGGCGACGCGGTATCTGGGGGTGGCGTCGTCGACCGCGCACCGGCTATTGGCGATGCTGGCCTACCGGGGCTTTGTTCGGCAGAACCCGGTGTCGAAGGCCTATCTTCCCGGGCCGGCGTTAACTGGTGTGGCGTTCGCGATCTTCGGGCGCATCGACATCCCCGGAACCGTCACGCCGATCTTGCGCAACCTGAGCGAACGACTCCGGGAGACGGTGCATGTCGGAATCCTCGACGGCTCCGCAGTCCGTTTCGTCGCTGCGGTGGAGGGCCCCACCGCGGTGCGGGTCGCGTCGCGGCTGGGGCGCACCATGCCGGCGCATTGCACGTCGACGGGCAAGGCCATGCTTGCGCAACTCCCGCAAGCGGAATTGCGTCAGTTGCTGCGCGAGGAGAACTTGGAACGCATCACCGACCGGTCGATTGGCAGCCGCACCGCATTGGAAGCGGAACTTTCTCGGGTACGTGAGCAGGGATATGCCGTCAACCGGGAGGAGAGCGAAGAAGGTGTCGCGTCGGTGGCGGTGCCGATCCCGACCCGTGCGCCGGGACTGCGGTTGGCGCTCAATGCCGCGGCTCCCCAGCACCGGCTCAGCCGCTCGCGATATGCCTCGGTAGCTGCTGCGCTTGTCCAGGCGGCAAACGAGATTGGCGATCAGCTGGGCTAGCGGGGCAACCGCGCTACTTCGTGCCGCCAGGCCGCATCGGTGTTGAAACCGGGCCCTAAATCGGGGAGGTCCTCCCAGTCGTCGTCGGCGATAGCACGCAGTGTGCCGCCAGCGGCGCGCACCTGTAGTGACATTCGGGCCAGCTCGTCGAGGCTGATCGCCTGCAGGACCGCCTGCTCGACGGTGTCCGCTGTGCTGGTGATGCCGTGGCCGCGGCAGATCACCACCGGGGCATCGCCCATCGCGGCCACCATTTCCTTGCCCAGCTTGGCGTTTCGGATCAGCACCGCGCGTTCATAAACAGGTATTCCACGGCGCGCGAGCCAGGCGCCGGGGATGTCGTAGGACCCGTAGATCGGCTGGATGGCGATTCCGGCGAGGTCGGCGGCGACGACGGCTGGTGGGTGCAGGTGGGCCACCGCCCGGTGCTGCGGGTGGGCCCTCATGGTTTCGACGTGGATGGGAAGCTCGTTTGGGACCCGATATCCGTCGAGTTCTCCGGGAGCGCCTGCGCTGCCGTCGAATCCGATGAGGCGGATATCGGAGGGTCGAGTGAACGCGACACCGGTGTCGCTGTCGCTGCGGCACCGAACCAGCAGCCGCTCGTCGTCGACCCGCAGACTCAGATGACCCAGAATGCCATCGACCAACCCGCGCGCAGCCACGACCCGACATGCTTGCGCCACCAAGGCGCGTTGTTCGTCGATCACATGACGCCGCTCCTCCTCATCGCTCCGTCCCCGGCAAGCGGGTGGTACCCCCACTGCCTCGTCGCCGGCTTTCACGACTGTGCCCCAAGCCCGAATCCGCCGTCGGGATGGATAGTCTCACCGGTGATGCCGCGGGAGCGGTCTGAAGCCAAGAACACGAAGCTCCAGGCGTGATCTTCCGCCTCGAGCGCAACGTTTAGCGGTGTGCGGGCGGCCAGGTCGCGGGCCCGGTTGGGAGTGTCGTCTAGGCGGGTGTCGTGCTGTTGCAATGCGTTCAGGCCGCGTAGGTCGGTGTTGAGGGTGCCGCCGGGCGCCACCCCGTTGACCCTTATCTGCGGTGCCAGCTCGTGGGCGAGCGTGGCAACAAGTCCGCGGACCGCGAACTTCGACGGGACGTAGAGCACTCCGCCTCGGCCGGGGTAAAACGACGATGCGGACTCGGTGAGCACGATCGAGGACCCGTTCTCGGCCTGCAGCGCCGAAAGGGCTGCCTTGATCGATTGCAGATGGCTGAGCACGTTGGTGCGAAACATCTCGTCGAATGCCGACGGAAGGTCGTCGGCCGCGATGTCGAGGATGCCTTGGTAGAAGTCGAAGATACCGACGCAGTGGACCAGTGTGTCGAGCCCGCCGAAGGCGTCCACTGTGGCGGCGACCGCCAGGTCGTTCGCTGAACGGGTGGTCGCGTCACCTTCGACCACCACCACCTTCTTCAGCTTGTGCCGCAGTGTGTCACACTTGTCTGCGTCCTGTTCGAGCACAGCAACTTTCGCGCCTTCGTCACGGAAGGCATCGACGATGGCTCTGCCGATACCAGATCCGCCGCCGACGATCAGCGCTCGTTTGCCGTCCAGCCACTTGCTCACGGTTGCTCGCCCTCGTCGGGCAGCAGCGGGCCATGGGTGTTACCGACCATCGCCGCCAGCGTACGGGCGTTCTGCCGGGTCAATGCCTCCACCTCCAACGCGTCCAGGCTGATCCACTGGCCGGATTTGGGCGCGCAGATCAGCAACCGCGACCCGTTGCGGGTATCGACACGGCGTACCACGACTTCGGCGAATTCGTTTGCCACCGTGAGTGGTTCACCCACGGTTCCCTGCAGCAGTAAAGCAAGGTCATCGTTCACAGAAAAATCGCCAAGTTCTGCATCCTTAACACCGACTCGTCGACGAGGATCGTGCGGCGTGCGAGCTGAAGCTGGTCGCCGCACCGCCGCAACACATCTTGGCGGCCACAAGATACTAGCGCGGCCTCGTTGACGTCGCCGCGGCTGCGGAACAACAGCTCCGCGGATTCAACGAAGAGATGCGCGTCATCCTCACCCGCGAAGGTGCGCACGTTGGTGATGAAGTGGCGCATCCGCGACGGCGGATCCTCGGTCCAGGCGTGCTCGGTGGCAAACCGAGCAACCCGTCGGCTCAGCGAATATTTGTCCTCGTCGAAGTGAGACATCCCCGGTGAGGTGTCGAATCCGGCACCGAGCGCTGTGGTGACCCGCACCGGCATCAAATAACGAATGTCGTCGGTCAGGGTGTTCAGCCACGCGTCGTAATGTTGCGCATCAAGCAGGTAAGCTTCGTCGACCAGAAACCGATGCGCCTGCAGATGCCGAGTGTCGTTGAACGGCAGGGGCGTTCTTACCAACTCTGGAGGGGTCATCTCGTGACCGCCGTGCCGACCGCGGTTGTTGCTGTCGCTACGAGCGGCAACTCCAGATGGTCGGCCCACAGCCGCAGCAGCGCGCGTTGGTTGTTTTCGTTGTAGCCGACCTGAGCGCGCCCTGGGCCATGAAACGCCTCAGGGGGGAGCGGGTCGATGACCGGGCTGTCATCGGCGAGCAAACCCATCCTGCTGTTCAGCAACAGCCGTCGCGCCATCGCGCCGCCCGCAGTGTTGGTCAACGACACCCAGTTCTCCACATCGTCCTGTTCGAACATGCCCGTCGATCCGAAGCACATCAGGTAGGCCTTGTACGAGTTCGCCTTGTACTCCGGGGGCGCCCCGGAATCGACTGCGAACCAGGAGCACACCTCGGTCTCGTTCTCGCTGATCGGCTGCCAGAGCCGGATCGAAATGAACGGCAACACGTCATCGTTGTCGCCGTCGAGCACCTTGGGCCAGTTGTGCACAAAACTGAGGTTCGGGAAACACGATGCCGCCGAGATCATGAACCCGTCCGCACCGACCAATTGCTGTTGCCGCGGCGTCCACACGCGTTTGATCCGGTCGATCATCTCGTCGGGGTAACCGACGTAGCGCATGCGTTCTTCAAAGTTGCCCGGCGGAAGCCTGTAGGTGGTGCCGCCGCCGCATTGCGCCCAGTAGGTGGCGCCGTCCTTACGTTTTTGCGCTTTCGGCTCGCGGAACAAGCCGATCTCGACGATCGATGCGTGGGTGTGTGGCGTGTGGTACATGTCCCCGGCAAAGTTCTCCGCGCCGATCTTCCAGTTGGCTTTGATTCGCCAGCGCTGCGGGCCGCGGACCTCAAGTCCGTCGCGGCTTTGTCTGGTGTAGAAGTCCAGATAGAAGCGGAAGTCGCCGAGGAAGTCCTCCAGCGGCGGTGCGCACACGTCCATGCTGATGAAGATCAGCCCGTTGTAACTCGCTAGATTCGGTGCGGCAAGCAGGGTTTGGCTACTTCGGAGGAACCCGTCGTCGCCGCCGTAGGCCTCGCGATGGAACGGCAGACCGGTCAGCCGGCCGTCGTTGCGGTAGGTCCAGCCGTGGTAGGGGCACCGGAAGTTGGAGGCGTTGCCGATCTCGGCGCGGCAAATCTGCATTCCGCGGTGTAAGCACATATTAAACAAGGCCCGTACATGGCCCTTGGCATCGCGGGTGATGATGAAGGAGTCGTCAAGCACCCGACGCACCACGTAATCGCCGTCGTGCGGGATCTCGGACTCGTGCGCAACGAACACCCAGGCCCGGCTGAAAAGACGTTCCTTTTCCAGTTCGAACACATCTTTGTCGTTGTAAATGTGTGCCGGGATCATCCCGCGCCGAACGTTGTCGAGGACGGGGCCGAAATCGGCCATTGACGACCTCCAAAGTGCAGAGAGCTATTCTGCTAGCTAGAGAATGCCGTACAACTAGGACGTGGTCAACACCCGTTTGCTCACAGCGTGGCCGAAGGCTCTATGAGCACGCGTTGCCCAGTGATTACCTGCATCGACGTCAACGAAAAAGCCTGTGCGGCAAAGGCTTCTTTTGGGACGTGCAATTCCTGTGAATTCGCTGCGGGAAATTACTACGGCATGTTGGAAAATTGCCGCAGTCGGTAGCTTGGTGGGTTGGCAGTTGAGGGGAAGGACTGGTGCTGTGGTCAACGCGTCTGCGGAAGGTCAGCTGGGTAAGAGGGGAGCCCGGCTGGTCTCCTTGATTGGACGTCAACAGTGGCTGGATCGGCCGAGCTATCGATTCGAGCACCTGGTCGGCATTACCTTCAACTCGCTGGGCAGCGCCCGCGATCGGATCGCCAACGCGCTGCATGGGGTGTGGCTGGGGCATCCGGTGCATCCACCACTGGCCTCGCTCACCAGCGGCGCGATCGGGACGACGGTGGCCTTGGACGCGCTCAGCCTGCTGCCCGGCCGGCCCAAATCAGAACTCATCGATGCATCGCGGTTCGCTACCCAGGCATTGGGGCTGGGGATCATGGCCAATCTCGGGTCGGCGGTTACCGGCGTCGCGGATTGGCAGCACACCCACGAGGAAGATCGCCGTGTCGGGCTAGTGCATGGCGTGTTGAACAGCCTGGCGACAGGGCTCTACATCATCTCGTGGCTGGATCGCTGCCGCGGCCGGCACCGCCGGGGCATCCTGACCAGCGCGGTGGGCTACGGCATCACCGTCGGTGCCAGCTACCTGGGCGGGGCTTTGGTGTTCGACTCGGGTATCGGCATTGACCACTCCGGTGAGCGGCTGCGCACCCCGAACTGGACGCCGGTGTTGCCGGTGGCGTCGTTGACCAACGGGAAGCCGCAGCGCGTCGAGGTCGACGGGGTCGGCCTGGTGCTGTGTCGGACCGGCGACAACGGGCAGATATCGGCGTTCGGCGAGTTCTGCCCGCATCTGGCTGCTCCCATGAGCGACGGGTGGGTCGACCGCGGCTGGCTGGTGTGCCCATGGCATGGTTCACGATTCGACGTCTGCTCGGGAAAGGTGTTGCGCGGCCCGTCGGCGGCGCCGTTGCCGCGCTATCAGACCCGGATCAACGACGGGATGATCGAGTTGCGTGGCGATGGCCAGCACTCACTGCCAGCAGGGAAAGGGGTGGCCAAGTGAACGCCTACACGGTGTTGCAGGATCACCACAAGGTGCTCAAAGGGCTGGTCAAAAAGATTACCGTGACCCCGGCGGCAGCGCCCGAACGGCAAAATTATCTCGACGATCTACTGGTCGAACTCGACATCCACTTCCGCATCGAGGACGACCTGTACTACCCGGCTCTGTCGGCGGCCAATTCGTTGATCGCCGTTGCGCACGCTGAGCACCGTCAGGTAATCGACCAGCTCTCCGTGCTGCTCCGCACTCCGCCGACGGCACCGACCTACGACGACGAATGGCATTCCTTTGCAACGGTCTTGGAAGCACACGCCGACGAGGAGGAACGCGACATGATTCCGGTGCCCCCGTCGGTGAAAATCACCGACGAGGAGCTGGTCGAGCTGGGCGACAAAATGGCCACGCGTATCGAGCAGCTGCGTGAGTCGACCGTTCACAAGCTGCGGGTGAAGGGCAGAAAGTCGATGCTGCGGGCCCTTTAGTCGCGGAAATCCTGCGAAGACGCTTGAGAGCAGCTGATTCTCGCATTAGCGTCAGTTCCGATGAAGGCTGCAGCAGAGTCGGCCCGCGTTGTCTCTCAACGCGCGATTTCGGAACAGATCGCCCGGATCGCGGCTGAATACCAGGGGGAAGAAGAGGCGCAGCCGCGGCTGAACTATCCGCCATACCGCAGCAGTCTGCTGCGCCATCCGCAGTCGCCGTTCGTCCGCGTCGACCCGGACGAGCTAGAGCGCTGGGCCCCGTGCTTCGGTCCCCAGGACGTCAGCCGGTCGGATGCCGACCTGACCGCCGGGCATCCCGGTCAGCCCATCGGTGAGCGGATCATCGTCACCGGACGGCTGCTGGACGTGGCGGGCACTCCGTTGGCGGGCCAGCTGGTCGAGATCTGGCAGGCCAATGCTGCCGGTCGTTACAACCACCAAGTCGACCAGCACCCGGCGCCGATTGATCCGAACTTCATCGGAGTGGGCCGTTGCCTGACCGAGCCAGACGGCACGTATCGCTTTTTGACCATCAAGCCGGGCCCCTACCCATGGCGTAATCACCAAAACGCCTGGCGTCCAGCGCACATTCACTTCTCGGTGTTCGGAACCGCATTCACTCAGCGTCTGGTCACCCAGATGTACTTCCCGGGCGACCCGTTGTTCGACTTGGACCCTATCTATCAATCCATCGTGGACCCCGTTGCCCGCACCCGGTTGCTCGCCAGCTACGACCACGACCTGACTCAGCCCGAGTACGCGACCGGCTACCGGTGGGACATCGTGCTCAATGGTTGAATTAGCTTGCACCCCAGCGCAAACCGTCGGCCCATACTTGCACCTCGGACTGACGTATCGGGGTGACAACCAGCTGGTCAGCGATGCCCGAGCCGGAGCCATCCGATTGCACGGGGCGGTTTACGACGGTGCCGGTGACGCGGTGCCCGACGCACTGGTCGAATTGTGGCAGCCCGGGCCCGACGGCCAGGTGGTCCGGCAGGCCGGTTCGCTGCGACGCGATGGCACGACGTTCACCGGCTGGGGCCGATGCGCAACCGACGCCGCCGGGCACTACAGCTTCAGCACGGTGATGCCCGGTGCTCAGGCCGGGCGAACCGCGTTCTTCTCGATCACCGTCTTCGCGCGCGGACTGTTGGATCGGTTGTTCACCCGCGCCTACCTCCCGGACGACGACCTGGCCGGCGACCAGCTGCTGGGCATGCTGCACCCTGCTCGGCGAAAAACCCTGGTTTGCAGCGCCGAAACCGGCGGTTACCGCTTCGACATCCACCTGCAGGGCGAGCACGAGACCGTGTTTCTGACCTACCGCGGTGACCTGCGATGACCAACCTGTGGTGGCCGGGAGACCAACGGGCCGGGGAGCTGATGTCCGATGCGGCACTGCTGACGTCGATGGTCGCGGTGGAATCGGCCTGGCTGGATGCACTGGTCGCCGCGGGTTTGGCGCCCGACGACTGCAGCGGCGCTGATCTTGCCCGCCTGGCGGGCGCCGTCGACGCCGAGCAGCTCGCGGTCGAATCAGAGGATGGCGGCAACCCGGCCATCGCGTTAGTTGCCCTGCTTCGTGACCGGGCGAGCGGGCAGGTCAGCCGGTGGATTCATCGCGGCCTCACCAGCCAAGACGTACTCGATACCGGCGTGATGCTGACTACTCGTGCCGCCGTCGACGAGTTGATGTCGCAACTTGCCGAACAGATTTCAGTGCTCTCAGCGCTTGCATCGACTCACCGCCGTACCGCCATGGTGGCTCGGACCCTGACCCAACACGCGGCGCCCACGACATTCGGAGCCAAAGCCGCCACTTGGTGCAACGGTGTCGTCGACGCGTATCAGCGACTCAGCACGCTGATCTTCCCGGTGCAGATCGGCGGCGCGGGCGGAACACTTGCCGCCACGACTGAATTAGCCAATCTCGCAGCAGGCCAGGCGAAAACCTCGGGATTCCCCTTGGAGTTGGTGCAAACCGTCGCAGCCACTTTGGGTTTGGACATGCGCGCGCCATGGCACACCACGCGTGCGCCGGTGACCGCGATCGGCGACGCGCTGGTCGGATGCACCGACGCCTGGGGTCGCATCGCGTCAGACGTGGTGACCCTGGCCCGCCCCGAGATCGCAGAACTGAGCGAACCTGCAACCGGAGAGCGCGGAGGATCATCGAGCATGCCGCAGAAGCGAAACCCGGTGTTATCCATCCTGATTCGCCGGGCCGCAATCTCCGCGCCACCGCTTGCAGCGACATTGCACACCGCAGCCGCACTGGCCAACGACGAACGTCCAGACGGCTCATGGCATGCCGAGTGGGACACGCTACGTATCTTGGCCCGGCGGGCTGTGGTCGCCGCTTCGCAATGTGGTGAACTACTTGCCGGCGTCGTGGTCAATTCAGAGCAGATGGCTAAGAACCTCGGCATCTCCGATGTGCTCGGGGAGCAACGCGTCATCGCTGATTTAGTCGGTGAAGCACCGTCCGGCAACTACTTTGGTGCGGTCGATGCGCTGATCGAGGAAAGCGTGGATCGTGCCACACGGATAGTCAAGGAACGGCCGTGAGTGCGCCACGAATTCGCGGATCGCATCTGAGCGGATCACCTGATTTACCGCCGCTGGTGGTCGGCCCGTCGCTGGGTACCTCCGTCGCCGCATTGTGGTCTGGTGTGGCACGACGTCTGGCAGGCGTCTACCACGTCATCGGCTGGGATCTTCCCGGTCACGGCGCCAGCCCGCGACCGAATGAAGCTTTTACCATCGATGACCTCGCCGCCAGTGTCATCAAGATTGTCGAAGACAAGATCGGCACGCGGCCGTTCACCTATGCCGGCGTCTCGGTCGCCGGCGCCGTCGGGCTGCAGCTGCTCCTCGGGCATTCCGAGCGCATCCTGTCGGCGGCGCTCATTTGCACGGCCGCGCGAATCGGTGACCCGGATGACTGGCAGTCGCGGGCCAAAGTCGTCCGCAGTTCGGGAACAGGTGAAGTCGTAGCGCTGTCGATTCGACGGTGGTTTGCCCCCGGGTTCTTCGAGCGCGATCCGGCCGCGGCCCAGGAGCTACTCGATACCCTGCGCCGGGTGGACGACGATGGCTATGCGCGCACCTGTGAAGCGCTTGCCGAATTTGACGCCCGTGATCGCCTCGGCGAGATCGACACTCCGATCGTCGCAGTCGCAGGTGCCAAAGACATTGCCACACCGCCGGATTCGCTGCGCTACATTGCGAGCAACGTCACCCGCGGTCGCTTCGTCGAGGTAAGGCAGGCCGCCCACCTCGCGCCTGCCGAGCAGCCCGACCGGATCGCCGACGTATTGGCGAAATTGAGGAGACCGGGAGCCAGATGAGCGACTCCAGCTACGACCGGGGCGAATCCGTGCGTCGCGAAGTGCTTGGCGACGCCTACGTCGATAAGGCGAGCGCGCGGAGCACCGAATTCACCCGAGACTTCCAGGCGCTCGTCACCGAGTTTGCCTGGGGCGCAATCTGGGCGCGCCCTGGCCTGGACCGCCGTAGTCGTTCGATGATCACCCTGACGGCGCTGATCGCACGCGGGCACCACGAGGAGCTTGCGCTGCACATCGCCGCCGCGTTGCGAAACGGGTTATCGCGGGAGGAAATCAAAGAGGTCCTGCTGCAGACCGCGGTGTACTGCGGTGTGCCGGACGCCAACGCGGCGTTCCGCATCGCCCGAAACGTCCTCGACGAGATCGATACTCAGACTTGAGCACCGACGACGCGGGCCATCAGACTGCTCGGCGCACAGTCGGTGACAGCGGCAGGATTTGGCGCTTTTGATGCACGGTCAGGTACCGCAGGCCCTCCGGGCCGGCGGTGAACTGTCGCCGCGAGTGCTTCGGCAGCCACAGCAATGCGCCCGGAACAAGGTCGATCACACCCTGCTCGGTGTCTAGTCGCCCGCTGCCGGACAGCGTATGGATCAACACGTCCACGTCGGCCCCGGCATGCGCGTCAATCCGGCCGCCCGGCGCCAGCGCGATGACGTTGGCGTCCAGGTCCCGCTCGCGGACGTCCAGCTTCCACACCGCCCCGGTCACGTCCGGCTCGGAAGCCGTGTCGGCGGTATTGGTCAAGATGCGGGGGAGCGGCGTCGCGGTGAGTTTGGTGATCCGGATCCGCCAGACCGCAGGGCCCTTGTCGAGGTACTCCCAGCTGTAGCTGCCCGCGTGGTCGGCTTCGAATTCGTCATGCAGATGCTTGGGATCATGGTTGTTGACCAACACAACCGATTCGCCGACCGATAGTGCGGCATACCTGGCGAAGATCGTCGGGTGCTTGTCCGGTTTGCGCAGCTGCCGCACGTCAAGTTCGTTATCGGCCATGATTTCTCGCGCCTTTCTAATATTTATAAGTCAGACTTGTGTAAACTCTAGCGCGTGACCTACGTGATCGGGAAGCCATGCATCGACGTGATGGACCGCGCCTGCGTCGACGAGTGTCCGGTGGATTGCATCTACGAAGGCGGCCGCGCCCTCTACATTCACCCCGACGAATGCGTGGACTGCGGTGCCTGCGAGCCGGTTTGCCCGGTCGAGGCGATCTATTACGAAGACGACCTTCCCGAGGATCTGGTGCCGTACCTGGCCGACAACGCGGCCTTCTTCAGCCAGACGCTTGCTGGCCGCGATGAGCCGCTCGGCTCTCCGGGCGGGGCCGCAAAAGTCGGCCCGCTGGCCGTTGACACGCCACTAGTGGCTAACCTGCCCAGAGCGGCAGAAAGTTCGGGACAATGAGCGACATTGTGAAATCAGCAAAGCACCGGGTCGGTCGCCGCAGCGGCGTTCTGAAGGTACTGCGGACGGCGAATGCTCCGATGAGCATCGTCGCGATCGCCGACGCTCTCGACGTTCACCCCAACACCGTTCGCTTTCATCTCGACACCTTGGTCAGCTCGGGCCGGGTGGAGCACGTCACCGTGGACCGCAAAGGACCGGGCCGGCCGGCGCTGATGTTCCAGGCGACTCGGCGGATGGATCCCGGGGGCCCGCGACGCTACCGGGTGCTCGCCCAGATCCTGGCCACCGGCATGGCCGACGTCGAGCATTCCGGGGCCAAGGCGCTGGCCGCCGGGCGGGCGTGGGGGCAACAGCTGAAACCGCCGCAGACCACCGAGACACTCGACGCGGAGGAATCGGTCGAGCACCTGGTTGATGTGCTCGACGATTTCGGCTTTGCCCCGGAACGCGCCGGAGACGAGCAGGTGCGGCTGCGGCATTGCCCGTTCTTGGAGCTGGCGACAACCCAGAAAGAGATCATCTGTCCCGTTCACCTGGGGATCATGCAAGGCGCGCTGGAAACCTGGGAGGCGCCGGTGACCGTCGACCGGCTCGAGGCGTTCGTCGAGCCCGATCTGTGTCTGGCACACCTAGGTCCACGCGTCACACCGACGTGAGTCCCGCGTCGGCGGTCACGATCGCAGTTGTCTTCGTCTGGCTGGGGATGGTATTGGCCATCTCGTTTCTGGAGGCTCCGCTGAAGTTCCGCGCTCCAAACGTCACGCTTCAGATTGGGCTCGGCATCGGCCGTCTGGTATTTCGAGCGCTCAACATCGTCGAGGTGGTGCTGGCCATCGTCGTCTTGGTGACCACCGTCGCAAGGCCGCCGTCAACCGGCACGGCGGTCGCGTTGGCGATCGTGTTCGCCGCGTTGGCTCTACAGATCGGGGCGGTGCGGCCCCGGCTGAATCGCCGTTCCGACCAAGTGCTCGCCGGCCTCTCGGATGACGGAGCCCCACGCTCGCGCGGTCACTACGTCTACATCGGCCTCGAGGGAGTCAAGACGGTGGCATTGGCCGCGGGCGGGATACTTCTACTATCCGGCTGACGCAATCCGAACAAGGGACTCACTGATGGAATCGATTTCGCTGACCAGCCTGGCCGACGAAAAGCTGGCCGAGGCACGGCGGGCACACAGCGGGCGGGCCGCACACACATTGCATGGCGGCCACACCCACGAACTGCGGCAGACCGTGATGGCGCTGCTGGCCGGGCATGAGTTCTCCGAACACGACAGCCCCGGACAGGCCTCGCTGCAGGTCCTGACAGGACACGTGCACCTCACCGCCGGTGAGGACATGTGGGACGGGAAGACCGGCGACTACGTTGTCATTCCGCCGCAACGGCATTCGTTACAGGCCGTCGACGATTCGGTGGTTCTGCTGACCGTCTTCAAGAGCCTTCCCTCGGCATAAACCGTGCTGTCGACGCCGTGGTCGGAGGCCATGGGCCTGCGGGTGCCGATCGTCAACGCCCCGATGGGAGGGGTTGCCGGTGGACGGCTCGCTGCCGCGGTGACCGCCGCGGGCGGACTGGGCATGGTGGGCATGGGCACTGCCGGGTCGACGTCGGCGCTGCACGCCGAGTTGCCGCATGTGCGAGGGACGTTTGGAATCGGTTTGGTGGACTGGGTGATTCGCAACGAGCCGGAGCTGTTCGACGCCGCACTCGCCGCGCGGCCGGTGCTGATCTCGGTCAGTTTCGGCACCGACTTGTCGTGGGTCCGTCGCACCCATGATGCCGGGATCGCCGCTGCCACCCAGGTTTACAACAGTGTCGAGGCTCAGACGGCGCAAGACGCGGGAATCGACGTGCTGGTTGCCCGCGGGTGCGAAGGTGGCGGCCATGGCGATGCGACGATCGGCACCCTGCCGCTGCTTGACGCGGTGTTAGACGTCGTATCGATACCGGTGCTGGCGGCCGGAGGAATCGCGTCTCCCCGTAGCCTCGCGGCGGTGCTGGCGGCCGGTGCCAGCGGAGCTTGGCTGGGCACCGTCCTGTCGGCCAGCCCGGAGGCGCTGACCAGCGATGCGTCTCGGCGCGCACTGGTAGCAGCCCGCGAAACCGACACGACCAGCACCCGGGTCTTCGACATCGTCCGTGGACTGCCCTGGTCGAAGCGGTTCCCGTCGCGTGTGCTGCGCAACGACTTCGTCGCGCGCTGGGCCGGTAACGAAGACGCGCTGGCCGGCAATCGCGAAGCCCAAGCCGAACTCGCCGCCGCGGTCGACGCCGACGACCGTCGAACCGCTCCGGTCGACGCCGGTCAGGGCGTCGGGCAGGTCACCGGGGTCGCACCGGTGGCTGCGGTCATCGAGCGGCTCTGCGCGGGTGCGGAAAAGCTGCTGGAGAACTGGCGCTAACCCCGCGCCGCCGCGCTCGACGTGAGCACCACACAGCACCTATCCCGGTGCGGGTCCAGGCGGGCGTGCGGGCTGTGCGGCGTCAGCGCGTCAACCACGCCGGAAATCAGCGCCTGGTTCATGCCGCAGGCCAGTTCGGTCTGCTGCTGGGCCAGCGCATGAAACGGACAGTTGGTCAGCTGCATCTCGGCGTCGACGCGCCGCGGTTGGTAGCCATGCTCGATGAGGACCGCGGCGGCCAATTCGAGCGCTGACTCGGCGTCGGCCGGTGTGTGACGGCCATCGGTGACAGCTCTGTTCCCGATCGTCCGGCCGTAGTCGCGGGCGATTTGGTGCAGCACCTCGACGGCGGGTACACCATTGGCCGCGGACCCGGCGATGGCCTCGGCCATCAGCCGCCCGGCCAGCTCGTACTCGCGGTGCGGCAGGCTCACCGCGATGTCGCGACGGGCCCTGCGGTACAGCTTGGACGTGCGCCCGGCACCGGGACCTGACCGCCCGGTCAACCGCGCATAGTCGGATTCCAGCAGGCCCTCGGTTTCCAATCGGTCCAAGTGAAACTTCGCCTGGTGACGTGCGATACCTAAAGCGTCCGCGGCCTGATCGCGACCCACCGGTTCCGGCTGCGAGCACACGAACTCATAGAGCTGGTGGCGTAGCGGGTCGACAAGAGCGCCGATCCCGGCAGCGTCGCGTCGCAGACCGTCCATGAACCGCTCATTTCTAACAGACAGAAGTATTGACGATACATTCTACGCGCTCTAACGTTTAGATCACTATCCGTTAGAAAGGGGTCAGTCATGAGTACCTACCAGGCCACCGGTTCGCCGCTGGCAGACCGGATCAAGGATCCGACCTTTGCGGCGTATTTCCTGCTTCGCACCGTGTTCACCGTCGCCCCGATCGTGTTTGGGCTGGACAAGTTCTTCAATGTGCTTACGCACCCGCATCACTGGAGCATGTATCTCGCACCCTGGATCAACAGCATCGTTCCCGGTACCGCCGACCAGTGCATGTATCTGGTGGGCGTGATCGAGATCGTGGCCGGCGTGCTGGTCGCCGTCGCGCCGCGGATCGGCGCCTGGGTGGTCGCGGCCTGGCTGGCCGGGATCATCGTCGACCTTTTGACGTTGTCCGGCTACTACGACATCGCATTGCGTGATTTCGGTCTGCTGGTCGGCGCCGTCGCACTGGGCCTGTTGGCTCGCGGCGAGGCGCGTCACACGGCGTGAACGTAGCGTTTGGCGATAAGCCGCTGGGCCAGTGACGCAAACGGCCCGGCGGCTTTGCTCCACCAGGTCGCCGGCCGGGAGAACGCCGACACCTCCGCGTACACCGCTGCGGTGACCGGATCGTGGCGCACCACGAACCGTTCCTCACCGGACTCGGGGTGACCATGCAGGGTGCCGTAGGCGAATCCTCGGGCGTCGGGTTCGTCGATGACGTACACCACCCGGCAGGGTGCTTTCAAAAAGCCGAGCCCGATCAACACCACCGCGCCGACGGTGGCCACGTCGCTGCTGGCCTGGACGCGTAGTCCGGCGCCGCGCTGCATGCCCCAGTGCATGACCGCGTCGGCGGCCTCCTCGAAACGCTGGTGACCTGCGCCGATCTGGGAGACAAAGCCGAGGTGGTGGTATCCGGGGGGCGGCGGTCCGGCGGTCGCACCGACTTCGGGATAGGTCAGCGGCATGTTACTGATCGTGTACAAGTCCACCCGGCCAGCTTGCCATGGTGCGGGCGTACGGTCGTAAGCGTGACCACAGCGCAAGCATCAGGAACGCTCACCCTCGGCGGCGAATTGACGGTTAACCGACTCGGCTTCGGCGCAATGCGTCTGACCGGCAAGGGCGTCTGGGGCCCGCCAGCCGACCGCGACGAATGTGTCCGGGTGTTGCGCCGTGCCGCCGAGCTCGGCGTCAACTTCATCGACACCGCGGACTCCTACGGTCCCTATATTTCCGAGGACATCATCCACGAAGCGCTGCATCCCTACGACGGCCTGGTGATCGCGACCAAGGCGGGGCTGCTGCGGACCGGGCCCGACGTGTGGATTCCGCTGGGCAATCCCAGCTACCTGCGTCAGGAATGCGAGATGAGTCTGCGGCGCCTGGCCGTCGAGACCATCGACCTGTTTCAGTTGCATCGCATCGACAAGAATTTCCCGCTGGCCGACCAGGTCGGTGAACTGGTCAAACTCAAAGACGAGGGCAAGATCCGGCATATCGGCCTGTCCGAGATCGACGTCGATCAGCTGGGCGCCGCCCAGCACATCACCCCGATCGTGTCGGTGCAGAACATGTACAACCTGACCACCCGCACCGCCGAACCGCTGCTGGATGCTGCAACCACCCAGGGCATCGCCTTCATCCCGTGGTTCCCGCTGGCCGCCGGGCCGTTAGCCGCTCCGGACGGCCCTTTGCAGAAGGTCGCCGCCGGCCACGACGCGACGCCCTCACAGCTCGCGCTGGCCTGGCTGTTGAAGCGCTCACCGGTGATGCTGCCGATTCCGGGCACCTCAAGCGTGGCCCATCTGGAGCAGAACGTCGCCGCCGCCGAGATCACGCTGTCCGACGAGGAATTCGAATCGCTGGCCGCCGCCGGCGCGGCCCAGGACAACTAGCCCGCGACCGAGCGACGGCCGCTCTCGCACGTTGCCGCGCCGCCGTCGATCTCGATGCGGGGCCGACCGGGAGCTGGCCAACCAATACGGTGTGGTGGTGGCCGGCGAACATGCGCGACACCCCGGCGGCGGATTCAACCCGCCCGAGCCGACGATCAAAGGCGGGCCGGATTACGGCCGGTTCATCGAGGCGGTGCGGGCGCTGCAGGATCATGCCCGGGCGGTCGACGCGCCCGACGAAGTGATCAGCGAGGCCGCCGACCTGATCGAGAAGGTGTCCGGCCTGCTGAGCCCGTTCGATGCGGACGAGTGGACGACGCCGTCGGGACGCCGGATGGACCTGCCGAACCGCGGCAACATCCTGCCGGTGCCGATGAAAGTGCGCCGAACTGACGACGGCCGGATCCAGGGCTGGGCCCGGTTTCGGCGGTTTCATCTGGGCCGCAACGGCGCTGTCCACGGCGGCGCGCTCGGGCTGCTGTTCGACTCGGTGTTGGGTATGACGTCTGGCGTGATCACCGGCGGGCCGCGCCAGCGCACCGCATACCTGCACATCAACTACCGCCAGATCGTGCCGATCGACAACGAACTACAGATCGACGCGGGCGTTGACCGGGTGGAGGGTCGCAAAATCTTCGTGTCGGGCGCCTTGAGCGACGGCGACACCGTGCTGACCGACGCCGAGGCGCTGTTTGTGCTCCTCAAACCCGGGCAGCCCTGAAGGCTTCAACCGTCGTCGCAAGCCACCCCGATAGCATGGTCGGGTTCCTTTTGAACACCCGCAAGCTACGGAGACCGCATCGATGACCGCGCCCGCACACCCGATCCAAGCAGCCCCGATCCGGGTGCCTGCCGGGACGACCGCGGCCGCGGCGGTGCGCGACGCGGGTCTGCCGGGGCGCGGCGCTCTCGACGCGGTCGTGGTGGTGCGCGATGCCGACGGCAAGCTGCGCGACCTGAGCTGGGTTCCGGACAGCGACGCCGACGTTATGCCGGTGGCGGCCAACACCGAAGACGGACGCAGCGTGATCCGCCATTCGACCGCACACGTGTTGGCTCAGGCCGTCCAAGACCTGTTCCCGCACGCCAAGCTCGGGATCGGGCCGCCGATCACCGACGGCTTCTACTACGACTTCGACGTGCCGCAGCCGTTCACCCCCGAGCATTTAGCGGCGCTGGAAAAGCGAATGCGGCAGATCCTCAAGGAAGGTCAGCTGTTCTCGCGGCGGGTCTACGACTCCAAGGAGCAGGCGCGCGAGGAGTTGGCCAACGAGCCCTACAAGCTCGAACTCGTCGACGACAAGTCCGGCGACCCCGAGGTGATGGAGGTCGGCGGCGACGAGCTCACTGCTTACGACAATCTCAATCCCCGTAGCCGGGAACGGGTCTGGGGCGATTTGTGCCGCGGACCGCACATCCCGACCACCAGACATATCCCGGCGTTCAAGCTGACCAGAAGCTCGGCCGCCTACTGGCGCGGCGATCAGAACAACGCCAGCCTGCAGCGCATCTACGGCACCGCCTGGGAGTCACAGGAGGCGCTCGAGCGCCACCTGCAATTGATCGAGGAAGCCCAGCGTCGTGACCACCGCAAACTGGGTGTCGAGCTGGACTTGTTCAGCTTTCCCGACGAAATCGGTTCTGGGCTGGCGGTTTTCCACCCCAAGGGCGGCATTGTGCGCAGGGAGCTGGAGGAATACTCGCGGCGCAAGCACATCGAAGCCGGATACGAATTCGTCAACACCCCGCACATCACCAAGGCGCAGCTGTTCCACACGTCGGGCCACTTGGACTGGTACGCCGACGGCATGTTCCCGCCGATGCACCTCGATGCCGATCGGGGCGACGACGGGACGGTACGCAAGCCGGGGCAGGATTACTACCTCAAGCCGATGAACTGCCCGATGCACACGCTGATTTTCCGGTCGCGGGGACGGTCGTATCGCGAGCTTCCGTTGCGGCTCTTCGAGTTCGGCACCGTCTACCGCTACGAGAAGTCCGGTGTGGTGCATGGGCTGACCCGGGCGCGCGGGTTCACCATGGACGACTCGCACATCTTCTGCACCCGCGAGCAGCTGCACGACGAACTGGCATCGCTGTTGCGGTTCGTGCTCGAGCTGCTGGCCGACTACGGCTTGGAGGACTTCTATTTGGAGCTGTCCACCAAGGACCCGGAGAAGTTCGTCGGCTCCGATGAAATGTGGGAGCAAGCCACCAATTCGCTGGCCGAAGTCGCGGCGGAATCCGGTCTGGAACTAGTACCCGATCCCGGCGGCGCGGCGTTTTACGGCCCGAAGGTCTCCGTGCAGGCCCGCGACGCGCTGGGCCGCAGCTGGCAGATGTCGACCATTCAAGTCGATTTCAACTTCCCGGAACGCTTCGAGCTGGAATACACCGCCGCCGACGGCTCGCGGCAGCGGCCGGTAATGATCCACCGCGCGCTGTTCGGGTCGATCGAGCGGTTCTTCGGCATCCTCACCGAGCACTACGCCGGTGCGTTCCCGGCCTGGCTGGCGCCGGTGCAGGTGGTCGGCATTCCGGTAGCAGATGACCACGTCTCGTATCTGGAAGATGTTGCCGCACAGTTGAAATCGCATGGTGTGCGGGTCGAGGTGGACGCCAGTGACGACCGGATGGCCAAGAAAATCGTCAACCACACCAACCAGAAGGTGCCGTTTATGCTGCTGGCCGGTGACCGCGACGTCGAGGCCGCGGCGGTGAGCTTCCGGTTCGGTGACCGCACCCAGGTCAACGGAGTTCCTCGCGACGACGCGGTGGCCGTCATCGCGGAGTGGATAGCCGATCGGAAAAATGCTGCTCCGACAGCCGATTTGGTCAAGGTGATCAGCCGTGACTGATCATGACGACTCGATCGTCGACAGGGGCGTCGGTGAATCCGACCACTTGCAGCGGTTGTGGACGCCATATCGGATGAGCTACCTGGCCGAGGGACCTCTCAAGCAGGACATCAGCGATCGGGAACGGCCGTTTTCCGACATCCCTCAGTTGCCCGATGAGGCCGGACTGGTGGTCGCCCGCGGCGAACTCGTCTACGCCGTGCTCAACCTCTACCCGTACAACCCGGGACATTTGATGGTGGTGCCGTATCGGCGGGTTTCCGAGCTGGAAGACCTCACCGACAAAGAGAGCGCGGAGTTGATGGCCTTCACCCAGAAGGCGATTCGCGTCATCAAGAACGTATCGCGGCCGCACGGCTTCAATGTGGGCCTGAACCTGGGGGCATCGGCCGGCGGATCGCTGGCCGAACACCTGCATGTTCATGTGGTGCCGCGATGGGGTGGCGACGCCAACTTCATCACGATCATCGGCGATTCCAAGGTGATTCCGCAGTTGCTCCGCGACACCCGCCGGCTGCTGGCCACCGAGTGGGAGAAGCAGTCGTGAGCGCGCCGGCGACGATGCAGTGGGGGCACCCCCAGCCGCGAAGCGGCGAGGGGGGACGTAGCGATGAGGAGCGGCGCCATTGAGTAAGCTCCTGTCCCGCGAGGGGGTTGCCCGACTCACCACCCCGGTGGCGCGCGCGTTCCTGCGCGCGGGTTTTACCGCGGACGGTGTCACGATCATTGCCACCGCCGCCGCGGTGTTGGCCGCGCTGACGCTGTTTCCGACCGGCCGGCTGTTCGCCGGCACGATGGTGATCTGGTTCTTCGTGATGTTCGACATGATCGACGGGGCGATGGCGCGGGAAAGCGGTGGCGGCACCCGCTTCGGGGCCGTGCTGGATGCCACCTGCGACCGGATCAGCGACGGCGCGGTGTTCTGCGGGCTGGCGTGGTGGGCGGCGTTCGGCCTGCACAGTGCGTCGCTGGTGGTGGCGACACTGATCTGCCTGGTCACTTCGCAGGTGATCTCTTACATCAAAGCCCGCGCCGAAGCCAGTGGGCTGCGCGGTGACGGCGGCTTCATTGAACGGCCGGAACGGTTGATCATCGTGCTGGTCGGGGCAGGGCTGTCCAACCTGCCGGTGTTTCCGCTGCCCTGGGCGCTGCACCTAGCGATGTGGCTGCTGGCGGTGGCCAGCTTGATCACGTGTGCGCAGCGGTTGCACAGGGTGCGCCACTCGCCCGGCGCGGCCGAGCCGATGCCCCCGGGCGGCGAGCAGAGCGAGCCGTGAGACCTGTCCCGGCGGGCCTGAAACTGCCTGGGGTCGGCGGTCTTTCGTTGGCCGGCCGGATGACCGACTGGGGTTATGCGGCCGGCTGGATGATCGTGCGCAGCATGCCGGAGTTCGCGGCGCGCAACGCGTTCGACGCCGGAGCGCTGTATGCGTCCCGCAATGGCGGACCCGCGCAACTGCGCATGAATCTGGCGCGGGTGCTCGGGGTTGCGCCGAACGACGTGCCGGGCAGCCTGATGCGAGCGTCGCTTGCCTCCTATGCCCGCTACTGGCGGGAGGCGTTCCGCCTGCCATCGATGGATCACCATGCGATCGGCCAGCGGCTCGCCGAACTCGTTATAGGGGAAGAATATCTCGACGCTGCGCTGGCAAACGGCCGCGGCGCGGTGCTGGCATTGCCGCACAGCGGCAACTGGGATATGGCCGGGGTATGGCTGACCCAGACTCGCGGCAAGTTCACCACCGTTGCCGAGCGACTCAAACCCGAGTCGCTGTACCGGCGGTTCATCGAATACCGGGAAAGCCTGGGCTTCGAGGTGATCCCGTTGTCCGGCGGTGAACAGCCGCCTTTCGACCTGCTCTCCGAACGGCTGCGGGACAATAAGATGGTGTGTCTGATGGCCGAGCGGGATCTGACCCGCAGCGGCGTTCAGGTCGACTTCTTCGGCGAACCGACCCGGATGCCGGCCGGCTCGGCGAAGTTGGCGATTCACACCGGGGCGGCGCTGCTGCCCGTGCACTGCTGGTATGAAGGCGACGCGACCGTAATCGAGTTCCACCCGCCGCTGGACCCCGCCAGCGGCGACGTCGGCGTCATCACCCAGGCGCTGGCCGACGTGTTCACCGCCAACATCGCCGCACATCCTGCCGACTGGCATATGCTGCAGCCGCAATGGCTGGCCGACCTCTCCGACGAGCGACGGGCCAGATTAGGAGAGGCTTGATGCGGATCGGCATGGTGTGTCCGTACTCGTTCGACGTGCCGGGCGGGGTGCAGTCGCATGTGCTGCAGCTCGCCGAAGTGATGGTCGGCCGCGGGCATGCCGTCAGCGTGCTGGCGCCGTCGTCACCGCACGTCAAGCTGCCCGACTACGTCGTCTCCGCCGGCCGGGCTGTCCCGATTCCGTACAACGGCTCGGTGGCGCGCCTGCAGTTCAGTCCGGCCGTGCACGGCAGGGTCAGGCGCTGGCTGGCCGACGGCGA
This sequence comes from uncultured Actinomycetota bacterium, assembly GCA_963838755.1. GTDB lineage: Bacteria > Actinomycetota > Actinomycetes > Mycobacteriales > Mycobacteriaceae > Mycobacterium. The sequence continues at coordinate 63,450 of CAWISO010000027.1, read as the reverse complement.
TTTCGACGTGCTGCACCTGCACGAACCGAATGCACCCAGCCTGTCGATGTGGGCGCTGCGGGTGGCCGAAGGCCCGATCGTGGCGACCTTCCACACCTCGACCACCAAATCGCTGACGCTGTCGGTCTTCCAGGGCGTGCTGCGGCCGTGGCACGAGAAAATCGTCGGCCGCATCGCGGTGTCCGACTTGGCCAGACGCTGGCAGATGGAAGCGCTGGGGTCCGACGCGGTCGAGATTCCCAACGGTGTCGACGTGGCGTCGTTCGCCTCGGCCCCGCGGCTGAACGGTTATCCGCGGACCGGCAAGACCGTGCTGTTTTTGGGCCGCTACGACGAACCCCGCAAGGGCACGGCGGTGTTGCTGGACGCGCTGCCCAGCCTGGTCGAGCGCTTTCCCGCTGTTCAGCTGCTGATCGTCGGTCGTGGCGATGAAGACGAATTACGGTCCAAGACCGGCGATTTGGCGGGCCACCTGCGTTTCCTGGGCCAGGTTGACGACGCCGGGAAGGCATGCGCGCTGCGCAGCGCCGACGTCTACTGTGCCCCCAACACCGGCGGGGAAAGCTTTGGCATCGTGCTGGTCGAAGCGATGGCCGCCGGCACCCCGGTGGTGGCCAGCGATCTGCACGCGTTCCGGCAGGTATTGCTCGACGGCAAAGCAGGTCGGCTGGTCGCGGTGGACGACGGCGCTGCGCTGGCGGCCGGCCTGATCGCGGTCTTGGAGGACGACCGGTTGGCTCGGCGCTACGTTGGCGCCGGCGCCGAGGCGGTGCAGCGCTACGACTGGTCGGTGGTGGCCAACCAGATCATGCGGGTCTACGAGACCGTCGCCGCCGTCGGCGCCAAGGTGCAGGTGGCCAGCTGATGAGCTGGACTTTTCCGCTGGTCATCGCGCTGGTCGTGCTGCTGGCGGTGTTGGTCGGCTTCGGCGCGTGGGGCTATCAGACGGCCAATCGGCTGGACCGGCTGCACGTACGCTGCGACCTGTCCTGGCAGGCGCTCGACGGCGCGCTGGCTCGCCGCGCCGTGGTGGCTCGGGCGGTCGCGGCGAACGCGTTTGGCGCTGCGGTTGACGCCAAGGAGCTGGTTGCGCTGGCCGACGTCGCCGAGCGCGCCCCCCGGCAGGCCCGCGAGGCCTGCGAAAACCAGTTGTCGGCGGCGCTGGCGATGGTCGATCCGGAGGCGCTCCCGGCGGGGCTGATCGCCGAGCTGGCCGACGCCGAGGCGCGGGTGCTGCTGGCCCGCCGGTTCCACAACGACGCCGTCCGCGACACCCTGGCCCTGCGCGAGAGGCGACTGGTCAGGCTGCTGCGACTAGGCGGAACAGCTTCTCTGCCAAGCTATTTCGAGATCGCCGAGCGCTCGCAGCCGTTACGCCACGGCGATCACACCGGCGCCGCCAGACGCACCTCGGCGCGGGTGGTGCTACTCGACGAAACCGGCGCGGTGCTGCTGCTGTGCGGATCGGACCCATCGCTTCCACACGACACCGCACCGCGGTGGTGGTTCACCGTCGGCGGTCAGGTCGGCGACGGTGAATCGTTGGCGCAGGCCGCCGCTCGCGAGCTGACCGAGGAGACCGGTCTGCACGCCGATCCCGCCGAGATGATCGGCCCGATCTGGCGGCGGGACGCGGTGTTCGACTTCAACGGCGCGGCGGTCGACAGCGAGGAGTTCTTCTTCGTCCACCGCACCCGCCGGTTCGAGCCGTCGACCGCCGGGCGAACCGAACTGGAGAACAGTTACATCCACTGCCACCGTTGGTGTGATGCTGCCGACATCGCCGAGCTGGTGGCCGCCGGCGAGACCGTGTATCCGCTACAGCTGTCCAAACTGCTCACCGAAGCAGTTGCGCTGGCCGGGGCACCGGCCGGGCCCCGCCAGCTGCAGTCCATCCGCTGACTGTGGGGCTACGAAGTGCAGATTGCCGTCCCGTCGAGATTGCGCCGAGGGCTGTCGTAAGGCCTGCATTAACGACCCTCACTGCAATTTCAACGAGCCTTTCCTCGCGGCGCGGTTCACGCGCCGGAATACCGTTTGCCGTCCACCACTAGACTTGGGCTCATGGATACCGCGTCAAACGGCAGCGGGCAGACCGGGACCGCGCGAGTAAAACGCGGCATGGCTGAGATGCTCAAGGGCGGCGTCATCATGGACGTCGTCACGCCCGAGCAGGCCCGCATCGCCGAGGGCGCGGGTGCCGTCGCGGTGATGGCGCTGGAGCGGGTGCCTGCCGATATCCGTTCGCAGGGTGGAGTGTCGCGGATGAGCGACCCGGACATGATCGAGGGCATCATCTCCGCGGTCACCATCCCGGTGATGGCCAAAGCCCGCATCGGGCACTTCGTCGAGGCGCAGATCCTGCAGAGCCTGGGCGTGGACTACGTCGACGAATCCGAGGTGCTCACCCCGGCCGACTACACCCACCACATCGACAAATGGAAGTTCACCGTGCCGTTCGTGTGCGGTGCGACGAATCTGGGTGAGGCGCTGCGGCGCATTGGCGAGGGCGCGGCGATGATCCGTTCCAAAGGCGAAGCCGGCACCGGAGACGTGTCGAATGCCACCACGCACATGCGGGCTATCGGCGGCGAGATCCGCCGGCTGACATCGCTGTCCGAGGACGAATTGTATTTCGCAGCAAAGGAACTCGCGGCTCCCTACGATCTGGTCGTCGACGTGGCCCGGGCCGGCAAGCTGCCGGTCACCCTGTTCACCGCGGGTGGCATCGCCACCCCGGCCGACGCGGCGATGATGATGCAGCTCGGCGCCGAGGGCGTGTTCGTCGGCTCGGGCATCTTCAAGTCCGGGGATCCGGCCCAGCGCGCCGCCGCGATCGTCAAGGCGACCACGTTCTACGACGACCCGGATGTGCTGGCGCGGGTGTCGCGGGGACTCGGCGAGCCGATGGTCGGCATCAATGTGGAGGAGATCGCCACGCCGCATCGCCTGGCCGACCGCGGCTGGTAATCGTGTCGATCGAAGAGATCCTCGATCTCGAGCAGCTCGAGGTCAACATCTACCGCGGCAGTGTGTTCAGCCCGGAATCGGGTTTCTTTCAGCGCACCTTCGGTGGTCATGTGGCCGGCCAGTCGTTGGTGTCGGCGGTGCGCACCGTTGAACCCGGCCATTTGGTCCACTCACTGCACGGGTACTTCATCCGACCGGGAGATGCCAAGGCGCCCACAGTTTTTATCGTCGAACGGCTGCGTGACGGCGGCTCGTTTTGCACCCGGCGGGTCAACGCGATCCAGCACGGCCAGACGATCTTCTCGATGTCGGCGTCGTTCCAGAGCGATCAGGATGGCATCCACCACCAAGACGTGATGCCATCAGCGCCGCCGCCGGACGATCTGCCCGGGTTGAGCTCGATCAAGGTATTCGACGACGCCGGTTTCAAGCAGTTCGAGGAGTGGGACATCCGCATCGTGCCGCGTGAACAGCTGGAGCGGCTACCCGGCAAGGCCTCCCAACAGCAGGTGTGGTTTCGGCACCGCGATCCGCTGCCCGACGACCCGGTGCTGCACATTTGCGCGCTGGCCTACATGAGCGACCTGACCCTGCTGGGCTCGGCCCAGGTGAATCACCTCGACGAGCGCCCACATCTGCAGGTGGCGTCGCTGGACCATGCGATGTGGTTCATGCGGGTGTTCCGTGCCGACGAGTGGCTGCTCTACGACCAGTCCTCGCCGTCGGCTTGCGGCGGCCGAGCGCTGTGTCAGGGCAAGATCTTCAACCAGTACGGCGAGATGGTTGCCGCCGTCGTGCAGGAGGGTTTGACCCGTTTCAGGCGCGACTACCGGCCATCTGAACGGTGAGCGCGGTACGGATCGGGGTGCTGGCGCTGCAGGGCGACACCCGCGAACACCTGGCCGCGCTGCGCGACGCCGGCGCGTTGGCGGTGCCAGTCCGGCGACGTGAGGAGCTCGACGCCGTCGACGCGCTGGTCATTCCAGGCGGTGAGTCCACCACGATGAGCCATCTGCTGCGCGATCTCGACCTGTTGGAGCCGCTGCGCAGGCGGCTGGTCGACGGGCTGCCCGCTTATGGTGCCTGCGCGGGCATGATCCTGTTGGCCAGTCAGATCCTCGACGCCGGCGCGGGCGGACGCGAGGCGGTTCCGCTGGGCGGCATCGATATGACGGTGCGGCGCAATGCTTTTGGACGTCAGGTGGACTCGTTCGAAGGCGATATCGCGTTTACCGGTCTCGATGAGCCGGTGCATGCGGTGTTCATCCGAGCGCCCTGGGTGGAGGAGGTCGGTGAGAGTGTGCAGGTGCTGGCCCGGGCCGCCGGACACCCGGTCGCGGTACGCCAAGGCCGGGTGCTCGCCACCGCGTTTCATCCGGAGATGACCGGCGATCGGCGGATTCACCGGCTGTTCGTCGACGTCGTCAAGGGGCGGGGATGACGCGGGGTCAGCCGGCGGCGGGCAGCACCCAGCGGATGCCGCCGACCAGCACGCGCCCGGCGGTTCGAACGACCGTGGCTTCCACCGGCGGGAAGTACGGCAGCAGCAGCGGCATGCGCGCCCACAGCGGAAGCATCGCCACCGCGGTGGCGGCCAGCACGCCATATGGCGCCCGTGCCGCCAACGGCAGCGGCGGCGTCAGCAGCAGGAATCGAGCGGCATCCCGCGCTTCGCGCGTGCTGCGCAGCTCTGATCGAAACGCGTGCAGCCGTTGCGCCAACTCACGTTCGGTGCGTGGCGGGTTGATGACGCCCAGCCGGGCGGCGATTTCGGCCATGTCCGCGACGTATCCGTCGCGACCAACCTGGTCCAGCGGGGCAGCGCCGTATCGCTGGTGGGCGCGTAAAAAGCTGTCAGCTTCGGCGACATGAACCCACTCCAGCAGGTGCGGATCGGTGGCGGCATACGGCCTGCCGTCGGCGGCGATCCCGTGCACCCGCCGATGAATTCCCCGGACGCGGTCAACGGCCCGCTGTGCATCAGTACTCGAACCGAAGGTCGTCTCGGCCAGAAACGTGCTGGTGCGTTGCAGCCGGCCCCACGGGTCGCCGCGGTAATTGGAGTGCTGGGCGACGCCGGACATCGCCAGCGGATGCAACGACTGCAGCAGCAACGCCCGCAATCCGCCGACGAACATCGAGGCGTCGGCGTGTACCCGACGGATCGGACGCCCCTCGGAAAACCACCGCGGGCCCGGAGTGTGGTGGATGCGTGCCCGCTGCTTCGGGCCGTCGGGTCCAGCGATCATCTCGAACAGGCTGCTGCCCAGTGCGTCCCGTACCGCCCGCAGCGGGCTTTGCGCCGTCACCATCTCAACGGTAGTGCAGCGTTTGAGGTGAGGCGTTGCGGTGTAACAGATACCCACCACTTCGGCTGGAGAAAGGTCAACGATGAAGCGAACTGTGGCCACCGCGATCGCCATCGCCGCGCTGCTGCTCAGCGGTTGCTCTCCCTCGCAAGTCATCAACACTGGTGGCGACACCAAGTGTTCGGACTTCGTGAAGCAGGACGAGAACAAGCAAAACAGCGAAGTCAGCAAGATGCTCAAGGACAAGAGCGGGGCTGAACCCAACAACCTGGAGATCACCGCAACCCGGATGTCGGCGGCAACCTGGTGTCAGACGCTCGGCACACCCGACAGCAAAATCTCTGAGGCGCCACACGGCTGACCATGAGCCGCACTGCCAAGTTCGACAAACCGGTCGAAAGCTGGCGCGACATCCCGGGCTGGTTTCAATGGCGTAGCCACCAAGAGGAAGCCGCCGCCCAGTTTCCCGACGGAAGCCGGTTCGTCGAAGTGGGCTGCTACCTGGGGCGCAGCATCTGCTCGTTGGGTGAAGTGGTGCGCGAGGCCGGTCTCGATGTGCGGATCGTCGGTATAGACACCTGCCGGGGCAGTGGGCCGGAAGGCACCGGAAACAACGACGCGCACGGATCCGCCGTCGCCCACGGCGGGGGAACCTTCGCGGGGCTGTTGCACCGCAACATCATCGAATGCGGGTTGGCTGACGCGATCCAACTGGTGATCAGCGACTCGGTTGCCGCCGCCGAGCTGTTCGCCGACGGCTCGCTGACCTGGGTACATATCGACGCGCGCCACGACTACGGCAGCGTTGTCGCCGATATCAGCGCGTGGGCACCCAAGGTTCAACCGGGCGGTTGGCTATCCGGCGACGACTACCACGCCGACGCCTGGCCCGGGGTAGTGGCGGCGGTCAGCGACACGTTGCCCGATGCGCGGCCGTGGGGGTCGATGCAGTGGCGGTGGATCAAGGACGGGCAGGATGATGCTTCAGCAGTCACTTGAGTCACGACCGGGAGCTGGGGCCGGTTTGCCCGCCTTTCAGCGATTTTGTGTGACTTATGGGAATGGTGAGGCAGTCGGGGTACAAGGGAGCTGCTGCGTTAATCGCGTCCTGTTGCCGCACGTAGACTCGTCTGGCCAATAAACACGCAGAAGATTTGAGGTAGAACGCGCGATGAGCGGCCATTCCAAGTGGGCCACCACGAAGCACAAGAAGGCCGTCGTCGACGCGCGCCGCGGCAAGATGTTCGCCCGGCTGATCAAGAACATCGAGGTTGCGGCTCGTGTCGGAGGCGGAGACCCGGGGGGCAACCCGACGCTGTATGACGCGATCCAGAAGGCCAAGAAGAATTCGGTGCCCAACGACAACATCGAAAAGGCTCGAAAGCGCGGGGCCGGCGAGGAAGCCGGTGGGGCGGAATATCAGACCATCACCTACGAGGGCTATGCGCCCAACGGCGTGGCCGTCTTGATCGAATGCCTGACCGACAACCGCAACCGTGCCGCCAGTGAGGTGCGGGTGGCGATGACCCGCAACGGCGGCGCGATGGCCGATCCGGGATCGGTGGCTTATCTGTTCTCTCGCAAGGGCGTTGTCACGCTGGACAAGGACGGCCTGACCGAGGACGACGTGCTGGGCGCGGTGCTCGACGCCGGCGCCGAAGACGTCAACGACCTTGGCGATAACTTTGAGGTGATCTCCGAGCCGGGTGATTTGGTGGCGGTTCGAACGGCGTTGCAGGACGCCGGAATTGACTACGAATCGGCGGAGGCTGGGTTTCAGCCGTCGGTGACGGTGCCGGTTGACGTCGAGGGCGCGCGCAAGGTGTTCAAGCTCGTCGACGCGTTGGAGGAAAGCGACGACGTGCAGAACGTCTACACCAACGTCGACGTCTCCGACGAGGTGCTGGCCGCCCTCGACGAGGAGTAGCGTTCCCCGCTACACGACCAGCAGCCCCGCATGTCGCAGCAAGCGGCAAGGCAGGTCTAAGTTCGTGTGCAAAGCTGAGCCACTGCGCGTTAGGCGTCGTTCTTGCAGCTGATCAGCGAACCGTACTACGACCGCATCCCCAACTCACCGCGTGTCGTGCCCGGCTGTGTCGGTTCGGCCCGCTAGGGTATCGAACAGGCGTTCGGCAAGGCGGGAGGCGCGGATGCGGGTGATGGGAGTCGACCCCGGGCTGACCCGCTGTGGGCTGTCGGTTGTCGAGAACGGAAAAGGTCGCCAGATCGTCGCCCTCGACGTCGATGTGGTGCGCACCCCGGCCGATGCGCCGCTGCCACAGCGACTGCTGGCGATCAGCGAACAGGTCGAGCACTGGCTGGACACCCACCACCCTGACGTCATTGCCATCGAGCGGGTGTTCTCCCAGCAGAACGTGTCGACGGTGATGGGCACCGCGCAGGCCGGTGGTGTGATCGCGCTGGCAGCGGCCAAACGCGATATCGACGTGCACTTTCATACCCCCAGCGAAGTCAAGGCCGCAGTCACCGGCAACGGCGCCGCCGACAAGGCCCAAGTCACCGCGATGGTTACCAGAATTCTTGGGCTGCAAGCCAAACCGACGCCCGCCGACGCCGCCGATGCGTTGGCCTTAGCGATCTGTCACTGTTGGCGGGCGCCGATGATCGCCCGGATTGCCGAGGCGCACGCCAAGGCCGCCGAACAACGCAAGAAATTCGCCGCGAAAGTGAGGGCCGCGACATGATCGCCTCGGTACGCGGGGAGGTGCTCGACGTCGCTCTCGACCATGTCGTCATCGAGGCAGCCGGTGTCGGTTACAAGCTGATGGCCACACCCTCGACGTTGGCGACGCTTCGCCGGGGCAGCGAGGCCCGGCTGATCACCGCGATGATCGTGCGCGAAGACTCGATGACGCTCTACGGGTTCCCCGACACCGATGCCCGCGACCTGTTCCTGACGTTGCTGAGCGTCTCCGGAGTCGGGCCGAAGATCGCGTTGGCCACCCTGGCGGTGTACGACGCGCAGGCGCTGCGACAGGCTCTGGCCGACGGCGACGTCGCCGCGCTCACCCGGGTGCCGGGCATCGGCAGGCGCAGCGCCGAGCGGCTGGTGCTCGAGCTGCGTGACAAGATCGGCCCAGTGGCGCCCACCGCTGCCGCAATGGTGGTCAACGGCCACGCGGTGCGCGGCCCGGTCGTGGAAGCCCTTGTCGGCCTTGGCTTTGCGGCCAAGCAGGCCGAAGAGGCCATCGATAAGGTAATGGCCAACGAGCCGGAGGCCACCACCTCAAGCGCGCTGCGGTCAGCGTTGTCGATGCTGGGTAAGAAATGAGCCGCTTCGACGACGAAGTGGATGCCGAGGAGCGGGAGGTGACGGCCGCCCTGACCGTCGGTGAAGGCGACATCGACGCCAGCTTGCGGCCGCGCTCGCTGCGCGAGTTCATCGGTCAGGCCCGGGTGCGCGAACAGCTGCAGCTGGTCATCGAGGGCGCCAAAAACCGCGGCGGCACACCGGATCACATTCTGCTGTCCGGCCCACCCGGTTTGGGTAAGACGTCGCTGGCGATGATCATCGCCGCCGAGCTGGGGTCCTCGCTGCGGGTCACATCCGGGCCGGCGCTGGAACGCGCCGGCGACCTGGCGGCGATGTTGTCCAATCTCGTCGAGCATGACGTGCTGTTCATCGACGAGATTCACCGCATCGCCCGACCCGCCGAGGAGATGCTTTACCTGGCGATGGAGGACTTCCGCGTCGACGTGGTCGTCGGCAAAGGCCCTGGGGCGACGTCGATTCCGTTGGAAGTGGCGGCGTTCACCCTGGTCGGTGCGACCACCCGATCCGGTGCGCTGACCGGTCCGCTGCGCGACCGGTTCGGGTTCACCGCGCACATGGATTTCTACGAGCCGGCCGAGCTGGAGCGGGTGTTGACCCGATCCGCCGGGATCCTGGGCATCGAGCTGGGAGCCGATGCCGGCGCCGAGATCGCCCGCCGCTCGCGGGGCACCCCGCGTATCGCCAACCGTTTGCTGCGCCGAGTCCGCGACTACGCCGAGGTGCGCGCCGACGGCGTCATCACCCGTGATGTGGCAAAGGCGGCGCTGGAGGTCTACGACGTCGACGAGCTCGGTCTGGACCGCCTGGACCGTGCCGTGTTGTCGGCGCTGACCCGCAGCTTCGGCGGCGGCCCGGTGGGCGTGTCGACGCTGGCGGTAGCGGTCGGGGAGGAGGCCACCACCGTCGAAGAAGTGTGCGAGCCATTTTTGGTGCGCGCCGGGATGATTGCGCGCACGCCGCGCGGCCGGGTCGCCACCCCGCAGGCCTGGACACACCTGGGGATGACACCGCCGACGCGGGCCAGCGGGTTGGGCCAACCCGGACTTTTCGAGTAGGAGGATTCTCAATGATCACCGCCGGATTGGTGTTCGCCGGCCTGGCCGGGTTGCTACACGTCTACATCTTCACGATGGAGTCGCTGACCTGGACCAGCCGCCGCACTCGCGCGGCGTTCGGCACGAGTCCCGAGGAAGCCGAAACCACCAAGCTGCTGGCCTTCAACCAAGGCTTCTACAACCTCTTCCTGGCAGTCGTCACCGGCATCGGCATCGTCGCGGTTGTCGCCGGACACCGCGCCGTGGGAGCCGCGCTGGTGTTCGCCGGCGCGGGATCGATGGCCTCGGCAGCGGTTGTGCTGCTGGCGTCGGCACCCGACAAAGCCCGCGCCGCACTGACCCAGGGCGTATTTCCGGTGATCGCCGTCGTACTTCTCATTGTCGGCCTGGTTTCGCGGTGAGTTGTGCCCGATCACGTTTGGCTCTAATCCTGGTCTGACGAGGCTCGAGGCAACGTACCCTGGTTTGTCGGTTCCTCGGTTGCTAGCCTGGCACGCGCGCCGACGGCCACGGGGTTACGTCGCCGGCGCATCTGGGTAATCAGCACGGGTTTGACACCCGGTGTCCACAGTTTGAGGAGACTCGTCATGAATGACTCGCGGTCAGGCTTCGGTAGCCTGCACATGCCGCGCAGCCGTGGTGCGGTAAGCGGATTGCTCCTGATCATCCTTGGTATTTGGGGCGCGTTGATTCCCTTCGTCGGGCAGTACTTGCATTTCGCCTGGACACCTGGCCAGACATCGGCCTGGAGTACGGCCCGCGGCTTGCTGGAGGTTTTCCCCGGCGCGGTCACCGCAGTCGGTGGCTTCTTGCTGCTGGTTTCCGGCAATCGCGCCACCGCGATGTTCGGCGGCTGGTTGGCCACGATTGCCGGGGTTTGGTTCGTTGTCGGTCGCGTAGTGGCGCCGACGTTGCGAATCGATGCCATCGGTGCACCGAGCGCAGCGACGGACGCCAAGCGGGCTTTGTTGGACATCGGCTACTTCTCTGGGCTGGGGGCGCTGATCGTGTTCCTCAGCGGAGCGGTGTTGGCGCGACTGTCAGTCCGCACCGTCCGTGATGCGGAGTTCGCGTCGCAAGCCGAGCTGTCGCCGGCAGAAGACACGTCGGCAGCTGTGCCGCCGCCGGCCCCCGCACCGCCGGCACCGGCACCGGACGCGCCGACCGAGGCCGCACCCGCCCAATCGCACCGACGCGAAGGCAAGGGCGGCATTTTCCGCCGGCGACGCGCCGGCGTCGCGGGCAACTGATCGACTTAGGCGGCAATCGGCCTCAGCTTTGAATAGCGCTCCTACAGCAAACCGAGCAGCTGCAGGTCGGTGATGTACTTGACGATGATCGGCGCCGAGACGTGTGGAATGTCTTTGTCCGGACCAATTTTCGCTTCCTGCACCGCGGCACGGAATCGGTCGGTCGGAGCCATCGACCCGTTGATCGGCGTGCTAGGCCGCTGGTAGTTGTGCAACAGCGGCAGCAGCGAGTATTGACGCTGCCGCTCGGGCAGGGCGCGCAGCGTGGTCTCGAACCGCTGCAACCAGGTGGCGTAGTCACCGACCCGCTGGACTGAGTACCCGCCGTCGATCAACCAGTCGACGTACTCGTCGAGGCCGATGCCGTCGTCGTAGGGGTTCATCACGTGGTAGGTCTGGAAACCCTCCACCACTTGAGCACCCAAGGCCGAGATCGCCTCGGCGATGAACTCGACCGGAAGACCGTCGTAATGGGCACGCTGCCGCTGTCCGTCGCTGTCCAACTCGTAGAACGAGCCGGGTGCGATACCGGTGGCCACCAGGCTGAGCATCAGCCGGGTGAACATGTCCGGCAGGTTCAGCTGTCCCGCATACGTGGTATCGGCAAGGATCATGTCGCAGCGGAACACCGCGACCGGCAGGCCGCACAGGTCGCTGGCCTCGCGCAGCAGCACCTCGCCGGCCCACTTGCTGTTGCCGTACCCGTTGGCATAGCTGTCGTTGATTGCCCGGGTCGCACTGATCTGGCGAATGTCGGCATCTTCGACGAACTTTGACGGCTCGATCTGGTCGCCCACACCGATAGTCGACACGTAGGTGAACGGCTTGATCTTTGTCGTCAGCGCGATCTTGATCAGCTCCGCTGTACCCAGTGCGTTGGGCCCGAACAGCTCGCTGTACGGCAGCACGTGGTTCACCAGCGCCGCCGGGTCGACGATCAGGTCGACGGTGTCGGCCAGTCGCTGCCAGGTCTGCTGGTCCAGGCCGAGGTTGGCCTCGCCTTTGTCGCCGGCGATGACCTCCAGGTGATCGGCGGCCAGCTTGCGGTAGTGCGCCAACAGCTTCGGGTCGCCGCTGTCGAAGGTCTTGTCCAGGCGCGTCCTCGCCTCTTCATCCGTCTTGGCGCGAACCAGCGCGATCACCTTGCCGTCTACCAGGTCCATCCGCTCCAGCCACTCCAGGGCCAGGTAGCGGCCCAGGAAGCCAGTGGCACCGGTCAACAGCACCGTGCGCACCTCGCGGCTGGGCTGCGGCAGGTTCGGCGCAGCAGCCAACGTGGCCTCTTCGAGGAACTTGTCCAGCGTGAGGTCGGCAGCATGCACCTCGACCGCGTCGCGCCCGTGCACCGCGGCGAACGTCGGCCGCTTGGTGCCCGCGCGCTCGCCCTCGATGTAGTTGGCGATGGCCTGCAGGTCGTTGGCCGGGCTGACGATGACGCCCACCGGTACATCGATGTCGAAGATTTCACGCAGCAGGTTGCCGAATGTCAACGCGGACAACGAGTCTCCACCCAGGTCGGTGAAGTGCGCATCCGGCGACAGGTCGCTGGTCGCCGCGCCCAGCATGGCGGCCGCGGCCCGGCTGACGGTCTGCAGTACCGGCGCCTCGCTGCCGCTGCGGCGCAGCTCGGACAACTCGTTAGCCTGGCCCTCGGCCAAGTCGGCGTAGAGCTGTTCCAGCCGCTCGCCGTAGTGCTGCTTCAGCTTCGGCCACGCCAGCTTGCGGATCCCGGTCAGCAGACCGTTCTCCAGGCTGAACGGCGTGGTCTCGATGATGAAGTCGCGCGGCACCTCGTAGGACTGCAGGTCAGCCTGCCGGGCGACGGCCTGCAGCGACTCGGCGATCGCCGACTTCGACGCGTTCACATCCGTTGGCACCACGACAGCCAACAGGTAGGGCTGCGCACTGTTGCCGTAGACGTAGATCTGGCCGACCAGCGGGCTGTTGCCGAACACCGCCTCCAGTTTGGCCAGCGTGACGAACTCGCCCTGGGCCAGCTTCAACACGTTGTTGCGACGGTCGACATACACCAGCCGGTCGGGGCCAACCTCGGCGAAGACGTCGCCGGTGCGGTAATACCCGTCGGCGTCGAACACGCCGGCCGTCGTTTCGGCCCGCTTGTAGTAGCCCGGGAACATGTTCTCGGTCCGCAGCAGCAGCTCGCCTCGCGGATACGGCCGGTCGGTGGCGAAGTAGCCCAGATCCGGAACGTCGACCAGCTTGTAGTCGACGACCGGAGGACGCTGAATTTCGCCGTCGAACAACACCATTCCGGCCTCGGTGGAGCCGTAGCCGTCCAGCAGATGCATCTCGAGCAGCGACTCGACCCAGGTCCTCAACTCCGGCGAGGTGGGCGCAGAGCCGGTCATCGCGAAGATGAACCGCCCGCCGAGAAGCTCCTGACGCACCTCGACCAGCACCTGCGCCTCGGCCGTCGCACGGTCGACGCCCGCGCTGATTCGGCGGTCTACCTCGCTGAGATATTCGCCGTAGAGCATCTCCCAAATCCGCGGCACGAAGTTCAGCTCGGTAGGCCGCACCAGCCGCAGGTCCTCCAGCAGCGTGGACAGGTCGCTCTTGGCGGCGAAGTAGGCGGTGCCGCCGTTTCCGAGCGTGCCGTAAAGGATGCCGCGACCCATGATGTGGCTCATCGGCATGAAGTTGACGGTGATCGACGCGGCGCTCGGCCCGAACCAGTTTTTCGTCGACCGGTTCCACATCTTGGCGACGTTGCTCTGCGGGTACATCGCGCCCTTGGGCGCGCCGGTGCTGCCGGAGGTGTAGACCAGCAGCGCCAGGGGGTCGGCTTTGTCCTCTGCACCGCGCGCGACGCGCGAAGCAGCCGGCAGCGCCGCGCCGTGCTCGCGGAGCTCGTTCAGCGTTTCGATGTAAATGTTTTTGCCGTCTAGCTGCTGATGGGCAGCTTGCAGGGCCTCGCGGTCATCGTCGACCTCGCCGCGGTAGTCCATGATGACGAGCCGTCCCGGGGTGTGACCCACCTGCGCAGCGGCCACAATAAGGTCCACGGCGTCGGACAGGTAGTCCACGCTGGCCGCGATCACGGTGGGCTCGGTCTCCGTCACGATCGGCTGAAGCTGGGCGATCGCCCCGCTGGTCTGCAGCGGAACCGACACCGCGCCGATCCGACCGAGGGCGATATCGATGGTGGTGTAGTCGACGCTGGTAAACCCGAGCACGCAGACCCGATCACCCGGCGACACCGCCTCGTCGGCCAGCCCGCGAGCGACCGCGTCGACCCGCTCGGCCAACTCGCCGTAGGTGACGGTGTCAAACCAGGGGCGCAGCTGAGCAATCGTGCGTCCCGTCTTCGGGTCCTTGACCAGCTCGAAGGCGCGCTGGCCCAGTGCCGGCCGGTCTGCGTAGCCTTCTAGCGCGACCTGGGTGATTCGGGGGAGTGACAAGCCAGGCTCCGCAATGGCCGCGGTGACCGCCGGGTCTGGCTGAGCCGCAGCGAACTGCGGGTCGTTAGCGGACAACTCGGCGGTACGGACATCAATCGACATAGAAAACCCTCTAGACAATCATCGGAAGAATTTGGCTGGCGCCACGCTGCGCCTAACAGGTAATACGTTAGCAAGGGTAACGATATTCCTTTTAAGCGGTTAGCGCGACGTGAAATCCGCCACTGCTGATTACCGCAAGTCACGGTTTCCCATCTGTCACAGCCGTCACTGGATGGTTCGGGGTGGCCGATGTGCCCGCCTTTCAGCGACAACGGGCTCGATGTCGTATCCACGTGCGAGGGTCCAATGATGCAGCTGCGGGGAATTGAGCTTCGGTATGTACTCACGATGCATTTGTCTATTCACGGGGCCGCCAGCATCTCCGAATTAGCCAACGCGCTTACGTGGCACGGCTTCACCGTTGGCGGACGCGAGTCGAAATCGATCTCGGATGCGCTGCGCTGGGAGATGGGCTACGGCAGGGTGCGCCGGCTCGGACGCGGTCGGTACGGCCCCGGTTGGATGCCACGCGGCACCGAGCACCGGATCCACAACCGCGTGCTGGCCCTACGCGAACAAGCAAGTTGTCGCTGAAAGGTGGGCACAACGGGGCCCGGCTATCCGAGTGACGCCTGAGGTCAGAGCTTGGCGAGCAGCCCGGCCACTATCTCGAGCCCTTCGGTGAGCAACTCGTCGCTGATCGTCAGCGGCGGCAGAAATCGCACGACATTGCCGAACGTGCCCGCCGTCAACACGATCACACCGGCGGCGGCCGCGGCGGTGGCCAACGCGTTGGTCAGCTTCGCATCGGGCTCGGCGCCGTCGGGTTTGACGAACTCGACGGCGATCATCGCGCCGCGACCCCGCACATCGCCGACCCGATCGTCGGTGGCTTGCAGCGCGTGCAGCCGATCCTTCATCAGCCGTTCGATTTGACGGGCCCGCTCGAGAAGCCCGTCGGCCTCGATGGTTTCGATGGTCGCCAGCGCCGCCGCACAAGCTACCGGGTTGCCGCCGAACGTGCCGCCGATGCCGCTGGAGTGCGGCGCGTCCATGATCTCGGCGCGGCCGGTCACGGCCGACAACGGCAGCCCGTCGGCGATGCCCTTGGCGATGCAGATCAGGTCGGGCTCGATGCCCTCGTGCTCGCAGGCAAACCAGGCTCCGGTCCGTGCGACGCCGCTCTGCACTTCGTCGGCGACGAACACCACGTCGTGGCGGCGACACCAGTCCAACAGCGCGGGCAGGAATCCCTCCGCTGGGACGATGAAGCCGCCTTCGCCCTGGATGGGCTCGATGACGACGGCAGCCAGGTTCTTTGCACCGACCTGCTTGGCAATGACATCGATGGCCCGCTGCGCGGCCAGTTCGCCGTCGGTGGCCATTTCCTTATCGATCAGCCCGTCGCGGAACGGATAGGACAGCGGCGCCCGGTAGATCTCCGGCGCGAACGGCCCGAATCCGCTCTTGTAGGGCATCGACTTGGCGGTCAGTGCCATTGTCATGTTCGTGCGGCCGTGATAGGCGTGGTCGAACGCCACTACCGCGTCTTTGCGGGTGTATGACCGGGCGATCTTTACGGCGTTCTCGACGGCCTCGGCGCCGGAGTTGAACAGCACCGAGCGCTTCTCACCCGAGCCGGGAGTGAGCCGGTTGAGGTGTTCGGCGACGGCGATGTACTGCTCATACGGCGTCACCATGAAGCAGGTGTGGGTGAAGTCGGCGACCTGCGCGCGCACCGCGTCGACGACTCGGGGCGCGGCGTTACCGACGGTGGTCACGGCGATGCCCGAACCCAAGTCGATGAACCGGTTGCCGTCGACGTCCTCGACGATCCCGCCGGCGGCGCGCGCCGCGAACACCGGCATGGTGTTTCCGACGCCGTGCGACACGGCCGCCGCTCGACGCTTGGTCAGCTCCAGCGATGCCGGACCCGGGATTTCAGTGACGAGGTGGCGACTCTGTTCGAGGGCGGGCACCTCCGCAGCTTATCCGCCCTGCGGCGGCGGCCCTTGGCCCAGCGGCCGGCACACATTCGTCGTCGGGTCCCAGTATTGGCCGGGGTCGCAGTTCAGCGGCTGCGGGCCTTGGCCCAGCGGCCGGCACACACTGCCCGTCGGGTCCCAATACTGGCCGGGGTCGCAGTTCGGCGGGTCCGCCGAACTCAAGGCCGGCAACGCAATCGTCACCGTCGCCATTGGCGTCAGCGCCATCGCGGCGATCGGTGCCAGGCGGCGAAAGAACCTACTCATTTACAGACCTCCAATGACCGGGCCATCGATCGAATCGACCGTAGCAAAGGAGCTGACCGGTTCGCGGCGAAGTCGGCGAGGTCGGTGCACCGGGTATCCCAGAGCGATCACCGCGGCCAGGGCCAGCGGGCCTGGCGTTGAAAGCAGCTCCTTGACTGCGGCTCTTCCCGGATCGCGATTGTGGTGATGACGCCGCCCAGATCTTCTTCGCGGGCGGCAAGCAGAATGCTCCACGCGAACGGGTAGATCGACGCGCCGCGGGCGAACGTGTAACGGTCTGCGTCGCGGTCTATTGCCGCCAACTTCGATAGGTCGGCGAACAGCGCCAGCAAGACCGGGGCTTCGTCGAAACGGCCGAGCCGCGCCGGAGGTCCGCAACGCCTCGTTAAGTTCCATTGCCTAGTGGCCGAGCAACGACTCGACGTTGGTGTGGAAGAGACCCGGCATGTCGTGCTCTGCGCAGCCCATCCGCCGGTAGTCGTCGAGCGGCGTCGCGGTTCCCTCGGAGTGTGGGTAGTCGCTGCAGAACATGAACACGTCGCCGGTTACCTCGGTCAGCCGCTTGGGGTCCTCGTAAGAAAACGACGATATGCGGACATGATCGAGGAAGTACTCGCTCGGCCGCCGGGACAGCGCGGCCACCGGCTTGCCGTTGAGTCGGGTGGTGAAGTCGGACGCGCCGTCGAGCATCAGCAGAAATTGCGGCACCCACGCCGAGCTCAGCTCGACAACGCCGAAACGAAGGCGGGGATGACGATCGAAGACGCCGTGCAAAATCAGGTCGCTCAACGCCAGCGCCGGAGGCACCCACAGAAACACCGCTTCGGTCGGGGCTACCAGATCGTCGGCCGGCTCCTCGGGATACCAGCAGTCGTCGAACACCCGTACCTGATCGGCGACGTGGAAGACCGGGGTGATGGCGTGGTCGACGAACGCCGACCAAATCCGGTCGTGATCGGGGTGCGAGAGAGCCCGGCCGTCCACCGGGCCGGCACCGATCATCGCCAGCCCGACACCTGCGGCCGCGAGTGTTTGCAGTTCGGTCTCGAGCCAGTGCGGGTCGCGAAGTGTCAGATGAGCGACCGGATGCAGCCGCCCGCGACCCTCGGCTTGCACGTCGGCACACCAGCGATTCCAGGCCGTCATGTTGGCGGTCAGCGCCGCTAGCGACGACGTCAGGCGGCGCTCCCACAGCAGACCGTAGTTGGGGAACACGACGGCCTCGTCGAGACCGGCTTCGTCGAGCCATTGCAGTCGGGACGCCGGGGAGAAGTAAGGCGCGGGTAATGCCTCCGCGTAGCGATACGACGCCGGCTCACCGGCCCGCTGGCGCTTGCGGTGGTCCCCGCACGACGCGGTGTCACCGGGAAGGTGGACGTCGGCCAGCGCGAGGTGGGCGCCGCGCCAGTTCAGCCAGGTATAGCCGAGCTCATCGGCTACCAGGGCCAGGGCGTCACCGCGCGCCGCCGGGTCGATGTAGTCGACCCACAACGAGTCGCTTTCATACAGGTGCTGGTCCGAGTCGACGATGCGAACCACATCGCCTGTTGTCCCACTCTTAAGCGGGCGCGTCAAGGCGCCGTGCCACACTGGTGGCTGACGCGCACGCGGCCCGACCCGGCCCGACGCCGATACAAAGACCAATTAGAAAGATCGTTGCCGTCATGAACCAAATGATTATGTTTTTCCCGCTGCTCATCGTGATGGGCGCATTTATGTTTTTCGCGTCGCGGCGTCAGAAGCGCGCGATGCAAGCCACCATCGACCTGCACGAGTCGCTGCACGTCGGCGACCGGGTGCACACGACCTCCGGGTTGCAGGCAGTCATCACCCACATCACCGACGACACGGTGGACCTCGAGATAGCGCCCGGTGTGGTGACAACCTGGATGAAACTGGCGATCAGGGACCGCATCGAGCCGGAAATCCCAGAGATTGAGGCCGTTGACGTCACTGAAGCCACCGAGATCACCGAGGCCAGCGAGTCGGAGCGACTGCCCAAAGACTAAGGTCGGCTGCCCGGCACGTACCCTTTGCGGTGCAGTCGAACTGAGGCGCGCGAAAAGCGAGCGGTGGATCGCGCATGAGCGGAGGAGACTCAACACGTGGCATCGTCTTCGGCGCCGGTGCAGCCTGCCCGCTACCTGACGGCATTCCTCCTGCTGGTCATCGGCGCCTACCTGCTGGTGTTCCTCACCGGAGACAAGCGCGCCGACCCGAAGCTCGGCATCGACCTGCAGGGCGGTACCAGAGTCACCTTGACCGCACGGACCCCGGACGGTTCGCGCCCGACCCGGGAGGCGCTGTCGCAGGCCCAGCAGATCATCAGCGCCCGGGTCAACGGGCTGGGTGTCTCGGGCTCGGAAGTCATCGTCGACGGGGACAACCTGGTCATCACGGTGCCGGGTCGCGATGGCAACGAGGCCCGCAATCTGGGGCAGACCGCACGGTTGTACATCCGACCGGTGATCAATGCGCTTCCGGCCCAGCCCGCTGGGACGCCGCCACAGTTGCCGATGCCGCCCAGAAGGCCCAGGCTTCCGCTCGGTCGACACCCCGCACCCGGCGGCCCCGCGCCCGGTGTTGCACCCGGCGGCCAAGAGCCGGGTGTCGCACCCGGGGGACCCGCACCTGGCGGACCCGAGCCTGGCGCGGCACCGGGCGGAGCGCCGGCGGCCCAACCGCGGCCCTATCCGCAAGATCCGCCGCCGACACCGGCACCGCCGGCTCCTGCACCGGCGCCCGCGCAGCCCGGCCCACCGGACCCGCGCAGGGATCTCGCCGAGCGCATCGCGAAGGAAAAGGAATGGCGCCAAAGCACCAATAAGGGTGTCCAGTTCCTGGCTCTGCAATTCGAGGCCACCCGGTGCGACCAAGACGACATCCTGGCCGGCAACGACGACCCCGACCTGCCGTTGGTGACCTGCGACAAAGACCACAAGCAGGCGTATCTGCTGGCGCCGTCGATCATCAGCGGTGACCAGATCGAGAACGCCAGCTCGGGTCTGGACCAACGCAGCGGCGGGTACATCGTCGATCTGCAGTTCAAGAGTGGGGCGGCCAATACCTGGGCGGACTTTACCGCCGCCCATATCGGCACCCAGACCGCGTTCACGCTGGACTCGACGGTGGTGAGCGCGCCGCAGATCCGCGAAGCCATCCCCGGCGGCCGCACCCAGATCACCGGCGGGGACCCGCCCTTCACGGCGACCACGGCACGCGAGCTCGCCAATGTTCTCAAATATGGCTCGCTACCGCTGTCCTTCGAAGCGTCAGAAGCCCAAACCGTCTCGGCGACACTGGGATTGACGTCGCTGCGGGCGGGCCTGGTCGCGGGAGCGATCGGCCTGGCGCTGGTGCTGGTGTACTCGTTGTTGTATTACCGGGCGCTGGGATTGCTGACTGCGTTGTCGTTGGTAGCTTCCGGGGCAATGGTTTTCGCCATCCTGGTATTGCTCGGCCGATATATCAATTACACCCTGGACCTAGCCGGCATCGCGGGTCTGATCATCGGTATCGGTACCACGGCCGACTCGTTTGTGGTGTTCTTCGAACGCATCAAAGACGAGATCCGCGAAGGCCGGTCGTTCCGGTCGGCGGTTCCCCGTGGTTGGGCGCGGGCCCGCAAGACGGTGTTGTCGGGTAACGCGGTGACCTTCCTGGCCGCTGCCGTGCTGTACTTCCTGGCGATCGGACAGGTGAAGGGATTCGCATTCACCCTGGGCCTTACCGTGATCCTCGACACCGTCGTGGTGTTCCTGGTGACATGGCCGCTGGTCTATCTGGCGTCCAAGTCGGTGACGCTGGCCAAGCCGGCATACAACGGGCTGGGTGCGGTCCAGCAGGTCGCCCGCGAGCGGCGGGCACTGGCTTCCAGGTCGTCCGGCGCTTATACCTCACCTTCAACGGGACGGGGGTAGCGCGATGGCCGACGAGACGACTGCCGTTGAACTCACCGACGACACCGCCAGCGCCATCGACGCGGCCGGTGACGACACCGGCGCCAAGCTGCCGCACCACAGTTTCTTCTCGCGGCTCTACACCGGGACCGGCGCGTTCGAGGTCGTCGGCCGGCGTCGACTGTGGTACGGAGTCAGCGGGGCGATGGTCGCGATCGCGATCGTCAGCATCGTGCTGCGCGGCTTCACCTTCGGCATCGACTTCAAGGGCGGCACCACGATGTCAATGCCCGCCGTAGGTGGGACGGGCACAGTACAAGTCAGCCAGGTGGAGCAGGTCTTCCGGCAAACGCTGGGCGTGGATCCGGAATCGGTGGTGATCGTCGGCAACGGCGCTGGAGCGACCGTGCAGATTCGCTCGGAAACGCTGTCCAACGACAAGACGACCAAGCTGCGCAACGCGCTGTTCGAGGGATTTCAGCCCAAAGGCCCCGACGGTAAGCCCGACAAGAGGGCAATCTCCGATTCTGCGGTGTCGTCGACCTGGGGCGGTCAGATCACCAAGAAAGCGGTGTTCGCGCTGGCGGTGTTCCTGGCCCTGGTCAGCCTGTACATCACCGTCCGTTACGAGCGCTACATGGCGCTCTCCGCGCTGACCACCATGTGCTTCGACCTGACCGTCACCGCCGGGGTGTACTCGTTGGTCGGCTTCGAAGTCACCCCGGCCACCGTGATCGGCTTGCTGACGATTCTGGGCTTCTCGCTCTACGACACCGTCATCGTGTTCGACAAGGTCGAGGAGAACACCCACGGTTTCCAGCACACCACCCGGCGCACCTTCGCCGAGCAGGCCAACCTCGCGGTCAACCAGACGTTCATGCGCTCGATCAACACCAGCCTGATCTCGACGTTGCCGGTGCTGGCGCTGATGGTGGTCGCGGTGTGGCTGTTGGGCGTGGGCACGCTGAAGGACCTGGCCTTGGTGCAGTTGGTCGGCATCATCGTCGGCACCTATTCGTCGATCTTCTTCGCCACCCCGCTGCTGGTCACCCTGCGTGAGCGGACCGCGTTGGTGCGTACCCACACCCGCCGGGTGGTCAGGCGCCGGGGTCCGGTGTCGGCAAAGGCCGCCGAGAAGGAGCAGGCGCCCACCGAGTCGGCCGATGACGCCCCGCGACAGGCCAGGGCAGTCGTCGGAGCCACTGACACCGCCGCCAAAGCCGCGCCGAGCAAGCCCGCCCCGGGCGCCCGGCCGGCGCGCCCAGTCAGCGGCCGGCACTCACGTCCGACCGGCAAGCGAAACAAACGATAGCGGCGATGGCGTTCTGGCGTCGGCGGGTGGCCGCCAGCTGTGCGGCGCTTGCAGCAGCAATATCAGGCACGTTGACGGCGTGTTCCGGGAGCGCCGCCGGGCAAGTCGACTACATCGTCGACGGCTCGCTGACCACCTACAACAGCAACACGGTCGCCGGCGCCGCCTCGGCCGGGGCGCAGGCCTTCGCTCGCACCCTCACCGGGTTCGGCTACCACGGCCCCGACGGCCAGGTCGTCGCCGACCACGACTTCGGCACGATCTCGATGGTCGGCGGTTCACCGCTGGTGCTCGACTACCAGATCGCCGACAACGCCGTTTATTCCGACGGCAAGCCCGTCACGTGCGACGACCTGGTGCTGGCGTGGGCGGCCCAGTCTGGCAAGTTCCCCGGCTTCGACGCCGCCAGCCAGGCCGGATACGTCGACGTCGCGGCCATCGACTGCCAGCCCGGGCAGAAGAAAGCGCGCGTGTCGTTTGCCCCCGACCGCAACGTCGTCGACTACAACCAGCTGTTCACCGCGACCACGATCATGCCTTCGCACGTCATCGCCGAGGAACTGGGTATCCCAGACGGCAATGTCACTGGCGCGCTGCTGGGCAACAACCTGCCGACCATCGCACGCGTAGCGCAGCTTTGGAACGTCACCTGGAACCTCAAGCCCGGCCTGGACTCGGGCACGATCGCCAAGCGCTTTCCGTCGTCGGGGCCCTACAAGATCGAATCGGTATTGGACGGCGACGCGGTGGTTCTCGTCGCGAATGATCGCTGGTGGGGCGCCAAGCCGATGACCAAACGGGTGACGGTGTGGCCACAAAAAGCCGACATCCAAGACCGGGTCAACAATAAGAGCGCCGACGTCGTCGACGTCGCGAACGGATCGTCGGGAACGCTGGCCACGCCGGACAATTACCGCCGCACCGATTCGCCGTCGGACGGTATCGAGCAGCTGATCTTCGGGCCGCGTGGCAGGTTCGCAGATGGCCTGGTACGTCGCGCGGTCGCCCTGTGCACGCCGCGTGATCTCATCGCGCGCGACGCCGGCACGCCGATCGTCAACGCGCGACTGCACACCGCGTCCGATGATGCCGTCGGGCGGGCCGAAAACGTCCCCGAGGCAAACCAATACGTGAGAGCTGATCCGGAGGCAGCTCGTAACTTGCTTCGAGCGCCGTTGACGGTCCGGATCGGTTATCGGACGCCCAACGCGCGGCTGGCCGCCATCGTCGGTGCGATCGCCAAGACCTGCGCCCCGGCCGGTATCATCGTCGCCGACGTCACGTCAGGCGACACCGGCCCGCAGACACTCAAGGACGGCAAGATCGACGTGCTGCTGGCCAGCACCGGCGGCGCCACCGGCAGCGGCTCGACCGGGTCGTCGGCGATGGACGCCTACACTCTGCACACCGGCAACGGCAACAACCTGTCCGGCTACACCAACGGCCAGATCGACGGGATCATCAGCGCACTGGCGGTGTCGGCCGACCCCGCCGAGCTGGTCC
Source organism: uncultured Actinomycetota bacterium (assembly GCA_963838755.1). Lineage (GTDB taxonomy): Bacteria > Actinomycetota > Actinomycetes > Mycobacteriales > Mycobacteriaceae > Mycobacterium. The sequence goes on along the minus strand of CAWISO010000027.1, from coordinate 40,141 downwards.
GGCTGCTGGCGCAAAGTGCGCCGGTGCTGTGGGGCGATATGCCGACGTTGCCGCTGTATCGCCAGCAGCGGACCCTGCTGGCATCGAAGAAGATGTACGCCGTCGGCACCAACCCGAGCCGCTGGGGGGCGGGCTGGAATATGGACCGATGGGTCCTGGTGCGGTGACTGGGTGACCGCGGCGGGCGGCGACTCGCTGGCCGACCTGATCGCGTCGCTGACCCGGGAGGTCTCCGATTTCCCTACGGCCGGAGTTGAGTTCAAGGACTTGACGCCGCTATTCGCCGACCGCCACGGGCTGGCCGCGGTCACCGACGCGCTGGCCGACGTGGCGTCGGGTGCCGATCTGATCGCCGGCATCGATGCTCGCGGGTTCCTGATCGCTGGTGCGGTCGCGACCCGGCTGGGCACTGGTGTGCTGGCCATCCGCAAGGGCGGCAAGCTGCCGCCGCCGGTGCACGCCGAGCACTACAACCTCGAGTACGGCACCGCCAGCCTGGAGATCCCCGTCGAGGGCATCGAGTTGGCCGCCCGCAGCGTGGTGATCGTGGACGACGTGCTGGCCACCGGCGGCACCGTCGCCGCCGCGCAGCGGCTGCTGGAGCGGGCCGGCGCACGGGTTACGACGGCCGCGGTGGTACTGGAGCTTGACGCGCTGGGCGGTCGCGATCTGCTCGCGCCGCTGCCGGTCTACAGCTTGCACCGGGTTTACGCCCCGTGACGATGCGGGACGAATGTCCCGAGATGGGGGCACCACCCGCTTGCGGGGGAGAGCGGGGCAAATACGGCGGCCGAATGAGCGATATCCTTGAAGGCCGGAGGTGACGAACGTGGCGGACGATCAACGCACGGCGCAAGCTTTGCAGCCGCCCACCGAACCGCTGCAGATCGCCGACCTTCCGCCGGCCGGCCAGCCCGCGAAGCCCGCCTCGGAGACGCTCAAGTCGTCCAGCAGCGCCTCACGGCGGGTCCGGGCCCGGTTGGCGCGCCGGATGACCGCGCAGCGCAGCGCGCTCAGCCCGGTACTGGAACCGCTGGTGTCGGTGCACCGCGAGATCTACCCGAAGGCCGACCTGTCGTTGCTGCAGCGGGCCTATGAGGTCGCCGAGCGGCGCCACGCCAGCCAGCTGCGGCATTCCGGGGACCCGTACATCACCCACCCGCTGGCTGTCGCCAACATCCTCGCCGAGTTGGGCATGGACACCACCACGCTGGTCGCCGCGCTGCTGCATGACACCGTCGAGGACACCGATTACAGCCTGGAGGCACTGTCCGAGGATTTCGGCGACGAGGTCGGCCATCTCGTCGACGGGGTGACCAAGCTGGACCGGGTGGTGCTGGGCAGCGCCGCCGAGGGCGAGACGATCCGCAAGATGATCACCGCGATGGCCCGCGATCCGCGGGTGCTGGTGATCAAGGTCGCCGACCGGCTGCACAACATGCGGACGATGCGCTTCCTGCCGCCGGAAAAGCAGGCTCGCAAAGCCCGCGAAACACTCGAAGTCATTGCGCCGCTGGCGCACCGGTTGGGCATGGCCACGGTCAAATGGGAACTCGAGGATCTGTCGTTCGCGATCCTGCACCCCAAGAAGTACGAGGAGATTGTCCGCCTGGTCGCCGGCCGGGCCCCGTCGCGGGACACCTACCTGGCCAAGGTGCGCGCCGAGATCACTGCGACGCTGAACGCATCGAAGATCAACGCGATGGTCGAAGGACGGCCCAAGCATTACTGGTCGATCTACCAGAAGATGATCGTCAAGGGCCGCGATTTCGACGACATCCACGACCTGGTCGGCGTCCGCATTCTGTGCGACGAAATCCGGGACTGTTATGCCGCGGTGGGCGTGGTGCATTCGCTGTGGCAGCCGATGGCGGGCCGGTTCAAGGACTACATCGCCCAGCCGCGTTACAGCGTGTACCAGTCGCTGCACACCACTGTCGTCGGCCCGGAGGGCAAACCGCTGGAGATTCAGATCCGCACCCGCGATATGCACCGCACCGCGGAATACGGCATCGCCGCGCACTGGCGCTACAAAGAAGCCAAGGGCCGCAACGGGGTTCCGCATCCGCACGCCGCCGCCGAAATCGACGATATGGCCTGGATGCGCCAGCTGCTGGACTGGCAGCGGGAAGCGGCCGACCCCGGTGAGTTCCTGGAGTCACTGCGCTACGACCTTGCCGTACAAGAGATCTTCGTGTTCACCCCGAAAGGCGATGTGATCACGCTGCCCAACGGATCCACTCCGGTGGACTTCGCCTACGCCGTGCACACCGAGGTCGGTCACCGGTGCATCGGCGCCCGGGTGAACGGCCGGCTGGTGGCGCTGGAACGTAAGTTGGAAAACGGCGAAGTCGTCGAGGTTTTCACCTCCAAGGCGCTCAACGCCGGGCCGTCGCGGGACTGGCAGCAGTTCGTGGTGTCCCCTCGCGCCAAGACGAAGATCCGGCAATGGTTCGCCAAGGAGCGTCGCGAGGAAGCACTGGAGGCCGGTAAAGAGGCGATCACTCGCGAGGTGCGGCGCGGCGGGCTTCCGTTGCAGCGCTTGGTGAACGGCGGATCCATGGCCGCGTTGGCCAACGAGCTGCACTACGTCGACGTGTCCGCGCTGTACACCGCGGTAGGCGAGGGGCATGTATCGGCCAAGCATGTTGTGCAACGGCTGGTGGCGGAACTCGGCGGAATCGAGCAGGCCGAGGAGGATCTGGCCGAGCGGTCGACCCCGGCGACGATGCCGCGACGTGCGCGCAGCACCGACGATGTCGGGGTGGCGGTGCCCGGCGCCCCGGGCGTCTTGAGCAAGTTGGCCAAGTGCTGCACGCCGGTGCCTGGCGATCAGATCATGGGCTTCGTCACCCGCGGTGGCGGGGTCAGCGTGCACCGCACCGATTGCACCAACGCCGCGTCGCTGCAGCAGCAGGCGGAGCGGATCATCGAGGTGCACTGGGCGCCGTCGCCGTCATCGGTGTTTTTGGTCGCCATCCAGGTCGAGGCGCTCGACCGGCACCGGCTGCTCTCCGATGTCACCCGCGTGCTGGCCGACGAGAAAGTCAACATTCTGTCCGCGTCGGTGACCACATCCGGTGATCGGGTAGCGATCAGCCGCTTCACCTTTGAGATGGGCGACCCCAAACATCTGGGACACCTGCTCGACGTGGTGCGCAATGTCGAAGGTGTCTACGACGTCTACCGCGTGACGTCCGCAGCCTAAACACGTGGGCTAGTCGAGCCGCACCGTGGCGATGGTGACGCTCGTGGCAGGCGGACCGTCCTGACCATCCCCCGCAACGCCGGCCGCGGCGATCTTCTGCAGCGTCGCCAAGCCGGTCGTGTCGATCGTGCCGAATACCGTGTAGGCAGGCGGCAATTGCGAGTCGCGGTACACCATGAAGAACTGGCTGCCGTTGGTGTCCGGTCCGGAGTTGGCCATCGCCAGCGTGCCGCGTGGATACCTGACGAGTTTCTTGAGCGCGGGGTCGTCGGGCGGGTATTGATCGGTCGGGTACTCGTCGGCAAACGAATAACCCGGCCCGCCGGTGCCGTCGCCCCTCGGGTCACCGCACTGCAACACCGACAAATTCGCTGCGGTCGTCAGCCGGTGGCAGTCAGTTTCGTCGAAAAACTTGTGCTGCGCCAGGCTGACGAAACTGTTGACCGTGCATGGTGACTCGTTGTTGGCGAGCTGCAGGCCGATCGTGCCTTGGTTGGTGACCATGGTCAGGCCGACCCGAGCGGGAGTCGTCGGAACCTTGCCGGTTCGCGGTGCCGTTACCGGTTTGCTCGCTGGGTCGGCGGTCGACGGGTATTGGCAGTTAGCGCCAACGGCGGCCGACGAGACGAACGGTGGCAGCTGACCGGCCCGCGGCGCCGCCGGGGCGGGGGTGGATGCGGTATTGCTGGATGCGGTTGCCTGCGTGCTGGTGCTGGTTTCGGTGGCAGAGCTGGATCGCTGGTTGCGGGCGGTCGTGGTGAACACCAGCACCACCACGCCGATCAGCGCCGCGATCCCGAGGGCTGTCCCGCCGACGATCGCGACCTTACGACCTCTGCGAGCGGGCGGTGCCGGCCGGCGTGTTTGCCGCTGGACTGGTGTCGGCGTGACGTCGGGCTCGGGTTGCGGCTTAGTCGGTGGTGGCGGACTCGGCGGCGGGGTGAAGCGGTTGTCCAACGCTGCCCGCGCGGCGGCGGCCAACTGCGAGGCGGTCTGATAGCGGGCATTCGGGTTTTTGGCCATGCCGGCGGCGATCACGGCGTTGAATGTCGGCGATGCCGCGGGTGCGGACGTCGAGGGTCGCGGTGGTGGGGCAGTCAGGTGCGCGGTGCGCTGCTGTTCGAGGCCTTCTGCGGTATAGGGCTGCTGCCCGGTCAGGCATTTGTACAGCACGCAGGCCAACGAATACACGTCAGCACGGGAATCCGTTGCGCCGCTGAAACTTTCAGGCGCTGTGTACGCTCCGACGTCGGGCGCGGTGCTGGTCGTGCTGGTGCCGGCGGCGCTGTAAGGTATCCCGAAGTCGGTCAGGTAGACGAAATCTCCCGCCGCAACCAGGATGTTCGACGGCTTGACGTTGCGGTGAACCAGTCCCGCCCGGTGGGCGTGATCGAGGCTGGCCGCGATCTGTTCGATGATCGCCACCGCGCGGGTGGGGCTTAGTCGGCCGCCCTCGTTTCTGATCAGGCTGCCCAGGGTTCGTCCCTCGATCAGCTGCGTGTCTGTGTACAGTCGACCGTCGATCTCCCCGTAGTTGTTGATCGGCAGCACGTGTGGGTCGTGTAAGTCGGCCGCCAGCGCTATCCCCCGGGAGAACTGTTGGGCGAACTCCGGATCCTCGGCCAGTTCCTTCTCCAGCACCTTGACTGCGACCATCTCGTCGGTGGCGGTGTCAAGAGCTCGAAAGACTTCCCCCGTCGCGCCGTGGCCTATCGAGTCGAGAAGTTGGTAGCGCCCGAATGTTCGCACTCGCACTAGTCCAGCCGTACCGATTTGATCGTGACTTGGGTGGCTGGTGGGCCGTCCGCCCCGCCGCCTGCAACGCCGCCCTTGGCGATCTTGTCCAGCGTGTTCAGCCCGTCCTGCTGGATCTTGCCGAAGATGGTGTATTCGGGTGGCAGCTGGGTGTCTTTGTACACCATGAAGAACTGGCTGCCGTTGGTGTTCGGGCCGCTGTTGGCCATTGCCAACGTGCCCCGCGGGTAGATCACCGGCTCGTGGGCGACCGGGTCGTCGGGCTTGTACTGGTCGGTCGGATATTCGTTGACGAATTGATAGCCCGGCCCGCCGGTGCCGTCGCCGCCCGGGTCACCGCACTGCAGCACTGACGATGTCGGCGAGGCGGTTAGCCGGTGGCATTGAGTGTTGTCGAAGAATTTCTGTTGCGCCAGGCTGACGAAACTATTGACCGTGCAAGGGGATTCATTGTTGGCGAGCAACAAGCCGACGTTGCCCTCGTTGGTCACCATGCTGACGCTGACCTGCGCGGGATCGGTGGGCACCTTGCCTTGCCTGGGCGGGTTCACCGGTTTACTGGCCGGCTCCGGCGAAGCCGGGTATTGGCAGTTGGCGCCCGCGCCGGTCGCCTGTTTGAACGCCGGCAACCCCGGTATCCCCGGTGCGCCTGCAGCGGCGCTGGTGGAGCTGCTGGCCGCTGACGCTTGGTTTTTCTTGTGCTCCTTGTCAGCATTGGTGATCCACACGGTGACCACCGCCGCAGCGACCACGACCACCGCCAACACCGAGCCACCGACGATGGCCAGAAGTCGACGACGACGGGCCTGCTGGGCGCGGCGCTCGAGCTGCCGTTCCAGTTTGCGCTTGGCTGTGGCACGCCGTTGTTCGTTGGTCGGCACCGCCGATACCCCTTACGTGGTTGTGTGCTGAGTCAGCACGAGTGTGCCAGCTGTGGCTGAATGGGGTGGCGCGACCCTGGCCGGCGGGGCACGATAGCCCGACTGTCCCCCCGCACGCGGGGGACCCGCTGCCGCCCACTGCGTGCGCCGCATCGTTGCCGGGCGGGGCATGGGAAACTGGGGAGCGTGTTCATCACCGGATTTCCCGCCGGGTTGCTGCAGTGCAACTGCTATGTGTTGGCGCCGCACCCCGGAGCCGACGCCATCGTCGTCGATCCGGGCCAGCGAGCGATGGGCCAGTTGCGGCGCATTCTGGACCGCAACCGGCTGACTCCCGCGGCGGTCCTGCTCACCCACGGTCACATCGATCACATCTGGTCGGCGCAGAAGGTGTCCGACACCTTCGGCTGCCCCGCGTACATCCATCCAGAGGACCGGTTCATGCTGACCGATCCCATCAAGGACTTCGGGCCGAAGCTAGGGCAGCTGCTGCTGGCGGCGATTTTCCGCGAGCCCAAACAGGTCATCGAACTGGCTCGAGACGGTGACAAGATCGACCTGGCCGGGATCAGCGTCACCGTCGACCACACCCCGGGTCATACTCGCGGATCGGTGATCTTCCGGGTTGCCGATGAGAAAGAGTTGGTGTTCACCGGCGACACCCTGTTCGAGCGCTCGGTGGGCCGCACCGACCTGTTCGGCGGCAGCGGCCGCGACCTGATGCGTTCACTCGTCGACAAGCTCCTGGTCCTCGACGACAAGACCGTCGTGCTGCCCGGGCATGGCAATTCCACCACCATCGGCGCGGAACGGCGTTTCAACCCGTTCCTCGAAGGGCTGAGCCGGTGACCGAGTTCACCGCATTCTCTCGACCCAAAGGCGTGCCGGATTACGTCCCGCCGGATTCGGCGCAGTTCGTGGCGGTGCGGTCGGCGCTGCTGGACGCCGCCCGCCGGGCCGGCTACAGCGACCTTGAGTTGCCGATCTTCGAGGACACCGCGCTGTTCGCACGCGGGGTGGGGGAGTCCACCGACGTGGTGACCAAAGAGATGTACACCTTCGCCGACCGCGCCAACCGGTCGCTGACGCTGCGGCCCGAGGGCACCGCCTGCGTGGTGCGTGCGGTGATCGAAAACGGCCTGGACCGCGGGGCGCTGCCGGTCAAGCTGTGCTACGCGGGCCCGTTCTTCCGCTACGAGCGGCCCCAGGCCGGCCGGTACCGCCAGATGCAGCAGGTCGGTGTGGAGGCCATCGGAATCGACGACCCCGCGCTGGACGCTGAGGTGATCGCGATCGCCGACGCCGGCTTCCGCTCGCTGGGCCTGGACGGGTTCCAGCTGGAAGTCACGTCGCTGGGCGACGACACCTGCCGTCCACAATACCGGGAATTGTTGCAGGACTTCCTGTTTCAGCTCGACCTCGACGACGAGACCCGCCGGCGCGCCGAGATCAATCCGCTGCGGGTGCTCGACGACAAGCGTCCGGACGTCAAAGCGATGACGGCCGGTGCGCCGGTGATGCTCGATCACCTTTCCGATGTCGCCAAACAGCATTTCGAGACGGTGCTGGCCTACCTCGACGCCTTGGGCGTGGCCTATGTCATCAATCCGCGGTTGGTGCGCGGCCTGGACTACTACACCAAGACCACCTTCGAGTTCGTGCACCCGGGGTTGGGTGCCCAGTCAGGCATTGGCGGCGGCGGCCGCTACGACGGTCTGATGCGCCGACTCGGTGGTCAGGATCTGTCGGGTATCGGGTTCGGTGTGGGTGTGGACCGCACGCTCTTGGCGCTGCGGGCCGAAGGCAAAGAAGTCGGGCGCTCTACCCGATGCGATGTGTTCGCAGTGCCCCTGAGTGAGCAAGCCAAGCTGCAGTTGGCGGTGTTGGCCGGGCAGCTACGGACGGCCGGTGTGCGCGTGGACCTGGCCTACGGCGACCGCAGCGTCAAAGGCGCGATGCGTGCCGCCGACCGGTCCGGTGCACGCCTGGCGTTAGTGGCCGGTGACCGCGACATCGACGCCGGAACCGTCGGGGTGAAGGACCTGGCCACAGGTGATCAGGTCGACGTCGCGACGGACTCCGTCGTCGACCACGTGCTTGCGCGGCTAGGTCACTGAAATCTCTTTTGCCACTTTGGTTTCAGTGGTTTCTTGACCGCGATTTGTGTCGGTGAGCCAATGTAGTATTCGAACATGCTTTCGAGTACGCGTGAGGAGATTGTCGAAGCTTTCGACGCGCTCGAGGCTGACTTGGACCGTGTTTTGGAGTTGTCGTTCGATGTGCTGACTTCCCCGGAACTCCTGGCGATGTTGCAACGTCTGGAACAGGACACCCGACGGCTACCGGTGCCTGGCCACGCAATGATCAACCAATTCGCCCGTCAGGCCGGCGAGACCGAGTTGGGCGGCAAGTTGAGTCATGTGTTGGCCGACCGGCTGCGGATCAGCCGCGCCGAGGCTGGCCGGCGTATCCGGGAAGCCGAGGATCTTGGGCCGCGCCAGTCGGTTACCGGTGAACCGTTGTCGCCGCGGCTGGCGGCCACCGCCGAGGCGCAGCGCGCCGGCCAGATCGGCGACGGCCACGTGGGGGTGATTCGCGGTTTTTGTCATCGGCTGCCCGGCTTTGTTGACGTGGAGACCCGAGCACAAGCCGAGGCTCAGTTGGCCCGGCTGGGCGGGGAGCATCGTCCCGACGAGTTGGGCAAGCTCGCCGACAAACTCAGCGACCGTATTAACCCCGACGGCACGTTCACCGATGAGGAGCGGGCTCGTCGCCGCGGCTTGATCATCGGTAAGCAGGGTTTTGACGGGATGAGCCCGATCAGCGGGTGTTTGACGCCTGAGGCGCGGGCCACCATCGATGCCGTGCTGGCGAAATTGGCGGCCCCGGGCATGTGCAACCCGACCGATGAAACTCCGTGTGTGGAGGGCAGCCCGTCGGAGCGGGCGGTCGGCAACGACACTCGCAGTGTGGCGCAGCGCAACCATGATGCGCTCAATGCTGGCGGGCGTGCCCTGCTGGCGTCTGGTGAGTTGGGAAAACACAATGGCCTACCGGCGTCCATCATCGTGACTACCACCTTGGGCGAACTTGAGGCCGCCGCGGGGAGGGGGCTGACCGGCGGGGGAACGCTGCTGCCGATGAGCGACGTGATTCGTTTGGCCCGCCACGCGCAGCATTACTTATGTATTTTCGACAAGGGCAAGCCGATCGCGCTTTATCACTCCAAGCGATTGGCGTCGCCGGGGCAGCGAATTGTGTTGTACGCCAGGGATCGTGGGTGTTCACGCCCGGGTTGTACGGTGCCGGGTTATTACTGCGAGGTGCATCACTGCAACCCGTATGCGAAGTGCCCCACCACCGACGTCAACGATTTGACGTTCGGCTGTGGCAGCGACCATCCGCTCGCCGAAGAAGGTTGGAGGACCCGCAAAAACGCGCACGGCGATACCGAATGGATCCCGCCACCGCACTTAGACTACGGCCAACCCCGTATCAATAGATTCCACCATCCCGAAAAACTGCTGCGCGACGACGAAGACGACGACGACGAACCGGACTGTCCTCTCGGGTGAAATGCACGCCGGGCGAGAGTGTCAGCTTCGGTTGTGCTTGACCTGGTTGAACGGCACCCCGCGATCGGCAGCATATTCGCGCGGAAAGCCCAAGACGCGCTCGCCGATCACATTGCGCGCCATCTCGGTGCTGCCGCCGCCGAGCGCGACGGTCTGGCGGGATAGGTAGCGCCGGCCGACGGCGAGCAGCTCGCCGGGTCCGTCGACAACGCCGGCGCTGCCGGCGATCGCCAGCGCGGTATCGACCTCGAGCTCGATTTGCTCGGAGTGATAGAGCCGGATGAGCGAACCTCCGGTCGGGGGCAACGACCCGTCCTGGACGCCGTGGTAGACGCGGTCGATCAGTTGGTCGCGCACCGCGCGGTGCACCAGAGCCCGCCCCGCGGCTTCCTGCGCGCGTTCGTCGTCGGCCTGCCCGGAAGCCGCGAGCAGCGCGGGATAGTCGGGCATCTTCTCCTGAGCGTTTTCGCTGCCGATTCCACTGGCGAATTCCGAGCCACCGCCGACGGCGCGTCGCTCGTGATGGAGCAGCCGAGAGGCCACTTCCCAGCCGTTGTTGACTTCGCCGACCACGGCGTCGTCGTTAAGCTCCAGGTCGTCGAAGAACTCTTCGCAGAATTCCCTGGATCCATTGACCTGGGTGATCCGGCGCAACGTGATGCCCGGACTGTCGATGCGCACCAGAAACATCGTCAGACCGTCGTGCTTGGGCACGTCCCAGTTCGTTCTGGCGAGCAGCAGTCCATAGTCGGCGGCGAAGGCGCCGGTACTCCAGGTCTTGGCGCCGTTGACCACCCACTTGTTGCCGCGCCGCTCGGCACGGGTGATCAAACCGGCCAGATCGGAGCCGCCGCTGGGCTCCGATAGCAGCTGAACGAGCACCTGGTCACCGCGTATCGCCGCCGAAATGTGCTGTCGTTTCTGTTCTTCGGTGCCGGCGTCGAGGATCGTCGCACAACAAATCGTCAGCGTCGGGGTATTCAAGATCAGCGGCATCTCATAGCACACGCTCTCGGCGTCGAACGCCTTTTGGTACTCGATGCCCAGGCCCAGGCCGCCATACTCGGTCGGAAAGCAGATCCCGGCGAATCCGCCGTCATAGAGGCGTCGTTGGAGTTCGCGGGTGCGCTGCCAGGACGCCTCCTCGCCGCGGTCGGCGAATGGCGGATCGAGCGGGTCGATGCGCGGCATGTTCTCGGCGAGCCACGCACGGGCCCGGTCAGCAAATGCCGCCACCGATTCGCCTGCCCGCACCGATGCGGTCACGACGGCAGCTTACGTAAGTGCATATGACGTCTTTCGAGAGTCGCATTTCCCAAATCGGCAATGACGTTACCAGGCTAGATCTTCAGGTAACCCTTGTCGGCCGGGATTTGAGCAGCCGTGACCAGCGATGAGGCATCGCTGGCCAGCCACACCACGATGTCGGAGATCAGGTCCGGGTCGGCCAGCGAGTCCGTCGGCAGCGCGCCAGGGGAGAAGCTGTGGATGTAAGTCGGGTGGTCAGCGAACACCTGATACATCGACACGTCGTTACCCATCGGGGTGTCGGTGCCGTACGGGTGCACGGAGTTGACCCGGATGCCGAACTCGCCGAGTTCGACGGCAAGCGAGTTGGTCAGCCCGACCACCCCGAACTTGCTGGCGCAATAGTGGCCGCAGCCGGGAACGGCCTTGATTCCCGCCGCCGAACTGATGGTGATGATCGATCCGCCGTTGCCTGCCTCGATCATCGCCGGCACTACCGCCTTGACGGTGTTCCACAACCCGGTCAGGTTGATGTCGAGGGTGTCCTGCCACTGTTGGGCCGAAATCTCCCACAGCCGGCCCCAATTCAGCACACCGGCGTTGGCGACCACGATGTCAAGCCGGCCGAACTGCTCGATCGCGTCGCTGACCACCCGCTGCTGTCCGGCCGCGTCACGCACGTCGATTTCGGAGGCCAGGATCTTGCGTCCCTCGCCCTCGACGAGGTTCACCGTGTCGGCGAGGTCCTCCGGCTGCGACGGGGGATAGCCGTTGTGCGCGGTAACCGGTCCACAGGCGTCGATCGCGACGACGTCAGCTCCGGCCCGTGCCAGCCTGATGCAGTGCGAACGGCCTTGGCCACGGGCCGCGCCAGTCACGTAGGCGACTCTGCCGGCCAACGGGAGATCGGTAGCGGTCATCGCCTAAGAGTAGGAACTTCTAGCCGCGGCGGGGCCGGGTCAGGGTGAACTCTTCGACCACGCTGATTGCCCCGTAGGGGCCGTTGACCGCGTAGTGCGTCGCCTTGATCGACGTGTTGCCGCCCGGCGGGCCCGGATCAAGCTCGAACGCCACGAATCCGTAAGGATTTTCGGCATCCCGAAACGCCGACCACGGCGCATCCTCCACCACGTAATTGGGCGCCCGGCGACCGATCGCGGGATCGTAGGCACCGACGCTGGTCAGCACCCGGCACCGGGGTTGTGGAAAAAACATGGTGTTCGACGGCGCCGAAGTGCCGCCACCGCCGATGACCAGGTGCACGGTGCCCTTGCTGGTGTCGATGACGTTGGCGCGGGTCTCGACCGGTATCGGCATTCTGGTTTCGGAGTCCAGCGTTCCTCGCACCGGATGTGAGCGTTCGTAGTGGTGCTCGTGACCGCACACCACCAGATCGACCTGGTAGCGATCGAACAGCGGCAGCCATTCCTGGCGGATGCCCAGGTCGGCCCCGTTGGTGTGATCGGCGCTGGAAATCGCCGTCTGGTGCATGCAAACGATCACCCAGTCCACTCGCAAGTCAGCTCGGGCGTTGGCGAGTTCGCTTTCCAGCCAACGTTTCTGCGCGCCAGCCGAGTAGCCATGCACGTAGAAGTTGCCACCGTCTTGAAAGCAGACGTCGTCGTTGCTGAGGCTGATAATCCGCACCGACCCGGCGGTGAACGAATACCACAACCCCCGGAACTCGGCGCTGGATCCCGAGTCAGGCACGGTGAAGTAGGTCTGGTATGCAGCGAAACCGACTGGCCCGTTGCCCAATTCGTTTTCATGGTTGCCTGCCGCGGGCATCCAGGGCCGGTAGCGCGCCGAGCGGGTGTTGTTGTCGAACCAGTCCGACCAGGTGCGGATCCGGTCATGGGATAGGTTGGCGTAGCACAGGTCGCCGTTGACCAGGTTGAACAGCGGGCCGATTCGTTCGATCGCGGTTGTGATATCTCCGGCTGCCGGGGATCCGAGGTTGTCATTGCGATAGCTGGATCTTTCTTCTCGACCCAGCGTCGGGGTTGCCTGGTCGCCGAAACTAGTGAAGCGCAAGGGTTTGCGACTGGACGGAGCAGTGCGGACCGTCCCGAGCTCGGGGTTGGTGCCGTCGTGCACCGCCGCGTACACGTAATCGGTGTCGGCGGCCAGGTTGTCGATCCGGGCGTGGTTGACGCGAACTTCGGTCTTGGACTTCGCGTCCCGGTAGGTTCGCGTCTCAGCCGGCACGACGCGGCCGAAGCCGGACGACGGCGTGCCGACCATAACCCGCGGATTGCCAACGGCATCGGTGGTGTGCCACGAGACCACGACCTCGGCGGAAGCATCTTTGCCGAACTGCACATGCAGGCCGCCCACCGGCTGTGCGCCGCTTCCAGTGGGCTGGGTCCACAGGCTGGGGCCGCGGCCCGGCGATCCAAGCAGCGCAACACCGCCCGCACCAATCCCCGCACCGACGATCGCCGCAGCCGCGCCCGTTGTCAGTAACGTTCGCCGGCTGATTGCTGACGGTGTCTCCGCCTCGTCGACCATGCTTCCTTCATACCTTTCACCGGGTCTGGGGCTGGAGTACCGTGTCGTTGCCTGCGACGACGACGAGCTCGGCCACGACCTTGCCGACGGAGCGGAAGCTGTGGCTGACCGAGGCGTCGAAGTAGGCGCTGTCGCCCGCGTCAAGCGTGACCGTGTAATCGCCGTATTCCAGTTTCACAGTTCCGGTGTGCACGAACACGAATTCTTGACCGGTGTGTACCGGGCGGGGTTCGTCAACCGCTCCGACCGGTCGAACGATGAAGGGCGACATCGCTTTTCCCAGAACCGTCGACGCCAACGCCAGATACCTCTCACCGCCGGTGTCGGGACGGTCGCCGGCGCGGTCGATAGCGATCTTCTCCTCGCCGCCTTCATCGGAGAACAGCTGCGCCACGTCGACATCGAGTGCACGGGCCACTTTCAACGCCACCGCAATCGACGGGGTGCTCTGGCGACGCTCGATCTTCGACAGGTAGCTCTTGGTCAGGCCGGTCTGCTCGGCAAGACGCTCCAACGTGAGGCCGCGCTGCCTGCGGACCGCGCGCAACAATGCTGTCAACGGCGTCGCCTTTCGTCGTTGCCTGATGACACAAAGTTTCCTATCGTGATCATAGTGTCATAAGACGTCGATCGAGGAGGGCCACCATGGCATCCGTTTTTTCGGACACCTTCGCCGAATCAAAAGACACGTTGATGCGGCGCGCCGAGGACGGCATGTCGGCAAACGTCGACGAGTCCGGACTGTCGACCAGGCAGAAAGTCGCGCTGACTTGTCGAGTGCTGTTCGACGCCGGGCACGACTCGGGTCTGGCGGGACAGATCACCGCGCGCGCCGAGCAGCCCGGCACCTACTACACCCAGCGGCTCGGTCTTGGATTCGACGAGATCACCGCTGGCAACCTGCTCATCGTCGACGAAGACCTCAATGTAGTCGACGGCGATGGGACAGCGAACCCCGCGAACCGTTTCCACAGCTGGATCTATCGGGCACGGCCCGATGTGCAATGCATCGTGCACACCCATCCATTTCACGCTGCCGCGTTGTCGATGCTGGAGGTCCCGCTCGTGGTGTCGCAGATGGACACCACACCGCTCTACGACGATTGCGCTTTCCTGGCCGACTGGCCAGGCGTTCCGGTCGGCAACGAGGAGGGCGAAATCATCAGCGCTGCCCTCGGCGACAAAAAAGCGGTACTGCTGGCCCATCACGGCCAATTGGTCGCGGGCGTCAGCGTCGAGGAGGCCTGCTCATTGGCCGTGCTCATCGAGCGAGCGGCCAAATTGCAGCTGGCAGCCATGGCGGCCGGCACCATCAAGGAACTGCCGGAGCGGCTGGCTCGCGAAGCCCATGATTGGACGCTGCGCCCACAACGCAGCCAGGCGAACTTCGCTTACTATGCTCGGCGGGCGATGGCCCGGCACTCCGACGTTTTGGCCGGCTGACCCCAGGAGTTCGCCGATGCCCGATTCGTCGCCGCCGAAGATCCACGGCATCATCGCCTACCCGGTTACGCCCTTCGATTCGGCAGGCACCATCGACACCCCAGGGTTGACCAACCTGGTCGACCGGCTAGTAGCCGACGGTGTGCACGCGGTCGCACCGCTTGGCAGCACCGGCGAACTGGCTTACCTCGACGAGGCGGAGTTCGAAGCCGTCGTCGACACGACGATCGCCGCGGTCGACGGACGGGTGCCCGTGGTCGTCGGCGTTTCTGATCTGACGACCGCTAACACCACGCGGCGTGCGCAGTACGCGGAACAGGCCGGCGCCGACGCGGTGATGATCTTGCCGGTGTCGTACTGGAAGCTCTCCGAACGCGAAATCTTTCAGCACTACGCCAGCATCGGCGCGGCCATCGGAATTCCGATCATGGTGTACAACAACCCAGTCACCAGTGGAATCGATATGAGGCCGGAGTTACTGATTCGTATGGCAGAAACGATCGACAACGTGGCGATGGTCAAAGAGTCCACGGGTGATCTTTCCCGGATGCAGCTCATCGACAAGCTGAGCGGGGGCCGGCTGCCGTTCTACAACGGCAGTAACCCGCTGGTGCTGGACGCGCTGCGGGCTGGCGCGGCCGGATGGTGTACGGCCGCGCCGTGTCTACGCCCGCAGCCGTGCATCGACCTGTACGATGCGGTACGCAGAGGCCAATTGCAAAGAGCGCAAACAATTTACACCGAGCTCAAGCCACTGCTGGAGTTCATCGTGGCAGGTGGACTGGCCACCACCGTGAAGGCCGGGCTGGAGTTACTCGGCGCCGGCGTCGGGGATCCGCGGCGACCGTTGCTACCGCTCGACGACGACCGCCGTGCGGCCCTGCAAAAGCTGCTGACCGACGCGTGATCGGACCGCCCAGCGGGCCAGGCTTAGCATTTTTCGACACTTGTCTACCAAATTGATCTTGTAGCGGACACTTCGTTCCTGGGAGGTCCCTGATAGCACCTGATAGGAAGCCAAGAAAATTTCAGCAGCCGTGAATTTTTTGCGTTATTGCTACCCACTGGCCACGCGGGTGATTTACGATTGCGCAACCGTTCGTCCCAGAACAAACTGGCTGCAAAAAAATGGTTGATTCAATTAACGGTTGACAAGGCGTCTGGGACCGGGTCTGACAAGGTCTTTGAGGAGGTTGAAGGTGTCGTTCGTCACGACGCAGCCGGATGTGTTGACCGGAGCTGCGGGGAATCTGGCCGGTATCGGCGATGCAATGGTCGCCCGCAATGCGGCGGCGGCGGCGCCGACGACGTCATTGGCCCCGGCGGCCTCTGACATCGTCTCGGCGATGACGGCCGCGCAGTTCGGCTCGCACGGGGTGCTATACCAGCAAGTCGCAACCCAGGCGGCCCAAGTGCACGAATCGTTAGTGGCCACACTGCGCTCCGGGGCGGGGGCCTACGCTCTAGCTGAGGCGGCGAACGCGGCAGCCGCAGGCTAAGGGGGGCGTGGCTCGATGAGCTTTATGCTGTTTCCGCCGGAGGTCAATTCGGGCCTGATGTATGCGGGGGCGGGGGCGGGCCCGCTGATGACAGCGGCGACGGCATGGGATGAGTTGGCCGCTGATCTGGAGGGCACTGCCAGTTCGTATCAGGCGATCCTCGACGGTCTGACCTCCGGGCCATGGCTGGGGCCGTCGTCGACGGCGATGGCCGCCGCGGCGCAACCCTATGTGGCGTGGTTGCAGTCCGCTGCGGTGACCGCTGCCCAGACCAGCTTTCAGGCCACGGCGGCGGCTGCGGCCTATCAGGGCGCGTTCGATGCAACGGTGCCGCCGGCGGTGATTGCGGCCAACCGGGCATTGCTGGCGGCGTTGATCGCAACCAACTTCCTGGGCCAGAACACTCCGGCGATCGCGGCCACCGAGGCTCTGTACATGGAGATGTGGTTCCAGGACGGCTTGACCATGGACACCTACTCGGTGCTGTCGCAGCAGGCCGCGGCGTTGCCGCAGCAGACCGTGGCGCCGTCAGTGGGCGATAACGGGACCAGCGCCAACTCAGCCGCGGCGGCGCAGTCGACGGCGAATTCATCCAGCACGTTGGTCAGCAACCTGGAGACGCTGGCTCAGGCCTACTTGAGCGGAAACTCCGGCACCAGCAGCGGCACTAATCCATTAACTGCCCCATGGACAGCTGTGCTGGGCGACGTGGGCGTACCACAGAGTTTGGACTCGACATTACTGCCCATGCTGACTGCGACCACGGGCTCGACCGAAGGGGTGCTGCTCCCGCTACAGGGCACCTATTACGCCGCGATGTTCGCCAGCATGCCCGCCCGCATGTTGATGAGCATGAGCACTGCGATGCAGGCCAGCCAAACAACCCTGGCGAGCAACCAGGCGCTGTTGGGTAACATTCAGCAGCTTGTCGACAGCAAGATGCAGCTCGGAATCGGGGGTGTCTCCGGCCAGCTGCGGGCGTTCGGGTCTTCGGTCCAGGCGCAGCTGGCGTCGGCGCATCGGTTGGGCGGCATGTCGATACCGAGTGGCTGGCAGAAGGCCGCGCCGGAGATGAGTCGGGCCGCCCCGTTGCTGCCTGGCACCAGTGTCAGCGAACCGACCATGTCGACGGGGCTGCCCAATAGCCCGTTCACCCAAGCGCTGATGGGATCCATGACCGGCCGCGGCATGGGCAGCATGGGCGCCAAGCCTCCCGCCCCCAAGGTGGTGCAAGAGTCGCCGGCCGGCGGGTAGAGGTGGGGGAGGCCATTGCTGCACAGTGAGTTACCAGCTACGAAAATCGTCACACGATAAGGAGAACAGGATATGCCTACGCGTTTTATGACCGACCCGCACGAGATGCGGTCGATGGCGGGCCGTTTCGATGTGCACGCCCAGACGGTGGAAGACGAGGCCCGCAAGATGTGGGCATCGAGCCAAAACATCGCCGGTGCCGGCTGGAGCGGCACGGCCCAGATGACGTCCTATGACACCATGGGCCAGATGAATCAGGCCTTCCGCAACATCGTCAACATGCTGCACGGGGTTCGTGACGGGCTGATCCGGGATGCCAACAACTACGAAACCCAAGAGCAGGCCTCCCAGCAGATCCTGTCCAGCTAGACCCACGAAAGTCGTTAGGAGTAAGCAGATGTCGATTAGTTACCAGTTCGGCGACGTGGATGCCCACGGCGCGCTGATCCGCGCTCAGGCCGCCTCCCTGGAGGCCGAGCACCAGGCCATCGTGCGCGATGTGCTGGCTGCCGGTGACTTCTGGGGTGGCTCGGGCTCGGTGGCCTGCCAGGAGTTCATCACCCAGTTGGGCCGCAACTTCCAGGTCATCTACGAACAAGCCAACCAACACGGCCAAAAGGTGCAAACGGCGGGCAACAACATGAACTCCACCGACAGCGCCGTCGGATCCAGCTGGGCCTAACAACCCTCTAACGACACCAATGGCGCCCCTTTGGGGCGCCGTTCGTGTTTCTACCGAAAGCCCACCACGGCTGGCCTGCGGAACCCGGAGGAGATCCAGCCGGATGCATGAGTCCGTCGAAACCTCTTGCACCTCTTAGTGATTCGAGCCAAAAGGCACAAGCCGCTCATCACGGCTATTACGTAAGCCTTCAAACACGTGGCACGTAATTTATATGTGCGCCGCTTTTTATCAGCCTCGTCTCAGCCGGTATTCAACTTGGTTCAACAGTGGGGTCCCGGTCGAATGTTGGCCGCCGCCGAGGAAGAACACGGCGTCGGAGGTAATGCGTCATTAATGTGCAACCCGCCCCGGCCTTCGGCCCTAAAATTGTTGTCGGTATCGCGCCGAAGGACCGTCCTTCTCCGATCGTGGATTGTCCAAGGTGCAGGTAGCGGCCGACGCATACGGCGAGTGCCTCGCCTCCGGCGGGAATTATCCCGGCTGCAGATAACGTCCCAGGCTGTCCCTTGGGTCGTCATGATCAATTTGGGTTACCGCCCACCTGTCAGTGATCGGCACGCGTTGTTCTGGTCAGAAGGTGAGACCCCAAGGCCCCCGACAGGACGGTCCAAAATTCTGGAAAAGAATTTCATGATTCGGATGCATTCTCAGCTTGTTCTCAGTTAGCATTCGATGAGAGTCCACCATGCGGCTGCGGAGGGGCCCAGCCGCCGGGCAAAGGAGGAGCTCATGGAATTTGCACTTCGTCCATATGTAACCGCCGGTGTCGCCGTGGCGGGGGCCGGCCTTATCGCCGCTGCTCCAGTCGGGCAGCCCGCAGTCGATATTCAAATACGCGCCGTGCAGCTCGCCTCGGTCGATGCCGTCGCCGATCTAACCGCCGGCCAGGAATTCCCCATCTCAACATGGACGGACGTAGTCAGCAACACGTCGGCCAACTTGGAGGTGATCGGGCCACAGATCGCCGCGGATCCCACCCCGGTGCTGTCGGCGATCGAGGCTAACCAGCTTGAGTATGCAAGTGTGTTCGCAACGGGCGCGGAGCAGTCCGCCACCAACCTGGCGAATGCTGTGCAGGACTTCTCGACCGTGGTGTCGAATGCCTCCAGTGATCTCGCGTCTGGTGACGTCTTCGATGCAGACCAGCTCATCAGTCAGTATCTGACCCAGGCGCCGCTGGCCGTGATCCGGCCTTTGGAGAACGCGTACTTCGACGTCTCGCAATCGATCACCAACAACCTCGACAACGTGCTGAGCGACACCGCCAATGTGTACACCAACGCCACCGCCGACGTAACCTCCAACATCGGCACCGTATTCGGCGGCGGCTCCATCCCGGTATGGTTCAGCGAGCTTCAGCAGGCGCAACTGCTACCAGGCCATGCCGCCGAGCTGGCGTTCGCCGGGGTCAGCCAAGACATCGTCAATGCGCTGCAAAGCAACAACGACACCTTGGCTTTCAACGATCTGCTCAACGCACCCTCCACGATTGTCGACGCATACCTCAACGGATATAACCTCGATGACGGCCCCAGCCCGTACCTCGGCACCGGTCCGACACTCGATGCGGCAGCGATAATGCGGGTTGTTTCCGCCGAAGGGCTGCTGAGCCAAAGAGGGACCGTCGAGACCACGCGTGCGGCGCTCGAGACGGTCGCGCGCGAGATCTCGCCGGAGCGGGCCAAGGAGGCGCTGGACGCCCTCGACACCAGTGCGGCGGCCAGTTCAACCGCGGACCTACATAGCCTGCTGGCCGACCTCACTAGCTGGCTGAACCCGGACACGCCGCTGGGCGAAATCGCTTCGCTGTTTGACCCCAACGCGGTAACCGATGTCACTTCGCTGCTGACCACGCTTTTCTGAGATCCAACAGCCGGGGGCGCGACGCCGCGGCGGGTACTTGCAGAGGTATTCGCCGCGGCGTTTGCGTACTCGGATCAGCTGGCTACATACTGACCGCTGCGCAAGCGCCGAGGATTGTCGTAGACAAATAGTTGGCGGCGTTGGCTAAATGGTTATCCGACGGGGTATAGGTCGGCAGCGCCACCACGAATGCCCGGCGATACTGGGCTGACATGTTGGCGAAATCTTGCCAGACAGCGTTATCGCTCTGCCGTCCAAGCTGTTCCAGCTTGCCGGCGTAGGGGTTCATTATCTGGGCCGCTTTGTAGTTGATGGCCTTCTGCTCGCGATTCCAGTAGATCGCGGGGATGTTGGGATCCAGCTGCTGCCACGCGAGGGTCTCCCGGCCGAACTGGTCCAACGCTGACTTCCAGTCGTCGCAAGCACTATTGGGCGTGGTGAGGAAGGGCTCCGGATTCGCCAGGTTGCCCACCGGGGCGAAGTCGGACGGCGGCGCCGCCGGCGGCACTAAGGGTCCCCGGGCTGCCGCGGGACCGTCGGCAATGGCAGCACAGATCGACCCCAGAGCAGACGATGCGCTGTTCGCGGCGCCCGCCAGATTGTTGTCGGCAGGGGTGTATTGCGGAATGCGTTCGACGTAGGCGCGCGCATACGCGATGAACTGTTGGTAAAGCTCGCGCATCACCCGGTGCGGCGTCAACTTGACCAGACCCACCGTCTGTGCCGCGGCGCCGCGCATCGACTGCGCGGCGGCAACGAATTGCGCACGTTGCTTTTCCGTCCACGCCGAGGCCGGAACCGATCGGTCTCGGTCGTTCCACAGACCCGCGCCGCTGTTCGCAAGCTCGTTGTTGATCGAAGTCCACGCCGTGCAGCTGGGGTCCTCGGTGATCACGGAAACCGGGGCGGTGTCGTGAGCGCTGGCGATACCGACCGATGCGTCCTGGCCCGAACCCGCATCAGGATTCGCGGCCTTGGGATTCGTTCCGGAACCACCGCCCCCGAACAGCAATACCGCCGCGAGAACGGTTGCCAGCACAGCCACCGCGGTCACCGCGCCCAATGCCCACTTAAGGTTTTTCTTGTTATCCAGGGCGTCGGTATCAGGCGTCACGGTGGTCCAGCTTAAAGGACAAGTCTTCAACCGCCGGGCAGATTGGGAAGGACACCGACCGACAATTGCAGCCCTCGATCGACCAGAGGAAGGTTGACATGTGCTCGAACAAAGGTTCGAATAGGGTATGCGGTGGGACAGCCAGGGCATCGAGGTCGATGACGGGGCGCTGCCTGGGCTGGAGCGCCTCGGATTTGTCCGCAGCGTGCGGACACCACAGTTCGACGGTGTCACCTTCCACGAGGTTTTATGCAAATCCGCGCTGAACAGAATTCCGAAGGCGGCGGCGTTGCCCTTCTCCTACACCGTCAACGGGTACCGCGGTTGCTCGCACGCCTGCCGTTACTGTTTTGCCCGGCCCACCCACGAGTACTTGGATTTGAACTGCGGCAACGACTTCGACACCCAGATCATCGTCAAGACCAACGTCGCTGACGTGCTGCACCGTGAACTACGCCGAAGATCGTGGTGTCGCGAAACGGTTGCGCTTGGCACCAACACCGATCCCTACCAACGCGCCGAAGGCCGCTATGCGTTGATGCCGGGCATCATCGGCGCACTAGCCGGATCTGGTACGCCGATGTCGATCCTGACCAAGGGCACATTGCTGCGCCGCGACCTACCGCTGATCGCCGACGCTGCCGGACAGGTGCCGGTCAGCCTCGCCGTCTCGCTCGCGATCGGTGATCCCGAACTGCACAAGCAGGTGGAGCCAGGTACACCCACTCCGCAGGCCCGTCTCGGATTGATCGCCGCAATTCGCGAAGCCGGACTGAACTGCCATGTGATGGTCGCGCCCGTATTGCCTTACCTGACCGACTCCGTCGAGCATCTCGACGGACTGCTGGGGCAAATTGCCGCGGCCGGCGCTAGCGGTGTGACGGTGTTCGGGTTGCATTTGCGTGGGTCGACGCGAGGGTGGTTCATGACCTGGCTGGCGCGCACCCACCCGCAGCTGGTCGCGCAGTATCGCGAATTGTACCGGCGCGGAGCCTATTTGCCGCCGGGCTATCGAGACGAGCTACGCGCCCGGGCGAAACCGCTGATCGCCAAGTATGGGCTCAGCGGCGATCCGCGACTAGCCGGTGCCGCCCCGTCCCAGCGGGTTGCCGAGGCTGTGCAACCGACGCTGTTTTGAGCGCCTAGTTGAGGTTCGGTTCGCGGAACGTGTCGCACTGGTTGGGGTCACCGGTTTGGTAGCCGACGGTGAACCAGTGCTGGCGCTGCTCCGAAGAGCCATGTGTCCACGACTCCGGGCTGGTGTGCCCGGTGGCCGCTCGCTGGATCCGGTCGTCGCCCACCGAGGCAGCGGCCGAGAGCGCGTCCTGAATGTCCTTGTCGCTCAGCGGTTCCAAGTATGGGACCCCGGTGCCTTGCTGTTTGACGGTCGAGGCGTAGTGTGCCCACACCCCGGCGTAGCAGTCAGCCTGCAACTCGGTGCGCACGCCGTTGCCGCCCGCTCCTTGTGCGCCCTGCTGGGCGCGACCGAGTATCCCCTGGAGATCCTGAACATGATGGCCGAACTCGTGAGCAACGACGTACTCCTGCGCCAATGGCCCACCACTGGAACCGAATCGGTCGACCAGCACCTGGAAAAAGCCGGTGTCGAAGTAGGCGGTCTTGTCCACCGGGCAGTAGAACGGCCCGACTTCGGTGGTGGCAGGTCCGCAGCCAGTGTTGACCTGATCGCTGAACAGCCGCACCCGCGGGCGCGTGTAGCCGCGCATCAGTTGCTTCCACACCGCATCGACGGAGTTGCCGGTAGCCACCACGCGGCACTGCACGTACTTGTTCGCGTCGGCGCCGGTCCGGCACTGGTCCAGGTCAAACCCGGGGGCGGAGTCCCCGCTGGTGTCCATCGGCAGCTGGTTCGCCACTTTGCCAGGGTCGACACCGAGCAGCAGTGCAACCACCAGGAACAGCAACCCGCCCAGTCCACCGCCGATCGCCATGACCCGCCCGCCACCGCCGCCGGACGCCGACGTTGTGCTGGTGTCGATCTGCATACCCTCGTTAAAGGTCATCGCACTCTCCGTTGCCGCTACGCCGTGGCGCCAGAGCTGCTAGCCCGGCAAGATCAGCTTCGCACACTACGATTCAGGCGTGGCTGCGGTTGCCCAACTTCCGACCCTTGCGCACACGGCATTCGGTGATCTTCGGGGCACTGTCGACGGTGGCGTGGCAGTCTGGCGCGGTGTGCCCTACGCGCAGCAACCCGTCGGAGAGTGGCGATTCGCCGCGCCGGCGCCGCTATCGCCATGGACGGGCGTGCGCGATGCCGTCGAGCACGCGCCGCTGCCGCTGCAGAGCCGGTCGATGGTCGCGCGTAACGACCTGAACGTTCGCGACGAGGCCTGCCTGACGGTGACGGTGTGGTCACCGGATGTGTCCGGCTCGATGCCGGTGATGGTGTGGATCCCCGGGGGATCTTTTCTGACCGGCGCCGGCCAACTACAGCTCTACAACGGATCACGATTGGCCGCCAACGGCAACGTGGTCGTCGTCAACGTGACTTATCGAGTTGGGGTATTCGGCGGCTTCGAGCTCGGCGATCTCGGCGAGGGCTTCGAACACAATCTGTGCTTGCGCGATCAGATCGCTGCGCTGGTCTGGGTGCGTAACAATATCGCCGCGTTCGGTGGTGACCCGGACCACGTCACCGTGTTCGGTGAATCCGCAGGCGCCACTTCGATTTTGGCGTTGCTGGCCAGCCCGGCCGCCGACGGGCTGTTCGGCCGGGCGATTGCGCAGAGCCCGGCGTTGCCGTTGATCGGCGACCGCGCGACGCGCGCCGAGCAGGCCCGGCAGTTCCTTGCTCGGCTCGGCGTAGCTGCGGGGGAGCTGAAAGGATTGCCGCAACGCGAACTACGCCGAGCCGCCGGTGAGCTGCAGTTGGCCAGTGTGGCGGCCACGCCGACGCTGGCCCACGGGCTGACTTACGGCGTCGATCTGCTGCCGCGGCATCCGATCGAGGCAGCCCGCGCGGGGAGGGTGGCCCGAATTCCGTTGATCATCGGCACCAACCGGGACGAGGCGTCGCTGTTCGTCCGCGATAAGCCACCGATGCTGCCGACCACACCGGCCAGCATCGAGAGCTATTTCATTCGGCTGGCGCCTACGGCGCGGGCCAGGGTGCTGGCCGCCTACCCCGGCTACCCACGTCGCCGCGCGCTGGAGACTGTCGGCGCCGACGCCATGTTCGCCGCTCCGACTTGGGCGTTCGCCGACGCCTACAGCGTGCGTGCCCCGACATACGTCTACCGGTTTGACCACACGCCGTTGACACTGCGAGCCCTGGGCCTGGGCGCAGCGCACGGCAGCGAGATCGTGCACATACTGCACACTTACACCTCCCATGTTGGCCGGCGACTGCACCCGCTGGGCAACTGGCTGCGGCCGGCGGTGGGGCGCCGGATGCAGCGGGCCTGGGTGGACTTCGCCACAGCCGGCTGGTCGGGTGGACAGGGCTGTGACAACGTGTCCGATTGGCCCCGCTACGACACCGCACGACGAGCGACCCGGGTCATCCGGTCGTCGTCCGATGTCAGCGTCGATGATCCGGACGCGGTGCGCCGTTCGGCATGGGAAGGCGTGTACTAGTCACAGGCGGCGAAGCGTCACAGCTGCAATGAGAACCCGGCTAGCCGGGGCCGTCGCTGGCCGCGGCGAACAGGGGCACCAGGATGTCGCTGATCGGTGTTGCGATGCCGTGAACACGGGCCTTACGAATGATCACGCCGTTGCGGATGTCCCATTCCAGCGGCCGGCCGGCCTCGCGATCGGCCAGCATCGAGGTACCCATGTCGGTGGGCACCTGGCGGAACATCTCGACCGTCCCGTCGGCGACATCGTCGGCCAGGTTTGCGCCCTCGGCGCGGGCCACCGCCAGACATTCGGCGGCGTAGCGGCCGGCCAGCATGGCCAGGTCGGCGCGGCCGAACATGCCGGCTCGTCGGCCGGTGAGCACCATCAGCCCGGCCACCGCGTTGACCAGCAGTTTGCGCCAGGCGGCGGTGACGAAGTCGGGGTCGCAGTCTGCGGTAGCGCCCGCATCGCGCCACAACTCGGCGAACGTTTCGGCTCCAGGCCCGGTCGGCAGTGCCAGCCGGGCCTCTCCGCGCAGCCGCACCCAGCCGTCGGGCTGCGTCTCGGCCGAAAACCACACGATGCCCGGAATCACCGTCGACGACGGGCAGAGCGGCTGCACCTGCTCGACTTGCTCGACCCCGTTTTGCAGCACGACGACGATGGTGTGCTCACCGCACAATCGGGCCAGCCAGCTACCCGCATCGGCGTTTTGGGTGGCTTTCAGCGCCAGCAGCACCACCCCGACGGGGTCGGCGATTTCGGCCGGATCGGTGCATACCGGACCTGGCACCACGATCGGATCGGCTTCGTCGGGCCGCAATTCGATTTGTGGTCGCGGTGTCCGTCCGCATACCAGTACCTGTTGACCGGCGGCGTGCAGGTACGCCGCGGCCGTCGTACCGACGGCACCGGGTCCGACAACTGCAATATCCGGAGCGTTCATCGTCGAGATCGACGTTAGCCGCAGTCCGACTCGGCGTGTCGCCGCGCTGAGGTGGATTTCGGTGCCGAAGTAGGCGGAATAGACCGCCTCTTCGCCAAGATCACAGCTGCGGCACCGGGTTCGCGGAGTACCAGGCCAAAGACGACCCGGGTGATCCCGGTTTTCGAACTGCAACCGGTGAGTTAGCCCGCTGGATAGTTAACCCCGCAACCGTTTCGCACATCGGGCCGATCACGGGGCTATCACATGACCCGCCATATTGGTTAGTGCGGGACCGCCAGCGACCAGAGCCTCTGCAGCGTGCTGCGTACCGGATGCCCGGATCGCAGGATATTGATGACGTTCATCGGGAACAGCACCTGACTGCCGCCGCACTTTGGCCAGGCCTCCGGGCCCTGGGTGGCTAAAACCCGGTTCGCGACCGCGATCTGCTGCTCGCGGGACGCCCTCGCCGGGTCACCGACCCCGCCGTTCGCGGCCCAGGTAGACGGCTTGAACTGCAAGCCACCGTAAAACCCGTTGCCGGTGTCGGCCGACCAGTTGCCGCCCGATTCGCACTGTGCGACGGCGTCCCAGTTCATGCCGTCCGCCTCTGCCTTTTCGGGATCCATGAAGATCGAGATACCCAGGACGACGACCGCGGCTATCACCAGCGACTTGCACACCGTTTGGAACTTGAGCGCTCCGCCTGAATGACTCATTTAACACTTCTAACAACCAGTGTGAAAACTGTCAACGCGTGGGACTTTAGCAATTTAGTGAGATTATTGATGTGCTGGCGTTTTGAGTTGCCAAGGCTTATAGGAGTTAAAAAATTAGCCCGTTGATGCAGTTGTTATTAGAGAGCATAAAAGTGATTCAAGTTATCTAGTCGTGATTGAGTGAATTAGAGTGAGAGTTGTGACTGGTGGTACCAGAGTTACTACTGATGCTGTGCTAAAAAGGCCGGCGTATCAGTTGACTTCGCCAAGAAACTCCTGGACCAGCCGTTTTGGGGCCTGGGTCAGCCAGGCCTCGACGATGAGCTCACGTAGCCCGAGCTCGTCGATCTCGGCCAGCTTGACCAGCACTGCGGGATAGCCGTCGAAATGCGGGGTGGTGAAGTACACGTCGGGTTCGTCGGCGATCAGCGCGAACTTGACGCCCTCGTCGGAAACCCGGACACCGAGGATGTCACCCTCGGGTGGTTCGATGCCCGACTCCGTCAGCACCTCCCGATCAGACTTGCGCAGCGGCCGCTCCCAGGCGATCAGCTTCTTACCGACTCGCCATTCGTGTGGTGACGGCTCGTCGGTGAGTTGGAGTTCGGCGACAATGCTGGCGACGTCGTCCCACGTGGCCATGACTCATTGTGCGCCTGCGAAACGGGCTGCGGCGCAGATCGTGCGGTACGTTGCAGCCGTGGCCGATCTCGTGTTCGTCGAGCGACGGACGGCTCCGTGACGTCGCCGACGCAGGCCAGTGACCCTGACCCGTTTGCAGCGGATCACCCGCCGGGGTCGGGGTCCCGCTACCGGATCACCCACCGGACCGAGTACCGCTACTCCGATGTGGTGACCAGCTCCTACGGGCGGGGCTTCCTGACGCCGCGGGACTTGGCCCGTCAGCGCTGCCTGTTCCACGAGCTGCGGATCTCCCCGGCGCCCGCCGACAGCTCGACCAGCCGTGACAGCTACGGCAACGTCAGCTCGTATTTCCATGTCACCGAACCGCACCAAACGCTGACCATCATCAGCGAATCGGTCGTCGAGGTCTATCCCACGGCACCAGAGCGGTGGGGCAGCGGGCCGGCGTTGGCGCCCTGGGAGCTGGCCCGACCGGGAGGGGTACGCGGCGCGATGGCTAGCGAGTTCGCTCTCGACCTGGATCCGCCCGAAATCACCGACGAGGTCCGGGAATACGCCGCGCCCAGTTTTACCCCCGAACGGCCACTTGTCGAGGTGCTGCGTGATCTCACGTCACGCATCTACACCGACTTCACCTACCGCTCCGGCTCGACGACGGTGTCGACTGGTGTCAATGAGGTTCTGCGCGCGCGGGAAGGGGTATGCCAAGACTTCGCTCGGCTGGCGATCGCCTGCCTGCGAGCCAACGGCTTGGCGGCCGGTTATGTATCGGGGTATCTGGCCACAGATCCTCCACCCGGAAAGGACCGAATGATCGGCAGCGACGCAACCCATGCCTGGGCGGCTGTGTGGACACCGCAACCGCCCGGGAAATTCGAGTGGCTGGGCATCGACCCGACCAACAACCAGCTCGTCGACGAGCGCTATATCGTCGTCGGGCGGGGGCGTGACTACGCCGACGTGCCGCCGCTGCGCGGAATCATCTACACCAACTCCGAGAACAGCGTGATCGATGTGGCCGTCGACGTCGTGCGCTACGAAGGTGACGAACTGTATGCGTGACTTCCACTGTCCCAACTGCGGCCAGCGCTTGACGTTCGAGAACTCGACGTGCCTGGCGTGCGGCAGCCCGCTGGGCTTCTCCCTTGACGAGATGGCCCTGCTGGTGATCACCACCGGCGACGAGGCCGACCATGCCGGCTTCGTCAGCGCCAGCAAATACGAATTGTGCGTCAATCGCTATGTCGCCGAATGCAACTGGCTGGTCGAAATCAATAACCCACGGCTGCTGTGCCCGTCGTGTGTGCTGACCATGGAACGGCCCAATGACGCCGACACCGCCGGTCTGGTTGAGTTCGCCCGGGCTGAAGCGGCCAAGCGGCGACTGGTCGCCGAGTTGCACGAGCTGAAACTGCCGATCGTCGGCCGCGACCAGGATCGCGACTACGGCCTGGCTTTCCGGCTGCTGTCCAGCGCCCACGAGACGGTGATGACCGGGCACGAAAACGGGATCATCACAATAGATTTAGCGGAGGGTGACGACGTCCACCGCGAACAGCTGCGGGTGGAGATGGACGAGCCGTATCGCACCCTGCTGGGCCATTTCCGCCACGAGATCGGGCACTATTACTACTACCGGCTGGTCTCGCCGTCGAGCGACTACAAGACCCGCTTCTGTGAGTTATTCGGCGACCCGGATGCCGACTACCAAGATGCGCTGGACCGGCATTACCGCGAGGGCGCACCCGAACGCTGGCACGAGCGGTTCGTGTCGTCGTATGCGACCATGCACGCCGCTGAGGATTGGGCCGAGACGTTCGCCCATTACCTGCACATCCGGGACGCCCTGGACACCGCGGCCTGGTCGGGCTTAGCGCCGGCGACGGCGACGTTCGACCGGCCGGTGCTGGGGCCCAGCGCTTTTGCGACCATCATCGACATGTGGCTGCCGCTGTCGTGGTCGCTAAACATGGTGAACCGGTCGATGGGGCACGACGACCTGTACCCGTTCGTGCTGCCGCCGGCGGTGCTGGAGAAGATGAAGTTCATCCACCTCGTGGTCGACGACGTGACGTCGACGTCGAGCACGCCGGCGGCGCTCAGCGGGTAGGGTTCTCACGGCATCACCCGCCGCTCGTCGGGCCCCCACAGTGGCTGCATACCACTGGGCAGCGCCAGCTGCGTGGTGGTGATGACGTCGGCAAGCTCGCGCAACGAGGCATGAACGGCAGTCAACAGGTCGGCCAGTTCGGCGCGGTGTCCGTTGTCGTTGACCTCTTCCAGTACGGCGGGATGCGACCTGCGCAGCAGGGTGCTGGTCTCAGCGACCATCCGTTCCGGCCGCGACGACCCGGACGAGCCGGGCAGGTCGCCGAGGTCGGCCCGCAGTCGCTCCAGCTGATACACCAACGACCGCGGGTTCGTGGCGTCGAAGAGCATCAGCTCGGCCAGGGCGGCGACGCTGACCTGACCCACCGTCCGGCGCCGGTAGATGACCGACGATTCGCACGCGATCATGGTCGATTCGATGATGCTGCGCTCAGCGGCCGCGGCCCGCGCGGTTGTCACGGTGGCCTGCAGCAAAGCGGTCAATCCGAGGCCGCGTTCGATGCGTTTGCCGATGTCCATCATCGTCCAGCCGACGTCCTGGACCATCGACTCTCCGGCCACCCCCGACAACGTCAGCATGCCGACCAACGTTTGAGACTGCGCGGAGGCGAGCACGATATCGGCCTCGGCAAGCGAGTCGGGCGGCTCAGACTGGTGTGCCAGCGCACGCTCGACACCGGCCAGCACCAGCCAGGTGTCGTTGGACAACTGGTCGCGCACGGCTCGGGCGGCCAGTGCCAGCCCGTCCACCGACTGCACCAGCGATCCCGGCCGGTCGCGGTCCATGGTCAGCGCCCACAGCGTCGATGGCGCGACAGCGATTGTCTCGGCTTGATCGGCCCCGCTGGTGTAGGTCCCGGTGATCCCGCCCAGCGCCGCCATCAGCGCCGGCACGCACTGGCTTTCCTCGGTGTATTGGCGGTGGCGGAATTCGTAGTAGCGTCTGCGGGTGACGATCAGCAACCGGGCCATGTTCTCGGCGCGTTCGCCGTAGCGGCCCATCCAGAACAGGTCGGACAACACGCGCGGCGAGCTGACCCCCAGGGTGCCCGCGGCGGTCTTTACCGGACGCTCCGGCGCCGGCAGCGTCACCGTCTCGGTCAAGGCACGCTCTGTGGGACGTACCCAGACATCCTTTGCCACAACGGTCTTCAACACGAATGCGGCCGGCCCCGACGCGAGCACGTATCCCAGGCCGCCGATCATCGGTGCGTAGCCGCCGCGTTGGGCGACCGTGAATAATCGCATACCGACTCCGGCCGAAGACAATTCACCGCCGATGTTGGCGGGTGCCGACGAGAATTGCGGCAGCTCCTGGCCGACCCACTGCCACGGCACGGCCGTGATGCGGGCCGCCAGGTCGGCCAACTGCGCCGCCGACAGTGTCGGTCCGACCAAGGTCGGTCCGCCGACAGTGGGCCTGATCAACAGCGACGAGAGGTGCGTCAGCAGGTGCGAGCATTCGCTGTCGATGCCGCCCCAGTAGCGGGGCGCGGTCGCCAGCAGCGGTGTCTCGCCGAGCAACCGCTCGGCCAGTTCGGGCAAGAACCGCAGCAGGCCAGCGCTTTCCAGAATCCCGCTGCCGAGCGTGTTGATCACGGTCACCGTTCCGCGGTGTTGGGCCTCCACCAAACCGACCACACCCAGCCTCGAGTCGGCACGCAGGTCCAGCGGGTCTGCGTAGGCTGCGTCGACGCGGCGGAATATGACGTCGACGCGTTTGAGCGTGCCCAGCGAGCGCATCCACACCGCGCCGTCGCGCACCACCAGGTCCGCGCTTTCCACCAGTGGGAAGCCCAGCAGCGTCGCGAGATACGCTTGATCGAACGCGGTTTCGGAGTAGATGCCCGGGCTGAGCACGACCACCACCGGGTCTCGGACGCCGTCGGGCGCGGTGTCGATCAGGGCCAACCGCAACGCCTGCGCGAACGGTGTCGTCTGTCGGGGCCCGACCCTCTCGTAGAGGTCGGGCATGGCGTGCGCGATGACTCGACGGTCGGCCAGTGCATAACCGGCTCCCGACGGTGCCTGAGTCCAGTCGGCGTTGACCTGGAAACTTCCGTCCGGGGACCGGCTGACATCGCAGGCGTGCATGAAGAGTTGGTGACGCCCCGGCACCTCGATTCCGTTGGCGGCCCGCACATAACCGGGGTGCGCAAACAACAGCTCGGGCGGCAGCACGCCATCGGTGAGCGAGCGACGGGCCCCGTACAGGTCGGCGAGCACGGCATTGAGCACCCGTGACCGCTGGACCAATCCGGCCTCGAGCACGTCCCAGTCGGCCTCGGAGATCATCAGCGGTAGTGAGTCCAGCCGCCACGGCCGGGGCTCGACGCCCTGAAGGCCACCGTCGCCATTGCCGTCCGCCGCGGGATTCCTGCCGGGATCGATTCCGGCGTAGGTGATGTCGTCATTGGCTACCAGCTGCTGCACAGCTGAGCGCAGCCGGTTCAGCCCGGTCCTGCCACGCTCTCCGACGGCGTCGGCCAGCTCGGTCCAGGCGGGCCGCACACGTCCGGCTTCGTCGACGAACTCGTCGAACCCGATCCTTGGGCCCTGCCGCAGGTCGAACAGGGCTTCCTGGGCGCGCGCTGTGCAATAGCCGGCCAGCAGCCGGTCGACATCGGTGCGGTGGTGAACAGCCGCCCGGCCGTAAATGGTCATCACCGCTGATTGCATCACAACAGCCAGGAGGCCGCAGCACGGCGTAATTTGGCGAGCGAATCTCGTGGTAGATCTGGGCATTCGATGCGATGATTGGCCTCACCTTTGATCGCGGGGAGTCAATGACCTCATGACGTCTCAACAACCGGCCGCCGGCTGGTATCCGGACCCATCCGGCGCTCCGGGGCAGAAGTATTGGGATGGCCAGCAGTGGAACGCGCCGCCGCCACCACCGGGCGGTGTCCCCTACGGCACCCCGGGCTACGGAGTGGACGCCGACGGGCAACCCCTGTCCGACAAGAGCAAAGTGGTAGCAGGACTTCTGCAAATCTTTTTGGGCGGGTTTGGCATTGGCCGCTTCTATCTCGGCTACACCATGATCGGCGTCCTGCAAATTGTGGTTACCGTGCTGACCCTGGGAGTGGGTTCGCTGTGGGGGTTCATCGACGGCATCGTCATGCTCGTGGGCAACGTCACTGACGCGCAAGGACGCAAGCTGCGGGATTGACCCGCCGACCGAGTGGCGTAACCGACTTTTGCGCGGTGTCGTTCTTAGGATCGCTCGGGTGGACGATCGTTACGGCTCCGACGTGCTGGCCCGCGACCCGCACAGCTCGCGAAAAACCCGCTCGGTTGAACTGCCAGCAGAACTCGGCATGGTCGTCGAGGACGCCCAGAGCGGCTATGTCGGCGCGGTGGTGCGGATCGAATACGGCCGCATGGAGCTCGAGGACCGCCACGGCCGGACCAAGCCGTTCCCTATCGGTCCGGGATATCTGGTCGACGGCAAACCGGTGATCCTGACGGCGCCGCGACGCCCGTCACCCGACGCGGCCACCCGGACGGCCTCGGGCTCGGTGGTGGTGAGCAGAACCCGCGCCCGGGTAGCCCGGGCCGGCCGGATCTACGTGGAGGGCCGTCACGACGCCGAACTCGCCGAGCAAGTGTGGGGCGACGATCTGCGGCTCGAGGGGGTGGTGGTCGAGCATCTCGGTGGGGTCGATGACCTGGTCGGCGTTGTCAAGCGGTTCCGGCCGGGCCCGACGCGACGCCTCGGCGTGCTTGTCGACCACTTGGTGCCGGGTTCGAAGGAGGCGCGGCTGGCCGACGCGGTCCGCCGAGGCCCGGGCGGACCGCACACGCTGGTGGTCGGTCATCCCTTCGTCGATATCTGGCAGGCGGTGAAGCCGG
Organism: uncultured Actinomycetota bacterium; assembly: GCA_963838755.1. Taxonomy (GTDB): domain Bacteria; phylum Actinomycetota; class Actinomycetes; order Mycobacteriales; family Mycobacteriaceae; genus Mycobacterium. Next base: position 7,264 of record CAWISO010000027.1, on the reverse strand, counting down.
CGCGGCTGGGCCTGGCGGAGTGGCCGGTCATACCGCGGGGGACGGACTGGAAGCGCGGGGTGTGTCAGGCGCTGGGCTGGCCGCATGCCGACTCGGCCGACATCGCCGCGGCATGGCGGCGCATCCGCGGGCAAGTCCGAGACTGGACGGATCTCGACGCGGCGCTGATCGGGCGGGTCGAGGAGCTGATCGATTTCGTCACCGCTGGTTAGAGAAAACGCCGACGGGGTTGCGGCTCCACCTCCTGGAACGGCCGTTTGAAGAACGCCACCGTCGTCAACGGTTTCTGCTCGTCCACCGCGAAATTAACCATCTCCCACCCTTGTTTGCCCAGCGTGTTGGCCTTACGCATCAGGTCGTTCAGGGCGTCGGCGCCCTCCGCGTGGAACCAGGTGTACTCCCACTCCGGCAGCTTCGAGCCGGTGCTGTCATCGGTCATGAGACTCACGGCGTGCGCGGCGCGATCGCACCGCCGGACAGCGAACGGTAGGTGTAAACCTGGATCAGCAGTGCCACCGGCACCGCGACTATGAGGCCGACGACGCAGGCCAGGACGCCCAGGAACGCCACCAGGGCTTGCACCAGCCAGGACAGCAGAGTGCTGCCCAGATGCGACCCGACCGTGCTAACGCTGGCTCTCAGGGCCGCGAACGCATGCAGGCCATGATCGGTCGCGAAGGCGATGGTGAACAGCGCGAAGAAGCTGAAGATAGCGATCGCCACGTGGGTGACCAACCACACCAGCAAGCCGCCGCTAAGAGACGGCAGGTCCAAGACCGCGACGATCAACGCCACCACAGTGGCCGCCAGAAGTACCCAGCCGAAATGGCGCGGCTTGAAGAAGGACCCGACGCTCACCGGCCGGCCGTCGGCGAGGTCGAGTGCCCCGGACAAGCAGCCCGCCTGCACGAAGATGCTGAAGACGAATGACACGATCTCAAGCACGACAACGCCGACGGCGTCCAACCCGGCCGGAAACGCCGGTGGTGCCTCAGCGTTGACGACGACGTGGGAGTTGGTACCGCCCAGCAACACCCACAGCGCCCCGTGCAGGATCGCGCCGATCACGAAGTAGATCAGCAATGCAATGATCAGCGGCCCTGCGTTTTTGGAGAACTTGTTCCACGCCCAACCGAATGCGTCGCCGATGTCGAATTGTTGTCCGGGACGCGGTGGGTAACCGGGCGGTGGGCCGTAGCCGGGCGGTGGGCCGTAGCCGGGCTGCGGTGGGGGTCCGCCATACCCCGGGGGTGGCGCGCCATACCCCGGCGGAGGTCCAGGAGGTGGCCCGTATCCCGGCGGCGGGCCATACCCCGGCGGAGGTCCAGGAGGTGGCCCGTATCCCGGCGGTGGGTAGCCGCCGGGATGGGGATCGCCGCCCCAGGGGACGTTGGGGCCGTCAGGGTGCTCCGGGGGCCGGCTCATAGCCACTCCTGCCTCATGGTGGTGGAGTCGTGGAGGCGTGCGCCTCAGCGAACTTAGCAAGGAATCGGCGCCTGCGCTGCGACCCGGCGTTGCATGCGTCGTCGTGTTGTCGGCGGTGCGTACGTCGGTGCAGGTCACGCTCGGGGGAGTACCACGCTGCGATGTCACGACAACGTGGTATGCCTGAAACCGTGTCCGACAGTCTGTTCGACGTCCCCGACGCGACCAGCCTGGCCGAGCGCGCGCACGCCGGTTCGCGCGTCGACCTCGGCGCGCCGTTGGCGGTGCGGATGCGCCCGGCCAGCCTCGACGAGGTGGTCGGGCAGGATCATCTGCTGCAGCCGGGCTCGCCGCTGCGCCGTCTGGTCGAGGGTTCGGGCGTGGCGTCGGTCATCCTCTACGGCCCACCGGGCAGCGGCAAGACCACACTGGCCGCGTTGATCTCGCAGGCCACCGGTCGTCGATTTGAGGCGCTCTCGGCGCTGTCGGCGGGGGTCAAAGAAGTCCGGGCGGTGATCGACCTGGCCCGCCGCGCCGCAGTCCACGGCGAGCAGACCGTGTTGTTCATCGATGAGGTCCACCGGTTCTCGAAAACTCAACAGGACGCGCTGCTGTCCGCCGTGGAAAACCGGGTGGTGCTGCTGGTGGCCGCCACCACCGAGAACCCGTCGTTCTCGGTGGTCGCCCCGCTGTTGTCGCGGTCATTGATCCTGCAGCTACGGCCGCTGAGCGCCGAGGCCATCCGCACTGTCGTGCAACGTGCGATCGACGACCCGCGCGGGCTGGGCGGGAAGGTCGAGGTGGCGCCCGATGCAGTGGACCTCCTCGTTCGGCTCGGCTCCGGCGACGCGCGGCGCGCGCTGACCGCGCTGGAGGTCGCGGCCGAGGCGGGGGAGCAGGTCACCGTCGAAGCGATCGAGCAGTCGCTCGACGAGGCCGCGGTGCGCTACGACCGTGACGGCGATCAGCACTACGACGTCATCAGCGCGTTCATCAAATCGGTGCGTGGTTCCGACGTCGACGCCGCGCTGCACTACCTGGCCCGCATGCTGGTCGCCGGTGAGGACCCGCGGTTCATCGCGCGCCGGCTGATGATTCTGGCCAGCGAGGACATCGGTATGGCCGACCCGACTGCGCTGCAGACCGCGGTCGCTGCGGCGCAGACCGTGCAACTGATCGGGTTGCCCGAAGCCCAGCTGACCCTCGCGCACGCCACCGTGCACCTGGCCACTGCACCCAAGTCGAACGCCGTGACCATCGCGCTGGGCGCGGCGATGGCCGACATCAAAGCCGGCAAAGCCGGGCTGGTGCCGCCGCATCTGCGTGACGGCCACTATTCGGGCGCCACGGCGCTGGGCAATGCGCAGGGCTACAAATACTCCCACGACGACCCGGATGGTGTTGTCCCGCAACAGTATCCGCCCGACGAGTTAGTCGGCGTCGACTACTACCGGCCTACCGCTCACGGCGCTGAGCGTGATATGGCCGCCCGGCTGGACCGGCTGCGGGCCATCATCCGCTGCAAGCGCGCTTAACACCAGCCACATCAGCACCGCCCGGGGACCATGACTCGGTTTTCGACCGCGACGCACATGCTCCGCGTTGATTATCACCCGTGTCGTCAAACTGAAGAAGGCACTTGCCCTCCTGGTAGTGGCTAAAGGGACTGCTGATGCTCCAGCCATTCGGCCAGCGAGCGCCCCGCGTCGAGGACATGACGCTCGGCGATGTCGCGAGCCTTGTCGGCATCCCGGTCGGCCAACGCCGACACCAGCGCCTCATGCTCCTCGAGCGCGTTGTGCTCGTGTTCGGGAAACATCGCGAAGAAGTTCGACGGCACGACGCGGACCGCTTGCCGGATCTGCGCCAGCAGCCGCCGCGAGTGGGCCGCGTGGTGAATTTCCCGGTGAAAGCGCCAATTCGCCCCGACGATGCCGCCTTCTCCGGAGTGGGTTTCGACGTCTGCAGCCAGTGCGCGCAACCGCTCGACACCATCCGGGGTAACCCGCTGCGCGGCCCATGCCGCGGCCTGGCCGGTCAGCACGCCCAGAATCGTGAAGCTATCCAGCACATCCTGGGGGCTGATGCCGATCACCGTGATGCCGCTGCGGGGAGCGACCCGCACCAAACCGTCGTAGGACAATTCCAGCAGCGCTTCGCGCACCGGGGTGCGGCTGGTGGCGAACTCCTTGGTGATCGCGTCAAGGTCAAGGCGAGTACCCGCGGGCAGCGTGCCGGTGAGAATCCGGTCGCGTAATTCCCGCGCGGCGCGCTCGCGCACCGTGCCGGCGATGTCGACGGTGGGCGCGGCCATACTTGAAATCTAATATATCAGATGCTAGACATCAAGAATGGGTACTCGACAAATGGCGCTGGTCGCCTTCATGCAAGCCGGCAGCACCTCGGTGTACGCGGGTTCCTGGCGCCATCCCGCCACCGAGCACGGCTACCTGGACGCGTCCTACTACGCCAAGATCGGCAGGCAACTCGAACAGGGTTGCTTCGACCTGATGTTTTTCGACGACCGGCTGGCGATGCCGGGCATCTACGGCGGCTCGGTCGCCGACGCGGTCCGCTACGGCGCTCGGCCGGTGAAGCTGGACCTATCCGTGGTGCTCGGCGTGCTCGCGCAGGCGACGTCGCACATCGGGCTCGGCGCGACCTATTCGACCACCTACTACACGCCGTTCCACGTGGCTCGCACGTTCTCCACCCTCGACCACTTATCGCGCGGGCGCGCGGCGTGGAACGTCGTCACCTCCGTCAACGACAGCGAGGCTTTGAACTTCGGCCTGAAAACGCATCTTGACCACGATGCCCGCTATAACCGCGCCGAGGAGTTCATGGACGCCATCGTCGGTCTGTGGGACACCTGGGAAGACGGCGCGATCCTGCACGACCGGGTCAACGGCATCTACGCCGACCCGGACAAGGTTCACGAGCTCAACCACCAAGGCGAGTTCTTCTCGGTGCGCGGGCCGTTGACCGTGCCGCGGGTGCCCCAGGGTCGGCCGGTGATCATCCAGGCCGGCTCGTCGGGCCGTGGGCGTGATTTCGCTTCGCGCTGGGCCGAACTGATCTTCACCGCCGACCCGGGTATCGAGGTGGCCCGCAGCCACTACGCCGACCAGACGGAGCGCATCGAAGCCGCGGGCCGCGACCCGCAGTCGGTCAAGGTGTGCCCGATGGCATACGCGGTGGTGGGAGAGTCGGAGGAGCACGCCAAAGAACGCGAACAGGTCTTCCTCAACGACCTGGTTCACCCGATGGCGTCGCTGACCCTACTCTCAGAACTGATGAACTACGACTTTTCCAAGCACGAGCTCGACGACCCGATCACCGACGAGCTCATCGAATCGGTGTCGGGCATCCGCGGGCTGGTACAGAACCTTCGCGCCCACATCTCCTCTCAGGGCGACACCATCACGCTGCGCGACCTGGCCGGTCACCGCGCCACCCTGCTGCAGGGCCCGCGGTTTGTCGGCACCGGTGCCCAGGTCGCCGACCAGATGGAGGAGTGGTTCAACGGCGGCGCCTGCGACGGGTTCGTTTTGGCGGCAACGCATCTGCCCGGAGCGTTCGAAGACGTGGTGCGGATGGTGGTCCCGGAGTTGCAGCGGCGTGGCCTGTTCCGCAGCAGCTACGACGGCGCCACCCTGCGCGACCACCTAGGGCTACCACGGCCGGTCTGCGCGCCCGTCGGAGCATGATGCTCGAAGGCATCCGGGTCCTCGACGCGGCCACCTTGGCCGCGGCCCCGCTGGCCGCCACCTATCTGGGCGAGTTCGGCGCCGAGGTGATCAAGATCGAGCAACCTGACGGCGGGGACCCGATCCGCACCTGGGGCAACCAGATCGACGGCGTCGGGCTGATGTGGAAGTCGCTGTCGCGCAACAAGCGTTCGATCACCCTGAACCTGCGAGTCGCCGAAGGCCAGGCGCTGCTGCGCCGACTGGTCGAACACGCTGACGTCGTGATCGTCAACACCCGGCCCGCGACGCTGCGGAAGTGGGGCCTGGACTACCCAGCGCTGCGCGCAGTCAACGAGCGAATCGTCATGCTGCACATCACCGGATACGGGCTGACCGGCCCGAAAAGCGAGCGGCCCGGATTCGGCACGCTCGGTGAGGCGATGAGCGGCTTTGCCAACATCACCGGCGAAGCCGACGGGCCGCCGACGCTGCCGCCGTTCATGCTGGCCGACGGGGTGGCGTCGCTGAACGCCGCCTACGCGGTGATGATGGCGCTCTACCACCGCGACGTGCACGGCGCGTCCGGCCAGCTGATCGACATCAACCTGATCGATCCGCTGGCGCGGCTGCTGGAGCAGACTCTGCTGGGCTACGACCAACTCGGGCTGGTGCCGACGCGGGCGGGCAACCGTTGGGACATCTCGGCGCCGCGCAACACCTACCGGAGCGCGGATGGTCGCTGGCTGGCGATGTCGGGCAGCTCTCCGCAGCTGGCGTTGCGGGTGTTTCGGGCCATTGGGCGCGCCGACCTGGTCGATGACGCCGACTTCTCCGACCCGCAGCGGCGCCTGGCCCGGGCCCGCGAGGTGGACCAGGTCGTCGCCGACTGGGTCGCCACCAAGACCCTGGCCGAGGCGATGGCCATTTTCGACGCCGCCGAGGTTGCCGCCGCGCCGGTGTATGACATCACCGATCTGGTCACCGACGAACAGCTGGCCCACCGCGAGGTATTCGTCAAAGTGGGCGACGACGAACTCGGCGCGATGACCGTGCAGGCGCCGGTTCCGCGGTTCTCGGCGGCGACCGGTCACGTCGAGCACCTTGGTCCCCGGATCGGTGAGCACAACGCCGACGTGTACGGCCGCCTGCTCGGGCTAAACGGCAGCGACATCGACGGCCTACGCGCCCGCGGCGTGCTGTGAGAGGAGAAACCCCTTGACCTCGTTACTGCGTCGCTCGGAACTCGCCGTTCCCGCCAGCAACGACCACATGTTCGCCCGCGCCGCGGAGTCGGAAGCCGACCTGGTTTTCCTGGACTTGGAGGACGCCACCGCGCCTGCGCACAAAGAGGCGGCGCGCGCCAAGGCCGTCAAAGCCCTCAACGAACTCGACTGGGGGCGTACGGTCCGCGCCGTCCGCATCAACGGCCTGGACACCCAGTGGTGCCACGACGACATCGTCGAGGTCGTTACCAACGCCCGCGAGAACCTCGAGACGATCATCATCCCCAAAGCGCTTGGGGCCCGCGATGTCTGGTGGGTCGATGTGCTGCTCACCCAGCTGGAAGCCAAGCTCGGCCTGTCGCGGCAGATCCGGCTCGAGGTGCTGATCGAAGAGGTCGAGGGACTGGCCAACGCCGAAGAGATCGCAAAAGCCAGCCCGCGGCTGGATGCGCTGATCTTCGGTGTCGGGGATTTCTCGCTGTCGCAGGGGGCGCGGGTGGACACCAACTTCGACCCGCTCGGCGAATACCCTGGCGACTTCTGGGCCTACGCCCGCAACAAGGTGATCGTCGCCGCGCGGATCGCCGGCATCGACGCGATCGACGCGCCCTATCCGGACTACGGAAATCTGGCGGGCTACGAGCCGATGCGCGACGGGCCGCGCTGATGGATACACCGGCAAGTGGGCGATCCACCCGTCACAGATCGCCGTCGCCAACCAGGTCTACGCGCCAACCGAGGAGGAGATCGCGATGGCCGAGCGCAACGTCGCCGCATACCGCGAAGGCCAGCAGAAGGGTCTCGGCGCGGTGGGCGTCAACGGTGTTCTGGTCGACGCGGCACATGTCAAGATGGCACAGGCCACGCTGGAGCGCGCCGCGCTGATCAAGAACGGCGACCCGTCGTCACGCTTGCGTGACACTC